>NZ_JHXH01000006.1 GCF_000621805.1 Ruminococcus sp. FC2018 | reverse complement strand
CATTACCAGAAAATGCTCAAAGATAAAGGCATAAGACAGAGTATGTCACGAAAAGGCAACTGTCTTGATAATGCCTGTGCAGAAAACTTCTTCGGATTACTCAAGACAGAATTGCTGTATTTACAAGAATTCACATCAATAGAACACTTCATATCCGAGCTTCACGCTTACATAGAGTGGTACAACACAAAGCGCATCAAGCTTAAGCTTGATGGTATGTCACCTATTGAATACAAATTCGCTGCCGCATGACAAAAGCGACCAAGATCTCTCTTAGTCGCTTTGCATATTTTTTCTTTAAAAAGTTTGTCTAACTTTTTGGGGTCAGTTCAATCTCGGAATGGTCCGGTCTGTTTTTATAACCAAACGAAAAGGCGAACATTATTTTACATCTTGTTTAAGGAGGCGTATTTATGGAGAATTTTGATTTTTACAGTCCCACTCATTTTGTTTTCGGACAGGACAGGGAGAACGAATGCGGCGAGCTTGCTAAAAAGTACGGTGCAACTAAGGTCATGGTGCATTACGGCTCAGGCTCGGCAGTCAGATCCGGTCTTGTGGGCAAGGTGACAGAGTCCCTGGACAAGGCAGGCATTCCTCACACAGAGCTTGGCGGCGTTCAGCCTAACCCAAGGGATACCCTGGTTTACAAGGGAATTGAAATATGCAAAAAAGAAGGCGTTGATCTTATAATCGCTGTTGGCGGAGGTTCGGTGATCGACAGCTCAAAAGCCATTGCAGCAGGTGTTTGCTACGACGGAGATTTCTGGGATTTTTACTGCGGTAAGGCTGCAATAACCAAAGCTCTTCCCGTTGCGACCGTTCTGACCATTTCCGCAGCAGGCAGCGAAGGCTCCCCTTCTTCGGTAATCACAAAAGAGGACGGCATGGTGAAAAGAGGTACTACAAGCGATCTTATAAGACCTAAATTCTCCATTCTCGATCCAAAGCTCACCTGTACTCTGCCCGCATACCAGACTGCCTGCGGAGCAACAGACATTATGGCTCACGTTTTTGAAAGATACTTTACAAACACCCCTGAGGTGGAGATAACCGACAGACTTTGCGAAGCAGTTTTGCTCACCATGATAAAGGAAGTACCGAGAGTTATCGCTGAGCCGGACAATTATCAGGCAAGGGCTAACATCATGTGGGCAGGCACCGTTGCTCACAATGACATAGTTGGTGTGGGCAGAAGTCAGGACTGGAACAGCCATGGCATCGAACACGAGCTTTCCGGACTTTACGACTGTGCTCACGGCGCAGGTCTTGCAGTTGTAATGCCTGCGTGGATGGAATTTGTATACAAGCACAATGTTATGAGATTTGCACAGATGTCAACCAGAGTTTTCGGATGTTCAATGGATTTTGAAGATCCTGAAAGCACCGCCGTTGCAGGCATCAAGGCGTTCAGAAGCTTCCTTCACCGCATCGGTATGCCGATAAACTTTAAAGAACTGGGTGCAAAGCAGGAGGATATTCCCACGCTGGCTGACAACATGAAGATAAATGGCGTAAGAAAAGGATTTGTGGATCTGTCAAGGGATGATGTATGCAAGATCCTGACCATTGCGGCAAACGCTGAATTATAAGATCGGGAGGTATATCATGCTTAACGTTAAAAACAAATGGGTATTTATAACCGGTGCCAGCAGAGGGCTTGGCAGACTTGCAGCTGCGGAAATGGCTAAGCTCGGCTGCAACATTATCGTTCACAGCAGGACAATGCAAAGCTCACAAAAGGTATGCGATGAGCTGGCACAGTTTGGCATTCAGACAAAGACTGTTGCCTGCGAGCTTTCGGACATAGACACTGTCAAGGCTATGCTGAAAGAGATTGACTCCTTCGGTGTCGATGTGGACATAGTTCTCAACAATGCAGGACTTCAGATAGGCTACCGCACCGAGTATTTCTCCACTCCTGTTGATGATTTCATCATCAGCTTCAACATCAACACCATTGCGCCTGCGGTTATTTGCTATCACTTTATGCCCAAGATGATAGAAAAAGGCTTCGGAAGAATCGTGAACACCACAAGCGGTATCGCTCTGGAGCCTGAACAGGCAGGATATTCCGCAAGCAAGGCTGCGCTTGACAAGATAACTATTGACCTGGGACACAGGGTAAACGGTACCGACGTTTGTATCAATCTGGTGGATCCGGGTTGGTGCAGGACGGATCTCGGGGGCGAAAAAGCACCGAATTCACCTGAAAGCGCTCTCCCCGGAATCATAGTCGGTGTGCTGACCCAAGATAAGTTGTCAGGCAGGCTTTTCAGAGCTCAGGAGTTTTCCGGCATGGATCTGCAGACTGCCGTAAATGCCGCCGAACAAATACCTGCGCCATATTAAATCCGGTATATCATATGCTTGATGAATGAACGGGCAGAAACTTTTTAAAACAAGTTTTGCTGCCGTTGGCATCAGTAAGCTGAGAATATAAAGTGTAATGCTTGAGGATTAACAAGGGGGATACATCTCACATACTATAATAACAGCAAGGCAAAAAACTGTCCCGCTGTGTTTAAAACAATTACAGACGGGAATAATCATAGTGTGAAGATACTTCACAGACCACTTTAGAATGGAGTGTTTTGTTTTGACTGTTCACAGAGGTGAGATATATTATGCAGACCTGAGTCCTGTGGTCGGCTCCGAGCAGGGAGGGTTGAGACCCGTACTTATCGTTCAGAACGATGTGGGTAACCGTCACTCCCCCACGGTCATAGCCGCAGCCATAACCAGTCAGCAGGAAAAGGCAAGGCTCCCCACCCACATAAAGCTTGACAGCAAAAAATGCGGACTTGCCAAGGATTCTGTGGTTCTGCTGGAACAGATACGTACCCTTGACAAAAGGCGTTTGCGTGAAAAAATGGGGTCGCTGGACAATGGCTCCATGAGTGCGGTGGACTCTGCATTGTCCGTAAGTTTCGGGCTTGGCGGTGCAAATATATAAAACAAAAAAGCTTTGGCTGCCTTTTAAGGCGACCAAAGCTTATTTATTATTTTATCAGTTCCCGGAAAAGCTCCTGTGTTCTTTGTGTGCAGGCGGTGATATGAGCCATGCACAAAAAACCGGGTGGCTGGGTGCTTATCTTATCCTTATAGTCGTTGACCACATAATCACGATACTGCTGCACCTGCTGTACGCTGACTGTGGCAATATCCATAGGCTCTGCCTTTTCAAGCAGGCACACAGAGTTTTTAAAGCTGTCCAGCCCGATGACCATACTGTTGAACCGGAAAAGCTCCTCCCACTTCAGCTTGGTTATCTGTTCACGGCTGAGTTTGCCGTCCTTCTGAAGATATGCAAACAGGTGCGGCTGCACCGCTTCATCCCATGCGATATCGGTGGCGCAATGAAAAACATATCCCTTAAGATAGTCGGGATGTTCTTTGAACCTGTCAAGGTTTTGTTTATAAAACTCTGCCAGCTGCTTTTTCCAGATATCATAATCAACGCTTCGGATATGTGCACCGTAGCGTATCTCCTGACTTGCAAAGCCTGTGAGATTAACGCTGTCGGGAGCTATACAGCCCAGGAAAAAATCCGGCTTTGAGACTATTTCAAGCTCATCGCTCAACATATCCGCAACTACAAGATGTATGGGAAAAGACGGCATTTACTGATCCTCCAATGATTTTAAAGCTTTCATTTCGTTTCTGTCAACACGAATGACACTGTCCTTTATTACCTCCACCTCGGACTTATCAAAGGTGGTCACGGTATCGTTGTTGTCAAGCTTGACTTTAAGCTTTCCTGTAAGCAAATTGACCTCCTCGACTACTCCCCTGCCGCTGGTGGTCTTTACGATAGCACCCTGCTTGGGTGTGGTCTTCAAAAGGTCGTCGTAAGCATTCTGCTCGTATTTCAGGCAGCACATAAGTCTTCCGCAGGTGCCTGAGATCTTTGTCGGGTTAAGGGACAGACCCTGCTCCTTAGCCATTTTTATTGACACAGGCTGGAAGTCTCCGAGAAATCTTGAACAGCAGAAGGGCTGTCCGCATATGCCCAGTCCGCCCAGCATTTTCGCTTCATCTCTGACACCGATCTGGCGAAGCTCTATCCTGGTTTTGAACACGGCGGCAAGGTCCTTTACAAGTTCACGGAAATCCACTCTGTTTTCAGCGGTAAAATAAAACAGCATCTTATTGTTGTCAAAGGTACACTCAACGTCGATAAGATTCATTTTCAAGCCGTGCACAGCTATCTTATCCTGACATATCTTAAAAGCATCCTTTTCCTTTTGCTTATTATTCTCGATACGTTTCAGATCGTCCTCTGTGGCAGCTCGGATTATTGGCTTGATGGGAGATGAAAATGCAGATTCATTTATCTCCTTGTCCACCATTGCCACCTCTCCGCACTCCACTCCCCGTGCGGTTTCAACGATAACCTTATCGCCAATGGCGAGCTTATAATTCTTAGGGTCAAAGTAATATACCTTGCCCACACTTTTAAATCGTACTCCGATTATTTTAAGCATAAACTATTCCTTTCTGTTTATATATAGACCAGCCTTCAGCTGTTATTTGACGATATCCGAAAGTCTTACGGCAAAACTGTTGAGGGTAAGGGAAAGATTACAGTTGGCATCTATCCTGCCGATACAGTCAAGCACGGCATCATAAAGCTCTGCCCCCCCTGCTGCCGAGAGGATATTTCCAAGCTGCTGGGCACCTTGCTCATAGCAGCTTACATAAGCTGTAGCAGACGAAGTCCCGACATGGTACAAACAAGCATCTGCCCCTATTTCTCCAAACAGTTCAAGAGTCTGCCTTGCAGCCTGTTTCTTTCCGTCAACGGCAAAAAGCGCTTTGAGTATCTTATACTCATCAGCCGATATAACAGTATCGCAAAGCTCTCTTGCTGCATTTACGCAGCCGGCAAAGTCCTCGCTTTCGATATAGGCTTTGCACCTGCCGATATTGCCTCTGCCTGCTGCCACTGCCAGAAGTATATCTTTAACAGACAGCTGAGGATAGGCACTTTTCAGATACTCCTCGCTTTCCGCCTCGCTGACACTGCTGACTGCAAGAGGCAGTGTTCTTGAAATGATCGTGGGCAGAAATATCTCTTTACTCCTTGCTGTGAGTATGACCACAACGTGCTCGGGGGGCTCTTCGATAAGCTTCAGCAGGATATTCTGCACAGCGGTAAGAGTGTTCACCGATTTATCAAGGTCGGGTATGATATAGACCTTATATCTGCTTTCATTAGGCATTACTGCGCTGTCGGAAACGATAGGTCTTATTGACTCGTCGATTATGTAGTTCCCGTTGGCATTTGCGCTCACCTTGATAATATCCGGGTGTGTGCCGTGCATTATCATGCGGCAGGACTTACACTCTCCGCAGGGCACGCCGTCATGCCTTTGGCAAAGATAGGCGGCAGCAATATAGTTTGCAAGATGCTTTTTTCCCAGTCCCTTTTCGCCATGGATAAGGATAGACCGCTGTTCTCTGTTTTTGCAGACCATTCTCCTTATCAGTTCAAGCGGCTCACGGTTGCCGTAAAATCTAAGTTCCATTTTCCCTTATCAGACCTGCTCGAAGCGCTGTATGTCGGTAACGAAAATAGTGGCTCCTCCGACGGTAACTTCCACGGGTTCTGCAAAGGCATAGTCCCTTTCAAGGACAGCAGATGCAGGTACGGTCTGCTTTCTTTTTTTAGAAAAGCTCTTGCATATCTCCACCACATCGTCCACCTGTTCATCCTGGCAGCATATCATAAAGGTGGTATTACCCTTTGAAAGAAAGCCTCCTGTGCTGGCAAGCTTTGTAGCTCTTATACCTGCTTTGGAAAGTCCTTTGCTGACAGCATATGAATCGTCGCTGTTTACAATAGCATAAACAAGTTTCATATTATCCTCCTTAACTTATGTAAAACACTGTGATCATTGTACCACAAAAGGCGGCAAAAGTAAAGTTTTTGACGCAAAAATCTTAAAGCACATTTATCTTTTCAACTCCGCAGGCTTCAAGGAGCTTTACGGCGTTTTCGCTGACCACCTCACCGCTGACTGTTACGGGGACAGAGGGCTGGCAGCCTGTAACGGTCAATGCACAGATCCTGCCCACGGCACTATGGATATCAACGCTTTGTGAATGCGAAAAGGCTGCACGGCGCATTGAAAGTCTGCTTTCGGCAGGCAGCAACCCGGGAATCTGCTCATCAATGGGAGGTTTAACAGGTAGCGTCTTAAAGGCTGCGGCAAGCTTATCAAAATCATTTTGTGTATTGGATATACCAGCCATAAAGACTACATACTCACCGTCGCAGTATTCCGGCTCGATCCCCGTTTCACGCAGTTTATCCCCAAGCTCACAGCCGTTATATCCGCACTTTGCTGCACAGACTGTTATCTTCATTTTTTCCTGACCGCAAAGGACCCAGCCGTACCCTTCTATTTTTTCCTTACAGCTTCGGACCATAGCGGTGCTGTGCGCCAGCTTTTTGGCAAACTCCCCCGACGCAAGCATTTCACCGCACAGGTCAAGGCTTTGCAGTATAAGATACGAGGGGCTTGTTGAGCCGAACATGGACATTATACTTTTTGCATTATTCAAAAAACTATCCGGTGATTTATTAGAGAAATGCAGATACGCTCCCCCTGTATAGCATGGCAGTGTTTTATGTGCCGAATCGCAGCACATATCTGCACCCAGGGCGATGGGGTGGGTATTATCATCAAGAAAAGCCATATATGATCCGTGTGCGTTGTCAACCGCAAGAGGCACGCCTGCCCTGTGGCTTATATCAGCTATCGCTTTTATATCCGCAAGATTTCCCAGGTAATCCGGGCTTGTGATATAAAGACAGTCTATATCCTTGTCCTGTGAGAGCAGATTTTCTATTTGTACGGGTGTAATATCGCAGCAGCAAATTCCCGGTGTTGGCTCAGAGGGATACAGCCATACCACGTCCGCATCAAGAAGGATACATCCGTCGATAAAAGCCTTATGCACGTTCCTCGGAGCAGCTATCTTCAGTCTTTTATCACCGATCACGCTTTTTATTATCCCCAGCATGGTTTTTATACACTGGCTGGAGCCTTCGGTGGAAAACAGAGTCTTTGCCGTTTTGAATGAGGCAGCAGTGCGCCTTTCGCTTTCGGCAATAATACCCTGCGCCTGATAGAGATAATCCGCTCCTTTTATCTCGGTTATATCATAGGCTTCACAGCCGTGAAAAGTACAGCCTTTATGCCCCGGCATATGAAAACGCACAGTATCGCTTTGAATGTATTTTTTCACAAAATCATTTATTGGTGCAGACAACCATCATACCTCCCTGTTTCTGTCCCGGTCAAGCAGCTTTGCAAGCTCATCCGCCCTCATGGCACGCAGTATATTGTTCCTGCCTCGGGCAATAGTTCGTGAAACGGTGGACTTAGCCACACCGCAGCGATCTGCTATCTGCTCCATGGTCATGTTTTTCATATAGTACATTATTATGTATCTTCGCTGCTTTGCCGTGGCACTTTCAAATATCGCCCTGTGAAGCTCTCTGACCTTATCGGGGTATGCTCCCCTGTCCGTATCACGATCCGCAAATATATTATCACGCACATAGCGGTCTATATCTGAATAGCCTGCTGTTCTTCCCTTCATTTTAAGCATTTCCACGTCCTTAATAAAAAATTTACAATTTAAATTTCCATTTATTTTTATTATATTATACCACATCTTGTGCTTTTTTCAAGTGAAAACACAAGATAATTACGATAAGGGCGTATTAAGGGAATTTTATCGGACAGTTTGTACAAAATGCACTTGAATTTTGAGAAATTGTGTGATATAATGTCACTTGTAACCGAAAGAGGTCAATTTGTTGTACACCAAGATAAAGAGATATATATAATAAAAACGCTGTGGGGACAAAGTGATATTTTTCGGACACGTGGGTGATATTGTGTAAGTCACCCTTTTACTTTCTGTGGTGGGGATCATGGTGTGTCGTTGTGCTCACCCATTAAGAGGAGAAGTGTAAAAATTATGGAGAAGATGAAGCTTGACAGATTGTCTGAGCTTACGGCGATTTCCCGTTCAAGAGAGCTGACCGATGCCGAACAGGCTGAACGTAAAGTTCTCAGGGACGAGTATCGTCAGGGTGTGGTGGCTAATCTCACCGCACAGCTTGATAACACCGTGATACTCCGTGCCGACGGCACAAGGATCATGGTAAAGGATCTTAAGCACAGTGGGGAGGGATCATAAAGGTGGCAGGTTTATCAAGGCAGAAGCAGAAACTTCTGACCATGAAGCAGTATTTTGAACAAAAAACCGACGATGAACACTCCATTACCGGAAACAGACTTATAGAAATACTGGGACAATATGGCATCAAGGCAGAGAGAAAAACTATTTACGATGACATAAAGACCCTTTGCGACAGCGGTATGGACATCGAGATCACTAAGGACGGTCACTCCAACGCTTACTACCTTGGAGCTAGGACTTTCCAGGATGAGGAGCTTTTTGTTCTTGTAGATGCAATAGCTTCCTGCAGATTCCTGACAAAGAAAAAGTCACAGGAGCTTATCGCAAAGATCCAGGGGCTGACCAGCGAATACAAAGCTAAACAGCTCAAGCGTGATGTTTTTGTAAACAACCGTTCAAAAGCTATGAATGAGGCTGTATATTACAATCTCAACAAGGTCCAGGAAGGAATATTTGAGAAAAAGACTATCTCCTTCCAGTATTACGATTACAACTTCAACAAGAAAAAGATCCTCAAGCACGACGGCGAGGTATACACCGTATCACCTTTCGTTACCGTCTGGGAGGAGGATAATTACTACCTTGTTTGCTACTGCAACAAGCACGAAAAGATCTGCCGTTACAGAATAGACAGAATGACCAATGTCAGGGTCAACGAAGGTGAGAAGCGCCGTGAGCTTACACCGGAGGAAAAGACCGAGGTAAACAATTATCAGTCTGTTTACAGTATGTACGGCGGGAAAACCGAAAAAGTTACCCTTGAGTTTGAAAACGGACTTCTTTCCACTGTTATCGACAGATTCGGCGAAAAGATAATCTGTACTCAGAACTCAGACCACACCTTCTACATAAACGTTGAAGTTCAGATCTCCCCCACATTCTGGGGCTGGCTTTTCAAATTCGGTAAAAGAGCCAGGGTGCTTGCTCCCGAAAACGTGGTGGAACAAGCCAAACAGACCCTTGATGAGATAAGAAAGCATTATGAATAACACTTTTGAACGTTGTTATAGCTTGTGTAAAAAACAGAAAACGAGCAAAAGATAAAAAGCTTATAGGGAAAAGTCCGGTTTTGTGCCGGACTTTTTGTTTGAAGTAAAATATAAAAAATATTAAAAAGCACTTGATAAATGATACCCGAATATGTTATACTTAGTAGGCAGTTTATAATGTCAAGGAAAGGAGCGGCTTAATGCTTAGTTTAAGAAAGATATGCAAAAACTATAAGACCGGTGATACCACGGTAGAAGCACTCAAGGGCGTCAGCATGGACTTCCGTGACAGCGAGTTCGTGTCGATTCTTGGACCCTCGGGCTGCGGTAAGACCACACTTCTGAATATTATCGGCGGTCTTGACCAGTATTCATCGGGCGATCTTGTTATCAATCAGAAGTCAACAAAAGACTTTAAGGATGCTGATTGGGACTCATACAGAAATCACAGGGTGGGATTTGTTTTCCAAAGCTACAACCTTATCCCTCATCAGACGGTTCTATCCAATGTTGAGCTTGCTTTGACGCTTTCGGGTGTTTCAAAGTCCGAGCGCAGAAAAAGAGCGACCGAAGCTTTGGAGCAAGTTGGACTCGGTGACCAGCTTAACAAAAAGCCAAACCAGATGTCCGGTGGACAGATGCAGCGTGTGGCTATCGCAAGAGCTCTGGTAAATGACCCTGATATCCTTCTTGCCGACGAACCCACAGGTGCTCTTGACACACAAACCAGCCTGCAGATCATGGAGATACTGAAGAACATCTCCAAGGATAAGCTTATTATAATGGTGACCCACAACCCGGAGCTGGCAGAGACATACTCGTCAAGGATCATCAAGCTGCTGGACGGTGAGATCGTTGACGACAGCGACCCGTTCACCTGTCCTGAGCCTGAGGAGAAGGAAAAGCTGGACAAGAGGGCTGCAAAGAAAGCTGCTAAGGCTGAACGAAAGAAGCTCAAAACTTCGATGAGTTTTTTTACCGCCCTTTCCCTTTCAAAAAACAATCTTCTTACCAAAAAGGCAAGAACTTTCCTTACCTCATTTGCAGGAAGCATAGGTATTATCGGTATCGCTCTCATACTCTCTCTTTCAAACGGTGTACAGGTCTATATCGACCAGGTGCAGAGCGACACGCTTTCAAGCTATCCTCTGACTATCACAAAGACTACCACCAGCACCGAGAGCATGATGAAGCTTATGGCTGACCAGCGAAAGTCAAATGAAGTCGATCACGACAAGGATAAGGTCTATTCCCAGAACCGTATGGGCAAGCTCATAAGCACATATATGCAGGAAACAAAGGTAAACAACCTTGAAAAGTTCAAGGATTTTCTTGACAATAACAAGGAGATCGAAAAGTACATTACAAGCATTCAGTACTCCTACTCCACCAAGCCTTACATCTACAACAAGGATACATCAAAAGGCATTGAACAGGTCCACCCTTCAACCGTAGGTGAATATATGGGTCTGGGTCAGATGTTCAGTATGAGCTCGGATATGGAAGGTATGTCCGGAATGAGCAGCTCTATGTTCGGCGGACAGAACACGGATATCTTCGGTGAGATGATAGACAACAAGGAGCTTATCAAGAAACAGTATGATGTGCTGGCAGGAAAATTCCCCGAGAAATACGACGAGGTTGTGCTGGTAGTTGACAAGAACAACGAGCTGCATGACTATGTGCTGTACACCCTTGGCTGGCTGGACAAAAAGCCCTTGGAAAATATCGTTGTAAAGGTCATGTCCGGCGAAAAGGTGGATATTGACGAAGGTCAGAAGAGCTATACTTATGACGAAATGCTGGCTTTGCGCTTCAAGCTTCTTGCACCGACCGACAGATACGAAAAGCAAGGCAGCATATGGGTGGACAGATCCTCGGATGAAGAGTTTATGAAAAAAGCTCTTGATGCTGCCCCGGAGATAAAGGTCGTTGGTGTAATCAGACCTAACGAAGATGCAGCGGCGGCTTCTATAAACGGAAATATCGGATATACACACGAGCTTGCTACTTATCTTGTGGACAGAGTTCAAAACAGCCAGATCGTCAAGGAACAGCTGGCAAACAAGGATGTTGACGTTTTCACAGGACTGAAATTCGGTGACGGTACAAACAGCAAGAACAAGATCACTGAGGCGCAAAAACAGATGCTTGCACAGCAGCAGTCCGGAGCTCAGGGTGGTATGGGATTTGATATGTCGTCAATGAGCGGCGATCAGCAGTCGGGATCTCTTATGACAGAGTCTGAAAAGAAATATATGCAATCCCTTACCCAGGAGCAGATGAAGCTCTTGCAGGACATTACCAAAGAGCGTATGGAAATGTATCAGAAGGCTCAGAAAGAAGGCAATGACAACAAGTTTTCCGACTCCACATACGACAAGAATATGTCGGTACTCGGGTACGCAGAGCTGGAAAAACCAAGCTTTATCAATATCTATCCAAAGGACTTTGAATCAAAGGAAAAGATAGTTGATATCATCAAAAAATACAACGAGGATGCCAAGAGCGACGGCAGCGAAAAGGACGCTATCGAGTACACAGACTATGTGGGACTTATGATGTCGTCCATAACAGATATTATCAGCGCAATAAGCTATATTCTTATTGCATTCGTAGCCATCTCCCTGGTAGTATCTTCAATAATGATAGGTATCATAACCTACATTTCTGTTCTTGAAAGGACAAAGGAAATCGGTATCCTGCGAGCCATCGGTGCTTCAAAGAAGGATATCTCCCATGTGTTCAACGCAGAGACGGTCATTGTGGGACTGTCCGCAGGTCTGCTGGGAATAGGTATCTCCTACCTGCTGACCATACCGATAAATATGGTGATCGCAAGCGTTACGGACGTAAACATGAGGGCTTCCATACCTGTGCTTGGTGCGGTGATACTTGTGGGAATAAGTATTATACTTACCCTTATTGCAGGACTTATGCCATCCAGAGTGGCAGCTAAGAAAGACCCTGTTATCGCTTTGCGGACAGAATAGATCGACAGTTGATAGGCTCATGCAGACGGCGTGAGCCTATTGTTTTTTTACATAAACAGTGGTAGTATATTTATATACTATTCACAAAATAGTTTCAGTCCCCAAATATTTATTATAATTTATTGACAATCTGTAAAGAACGTGTTATACTTATTTTCGGGATATTTTGTCCTAAAAATGCTATATGCGGAAAGAAGAGAAAATATGAGAAAGTTCATTTCAGAATTTATTGGCACATTGGTTTTGACGACCTTCGGCTGCGGAACTGCTATGCTGGTTGGTTGTAACTCGGATAACGGCGGCGGTTATATCCTTACTGCTCTCGCTTTCGGTCTGTCCATTGTGGCAATGGCTTACTGCATCGGAAATGTTTCCGGCTGTCATATCAATCCGGCTGTTTCCATGGCATTCCTCGCAAGAGGCGAAATGAAGATCGGTGAATTCTTCGGATATGTTATCTCTCAGTGCCTTGGCGCATTCGCAGGTGCAGGCATACTTTGCGGCATCTTTGAGTTCGGTCAGGTAACAGACAGAACAGGTGCATACGGCTCTAACGGGCTTGCAGGTGTTCACGGACACGTTGTTTCCGGTCTTATAGTTGAATTCCTGCTTACATTCGTTTTTGTTCTTACGATCCTGGGCGTTACATCCAAGAGAGCTAAGCACGGTTCCTTCGGAGGACTGGTGATCGGTCTTTCCCTTACCTTCGTTCACATCTTCGGCATCGGACTTACAGGCACATCTGTAAACCCTGCAAGAAGCTTTGGTCCGGCAGTTGTTGCAGCTATCACAGGAACTTCAGGTCCTATCGGTGATTTGTGGATCTTTATAGTTGCTCCGTTCCTGGGCGCTATCTTTGCAGCTATCGTTTACACTGCAATAGAGGGAAAACAAGAGTCTGAAACTGCGGATGATGATGCTCCCGTAAAGAAGGCTGTGGCTGCTGCAAGCGCAGAGACAACAGTTGAAAAGGCTGCACCAAAGACCAATAACAATCAGAACAAGAACCGCAGCAATAACAACAAAAATAAAAAGCGCAGATGATCTGTAAAAAAACACAAAGCTCGCAGGGTAATTTCCTGCGAGTTTTTTTTGTGTCATCTCCCCGAAAGCAAGGCATAAAAAAGCCCCCGGAAAACGGGGGCTGAAATAATTTAATCTCTCTTTATTCTTCCGAAGGTGACCTCACCGGGCTTATAGTAATTTGTGATATCTGTAAAGTTAGGCATATCAGAGGAAAACTGTCCCACAGCCTCATCGTCAAATCTGCGGAACTGGGCATAAACTCTTAGTCTTCCGGAATGGTTTTTCTCTACAAAGATATATGCCTCTCCATAAGCCTCATCAACCAGATAGCGGACTATGTCACGGTAGTCCTTACTGTTAGCTATCTCATCAACGTCACTGTCAGAATAGTATCTGTCCCTTGCTTTGAAGTATTCCTTAAAAGGCTCTATTTTTGCGTTCCCATTGAGGAGCTTAAAAACGCACCTTTCAATATTTCTTGAGACATTCATCGCATAGTGCATCCTGGTATCGATTATGATAGCTGTGCTTTCTGTATACTGCGGCTCACTGACGGTAGTAGTCTGACTGATATCAGGCTCTTTTCCCTGACGAGGGTGTCTTACAAGCGAGATGCGCTTTGATCCACGTGATCTGCTGTGATCGTTATTAAGCGCAAGCAGCGATGATACAAGCTGCGTGAGTCCCATAAAAGGTTCCTCCTTCCAACAAGGGTGATAAGTAAACATAGATTACATCTTTTTTTCCTTGTTGTCAAGAGCTTTTATATTTTATTTACAATTCCGGGCTTATTTTAGGAGATTTGCACAGCTTTTACGCCCTTTTCTTTAGCAACTCGCTTACCTTTGGCAAGCAATTTCCAGTTGTGTTTATACTGCTCATACGCCATTTTAAACTCCTCTTCCGTGGGTTCTATTCCGCCGAAACAGGTCTTTTCAAACAGCTCAACTATCAAACCGATATCTCCCTTCAGCTCGGTTCTTACATATTCCTCAAGTCTGTGTGGGGTGTAGCCTTCAAAATGCCTGCTGCTTCTTACTCTGTTCATAAGCTTAATAATATGCTGATAAACAAGTATCGGCTTTTCGCTGCTGTTTTTGAAATGCAGTCTTACACGGAATACCCGTTCCTCTATACGGTCAAGCAGGATAATAAACACGATAACAAACAGCACACCTGCAAAAAGAGCTATTCTGCCAAGTATCTTTGCAACGTCGCTTATTATCCCCGCTGCGTTGCCGGAAGCAGAGGATACACGCATATATTCCGGCACAGTTGGGTCAAATGACATCCAGCCCACCGCCGGGATATAACATTCTACAAACGCATGGGCGTTGGTATCCTTGACCACAAAGACGGAATCATCGTTTGTGTCCTTTTCAAATGCGGCAAAACCCTCAACGTATCTTGCAGGCACTCCCACATATCTTGCCATAAGCACCATTGCTGTGGCGTAGCTTGTACAGGAACCTGTTTTGCTTTCAAACATAAAATAGTCTATTGATTCATCTGGTGGGATATAATCCATGTCATAGGTAAAGCCGTTGGTGGCAAAATAATTTACTATCGCCTGGGCTTTCTCATAATCGTTTTTGCAGTCCTTGGTGATATCCAGTGCGAGCTGTGCCATTCTTTCGGATATTTTATAATAATCCTTATTTGTAAAGGTATCTATTGTGCTTGTGATGGCAGCATAGTTCTGGGGGCGGATAGCTCCCTGCTTCAGCGCACGGTCAAGTATCTTGACAAATCCCTGTGTATCATATGGCTGGCTTTTTGCAAAATCCACCACAGACTGCTTCTGTGGATAATATAAATATGTCACAGAGGAATAAGTGCCGCCGGAATTATAATAGGTCTCCGAATGGGTGGTCTTATAAACCTGAGGAGAATTATTCCTGTTTGCGTCATCAATATTCAGCTCGGCGCAGACATACCTTGGGGAGAAGTTTTCCTCGTAGGAAAGGTTAATATACCGCAAATCGTTCTGAGTGTATAGATCTGCAGTGTTAAAGAAATCAAGACTTGCCTTTTGCTGAGCATCGGTCAGATCAAGCTTTGACGCAGTATCTTTCATTATATCAAAATAGGATTTTGCAGATCCGATGGGGTTTGCAGACGCACTTCCGTATGACTCCATTTCTCCGGAGATATTCCGGTCTGTGACCCACCTTTCCTTATCGTTGAAAACATCAAAGGACTGTCTGCGCAGAAGCAGCAGATCATCGGATGAATTGGTCCTGACCTTGAACAGCACCTCGCCAACGGCATTGGAGCCAAATCGGTCGGAGGACTCGTCATTAAGGCTTGAAAATGCACTGAGGTTGCTGTTTATACGCAGGTCAAAAAAGTTCCTGTTATTTTCAAGATAGGAAGTCACCTGAGGCTTTGGGACAAACATTGTGACCATGCCAACAAACGTGACGAACACCAGGCTTGCGATAACATAGGAGTAGTTGAAGACCGTGTCCTTTTTAACATCGTCCGCAGACAGCTTTCCGTGGATAACCAAAGCAAGGTACACTGTTATCATAAACACCAGGTCGATCCCGTCAATGCTCTGGGCACGCTTTCCGTAAATTATAAACGGAAGCAGAACAGCCAGCATCAGACCTGAGGCTCTGAAGCGGATAACGGAAAAGTAGTAGACGATGGAAACCAGGAAAAAGCTGAAGAATATCAGCACTGTGGCAGAGTACTCTCCTACCTGTCCTGCTTCTGCGCTGGAAACGTAAAACCAGTTCATAAACCAGACTCCGCTGCGGTCAAATCCTCTTGTCAGAAGCAGCCGGCAGACAAGTATCAGCGCACCGCCTATCACAAGGAATATAATACCTCTGACAAGCTTTATTCTTTTTATCTTCTCATAGGTAAACAACAGCAAAGACATAAACGCCAGGCTTATAAGGCTGTACATACGCACATCGGTTGTGAAATACTGTACGATTATCAGCCTCATTACCGAATAGCAAAGAGCCATGGCAAGAAAATACTTGGTGAAAAATATTTCTATCGTCTTTTTATGTTTCTTTAAAAACTGCATTTTTTCCTCCCTCGGAAAAAGGTATAAGGGTTAAATACGGATAAACTCAAACTCGTCGTTTATCTTCCAGACATTGGGACATATCTTGCCTATGCCGCTTTTTTCTGTAACTGCAAGGGAGCATCCTTTGGACAGCGAATAAGTTGAGATCTCCCCGTGCATATTTGAAAGGCAGGTACAAAAGCATATTACACGGTCATCGGCATTTTCTATTATTTCATTGCGGCTCATGACAGGGGCAGGTCTGATTGCGGCAAGTGCTTCCTGCAAGCTGACCAGTCCGCTTTCGTCTGCAACCTCAACGGTCTGCCATGTTCCGTTTTCAAAGTAGGTATAGTTGCTTTCATAGCCCATTATAAGAAGCATTGAAAGCATGGCAAGGCTTGCCTCGATTATCTTATCTGCGTTTTCATAATACGCTCTGTCGGCAGTGGGATTAACGGGATAGTCAAGGATAAAGTCCTGAGTAGCGGTAACCACCTTATCGTCAAGGCGCACCATAAGCTCGTCCTTTTTGGAGGAAAGCTTCCAGTTTACCCTTTTTAGCGGGTCGCCCACTTCATATTTTCTATGCTCATAGCCTGCGACTCCGGTAAGTCCGATCGCAGATTCGTTGGACTCCTCTTCCTCGTCGTCATTATAGGAAAAATTCTCGGAGGTTGCCTTTATGACCTCCGCCTGCATACCTGTATCACGCAGCTCAGGCATTATTCTTACCACATCCGAAAGCTTGTCCTTATCCTTAACATCGACCTCCGAAGTGACTATACCCATATAATCAAGCAGCTTTATCTCGCTTATGCCTATTGTTGCTGCGCCGCAAAGCTCAGTGGTAATAGGTATTGTTATAACGTCACCGAATCGGCGTGCGGATATGAACTTGAACTGTTTTATATGCCGGGTGGAAACGTTAGGAGTCATCACAAGGGTAAGCTGGATAAAGGAAGTTGGAAGTATTGTGGTCTTGGAAATATGTATCTCCATTTCCATCTGTTCGCCCTTGCTTGAAATGCTTGTAGATAGTGTTACCTCAACGTTTACCGTCTTTTTTGATACTATCACCAGAATAACCGAGAATATAAACGCAAGACAAAGAAGGATTATTATGAACAGTCCTCCTATGCCGCTGACATAAACACTCAACAGCACACCCAGCGCAAGGCAGACAATAAAATTAACAAGATTTTTAAACACTATTTACTCCGCCTCCACGGGACTTGTTACAGTCATGGAGATGCCCTCCAAAGCCTGCTCGTTGCTTTCAAAGGCACTCTTGCCCTTTGGTGAAAGAATTATCCTGTGGGAAAGTGTCTCGCTCATTACAGCCTTAACATCGTCGGGGACAACATAGCTTCTGCCGTTTACGTAGGCATACGCCTTTGAGGTCCTCAGAAGAGCGATACTTCCACGAGGGGAAACGCCAAGTCTTACGTACTGGCTATCTCTTGTTGCGGTAACTATATCAAGGATATATTTTCTCACAGAAGCAGCGACCTTGACTTGCTTCACTTCGTCGATAAGCTTTGAGATGTCCTGAGTGGTCATCACAGGCTCTATCTCCTTGGATCTGTTTGAGCTGTGCTCGCCGTTTTCCATTATGCGAAGCTCGTCCTCATAAGCGGGATAACCCATTGATATTTTCATGATAAATCTGTCCATCTGCGCTTCGGGCAAATGGTAGGTACCATAGGTCTCTACAGGATTCTGGGTAGCCAGTGTCATAAACGGAGTCGGAAGCACATGGGTATTACCGTCTATGGATATCTGATGCTCCTCCATGACCTCCAGCAGACTTGACTGGGATTTCGGCGAGGCTCTGTTTATCTCGTCGGCAAGCAGAAAGTTACACATTGCTGCGCCCTGCTTATACTCCAGCTCTCTTGTGACCTGGTTCACCATGGAAAAGCCAACGATGTCCGAGGGCATTACATCAGGAGTGAGCTGAATACGGTTGAATATTCCGTCAACACTTTTTGCAAGGGCAGATACAAGCTGAGTCTTACCCACGCCGGGCACGTCCTCGATAAGCACATGACCTTCGCACAGCATTGCGGTAATTATTTTGGTTATAGGCTCGGTCTTGCCCACAATTACCTTCTCGATATTTTCAATAAGCTTTGCTATCCTCTCGTCCATATATTAACTCTCCTTTGCTTTTTTTAGTAAAACAACTGTCTCTATCCCTGTAGTATGGGGGAACATATCCACGGGCTGTATAAGCTGAGCTTTATAACCAAGTTTGCGAAAAAGCTTCAGGTCCCGTTCAAGGCTTTCTATCCTGCACGAAACATACACCACCCTTTTGGGTGAAACAGCTGCCACGGCACTTATAAACTCCTGTGTGGAGCCTGCTCTTGGCGGGTCCATTATAATAACATCAAAGCTTTCGCCTCTATAGGCAAGCTCGCCCATCATCTGCGTTGCGTCGGCGCATACAAAGCTTATGTTATCCAACTTGTTAAGCCTTGCATTGGTGACGGCATCTTTCACTGCACTTTTATTGCTCTCAACGCCCACAACGCTTGCTCCCTGCTTTGCGCAGATGATACCGATAGTTCCCACTCCGCAATAGGCATCAAGCACCCTGGTACCCTGTTTTATGTCTGCGGCTGTGACCACGGTATCGTAAAGCACACGGGTCTGCACCGGGTTGACCTGGTAAAATGATGCGGGAGATATTATAAATCTGCATCCGCACAACTCGTCCGTTATCTTTCCGCTGCCGTAAAGGACGATATTTCTTTCTCCAAGTGTCAGAGGCATTCTGTCCGGGTTGATATTATGCACCACTGTGGTTATATCGGGACAAGCTTTTAAAAGTGCCCTGACAAAATTGCGCTTTGCAGGAAGTATTGGTCCCTTTGTCACCAGCACGACCATTATTTCCCCTGTGCCGTCAGCTATCCTTATAAGCGTATGGCGCAGCAAGCCTTTTCCTGTGCGTTCGTCATAGGGATTTATCCTGAAACTTGTAAAAAGCTTTTTCAAAGCACCGATTATCTCCCATGCCCGCTTATCTTCAAGGCTGCATTTATCCACAAATGTCACGCTTCTGCTTGAGGACTGGAACACTCCCGAGGCTACCCTGCCGCCGGAAAGCTTATACACAGTCTGGACCTTGTTGCGGTAATTGTAGGGTGGATCCATAGCCGCTATGCTGTGCACCTTACAAAATCCCGAAAGCATCCTGATCGCCTTATCCTGTTTCCACTGTATCTGCTTTTCGTAGGGCATATCCAGCTGGCACCCTCCGCAGCGTTTGAAACAAGGACATCTGCGGTACTGTTTTCTATTATTGTTATTATCTGTCATTTCAACCTCTGTAACACTTTATTTATCGTTTTATTATAACATTTAGTGCATAATATGTCAACAAAAAGGCGTAAATATGGTGTTTATGTTTAAAGCGTAAAAATGTGATTGATTTTTCTTCCCATATGTGGTAGAATGATTAAGGTTTTGATTATGTGAAAGGAGAAAAAGTAAAATGAAAAACATAAAGACAAAGCTTACTGCTGCGGTATGTGTTATAATTATGACTCTTTCGGCATCAGGCTGCGGGACAGACATTAATCCCGATCCGATACAGAAAAACGACACCGTTTCAAGCTCTTCCTCTGTTGCGGATTCAAAGGCAGATCCCCCGGAAAGCAAGCCGGACAGCAGCGATGCTTCAGGTCAGGACAAGGACAGCTCAGTTTCCACAGAGGAAAGCTCCTCGCAAGCTGACCCCAACAAGCCCGAACCAAGCTACAAGGTATCCTTGACCTGCGTTGGCGACAACCTTATCCACGATAATATTTATCTTGAAGCGGAAAGAAATTCGGGACAAAAGGGCAAGTATAATTTCGACCACGCTTACAAGCCTATCGAGAGCTATGTAAACGGTGACATCAACATTATCAACCAGGAAACCATTGTCACAGACGTTGTTCCTGCAAGGACTTACCCTTGCTTTGCAACACCAAAGGACAATGCCGACAAGATAAAGAGTCTTGGCTTCAACGTTGTGTCCATGTGCAACAACCACGTTTTTGACCAGGGTGAGGCTGCTCTTCAGGATTCCCTTTCCTACTGGTCAAAGCTTGGCATACTCCACTACGGTGCTTACGCAGACCAGGCTGACTGTGACAACATAAAGACCATGGAGGTCAACGGTATCAAGTTCGCATTTGTTGGTTATATGGAGCACACAAACGGAATTGACCTTCCCGACGACGCAAAGGCTGTGGTCATCAGACTAAAGGAAGAGGAAAAGGTAAAGGCTCAGGTACAAAAGGCTGATAAAATGGCTGATGTGGTGGTGGTATCCTGCCATTACGGCACAGAGATCTCAAACGAGCTTAACGACCAGCAGAAATATATCACACCCAAGCTTGTGCAGTGGGGAGCAGACCTTATCATCGGCACTCAGGCTCATGCGCTGAGCACCTGTGAATATCTGGACAAGCCCGACGGTACAAAGGCATTTGTTTACTACGGACTTGGAAACTTCCTTAACACCATGTACGATAAAAACTCGGTCATTGGTCTTATGGGCAAGCTTGATGTGGTAAAGGATAAAAACAGCGGAAAGATATCCTTTGAAAACGTCAAGGCTATCCCCCTTATCTCACACTTTGAGGCGACTGTATTCAACAGCGACTGGACAAACTGCCAGATAATCCCCTATGCAAAATACACCGACGAGATGTTTGCTAAGAACTTTGTACGTAACGACGGATTCAACCGTAACTATGTAAACTACATTCTCAACACCTATGTGCCAAAGGAATTTCTCAGCATTGAGTAACGCTGTTTAACAAGGCGTATTTAATCAAACTAACTTAGGGAGCTTCGGAAACGGAGCTCCTTTTTATTATCATCATTATAGCACAGGCAAATAAAAATTACAAATACTTATAGCAAATAGTCTGCAATACGTTTTGAGCATATCAAGGCGTAACAAAAAAACCACGGTACTATTGAAAAATACCGTGGTCTGTATTATTCTAACTGTGCAAATCTTGCTTGCATATTTCCATTGCTTTTTCAAAGCTCGAGGGTACACCAAGGAGAAATCCTTGGATAATGTCGCACCCGTATTCCTTCAGCTTGCGGTACTGCACCTGGGTCTCAACGCCCTCTGCAACTATGCTGCATTTGAGCATATGACCCATTGAGATTATCGCCGTTATAAATCCATCGTCGTTTTCATCGTTAAGGCAATCCACAAAGCTCTTGTCTATCTTTAAAATGTCTATAGGCAGAGAATGCAGATAGCTCAAAGAGGCAAAGCCTGTACCGAAGTCGTCAAGGGCAATTTTTATTCCCAGCTCTTTGAGCTTGAAAAGTACTTCGGTAGCAACCTCAAGAGATGAGATAAACAAATTCTCCGTTACCTCAACTACAAGGTTCTTTGCAGGAAATCCTGTGGCTTTAATGGCACTTTTTACTGTGCTGACAAAATTGCTGCTCAAGAGGAAGGCAACCGAAACATTCACCGAAACCAGTATATCAGGGTTTACTTCCACAGCTTCCTTCATCATCTGCATGGAACGCTCCATGACCCACTTGTCGATATAACTTATATAGTTCAGCTTTTCGGCTATGCGGATATATTCATAGGGCTGGATAAGCTCGTCATTTACGCCCTTGAAACGTATAAGTGTTTCATAGCCCTTGAGTTTTCCGCTTTTTGCATCAAACAGAGGCTGGAAAACTGTCTGGAAACGCTGTGAATTAACAGCATTCTTAACAAAATTCTCACCCTCAACATCGGCATTCATCATTTCCATCTGTGCCTGTGAGAACAGACATATCTGGTGCTTGCCTTCGCTTTTCGCTCTATACATTGCTGTGTCGGCATACCTCAGAAGCAATGAGGAATCGGTTGCGTGATCCGGGAAAAAGGAAACGCCGATACTTGCGGTTATGTAAAAATCCTTGCCGTTTATCAAAAACTTTTCCCGCAGGCAATACTGATAGCGTTCCACAAGTGCCTTGACCTCGCTGCTGTCGCTGTATCCGCTGACGATAAGGGAAAACTCATCGCCGCCAAGACGGGCAAGAAAATGCTTGTCCCCAAGGATACTGTTCCAGCGTTTAGATATCTCAACAAGCACGTTATTACCGTAGTCGTGACCCATTGTGTCGTTGATATTCTTGAAATTGTCTATATCAATAAAGGCAACGGCGAATTTCTCGCCTTTTTCAATAAATTTCTGGATAGCAAGGTTAAAAGCTCTTCGGTTTGGAAGAGATGTGAGTGAATCGGAATGAGCCATTCTGTCCAGGGCAAGCTCGTTGTCCTTTATCTTTGTAAGACCTTTATACAGGATATAGACCACAGCGATATTGACCAGCAGTATCGGCAGCGAGGGCAGCGCAGTTCCGTCCTGCTTGAGCCCCACGATAAAGAACATCCATATAAAATTTATAGTTATGGTCACTGCGGCGGCACGCCAGCCTTTTTTCCCTGCCATTACCACCATTATTATATTCACAGCCATCTGCACAATGGAAAACATACCACAAAAGCTCTGTGCAGGTATATGTAATCCTCCAAACACCACAGGCTCTTTCATTTTATTAAAAATGATGACACAGACCTGAAGAAGGATATAGATAATTACACCAATGGCTACTACTGCACTCTCATATTTTTTATTCTGGTTTTTCCCCACGCCGGATCACCACCTTAACAACAAACTGTTTTTCAATTTAATTATACCATATCGGCTTTTTGATTGCAAGTGTTTTTGATTGACAGATATGACGTAATATGATATAATCACAAGGTAAGGAAAAGGATTGGAAAAACCTGCAAATCCCTATTTAAAGGGCTTTGCAAAGTGAAGGAGAACTTAGTTTCACAATTATGAAATCAATAATTAGAACAAAACCCCAAAAGATGTTACTTACTGTTAACATACCACAGAAGCAGCAAGAACAGCTTAGCGAGATAATGTCCCGTCATGGCGGCAAAGCTTTAAGTATATCAGCGGACATGGGCGCACAAAAGCTGGGGTATCTTTTAGGATCCGGCGGATTTGAAAAAACCGATCAGCCGCCTCAGAGCATCGAAAACCCCATGGCTGTATTTTCAGGCATTGACGGCACGGAGCTTAATGCACTGCTTGGAGAAATGAGAGCCTGCGAAATACGCATCGATCTTAAAGCTATATGCACTCCCCACAACCGGAGCTGGAGCATGAAGGCACTTGAACAGGAGCTTTTGAGCGAACACCGATACATGAATGGGGGCAAAGGCAGTGAGTAAACGCAACAAGGGTATCATTCTGATCATCCTTTCAGCATTCAGCTTCTCGTTCATGTTTGCATTTGTACGGCTTGCCGGCGAGCTCCCAACCATGCAGAAAGTGTTTTTCAGAAACTTTGTGGCATTATTTTTTGCAGTTGGAGTAATGATAAAAAACAAGATCCCCTTCAGATGTCAAAACAGAAAAAACTCCGCAGTTCTGTTTGTCCGGGCATTTGCAGGATCACTTGGAATGATAGCGAATTTTTATGCAATAGATGTCCTTGTTCTTTCCGATGCGTCGATATTAAACAAGATGTCACCGTTTTTCTGTGTGATCTTCTCGTTTATCTTCCTGAAAGAAAAGCTCAAGCTTTTCAATATACTCACCATAAGCGGTGCATTCATCGGAGCTCTTTTTGTAATAAAGCCCACCTTTGCCAACGCCGAGCTTTTTGCCTCTGTTGTGGGATTTCTCGGGGGAATGGGTGCGGGACTTGCCTACACCTGCGTAAGATACCTGGGTGAAAATGGCGAAAAGGGACCGATGATAGTAGCCTATTTTTCTGGGTTTTCCTGCCTTATCACACTCCCCTGGCTTATCTTTGGCTATCACCATATGCAATGGTGGCAGGTGCTTTGTCTTATCGGTGCAGGATTTGGTGCGGCAGGGGGACAGTTTGCCATTACAGCGGCTTACTCCAACGCCCCTGCAAAGGAAATATCGGTTTTCGATTACACACAGATCATTTTCACATCTGCCCTGGGACTTTTAATGTTCGGACAGATACCTGACATATGGAGCATACTCGGTTACGGAATAATCATCTCAATGGCACTTGTTGTTTTCCTGAGAAACAACAAAAAAGAACGAAACGTTAACACTGAAGCCGAAGTTCCGGATACATTACAACAGTAAAAAAAAGCCCCGAAAACTCGGGGCTTTGATTTTTTATTAACCTCTGGTGTCTGCGATAAATCTCTTGAGATCCTGTGCGTTTGCACACTTTTCAAGGGCAACATCCATAGAGATCGTTCTGGATTTAACGAGCTTAGCAAGCTCCTGGTCCATAGTCTGCATTCCCTGTGCTTTACCTGTCTGCATAGCGGAACCGATAAGGTGGACCTTATCGTCACGGATCATAGCCTTGATAGAGTCAGTTGCATTAAGGATCTCACAGCAAGCTACACGGCTTGTGCCGTCGAACGTACGGCAAAGGGTCTGTGTACAGATACCAACGAGAACAGATGCCAGCTGAGTTCTGATCTGGTGCTGCTGGTGAGCCGGGAATACGTCGATGATACGGTCGATGGTGGACGCTGCGTCCGTTGTATGAAGGGTACTCATTACAAGGTGACCTGTTTCAGCGGCGGTAACTGCGGCTTCGATAGTTTCAAAGTCTCTCATTTCTCCTACGAGGATGATATCCGGGTCCTCACGGAGTGCTGCACGAAGGGAGAGGGAGAAGCTTGGTACGTCAGGTCCGACCTCTCTCTGGTTTACCATACATCTCTTATGAGCGTGCATATACTCGATAGGATCCTCGACTGTGATTATGTGAGCTGACTTGTGGATATTAACGTAGTCGATCATTGCTGCCAGTGTTGTTGACTTACCGGAACCGGTAGGACCTGTTACAAGCACCAGTCCTCTTGGTCTCATAACGAACTCGGCAAGTACCGGCGGCAGATTAAGGTCTGTCAGTGTAGGGATATCGTTTCTCAGCAGACGGATAGCGATAGCCGTTGAACCTCTCTGACGGTATACGTTTACACGGTGACGGAAGCCTCTGGTGGAAACGTATGTAAAGTCGGTATCAATATGGTCCTTGATCTGCTGTCTTTGTTTATCGTTACACATATCCTTGGTGATGTTCTGAATTTCGATCTCAGTCATGTCAGGGTATGAAGAAAGCTTTCTCAAGTTACCGCCCTGTCTTACGATAGGGGGGATACCCACTGTGAAGTGAAGGTCAGAGCATCCGAGAGCTCTCGCCTCATCAAGAATTTTGTTAATGTCCACTGCCATTGTCTTTTACCTCCAATTTATGTTTATTATAATTATAATTAAACAGCGTATGTTACACGGATAAGCTCCTCCATTGAGGTCCTGCCCTCCTGAACCAGCTTAGAAACGTTATCTCTAAGAAGGAGTGTTCCCTCTTCCTTGGCAAGCTCTGCGATCTCATCGGCTTTTGCTCCGCCTGTGATAAGGATCTGCATTCTTGAAGTCGCAAGAAGGATCTCATGGATAGCGGTACGTCCGTTATAACCGGTGTTATTACACTTAGGACATCCGCCTGCGTCATAAACCATAACAGAATGATCTATACCCATAAGCTTATCCTCTTCAGGGGTCGACATTCTTGGTTTTTTACATTCCGGACACAGGGTCTTGGTAAGACGCTGTGCAACGATACCGATAAGGGAAGTTGCAACCATGTAAGGCTCAACACCCATATCCACAAGTCTTGTTACAGTTGATGCTGCATCGTTTGTATGAAGTGTGGAAAGCACAAGGTGTCCTGTGATAGCCGCTCTGATAGCGATCTCGGCTGTCTCGGTATCACGCATTTCTCCGACCATTATAATATCAGGGTCCTGACGAAGGATAGAACGCAGGGCTGCACCGAAGGTCATACCCGCTTTTTCGTTTATCTGACACTGATTTATATTGGCGATCTTCTTCTCGACAGGGTCTTCGACGGTGATAACGTTAAGATTTGGCTTAGCGATCTCACCCAAAGCTGCATAAAGGGTGGTAGATTTACCGGAACCTGTAGGTCCTGTTACGAGCACCACGCCCTGCGGCACTTTAAGGCAGGATACGAATCTTTCGTAGTTATAGTCTGTCATACCAAGATCCTGGATCTTTCTGACTGAACTATCGCTGGCAAGAATACGGATAACGACCTTTTCGCCGTAAACCATAGGAAGGTTAGATACACGAAGGTCAACTACCGCTCCGTCTATGGTCTGGGACATACGTCCGTCCTGAGGGACACGCTTCTCGGCAATATTCATTCCGGAAAGGATCTTATATCTTGTTACAAGTGAAACATGAAGCGCAGGTGAAAGGGTCATAAGCTCAACAAGGTCACCGTTGATTCTTATTCTTATCTTAGTGATATCCTTGAAAGGCTCGATATGAATATCGGTTGCGTTCTGTCGGAAAGCGTTTTCAACAATAGCTGTGGCAAGCTTAACGATAGGCGCATTTTCAATTCTGTCTGCACTGAGGTCGATATCCTCAAGGTTAAGCTCCTCTTCCTTCTCCTTGGTAGCCTCATCGACCACGCTGTCAACCTGTCCTTGTGAATAAAGCCTACCGATAGCTCTGTTAAGAGCAGCCTTAGTTGCCATAACAGGTCTTACGTTACAGCCTGTGATAACTCTCAGATCTTCAAGGACATAGAAGTTACTCGGATCATTTGTTGCGACCGTAAGACGCTTGCCCATTTTTTCTACGGCAATAACGCTGTATTTTCTTGCAGATGCCTCAGGTATCTTTTTGACCACATCAGGAAGCAGCTCAACGTTATCAAGGTCAACGAACGGGATACTCAATCTTTCAGCCAGCACCTCGGCAAACTGAACGTCGGTAATAAAGCCCATTTCGACGATAACGTCACCGAACATCTTACCCTTGGATTCCTTCTGTTTGGTCAGCACTTCCTGAAGCTGAGCTTCGGTAATAAGCTTCTTTTCAACAAGATACTGTCCGACTGGTCCGTTTCTCATATTTTCTCTCCTAACTCCTCACTAATGTGTGGTAAAATATTTATAATATCTATTGTATTTTTCACATTGATGTGCTAAAATATGTTTAGTATCCTGAAAGGGGGATAAAAAACTTGGATAAACTTTCATTCTACTACATCATAATCTACATTTTCATGTTTATTTTCGGTGTATGCGTAGGCAGTTTTCTCAACGTCTGCATTTACAGACTGCCAAAAAACGAAAGCCTTATTAAGCGCAACTCACACTGTATGACCTGCGGGGAGGAGATCAAGCGCAGAGATCTTATCCCAATTATAAGCTGGTGCTTGCTTCGAGGAAAATGCCGCAGCTGCGGTGCAAAGATCTCGCCCAGGTACACAGTTGTTGAACTTCTCAACGGCGTCTTATGGCTGGTATGTGCTTTGTTCTTTGACATTGTATCCTATCCCATGTACATAGTGCTCACCTGCCTTGTACTTTCGGCACTTGTTGTAGTTTTCTTTATGGACTGGGACACACAGCTTATAAACATCTGGGTGGTAGTATTCATAGCAGTAATGGCTGTTCTTGAAATGATCC
The DNA here is from genome assembly GCF_000621805.1 of Ruminococcus sp. FC2018. Lineage (GTDB taxonomy): Bacteria > Bacillota > Clostridia > Oscillospirales > Ruminococcaceae > Hominimerdicola. The sequence goes on along the minus strand of NZ_JHXH01000006.1, from coordinate 126,302 downwards.
TTTGCAACGGGATCTTCGGCATCGACACAAAGTCTCATATCATCGGTACTTTTGCTGCAAGCATACCACTGCTTATTGTAGTTCTTGTTTCCCGTGAAAGAGCAATGGGCTGGGGTGACTTTTATCTTATGGCTGCCGCAGGACTTTACCTTGGAACACAAGGCATACTGGTTGCACTTGGTATTGCGCTGGTCACCGGTTCTATCGGCGGACTTGCTCAAAAGAAATTCAGCGGAAGCTCAAAATTTGCTTTTGGTCCATACCTATCTCTTGGCGTTGCAGTGTCAATATTCTTTGGTGATGTCATAGGCGACTGGTACATGAGGATCACCGGTCTGTATGAAATACTTGAGATAACCCCATAAAAAAATCGCAAACATCATCCGCTCGTCCGAAAAGGTCGGGCGGTTTATTTTTGCTCAAAAGAGCCTCTTAACAACCTGAGCTGTTAAGGGGTTCTTTTCAGCAGACAGGCGGTGAAGCCTGTCTGTGAAAACTAAATTACTTTACAGCTGTAACAGTGATAGATTTGATCTTATTAGCAGCGTTTCCGTTCAAAAGAACATTGAAGGAATAAGAGCCGTTTGGTCCGATGCTTGCATAGTTATACTGATCATCTTTTGAAATAAGAGTAATACTATTTCCGGATCCACTTTCACGACTTACTTTCCAATCATCGATCTGATTAACACTTGTGCTATTCTCAAATTCGATCACAACTCTCCAAACTTTTACGGTGCTGGAAGAATTATTGACGATGTTTATAGGCATTTTTCTTGCCCAGCCCATGTCTGAACCGGTTTCACCAACTGAGGTAGAGCTCATACTTGAGCTTCCGCCTGAGCTGCTTCCGCCGCCGCTTGGAGTGTTATCCTTGAATTTAGCTATGAATGTGCAATTTGCCTGAATTGCTGTTGTAACGTCCTTATCCTCAGCATCCTTAAGAACCCACTTGTCAAATACCTTTCCGCTTGGGATCTTTGAAGACTCCGGATTCGGAACTGAAACATTAGGAAGCACCTGACCCTTTGTTATATAGTACTCACGATCAACTGAAGTGCCATCTGTGGAGAACTTAACCAAAAGCTTTGGAGTTATCTTTGCTTCAAATTCCTTTGGACCGTCGATATTTACCTCATCATAAGGAGTGTTGGTTCCCTTGAGCACCCATACATAATCATTTTTAACAAGATCAAGATTTGCAGGTGCCGCAGGTGCTGTTGCCCTAACGATCTCGCCAGGTGCAGTTGCCTTTTGTTCAACAGTGGTCTGTGACTCACCGTTGCACCACCAAATAAGATTTACATCATTTACAGATGGTTCTTTCTTTGTATAGTGTACGGTAAATACAGTATCTGTTTCGATAGTATAAGGAACTGTAGGATCAACGTTCTCTCCCTTAGGACCAAGCCAATAAGGAGCGTTATAGCCTGATACATTTGCAGGTGTTGCAGAGATCTTATACTTTGTACCAACCTTTACCTCAACGCTTGAAGATACTTCCTGGCCTGCAAATACAGGGGAATCCTCTGCATAAACAAAGCTTACTTTACATGTAGAAATATTTCTTGGTCTCTGGAAGAAGATGTAGGTATATCTTGCAGGAGCTGATATAGATTCACCATTTTCATAGCTGGTGTAGCTCAGAGCAGTATGCGGGTTATAGAACTTCTTCTGATACTCTGTTGCATCTGATGGCAAACCGGAAACAGGGAATGCGTAATCCCACTTTGCTTGTTTTTTGCTATACAATGCCTCTGCCTGTGCAACGGCACCCTGCAGATTCATATCATAGAAAGTAAGCTTGGTAGAATCACTATTCTTTCTGGCATTGATATTCGTAAGGTTAATAACTGCTCCCTTATTCTTTACAAGGTTACCCTCGTCATCTGTGCTTGTTCCTCTGTCGAATTTCTTTTTGGTGAAAACAAATTCTCCATTTTCGTAAACAGGCTGATAAGCGGTAAGACTAACCTGAAGGGTGCTTAAATTACTATCCTTTTTGAAATCTTCATCAAGGATATTTGTTCCTACACGGATATCAAATGCAAACTTATCGTAGAAATCTGCGCCCTTGACGATATACGCATCTTCCGTATTGTTAAGATTTAAACCGTGCTGGTCAAGATTTTCGACTCTGATGATACCTCCTCTTGCCTGAAGCCTTGTGGCAGTATCATTTTTATTGGGATCATAATTCTTAAGCTGATATCCTCTTGGGTTCTGGTTGTCAATAATAAGACAATCAGTGAAAGCTACGGGGTAATCTCCTACGAGTCCCTTATCGCTAACCTTAGGGACACCTGTATAATCCTTAAGGACCAAGATATTTGTTGCATATCTCAGATTATCATCCATGTACTCAATAAGTCCTGAGCTGATGATATTTGAATCCATAGTGGACTGTGTGTCATTATGGATATCGTTTGCCGGTCTCATGAAGTTGAGTATTGCTACCATTATCGCACCGAAGATGCTGACAACGACTATAAGCTCAACAAGGGTGAAACCGTTTTTATTATTCTTTTTATTAAAATTCATACGGTATACCTCCCTTATCAGCCTTCATCAGTACCTGCGCCGCCTTCACCTGCGCCGCCTTCACCTGCGCCGCCTTCGCCGGCCTCGCCTTCTTCAGCAGCGGCTGGTGAAGATGTAGAAGCAGCACCTGATTCTGCATACTCTTCATTTGTTTTGATCTCAAGGCCCTCGCAAACGTGGATAGAAATATATCCGGTTGCTTTTCCGTCTTCTTTTTCCATATACTTATCAAGTTCACTCAGAGTAAATGTTTTCTTGACAGTTTCATCACGCCAGTCATTAAAGCTGAAGATCTGATCTGTGTACCCTCTGCAGACACCGATAATAACGGTATCCTCGTCACCGATAGGTACATTTGCCTTATCTTTGAGGGATGACTTCTTAGTTGTATAGAACTGAACGCCCTCGTCCATTCCGACGAGCAAAGCGTGCATATTAACTATACCGGAATGGTTAGTTATTTTGATCCAGTATTTTCCTGTTGAAGGATCCGGAGGATCAAGGTCTGCTATATCACTTCTGAAGAATCTGAGCTGATAATTTGTATCATTCTTATCCTTGTTACGACGCTCGGCAACATAGCCATAAGTCTTTGGTTCAAGTTTTAATGTTCCAAAATCAGCCGTCAGATTATACTCATTAGTCGATGTGGCTCCACCAGTAAGAAGCTTCTTTATGTGTGAAGTACCGGCACCATAATCCTTGCTCGTATCAAATGCTTCAGCGGCAGCAGCCTGCTCATACATTTCATTACTTCTCAGATATGTGTCCGTATTCTTCTTCTTAGCTGCAACAGCTACAGTTACGAACATTCCGGCAATAGCAGCAAGGATACACATTGAAATGATTACTTCAACAAGAGTCATACCTTTTTTATTAGTATTTTTCATGTATATCGCCTCCTGTATCAGTAATGATCATATCTGTCAAGATTGAATCCTGCGATCTCTCCGCCCTTGTTGCCCTTAGCATTTGAAAGAACGCTTGTGGAAGCAGGTTCGGTATAGAGGTAGAATACTGTGTTCTTCGAGTTAAACATACCGGCAATAAATACACCGGCACCCTGAACTGTCTTACCGTTAATATCATTGTATGGATTTCCATCTGCGTCTACGCACTTAACAGACATTCCGCTTGCACACATACCGAATGTTGTCTGCGGTCCATAATAAGATATCTGCATGAAACCGGCATTGTTGGCAACACCGTGATCGTAGAACTCACCGTTAAGACCTGTTCCGGCTTTCTTCGGAGTAGCTCCGAAGGAGAAATTCTCTCCAATAAGGAATATGATATTTGAAATTCCAGGACCGTAAATAATTTTTCCGCCCTTATTTCCGTTAAGGTCCTTATTAGCAGTCGGATTATAATAGAAATTAGAAAGAATTGCACCGCTTGCATTCTTAGGACTGCGGTCCTTATTTTTGCGGAAACTTTCGCTGAACATTCTTATATACGTCTCATAATCATATACCCACATATTACCAAACTCAAAATATGCATTATCAGGGTTAGAAAGATGAGCGTTAGATCCTGTATGCAGGTGTACGCCCTTTGCATCCTTACCGTTTGCAACGATCTTATCACCGGAATCGGATACAAAGTAGCAGTTATACTTATGCTGTTCTGTTTCTCTGCCTGTATCCTGGTCAGTATGCTTTTCAATAGGAGACAGATTTCTTACAACGATCTCCGGACCGGAGCCATCGGCAATTGATGTTCCGGCTTTGAGCATGATCATTACATCTTTATCCTTAACATCAACAAGAACAGTATTACTATTAGGATGAGCAGAGTTATTTGCAAGGTTATCGATAACACAATCCTTATCCACGTAGAAATTGAAAGCAGCCTCAGATGTATCTATGTTTGTGTTAAAGTCCTTGAACATATTAAGAGGAGTGCCTTTGTAGAAGTTAAGATACTGTGTTTTGAAGTTATCGCTGGAAGCGCCGTCAATGTTCATGAACATATCCTCAGGCATAAACTCATAAGCTTCAGCTGAGTACTCCATCTTTTCCTTAGGATCGGTTCCTCTGCCTGTCTTATCGATGACAGCATCTTTTTCCTCATAAATTTTCTTAGCTTTTATTTTACTCTTGTTTCCCTTGATTGCTCCTTTAACATGGAGGTCACCAGTAACATTTAGACCAATTGATTTATTACATTTAGTAAGATCAAGGTCGCCCTCAATAAAGCAATCTCCGTCGATATTAGCCTCAGTGTTATTACCAATCAGGAAATCACCCTTCTGACCCTCAACCGGAGGATCCTCGCTATAGCAGTATACATTACCGTAAACATGGAAATTATCTCCGCCGCAGAGTCCCTGATCGATCGTTGTGTCAAATCCATGAGTTATAATATCGATCTGATGGCCTTCTACCTTGCCGCTGTATCCAACGTCAACATTAGTACTCTTGAGAGTACCACCTACGTAAACATAGTTGAATCCATCGCTGCGAGCCATGCTTGTAGAAGCTTTGAGCTTACCGGTAAAGTCCTGAGAGATCATAACAAAAGATCCCATGGAAGACTGCTGCATATTCGGACGAAGCAAGAAGCTTGAACCTGTGGATGTTGTTTTAACATTACCCCATACATAGAGTGATCCCAGGAGATTACAGTTATTGTTCAAGGTATATGTCTTTGAAAGATTTGTGTTATCAAGAACAGCTGTATCACCGACGATACTCAGGTTATCAAGGCTCATAATGCTTTTGCCGATTTCCTCAAGGGTATTGGTGAACTTTGCAGGCTTCTTAGCAGTTTCTGTAGAAATATGAGCTGCAACTTTTTCGGTCTCATCGCCATAGGTCGTATAAGCGGTAATTACCAATTTATCAGCGTTACCATTTTCTGTTTTGATCTCAAGCTCAGTAGAACCAAGTTTGTAATCTGTGCCGTCATTTCCGTTATAGGTGACCTGCTTTTTGGTACCCTTGCCTCCATTTGCCTGAGCAAGCTGCTTGAGCGCATTGATGTTTGCGATCTGCTTAGCAACTGCAGCAGCATCACTGGCATCTGTTGGTGCAGAGGTAATATCCCTTATTTCTGCAACAAAGGATTTCAGTGTAGTGGATGCGGTAAGATAAGCCTGTTTGCGGCTGTAATTGGAGTTGGTTTTACGCCTGTTTACAGCAACATGACCGATCGTGGCTGTCATCAAGATAGACATGATGAGAAGAACCACAACAGCGGTAACAAGAACGGCACCGGACTTATTAGCGCTTCTTTTTTTCGCGTTCGGTTTCATTTTCTACCACCCTTTCATAATACTCAATACTTTTACCATTATATAGCACGATATGGCAGACCGAGTTTTTGCAGACTCAGCCTACCAATACCGATCCTATTTTTACTCCGGCTTGGAGAGCTTCTTGATGACCATAAGATTGATCTCGATCGTGCCTTCGATAGGCTGGTCATCGTATGCTTCTACTCCCTCTTTGTCAGACTTTGAAGAGCTTTCCGGCTTTGGAGCTTCACTTGAACCGTCCTTTGCCGCTTCCTCTTTAGCCTGCTTGTCAAGAACAGTCTTTCCGGTTACGTCAGATACTGAGAGACTGGAAATAACCATACTCTTAGGCATGTTCTTATAAAGGTTCTCACAGAATGTCTGAACATCACCAAACTTACCTGTGAAATCCAGGCTGATGCTGTAGCTACCGATAGGGATACCCTGGTTAGGGTCTATAACAATAACATTTCCGTTCTCTTCCTGGATCTGTTTTACTTCAGCTGCACTGGAGGTGCTTGCTGCTGAATCATTCGAGCTGTCACCAACGCCCTCATACTGATCTGCTTTCTTATCAAAGTCGCTGAATTTGATTGTAGAAACATAGTAGAACGGCTTGATGGTAGTGATGGAATACTCACCAATGCTCATTTTTGAGTTAGTTACCTTTGCCTCGTCAAGGAGATTGTCAACTGTATCAGTTGCGGTCTGAGTAGAGGTATACTCATAGAAATTCTTGCTCAGTTCCTCTGACTGTGCATAGGCATCTTCAATTCTCTTCGGAAGGTCCTTATCCTTCTCAATGCTGTCATTAAGCTTTGAAAGTTCAACCTGCTTATTATCAAGCTCTTCTCTCTTTTCGCCTAACTCCTGGAACGCAGGAACGATGAAGAAGAAGATTCCCAGCAGCCAAACAGCTGCTACCATAACTATTGAAATTAATACTCTATCTCTATGATTCAGTTTCATTTCACTTCACCCGTTCCCTTCAAATTCAATGTGAGAGTCTTAATAACAACTTTTCCTTCGTTAGGCTTAGCCTCACTGGATTCGTCTGTTGATGCCTTGGAAGAAACAGGGTTTCCGGAAGAATCGACTTCTGCACCTACGCCCTCATATCCGCTGTAAAGCACATATGCAACATACTTGGAATCCTGGAAAGCGTCACAAAGCTTCTTTACATCCTTCTGAGTATCAACTGCTACATCGGAAAGAACGATCGTACCTGTTTCCTCATCATAGTTGAAACCTGTATAAGTTGCTTTCTGCTCCTTCATGATCCTCTTGACCTCATCGAATCTTTCCTGGTTCATGAAAGGAATAGTCTCAATGTTCGTCTTTGCGCCGTCAACAAACATATTCCACTGCTCGATAAGATTGAGTTTATCGTGAAGGACCTTATTCTCAGCGATCTTCTTGTTAGCAACAACGATATCCGACTCCGTCTTTTCGATGTCGTCTTCAACTCCGCCTCTTGCGATTCCCACAAACACAACTATAAGAATTATGAGGATAGCCGAAGCACCCGCAACGATAAGACCTGTGAGCAAGGTCTGGGAAATAACTCCGCCGCCTTTACCCTGCATCTGGTCGACCTCAAGGAGGTTGATCCTCTCGGTCTGCTTATCTCTCTTATAAAGAGCACCGATAGCATTTGCATAAACGGTGAACTCAAAGTTCTCATATCCGGTGATCTGGGTAGGAACAGAAAGAACAGAAGCCTTGATATCCAGTCCGTCGAGAGCATCAACTATCTTGATGTAGTCCTCGATCCTGCCGTAGAGGATAACATTGCTCAGACCGGAACCGCCTCTTGCCTTATTGAATTGCTCCATTCTGAAGATGTTTTCGTTAAGAGCTTCCATTATGTAGTCTTCGCTCTCATAGTCATCCGGAGAGATCGGAACATATCTTGCAAACGCCATCTGTCCGTTCTCGAAAAGTGTCAGACCCAGGAAGTTCTCATCGATCTGGCAAACCAGCAGCGGCATCTTATCCAGATTTGACTTGTCAGCAAGAACGATTCTGGATATGGAGTTACATCCGATGTTAACAGATTTAAGGCTGATACCCAGAACGCTGAACAGCTTTCTGAAGCTATCAACTATTGTACTTGGGCAGGCAGTTGCCAGCACCTTAACGGCGCCCGGGTTATCTGCGCCCGCCTCACCTACAACGGTGTAGGAAATTGAGTAGTCGTCCGAAAGACCCATTTCCTGAGCCATTTGGTTCTGAACCATTGTAAGGAACTCAGAGCCTTTGCCCTTTGGAACGATAAGCTCCTTGAAAACGATGTTGCTTGATGAGAATGTTACAACGGCATCCTTATCAGCCATCATGTTGGATCTCAGGTTGGATGAGATTATCTCATTGAGTCCTGAAAGATTTATTACCTCACCGTTGAGGATCATGTCCTCGGGGATATCGATGGTGAGCGATTTTTCGATCTTGATCTTGTTGGCAACATTGTCGCCTTTAACAACATTGATTTGTCTATCTGAAATATCAAAAGACAGCATTTATTCTTTCACCTCATTATTATTATTCAGTGGCTCCCACTGTAGTTTCTTTATGAATTTTCCAGTCCTTCCAAGCTGCCGTAGAGCAACGGGAACACACCTGCGAGACAAACACCGATCGCAAGACCCATGAACACGATAAGCAGTGGTTCCATAAGTCCTACCAGTCTTGTTACAGCTGCGTCTGCCTCTTCCTCATAGTAATCGGCAGTCTTTTCAAGGATCTCGTCAAGTGCACCGGACTCTTCACCGACATAGATGATCGAGGTGAACATACCCTCAAATATTTCTGTCTTTGCAAGTGCCTGTGACATTGGCGAACCCTGTTTAACATCATCAATGACCTGGATAAACATCTTATCCACATAGGAGTTTCCGAGGATCCTTGAGGATCTCTCGAGACAGTCGATCATCGGGATACCACTTGAATAAAGAGAGGAAAGTGTTCTTGCAAATCTACCTTCATAGATCTTGACTATGAGCTTTCCTACTGCCGGCATCTTTATCTTTACATAGTCATATTTAAGTCTTACAGACTCGACTTTCAAAGCATAGATCCAGCCAAATACTATTACGAACAAAGCGATGAGCAGTACATACCATCTTGCTTTCATAAAGTCACTTATTCCGAACAGTGCCTTTGAGATCGCAGGCATCTTGGACTCTTCCATAAGTCCGGCAAATATAGGCATGATAAATGTAAACATACCGATTACCATTGCAAGACAAAGGATACCCAGGATGATAGGATATGTCATAGCGCTCTTGACCTTATTGTTCAGCTTATTGGAGTTTGCATAGTAGTCACTCAGACGCTGCATCGTAATGTCAAGGTTACCTGCTGTTTCACCGGCATCTATCATAGAGATCATAAAGTCCGGGAAGCAGCCCTTCTTCTCCTCAAGTGCAGAAGTAAAGCTTGCGCCCTTTTGCACTTCATCGTATACATCCTGCCATACTCTCTTGGGCTTTGGTTTTTCTTCTTCCTTGTAAAGAATGTCCAGAGCCTTAACGATCGTCAGACCTGATGTCATCATTGCCGCAAGCTGTCTGCAGGCAAATGCAAGCTCTTTTACTTTGAACTTGTATGCTGACTTCTTGCTTGAACCAAGTGCCTCGGAATAGCTTACGAGATACAGACCTTGTTCATAGATCTTTTCCATGACCTCCTGCGGGGTCTCGGCCTCGTATGTGCCTTTTATGGTTTTTCCCGTGGTGTCCTTGGCAACGTAGGTATAAGTTTTCATTTTTTAAGATACACCTCCACCATGTAATGCATTTGTATTATCTGCATGATAGCACAATACACACATTATGCATTTTATACATTATACCACCTTTTTCTCTTATAATCAAGGGTTTTACAAAAGCTTTCAACTCCACAGTTCGCCGAAATAACCATTCGCTTTTTATACATTTTATACAAATAAGATAGTTATAATAACAAATTATTCGTTTATCAACTTTCCACAAGTCAAAGTGCACAACAAACGAAAATATAATTGTGTATTTTTTCTAAACAAAAGAAAACTAAAATCAATAGCCGAGTGGCTGTGCCACAAGGATGACCTTATATCTGTCCTTATGTCTCTGATATGCAGACACCAGGTAGCTGCAGCACATTCTGCCGCTGCTGTAACAGCCTTTTGTGGTCTCTTTTCCGTTTGTACAGCTTATGCACTGCCCTGTTTTACCGCAGGGAGTATCCAGCTCAAGCCTTGTACCGTTAGCGGGAGCAGCCACTTTCTTAATTCTCAAAACCGCCTCATCCAGGTCGTTGACTATCTTGTTGCAGCCCACAACAAATATCACCGACTTTGGTCCGTAGGCGATGGCAGCGACTCTGTTGGAATTTCCGTCAACGTTATAAAGCTCGCCGTTGAGAGTCACGGCATTTGCAGAGGTAAGGTATGTATCGGCAAAGAAAGATCTGCGGTACAGTTTCTCCGTCTCCTCTCTGGTTTTGCATTTGGATCTGTCAAGGAAGTTATATTTTCCGCTTTTCATCAGATCCAGCACTCCGCTTTCGGAAAGGCTGACCGAGCCGCCGCAGCTTATGGTCTCCCCTTCTTTCAGAAGCTCTCCGACCTTTTCCACAGCCTCCTCACAGTTCTGAACGATATACACCTGCATATTGTTCTTTTTAAGAGCCTGTGCGGCTTTTTCCATTTTTTCCTCAACAGGGATAGTCTTTTCGATGTTCATATATTTTTGTCCTCCTTACAGATCATCGGCGTTTGCATACTCAAACAGCCGGTTTACAAGTTCTTTAAGCCCTTTGTTTTCTCCTTTTTCAAGCATCGGGTCACTTTCGATAATAAGCTCCGCAGTTTTCTGGACCTTCCTGAGTATATCAAGGTCATGGGAAACGTCTGCTATTTTCAGTTTTGGCAGACCGTGCTGCCGGTCTCCGAAAAAGTCTCCCGGTCCTCTCAGTTTCAGATCCTCCTCGGATATTTTGAAGCCGTCGGAGGTTGAGGACAGTATTTTCAGACGCTTTTTTGTGGTCTCATTCACATTGTCGGTAATAAGCACGCAGTAGGACTTATACTGTCCCCTGCCAACACGCCCACGGAGCTGGTGGAGCTGGGAAAGCCCGAATCTGTCCGCATTTTCCACAAGGATAATTGTGGCGTTGGGAACATCCACCCCTACCTCCACCACAGTGGTAGATACGAGAAGGTCAATCTTATGCTCCTTAAAATCACGCATTATCCTGTCCTTTTCCTCGTTTGGAAGTTTTCCGTGGAGAAGTCCGATGCGGTATTTATCAAAACCGTTTTCCGAAAGTTTATTTGCGTAGGACTTTACGTCCTGCAATGCCATTTCGCTTTCTTCAATAACAGGACAGACCACATATCCCTGTCTGCCCTCATCAAGCTGCTTGCTTACAAAGGCAAACGCCCGCTGCCTTAGCTTTCCTGTAACGGCATATGTCTCGATAGGCTGTCTGCCTTTAGGAAGCTCGTTAAGCACAGAGATATCAAGGTCGCCGTATATCATCATTGCAAGTGTTCTCGGTATGGGGGTAGCGCTCATGACCAGTTTATGTGGATTGCTGCCCTTTTGCGCCAGAAACGCCCTTTGCCGAACGCCGAATCGGTGCTGTTCATCGGTAATGACCAGGGCAAGGTTCTTAAACCGTGTATTTTGCTGCACAAGAGCATGAGTGCCAACCGCAACGTGGTATTCGCCGTTTTCAAGTCCCTGCTTGACAAGGGATTTTTCCTTTGTGCTCAGGGAGCCTGTGAGAAGAGCGACCTTGACACCCAGCGGTTCAAGAAAGCCTTTAAGTGTTTCATAGTGCTGATGTGCCAGCACCTCGGTGGGTGCCATAAGTGCGCTCTGACAGCCGTTTTTATAGGCAAAATACGCCACCGCTGCGGCAACGGCAGTTTTTCCCGAGCCTACATCACCCTGTACCAGTCTGTTCATGGGGAACGGCTTTTGCATATCCTCCATGCAGTCGCTGACCGCCTGCATCTGGCAATTAGTCAGCTCAAAGGGCAGGCTTTTATAAAACTCATCTATATTTTTTTCTTTCAGAACATATCCCGTCAGGCTCCGTCCCTTGCTGCGGAGCATTGCCATTGCCAGCTGCAATATCAGCAGTTCATCGAACACCAGACGTTTTTTTGCCTGTTCAAAGCAGTGTATATCCTTTGGAAAGTGGATATTTGTCACGGCATATTCCATTGCACACAGTCCCGCATCCGAGCGGATATGTGCCGGCATGGGTTCATAAATATACTTGCCGAAGCTGTCCAGGGCATTTTTCATATTGTTTCGCAGCACAGTCTGGCTCAGTCCCTCTGTAAGGCGGTAGACGGGCTGCACTTTAAACGGCGTATCTGCTCTGAAAACCAAAGGCGAGCTCATTTCCCTGCGGATAAGGTTCCCTGTTATACGTCCCACAAGGTAAAACTCACCGTCAAGTGCCAGCTGGGAAAACAGGTACTCGCTGTTGTAGATAACCACCGTCAGGTCGGAAGTGCCGTCGGTAAACACCGCCTTATAGACGGTCATACCCTTTCTTATTCTTGCAGGAGCAAGCTTTCTCACCACGGTCCCCTTTACAGCCACCGTTTCGTTCAGTGCACTGTCGGATATAGGGACGGTATCGGTAAGGTCGATATAATCCCTGGGGTAATGGCAAAGCAGGTCATAGACTGTGAAAACGCCAATTTTCTTATACATTTCCGCTCTTTTGGGACCGACCCCTTTGAGATAGGTTATCTGCTTATCAAGCTCACTGTTCACGGCACTCACCTCCCCCCCTGTTTTACTACGATAATTATACCATATTTCCCTGTGGATTTCAATAGAAAACGCCCACTTTAGCAGCAAAAAAAGGCAGAGTTTTATCTCTGCCTTCATCGCTTGGTATGCTGTTATCAATTATACTTAGGCTCACAGGTGAGGTTTACTCCCAGGCGCTTGAAAGTACGCTCGTCCACAGGAGAAAGGATAACTGTGGAATGGACCTCACAGCCGTTGAGTTTTTCAAGCTGGTCCATGGCAAGCTTTGCATTTTCGTCTGTTGCCGCACAGATAGAAAGTGCGATAAGAGCCTCGTCGGTATGTATACGGGGGTTGCGGTTGCCCAGGTGGGTAATTTTCAGATTCTGTATAGGTTCGATGACCTGGGGTGCCATAAGCAGCACATCGTCATCTATGCCGCCCAGTGCCTTCAGCGCATTGAGCAGGACTGCGGAAGCCGCACCCATAAGGTTTGTAGTCCTTCCGGTTATCATTCTGCCGTCGGGAAGCTCCATTGCGGCAGCAGGTCCACCTGTTTCCTGTTCACGGGCAAGGGCTGCGGAAGCCACTTTTCGATCGGCGGTGGAAACGCCTGCCTGCTTCATCAGCAGCTCCAGCTTATATATCTCGTCATCGGAAACAAAGCCTTTTTTCCTGCCGCACAGGGCAATATAATAACGTCTTACTATCTCGTCCTTGGCAGCCTGTGATACCACCTCGTCGTCAATTATACAGTTTCCTGCCATATTAACGCCCATATCCGTAGGAGACTTATAGGGCGACTCGCCCAATATCTTTTCAAACATTGCATTGAGCACCGGGAATATCTCCACGTCACGGTTATAATTTACCGTTGTTACGCCGTATGCGTCAAGGTGGAACGGGTCGATCATATTTACGTCGTTAAGGTCGGAGGTTGCAGCCTCATAAGCAAGGTTTACAGGGTGCCGCAGAGGCAGGTTCCATATAGGGAACGTTTCAAACTTTGCATATCCTGCTGTAATGCCCCGCTTATTCTCGTGGTAGAGCTGGGACAGGCAGGTCGCCATTTTTCCGCTTCCCGGACCCGGTGCGGTGATGACCACCAGCTTTCGCTGGGTCTGGATATAATCATTTCTGCCGTAGCCCTCATCGCTCATAATGAGCTGAAGATTCGAGGGATAGCCGCTTATTCTATAGTGGTGATACACCTTTACTCCCAGGGATTCCAGTCTTTTCTGGAAGGCATCAGCCTGTCTCTGTCCCTCGTACTGGGTGAGCACCACGGAGCTTACATACAATCCGATACCCGTAAACACGTTATATAGTCTTATTACGTCCAGATCGTAAGTAATACCCAGGTCCCCACGGACCTTATTCTTTTCAATATCTCCTGCGTTGATAACGATGACGATCTCCGCCTCGTCCTTGAGCTGTAAAAGCATCTGAAGCTTACTGTCCGGCTTAAATCCCGGAAGAACACGGGAGGCGTGGTAGTCGTCATAGAGCTTTCCGCCGAACTCCAGATAAAGCTTTCCGCCAAAGCCGGCGATCCTGTTGCGGATATGTTCCGACTGCATTTTCAGATACTTTTCGTTATCAAACCCAATTTTCCTGCTGCTCATCATATATTTCCTTCCCATTTTTCAAATTTCAAAAACAATTTTACTACACACCAAAAAGAATTTCAAGCCCTTTTTTATATTTTTTACATTATAGCTAAAAATAAATATCTATTATTTCCCGGAAATACAAAACAGCAGCCGTCAATAAAACGACTGCTGTATCAACATTTCCACATCAGATATCAGCGGATATCCTCGTAAAGGGAGATATACTGCTTTGCGGAATTTGTCCAGCTGAAATCCTGTTTCAGTGCGGTATTTACCAATGCGCCCCACTTCATCCTGTTGTCATAATACGCTCTTGCTCTTATGCAGGCGTCAAGCATATCGTGGGCGTTGTAGGACTTGAAGGTAAAGCCGTTGCCGCATTTATCACCTGCGTCGTGGATAGTATCTCTCAATCCGCCTGTTTCACGGACAATAGGGATAGTACCGTAGCGCAGAGCTATCATCTGGGCAAGACCGCAGGGTTCGCTCTGGGAAGGCATCAGGAACATATCTGCGCCTGCATAGATCCTTCTTGACAGATCAGGAACGAAACCGAGTGTAAGTCCTACTCTGTCGGGATAGCGATAGTGCATCTCGCTGAAGAAGTCCTCATATATCTTTTCACCGGAACCGAGTATAACAAACTTATAGCCTGCTCTGAGGATATCCTCAAAGACATATTTTATAAGGTCAAGTCCCTTATGGGAAACAAACCTGGTGACTATGCCGATAACAGGCTCTTTGCCTCCTGCCATTTCCATTTCGTCAAGCAGACGTTTTTTGCAGACCTGCTTACCAAGCTTATCATTAAGCGAGTAATTCTTCGGTATCGCCTTATCTGTAGAAGGGTCATATATCTGCATTGAGATACCGTTAAGTATACCGCTGAGTTTATACTGCTTATGGACAAGCTCTCTGTCCATGCCGTGGGAATACCACGGGTCAAGGATCTCCCAAGCATAACTGGGTGAAACTGTGGTAACTCTGTCGGCTGTTTCGATAGCAGCTTTCATAAAGTTCACGTCGCCGTCATAGGAAAGCAGATCGGTATGATACAGAGGTATTCCCATAATATCGTTGATAAGCTCAAGTCCGTACTGACCCTGATACTGGATATTATGGATGGTGAACACCGTCTTTATGTCCTCGTATCCCTGCTGGTAGCGATAGAAAATATCGAAATACACAGGTACAAGGGCTGTCTGCCAGTCGTTTGCATTTATGATATCGGGGCGAAAATCAATATAATGCAAAAGCTCAAGCACAGCTCTGGAGAAAAAGATAAATCTTTCCGCATCGTCATAAAAGCCGTAAAGCCCGTTTCTCTGGAAATAATACTCATTGTCAAGCAGATAATAGGTAACTCCGTTGACGACCCCTATAAAAACTCCGCAGTACTGATTTCTCCACGCAACAGGAACGGTAAAGTTGGTATAATAGCTCAGCTGATCTTTAAGCTCCTGTCTGATCTGGCTATAATAAGGGATAACCACTCTGCAGTCATGTCCCTGGGCATTTATCGCTGCGGGAAGCGAACCTGCAACATCTGCCAGTCCGCCGGAAGCCGCATAGGGAACAGCCTCACTTGCTGTATACAATATATTCATATTCAAACCCCCTTTTACTCATATTATCACAAAAGCAAGGCATTGGCTTCATACCTTGCTTTTACAATCGGATCAAAATTATACGCTTGCTCCCTTAGCTACATACATAGGATAGTTCGGAGAGCTGGATACAGCATGGTTCTCGCTGATATTAACGTTCTTATCGGTGATAAGATAGTTAAGCTCCGCATTGTTGCCAACAACTGTTCCCTGCATGAGGATACAGTTTCTGACCTTTGCACCTTTGCCCACCTTTACGCCTCTGAACAGAACAGAGTTCTCTACCTCGCCCTCGATAATGCAGCCGTCGGCAATAAGCGAAGACTTCACCTTACAGTTAAGATCGTACTTAACAGGTGCATTGTCGGAAACCTTGGTATAGATAGATCTCTTATCCATAAACAGCTTTCTTGCGTTTTCCGGGTCGATAAGATCCTGGTTTGCCTTGAAGTAGCTTCCTACGCTGTTGAGCTTGCTGAAATAGCCGTCATACTCATAGGTCATTATTTTGAGCTCACCGCATTTTGCCTGAAGGATATTTCTCTCAAAGCTTACGTTTCCTCTTGCTATTGAGTCATTTACCATATCAAGCAGGAAGTCCATAGACATAACGAACATATTAAGGCTTACTGTGCAGGTGCCGCTCAGCTCAGGCATGATAAGTGCGGAAGAAACGCTCTTATCCTCTCTTACGTTGAACACTGTGGAGGTCTTTATCTCGTCAGATGTATAAACGCCTGTATGAACCACAGCTGTGATGTCTGCACCGGTATCGATATGCTGCTGAACTATCGGCTTATAGTCGATATTTGTAACAACGTCGCAGTCGGAAAGAACCACATACTTTGCTCTTGAAGCCTTCAAAAAGCTCATTGCTCCGTACAGTGCCTCGATACGGCCTCTGTAAAGGGTACTCTCAACATTTCCGAAAGGCGGAAGGATAAACAGACCGCCCTTCTTTCTTGCAAGGTCCCATTCTCTTGCTGCACCCAGGTGATCCAGCAATGACTGATAGTTTGATTTTGTAATAACTCCGACCTCGCTGATGCCGCTGTTTACCATATTCGACACGGGAAAATCGATAAGTCTGTATCTGCCTCCGAAAAGGACTGAACCCATAGTTCTGTTCTTCGTAAGGTCTCCAAGAGTCATGTCATGCATATTGGCGAAAACAAGACCCAATACATTACCCATATTTACTTCCATTTCCATTCAGTCCTCTCTTTATATATTTTCATAGATAATGGCTTTCGGCGCTACTGTTGCACCGTCCGAAACGGTAATGTTGTGTCCCACAACAGCCACGCCCCAGGAATCCTTATCCTCTATGGTCTCAGGTCTTGCACCTATCTGTGCATTCTCACCGATAACGGTATTTTCACCAACTATGGCATACTCAACCTTTGCTCCCGCCTTTATAACGGCACCCGGCATAAGGATAGAGTCATAGATAACTGCGCCCTTTTCAACGATAACGCCCTCGGAGATCATGGAGAACTCAACAGAGCCGTCGATAATACATCCTTCGGTTATCATGGAGTTCTGGACCTCGGCATTTACGCCTATGCTCTGCGGAGGCAGAACAGGGTTTCTGGAATAGATCTTCCATGCGGGATCGTACAGATCGATAGGGATATTAGGATTGATAAGATCCATATTTGCCTCCCACAGGGAGTCGATCGTACCAACGTCCTTCCAGTAGCCGTCAAATCTGTAAGCGACCAGCTTTTCGCCTGCTGCCCTCATATCAGGGATAATATTCTTACCAAAGTCCTTGGAAGCATCCTTATCCTCCTCATTGGAAATAAGATAAGCTCTCAGCTTCTTCCATGTGAATATGTAGATACCCATAGATGCCAGGGTGGATCTTGGGTTCTTGGGCTTTTCCTCAAAGTCGATGATGTTATCATCCTCGTCGGTAATCATGATACCGAATCTGGAAGCCTCTTCCTTCGGAACGTCAAGGACTGCGATAGTTGCATCAGCCTGCTTAGTCTTATGGTAAGCCAGCATTTTATTGTAGTCCATCTTATAGATGTGGTCACCGGAAAGGATCACAACATACTCCGGATCATATCTATCCACAAAGCTTATATTCTGGTAGATAGCGTTTGCTGTGCCGGAATACCAGTCTGCGCCGGAAGCGGTCTGGTAAGGAGGCAGAACGTGAACGCCGCCGTGGATACGGTCAAGGTCCCAAGGCTGACCGTTTCCGATATACTCATTGAGTACAAAGGGCTGATACTGGGTAAGGACACCCACGGTGTCTATTCCCGAATTAACGCAGTTCGAAAGTGGAAAGTCGATTATTCTGTACTTTGCACCAAACGGAACTGCAGGTTTTGCAACTGACTGTGTCAACGCATACAAACGGCTGCCCTGTCCGCCTGCGAGAAGCATTGCCACGCATTCTTTCTTGTTGAACATATATCATTCACCCACCAATTCAATTTTTATTGTTCAGCCCTTCTTAGCTGTTTTAGTTGTTTTCTTCTCAGCGGTCTTTTTTGCCGCAGGCTTTTTTGCTGCCGTTTTCTTTTCCGCAGACTTTTTATCCTCTGCTTTGACAGCTTTGGTCTCAGCCTCCGTCTTAGCCTTAGCGGCGGTCGTTTTTGCCGCAGGCTTTTTAGCTGTCTTTTTGCCTGCTGCACGGGTCTTTTTGTCCTTTTCCTTTTCAACTGTAAAGTACATTACGCTGAATGCCGGGATATCGATACAAACAGACTGCTCAAAGCCGTGCATACCCTGCTCAACGCTCTTGACTGTACCGTTGGTAGCGGGGCTTCCGTCGTCGGTAGAGCTATTGAAAACTTCTTTGTACTTGCCCTTATAAGGAACGCCGAAGCAATAGGACTTTCTCTCAACAGGGACAAAGTTGCACACAACGATTATCTCATTTCCGTCAGCATCAAATCTGCGGAAGATGATAATGCTCTGTCTGAAGTCGTCGTTTGCTATCCAGCTGAATCCTTCCCACGAGAAATCTCTCTGCCACATTGCAGGAGTATTCTTGTAGAAGGTATTAAGGTTCTTTATGAACTTCTGATAATTCCTGTGGTTTTCGTACTCGTCCACCAGGAACCACTCAAGTCCGTTCTCGTAATCCCACTCTCTGAACTGTGCAAAATCAGAGCCCATGAATGTCAGCTTCTTGCCCGGGTGAGCCATCATATAAGCCATAAACAGCTTGCACTGGGCAAACTTGCCGTCAACGTCGCTTCCGTGCATCTTATTAACAAGGGAAGCCTTGCCGTGAACGACCTCGTCGTGAGAAATGGGAAGGATAAAGTTTTCGCTGAACGCATAGAAGAACGAGAATGTAAGCATATCATGGTGGAACGACCGGTCGATAGGGTCATACTTCATATACTTGAGCATATCGTTCATCCAGCCCATGTTCCACTTGAAGTTGAAG
This sequence comes from Ruminococcus sp. FC2018, assembly GCF_000621805.1. Lineage (GTDB taxonomy): Bacteria > Bacillota > Clostridia > Oscillospirales > Ruminococcaceae > Hominimerdicola. The sequence continues at coordinate 107,130 of NZ_JHXH01000006.1, read as the reverse complement.
CCAAGTCCGCCGTCGGACACAGGCTTTGTGACCATAGGCCACGCTGTGGACTCCTCGGCTATCATAAGTGCATTGGGCACTCTTGAGAAAACTGCGGAGTTAAGGTTCTGTAAGAACTCCACTGCTTCAAGGTTATGGTTTCCGCCGTCCTTGTTTGGTGTCCATTCACCGTCACGGCGGTCATAGTCAAGATAAAGCATGGAAGCCACGGCGTCAACTCTCAGACCGTCAACATGGAACTGCTCCAGCCAATATAGTGCATTGGAAATAAGGAAGCTTCTTACCTCGGGTCTGCCATAGTCAAACACTCTTGTGCCCCATGTAAGGTGGTCTCTCTTCCTGGGATCGGAATACTCATACGATGCTCCGCCGTCCCACTCGAAAAGTCCTGCTTCGTCCCTTGGGAAGTGAGCAGGTACCCAGTCAAGGATAACTGCTATGCCTGCCTTATGGAACATCTCTATCATCTTCATAAAATCGTAAGGTGTTCCGAATCTGGATGTAGGTGCATAATAACCTATATCCTGATAGCCCCACGAACCGTCAAAAGGATGCTCTGCCAAAGGCATGAACTCAACGTGGGTATATCCCATCTCGGTAAGATAAGGAATTATCGCCTCGGCAAATTTCATGTAGGAATAATACTTGCCGTCGGTGCAGGTCTTCCAGCTGTTGAGGTGGACCTCATAGATGTTCATCGGGGTGTTGTAAACGTCTTTGGTTGCACGCTCTTTCTGCCACTTCCCGTCACCCCACGGAAAGGCATCGATATCAAATATCTTGGAGCCGGTGCTCGGAGCGACCTCCATATGAGTGCCGTAAGGATCGCACTTCAGATGTTTTTTTCCGTCGCAGCCGAATACACAATACTTATAAGTGTCAAATGTCTTCAGTCCGGGAACAAAGGTCTCCCAGATCTGAGTATCTTCGATAAGAGTCATGGGATTAGCTGATTCGTCCCAGTCATTGAAATCTCCCACAAGGGATATTCCGTGGGCATTGGCAGCCCATGCTCTAAAATAGTATCCGTCGTGTCCGTCCCTGTTACCCTTATGGCATCCGAGAAACTTGTATGCTTCATAGTTTGTGCCCGAATGGAAAAGGTAAAGAGGAAGCTCGTACTCCTGCGGTATGTTACTTGCCATTTCTGACCTCCTGCCGATTCATTTTTCGAGGATATCAAACGTACTCTCGCAAGTACATAATTCCTCAATGTATATTTTAAACCTTTTTTAAGAATAATGCAAGTATTTTAGTTAATAATTTCAGTTTAGCACATATTCGCACTACTGTATTTGTACAAAGTTCACAAAAATATTATAAATAATTTTAAATGCCCGGATCAAAAGACATATTTTATCCCTCTAAGCGCATCGGCTGACTCTGACCAGGATTATAGTTGCGTCGTCTTTGAGCTCCCCATCGCAAAGGTCGATGCAGCAGTGTCCCAGCACACGACACATCTCATCTACACCGATGCCTGTCACGGAAAGCTCGCACAGCTTTTTGGCAGCAGCCTTATCCACTCCGTCGCTGGCAAGCATGATAATATCCCCGTCAAAAAGCTTCAGGTCAACGATATCCGGTTGACAGCAAGGCAATATCCCTGCGGGAAAGGCATCGGAGGACAGTATCCTTACCCCGCCGTCACGGCACAGATAGCTGGGGGCAGCACCTGATTTGAGTATCCTTGCGCTTGCACCGCAAAGGTCAAGTCTGAGCAGGTCAAGGGTAGCGAAGGACTCCTCCCAGCCTTTGACACGAAGCATTGAATTGACCATTTTATGTGCGGTGGTCATGGATATTCCGCAGCGGATAAGCCTGGAAACAAGGCTTATGGTGAACACAGAATCCAGCCTTGCTCTTTTTCCTGTACCCATTCCGTCGGACAGCAGCACATATTTTTCCGTTGCGCTAACGTTAAAGACATCATAGCTGTCCCCCGAGCAGCCGTCCCCTCTGGAGGCACAGAACGAGCCTATCTCGGCAGCAAATACAGGCGCAGGGGTAAAGCACATTCTTGTAAGCTCCTTGCTGCGGGTTATGACCGGAAGGTCAAGGTCGCAATCGGCGGCAGCGGAAACGGCTATTGTCAGCTTTGACATATCTCCGCAGAACTGAGCAGTCAGATACACCTCCACACGCCTGCTCAGGTTTTCGTCAACAAACACGCAGGCTCTTGCGTTGGGATAGCCAAGATCGTCAAACACCCGTCTAACCTGTGCCGAGAGCGCAGCGTCTATCTGCCGCACACTGCCCACTCTTACGGAAAGGTCGTTGAGCACATCCTCCATAGACGACAACTGCTCCCCCAAAAATCCCCTCATCTCGCTTATCCTCATATTCCCTGCACGCTGAGCGACCATAGTGCGGTAGGTCTTGTTGAAGCGTCTGCTCATGTACTCGGGACGCTGGCATTCGGTAAGGTGCTTTTCAACGTCCGCAGGACTTATGCAGTTGTACTTCATACACACTCTTTCCAGCTTTCCCATGGACCATTTGAGCTGGCGAAGGTGTGCAAAGCAGGAATTACTGAAAGTGCAGTCGGCGCATATCGTCCTGATAGCTTCGTCGGAAACGTCCGTATCAAGCTCTCTGCGCTCCATTGCGGTGCTTATCTGTGAAAGCTGCTCCCTTATCTCGCCTATTGTCCGGGAGGCAAAGGACAGCCTTGAAAGCGTTGTCTGGCTGACGTGCTCCACGGGGCTTTTAAAGCCGCTTATCCTGAGGATGCTGAATCGTTCTCTTATCTTGTTGAAAACAGGCAGCGGAAGGGCAAGGAATACAAGGCTGCCCAGGAGAATATCTGCAAACATTGGCATCGTGTCCGGATTTATACCCATTGCCGCAAGGCTTACAAGAGATATAAAGATAAACACGCCTACCGTTACCACCGCCCCGAAGCTCCAGAACACTCCGCAGATAAGCCCTGATGTGGCAAGCAGCAGTGTGTTCCTTGCCAGTGCGGGGGAACAAAGCAGCACTCCGCAGGTGGTGAGAGCACCCATAACTGCGCCGCCCGTCTGGCGATAACGTCTTACTCCCAGCAGGACACAGAAGCAGCCCAGTGCCCTGCCCGGGTCGATGACCCCTGTATTAAGAGATGAAATTACCGAAATGGCAATAACATAGAGTATACCTATATACATACCGTTGAGACCGTGCAGATCAAAGCTTTCCGCAAAGCGGTAATTCTTTATCACCGTCATTGCACAGTAGACCGTACAGCCGCAAAGCAGCGCATTTATCATACGCAAAGACACAGTAAACGCATCCGTAGGCATGGAAAGGGATACGACGCAGCCAAAAAGTATCAGCACGGCACCGGTCATAAGTGAGGTGAAGGCAGCCTCGTTATGCTTGCCGAAAAACGAGAGCTTGTCCGCAGGCATGATAAAACGTATGCCTGCTATCATAAGGATAGCGCACAGCTGCACCATGCCTGAGGCAACGCTTCCCATAAGGGCATACGCAGCAACAGAGCCTGCTGCAGAGGCAAGTATGTAATCTCCCGAAAGCACCGCAGCCGCCACATTTATCTCACCCGGCAGACCCAGCACCTTGCCCAGACCGCAGACAAAGCCTGCTAGTGCGGCGATAAGCCCGTTTACCAGCTGCCGCCGCGAAGGCGCCACCTTTTCCTTTACAAACATCATCACTTTTTCCATTTTCACACATCACCTTTCGTTGTCCGAGATATTGAACATCCGTTTTTTTACAACAGTATTATTATATAGGTGATATAGAGTGAAAAATGTCGTTTTAAAAAGCAAAACCGCCACAAATGTGACGGCATTAAAATATCATATCAACTTTCTCAGGTTTTCGCTGAAATCAATCATCTGCTGCATGGAAAGCTTCTCCGGACGGACGTTTGCATCAAGCCCGGCAAGCTCTATGGCTTTTATGACCGATGCCTTATCCGCTCCCAGAGCCGATGAGACAGAGTTGCAAAGGGTTTTTCTGCGCTGGGAGAACGCCCCCCTTACCACTTTGAAAAAGAACTTCTCGTCGCTCACCCCTTCGGGGGTACTGTCCCTTAGCTCAAACTGCACCACGCAGCTGTCAACGTTGGGCTGTGGCATAAAGCTCCCTCTTGAAACATTGAATAGCACCTTTGCTGTGGCAAAATAGTTTATCGCCACGGTAACGGCACCCATTTCCCTTGTACCCATTTTGGCGCACAGCCTTGCGCCCGCCTCTTTTTGCACCATAACGGTTATGGTCTTTATTGGAAGGCGCTGCTCAAGCAAAGCCATTATCACGGGAGAGGTAATATAGTAAGGGAGGTTTGCGCACACTGCAACTTCAAGTCCCGCAAACTCGTCATTTATAAGTTTGGCAAGATCCAGCTTCATTATATCTTCATTGATTATCTTAACGTTATCATATTCCGCAAGCGTTTCCTCAAGCACGGGTATCAGCCTGGAGTCTATCTCAACAGCCACCACCTTGTCTGCACCCTTGGCAAGCTCATTTGTGAGCACACCTATACCTGTTCCTATCTCAAGTACACCGAAGCCCTTTCTTGCGTTGCCCAGCTGTGCTATTTTCGGGCAGACCGAGGGATTGACCAGAAAATTCTGTCCCAGAGCCTTTGAAAATGTAAAACCATGTCGCTCCATGACTGCTTTCACGGTACCGATATTCCACAAATTATCCAATTTGTCAACCTCCAAAATCTGATATTTGATTATAACATTTTACACCGCATTGTGTCAACACATCTTTTTTCAGGATCTGCACAAATAATCTTTATTTTCGGTGGAACAATAATCCCACTGCGGATATTTCCGTGGAAATAAAACAGAAAGGAGAACAAACATGAAAAAGATAAACCCTGTGTACTCGCCTCAGGACATACCTTTGGGGCTGTCTATGGCAATGGCACAGAACGCTCTTGCGTTTGACACCTTTGCAAAGCTTACCACGGCACAGAAGCAAAAGCTCATCAAGGACAGCTCGGTCGCCGCTTCACCTGAGGAAATGCAGCAGCTTGTGGACAATATGACTGCCGATCACAGCCTCAACAACGGTCTTGGCACAAGCAGCTTTTTGTAAAGTTTTTTCCATTTTAAATCACCATTGTGATAATTCACAATTATTTTTAAAGATGTTTGCTTAAATTTTATATGTACGGGTGTTGAAATTTACCGGCAAATATAGTACAATTATTATGTTAAAAATTGTGTTGTGCGGGGCATATGCCTCTTTGGCAGAACATGTGTGCTTGGAGGGCGCCGTTATGGTACAGGGCTGTTTGTCAACTCCATACGCTTTTAGCGGATCTTGCTTCGGCATTTACCGCCGCTTGTTTGCGCACAAATCCGCTTATGCACACACCTTGCCCACACACAGTACGTCTGTACGCAGGTACTGTATACCTGCTTGAAAACTGCAACGGTTTGTTGCAGTTTTTTGTTTTCAGCACTCACAACGCTGCGCAGACGACACAATAAAGATTAGGAGGTTGATATAATTGAAAAAAGTTGCAGTTATCATGGGCTCGGACAGCGATCTGCCGGTGGTAAAAAAGGCTATCGACGAGCTTAAAGCATACGGCGTTGAATACGAAGCTCACGTTATGAGCGCACACAGGTCCCCTGCTCTGGCAAGCGAATTTGCTGCAAAAGCCAGGGAAAACGGGTTCGGCGTGATTATCTGTGCAGCGGGAATGGCTGCTCACCTTGCGGGAGTTATTGCAGGTCACACCACACTGCCTGTTATCGGTATCCCCTGCAAGTCGGCGGCACTTGACGGAATGGACGCACTTCTTGCAACGGTTATGATGCCTTCGGGAATACCTGTTGCTACGGTGGCTATCGACGGGGCTAAAAATGCCGCTATCCTTGCGATACAGATACTTGCTCTGTCGGACGAGGTGCTTGCAACCAGGCTTGCAAAAGAAAAACAGAAAATGATCGACGGCGTAATAGCTAAGGACGCTGCTCTTCAGGATACACTAAAGAACATCTGATGATGTTATCTCGGGCAAATTCATATCAAAAAGGGTTCAGGTGATTTACTTATGGGTGGTTTTTTCGGCGCAGTTTCAGCTAATGACTGCATCCAGGACGTATTTTTCGGAACGGATTATCATACTCATCTGGGTACAAGACGAGGCGGTATGACCTCTTATTCCGCTGAGCTTGGCTTCCAGAGGAATATCCACAGCATTGAAAATTCTCCGTTTCGTACTAAATTTGAAAAAGATGTTGAAACTATGCGGGGAAAGGTCTGTGTCGGCTGTATCAGCGATACCGACCCTCAGCCTATCATGGTGCGCTCAAAGCTGGGACTTTATGCTATATGCTCGATAGGAGTCATACATAATGCTGATGCTATCGCAGGCGAGCTTCTTCACAACGGCTGTGCGAATTTTGAAGCTATGAGCAGCGGTTCGATAAACTCAGCAGATCTTATCGGTGCGCTGATCGCACAGAAAGACAATTTTGTTGACGGCATCAGATATGCACAGAGCAAGATACAGGGAACTATGTCGCTGGTCATCATGCTCAAGGATTCCGTTATCTGCGCAAGAGACAAGGCAGGCAAGCTTCCGATAATCATAGGAAAAAGATCTGACGGTTTCTGTTTCTCGTTTGAGGACTTCGCTTTCATGAAACTGGGCTATACGACCTGCCACGAGATGAAAGCAGGTGAGATACTCAAGCTGAACAAGGACGGCTATGAGATACTTGCCGAGGGTACGGACAAAATGAGTATCTGTACATTTTTATGGACTTATTACGGTTACCCCAATGCCACATACGAGGGTAGGAACGTTGAGGTCATGAGAATAAGAAACGGTATGATAATGGCGGAAAACGACATCAAAAACGGCAGGCTGCCGGATGTTGACTACGTATGCGGCGTTCCCGACTCAGGTACTCCGCATGCGATAGGCTATGCAAACCGAAGCGGCATACCGTTTGCAAGACCGTTCATCAAGTACACTCCGACCTGGCCGAGAAGCTTTATGCCCACCAACCAGTCAATGAGAAACAAGGTCGCAAAGATGAAGCTGATACCCGTTCACGACCTTATCAAAGGCAAAAAGCTGCTGTTTGTGGACGACAGCATCGTAAGAGGCACACAGATGAGAGAAACCGTTGAGTTCCTTTATGAAAACGGCGCAAAGGAAGTTCATATGCGCTCTGCCTGTCCGCCGATAATGTACGGCTGCAAATACCTGAACTTCTCACGCAGCAATTCGGAACTTGAGCTTATCGCAAGACAGATAATCGACGAGCACGAGGGCGTTGAAGGGGTCAAATATATCAGCGAGTACAGCGATTCCAACACGGAAAGAGGCAGGCTCCTCAGAGATGAGATATGCCGCAGGCTTGAACTCACATCCCTTGAATTCCAGTCACTCGAAGGCACTTTCAAGGCAGTGGAGCTTGAAGGCTGCAAGCTGTGCACCTACTGTTGGAACGGAAAAGAACATTGCGGCGAATAATAACCGCATATCACATACAACGAAAGGATAAGTTATATGAACAATAACAGCTATTCAAACAGCTACAAGGATGCAGGAGTTGACGTTACCGCAGGATACAAGGCTGTGGAACTTATGAAACAGTATGTGGCACGCACAGTTACCAAGGGCGTTGTTGACGGGATCGGCGGTTTTGGCGGCTTGTTCGAGCTTGACATCACGGACATCAAAAAGCCTGTGCTTGTTTCGGGCACCGACGGCGTAGGCACAAAGATAAAGATCGCTTTTCTGCTGGACAAGCATGACACCGTGGGTATCGACTGCGTTGCTATGTGCGTAAACGACATAATCTGCTGCGGTGCAAAGCCACAGTTTTTCCTTGACTACATAGCCTGCGGAAAGAATTACCCCGAAAAGATCGCAAAGATAGTTTCAGGTGTTGCGGAAGGCTGCGTTCAGGCAGGCTGTGCACTTATCGGCGGCGAGACCGCTGAGCATCCGGGACTTATGCCGGATGAGGATTACGACCTTGCAGGCTTCTCTGTGGGCGTTGTTGACAAGGACAAGATCATCAAGCCCGACACACAGAAAGCAGGCGACGTTATGATCGCTATCAAGTCAAGCGGTGTTCACTCAAACGGCTTCAGCCTTGTAAGAAAGGTTTTTGACGTAAACGAACAAAGCCTTGCAAAGACATATGACGAGCTTGGGGGAAAGACCCTTGGCGAGGTGCTTCTGACACCTACAAGGATATACGTAAAGGCGATCATGAGCCTGATAGACAGTGTAAATGTCAAGAGCATTTCCCACATCACAGGCGGCGGATTCTATGAGAACATTCCAAGATCCCTTCCAAAGGGACTTTCTGCAAAGATCTCAAGAAAGAACGTTCAGGTCCTGCCGATCTTCGACCTTATCGCAAAGACGGGCAATATCCCCGAGAGAGATATGTTCAACACATTCAACATGGGCGTTGGTATGACCGTTGTTGTCGACAAGGCAGATGCCGACAAGGCTGTTGAGGTGCTCAAAGCCGCAGGAGAGGAAGCTTACATTCTCGGTGAGCTTATCGAAGGCGACTACGGAGTGGTTATAACAGAATAATTTGATAAGGACCAAAGATATGAAGAATATAGTTGTGCTGGTTTCCGGCGGCGGAACGAATTTACAGGCTCTTATAGATGCCCAGGCAAGCGGCATAATAAAGGGCGGAAAGATCAGCTGCGTTATCTCCTCAAAGGAGGGTGCGTTTGCGCTTGAAAGGGCAAAAAAAGCGGATATACCCACCGTTGTGATACCAAGAAAGGAATATGCCGACAGCAAGGCTTACAGTGAGGCTATCCTTGCGGAGCTTAACAGACAGCAGGCTGACCTTGTGGTGCTTGCAGGATTTATGACCATACTTGACGAATGCGTTACAAGGGCGTACCCTTACAGGATAATAAATGTTCATCCTGCCCTTATACCAAGCTTCTGCGGCGAGGGATTCTACGGACTGAAGGTGCATGAAAAAGCACTTGAATACGGAGTCAAGGTATCGGGTGCAACGATTCATTTCGTGAATGAAAAGGCTGACGCAGGTGCGATAATACTTCAGGGAACGGTGAACGTTGAGAACGATGACACTGCTGAAACTTTGCAGCGCAGGATAATGGAAAACGTTGAGTGGAAGCTGCTGCCAAAGGCTGTTTCGCTTTTCTGCCAGGACAGGATCTTTATCAGGGACGGCAAGGCTTACGTTGCTGAAAAATGAGATCCGACAGGATATGATACGGTTAAGACCATTCAAAAAGTGGGACTGCATTAACATGAAAACGGAAAATGAAAAATGAAAAACAGACTGATCTCTATAGGACTTTTTGTTCTGACATTCGTTATATTCTGGAATCTGTTTGATTTCGGATACTGCAAGATCATAACCAGAAGCAGCTGGAGCTTTACAGTCGGAAAGAACATAATGTACCCGGCAGTTATGGGCGCTACAATAAGTCTTGTTTTGCCGATTTTCAATCGCATCGGCAAAAAGAAATAATACTTTGGAGGGAAAGAATATGAAAACTATTGATATCTACCAGGCTTTAAAGGAAAACAGTTACCCCGGAAGAGGTATAATCATCGGCAAGAGTGCTGACGGAAAGAACGCTGTCACGGCTTACTTTATCATGGGCAGAAGCGTAAACTCAAGAAACAGAGTTTTCACTGAGACTGCTGACGGCATAAAGACAGAGGCTGCCGACCCGAGCAAGCTCTCCGACCCACATCTTATCATCTACTCCCCTGTCAGAGTTCTTGGCAACAAGACTATTGTTACCAACGGCGACCAGACAGACACTATCTATGAGCTTATGGACAATCAGCAGACTTTTGAGCAGTCCCTGAGGACACGTATCTACGAGGACGACGCTCCGAACTATACTCCCCGTATTTCCGGAATAATGCACGTTGGCGGCGGTGAGTACAACTATGCGATGAATATAATCAAGTCCGCAGACGGAAACCCGGACTGCGTTGAAAGGTTTACCTTCACATACACCACTCCTCTTGCAGGCACAGGTCACTTTATCCACACCTATATGGGTGACGGAAACCCACTGCCGAGCTTTGAGGGCGAGCCGGAAAAAATAGAGATCCCAACCGACATTGATACTTTCACAAATGACCTTTGGAACGCACTTAACGAGGATAACAAGGTATCTTTGTTTGTGAGATTTATCGACATCCAGACCGGCAAGGCAACCACAAAGATAGTTAACAAGTATTCAAAGTAAACCCCTGTTTGTAATAAGGAGACCTGAAGATGGAAGAAAAACGCACTGTTCTGCGAATGGGCGACCATGAGACATGGCGTGCAGAATACGACGGTCATGAGATACTGGTCGTGAACAAGAGCAGGACACAGGTGGAGGTTGACGGCACAGTTGTTGCTGTCCAGAGCGGGAAAGTTCCTATTGCCACAAAGCTGAACCTTATCGGCACTATACCGGGTACAGACGAGCTGGTGATAGTTACCCTTAACGGAAGTATGAAAAATGAATACAGAGGCGGACGCACCGAGGTACACATCTATATAGGCAGGGAGCTTGGCTCGGCTTACGGATTTGTTGATCCACAAAGAAAATTCACCGAGGTGGACGATATCGTCCCTGCTAAAAAAAGCTCCGGGACCGGAAGGATAAAAATGATCAAAGTCAGAAAAAAGAAAGACAGATCCAAACAACAGTAGTTTAATATCATTAAAACATAAATCGGAGGTAATTGAAAATGGCAAACGAAATGCTTTTAAAGTACGGCTGCAATCCAAATCAGAAGCCGTCAAAGGTCTTTATGGAGGACGGAAAGGACTTGCCTATCACAGTTCTCAACGGCAAGCCCGGCTACATCAATCTGCTTGACGCTTTCAACGGCTGGCAGCTGGTAAAGGAGCTTAAAAAAGCTACCGGTTACTGCGCTGCAACATCATTCAAGCATGTTTCACCGGCAGGTGCTGCTATCGGCACTCCCCTTACGGACACAGAAAAGAAGATATACTTCGTTGACGACCTGGGCGAGCTTACTCCTATGGCGTGCGCTTACGCAAAGGCAAGAGGCGCAGACAGAATGTCATCCTACGGTGACTTCATCGCTCTTTCCGACGAGTGCGATGCCTGCACGGCTAATCTTATCAAGCGTGAGGTATCAGACGGCATAATCGCTCCCTCTTATACCGACGAGGCTCTTGAGATACTCAAGTCAAAGAGAAAGGGTACATACAACATTGTTAAAATAGACGAAAGCTATGTTCCCGATCCTATCGAGAGAAAGCAGGTTTACGGTGTTACTTTCGAGCAGGGCAGAAACGAACTGAAGATAGACAACGAGATGCTTGCAAACATTGTTACAGACAACAAGGACATTCCCGACGACAAGAAAACAGACCTTGTTATCTCCCTTATCACACTCAAATACACTCAGTCAAACTCTGTATGCTACGTTAAGAACGGACAGGCTATCGGTATCGGTGCAGGTCAGCAGTCAAGGATACACTGCACAAGACTTGCAGGAAACAAGGCTGACATCTGGTGGCTGAGACAGCATCCAAAGGTACTTGGCTTGCAGTTCGTTGACGACATCAGAAGACCGGACAGAGACAACACCATTGACGTTTATATTTCCGACGAGCACGACGATGTGCTGGCAGACGGCGTTTGGCAGACACTTTTCAAGGTCAAGCCCGAAGTGCTCACAGCTGAGGAAAAGAAAGAATGGATTGCTAAAAACAAGGACGTTTGCCTTGGCTCAGACGCTTTCTTCCCATTCGGTGACAATATCGAAAGAGCTAAAAAATCAGGCGTTGCTTACATTGCAGAGCCGGGCGGATCTATCAGAGACGATCATGTTATTATGACCTGCAACAAGTATAATATTGCCATGGCATTCACAGGTATCAGACTGTTCCACCATTGATCTGCGGAGGTATTTTAAATGGATATTCTTGTTGTTGGCGGCGGCGGTCGTGAACACGCAATTATAATGAAGCTTGCCCAGTCAAAAAAAGTGGACAAGCTGTACTGCACTCCGGGAAACGGCGGAATTTCAAAGTATGCACAGTGCTTTGACGTGGGCGCAACGGATATTGACGGCGTTGTGGCTCTTGCACAGAAGCTGAATGTGGATATGGTTGTGGTAGCCCCAGACGATCCGCTGGTGCTGGGAATGGTGGATGCTTTGCAGGCTAAGGGCTTCAAGACCTTCGGACCGAAAAAGGACGCAGCTATCATTGAGGGCAGCAAGGTGTTCTCTAAGCAGCTGATGAAAAAATACAATATCCCCACGGCAAAATATGAGGTCTTTGACAACAGCGAAGATGCTATCGCATATATCAGAAAGCAGAACACCTACCCTGCTGTCATAAAGGCTGACGGACTTGCTCTGGGCAAGGGAGTTATCCTTGCACAGAACGAAGACGAGGCTGTAAAGGCTGTTCACGAGATGATCGACGAGCTTAAATTCGGCAAGAGCAGTTCAACTGTAGTCATTGAGGAATATCTCACAGGTCCGGAAGTTTCCGTGCTTTCTTTCACAGACGGCAAAACTGTTGTTCCAATGATCTCCTCAATGGACCACAAGCGTGCCCTTGACGGCGACGAGGGACTTAACACCGGAGGAATGGGCACTGTGGCTCCGAATCCGTACTACACACAAAGCATTGCAGACGAGTGCATGGAAAAGATATTCCTGCCTACTATAAAGGCTATGAACGCTGAGGGACGCACATTTGAGGGTTGTCTTTATTTCGGACTTATGCTTACCCCGGACGGTCCTAAGGTTATCGAGTACAACTGCCGCTTTGGCGACCCGGAGACACAGGTGGTACTGCCTATGCTTGACGGGGATCTTTGCGAGATCTTTGAGGCGATTTACGAGCACAGGCTGTCCGAGGTAAAAATCGACTGGAAAGATGGCTTCTGCACCTGCGTTGTAATGGCAAGCGGCGGCTACCCCACAAGCTATGAAAAAGGCTTTGAGATAACCGGTCTTGACGAAAACGGACAGACAAAGGACGCCATAGTTTATCATGCCGGCACAAAGATCAAAGACGGAAAATTTACAAACAACGGCGGCAGAGTGCTGGGCGTGACCTGCACTGCACTTACCCTTCAGGGTGCTCTGGACAAGAGCTACAACGCTGTGAAAAAGATAAACTGGAAGGATGTACATTACCGCAAAGACATCGGTCAGCGTGCTTTGAAGGCACTTGACACACACGACCCCCTTGACCTGGAATACAAGCAGGATATGGAGGACTATATCGAAGAAAACGGCGTATATTTAAGACAGTAAAAGAAAACAGCTCCCACCAAATTGGTGAGAGCTATTTTTTGGTCAGTATTCTATATGGTCGTGCAAGATATGCTTTATGCTTCCGTACAGGTACGGCTTTAAAGTCTGCATATCGCAGGGTTCGGAATAAAGGATCGCCGAGTAACAGGTGGAGCTTACAAGCTCTATTATCATATAAACCATTATTTCGGGATCCTTGACCGTATTGGGGGCGTTTTCGATTATCATATTGTAAACGTCCGCAAAATCCACGTCCTTTTCGCTGGCTTTAGTGGTAAGGGCGTTCTTGAACACTCCCCAGCTGAGATTTTTGGATATAAAACTAAGGGTAGACTTATTCTCACAAAGCTGGTTTATTATATTGTCCACCACAAATATGATGTCCGACTCAAAGTCATGCTCCTTTTTCTCAACCTTCATCTGAACTATCGCTTTTCTGAACATCTGGGAGGATTTATGGGATATGAGATGATTCCTCAGATCGTACTTATCCTTGAAGTACAGATAGAATGTGCCTTTTGCAACACCTGCCTTGCTGACGATATCCGAAATGGAGGTCTTGGTCAGTCCTTTTGTGGTAAAAAGCTCAAAGGCTGTATCAAGCAGCGAGGTCTCTTTCTTCTTTTTGTTTGAGTCAAGCTTGCCCATTTTTTCATCTCCTTGAATGATATAAACGGCTCTTTTACCTGTTGTTTAAATTATAAATCCCACAAATCTCAAAGTCAAGACGTAAAAATGACCAATAGTCATTATTGTTTTTTGCCTCCAATGTACAATGTATACAAAAATATGACCAACGGTCAATTTTATTGTCCAAACATATTGACTAACGGTCATTTTTGTGGTAGACTAACATTAGGAAATCAAAACAGCGATGTGACATACAATGTATAATGTATGCAGCTATATTTATCAAAGCTGTTTTAAGGGGGTAATGAAACAATGTATAAGTTCGGAAAGGCAGTTGTCAAAGGCAGATTTGCTATACTTATAATCAGCCTGGTACTGCTTGTCCCTTCCCTTATAGGTATGCTGGGCACGAGGATAAACTACGACATCCTTTCCTATCTGCCTAAGGAACTTGACACCATGAAGGGTCAGGATATAATGCTGGATGAGTTCGGCAAGGGAGGTTTTGCATTCGTCATGATAGACGGTATGCAGGACAAGGACGTTAAGGATCTTGAAAAGAAATTTGCAAAGGTGGATCACGTTTGCGATGTAATATGGTATGATTCCATTGCAGACATCAACCTGCCGAAAGAGGTTCTCCCGAAAAAGCTCTATGACTTCTTTAATTCGGGCGATTCTACGTTGCTTGCAGTCTTCTTCGACTCCTCGTCGGCATCCGACGAAAGTCTTAAAGCTCTAAACGAGGTCAAATCCATTGCAGGAAAACAATGCTTTGTTGCCGGCATGACCGCAGCGATCAGCGACATAAAGGATCTGACCCTAAACGAGACAATGGGATATGTTATCCTTGCGGTCTGTCTCACAAGCCTGGTGCTGGCACTTACAATGGATTCGTTCCTGATACCCGTATTCTTTATGTTAAGCGTTGGAATGGCGATCCTTTACAACCTGGGGTCAAACTTCTTCATTGGAGAGATCTCGTTCATAACCCAGGCTCTTACAGCAGTTCTCCAGCTGGGCGTTACAATAGACTACTCCATATTCCTGTGGCACAGCTACAAAGAGGAGCAGGGAAACCACCCAGGAGACAACAAAGAAGCTATGGCGCAGGCAATCTCCAAGACTATCAGTTCAGTTGTAGGCAGCTCCATCACCACAGTCGCAGGATTCCTCGCACTTTGCTTTATGTCCTACAAACTGGGACTGGATATGGGTATCGTTATGGCAAAGGGTGTTGTTATCGGCGTTATCGCCTGCGTAACAGTTCTTCCTTCCATGATACTTATTTTTGACAAGGCTCTGACAAAGACAATGCACCGTGACCTTATTCCAAAGCTCGACAAGCTTTCAAGCTTTATTATCAGACACCGTGCTGTCTGCCTTACCGCATTTCTTGTGGTGCTGATCCCGGCAGTTTACGGATACACACACACCGATGTTTACTACGATCTGACAGCTACTCTTCCAAAGGATCTTGACAGTATCGTGGCAAGCACAAAGCTGGAGGAACAGTATCACATGACTTCCACACATATAATAATGTGCGACGCTGATCTTGAACCAAAGGCTATGAACAATATGCTTAACGAGATGAACAAGGTTGACGGTGTCAAGTTCTCCCTGGGTCTTAACTCTCTGCTTGGACCTAACATTCCAAAAGAGGTCATTCCCGAAAAGCTCACAGAGGTACTTAAATCAAAGAACTGGCAGATGGTGCTTGTAGGTTCTCAGTACAAGACCGCCTCAGATGAGGTGAACAAACAGATAGATAAGCTTCAGGACATAGTTTCAAAATACGACAGCAAAGCAATGGTCATCGGTGAGGCACCTTGTACAAAGGATCTTATAACAGTCACCGACAGAGACTTCAAGGTCGTCAGCGCAGTTTCAATGGTTGCTATCTTCCTTATAATCTTCTTTGTTCTCAGATCATTCTCACTGCCACTCATTCTTGTAACAGTAATTGAGTTTGCGATTTTTGTTAACATGGCAATACCATGCTACACCCACACGACGATACCGTTTATCGCATCTATCGTTATCGGTACCATTCAGCTGGGTGCAACCGTGGATTATGCTATCCTTATGTCCACAAGATACAAGCTGGAAAGAAACTCCGGCAAGGACAAAACAGAGTCTGTTACCATTGCACTTTCCACCTCTATCAAGTCGATCATAGTTTCCGCTCTTGGATTCTTTGCTGCCACATTCGGAGTAGGCGTTTACTCAAGAGTGGATATGATATCTCAGCTTTGCAGCCTCCTTTCAAGAGGCGCTATCATAAGCATGGTGACAGTAATACTGATCCTGCCTTCGATGCTTATGCTGTTTGATCCGATCATAATCCGTTCCACATTCGGAATGAAGAACGCAAGAAAAAATCATGCCGGAGTCAATGGCGTACAGCTTCCGACAGTCAAGTGAGAAACGAAAGGGGTAAGAAATCATGAAAACATATTCTAAAGTCATTGCAGGCGCACTTGCAGTAATGCTCTCAGCTGGAGCAACGGGAATGTACGCAATGGCAAATAAAAAAGAAGATAAAAAAAGCGACAGCGATGAAAGCACAACTTCATCTGCCGAAAAGAACACACATACTACCAATGCCGACGGTAAAACTTACAAAGAAGAGACCGTCTACGTTATGACCAAGGCAAACGGAAGCAAGGACAGGGTCATTGTCAGCGACTGGCTTAAAAATCCTAAGGGACTCAAGGACCTTGAAGATGTTTCAAACCTTAAAGATATTGAAAACACAAAGACCGATGAGACCTTTGATGCCAACGGAAACAAGATAACCTGGAAAACCGAGGGCGGAGATATTTACTACAAAGGCAACTATTCCGGTGATCTGCCTATCGAGATGAAAGTCACATACACTCTGGACGGTAAGGAGACAAAACCGGAGGATATGGCAGGTAAAAGCGGTAAAGTCACAATAAGATATGACTTCACAAATAAGGCAAAGCAGACAATTAACATCAACGGCAAAGATCAGCAGGTCTATGTTCCCTTCCTTATGACCACAGGTTCTATCCTTGACGGAGATATATTCTCAAACGTTGATATCAAAAACGGAAAGGTGATCTCCGACGGAAACAAACAGATATTTGTGGGAATCGCAATGCCCGGTCTGAAGGAAAGCCTTAACGTTGAGGGCTTAAAGGAAAGCCTTAAAAAGACAGATGAAAAGACTGCTGAGAAGCTTGAGGAAAAGGACGTAGAGATCCCGGAATACGTTGAGATCACAGCAGATGTCCACAACTTCGAGATGCCCACAACTCTTACTCTTGCAACCAGCAATCTTCTGTCAAATGCAGAGATAGATACCACGGAAATACTTAACGCAGTGGAAAGCAAGCTCAATGAAATGGCAAAGGGCGTTGACCAGCTTTCAGTAGGCGCAGGCAAGCTCAGCACAGGACTGAACACCCTTAACAGCTCGGTTACTCCCCTTTCCGACGGCATCGCCAAGCTGTACTTAGGTTCGGGCGAGCTTAACCAGGGACTTAAAACCGCACAGGACGGTGCTTCACAGCTGGCACAGGGCGCAGGCACTCTCAGCAGCTCCACAGATCAGCTCACAAGCGGAATAGCTGAGTTGAAAACAGGTTCAGCTACACTTTCCACTAAGCTGGGTGAGGCTTCAAGCGGAGCAAAAACTCTTGCAGGCGGCGCATCTACCCTTGCAGGCGGCTTTGCACAGCTTGACCAGAAGCTGCCCACACTTGCAAGCGGAGCTCAGCAGCTCAAAGCAGGCGCACAGCAGCTTGCAGACGGCTCATCACAGCTCAGCGCAGGTGCTTCACAGCTCAGCACGGGACTTTCTCAGGCACAGAATGGCGTTGCACAGCTCCAGGGCGGTGCACAGCAGCTCAACACAAATTTGCAGCAGCAGCTTGACAAGACCACCGACGGCACACTTGCAAACGCAACAGCAAAGCTTTCCGCAGGGGCAAAACAGGTATCCGACGGACTTACTCAGATGAACACCCAGGTAGCAAATCTCCCCACCCAGGTACAGCAGCTTGGACAGGGTGTTGACACGGCGGCAGCAAGCCTTGAAACAACTATATCCGCAAACGAGCAGGTGCTGGCAGGTCTTAAACAGCTCAACACACAGTCACCAAGCCAGAGCCTTGCAACATCTATTGCCACACTTGAACAGACTATAGCAGGTCAGAAACAGATACTTGCCGCCCTAAAAAACGGCACCGACCCAAGCAACCCTACTATTAAAGACGGTATTTCTGCACTGGAAACAGGCGCAGGCACAATAAAGACATCTGTGGGGGCACTTGCAAACGGTTCGGCACAGGTAAATACAGGCGCACAGCAGATCGATGCAGGCGCACAGAAGCTGATGAGCGAAGCACAGAAGGGTGCAGAGCAGATCTATGGCGGACTTGCACAACTTAACGGCAAGTTCAATGAGAAAAATACAGGTATACTTGACGGTTCAAAGGCTCTAAGCAGCGGACTTTCAGAGCTTAACAAGGGCGCAGGCGCACTTAACAGCGGCGTTCAGAGCGCAGCCGGCGGTATCGGCGAGCTTACCACGGGGCTGGGACAGCTTTCAAACGGTGCAAAGCAGCTCAACGGCGGTGCAGCACAGCTTTCAAGCGGACTCGTCCAGCTCCACGACGGTTCTGTAAAGCTTGATTCGGGCATAGGACAGCTTGCCGGCGGTGCAGGTCAGTTCAAGGACGGCGCAAAGCTTCTTGCTGAAAAAATGACTACCCTTTCCGAAGGACTCAAGAAACTTGCAGACGGAAGTGGCGAGCTTTACAGCGGCATTGGCACCCTCAAAGATGGCAGCACTCAGCTTACAGACGGTGTAAAACAGCTTTCCGACGGTGCAAAACAGCTTGACGATGGCTTGAAGCAATTCAAGACAGAAGCTGTGGACAAGATAATGAGGGTATATAACGATGAGATAAAAGGTCTTATGGATAAGCTCAGCGCTGTTACCAAGGCATCCGGTGCTTACAACAACTTCTCGGGAATTGCAGAAGGGACCGACGGTGAGGTCAAGTTTATTTACGAGACTGAGGGCATCACCAAGAGCAAGGATTGATATTTCTTACCCCTTTATATTTAAAATGAGACACACGTTTTTATAACGAGTGCCTCATTTTTTTATACAAAAAAGCACCCATACCGATCAGAGGTACGGGTGTTTGTTGATTATATGCGGTCTATCATACGTTAAAGCGGAACAGAACGATATCTCCGTCCTGCATAACATAGTCCTTGCCCTCAAGGCGAACAAGACCCTTTTCCTTAGCCGCTACCATATTTCCGCAAGCCATAAGGTCATCAAAGGATACCACCTCGGCTCTGATAAAGCCCTTTTCAAAGTCGGTATGTATCTTGCCTGCTGCCTGGGGAGCCTTGGTTCCCTTCTTTATGGTCCACGCACGGACCTCAGGCTCGCCTGCGGTAAGATAGGAGATAAGCCCCAGAAGGCTGTAGCCTTCCTTTATTATTCTGTTAAGCCCTGAAGTTTCAAGTCCCAGATCGTCAAGGAACATTGCCTTGTCCTCGTCATCCATATCGGAGATCTCAGCCTCTATCTGTGCGCAGATTGGGAACACGGCAGAGCCTTCGTTCTCGGCGATCTTACGAACTGTGTTGTAATTCTCATTTGAGTCTATATTATTTCTGAAATCGTCTTCGCTGAGGTTTGCTGCGTAGATAACAGGCTTTAGCGACAAAAGCGGAGTATCTGCAAGCATTGCCTTTTCCTCGTCGGTCATCTGCAAGGCTCTTGCTGCCTTGCCCTCTTCAAGGTGTGCTTTCAGCCTTTCCAGGAACTCAACAACCTCGCCCAGCGACTTGTCGCCTTTCATGGCTTTCTTTGTCCTGTCCAGCTTTCTTTCGATTATCTCAATATCCGAGAAAACCAGCTCCAGGTCAATAGTTTCAATATCCCTTGCAGGGTTCACCGAGCCGTCAACGTGGACAATATTATCGTCCTCAAAGCACCGTACAACATGGACGATAGCGTCCACCTCACGAATATCCGCAAGGAACTTGTTGCCCAGTCCCTCGCCCTTTGAAGCACCCTTTACAAGACCTGCAATGTCCACAAACTCCAGCGTTGCAGGGGTAAACTTTACAGGGTGATACATCTCAGCAAGCTTGTCCAGTCTTTCATCGGGAACGCTTACCACGCCCACGTTCTTTTCGATAGTGCAGAACGGATAGTTTGCAGACTCCGCTCCTGCATTTGTCAGCGCATTGAACAGCGTTGATTTTCCCACATTTGGCAGTCCTACCATACCAAGTTTCATAGATTACTTCTCCTCACATTCCGATTTCTTCTTATTTTTCTTTTTCTTCTTTTTGCCGTTTTTGATGACATTGTTATTGCCGATAACGATACCGTTCTTAACGGGCGAAATTATCAGTCCAATGACTACGCCGATAAGTATAAAAGCGACAGTTTTCCAGATGCAGCCGCAGCAGCACTTTTCAGTCTGCTCGTCCTCAAAATTATTCTCAAACTCGTTCATTTATATCCTTCTTTCTATAATAATTATTGGCTTTATTATTCACTGTCATAATCATCAAAATCATCATCAAAATTATCGTCGGGATAATACTTTCTGTCCAGCTCTATCATATGAGATGTATATATGACGTCATAGGTCTCGCCCTTTTGTACATAGTCGTACATATATTCACTGCATAAGAAAGTCTTTTTCTCGCCGTTTATAAGGCAGTCAATATAATAATTTGTTACATGACGGGTGGTCAGGTAACTATAATTAGTCCTGTCAAATTCATCTACACTCTTGAACAGTATCTTAGCCCGGGCTTTTGTTCCCTTTTCCTCTTCGTTCAAATTTGTCTTTCCCCATTTTGAGACACGGATTTTTACCAGAATATAAATAAGAAATGCTAACAGCAAAACGAATAATATCGGTAATAATACATCTCCTATCTCATATAACAAGTTCAAAGCACCCCTATTCTACTGATTTCATTGACTCTACCATATCTATCTTTTTGAGCTTGAAATGCAGCACGAAGTTGACTATGACCGTGAAAACCGCTGTAAACACTGCACCCAGCACATATGACCACCACACAAGGCTGTGGTTGAAAAGGACTATGTCCACCTCTGCTGTGATAACAACAAAGTGGTGAAGGACTATACCTGCCCCAAAGCCCAGAATAATGCCCAGCACGGCGGAAACTATGTTTTCACGGTAAATATATTTTGAGGTTTCCAGGTCGTAAAAGCCCAGCACCTTTATTGTGGCAATCTCCCGCACACGCTCGGTTATGTTTATATTCGCAAGGTTATAAAGCACCACAAAGGCAAGCAGACCTGCGCAGACTATAAGCAATATAACCACCGCATCAAGGCTGTCAAGGGAGGTGAGAAAGTCCTTGCCTGCCTCGCTCATAAGGGAAACACCGTAAAACTCACCGCAGTTTATGACCTCTTTTTTGAAGTCGGACTCGTTGGCGTCCTCTTTAAGGTTCACATATGCCATGTTGTATACAGGCTGTTTTTCATACAGACCTTCATACTGCTGCGGGGTGATATAAACATAATGCATGGCGTAGTTTTCCGCAATGCCCTTGACCTCAAGGGTGATCTGCTTTTCATCCTCACGGGATACGGTTATACTGTCGCCTTTTTTGATTTTCAGAAGGCTTGACATTTTCTTTGTGATTATACAGCCCTGTGTGGGTATATCAAGTCTGCCGCTTCCGTCAACAGATGACAGGTCAAGATAATCATGTATCTGCTCATATTTATCGGCGACAACAAGAGAAATATCCGCTGTTTTACCCTTATGCTCAGCCACGGCATCGTTTATCATACTCATGGTGTAGCTTCTGACCTGTGACAGGGATGACAGCTTGTCGTCCAGCTGTTTCCTGTCGTAGGTGTTTGTATTCATCACCAGCGTTGCATCGTAAAGGAGTATCTCACCGAACTGTTTGTCAACGATATCGGAAATTGAATGTTTCAGACCAAAGCCTGTAATTATCAGTGCTGTACAGCCTGCCACGCCCACAAGAGTCATAAAAAATCTCTTTTTATACCTAAGCAGATTACGCACAGTGACCTTGCTCAGAAAGCTCATCCTGCTCCAGATAAATCCTGCCCGCTCCAGAAGCACACGTCTTCCGTTCTGTGGGGCTTTGGGTCTCATAAGCTGTGAGGGCTGGCTTCTCAGCGCCTTCATACAGGAATAAAGCACCGCACCGCATATGCAGACCAGGGAGACCAGGCAGCACATAACCATATACCATGGCTTAAACGGGGTATCTATGGAAGGCATATTGTAAAGTATCTTATAGCAGCTGTAAATTATCCTGGGAAATATCTGCAGTCCTGCCGCTGTACCCAGACAGCTGCCTGCAATGGCAGCAAGCGCACCGTACACAAGGTACTTTGACGCTGTGCTGGCTGTGCCGTAGCCAAGAGCTTTATAGGTGCCTATCCTTATTCTGTGTTCGTCCACCATTCTTGTCATGGTGGTAAGGCACACAAGAAAAGCGATAAGAATAAAAAACACCGGGAAAACTTTTGAGATAGAGTCTATCTTGTTTGCATCGCCGCAGAAGGAGTTATAGTCAGAGCTTGCCTCAAAGCGGTCAAAGCCGTAAAACTCCGGTGCTTTCAGCTTTTCAAGCTGCTGTTCACCCTGCTGCACAGACTGCTGCGCCTGCTGTACCTGCTCAGTAAGAGCCTGCCTTGTGCCGTTGAGCTTTCCCTCAAGCTCCTGTAAAAGCCCTGCTGCTATTTCCCTTTGCTGCTTTACGCTTGCAAGGTCGGCATCTTTGAAAATAGAATCTGTGTTTTCTATCTGGGCTTGCTGTTGCACAAGTGTTTTATCGTAAGCCTGAAGCTGCGCCTTGTCAAAGCTCAGCAAAGCTTTCAGACTTTCTATTCTGCTTTTTGCAAACTCAATATCATGCTCTGCACGCTCACGCTGTGTCTTATAGCGTTGGTTTACGCTTTGCTTGAAAGCATCTGTCACGTCCTGTTTAAGCTCGTCTATCTTATCCCTGTACTCATCGCTGAACTGGTCCATACTGTGGACATTTTTAAAGCGCACATAACACTCTGTATAGTACCCTGACAAAAACTCACTTTCAGGAAGATAGATGTTACAAAGTATACTTCCGTTGCCTGCTTTGGTATTATCACGCTTATATCCGATATACATAGGTGAGGCGCAAATACCAACTATCTTATATTCACTGTGTTCCAGAGAGTCTGTAAGCTCCTTGCCGGGGTCGGTATCGGAAAACGCAAGAGTATTGCCTATTTTAAAGCTGTGAGGAGCAGTTATCTTTTTCTCGATAAGACACTCCCCCGGCTGGCTTGGGAATCTTCCCTCCACAAGCACGGGAATGTTCATTCTGTTGGGATTGTCCTTATCCGCTTGGCTGTATGAAATTGCTTTCAGAACATGGTTCTGCTGTTCATAGTTATAAAATATCTCCTTGGAATACCCGCCGCAGGCACCCTCCACGGTGTCCAGCTTTTTTATCGCCTCAATTTCACCCGAGCTTACACCGAAGGTAGACACAAGCTTATAGTCCATAAGCCTGTTGTCCTCAAAGTATTTATTTGCAGAGTCCACCATATCAGGCATGGTGGCTTTTATGCCTGCAAAAAATCCGCAGCCCAGAGCCACAATGGCGAATATTGAGATAAACCTTCCCGCAGAGATCTTTATCTCACGAAAGGTATCCTTGAACAGAGCTGTTTTCATATAAGGCTCCCCTCATCGAGCGTTTATTTTCTTTTGAGAACAGCCACCGCACAAGGCACTCTTCCGTCAAAAAAGTTTATCTCAACGTCCTCGTAACCCAGCTGTTCAAAATACTGCTTGTATGATTCAAGGGTGAACTGGCGTTTAAAGCCTGCTCCCGCCTTGTCCACTATCTGTGTAAAAAGGTTCTGATTTCCCTGCTCGTCCTTGTTGATATATGTGGGAATGATTATTAGTCCGCCTTTTTTGCAGACTCTGTTCATTTGTGCAACTGCTTTATCGGGATCGTCCAGCAGGTGGATCACATTCCCTGCGATCACCTTATCAAAGCTTTCATCTTTGCACTTGATATCCATGATATCCGCTTTTCGGAAAACTATGTTTTTCAGACCGAAGCAGTTGTCCTGTGTCTTTTTCAGCATACCCACCGAAAAGTCTGTTGCCACAAGCTTTTTGCAGGCAGGGGCAGCGCACCGTGTTATCATTCCCGTTCCGCAGGCAAGCTCCAGCACAGTATCCTCTTTGTCAAGATAAGAAGCCACATTCATGCTTACCTTTTTGTTCACATCGCCGTTGTAAACGTCCTCAAAAACGTCGTACACGCCTGAAACATTATCCCAGAACATTTATTTTCCTCCTTTATTCCCCGAACATATCCTTTGAGAGCTTGCCGAGATACTCACAGCCCTTGATTATCTGTTCATCGGTAGGAGTTGAGAAGTTAAGTCTGAAAGAGGAGGTCTTGTCCGACTCGTTTATCATAAATGCGTTGCCCGGGACAACAGCCACCTTATACTCGCTCACTGCCTTTTTGCAGAACGCAGGCATATCGCATCCGTCGGGAAGTGTACACCAGATAAACAATCCGCCCTGAGGCTCTTCAAAAGTGATTTTTGATGAGAAATGCTTTTTCATCTCACCTATCATAAGGTCACACTTTTTACGGTAGATATTCTGAAGCCCGGAAATGTGCTCATTCATATCCACATTGTTCATGAATTTATATGCCAGGAGCTGTGCCCAGATATTAGAGTGCACGTCAGAAACCTGCTTGCAAACCACCATTTTGCTGATTATCTCCTTAGGTGCGCTGATATAGCCCACTCTTATTCCGGGAGCAAGGATCTTTGAGAAGGTCCTTGAATACATAACGATGCCGTCTTTATCCATGCTCTTTATGGAAGGCACATTTTCTCCCCTTATACGCAGATCGCCATAAGGGTTGTCCTCCAGGATGATCGCACCGTACTTCTTTGCCAGCTCATACATAGCTTTTCTCTTTTCAAGGCTGGTAGTCCTGCCGGTAGGGTTCTGGAAATTAGGTATAACATAGATGAGTTTCACATTACCCTGTTTAAGCACATCCTCAAGCTCATCAATATCCAAGCCGTCCTTACAAAGGGTCACCCCTTTAAGGTCAACGTTGTAAGACTTAAAGGCATTAAGAGAACCGATAAACGAGGGAGCCTCTGCAACAAGTACATCTTTTTCGTTGCAAAGCACCTTGGCAGCCAGCTCGTTGGCTTGCTGTGCGCCGCTGGTAATAATAAGATCATCTCTGCCCTCAACAAACTCGCCCTTCTTTGCCAGCTCTTTTTTCAGCAGATCTCTCAGCTGAGGATAGCCCTCAGAGATAGAATACTGAAGTGCAAGTATAGGGTTCTCACTGAATATCTCCCCGGAAAGCTTTGTTAAAAGCTCTGTGGGGAAAGCCTCGGGGGCAGGGTTTCCTGCCGCAAAGGAGATTACCTCCGGGTCAACTGTAAATTTCAAGATCTCTCTTATAGCCGAAGCCTGCAAGTGAGAGACCTTTTCGGAAAACTTATAATCCATAAATTATCCGCACCTTTCATTAAAAGATTTTTTGGCATTATAAGCCAAAACAAATACACAGATAATTATACCACACATCAGGCAAATTGTAAAGTTTTTGGTCACAAAAAAGAGCACTTTTTACAGTGCTCTTTAATGATCTTATTTTCTATTTGCCTCAATATCCTCGATCTTTTTCTTCATATCGTACTGATCCAGTGTAAGGGCAAGCTTTTCCAGCAAGGTCTTATAGCAATGCCCTGCAACATGAACTCCGTCGGAAGGAGAATAGTCATTGGGGATATACACTCCGTCGGGACCCACAATGGCGTTGTACGCATCAAAGAACACCACATTGGGGTCCTTGAGCTCCTCTACCATTTTCTTGAGTGCAGTGTTGAATGTACGGATGTTCTCTATATTGGTAAACTTGCTTGCCTGGGTTATAGGTGTAATGGCTGCGGTAACGATGACGCAGTCCGGCACCTTGCTTTTGACCTTTTCAATAAGCTCCTTATACCTTTCCACATATTTATTCGCATCAATAAGGTTTACATCGTTCATACCCATTGATATATACAGAAGGCTGGGCTTGACCGCCTCGATAGCATCTACAAAGCCAAGCTCCTTGCCGGTCGGATCAAAGGTAAACAGAGATTTATCATCGTACTGCCGCAGAGCTGTGCTGCCCTTTGCGATATTATGTTCATAAGGCACATATCCGTATGCACAGAAACCGTATGCAACCGAGTCTCCTGCAATGACCACCCTGTCCTGATAGAACTTAACGTTCTCGGAGATACCGTTGGCAGGGATAGCCTTAGTAGTTGCCTGGGTAGCGGTCTGTGTCTCACCCTGTGATGAGCTGTCGTCTTTACTGCTGCTGTCATCAGCTCCCGGCAGAGCCTCACCGGTTATATTCAGCGAAACTTTCATAGATGCCACATTGCCGGAAGAATCCGAGGCAGAATATGTAACGGTGTATTTCCCGGGCTTTGCTGCCTTTGCAGCTTCCTCGCTGTAGGAAACTCTGAACTCGACCTTGCCGTCATAATTATCGTTGGCGCTTACTCCGCTTTTGAAGTCAATGGTGTCCCCTGTTCTTGCCTCGATATTTTTCACTCCACTGAACACAGGGCTTGTGGTATCAAGGTTATTGATGTTGAGCACCCAGTTTTTTTCCTTGCCTTCGGGGTCAAGCACAACAAGCTCCACTGTATTTTTTCCCAGCGCAGTAAACTTCTTTTCGGTGTCATTATCCGGATACTTGAAGGTGTACCCGTCTGTATCACCCACAAGCGCACCAAGCTTCTTTGCGGTATAAAGCTCGTTGACCTCTGTGGTGACATTAAACGAAGTAGCTGACGCATCTACAGCAGCCTGACTGCTGCTGTCGGAGCTGCTGTTTGCATCCATATCGGATATCTTGTTACAGCCCGAAAATGCAGCTATGGCAAGAACTGTCGATAGGACAGCACACAAAATCTTTTTCATCATTACCCTTTGCCCCCGAATATTTAATATTCAATAGTTTGTTACTGCTGCTGACTTTGTCTTGCGCCCTCGATAGCCTCTATCTTCTCCTGGGCTTTTGAATAATTCAGTCTTTTGGTAACGTCTACAAGGATACGGTTGTAAGCCTCTGTGTTGATATGAAGTCCGTCTCCGGAATCGTAGTCGCTGTTAAGAAACTCGTTGGCATCCTGCATTGACGAGTTCACATCGAAATAGATAACATTATCCTTGCCGTAGCTCTTTATCATCTGTCTCAGCTTTTCATTGAATACATTTATCTCCGAATTGCTAAGCTGGGGATACTCATTGTTTCTTGCGACAGGTGTTATGTTTGCCGCAACGATATAACAATCCGGCACCACCTCAAGGATACTGTCCAGCAGATCCTTGTACTGTGAGGCATATGTATCCGAGTCTATATTTCCCACATCATTCATTCCAAGGGAGATATAAAGCAGACTTGGTCTGACTTCCTTCATTGTGTCAAGCATACTCAGCTTTCTGCCTGTTGTGTCATACTCCCAACGTGAATAACCTGCGGTGGAGATACCTCCCTGGGCGATAGACTGCTCCTTGGGCAACACCTGGAACAAACTCCAGCCGGCAGCGATCGAATCTCCCGCAACGACTATGCGCTGCTTATAAAAGTCAACGTTATCTGCGCTCATCTCATTTATATCCTTAGCAGGATCGGGATAATTATCCAAAAAGCTGCTGTCGTCCTGCTTTGGAGCCTGGCTCTGACTTTCCGTTACCTTGATCTCCTGCTGTGGCGGATCAATAAATTTGATCGTCCTTCCCTTTATCTGATTACCGCATCCGGCAAGGGTGCAGACAGACAAACACACGGCAACTAAAACTGCCGCAGTTCTCTTTATCATATTCATCCTCCTCAATGATAGATACACAATATATTGTATCACTATTGTCGGCTTTTGTCAATATAGCAGAGAATAAATACAGGGAGTATGCCAAAAACATACTCCCGTTATTTATCTTATCAAAGTCTTGATCTTACGTCGTACTGATCCAGTCTTATAGCAAGGGCGTTAAGCAGCTTTGGGTACACAGTCCTGCTCAGATGGATACCGTCGCCTGCGCTGTATCCCGAGGACATATACTTACCGCCTCCGGAAACCACAGTGTAAGCGTCAAAAAGGATCGTGTTGGGGTCGCCAAGGGCAGTTACAGCCTTTATCATCGCATTGTTGCAGTTTATAATATTATTGATATTGGTAAAATTGCTTGTTGAAGCAATAGGAGTTATATTTGCTGCAACGATTATACAGCCCGGCAAACGGCTCCTTACCTCTTTGATAAAGTTCACATAGTTGTTTGCATAGGTCTGAGCGTTTGTAATGTTCACATCGTTCATACCCATTGATACATACAAAAGCTTGGGCTTAACGGTATAAATAGCGTTCATTATCCTCATCTGGGATCCGTTTACATTGAACCAGCCGTACTCCTTATAGTTTCTCATGGCAAGGCTGCCCTGAGCAAGATTATGCTCATAGGGGATAAAGCCGTAAGAACAGAAACCAAAGGCGATCGAGTCACCTGCTACAACCATTTTGTCCTGATAGAACTTTACATTGGACGAGCTTGACGCCGCAGGCTTTGGTGACGGCAGTGGTGTTATCACAGGTGTTGGTGCAGGTGCAGGTGCAGGTGCAGGAGTCGGTGAGGGTGCAGGCTTCCGGGTAGCCTGCGTTGTAACCTTCGTTGTGGTCTTTGCGGTAGTGGTGACCGCCTTTATTTCCAGCACTGCCTTTACAGCTGCGGTATTTCCTGCGCTGTCCTTTGCCTTATATGTAATATTATGCTTGCCTACCGAGCTATGGTCCTTGTCATCGGGGTCAAATTCCACGATAAAATCAATTTCCTTGTCATAATTGTCCTTAACGGTGACACCTTTTTTCAGCTCAGCAGTTTCGCCCTGGTTTATAGTAATATCCTTTACGCCCTCAAATGTGGGTGCAATATCGTCTTTCACGTTTACAATAAGAACGATAACCGACTTTATTCCGTTCATATCCTCATGGACAATGCTTATCTTTTCCTTGCCCGTCTTGTCAAACAGCTTTACGGAGCTGCCGTCCTCATAGCTTTGTTTTGAGCCACTGCTGGTGAACACAAGTCCGCAGAGCTTATCAGCAGTATACTCCTGTCCCACCTTAACGGTGACATTGTACTCGTTTACCGACACCTCAGCTGCGCTTTCGCTTTTGCTTTCAGAGCTTTCGCTGAGCTGAGAGCTTGTTTCACGGGGAAGGTCTGTATTTTCCCCCTGTGATATTTCATTTCCGCAGCCTGCAAGCTGCAAACCGAGAAGTGCTGCTGCCAGCGCAGCTGTTATCGTTTTCTTTATCATCTTTCTACCTCATTTTCTTTTGTTCTTTTCCAAGTCATTATACCATTCCTTTTTCAACAAGTCAACGTAAAAAACTGTTAAAAATAACAAAAAAATGCGAAGGATAACTGTACCCTTCGCATAATAATAATTATGTTATAATGCCCATTTCAGGCAATCTTTTCCTTCATGGAATGGCTGTCCAGGAGATTAGCCATGCTATTGAGCAAAACATCATAGGCTGCCGGCTGCAAATGCAATCCGTCTGCACCTGCATAGACGCTGTCAAGATGTTCCCCGTCGCTGCTGACCGCAGAAAAGGCATCAAAGTAGATCACTTTCTCGTCCATTGAATCGGCGATAGCTTTAAGCTGGGCATTGTGGCTCTTTACCACACTCAGCTTTACATTGGGATACTTATTCACCGCCGCTGTGGGAGTTATTGCGCCCACAAGTATAACGCTTCCCGGGCAGGCTGCTCTGAGCCTGGTGAGGAAATTTTTATAATGCTGTGCAAAGCTTGCCGAGGATATCCCCCAGTCATTCATACCCATTGATGTAAGGATAAGGGGAGCTTTGGCATTCTTGGCGCTGTCTATCTGTCCTCCGGCGGTTCTGATGGAAACGTTTATCTTGGCGGAGCTGTGCTCTACCGGGATGCGACCGTAAGCTGCATAGCCGCTTGCCACCGAGTCACCTATCACAAAAAGCTTCTGTTTATAAAATGCCAGATTCGGTGATGTGCCGCTTGCAGGCTTTGGCGGGTCTGTCTGTTTTGTAACAGTCTTTTGAGTCTGGGTGGCTTTTGTTGTAGTTTTAGACGTTGTTGTGGCAGGAGTCGTGGTGGTCGCCTCGGAAGTTACCGTGGCAGTTGAAGCTGCAGTTGTAGTTGTGGCGGAAGGAGTTGAGATAAGCTCTGCCGCCCAGCTGCCCACCGTGGTCGTTACGGAAGTTTCGCTGCTTTGACTGCTGTCACTGCGGGAGCTGTCCGGTGCGCTCACAATGACCTGCTTAAAAACGTCTGTATCGTCCTTCATTTCCTGTTCTGCGCAGCCTGCGGTGCAAGCCGCCGTTATCATAGCCGAAAGGATAAGCGATACCATTTTTTTATTCATTTTACCTTTCATCTTCCTCTTGTCTTTTATTCTATTACCTCATAGTTCTCACAAGCATTTTCTTTATTTGCCAGTTCGTTAATGGCAAGCACTCTGACCTTGAGCGGTCTGCTTCCCAGGTTCACCTCTATCACATCGCCCGTCTTTACATCATAGGAAGCTCTTGCCACCTTCTGGTTAACAAGCACCTTTCCTGCATCGCAGGCTTCATTTGCGACAGTTCTTCTCTTTATAATACGTGAAACCTTCAGATATTTATCTAATCTCATCTTTGACCTCTTTAACAAAAAAGACCTGACTAAACAAGCCAGGCCTTATCTTGATTACTTCTTTTTCTTAGCAACTGCCTCTTTAAGAGCCTTACCAGCCTTAAATGCAGGAACCTTCTTTGCAGGGATCTTAACAGGCTGCTTTGTGCTTGGGTTGATGCCCTTCTTAGCCTTTCTCTGACGAACCTCGAAAGTACCGAAGCCGATAAGTGTAACCTTGTCACCTGCTGTAAGTACGTCTGTGATAGAGCCAACTACTGTTGAAAGTGCCTTCTCAGCGTCCTTCTTTGTATAGTCGCCTTTTTCAGCAATTTTGCTAACCAATTCTGCCTTTGTCATTGTTTTCTACCTCCTATTATTATTAACGAACAGCCTTATGCTATTCATCAATTACACATTTTTAGCCCTGCGCCAGTATTCATCAAGCTCTTGCGCCGAAAGCTCCGTCATGGACTTTTCGTCTGCCGTGACACTGCTTTCCACCTTTTCAAAACGATCAAGGAACTTTTCGTTTGCCTGACTTAAAAGCTCCTCAGCGTCAAGACCAAGCTTTCTTGCAACATTTACACAGGAAAACATAAGATCGCCAAGCTCCTGCGCAGCCTTTTGCTTATCAGCCAGTACCGCTTCGGTCTCTGCGACCTCACTTTTCAGACCCTCGAAAGCGTCATACTCATTTTCAAAATCAAGGCCTGACTTTGCAGCACGCTTTCCGAGTTTCTGCGCTCTCATAAGTGCAGGGAAATTCTTTGGCACGCTTTTTAATGTATCGGTAAAGGTCTCCTGACCCTTGGTATCCATTTTTATGGAGTCCCAGTTGCGCAGGACATCGTCCACACCCTCAACGTTAACGTCACCAAAAACGTGTGGATGTCTTACTATAAGCTTGCGGCAGACATCACTTGTCACATCGCCAAGCTCAAAGTGACCCTGTTCGCTTTCAAGCACCGTATGGAACACCACCTGCAAAAGGACATCTCCAAGTTCCTCCTGCATCATCTCCGGGCTTTTGCAGTCAATAGCCTCCATGACCTCATAGGTCTCTTCAAGAAGATCTTTCTTTATGCTTTCGTGGGTCTGTACCTTATCCCAGGGACAGCCAGTCTCGCTTCTCAACACCCTTACTATCTTAACAAGGTCATTGATATCAAAAGATTTCTTTTCAACAAGTTCTTTTTTTATCTGCTCCATAACAAACTCCCGAAAACGTTTAAGCAGCGGTCAATACGCCGCCTCTCCCGTACCTCAATTATAATAACGCACTTTTCAAAAAATTTCAAGTGTTTTTTTATTTTTTTTTATAAATTCGCAACAATATTGAGGATTTCGGCATTTCGCACAAGATTGCAACTACAATTAAGTACATAATGACCGAAAAAAGCATTGATAAAAGTGTGCCAAAATGTGATTTTATGGGCATCAGACGCATTTTTTCCATTATTTCCGTAAACAGCACAGCGGTCAGAGAAGCCATTACACAGGCATATAGCGGCTTGACCAGGATACTCTTTACTGCCGGTCTCACCTTTGCGCTTTTAAAGACAGCAGCAAGGCACATAACGCATATTACCGCCTCGCAGATAAGCATTGACACGGCTGCACCGGTAAGGGCGAACCCGGGTCGTCTTATGAGCACAATGTTCCCAATTAGCTTTATTGCTCCCCCCACAAGCATTATCACCGTCACCCACGCAGATTTTTTTAGTGCATGTAGAGTTGTAAAGCAAGGAAGCGAGATCCCCATGAACACCACAGCTGCACCCAGATATACCATACAAGGGGCAGCTGCGGCTATTTCGCTGCTGCGGGCGGAAAAGAGCATTTGCAGGATATCTTTTCCGAATATCCCCAGCATTGCGCCGCAGGGAAAGACGATATAAGCGCAAAGGGAAAGCATACGGTTTATGTTTTTGCCAAGCATGGCTTTATCGCCTTTTGCTGCCGTTTCGCTTACAGCTGCCAGGGAGCTTTTGCCAAGCATTGCTGTAAGGGTTGGTGCAAGACCTGCAAGGGCAAGGGCAAGGGCTGTATACGAGCCGTAAACAAAATTGGGCAGCTGATCGGGAGGCACGCCTGCTCCGGTCAGAAACGAAAACCCGGAAGGATCGGCGGCATAAGCCTTTTCAACGCAGGGAGCGATGGTCAGCATATCTATCATGCCTGTAAGCGTTGATATCAGAGCCGAGATCCCCACAGGAAGGCTATAACTGAGCAGACGGCGGACAATGGTACCGGCAGGGTCGGTCACTTTGTCCGCACAAAGCATCTGCCGGGTTATCCCGTCGCCTCTGAAACGGCTGTACAGTATCACACAAACACAGGCGACTGCGGAGGACAGACTTGTTCCGGCGACAGCTCCTGCGGCTGCAAAGGCAGCAGAGATCTGTTCAGCCTGCTGCATATCGCTGCACGCTATCCCCAGAAACTCGCCATTTTGAGCGAAAGCATCAAGAGCAATCTTCTGTGCGGCAAAGGCAAGTCCCAATCCGAAAACCAGCCGCAGCACAGTTTCGATTATCTCCGAAACAGCTGTAGGATACATATTATGAAGACCCTCGTAATACCCTCTCAGCACAGACATTACCGAGCAGAAAAACAGTGACGGTATAAGTGCGATAAGGGCATATCCTCCGCACCTGCTCCCGGTAAGGAGCTGTGTAACAGGCAAAGCCAGGGGCAGCATCACAAGCGTAATGGCAATGCCCATGAAGGCAAAAAACATCATTGCTGTGCGTTTGACCTTGTGCAGGTTTGCGTAACGCTCGAGAGCATACTCCTCAGCTGCGATCCGTGCTATTGACGAGGGTATCCCTGCGGCAGCCACAGCCATTACCGGGGTGAACACCGAGAACGCACCTGCAAAATAGCCCATTCCCGTACCGCCCACAGACCGTGTGAGCAGCACTCTGTAAACCAGTCCCAGGACTTTTGTTATAACAACGCTTGAGAGCAGTATCAGCGAGCCTTTGATAAAACCTTGTTTTTTCAAGCCGCACCTCCGTAAACATATCTCACATCTATTTTATGATATGTCCACGGATGGTATTACAAAAAAAAGGACGGCATTCAAGCCGTCCCTTAATATTTATCATTTGATCTCAGAATTGAAACATCTCGTAATCATTTGTTTTTGCGGTCTTTACAGATGAATTTGTCTTTGGAGCAGTAGTTGTTGTACCGTTTTTGCCAAGCTTACCGAAGCTGTCAAAGATGCCGAAAACGTTGTAGCCTATAGCATCATTGAGAGAAGCCTTAAAGTTCTCGATATCGCAGGTCTTGTAATACTCCTCCATCTGGTCGATCTTGTATGTCTTCTCGGTAGGAAGGGCGATATCGGTAGCCTCTGTTTTGTTCATCTTGAACTCAACTGTAACAACGTTCTTTCCGTTGGTATCAACTGAAAGCTTGATATCCTTCTTGTCCTTCTCGCTTGTGCCTGTAAGCTTGATGCTTGCATTGCTGCTCTTGCCGCTGGAATTTGCAAAGTTGCCGTCCAGCTGGATAGTGCCGCTGAAATAATCGTCCTTAACAACTACCTTGTCAAGAGAAAGCTTACCGGATACATCTTCCTTGCCGTTGCTCTTAACGCTGAGAGTATAAACGCCGTTTACTGTGCCGTCGACCAGTTTTGAAGAGCCCTTGACGTTCAGTCCGTTTGTGCCCTTATCGTCTGATACGCTCAGATCAACTGCATTGACAGTATCCTTATTGATAAGGATAGCCTTTGCATACTCCTTGTTGTCGTATTTCAGACCGAATCCGCTTATCTCGTCGCCGTCATAATACAGCTCGAAGGAAGCGACCTTGTTCTGGTTTTCAGCAGGAACAGCTATTTCCTTTTTAAGCTCAGCCATGATGTCGGCGTAGCTCTTCTTATTGGTTGTTGTCTGCTTGCTCATTGAGTCGTCAAAGAGCTTTTTCAGATCGCTGTCGGCAGCCATCTTGTCGATCACTGCATACAGTGCATCCTGAGCCTGCTTGCCGTTTATGGAATAAATAACGCTCTTGTAATCATACTTATTACCGTCGATATCCCCGGAAACATTTGCTCCGTCCTTCTTTGCAGGCAGCTTGCTCTTGAAGGTATCCAGATAGCTCTTGAGCTTCTCCTCAAGCTTCTTGCTGTCGATCGCAGAAACATCAGGAACTCCCGGTACAAGGTCCTTCAGATCCGGAGTCTTTATCTGTGTGCCGGAATTGCCGGTACTTGGAGTCTGACCGTTGATAGTGATATTTCTTCTGTTTTGAAGCTTCTGCTGATACTCTTCAAAAATCTTTTTGATATCGGCTTCACTTGCCTGGATATATGCACTGCTCAGTTCGGGGATCCTGAAATAAGCGGTGTTATTATCCTTTGATGTGATAGTTTCCAGTGTCACCAGTGTTGTATCGTTATACTTAGCGACAATATTAGCCTGAGACTTCTGACCCTTCTGTTTTACATTGGTGCTGATCTCGATAGGCTTGATGGCCTGCTTGCCGTCGGAGTTGGTGGTTTTAAGTCCGCCCAGATTCATGCCCTCTCCGAATGTGAACTTCAGCGAAGAGTCATAAGCATAGTCCAGCTGTCCGCTGACAGCCTTCTGAACATCATCTGTAGCGGTGTTCACGCTTTTCTCCACCTGAGTCAGGGAGATCTTCATTGAGTCCATTTTCTCCTTAGGACCGGACGTCTCTCCGCTGTCCTTATTAACAAGATAATAGCCAACGCCCGAGCCGATAACGCTCACGCCCAGAACAGAAGCCAGAACCGGTGTAAGAACCTTATTTTTGATCATCTCAAATTCCTCCCACAATATTTATACAGACATAGTTACCTTACTTTACAATTCATTTATATCACTTTTACGCCCAAAAGTCAACGAAACTGGAGTGAAAACTCTGTGATAACTATGTGAAAAGCGCCCCTTGCTTTCAAAGGACGCTTTTGCAGGGTCAGTTAAATTCAAACCCCTTGGCTCTTATGCCGTCTATCACCGAGCCCA
This sequence comes from Ruminococcus sp. FC2018, assembly GCF_000621805.1. Classification (GTDB taxonomy): domain Bacteria; phylum Bacillota; class Clostridia; order Oscillospirales; family Ruminococcaceae; genus Hominimerdicola. The sequence goes on along the minus strand of NZ_JHXH01000006.1, from coordinate 71,438 downwards.
GAATCTGGGCATTGGTCTTTGAGACGCTGTGCAGAAGATATATCGCTCCCTCGTGGGCAGCTCCCACAAGCTTCTTTGCCGCCTTATGCTCCTCGGGCTGTGCCTTTGTATCCCAGTCCGCATAGGCAAAGCTCCACATTACCGTTTCATATCCGCAGTTTTTTGTCACCGTCAGCGACTGTTCCGAGAACTCACCCATAGGCGGTCGAAAAAGCTTCATCTCGTAGCCGAACTTATCCTTGATATACTTATGCATATCCATTATCTCGCTCTCGCAGGTCTTTGCGTCAAGGGTGGGCATTGAATAGTGATGCACCGAGTGATTGCCGATAATATGTCCCTCGTCTATCATTCTCTTTACCAGATCGGGATTTTTCTCTGCGTAGTCCTTCACGAGGAAGAAAACTGCCCTTATCTTTTTCTCTTTGAGAGTGTCCAGGATCTTAGCGGTGTATCCGTTCTCATATCCCTGATCGAAGGTGAGAGTTATCTTCTTATCGTCCGTATCAATGGCTTTTGCGCCCAGTTCACCATATCGTTTGTTGAAATCCAGCGCACCGGTGGTCCTGTTCTTTTCATCGGTGATAACACCCTGACCGTAGCCAAGCTTCGTCTTTGAAAGCTTTGAAAGGTCCTGCTTTTTGACCTCCACATTCACCGTTTCTGCAGAGGATTGCTCCTTGGGACTGTCAGGGGAGATCCCGATGGCGCACCCTGTAAGCGTCAATGCAGTCAGCGCCACAATTATCTTCTTCATTTTTCTTTTCTCCTTTGCAAGGTCATAATATCATCCTTCTGATGTAATTATACTATTCCCTTTTTGCAAAGAAATCCAAAGAAAAAAGGACGGTAATTTCTGCCGTCCTTTAAAAACATTTTCACTTTACCTTCAGATAGGATTTTACCAACGCCTGCAAAAGCTCGTCTCTGTCGATATGCCTTATAAGGCTTCTAGCATTATTGTAGGTCGTTATGTAGGTCGGATCCTCGGAAAGGATATAGCCTACTATCTGGTTTACAGGATTATAGCCCTTTTCCTTCAAGGCCTCATAAATGGTGGTCAGAGTTTTTCTCAGTTCCGACTCCTTTTCATCTGTAATTGAAAATTCAACTGTCTGATCGTACATAAGCTTGACCCTCCCGTCGTTTATTCTACGCTATTATTATACTCCAAGAAAATCAAATATACAAGCAGTTTTTTAAATTTTATGAAATCTGCACAAATCCAAAGGCAAAATTTTATACACAAGCGTCCTTATGCAATGGCGTTTGAGGGGTTTTATCCACGCAGTTCCGCACCCATTGCCGAAAGCTCCTTTAAAACTTTGTCCATAGCTTTGTCAGCCTGCTCGTCTGTCAGCGTGCCCTCGTGTGAGCGCATGGAAATGGAGTATGAAACGCTCTTTTTACCCTGCTCTATCTGCTCGCCCTTATAAACGTCAAACAGCGTGACCTTTTCCAGGATCGATCCTACAGCCTTTGTTATAGCCTTTTCAAGCTCAGCCACAGGGATACTGTCATCACAGACCACCGAGATATCTCTTGTTGTGGCAGGGTATTTTGGCAGGGGCTTATACTTCTTCTGGGACTGGGAATTATCCATTATCTCCGGCAGGTCAAGCTTGCCAACATATGTCCTTGCGGAAAGCCCGTAATTTTCCATTGTCTTTGGGTGCAGCTCGCCGAAGATACCTACTGCTGTGCCTGCGACCCTGACAACAGCCACTCTTCCCGGATGGAAAGCGTAGAACTCGTCATAACCGCAGTCCTTATCTGCTCTTTCAAAGCTTACATTCTTTGCGCCCACTCTGTCAAGGACATTCTCCACAATGCCCTTCATGCTGTAAAAGTCAAAAGTGCCTGCGGTATCGTAAACGCCCATTCCAAGCCTTGAAGGCTCGCTTGGGAGTATTTCGCCCTCAACGGGGATATACTCGTTTCCAAGCTCGAAAATATAGCATTTGGGATTTCTGTAATTATTGTTTCGTGCCAGCACCTCGCACACCGATGGGATAATAGTGGTTCTCATAACGCTTGTGTCCTCGCCAAGCGGGTTGGTTATGGTCACGCACTTGCGAAGGTAAGAATCTGCCGGAAGATTTATCTTATCAAAATACTTGGGCGAAATAAACGAGAAGGTCTCCGTCTCATTCATTGCGCAGGCAAACATTGCCTGCTTAACGGCTCTTTCAAACTTCTGCTTAGGTGTTCTCTGCGCCTGTGCAACGCCTCTGATTATTGTTCCGGGGATATTGTTGTAATCGTAGAGCCTTGCGACCTCCTCGGCTACATCACAGGGACGCTGGATATCAATTCTGAAGTGGGGAACGTACACCCTGCCGTCCTTTACCTCAAACTCAAGGCTTGTGAGGTAGTCTATCATCTGCTGCTGCGGGATATCCGTTCCAAGAAATTCGTTTATCCACTTGCTGTCGAACTCAACAGAATCCGGTGTATCATCGTGGTAATCCTCATCAATATGAGTGTCCAGTACCTCGCCTGCGCCCAGCTCCTCCACAAGCTGGCACGCTCTCATCAGAGCGTCGTAACAGTTGTGTGGGTCAAGACCCTTTTCATATCTTGAAGATGCGTCTGTTCTCATGCCCAGCTTCTTAGCCGTAGTCCTTACGCTTGCCCCGTCAAAGCAAGCCGACTCAAAGACAACGGTAGTGGTATCATCCATTATTCCGCTGTACTCGCCGCCCATTACGCCTGCTACGGCAACAGGCTTTTCGGCATCTGCGATAACCAGCATCTCGCTTGAAAGCTCTCTTTCCACGCCGTCAAGAGTGGTTATCTTTTCACCCTGCTGTGCGTTTCTGATGTTGATAGCATTCCCGCTGACATAGCGCAGGTCAAAAGCGTGCATGGGGTGACCGTACTCAAGCATTACATAGTTTGTAATGTCCACGAAATTATTGATAGGACGAACTCCGCTTGCACGCAGCCTTTCTCTCATCCATCTTGGGGACTGACCTATCTTTACGTTTTTCACCACCGCAGCCATATACCTGGGGCAGAGCTTTGAGTTGTGTATCTTAACGCTGATAATATCGTTAATGTCACCCTTTACGCCTTTATACTCCGGTTTCTTCAGCTTGAACTCCTTGCCGAAGGTAGCGGCAGTCTCTCTTGCAAGACCTGTTACCGACATACAGTCAGGGCGGTTTGAGGTTATCTCAAACTCCACAGTTGTATCGTTGAAGCCGATAGCCTCTCTGATGTCCTTGCCGATAGTCTTATCGCAGTCATCGCCAAGAATAAAAATTCCGTCCTCGATAGCGTAAGGGAAATCATGGACCGTAAGACCAAGCTCTGCAAGTGAGCACAGCATACCGTTTGATGCCTCACCACGGAGCTTGCCTTTGGTTATCTTAACCACCTTGCCCTCATGGAGTACAGTAGACTTATGCTTTGCAACGGGCACAAAATCGTCCTTCTTTACATTCTGCGCACCTGTGACTATCTGTGTGAGTTCTCCCTCTCCAACGTCCACCTGACAGATGAACATATGGTCGGAATCCGGGTGACGGACGATCTCTTTGACCTGTCCCACAACAACGTTTGAAAGGTAATCTCCCTCTGTCTCAAAGCACTCAACTTTTGAGCCTGAAAGGGTGATACCGCTTACAAATTCCTTTATCGGCATATCGCAGTCCACATAGTCTGCAAGCCATCTCATTGAAAGATCCATCTATACTTTACCTCCCTTATCAGAACTGCTCTAAGAATCTCATGTCGTTTTCATAAAGCAGACGCATATCGTTGATGTTATATCTGCCCATGGTTATTCTTTCAAGACCGATACCGAAAGCAAATCCGCTGTAAACGTTCGGGTCGATACCGCATCCCTCAAGCACCTTGGGGTGTACCATTCCTGCGCCGAGAAGCTCTACCCAGCCCTCCTGCTTGCACATGGAGCAGCCCTCTCCGTGACAGTTGAAGCACATCATGTCAACCTCTGCTGAAGGCTCGGTATATGGGAAATGGTGAGGTCTGAGCCTTATCTTTGCCTCGTCGCCGTAAAGACGCTTCATAAGAAGCTCCAGCGTGCCTTTAAGGTCGCCCATGGTAACTCCCTTGTCTATAACAAGTCCCTCTATCTGGTGGAAAAGCGGCGAATGTGTTGCGTCAACAGCATCTGAGCGGTAAACACGTCCCGGTGAGATTATTCTGATAGGCGGTTTCATCTTTTCCATTGTCCTTATCTGGACAGAGGAAGTCTGTGTTCTCAGAAGCACGCTGTCGCTGATATAGAATGTATCCTGTGTATCTCTTGCAGGGTGATGAGGGGGCATATTGAGCGCCTCAAAGCAGTAGTGGTCGGTCTCCACCTCCGGACCTTCAACGATCTCAAATCCCATGCCCAGGAATACCTCCTCAACGTCTGCCAGCACGGCATCCAGAGGATGAGGTCTGCCTATTGCGGGAGCTTTGCCGGGCAGTGTAACGTCAAGAGTCTCGTTTTTGAGTCTGACCTGCTCGGCGGCAGATTTAAGCTCGCTGACCCTTGCGCTCAAGGCAGTTTCAATATCCGCCCTGACCTTATTTGCCAGCTGACCCATGGCAGGTCTTTCCTCGGCGGAAAGCTTGCCCATCTGTTTCAGTATACCTGTTATCTCGCCTTTTTTGCCCAGGTACTTCACCCTGAACTCTTCAAGCACCTTTGCGTCGCTTATCTCCTTAAGCTCCGCTTTTGCACGCTCTTCAATGCTTCTGAGCTGTTCCTTCATTGCTTTTTACCTCCCGATAATAATAAAAGGTCCCGTCCTCAAAAAAGGACAAGACCTTAAAAAGTCATTGTTATACCACCTGTTTTGACGGGAGCCGACACTCCCCTGCCGTTAACGCCGGCTGCACGTTTTTGCTTACTTTACCTTTCGGCAAAACCACTCGCAAGTGAACTTCGGTATGCTTTGAAATAAGCCCGTTGCAGAAAACGGCAAAGCCGCTCGGACCCTCTCTGAAATCCATAAGGCACACTTACTCTCTTGGTCAATGTGTTTAAGATGTTATATTACTTGATTATGATATCACAACGCTCCTGTTTTTTCAAGCGTTTAACGAAAAGTTTACATTTTACAGTCCGTGCTTACCCAGGCTGTCCCACTTTTTATCATCATCGGTATAATAATCATCATCGTCGTCCTCAATAACGTTATACTCCTTATGGGGATATTTTATCTGCTCATAAAAGTCGTTTACCAGAGTAAGCTTTGCCTTGGTGTCGGCAAACTTCAGCGTCAGGGTGTTATTCTTTATTTCATGATCCTGTTTATCCCCGCCGTTTTCATCAGCCGTCCAGACTTTTGCGCTATGGTCTTTCGCAAGCTGCACCACAAGGTTCCCATTGGGATCCTGAAAGCTTTTTTCAAAGTCTTTATACAGCACATCAAAGCAGAGATACCGCTTTGAAAAGCCTACCCTCTGGGAGTGTTCCAGGTGGTCGTCGTATATCCTTGAATAGACCTTTGCATCAAAGCTCATCATACCGTAGCGGTAAAGCAGCAGTCCCACGGCTGCATTTGCCGCAGCTATCAGTATAAGCACCAGCTTTACAAGCATTATGTCCACAAAAAACGACAGAGCGATTATGGTCACGGCGATAGCCATATTTCTTATCATGCCTCGCCTTATCTTTTTGTGCTGCTCAATGTCGTGGATAGCTTTTGCCTGCCTCGCACCGTGTGAAAGCTTGGGAGGGTATTCATAGACAAGCATAAACTCACCCCGCTTTGCTGTTTACTTATCTTTTTTCTGCTTATTTTTCTTCTTGTCGTTTTCTCTTATCTCAACACGCCTTATCTTGCCGCTGAATGTTTTTGGCAGCTCATCTACAAATTCCACGATACGTGGATATTTGTAAGGCGCAGTGGATTTCTTAACATAATTCTGAAGCTCCTTTTTAAGCTCCTCGGAAGGCTCGTATCCCTGTGTAAGGACGATAGTAGCCTTGACCACCTTTCCTCTTATGGGGTCTGCGGCTGCGGTTATGGCACATTCAAGCACGCTGGGATGCTCCATAAGTATCGACTCTATCTCAAAGGGTCCGATGCGGTAACCGGAGGCTTTGATAAGGTCGTCCGTTCTGCCCACATACCAGAAATATCCGTCCTCGTCACGGTAAGCGGTATCGCCTGTATGGTAAACGCCGCCCTTCCATGCACGGAAGGTAAGCTCTGCACTTCTGTAATACTCCTTGAAGATCGCAGGGTGTTTGCAGTATTCCTCACGCAGCACTATCTCTCCCGTTTCTCCCACGCCCACCGGTTTCAGATCCTTGTTCACAAGGTCAACATGGTACAGAGGAGAAGGCTTGCCCATTGAACCGGGCTTTGGCTTCATACCGTAGCTATTGCAAAGCACAACGGTAGTTTCCGTCTGTCCGAAAGCCTCCATAAGGTCAAGACCGGTAAACTGTTTCCACTTGTTGAAAACCTCCGGGTTGAGTGCTTCGCCTGCAACGCAGGAATACTTCAGACTTGAAAGGTCGAACTTTTCAATGCCTGCTTTAATGAAAAACCTGTACATTGTGGGCGGTGCGCAGAAGGAGGTGATGTGGTGATCCTGTATCACCTTCAGCACATTTTCCGGTACGAACCTGTCAAAATCGTAAACGAACACAGTAGCTCCGCAGGTAAGCTGACCGAACATCTTGCCCCATGCGCACTTGCCCCAGCCGCTTTCAGAAACGGTAAGGTGAACGGTGCCGTCGGAAACATGGTGCCAATGCTTGGCGGTAAAGATATGGGCAGCGCTGTATGAATGTGCGTGCAGCACCATTTTGGGATAGCCTGTGGTGCCGCTGCTGAAATAAGCGATCATCGGGTCATCGCTCTTGTTGGGTATCCTTTCCATGGTGCATGGATATTTTTCTATCTCGGATAAAAGGTCTGTCCAGCCCTGCTTGCTGCCGTGGGTAATGAATTTTTCCTTCATCCACTTGTACTCCTCAAGAGCTTGGTCCACGTGCTCGGTAACATTATCCTCGCCTGTGGTGATAATATACTTTACCCTTGCAAGGTCAAAGCGGTAGATATAGTCCTTTTTCATCAGCTGGCAGGTGGCAGGTATAAGCACTGCGCCCAGTCTTATAAGGGCATAGGCAACTATCCAGAACTCATAGTGCCTTTTAAGCACCACCATTACAGCATCGCCTTTTTCCACTCCGTGGTCACGGAGCATATTGGCAGCTTTAATACTTTGCTCGGAAAGATCCCTGAAAGTGAATATGCGCTCCTCGCCGTTCTCGCCCAGCCAATGCAGAGCGACCCTGTCGGGCTCCTCCCCGGCAATGGCATCTATAACGTCGTATGCAAAATTATAGTTGTCCGGCAGAGCAAGGTCGAATTTACAAACAATGCCGTTTTCGTCATAGGCTTCGTCCACAAATCTCTTATAAAAATCGTTCATATTACTCATTTTTTTCAATCCTTCCGCATTCATTTAACGGCAGCATAAAGTTATAATTCAGTATAAACTTTTACAATGAAATTAGCATTGATTTATTATTACTCATTTGTTAACTTAGCCTATAATACCAAGCTTCTGGGCAGGTATTTTCAGAGCAAGGATTATAAGTACTGTTCCTCCGAAGTATCTTGCATACTGTCCAAGATGTTTTCCGGCTCTTGAACCTGCAGCGAAACCCACGGTACAGAGCATAAGTGTGACTGCTGCGATGACTGCTCCCACCATAACAATATCCGTTCCCAGAGCTGAAAGGCTGACCCCCACGGACAATGCGTCAAGAGAGGTGGCAAAGGCACTGAAAAACACTGCCGCCGCAGACAGCTCCTGTGCACTCTGGTCACTGTCGAAAAACATCTTTATCCCTGACAGCGCAAGCAGCACAAACGCCACATAGCTGCCGAACGAGCTTATCTTTTCCGCAAAGACCGAGCCGGCGCTGTAACCGATACAGGTCAGTGCGCCCTGGAAAAGCCCATAGCACAGCCCGCATACCAAAGCTGTGAGCAGCCGCCTTTTCACCTTGCACATTCCGTTTGTGACAGAAATGGCAAAGCAGTCCATTGAAAGCCCTACACCCAGAAAGACAGTTTCTAAAAAGCCCATTTTGAGACCTCCGCATAAAAAATGTGCAAGCACCTAATAGATACTTACACAAATTTTACGTGATTTATTCGCATTTTGAAGAAAGCAGGGTGCTGTACCTTGCTCTGAACTGTTCAAACGTACCTTCGTCAAGAGCTTGTCTTATCTTTTCGGTAAGGGTGTTGTAAAAATACAGATTGTGCATAACAGCCAGCCTGCCTCCAAGCTGTTCGTCGGCTTTGAAAAGGTGGCGAACATAGGCTCTTGAGTGATTCTTACAGGTCGGGCAATCACACTCGGGGTCAATCGGGCGGTCATCAAGCTCGTAGCATTTGTTGGTGATGTGCATTATGCCGCTCCATGTGAAAAGTGTGCCATGACGGGCATTTCTGCTTGGCATTACGCAATCGAAAAAGTCAATTCCTCTTGCCACAGCCTCGATTATATTGCTTGGTGTGCCCACGCCCATAAGATAGCGAGGCTTATCCTTTGGCATAAATGGCTCCACCTGCTCAATAACGTGGTACATGACCTCTGTGGGCTCACCTACGGCAAGTCCGCCGATAGCGTATCCGTCAAGGTCAAGTTCACGTATAGCTTTCATGTGCTCTATCCTCAGGTCGTCATAGGTACAGCCCTGATTGATGCCGAAAAGCATCTGGTGCTTATTTATCGTGCTGTCAAGGAAATTTAGCCTTTTCATTTCAGCCCGGCAGCGTCTGAGCCAGCGTGTGGTCCTTTCACAGGACGCCTTTGAATAGCTGTACTCCGCAGGGTTTTCAACACACTCGTCAAAAGCCATTGCGATAGTCGATGCAAGGTGGGACTGTATCTGCATACTTTCCTCGGGTCCCATGAATATCTTTCTGCCGTCAACGTGGGAGTTGAAGAAAACCCCCTCTTCCTTTATCCTGCGCAGCTTCGCAAGTGAGAACACCTGAAATCCCCCGCTGTCGGTGAGGATAGGCTTGTCCCAGTTCATGAACCTGTGCAGACCGCCCAGCTTATATATGACCTCGTCGCCGGGACGGACGTGGAGGTGATAGGTGTTGCAAAGCTCCACCTGCGTTTTAAGCTGATCTTTAAGGTCTATGGAAGACACGCCGCCCTTTATTGCAGCAGCCGTTCCCACGTTCATAAACACGGGAGTCTGTATGGTGCCGTGGACAGTTTTGAATTCGCCCCGTCTTGCAGCACCTTCCTGTTTGAGTAATGTAAACATAATATACCTCGTTATCAGATTATCATCATGCTGTCGCCAAAGGAAAAGAATCTGTACCTTTCCTCAACGGCAGTCTTATATGCATCCATGGTCTTTTCATACCCGAGAAACGCCGAAACCAGCATTATAAGTGTACTTTCCGGCAGGTGGAAATTTGTTATCAGACCGTCCATGACCTTGAACTCATAGCCCGGGTAAATAAAGATGCTTGTCCAGCCGTCGTCGGCAACTATCTTTCCGTCATGGAATGCGGCAACGCTCTCTATCGTCCTGCATGAGGTGGTGCCCACGGCGATAACACGTCCGCCGTTTTTCTTTGTATCGTTTATCATCTGTGCGGTTTTCTCGCTGAGCTCGTAATGCTCCCGGTGCATCTTGTGGTCAAGCACCTTGTCCTCTTTAACAGGACGGAATGTTCCCAGTCCCACATGAAGCGTTACAAAGGCGATATTTATCCCCTGCGTTTGCAGGTCCTCAAGCTGCTGCTTTGTAAAATGAAGTCCTGCGGTAGGGGCTGCGGAAGAGCCAAGCTCGTTGGAATATACGGTCTGGTAGCGCTCTTTATCCTTGAGTTTTTCGGTTATGTAAGGCGGAAGCGGCATCTGTCCGATCTGATCCAGTGCGGCAAAAAAATTATCCTCGCACTCAAAGCGTGCCACCCTGTTGCCGTCCTCAAGGACTTCGGTTATCTCTGCTTTAAGGATACCTCCACCGAACGAAAAGCGTGTGCCGACCTTGGCTTTCTTTCCCGGGCGGCAGAGTATCTCCCAGACCATATTCTCACGCTGCTCGACAAGCAGGAACTCGATGAACGAGCCTGTGTCCTCCCTCTCACCGTAGATGCGGGCAGGCAGCACTCTGGAATCGTTGAGCACCAGCAGGTCACCTTTTTTCAGATAACGGCATAGATTATAGAAATGGTCGTGGGTTATCTCGCCCGTTAGCCTGTCAACTTTTAGAAGCCGTGAGGAATTTCTCGGCTCAAGGGGCGTTTGCGCAATAAGCTCCTGTGGAAGATCATAGGCAAAATCGGAGCGTCTCATATTGTTTAAGTCTAACATTTTTATCTCTCCAAAGACTTCAATTTTTCATTAAATATATAAAATGGCGGTTTTTTTCAAAAACCTTGCTCAATCTATTGACATCTGCGGCATTTTCTGATATTATATTACACAACAGATAGAGGTGCGGTTGAGATGAGTACCGCTGCTGTCCCGGGGGTGCCTTTTTATTACATTGGCTGCTCCTGAGTCAAAACGATGTTCCCGACATCGTGCAGCAGTGTGAAAGGTGATACCGCCGAAGCGGATCGTGGGAACGTCCAGCTGGCTGTTTGGTCTAACAGATCACCGGTTGTCATCATAATTATGATGGAGTGCTATCGACATAAAACATTATGTCAACATTCTTATTATACTGTATGATGTGCCGGTTTTCAACCGGTTTTTTTATTATTTGGTCAATTTTATGCTTTTGCGCAAATAGGGCAAGTCGGACCGCCGCATTTTTGGCGATTATGTCACCCCATTGTGCAAAACAGAAAGGAAGTTTTTATTATGAAAAAGTATAAGGTCGGTATCATCGGTGCAACGGGTATGGTAGGACAGAGATTCTGTCTTATCCTCGACAAGCACCCGTGGTTTGAAATAGTTTGTCTTGCCGCTTCTCCAAGAAGCGCAGGAAAGACCTTCAAAGAGGCTGTGAGCGGAAAGTGGAAGCTTGCCGATCCAATGCCTGAAGATCTTGAGGATATGATCGTTCTCAACGCAACAGACGATGTGGAAAAGATCGCCTCTATGGTAGATTTCTGCTTCTGTGCGGTAGATATGAAAAAGGATGAGATCAGAGCACTTGAGGAAAGATATGCAAAGGCTGAGTGCCCTATCGTTTCAAACAACTCGGCTCACAGATTTACTCCCGATGTACCAATGGTTATCCCTGAGATCAACCCTCAGCACGTAGATATCATCCCTGCACAGAGAAAGCGTCTTGGCACTAAGAAGGGCTTTATCGCTGTCAAGTCCAACTGCTCGCTGCAGTCCTATGTTCCTGCACTTGCTCCGCTTATGGAGAAATACAAGGTAACAAAGGCTCTTGCCTGCACATATCAGGCAATTTCGGGCGCAGGCAGAACTTTCGAGACGTTCCCTGAGATCCTTGACAACGTTATCCCTTATATCGGCGGCGAGGAGGAGAAATCCGAGAAGGAGCCAATGAAGATCTGGGGTCACATTGAGGGCGATGAGATCGTTAACGCAACAGAGCCTGCTATCACGGCTCAGTGTCTGAGAGTACCTGTTTCCGACGGTCACACGGCTGCGGTGTTCTGCTCGTTTGAAAACAAGCCTTCAAAGGAAGAGATACTGGCTGCATGGAAGAGCTTCAGCGGTGTTCCTCAGCAGCTCAAACTTCCAAGCGCACCAAAGCAGTTCCTCCACTACTTCGAGGAGGACGACAGACCACAGGCTAAGCTGGACAGAAATCTTGAAGGCGGCATGGCTGTTTCCATAGGCAGACTGCGTGAGGATACCCTGTTTGATTACAAGTTTGTTTGCCTGTCCCACAACACACTCAGAGGTGCTGCCGGCGGTGCAGTGCTTCTTGCAGAGCTTCTTGCGGCAAAGGGCTATTTTGACTGATAATGACTTTTGAAAGGAGTCACTCATATGAAAAACACTATTTTTACAGGTGCAGGTGTTGCTATTGCAACCCCAATGTACGCTGACGGCTCTATCAACTATGACAAGCTGGGAGAGCTTATAGATTTCAACATTGACAACGGCACTGATGCTATCATTATCTGCGGGACCACAGGCGAAAGCTCAACAATGACAGATGAGGAGCATATCGAGTGCATCAAGTTCGCTGTTGAAAAGGTAAACCACAGGATACCGGTTATCGCAGGTACAGGCTCAAATCACACGGACTATGCTATCCACCTCACACAAGAGGCAGAGGCTCTGGGTGCAGACGCTGTGCTGCTGGTAACACCTTACTACAACAAGACCTCGCAGAGAGGACTTATCCAGCACTACACTGCTATCGCAAATTCCACAAAGCTGCCGTGTATCCTTTACAATGTTCCTTCAAGAACAGGCGTGAACATTCTGCCTGAGACAGTTGCTAAGCTGGCTGAGGTGGAGAATATCGTGGCTGTTAAGGAAGCAAGCGGCAACATCAGTCAGATCGCTAAGGTCGCTGCACTGTGCGGCGACAAGATCGACATCTATTCCGGAAACGATGACCAGATAGTACCTATCATGGCTCTTGGCGGCGTGGGTGTTATCTCGGTGCTTTCCAACTGTATGCCGTTTGAAACTCACGAGATCGCTTCCCTTTGCCTTGAGAACAAGTACCCTGAGGCAAGAGAAAAGGCAGGCAGACTGCTTGAGTTCACAAATATGCTTTTCTGCGACGTTAACCCGATACCTGTTAAGGAGGCTCTCAATCTGATGGGCTTTGAGGTGGGCGAGTGCAGACTGCCCCTTGTGAAAATGGAACAGGAGAAGATCGACAAGCTTAAAGCAAGCATGGAAAAGATAGGTCTTATCAAGTAAAAATTCCCGCAAAACGGGCGGAGCACGTTTCCGTCCGTTTTTTTGCAAATAAAATACAAAGGACTGATAATATGATAAACATTGCCATTTGCGGAGCAAGCGGAAAAATGGGGCACTATATTGCCGATGTTATCGCATCAAGAGAGGATTGCACAACTGTCTGCGGTATCGACAAGTTCGGTGAGAAATATTCGGATTTTGAGATCGTAAGATCGCCTGCTGAGATGACACAAAAGCCGGACGTGATAATCGACTTTTCAAATCCTGCCAGCCTTGACAGTCTGCTTGACTACTGCACAATGAACTCTGTTGCTTTGGTCATCGGCACAACAGGCTATTCAAAGGAAGAGATCGAGAAGATAAACAAGGCTGCCCAGCAGATCCCTGTTTTCTTTACCTTCAATATGTCCCTTGGCATCAACCTGCTCACCGACCTTGCAAAGAGGGCTGCGGCTATACTTGGCGACCAGTTTGATATTGAGATCGTGGAGCAGCACCACAACCAAAAGATAGACGCTCCCAGCGGTACGGCAATAATGCTTGCAAATGCCATAAACGAGGAGCTTGACAACAAATATACATATGTTTACGACCGCCACTCGGTAAGGGCAAAGCGCACCAGGACCGAAATCGGTATGCACGCTGTAAGGGGCGGCACTATCGTTGGTACTCACGAGATAATCTTTGCAGGTCGTGACGAGGTCATAACCCTTAAACATGAGGCACACTCAAAGCAAGTGTTTGCCGTAGGTTCGGTAAACGCAGCCTGCTTCCTTGCGGGAAAGCCTGCTGGAATGTACACCATGAACGAGCTGATAAAAGAGATGTAAAAATTAAAGCACCGTCAAGAGGCGGTGCTTTTTTTATGTGTCAGGTGTTAAACTATCTTTTCAAAATCGGCTGCGCCGTGTTTGCACAGAGGACAGATATAATCCTCGGGGAGTTCCTCCCCTTCATAGATATATCCGCATATCTTGCATACCCAGCCTTTCTTGCCTTCGGTCTGCGGCTTAGGCTTGACATTGTTCTGATAGTAGGTATAGGTCATGGTATCTCTGTCGCTGATAACTCTTGCCTCCGTAACGGAACAGATAAACATTCCGTGGGAACCAAGGTCAACATAATCCTCAACTTTAAGAGACATAACAGCGTTGATATACTCGCCCAGTATCACAAGTCCATTGTCGGAACAGGTGGTTTTTAAGCCTTCAAACTTATCTGCATTTCTGCCGCTTTGGAAACCGAAACGCTCAAAAACTCTGAACGGAGCATCAACAGACAGACAGTTCACATTGAGTATGCCTGTTTGCTTGATAACATGGTGAGAATAATTTGCCTTGTTGATGTTGACAGCTATCCTGTTGGGGCTGTCGGAAACCTGTGTGACAGTGTTTACAATAAGACCGTTATGCTTTTTGCCGTCGTTTGAGGTAACAACATAAAGACCGTAGCCAATGCGGTAAAGGGCAGTCATATCGTTTTTGTTTGCAAACTCTCCGGAGCGTTCGATATAGTCACGGCAAAGCTCCGAGGAAAGCTCGTCTATCTTCTGAGCATTGTCAGAGTTCATGGCGGACATTATCTTTACCACAGGCTCTGCAAAGGTTATGTTCTTGCAGGAGGCAAGCTTTTCTTTCATTATCTTTGCAGCAAGAGGTGCCCAGCTTCCGTTTTCCATAAGAGCAACGGTGCGGTTCTTGAATCCACGCTCGGTAAGGTGGTCGATAAACTCACGCATAAACGGATAGATATCTGCATTGTATGTAGTAGTTGCAAGCACAATTTTTCCATACTTGAATGCGTCCGCCACAGCCTTGGACATATCACACCTTGCAAGGTCGTTGACTACCACATCGGGGCAGCCCTTTTCCTTCAGCTTCTGAGCAAGGGACTCCACAGCTTTTCTTGTGTTTCCGTAAACAGAGGTGTAGCAGATAACTATGCCCTCTGCCTCAACATCATAGCTTGACCAGGTGTTGTAAAGTGAGATATACTTCCCAAGGTCATCGCTGAGCACAGGTCCGTGAAGGGGACAGATATACGCTATATCCAGTCCTGCTGCCTTTTTCAGCACGTTCTGGACCTGGGGACCGTATTTGCCCACAATGCCGATATAGTACCTTCTTGCCTCGTCCGTCCAGTCCTGCTCCACGTCAAGAGCGCCGAACTTTCCGAATCCGTCGGCAGTAAAAAGTATCTTATCTGCGCTGTCGTAGGTCATTATTACCTCCGGCCAATGGACCATTGGAGCGGTGACAAAGTTAAGGGTGTGCTTTCCAAGCTCAAGGGTCGAGCCTTCGGAAACCACGATCTTATTGCTTTGGGGTTCAACGCCGTAGAAGCGGCTCATCATATCAAAAGCCTTGGCGGAAGAAACGATGGCAGCACCGGGATATCTTTTCACAAAAGCACTTATACTTCCCGAGTGGTCGGGCTCCATATGCTGTACAACAAGATAATCCGGGGCTTTGCCCCCCATGGTGTTTTCAAGGTTATCCAGCCACTGGTGGGTAAAGCCTGCATCTACGGTGTCCATAACCGCAATCTTTTCATCAAGTATAACGTAGCTGTTATAACTCATTCCGCACGGAACTTTATACTGTCCCTCAAAAAGGTCCACCTTGTGGTCATTTACACCTACATATTTTACATCGTTTGTAATTACCATATTAACCTCCTTTTTTTATAGGGTGATGACCCGGTTTTTGCCTGCCTTCTTAGCCGCATAAAGCGCATCGTCCACTCTTATACAAAACTTTTCCGGATTCTCGTTTTCCTGAACATAGGCAACGCCTGCACTGATAGTCTGATAGCCTGCTTCCTTGAAATTGATCTTGTTAAAACCAAGTCTCAGCTGCTCGGCAGTCTGCTGTGCATTCTCGGCATCCTCTCCCCAGATGCACACCATAAACTCCTCACCGCCCCAGCGTCCTGCTACGGCTTGGATACCTGTGGATTTTATCACATCCATAATAAGATCTGACAGTGATATGAGCACCAGATCGCCCTCGTCATGTCCGTAGGTATCGTTGACTTTTTTAAAGTCGTCGATGTCTATCATGATAAGCGCAACCTTTTCCTGAGTGTGCACAAGCTCGATAATATCGTCCTGTATTTTCATTCGGTTAAACAGCTTTGTAAGTCCGTCTGTTACAGCCATTTTTTCGAGCTTTTGGTTTGCCTCCTCAAGCTCTGCGGTGGAGACTTCGATAAAGTTTGCAAGCCTGCTTATGACAGAGACCTGCTTTGTAAATTCAAATCCCCTCATGTTGAAATCAACGTCTCTGCCGTACACAGCCTCACCCTCACGAAGAGCGGCGATGACCAGCGTTACGTTGTGCTGGATAAGATCCTCTCCTTTGCGAAGGAACTCACCAGAGGTATAAAATCCCGAGGTGGGAGCAAGCCCATGGAAAGGCTTTGTTTCGGTATCTGCTATTTTGCCCCAGAAGAACTTTCTTGCGGCGCAGGAAAAGATCTTTATAGCCTGGGGCTGGAAGGCACTCACCTGCTCGCCAAAGTTCATAACGGTACGAAGTATCGTCTCGGGATCTCCGTAAGCCATTCTGACGCTTGTTCCCTCTTTGATATTGGCTGTCATCATCAGCGCACCGTCCGGGGTACTTCCCGTTGGAGCACGCATAATAATGGATTCGCCTTTTTTATATACAAGAGGAAATTCCAGGGAGTTTTTGAAAAAATACCTGTCGTTTTCAATATTCAGATATTTGTAATACACATCAAAAGCAGGCTGGTTGTCTATCTCATAAAGCACCTTTCCCTGGGACCTGGTAACGTCATGGTGTACGCCAAGGGGCTTCCAGCCGCTTATCTGCCATGTCTGTGCGTGGATATTATCTCCGCCGATAAATCTGAACACCACAGAGCCTGTTTCACATTCTCCTGCGCCGGAGAACACATAAGCCTGCTGCTCATCGATATCTATTGCGAACGCTCCGCCGCCGAACAATTCCACATCCTTACGCATTTTGCTGAGTTCGCCGCAAATTTCCGTTGTGGATAGTCCACGAATGGTAATAAGCATCTCAACAGCCTTTATCCAGCTGTTGCTGTTTACATACTCAACCACCTGCTGTCCGACCTTTGCGCTGTTAGCATCATCGATACGGTACTGCATTACCTCTGCCCTTGTATCGGGGTACTCAAAAATTGTGCAGACGATACATATATTATTTTTGGAAAGCTCTCCCTGTAAAATGTTTCCGTTGGTGGTACAGCCCATGTAAACCGCCTGTGGGATCTCGCTCTTTATCACCGAACAGATAGTATCCACCGCACTCTTATCCAGTATCTCTGAATAAATGTCAAACATTACCAATGAGCTGAGATTCTGCACGCACCATTGTTTGATTTTTCTCACGTCCTGAACAAAGGCTTCTTTGCCCTGATAATCAAATTGGATCTGTTTCAAAATATCACCTCTATCTGAGATATTAGTTTGTTTCAGTTAATTAATGTCTGTTCTGACAACATAAAATTGGCTTTATACAGCTTATATAGACAATTTTATGTTGAACGAGTGCAAGAAAAATAATAAAAATAATGTTTTTTCTTGCACTCTGATTTGCCCTTTAGGGCAAAGATGAGCTTGACATCAAGAAATGTGATGCGCAAATTCACTATTATGTTAAGAATTTGCGCTCCCCGAACGCAGTTCGGGGCAATAACCGCTTGACAGCGGTTATTAAGGACACATTAATTATAACACATTTCATATCATAGTGCAATAGCAAACGAAAAAATCTCCGCAGGATCCACGGAGATTTTTTTATTATTTTTTGTTTCCTTTGTCAGTTATCAAACTCCACGGTCACGGTTTCCTTGCTGCCGTTTCCGTCGCCGTATGTGATATCTGCGCTGTCATCGTGCCACTTGATATGATAATTGCCCTCGTTCCTGTAACCGTCATCGGTGGAAAAGCGTGAAAGGCGCTTTGCGCTGCCGTCATCAACCACCTGATAGATATTTCCCCAGCCACCGAGCAGCCACGATTCTTCCTCGATAACAACGGTATGCTGAGCATCGGAAAACTCAAAGCATTTAGGGTCATAGTCCCCAAGCAAAGAATCTTCAGATATAAACCACCCGAAAAACAGTATTACTGTACACAAAGCCGTCACTATCCAGGTGAAAGAATACAGCTTTGAGGTATCCTCGTCCGTTTTGATTCTTCTGAAAATACAAATGGCGGTAATAATTATGCACCAGACAACAACGATCCAAAAGCCCAACGTCAGGGCTGCGGAAGATATATTTTTGTGAAGTGAACTGCTGATTATTTCTTTGTTCTCATAAGTATATGTGACCGTATCGGGATATTTTCTCAACAAAAGAATACCACCAACAATCAGAACTGATAATAACAGTTCTATCCACGGAAAAACAGTCATAATTCTTCTCATTCTCTTGCTCATTTTTTGTCATCTCCCCTTCCGGCATTGGGCTGCATATCCCAAGGTCACAAAGCAAAGCCACGGAGTTTCCGCCGTGGCTTTGTTTTTTATTTCTTCTTTTTTATCTTTGGCGCAGTAAGGTCAAAGCTGCGCTCTATAAGTCCGCACACTGTTTCCATTGGAACCGTACCGTCAAGCAGAATCGTCAGCCAATGGTTCTTGTTCATATGATACCCGTGGAAAAAACCCGGCTGCCGGGAGAGAAAGTCTATCTCCAGCGGATCGCACTTGACGTTCATTATCTCCACCGGCTCATCCCTGTCAAGACCCAGCACAGAGGCGTTCACCGTCATGAGCAAGCCAAACCACTTTTTATTGTTCACATGGCGCAGCACCATATCCTCCGGGTACTTCGGCCATGGGCTTTCCGGCTCCACGCCGTAGGTATCAAGCACCCATTTCAAAACATCCTGTCTGTTCATATCAGCGTTTTACAAAGTATTCTTCGTACCACACAAGGAATGTGTAGATGGTCCATATCTTTCTCCAGTTGTCCGAGTTTCCCCCCACATACTCATCGTAGATAGCCTTTATCTCGCTGACGTTAAAGAACTTTTCGGCGATGTCGCTGTCAAACAGTCTGCGTACATCTGCGTTATAATTCTCGTCTGCCAGCCATATTCTTATAGGCACGATAAAGCCAAGCTTCTTGCGGAAGGCAATCTCCTCGGGCAGTACCTTTGCAGCTGCGGTCCTGAAAGCGACCTTGTTCTGCTCGGCATTGACTTTAAAGCGTGAGGGCAGGCGTGATGCGATATCAAACACTCTCCTGTCGGTCAGAGGCATTCTTATCTCAAGTCCTGCTGCGGTGCTCATTTTATGCACGTTCAGGTAAATGTCCCCCTCGAGCCATATCTGTATATCCACATCGCTCATTTTTGTCAGCGGGTCATAACCCTCATTTTCCTCATATATCTTCTTAGCGATATTGATAGGCAGCACATTCTCGTTGTAGCTTTTAAGTATACGCTTTTTCTCGTCCTCTTTCATAATGTTGGTATTGCCAACATAGAAAGTTTTGAGGTTATCACCGTATCTCTCGGCGTTGCGGTACATATTATATCCGCCGAAAAACTCGTCTGCACCCTCGCCGGAATAGCACAGCTTTGTGTGCTTTGCGGTCTCACGGCAGGCAATGGCAAATGCTATGGCAGATGCATCGCCAAGGGGCTGCTCCATGTTATACATAACATAGGGAACGATATCAAAATAGTCATTTGGGGTGATAAGACAGCGTGAATTGCCCCTGCCCAGGATATCAGCAGTCTGCTTTGCAAGACCCGACTCGTCAAATCTCTCGTCGTCGTAGCCGCAGGAATCGGACATCTTTGCATCGCTCATTGCAAGCACATACGAGGAATCTACGCCGCCGGAGAGGAACGACTCAGCAGTTTCATCATCCGTCTTGACCTCTTTCATCATCTGATGTACGGTCGTGTGTATCTCGTCAGCCCAGTCTTCAAGCGACCTGTTCTCATCAGGTCTGAACTCAGGCTTCCAGTAACGTGTGATGCTAAGCTTACCATTTTCAAACTCAAGGTAACAGCCCGGCATAAGTTTTTTCAGTCCTTTGAAGAAAGTGTCCTCACCGCCCACATAGGTAAGGGACATATATATCTGGAGCATATCCACATTAAGCTCTTTTCTGAAGCCCTCTTTTGCCATAATATCACGGATATTCACGCCGCACAGCAGCTTACCGTCATCGGTAAGATAATAGTAATATGGCTTCGTACCGAAATGGTCACGGACGCACAAGAGCTTTTCCCCGTCCTTAATACAAAAAGCGAACATACCGTAAAGATGCTCAGGCAGGGCTTTGCCCCACTTTTCATAGCCTTTGAGCAGTATCTGTTTTTCTCTGTCCTCACGGGAAAGACCTGCTGCAAGACCCAGCTCTGCACAAAGAGCCTCATGGTTGCGGATATGTCCGGCGAATTCCATAAGTTCTGTCATAATAACACCTCGCTGTAAAATTCTTTTTTGATTATAGCACAATCATGACAAAAAATCAAGGTATGTCCTTTCCTCAGCAAACGACAAAAACCGCCCTTTGCACTATGCAAAAGGCGGTATGCACTGGCTGGGGTAGAAGGATTCGAACCTTCGGAATGACGGAGTCAGAGTCCGTTGCCTTACCACTTGGCGATACCCCAATATATTATATGTTGGCTGGGATAGATGGATTCGAACCATCGAAATGACGGAGTCAAAGTCCGTTGCCTTACCTCTTGGCTATATCCCAAAATATGGGTATCACAGCTTACGGAACCGGTCCGTCTGAACCCTCTATCAGACAGCTTATTCATTATATCACAACACGAGCCTGATTTCAAGCGTATTGTGTTTTGTTTACAATTTGTTTACACTCATCCCGAAAAAGTGAAAACAGCCATGCACTTAACTGCACAGCTGTTTTCATGTGGTGAGAAATAAAGAATATGGAGAAGATGAAAGCTATTTCATTCTGCCGCTGCCAAACTGCTGACCGCCATTTGCACCGCCGGTTATAGTTGCGGTGACCTCAACGGTCTTTGTGCTGCTGCCTGCGGCAAGGGTGTAAGTCTCACCCTGCTTGATGTCAGGGGATGTGAATACAACGCCCTGCCAGGTCTTTGGGTCTTTGACTGTAAATAACGTCTTTCCGTCCTTGTCCTTTATAGTAAGCTCGGTGTCCTTTGCAATAGTGGAATCAAAGTCCACCAGCACGCTGCACTGAGTAGAACCGTCGGAGAAATTCTGCTCCATGCCCGTTGCTCCCAGAGCGATAACGCTGCCGCCTGTAACAGTTGCTTTGCCGTTGTAGTCAAGAGCACCGTTACCGCTGTTGGTAGGTCCGTAAACTACGGTTGTGCCGCCTTCAACGTAAAGGTCGCCGTTTGAATCAAGACCGTCACCGTTACAGTTTACAGTCACCTCGCCGCCTGTAATTTTCAGATATACACCTTCCTGAGCGGCAAACTCATTTCTGCCCGACCGTTCATTTGAGCCGGTATCGCTTCCGCCTGCACAGTTTATTCCGTCGTCGCTTGCGGTAACATCTATTTTTCCGCCGCTTATGGTGGTGGTCATGCCCTCGATGCCCTCATAGGACTTGGTTATGGTTATCTCGCCGCCTGATATGGTAAGGTCATTATCGGCGTGGATACCGTCATCTCCGGAGGAAATGGAGAACTTGCCACCGGTAATGTTTACTTTGGAATTGCTGTGTATACTGTCGTCGGCAGAGTCTACTTTAAATGTGCCGCCTGTTATCTCCAGGTCACCGCCTGCCTTAAAAGCCTTTGCAGAGGTGGATGTGCTGCTGTCGTCAGAGCTTTCGGAAGATGTGTTTGCGGTCTGAGCTATTACAGCTGATACAGGCTGTGCATCTGCCTGCACAGGCTCTTTTTGCATCTGCTGTCTGTTGCCGTCATCGGGAGGCTGCTGGCCGCCGGGCATCTGTGGAGGAGTCTCTCCATCGGGCATCTGAGGACGGTTTTCCCCCTCAGGCATTTGTCCCGACTGCTCGCCTTGCATACCCTGCTTCATTCTGCCACCGCGCATTCCTCCGCCGCCGTTGTTCATATTCTTCTGCCAGTTCTCATTTGGCTTTCCGTCCTGCTTTGTGGAAGCATTCTGGCTTCCGCCGCCTGTGGTAACGTCAAATGTTCCGTCGTCCAGTTTAAGGACTGTTTCCGCCTCAAAGGCATCATTGTTGGATACTATTTTGAAGCTTCCGCCGGTCACGGCAATATATCCCTTTGAAGCGTCCTCTGTATTGTCGGCTTTGACACCGTTGGTACCTGCGGAAATATCAAATTCTCCGCCGGTTATCTTAACGCTGTCCTTTCCGGAAATGGCAGTGTTTTTACTTGTGACTGTGAGCTTTCCACCGGTTATAACAAGATCGTCCTTTGAAACTATGCCGTGCTTGTAATTTGCGGATATTGTCAAAGAACCCGAACCGTTTATGGTAAGGTCGTCCTTTGAGAATATGCAGGCATCTACCTTTTCCTCGTCGCCGCTAAGTTTATACTCACTTGCGTCGGACAGCTTGTTCTCACTCTTTTCATCCAGCGTCACGCTGACCTTATCAGCTTGCAGCACGGTAAGTGGCGAGCCTGTGGAGCTTGTGATTTCTGCCCCTTTAAGGATAAGCCTTACGCTGTCCTTTTTGTCTGCGTTTACAACCACACGACCGTCTGTGAGCTTACCGGACAGAATATATGTGCCCGCCTTTGAAATAGTCAGCTTTCCGTCTTCCCAGGCAGCACCCTCTCCGCTTACTTCGGCAGAGGTCTCGCTAAGGGTTATCTTGCAGGCGGATGTTTCATCATAGCCCACCTCGTAATCTGCTGCGTCCACCGACACACTTATGTCAGACGCCACAATGGACGAGCCTGTCTTGTTGTCATCTTCCGAGCTGTTTTTCTTATCTGAGCAAGCGGCAAAGCTGGATATTGCAATGATAAGTGCCGCTGTCAAAGCCATAATCTTCTTTTTCATACTTTCTCAACCTCTGATCTGTCTGTCAGTCTGTAATCGCTTCTCTCGCCTTAATGCGGCAAAGTGCTACTATTATCGCTGCTTTTAAAGCTTGTATCTTTCTTTTCATGGCAAGAGCGCTCCTTTCTTTTGCACGGATACGCCGTCAGAGCTGTTCGCCTTCGATTTCTTTCGCCCTTGAACATATAACCTCCAGGTTACCGTTTCTTACTCTTATCTCATCAAGCATTTCCTTTTCTTTTGTTTTGTCCTTTAATTTTATTGTGTATTTAAGCTTGTACAGGCTGCCCATATTCACGGTCTTTACCTGTGTAAGCTCGTTTTGTGTGGTATAGTTTTCAAAGATGTCGTCAAAAACCGAGGCATAATCCAGGCTTTCGGGGATAAGGACCGTAAGCTCCTTTTCGGTGCCTGATGCATTGTTTTCCGGAATAAGCGTGAACACTATGTTCAGAGCACAAACCACGATAACTGCCAGGGAAGCAAGTATAAGATGCATTGTTCCCGTTGCAAGTCCAACAGCCATTGCCAGAAATATGGAACATATATCCTTTGCGTTGCCGGGTACGGATCTGAAACGCACAAGGCTGAAAGCTCCCATTACCGCAACACCTGTACCAACGTTTCCGTTGACCAGCATTATTACTATCTGCACTATGAAAGGCAGCACACTAAGGGTCATCAGAAAACCTCTGGATTTTTTGTTTCTGAAGTTGAACGAGGCAGCTATTATCACCCCGAGAACGATAGAGACCAGTGAACTCAGAAGTAAGGTCCCGTTTGTAACAGTTGTAAAATCAGCAGTTGTAAGATCAAGCACAATAAACGCCCTCCTTTTCCATATTCTTATTCAGTAATTCTTTCTGATAAGCTGCACCGTATTTTGAAAACGATGTGGGATAGATCTTCAGCTCATCAAGTATTCTCACCAGCCACATGGGCATTGGACCTGCTATCTTTATTTCCATTATTCTTTCGCCTTTTTCCAGCAGCTCGCTGCCCCACACGCCTCTTGAAAGATCAAGGGCATTTTCACGGTATGTTACATTTGAATCAAATGTTATTCTCACCTCAGGATCATCTGATGCATAAAGGGCTATTCTGTCATAGCTCAGATACATCGCCGGTGCAAGTCCCTCATAGAGTGAAAAGCAATAAGCAAGCTCTTTCTCTATCTGGGGGTTATTCATCGGCAGAGTCCTTTCCGAAGAAAATGCATTTGACTGCTCCAGGGACATATCCACCCTTCTTTTGTAAACCACGCCCTCATACTTCTTTTTCAGCTCCACAAAAACCGTGGAACCCTTTGAGGGTGTGCCGTAGCTTCTGACTCTGATCTTTTCCTTGTAAAGGGGCTTTTCCAGCGACCTTCTTACCAGCTTGTGGTCAGGTGTATCGTAATATATATTGCAGATCGTAGTCTTTCCGTATTTATCTACTTTTGCATATCCGCTGAGCGCATGCATCATCTTTCTGTATGTCTGCTCATCCAGCAGGTATTTCTGCTCGGTACGCTTAAAAATCTCTCTGTATTCTCCCATATCACTCATCCCTTTCTGTCTCTTGCTATGGTTTAAGTATAACCATGTAACCTTAAACGTACCTAAAGTTAGTGTGCAATTTTTGTGAAAGCGTAAAAAAGCGCATCTGCGGGGTTTTCCCGAGATGCGCCTTGAATATCAAACGCTTATTTCCTTAAAAGCTTTAAGTTTTGCTTTAAACTGCTCTGAAAACTGCGGTAAAGGTAACTGTGTTGTCTTCCGCCTTGCAGGTAATTTTGCCCTTGTGTGCATTCATCACTGCACGTGCTATGGAGAGCCCTATGCCGTATCCGCCCGGACCGGAGCCTTCACGGGACCGTGAGGAATCGTCCCTGTAAAACCGGTCAAACAGCTTTTCTGTGTCCTTTGGCGGGTCGCTGCATTTGTTTGAAACGCTTAGATGTGCGTGCCTTCCGCTGGCAGACTTTTTAAGAGACACGGTTATGTCCGAATCATCGTCGGCATATTTCACCGCATTTTCCACAAGTATTCCCACAAGCTGGCTCACAGCGGATTTGTCGCCGTTTATAGTGATCCCCCGGGTTATATCGGTCTTTATCTCCTTGCCGTTGGTCCTTGCAAGGGCTTCAAAGCTCTGTGCCGCATCGCTTACCGTCTGTGAAGCGTCAAACTCCGTGAACACCAGCTTTACGTCGTCCTCCTCCATTTTGGAAAGCCGCAGAAGCTCTTTCACAAGCCCGTCAAGCCGTGTTACCTGGTTCTTTATGCTTTTTGTCCACTCGCTCTCCTCTGTGGTCATCTCTATGACCTCGGTATTGGCTGAAATAATGGCAAGAGGTGTCTTTATCTCGTGTCCTGCATCGGTTATGAATCGGCGCTGTTTCTCAAAGCTCTCCACCGCCGGTCTTACAGCACGCTTTGAGAAAATGATGACCAGCAGGCAGGTCAGCAGGTAGCCTGCCGCTGCCACAACGGCTGATATGAGCAGAAATCTTTTCTTATTTTCGCTGCCCGACCTTGCATCAAGGAATATTACCATTTTGCCCTTATCGGTGGTATTTACGCTGTATTTATATATGTCTATGCTTCCCTTTTCGTCCCCGTCTTCAAGTGCCTGCTTGGCGTACTCCACAGCACGCTCGCTGTTCACCGCAGCGATATGCCCCGTGTTCACACCGGAAACGCTGCCATTTGTGGAAAAATAGACGATAAAATATCTTGTCTGGTATTTAGTTTCCTCGTTGAAGTTCCTGTCGTTCATCCTGTTCTGCTCGCTGCCCATTTTCTTGTCGGGCTTAAAGCCGTCGTCATGCCGTGGAAAATCAGGTATCATACCGTCGTTTTCCACAAGCATATTCATGACCTTATCATAGTCTGAATCTATGGAACGGATATTGAAGATATTGATGCCGCCGATTATCAGCAGCTCAACCACAAACAAAGAGACCGCAACGATAGCCACGAACTTTTGCTGGAGCCGTTTTATCATCTTCGCTCACTCCTTATTCTCACCCTGAAGTATTTATTTCTCCTGCTTCTGAACAAGGGTATATCCAACACCTCGTGAAGCCTTTATCTCCACATCCGCCCCCACGCTGGCAAGCTTTTTGCGAAGATAGGATATAAATACCCAAACCACATTTATTTCTGCATCGCTGTCATAGCCCCATATTCTCTCCATAAAACGCTCGGTGGAGATAAGCACGTTTTTATTGCTCATCATCATCTCAAGCATCTGGAACTCCTTGTTGCCCAGTCTTTGAGTGCCGTCAGGACCTTTCAGATCAAAGGTCTCACGGCTGAGAGTTATGTTGCCAAAGCTCAGGTCATTAGGTGAAAACTCGGTCTTGCGCCGTGTCATTGCTCTTATCCTTGCAAGCAGCTCACCCATGGCAAAGGGCTTTGTCAGATAGTCATCCGCACCGCTGTCAAGACCTGTTATCCTGTCGCTTACCTGAGACTTTGCCGTAAGCAGCAGCACAGGGGTATTTATCCCCTTTTCACGCAGCTTTTTCAGCACCTCTATACCGTCCATTTTGGGCATCATTATATCAAGGATCATACCGTCATAGTTTTCGCTTATGCCGTAGCTGAGAGCGTCCGCACCGTCATAAACAGCGTCCACGGAATAGTTGCTGTGTTTTAAGACCGCCACCAAGGCGTTGGAAAGCTCCTTCTCGTCCTCTGCAAGCAAAAGTCTCATATTCTCACTCCTTCTCCATTTTCCCCATTGTAGCATGGCAACTTTAATATTACCTTAAAGTATAACACAATTTCCCCTTTTTTGCAAGAAAAAAGGCACCGCTTATCAGCGATGCCCTGAATTTCATATTACCACTTCTCTGTATATCCTCTGATATACTGTCCGGGTACTTCGGAATAAAGCTTGACAAATCTTCTGTGCGAGAGATTTCCGCCGTAGGACATATTGTCATCTACCTGCGGGTCAACAACATAAACATTGCCGTTTATAGTAAGCTCTACCCACATATGCTGACCGTATCCGCCGCCTGCAAGTGTGGTCTGACCCCATACAGTATTAGCCTTAAAGCCCATGTAACGCAGCATTGCACACATTGTATGTGAATACTCGGTGCAAGTGCCAAATCCCTTTACCAGCACGGACTGGATAGGATTGCTCCAGCCGCCGTATGCGTAATATGTGTGGTTGATAAGATAGTCATAACAGGTAAGTACCTTTTCGTAATTTGTCATCTTATCATTTACAAGAGCCTTCATGTACTTTTCAAGCACTGCTCTCTCGTTGCCTGTTACAGTGATAGTCTGCTTGAGCTGGTCAGGCTTAACGGAATTAAGTCTTTCCTTTACCGAGCCGCCAACATCATAAATAACAGGATCGCCCTGTATCTTTGTAGTGGTCACAGGCTTTGCAGCGGTCACCTTTTTAGTTGTTGTAACTGCCTTTTTTGTGGTCACAGCTTTTGTTGTGGTAACAGCCTTGGTTGTAGTCGCTGCGGAAGTTGTTGTGGTCTGCTTGGTAGTCTGTTGTGTTACAGTCTTTGTCTGAGCAGTCGTTGGAGCTGCTGCAAGCTTTGGCTGCCACATTTTATATGTTACTGTCTGTGCTGCTTCCGTTTTCTCTGCGGATGATTCTGTGGAAACTTCTGCGGCGAGAGTTGTATTTGTCTCACCTGTACTAACCTGATCTCCGCCATTGCCAATCGCAAAATAACCTGATGCGCCGGTTCCTACGGCAATACAAGCCGCAGCGGCAATTATCCTGCTCTTGACGCTGGTTTTCAATGTACTCATTAAATAGTAACTCCTTATTATGTTTTTCCCCGTATACAAGTATAACACAAGGAAAAAGGAGTGTCAACGGATTTTGTAACCAAGTTGTAATATTTCTGTAATCGATATAATTTTAACGATTACAAACTGTAATTTTTAGCAAAATTGCACAAAAAAGCGCCCATCCTTTGGGACAGGTGCTTTCCGATAATTATGTAATTATTCCTGATTTGGAGCTCCTACAGGGCAAACACCGTTGCAAGCACCGCAATCAATGCAAGCATCAGCGTCGATCTTAGCCTTGTCAGCGTCCATAGCAATAGCACCAACAGGGCAGCCGTCTACGCAAGCGCCGCAGCCGATGCACTCATCACTGATTTTATAAGCCATAGTGAAATCCTCCTTGTTTTCATTTTATACAGACACGACCTCTTGTGCCTGTTATTATCATAGCACATTTTTTTAAAAAATCAAGTGCATTTTTGTATTTTCACTAAAATTTCATTTTTTGGGAATAGTTAGCCAATGCTTACATTCAAGGCGTTTTGTGGGCACTGTCAGAGTCCCAGTTCGTTCTGTGAAAGAAGCTTGTAGCCCTTCTCCTCCAGGGCAGTTATAGCCTTGTCATTATCGTCCACACGAAGCACCAGACAAGCGGTATTGCTTTCGGTATTGATAAACGCAGCGTACATATACTCAACGCTGATATTATAGCTGTAAAGCACCTTCATTGCCTCTGCAAGTCCGCCGGGTCTGTCGGTTATTCTCAGCACAAGAACGTTGGACAGCGTCACCGAGCAGCCCTCATCTTTGAGGACCTTAACGGATTTTTCCGCATTGTCAACGATAAGTCTCAATATACCGAAGTCCTTGGTGTCTGCAATGGACATAGCACGGATATTGATACCTGCGTTTCCCAGGAGCTCTGTGATCGCACTGAGCCTTCCGGGTCTGTTTTCAACAAAAACTGATAACTGTTTTACTGTCATGTAAATGACCCCCTATCTGTAATATAGTATATGATATTTAGTCTAAAAGCTTTCTGTTATCTATAACTCTTACAGCCTTACCCTCGCTTCTGGGGATACTGTTAGGCTCAACAAGACGTATCTTTGCCTTGATGCCCAGGACTGAGAGCATATCCTGAGATATTTTTCTCTCAAGTTCCTCAATGGAACGGATAGTATCGTTGAACATCTCATCGGTAATTTCAACTCTTATCTCAAAGGTATCGGTATTATTCTCTCTGCCAACAACGATCTGGTAGTTAGGCGTTGCATTGCTCATCTTCAAAAGTACAGTCTCTATCTGTGACGGGAATACGTTTACTCCACGGATTATAAGCATATCGTCCGAGCGACCCATTGGCTTTGCCATTCTCACAAGAGTCCTTCCGCAAGAGCACTTCTCTCTTGTGAGCACGCATATATCTCTTGTTCTGTAACGAAGGAGCGGGAACGCCTCTTTTGTGATGCTTGTAAACACAAGCTCGCCCTTCTCGCCGTCAGGGAGGACCTCACCGGTTTCCGGGTTTATTATCTCGGCGATAAAGTTATCCTCGTTTATATGCATTCCGTGCTGACATTCGCACTCAAAAGCCACGCCCGGACCGCTGGACTCGGTAAGACCGTAGATATCATATGCCTTTATGCCAAGAGATCTCTGTATCTGCTGGCGCATTTCCTCTGTCCACGGCTCTGCGCCGAAGATACCTGCTTTGAGTTTAAGATCATCCGGAGTAAGCCCCATTTTCTTCACCGTTTCTCCGATATAAGCGGCATATGACGGTGTGCAGCAAAGGATCGTAGCCCCAAGATCCTGCATGAACTGGATCTGTCTTTCGGTATTACCCGATGACATTGGCAGAGTAAGGCAGCCCACCTTATGGGAACCGCCGTGGAGACCTGCTCCGCCTGTAAACAGACCGTAGCCGTAAGCCACCTGACAGACGTCGTCATTTGTACCTCCGGCAGCGGTAATTGCTCTTGCAACGCAGTCTTCCCACATATCAACGTCGTTTTGCGTATAAAAAGCCACTACCCTTTTGCCTGTGGTGCCGCTGGTAGAATGTATCCTGACGCACTCGCTCAGAGGCTTTGCCAGCAATCCATAGGGGTATGCGTCACGCAGATCCGCCTTTGAAAGAAAGGGCAGCTTGTAAAGATCCTCAATGCCATTTATATCCTGTGGTGTAACGCCCTTTTCCTCCATTTTTTTCCTATAGTAGGGAACGTTGTCCCAGACGTGCTGTACCTGCTTTACAAGCCTTTCACTTTGCAGAGCTTTCATCTGATCCCGATCCATACACTCGATCTGTTCATTCCAATACTTTCCCAATGCCTCTCACTCCTTTGTGAACTAAAAAACTACGACCTCAGTTTGCCTGCCTGCCCATTGCAAATGCTTTCTTGTTAAGCTCCAGGAACTTAGCCGGCACACATTCCTCCACAGCCTTGTTCCAGCAAGCCTCGTCAAACGGCATTTTTGTGGACACAACCCCCATAAGCACCACGTTTGAAGCCTTGGCGTTGCCGCATTGCTCTGCTATCTTCAGAGCGTCGACAGCTATAACATCAATTCCCATATCTTTGAGCTTTCCTACTATATTCTCGGGATAAACTGCCGCACCGTTTATAACAGGCATCGGGTCTATCTGCTGGGTAGAGAGCACGATATGTCCGCCTTTTTTCAGGAAAGGCACATATCTTGCTGCCTCAAGGGTCTCAAAGCTGATTATAATATCAGCCTCTCCCTTTTCCACAACAGGCGAATAAACCTTGTCGCCGTATTTAACATAGGTGACCACCGAGCCGCCTCTCTGGCTCATGCCGTGTACCTCGGACACCTTTACGTCATACCCCTGCTGCAGCAGGACGTTTCCTATAAGTCTTGAAGCGAGCAGCGAGCCTTGTCCGCCCACGCCCACTATCATAATTGATCTCGTTTCCATTTATGTACATTCCTTTCGGTATGAATTACTTTACGATAGCGCCGAGCTTACACATCTCGGTGCAGATTCCGCAGCCCACGCACTGTGTGTGGTCGATAACGGACTTTCCGTCGTGCATTGATATTGCAGGGCAGCCTATCTTCAGGCACTGCTTGCAGCCTACACACTTATCGTTATCAACTTTAAGGGGTGGATTGTGCTTAACATATTTCAGCAGCGCACAAGGTCTGCGTGAGATGATGACGCTCGGCTCATCCTTAGCAAGTTCTTCCTTGATGACAGCCTCGGTTTCAGCCATGTGGTAAGGGTCAACGACTCTCACGCTCTTTATGCCGATGGCGTGGCACAGGTCAACGAGATTTACGGCAGCGGCGGGATCGCCTTTGAGGTTCTTGCCTGTTGTCGGGTTCTGCTGGTGACCTGTCATGCCTGTGATAGAGTTGTCAAGGATTATGACTGTGGAATTTGTAGCGTTATATGCCACGTTCACAAGGCTTGTCATACCGCTGTGCATAAAGGTGGAGTCGCCGATAACAGCAACAGAGTTCTTCTCTGCCTTTTCGCCCAGAGCCTTGTTAAAGCCGTGCAGTGCCGAGATAGATGCGCCCATGCATATGGTGGAATCCATAGCGTTCAGCGGAGCTGTTGCACCCAGGGTATAGCAGCCGATGTCACCCGAAACGGTAACGCCCAGCTTTTTAAGGCAGTAGAACAATCCTCTGTGAGGGCAGCCTGCGCACATTACAGGAGGTCTTACAGGGACATTCTCTGCGAACGTATCAAACTCCGGCTTTGTGCCGAGTATCTTTTCGGAAACGATAGTCTGGGATATTTCGCCGATGTAGCCGAAAAGCTCCTTTCCGATAACGTCAACGCCGATGTTTTTGCAATGGCTTTCGATTATACCATCAAGCTCCTCGATAACATATACCTTATCGCACTTTGCGGCAAAATCCCTGATAAGCTTTGTAGGCATAGGGTTTATCATACCAAGCTTGAGAAAGCTTGCCTTGTCGCCAAGAGCCTGCTTTGCGTACTCGTAGCAGATGCCTGCTGTGATAACGCCTATCTTTGTATCAGCCATTTCTACTCTGTTGAGGTCGCTGGTTTCTGCAAACTCCGCAGCAGCCTTCAGCTTGTCCTCAACTATCGGGTGACGCTTTATAGCCTTTGCAGGCATCATAACGTACTTGTCGATATTCTTTTCATATGGTATAAGATCCTTTTCAACTCTGTCGCAAAGCTCAACAGCCGACTGGGAGTGTGAAACTCTTGTTGACAGTCTTAACAGAACAGGGCTGTCAAACCTCTCGGAAAGCTCATAAGCCTTGATAGCGAACTCCTTACACTCCGCAGAGTCGGAAGGCTCCACCATAAGTGTCTTGGATGCGATAGCATGGTGCCTTGAATCCTGCTCGTTCTGCGACGAGTGCATTCCCGGGTCGTCAGCAACAGCAATTACCATTCCTCCTGTTACACCTGTGTAGCCTGCGGTATAAAGCGGGTCGGCAGCAACATTGAGTCCCACGTGCTTCATAGCGCAAAAGCTCCTTGCACCTGCAATAGATGCACCCAGAGCCACCTCCATAGCCACCTTTTCGTTAGGTGCCCACTCGGCGTACACCTCATCATACTTCGCCAGTGTCTCGGTTATCTCCGTTGAAGGGGTACCGGGATATGCCGATGCGATACGGCAGCCTGCTTCGTAAAGTCCTCTGGCGACCGCTTCGTTTCCAAGCATAAGTTTTTTCATAATCTGTATCTTTCCTTTCATTCGCCTTTATAGCCCCAAGGCGATAGATTTCACTCTATTTACACAAATCAAGCATTATAAGAACACTTTTATCTAGTATATCACATTCAAACCGAAAATGCAACAAGAATAATTTATTAAAAATTATAAAATATGACAATAAAAAAGGGCTTTTCTTTTTACTCAAAGTATGCTATACTGAATGTGTTGTTTTTTTATTGTTCCGTAAAAGGATGAGGGTGAGTAAAATGCGGATATTCAGAAAGAAAGAGCTGCCCGTAAAGCTTGATTTTTCCGCTTGCGGAAAGATAATGATAGACGGGATGAGGTTTTCCTTCTCCGTTTCAAGCGATGGAAAGTCGTCTGAAAAGGGGCTGTGTGTTTCCTTTTCGGGAGAGGCTATCGACAGCGGAGAGGTCAAGCTCAAGGACCTTGAGATAATGCAGCAGCACAAAGGCAAACTGGTGCCAAGAAAGCTGAGTATGCCCCTTGTGACCAAAAAAGACGGCAAAAAGATATATCAGGCAAAGCTGCATGATCTGAAAATTGCCGACGCCACCCAGCGTGTTGCCAAGGGACAGACAATAGAAGATGCCCTTTCAAGCATAATCAGCAAGGACATAAGCTTTAAAGTCACCCCTGTTTACAGCGGTGACGACGAGCCTGAGATAATGCTCAACGTTTACCCTTACGAGAACGCACTGACCGGCTCATGTACCAAATGGCTCAAATGCACCTCTGACAAGGACTGGTTTGAGCACAACATGAAATAAGAGGTAAGAACATGATAGTCACGATAATATTCGGTGTGATAATTGCTGCATTTGCGCTTTATCACGCTGTCAGATCAATTAAAGGCTCAAAAAAGCACCGCATAATGCTTGTGAACATCATACTTGCTGCGGTGGCAGTGGTTTGCGGCGTGATAATCGCTGTAAATACCTCGGTGATAGAATCCGCACGCTCAGAATACAATGTCCACAATTCGACTATACTTGGCGGTGTTTATTTTGAAAAAGAGCAGGACGGCTACTATTTTTTCAGTTCCCACACCCTGTTTTCTTCCGATGAATATGTTGTTTCCACCGATGATGTAAAGCTGCCGTGGATAAGCAGGCTGGTGGGCGAGGTTGCGGTCTGCACATCAAACAGCCGCAGCCACGGTTACAGTCAGGTTGAGATAAACGGCAGCAAGTACACTCTTTGGGACAATGCTGAAAAGATCATTCCCGACTTTTCATTTATGCTGACGTATTTTATTGTCTTAACAGCATTAGTTGCTGCGATATTTGACATTGCTATGCTTATAACGTACCTGAAAAACAGGAAACAGAAAGGAGCGGCTTCACCCCATGAGGATGAGGAGAAAAAAGAATCTTGACGCAAGGCTTGAGGGCTGCGGCGACAGGATAATATATATGGACAGAAACGAAAAGAATTTTCAGGATAAGAGCGAAAAATCTCTGCTGGACTACAATTCCCTGTTCGGCAACCACAATCCTGTGATACTGGAGATAGGCTGCGGCAAGGGACAATTCGCTATCGAGTTTGCAAGACAGCACCCGGAGCTTAACGTGCTTGCGGTGGAAAAGTCCAGCAACGTTATCGTTGACGCTGCGGAAAGTGCGATACAGCTCAGCGTCCCCAATCTTTTTTTCATGCGGGGAAATGCGGAGTATCTGGACTGCTATATCCCCGAAAGATCCATAGGGCTTATATACCTGAATTTCAGCTGCCCATTCCCAAAGAATACCTACGCCTCGCACAGACTGACGCACAAAGGCTTTCTTGAGATCTACAAAAAGCTGCTGAAGCACGGCGGAGAGATACATCAGAAAACAGACAATATGCATTTTTTTGAGTTCTCTATCGAGCAGTTCACCGCTAACGGCTTCGGGCTTAAAAACGTAAGCCTTGACCTGCACAACAGCAGCTTTGAAGGCAACATAATGACAGAATACGAAACACGATTCTCGCAGATGGGATTGCCGATCTACCGTCTTGAAGCGTATATGACAGGACAATAGCTCAAAAAGCAGGTGATAAAAATGACAGACAGAAAACAGCTTATCCGTGAGGCACTTGACTGCCTGGTAAACTCATATGCGCCCTACTCGGGATACAACGTGGCAGCTGCGGTGCTTTGCAGCTCGGGAAAGATATACACGGGAGTAAACGTTGAAAACGCATCCTATCCTGCGGGTATCTGCGCTGAAAGAAACGCCATATCCCACGCCGTTGCCTGCGGCGAAAAGGAGATCGAAGCTATCGCCATTGTGGGCGGTGCAAACTACTCGGCAAGCGACTACTGCCCTCCCTGCGGCATATGCAGGCAGGTAATGCGGGAATTCTGCGACCCGAAAAAGCTTGCGGTCATCTTTGCAAGGTCGGAAACGGACTACAAAGAGATGACGCTTGAACAGCTTCTTCCCGAGAGCTTCGGACCTGAAATGCTTGGGAAATAGTACAAAAAAGCGGACAGTTCAAAACGAGCTGTCCGTTTTATTTTTTTGAGTGAAAAAAGGACAGCCCGTAATGAGCTGTCCTTTTGCGTTTTAATTAGTTGTTGATGAACTTGTCCTCTTCGTTGTTCCAGCTGTACAGCTTTCTGATCTCCTCGCCCACCTTCTCGGAAGGATGCTCTGCGTGGAGCTTTCTCATAGCCTTGAAATGAACCTGTGAGCCTGCGCTTGACATTTCGAGCAGGAACTCCTTTGCGAAAGAGCCGTCCTGAATGTCTGCGAGGATCTTCTTCATTGCCTTCTTGGTCTCCTCGGTGATGAGCTTAGGACCTGTTACATAGTCGCCGTACTCAGCGGTGTTGGAGATAGAATATCTCATGCCTGCAAAGCCTGACTGATAGATAAGGTCAACGATGAGCTTCATCTCGTGGATACACTCAAAGTAAGCATTTCTCGGGTCGTAGCCTGCCTCGCAGAGTGTTTCAAAACCAGCCTGCATAAGAGCGCACACGCCGCCGCAGAGGACTGCCTGCTCACCGAACAGGTCTGTTTCTGTCTCGGTTCTGAATGTTGTTTCAAGAACGCCTGCTCTTGCGCCGCCGATACCCAGTGCATATGCAAGACCAATGTCATAAGCGTTGCCTGTTGCGTCCTGCTCAACAGCGATAAGACAAGGAACGCCCTTACCAGCCTGGTACTCGGATCTTACTGTGTGACCCGGTCCCTTAGGAGCGATCATAACGATGTTTACATTCTTAGGCGGAACGATGCATCCGAAGTGGATGTTGAAGCCGTGAGCGAACATAAGGGTCTTGCCCTCTGTGAGATGCGGCTCGATGCACTGCTTGTAAATTGCAGCCTGCTTCTCATCAGGGATGAGTATCATAATGATGTCAGCAGCCTTAGCAGCCTCTTCTGTTGTGAGAACCTCGAGTCCCTGCTTTACAGCCTTGTCCCAGCTCTTTGAGCCCTCGTAAAGACCTACGCATACGTCAACGCCGCTCTCCTTGAGGTTGAGCGCATGAGCGTGACCCTGTGAGCCGTAGCCGATGATAGCGACTTTTTTGCCCTTGAGCACGTTGATGTCGCAGTCCTGCTGATAGAATATTCTTGCCTGATCCATGATTGATTCCTCCAATTAAATAGTTTACTATTTTTCAGCCTTACGGCTGTGTGGTACTTAGTTTTTCTTCGGGCTGAATGTTTCGCTGCCCTTTTCAATGGCAACCGTGCCTGTTCTTACCATTTCGATAATGCCGTAAGGAGCGATTATCTCCTCAAATCTGCAAAGCTGTGCGTATGTATCGCATATCTCCAGCGTCATTGTGGTAAGAGTAACATCCATTACCTTTGCGTTGATTATCTCCGCAATGGTCATTACCTCGCTTCTCTTTTCGGGAGAAACGGTAAGCTTTACAATCATCAGCTCTCTTGCAAGGAACTCGTCCTTTGCAAAAGTCTTGACCTTGATGACCTCGATAAGCTTGTTGAGCTGCTTTTCGATCTGCTCAACGGTATGCTCGTCGCCGTCGGCAACTATTGTGATCCTTGAGATAGAGGGGTCGTGGGTAGGTCCCACTGCAAGACTTTCGATATTGAAGCCTCGTCTTGAAAAAAGTCCCGAGATCCTTGAAAGAACGCCGCTGTGGTTTTCAACAAGGACAGAAATTGTATGCTTCATCAAAAAACCTCCGAATCCGATTAAATGTCCACTTGAAAGTATATCATCTATTTGTTATATTATTGTGAACTAATGATTGATAAATTATCAATCAGCGTGTAGGGAACATATCCTCCACATCGACCTCCACAAGGCATATTCCCTTGTGGTTAGCTATCATGTCCACAGCCTTGTCCACGTCGCTGCTGCTGTCCACACGGAAAGCGTCGATACCATAGGCTTTTGCCAGCTTTATAAAGTCGGGAGAACCGTCAAGGAAAACAGCTGTTTGTCTGTCGCCGTAGCCCACGGTCTGGAGCTCACGCACCATTCCCAGTCTGTTGTTGGTCATAACCACGATCTTGATGTCCACCCCATGCTGAACGGCAGTAGCCAGCTCCATCATACACATCTGGAACGCACCGTCACCGCATACAGCAACAGTAGGACGCTTGGGATCCGCCATTTTAGCACCGATAGCAGCAGGTATGGAATAGCCCATAGTTCCCATACCGCCTGTGGTGAGCAGCCTTCCGCCCTTGGAGAATTTATAGTTGTTACAGGTCCAGATCTGGTTTTGTCCAACGTCCGCCACAATGGTTGTCTTTGCAGGCATAGCCGCCGAAAGCCTCAGCATAAACTCCTTGGGGTCAACTGTTCCCTTGGGAGTTTTCACCGGCTCATAGCTTGTTCTGTACTGTTTCAGCTCCTTGAGCCACTGTGTGTGCTTCATTGGCTGTGCTTTTTCAAGCAGCTGCTGCAGCACCAGTTTTGCGTCGCCCACAAGGGGGATATCCGTTCCGATATTCTTCCCTATTTCCGCCGGGTCGATATCTATGTGAATAATAGTAGTTGTCTTTGCAAGCGTCATAGGCGTGCTCACGGCTCTGTCACCCACTCTTGCTCCCACAAGGAAAAGCGTATCGCAAAGGTTTACAGCTGCATTTGCGGCTTTGATACCAAAGGAGCCTATCATTCCGCAGAACAGCTCATCATCGTCCGGGAACACAGAAATACCCATCATAGTTGTGATAACGGGGATCTGCATTGTGTGGGACAGCTTCACTATCTCCTCCTGTGCGTGGGCGGCAAAAACGCCTCCGCCTACACATATAAGCGGCTTTTCAGCCTCACAAAGTGCTTTCATTACCTTCTTCACCTGAAAGGCGTTACCCTTTCCGGTAGGCTTATAGCTTCTTATATCGCACTTTTTAGGATAGCTGAAATCCACAGTCATCTTCTGGACGTCCATTGGTACGTCTATGAGCACAGGACCCGGTCTGCCGGTACCT
Source organism: Ruminococcus sp. FC2018 (assembly GCF_000621805.1). Classification (GTDB taxonomy): domain Bacteria; phylum Bacillota; class Clostridia; order Oscillospirales; family Ruminococcaceae; genus Hominimerdicola. Next base: position 33,771 of record NZ_JHXH01000006.1, on the reverse strand, counting down.
GAAATATAAAACGCCTCTTTGAACACCCTTGCCACATCATCAGGGTCTTTCAGCAGGTAGCTGTGCTTGACAAACGGTTCAGCCGCACCTGTGATATCCGCCTCCTGAAAAACATCAGAGCCGATCTGGTCGGTGTTGACCTGACCTGTGATACAGATTATAGGTATAGAGTCCGCATAAGCCGTAGCTATGGCGGTTATAAGATTAGTCGCACCCGGACCGGAGGTGGCGATGCACACCGCAGGCTTGCCGGAAATACGAGCATATCCGTTGGCAGCGTGACCTGCATTTGCCTCGTGGCGCACAAGCACGTGCTTTATATCCTTCCCGGTTTTTTTAAGCTCATCGTAAAACGGGCAGATAGCTGCGCCGGGATAGCCGTAAACGGTATTTATACCCTCAGCTTTAAGGCACTCTACCATAGCCTGACTTACCGTCATTTTCATAAAAAACTGACCTCCATAAGCAATTTACTGTTTTAAATCAGTATAGCACAAAAAGCCTGTCAAGTCAACAGCAAAATACCCCGGCGGCGGTGCGCTTGTCCGCCGCAATATATTTTGTGATAGAGGCAGGCTTTCGCACTTCCTACTTCTTTTTTGCAGACAAGCCAAAAAGCACTTGCAGATACGGCACCTTTCTCACTCCCACGCACAGCGCATAAACCAGCGGATAGCAGATAAAAACAGTCACAGTGAAATTTGGGATAACGCCGACACCTGTATGGCTTAGCAAATACTGGCACAGTATCACTATCGGGAAATGCAGGATATAGAACACATACGACACACTTGAATTGAACCTTGTAAAGCTGTTTGCGAAATCAAGGTGATCGTGAGCAAGTATCATAAGCGCAGGCACAGCAAGCGCAAACGAAGCATAATTGCAGATAGTATTAAGATCCTTATGTCCGCCTATAAATATAAATATCGCCGTGTTGGCGATGTTTGCCGCAAGTGCAAGCATCACAAGCGGAATTTTGCATCTTTTAAGGCTCAGCGCAAAGCTTTGCCGGCTGAAAAAATAGTACCCCAGCAGATAAACGCACAGATATGTGGAAACTTTTTTGCCCATAATATCCACATTAAACAGTGCTATCGCCGCAACCGTCAGCACTGCGGCAACGGCAAACCCCTTTTTGCCTTTCACGTCAGTATCTCCGACCAGCCTGATGATCACACAGGATAAAATTGAAATAATTATCAGCACACCGAGGAACCAGAAATGTCCCAGCGTAAAACCGCCATCATACCCCGTCAGGTCGGTGAATTTTGTAAAATACGTTGTGTAGTGGGCGAAATATCCGCCGCTGTAACCGTTGTGAGTAACATCTGCGACATAGCTCATTATCGGGTTTACAGCGAGCAGCCCGAACACGAACGGGATACCAAGGCGCACAAAACGCTCTTTTATAAACGTGCGGTATCCCCTTTTTTGAAGCGAAAAGCGAGCCGAAACGCCTGCCAGCAGGAACATTATCGGCATGAACCACGGGCTTATAAATGAAACCACCGCAGCTATCGGCTTTACAGGCTCAAAGAATATGTAATTTGCCTCGTCCCACGTGTTGTAGGCTATCGCCGCATGATAAACTATCAGCAGCGAAACCGTCATCCACCGCAGATTGTCGATGTAGTTCAGACGCTTAACCATCTTTTTACCCCGTTCTTATTTTTGTTAAGTATATCACACTGTGCAGTGCAAGTCAATAAAAAATCTCCCCGCAAAATGCAGGGAGATGATCTGTCTTCATTCAGAATTTAAGGGTCTTGAGCCTTTGCATAGCCTCGATAGTTCTGTCCTTATCGCCGAATGCGGTAAGTCTGAACCAGCCCTCGCCGTTCTTGCCAAAGCCTGCACCGGGTGTGCCGACAACATTTATCTTTTCAAGCAGCAGGTCAAAGAACTCCCAGCTGCCCATATTGCCGGGGCACTTGAGCCAGATATACGGGCTGTTCTTTCCGCCGGTGTACTTTATTCCCAGCTCGTCCAAAGTTTCACCGATTATCTTTGCGTTATTCTTATAATACTCGATGTTCTCTCTTGTCTGCTTTAAGCCTTCCTCGGTGAAAACTGCCGCAGCAGCGCACTGTACCGGGTAAGATACGCCGTTGAACTTGCTGCCCTGTCTTCTTCCCCAAAGGTCCGCAAGCTTTACCTCACTGCCGTCGGAAGCCTTTACAACAAGCTCGCTTGGTACTACCGTGTAGCCGCAGCGCATACCTGTAAAGCCTGCTGTCTTGGACAGCGAGCACATTTCGATAGCAACTTCCTTTGCGCCCTCTACCGCATAGATAGATCTTGGCACGTTCTCATCGGTGATAAACGCCTCGTAAGCGCTGTCGTAGATAATAACCGCATTGTTCTTTTTAGCGTAAGCGATCCACTCTTTCAGCTGGTCATAGGTGTAAGCCGAGCCTGTGGGGTTGTTTGGCGAACAAAGATAGATAAGGTCACAATTTACGCTGTCGTCGGGCATTGCAGCAAATCCGTTCTTCTCGTTTGAGTCCGCAAAGATAACATTTCTGCCGCACATTCTGTTTGTGTCCACATAAACAGGGTAAGCAGGGTCTGTGATAAGCACGGTGTTGTCGTTTCCGAATATATCAACGATATTTCCGCAGTCAGCCTTTGCACCGTCGTTGATACGGATATCTCCTGCGGGAACGTCAACTCCGAAGGACTTGTAATAACCCGAAACTGCCTCACGCAGGAAATAATAGCCTGCACCGGAATCCTCGTAGCCCTTGAAAGTCTCCTTCACGCCCATTTCGTCTGCGCCCTTTTTCATTGCCTCAACAACACATTTTGCGATAGGCAGGGTAACATCGCCGATACCCATTCTTATAATATCAGCTTCGGGGTGAGCGGCTTTGTAGGCATTTACTTTCTTTGCAATATTTATGAAAAGATAATTCTTTTCAAGCTTCAAAAAATTTTCGTTTATCTGTGGCATTTGTAACAACTCCTTCTGGATATATGTGGTCAGATGACTATTTCACCGGAGAATACGGTAACAGCGTCACCGGTAAGATAAACCGCATCGTCTGTATAGCGTATCTTCAGAGTGCCGCCCCGCAGAAGAACAGTTATCTCCTCGTCCTTCTTGCAGTAGCCGTTGAGCACAGCGGCAGTAACTGCTGCGCAGGCACCTGTTCCGCACGCCCACGTCTCACCGGAGCCTCTCTCCCAGACTCTCATTTTAAGTGTGCGCTCGTCAATGACCTTGATAAACTCGGTGTTGACTCTCTCGGGGAAGATCTCATGGTGTTCAAATACAGGACCGTATTTTTCAATATCAAAATCGTCCACGTTGTTGATGAATGTAACAGCGTGAGGATTGCCCATTGAAACGCAGGTGATATTGAAATCCTTGTCGATGATATGCACCGGTCTGTCAACCACCGCACCGTTGTCCCCTGCTTCAAGGGTAACAGGTATCTGTGCAGGTTCAAGTATAGCCTTGCCCATATTTACGGTAGCTCCGTTGACCTCGCCGTAATGTCTTGTAAGGCTTATCTTCATAATGCCGGAAAGAGTCTCGACGGTCATGTCGTCCTTGTCAACGATGCCGTTGTCACGCATGAACTTGGCAACACATCTTATGCCGTTGCCGCACATCTTTCCTTCCGAACCGTCAAGGTTGAACATTCTCATCTTGGCATCAGCTATATCTGACGGACATATAAGAATGACTCCGTCGCCGCCGATACCGAAATGTCTGTCTGAAAGGTTGATAGCCAGACCCTCGGGGTTGTCGACCTCCTTGTCAAAGCAGTTGAAGTATACATAATCGTTTCCGCAGCCCTGCATCTTGGTGAATTCAAGGTGCTGCTTTTCTTTTCTCATGTTGTTGATGTCAACTATCTCTGTGGAGTTCTCGGTGAACTTGCTTCGCAGGGACGTAGCAATAGCGTTGGCTGTATCGATAGAAGTAAGGCAAGGGATATTCCACTCAACAGTCTTTCTTCTTATCTTAACAGAATCTCTTGTAGGCATTCTGCCCTTTGCCGATGTGGAGATAACATAGGATACCTTTCCGCTTTCGATAAGGTCGATGGTGTTGTTCTCTCCCTCGTGTATCTTATTGACCACCTCTGCCTGGATACCGTGCTCTTTAAGCGCAGCAGCAGTGCCTCTTGTGGCATAAAGCTTGAAGCCCAGGTCCGCAAAAAGCTTTGCTGTCCTTGGGATCTCTCCCTTGTCGGTATCTCTTACGGTGATGAACACTCCGCCTGTTTTGCCAAGCTTATAGCCTGCGGCGGTAAGACCCTTGTACAGTGATTCCTCAAGGCTTGAAGAAACTGCAAGCACCTCACCGGTTGACTTCATCTCGGGACCAAGGTGGTTATCAACGTCGATAAGCTTTTCAAAGCTGAATACAGGGACCTTAACAGCTACATACGGGGAGTTCTTGTAAAGACCTGTGCCGTAGCCCATATCTGCCAGCTTTTCGCCCAGCATAGCCTTTGTAGCAAGATCGACCATTGGCACGCCTGTAACCTTTGAGATGTAAGGGATAGTTCTTGAAGAACGTGGATTTACCTCGATAACGTAAAGCTCGTCATTGTTTATAAGATACTGGATATTCACCAGACCTTTTGTTTTAAGCGAGATAGCAAGACGCTTGGAGCAGTCAACTATTCTTTCCATAAGCTTATCCGAAACATTCCATGCAGGATAAACAGCGATAGAGTCGCCCGAGTGGATACCTGTTCTCTCGATATGCTCCATAATGCCCGGGATAAGTATCTCCTCTCCGTCGCATATAGCATCTATCTCCAGCTCTGTACCCATAAGGTACTTGTCGATAAGCACAGGGTTCTCGATGCCCTGGTCAAGGATTATAGCCATATACTCCTTGATATCGTCGTCATTAAAGGCGATTATCATGTTCTGTCCGCCAAGCACATAGGACGGTCTCATAAGTACAGGATAACCTATCTTGTTTGCAACGTCCAGAGCCTCCTGTTCAGTCATTACCGTAAAGCCCTCAGGACGCTTTATTTTAAGCTGTTCAAGCAGCTCGTCAAATCTCTCTCTGTCCTCGGCTGCGTCGATAGAATCCGGAGGTGTACCCAGTATCTTAACTCCCTTGCTGTCAAGGAACTTTGTGAGCTTGATAGCTGTCTGTCCGCCGAAAGCTACAACAACTCCCACCGGCTTTTCAACTCTGATGATGTTCCATACGTCCTCGTCGGTAAGCGGCTCAAAGTAAAGTCTGTCGGCGGTATCAAAGTCTGTGGATACCGTCTCGGGGTTGTTGTTTACGATAACAACGTCGTAGCCATGCTCTTTAAGTGCCCATACGCAGTGAACGGAAGCATAGTCAAACTCGATACCCTGTCCGATACGGATAGGACCTGAGCCGAATACGATAACTGTCTTTTTCTCGCCCACTCTGTTGGCAATAAACTCGCTCGCCTCGTCCTCGTTATCATAGGTGGAGTAGAAATACGGTGTCTGCGCCGCAAACTCGGCAGCACAGGTGTCAACCATTTTATATACGCAGTGGATATTCTTTTTGATAGGCTGACCGGAAAGTCTTTGGATGACCTTGTCGGGGTAGCCCAGCTTTTTGGCTGCAAGGTAGACCTCGTCGCTGTAATTATCCTTGAGCTGTTTTTCCATGGCGATAAGGTTAAGGAACTTGTTGAGGAACCACTCGTCTATCATGGTTATCCTGTGTATCTCCTCAACGCTTACGCCACGGCGCAGTGCCTCATAGACCACGAAAAGTCTTTCGTCGTCGCAGTTATGTATCTTAGCTTTTATCTCATCGTCGGAAAGATCTTCCATCTTCGGTGAGATAAGGCAGTCGTGTCCTATCTCTGCACCTCTCACAGCCTTCATGATAGCCTGCTCGAAGCTGGTACCGATGGACATTACCTCACCTGTTGCCTTCATCTGGGTGCCAAGCTCACGCTTTGCATAAACGAACTTGTCAAAGGGCCACTTAGGCAGCTTGCAGACTATGTAGTCGATAGTCGGCTCGTTGCAGGCATAAGTCTTGCCGGTAACTGCGTTCTTTATCTCGTCAAGAGTATAGCCGATAGCGATCTGGGCAGCAACCTTTGCGATAGGATATCCTGTTGCCTTTGAAGCAAGTGCGGAAGAACGGGAAACTCTGGGGTTTACCTCGATAACCGCATATTCGTTTGACTCAGGGTCAAGTGCGAACTGGCAGTTGCATCCGCCCTCCACCTCAAGGGTATCAACTATCTTCAGCGCAGCTGTGCGCAGCATTGCATACTCCTGTGTTGAGAGTGTTACCGCAGGAGCGATAACGATAGAATCTCCCGTATGCACTCCCACAGGGTCAACGTTCTCCATTGAACACACTGTGATACAGTTGCCCTTTGAGTCACGGATGACCTCAAACTCTATTTCCTTCCAGCCGCTGATACATTTTTCAACCAGCACCTGGGTTATAGGTGAAAGGTAAAGACCGTTTCTTGTTATCTCACGCAGCTCTTCATCGTTATGCACGATACCGCCGCCTGTTCCGCCAAGGGTAAAGGCAGGTCTTATGATAAGGGGATAGCCGATAGAGTGGGCAAACTCAACTGCATCCTCTACGGTATTGACTACCTTTGATGGGATACAAGGCTGTCCGATGGACTCCATGGTATCCTTGAACATCTGTCTGTCCTCGGCTTTGTCAATAGTCTCCACTCTTGCGCCCAGCAGCTTCACGTTGTACTTGTCAAGGAACCCTTCCTTTGCAAGCTGCATGGAAAGGGTTAGTCCGGTCTGTCCGCCAAGGGTGGAAAGCACGCTGTCAGGGCGTTCTTTCTTGATGACTCTCTTGACTGTTTCAAGAGTCAGCGGCTCGATATATATTTTATCCGCCATTGCGTTATCTGTCATGATCGTGGCGGGGTTTGAGTTTATAAGAATTACCTCAAGTCCCTGCTGTTTAAGAGCACGGCAAGCCTGTGTTCCCGCATAGTCAAACTCAGCTGCCTGACCTATAACGATAGGACCCGAACCGATGACAAGGACTCTTTTTATATCTTTTTTCAAAGGCATTTAGATTCATTCCTTTCTGAGTGTGCTGTATTACTTGGTCATGTATCCCTCGAACTTTTCGTAAAGGAAGCTTGTGTCCAGCGGTCCTCCGTCAAGCTCCGGATCGAACTGCACGGATACCACCGGCTCGCCCTCATACTCAAGCCCCTCACAGGACTTGTCATTTACATTGACAAAGCTTGCCTTTGCGTTGCCGGGCAGGGCAAGGTTCTCAACGCCGTAGCCGTGATTCTGTGAGGTGATATATGTCTTTCCCGTTGCCATGTATTCAACAGGCTGGTTTGCACCTCTGTGACCGTATTTCAGTTTATATGTCTTTGCGCCGTGTGCCACAGCAAGAAGCTCATGACCCATTCCCACTGCAAAGACAGGCATCTTCATCTCGATTAGCTTTTTAAGCTCATCTGTGATCTGTGTATACTGTGACGGATCGCCGGGACCCTGGGTAAGCACAACGCCCTGCACCCCAAGCTCCTTTATCCTTTCAGCCTTGGTGAATGCAGGAACCACAGTGACCTCATATCCCCTGCTGAGCAGCTGTGCCAGCATGGAATTTCTCATGCCAAGATCCAAAGCAGCCACTCTGAACTTAACATCGCCCTGAGGCTTGTATGTCTTTTCCTCCTTGCAGGTAACGCTCTCCACAGCATCTTCGATAGCATAGCCCTTGATGTCGGTCAGACCGAAGCTTGCGCCCTCGCCCACGATCTTTCCGTTCATAACTCCGTTTTCACGGATTATCTTTGTGAGCTGTCTTGTGTCGATCCCGCAAAGACCAACAATATTTTTTTCCTTTAAAAAAGTGTCAAGATCACCCTCACAACGGTAGTTGCTGGGCTCCTGACACCATTCTCTGACAATATAAGCTTTAACGTGTGAATCAGCCGATTCCATATTGTCGGCAATAACACCGTAATTTCCAATGGAAGGAAATGTCTGAACAACGATCTGTCCATAAAAACAAGGATCGGTAACGGTTTCAAGATAGCCCGCCATGCCGGTAGTAAAAACTATTTCACCAACAGCTTCACCGGCAGCACCAAAGCTGTTACCCTCGAAAATAGTACCGTTTTCCAGAATAAGATATGCCTTTTGCACTTCAAGCTCCTCCTTTTCGCATTTTATCCATTATAACATAAAACGTTTTCTTTGTAAAGCGAGTTAGGCTGTTTTTTTCAATTCTGTCACACTCAACAAAATTGTCAGAAAATAATGTGCATTTTTTCGGCAGGCTTGAAAAGCAAAAAAGAGGACGCATCGAATGCGCCCTCTGTGTGATCTTGAATCATCCCAGGATAACCTCTACCTTTGTGGTATCTGTAAGCTTGTCTGCCGAAAGGAAATTGCCCTGTACCTTTTCGCCGTTGACGGTCATTTCCCTGACTCCGCTCTGAACGTGATCCGGATTCTTTATATCAATGCTGATATGCTTTCCACGGAAATTCTTTTCGATAGTAAATCCGTCCCACTCATGTGGTATGGACGGGTCGATAACAAGTCCGTCTGCATTGGGTCTCATTCCGCAGATACCCTCAACACAGCCTACCATTACCGTTGAGCCTGTACCTGTCAGCCAGTGAACGTGGGATCTGCCGGCAAAAGGCGAACGTGTTGCCTCGGTAAACTGGCCGTGAACATACGGCTCCATTACTCTTATCTCAGCCTTATCGTTCATGCTTGCAGGAGCTGATTCCATAAAGTATTCAAACGCTCTGTCGCCTCTGCCCAGAAGTGACTCGGCAAGTATAGCCCAGCCCTGAGGCTGTGAGAAGATACCGCCGTTTTCCTTGGTATCGGGGTTAAAGATATGCATGAGCGCACCGTCGAAATAATGATCCTTGTAAGGCGGCTCCATAAGCTTTATGCCATATGGCGTATTGAGTATCTCATGGACCTTGTCCATAGCTGTAACTCCCTGCTCCTTTGAAGCAAATCCGGAGATAACAGACCATGACTGAGGATTGAGCCACATATTTGCCTCGGGGTCCTTCTTTGCGCCAACGACAACGCCGTTGTCCCTAATACCTCTGATAAATCTGTCCTCGTCCCAGCAGTCGCCCAGTGCCTTGGCAAGCTCGCCCTGTGCCTTGTCAAGATAAGCGATATACTCATCGTCCCCTCTATCCTTGGCAATATCTCTCATAACGTTCATAGCATAGAACAGCTGGAAAGCGACGAATGTGGACTCGCCCTGTGCGCCCAGACGCAGACAGTCGTTCCAGTCAGCGTGCAGGCCTGCAGGCATATGGTGTGCACCCAGTCTTTCCATTGAAAATCTGATAGCATTTTTCAGGTGGTCGTAAACTGTGTCCTCGCCGCCGTTTGCATAAACGATGACCTCGTCAAGGAACGCCTTGTTTCCGCTTTCACCAATATATTTAACTACCGTCGGGAACAGCCACAGTGCATCGTCAGCCCTGTAAGAGGGGTGACCTGTCTGCAAAGCGTACTCCGAGTTGGGGTCGTTTTCGTCCGGGCAGTTCTCAAAGCCTGCCTTATGGTCAAACTTTACAAGAGGTAATCCGCCGCCGTTGTCCACCTGAGCAGAGATCATAAACCTTATCTTGTCCGCAGCAAGCTCCGGATCTATATGGATAATGCCCTGAATATCCTGAACGGTATCACGGTAGCCGTATCCGTTTCTCAGTCCGCAGTAGATAAACGAAGCTGCTCTTGACCAGATAAACGTGATAAAGCACTGATATGCGTTCCACACATTCACCATGTTGTTGAACTCGTCGGAAGGTGTCTTTACCCTGAAGTTATCCAGCTTTGAGTGCCAGTAATCCACCAGCTCTTTAAGCTCTGCATCGACTGCACCCTTTTTCTCATACTGTGCCATTACAGCCTGAGCTGCCTGTGGATCCTTCTGACCCAGAACATAGATCAGCTCTGCGCTCTCGCCGTCAGCAAGCTCTATGTCCGACTGCAAAGCTCCGCAGCAGTTGCTGTTGAAGTTAAGCCCGTCATCGCAGCTGCCTCTTTCCAAAGCAATGGGGTTGCCATAATCTCTGTACGGACCGATGAACGCATCAAGGCTGCCGTTATAATGGCTTACCTTCTGTCCGGCAAGTCCGAAAAATCTCTCCTGTCCGTTGTAGCCTCTTTCGTCCCTGTTATCGAACTCATTGATGTGCTCAACTATCATATTGCCCTCAAAAGAGGTTCTTGTGATGAACAAAGTATATTGGAGATTGACCTGATCCTGCTCATAGTTATTCTCGTTGGTGAACTCGATAAAGCCGAAAGCGGACAGCTTTCTTGCTCTGCCGGAATTATTGGTCACCTTTGTTCTCCACACCTCGTATGTCTTGTTGAGCGGTACATAATAGGTTATCTCCGAGCTTATGCCGGAATAATCCGACTTAACGGTGGTGTAAGCTGTTCCGTGGTGACACTCTGTCTTGTACTCGTCAAGGCTCTTGCCCACCGGCTGCCATGTGCATGACCAGTAGTCCCCCGACTCGCTGTCACGCAGATAAACAAATCTGCCCGGCAGACCGATGTTTGAATTGAAGCGGTATCTGGAAATACGTCCGTTGGCACCGCTTTTAACAAAGCTGTAACCAAAGCCGTTGTTGGACACGATAGCACCGTACTCAGGCGAGCCGAGATAATTCGCCCAGGGGGCGGGTGTATCCGGTCTGGTGATGACATACTCTTTATTTTCCAGGTCAAAGTAGCCGTAATTCATAGTGATCTTCTCCTTTTAATTCCTTTTTATTCCAAAAGATAAATATAATCAAATATATTCAATTTATTGTAACATATCCGAATAAATAATACAAGGGGTATCTGGATTTTTAGCACTTTCTTATAAAAACGGGTAAGATAAATATACTTTTTGACCAAACCCTATGTCCGCAGCGGCACAAGAAAGCCGCCCCTGCAAAGCTGCAAAGGCGGCTGATTTCGCTTATTCGTCCGCAAGGGCAAAATCTATCTTTCCGCTGTTGACATTAGAGCCCATGACTTTCACTCTTATCCTGTCGCCGACGGTATAGGTCTTTCCCGTTGAGTAGTTTTTAAGGCTTATCATCCCGTCGGACTTGTACATTCCCTCCTGCATCTGGTCGATATGCAAAAGCCCCTCACAGGTATTTTCAAGCCCCACAAAAACACCGAAGTCGGTCACACCTGTAATAATGCCGTCAAACTCCTCGTCCACATGGTCAAGCATATACTCCGCCTTGTAGCAGTCCTCACAGCTTCGCTCCACCTCCATGGCGGTTATCTCCGTTTTAGTTGCCTGGTCTGCTGCGGCATAGGAGAACTTTGAGTATCTGCGTGCAATTTCCGCTGCCTTTTCGCCCCTCAGGAAATCCGACATTATGCGGTGTATGGCAAGATCAGGGTACCGTCTGATGGGAGAGGTAAAGTGAGCATAATCGTCAAGTACCAGACCAAAGTGTCCCACAGGCTCGGTGGAATACTTTGCCTTGGACATACTCCTGAGGGCAATGCTATTAACAACAGGTGCCAGCGCTGTATCCTTTACCTGTTTGAGTATTGCGGCAATGTCCTGAGGGGTGGTGTGCTGTCCTATCTTGTATGGTATGTTCAGCTGCACCAAAGCCTGCTTTAATCCCTCTGTCTTTTCCTCGCTTGGCTCTTCGTGGATACGGTATACAAACGGCAGCTTATTGTCAAAGCCAAAGCGTGCGGCACACTCGTTTGCCACAAGCATGAAATCCTCTATCATTTCCTCACTTCTGCCCCTTGTTCCGGGAACAACATCAACGCACCTGTCGTTTTCGTCAATGATAAGCTTTCCCTCAAGGGTCTCAAGCTCCGGACAGCCCCTCTCCAGACGACCTGCCCTGAGTATATCAGCCAGCTCCAGCATGACCGGCAGCTGATCCTCAACATCCGCATATTTAACGCTGTTGGACTTTGAATTGTACCCTTCAAGCATCTCGTTTATCTCGCTGTATACGCCCTTGACTCGGGAACGGATAACGGTCTTGGCAAACTTGTAGCTTGTGATATGCCCCTGCTTGTCCAGCTGGGCTATACAGGAAAAGGCAAGTCTGTCCTCTCCGGGATTGAGGGAACATATGCCGTTTGAAAGCTCCTTTGGGAGCATGGGTATTACCCTGTTTGCATAATAAACGCTGGTGCCACGCTTGAAAGCCTCATTGTCAAGCTCCGACTTGGGCAGCACATAGTGTGATACGTCTGCGATATGCACCCCAAGCTCGTATCCGCTTTTTATCTTTCTCACGCTTATCGCATCGTCGATATCCTTTGTGTCCGCTCCGTCAATGGTAAATATGGGCACATCACGCAGATCCAGCCTGAGCGGTATCTCAGCGTTTATACGTGAATAGTCGCTGACGTTTCTTGCCTCCATTATTACCTGGGGCGGGAATACAGGAGTAAGTCCGTTGACCTCAACAACGCAGAGAGCACAGGACGACGCCCTCATGGAGCTTCCGTAGCTTGCGGTGATGATGCAGCTGTGCTCGCTGTGACGCTTGCCCCTGTGGGTTATCTCGGCGATCACCTTGTCCCCCTCGTGCAGCTCAAGACCCTGCGGGTTCTCAAAGCTCATGGAGGATTTGCACATGGTATCGGGAACGATCTTCAGCTGTCCGAACTCGCTGACTATCTCACCCATAAAGCGTGAATAATTCTCCTGTTCAATGGCAGTTACCTCGCCCTCAAGGGATTCACCCTTTCCCTTGAAAACACGCACAGATACAATATCCCCCGGCATTGCACCCATAAGATACTTTCCCGCAACAAAATAATCCGCACCTGTTTCCAGATCCCGCACAAAACCAAACGTGCGGTTGATGCGCACCACCTCGCACCTGCGTTCCTTCTTTTTTTCGCCCAGGCTGAAACCGTACTTTGTTTCGGTTATCTCACCTCTGCGTTTCATGGCAGAAACCGTGTCGTTGAACTTGTCTATATCAAAATGCTTTCTTTTGCAGTCACGCAAAAGCTCCTTGTAGCGCACCGGTTTTTTCCCTGCACGCTTTAGCTTGCTGACTATAAGCTTTGTGTAATCTGTTTTCATCTTTTCTCCTTTTACGCTGATTTCTCTGAAGATCCTGATTACCCTGTTTGTCCTTTGACAGGATCATTTTGTTAACTTATTCTTTGAACTCATATGCTGTATATGTATCATGCAGCTCAAAACCCAGCTTTTTAGCAATGCTCACCGAAGCCATGTTCCTTGCGTCCCAGTTGGGGGCAAGCTGCCTGTGGATACATTCGAGAATAAACCTCGCCGCTGTTATCCCTGCAAGCCCCTTTGATCGGTGCTCGGGCGAAGTGGAGACCTCCACCTCCACACCTTTGCTGTAATAGCAATAGGTGCTGGTTCCGCTGACTACTCTGCCGCCGTGCTTGACGACAAAGCCGAAGCCGTGCCTCCGGAACTGTTCATAGTCCAAAAAATTGGACACAAAAGAGTATGCCCAATCCGAACCCAGACATTCTCTGTATTCGCTCTCACCCACACCGCAAAGCGTATAGCCCTCAAGCTGCGGACAATTTATCTTATCCGCCAGATCTGCAAGCGACTTTGTGTCAAACCCGCCCTTTGCAGCACGCATATGATAACGCTGCACCTTTATAAGCCTGTGACCGCAGGCAGCATCCAACATACCGAACCATTCGTCCCGCCCGGGCACGATCACCGCATTGGGCTTGTCCTGCAAAAAAACTGCTATCTCACCTGCGTTTCCGGGTTTACCTGCAAGATAGAGAAAATCTCCCGAAACTATAACTGCTGTCCCGGGCTTTTGCTCATCGTCACACCAAAGCTCACCGTAAACCCCTTCAAAGCAGCTTTGTATCATTGAATCGTCAAAGCAGTCAAACAGCCTTTTCAGCCGCTGGCTTATGAAATTTGCTTTTTGCATTTTCTCTCCTTAAACAAAAAAGCTGCCGCATGATCTGCAGCAGCCTGGTCTCTTACTTTTTAGAGTAGATCGAAACTATAATGTTTACCGCAAGTGTAACGATAAACAGCAGTACCGAGCAAACTCTTGCAATTCTTGAAAGCTTGGCTTCCTTAGTGCTCTTACCGTTCTTTCCGAAGAAAGATTCGTTATAACCGCCGCCTATGGCAGATGTAAGTCCCTGGTCCTTGGATTCCATAGAAAGAACTATCAAAACCAGTATAAGACTGACAAAGATCAGTACTGAACCGGCAACTATTTCCATTGTAGACATAGATAAAACCTCCGTTTTGATAAATATCTCGTATAGTATATCACACATTTTCTCAAATTGCAAGTGTTTTTACAAATTTTTTCTTCTTAATTATGATTTTTTTGAAACAAGCCTATTGACAAGAGTAAAAAACTGTGATAAAATAATTAAGTCGCTGAATGGACAGGTGTCCGAGTGGTTTAAGGAGCTGGTCTTGAAAACCAGTGATACGGCAACGTACCGTGGGTTCGAATCCCACCCTGTCCGCCATTTTTTATAAAAAAGCATTGCTTTGGCAATACGTTTGCGGATTTACCCAAGTGGTGAAGGGGCTCCCCTGCTAAGGGAGTAGGTCTGGAAACGGGCGCGAGGGTTCAAATCCCTCAATCCGCGTGCATTGAATAAAGCTCACAGGTTTATTTCCCTGTGGGCTTTCTATTTTTTAACTGTCCAAAAAAAGTTACCACAAATGAAAAATAATGTGCTATGATACATACATAGAACAAAAGGACGACAAACCTATTTTTACATCTCCTTACTTTGCAAAAAAGCCTTACGCTTCAAACGTAAGGCTTTTTGCTTTCTCGGTTATCCGTAAAGAATTTCGTTCACTCTTTTCTGCACCGCATCGTAATCGTATCCTGCGGCGGTAAGGCGTTTTCTGCGCTCCTCGCCTGCTCCCCAGTCACCTCGGATGACCTCACGTGCGATCTGGTCAATGGACTTTTTCGGCGGCTGTGGCTTTGGATCGTAAAGTATCTCGTTTACCTTGTTCTGCACCGCATTATAATCATACCCTGCGGAGGTAAGAAGCTTTTTGCGCTCCTCACCTGCACCCCATTTGCCTGCGATGACCTCACGGGCGATCTCGTCCACGCTCTTTTTCGCAGGTTCCGGCTTTGGTGCAGGAGCCGGTGTGGGCTTCACGGTAGGGACAGTCTTTGAAAATCCGTTTCTGCCTGCCTCCTTGATTATCCCGGGATAGTCCACATAGCAGTAGTCATGGTCAACTCTGCCGCTTATGCCGCTGCATGACCAGTCAGAGGTGTTCTGCCAGATGCCGTAGGGTCCGTCATAATTGCAGCTTGGACCGTACTCGGCAACTGCAATGGCGTACCTTTCACGTATCTGCTTGCTCACATAGGTCTGAAGTGCGCTGCGGTAGATATAGATACCAACGAAATATCCAGCCTTTTCAAGCTTGTCACAAAACGCTGTAATAATGGCGTTGGTGTTTCCGGATCGGAAGATATCAAATTCCTCCACATCGTAATAGACCGGATACTCAAACTGCTTGCCCTTTAAAAGAGCGATGCAGCTGTCCGCCTCACGCTCTGCCTCGGCAGCGGTTGCTGCGTAGCTGTAAAAATACACGCCCACCGGTATCCCTGCCGCCTTGCAGCCCTTATAGTTGGCTTCATACTGATTGTCTATCTGATACGGGAAAGAAAGTGTGTTGCCGTAACCTGCACGGATAAGGGCAAAGTCCACCTTCCCCTTTACCTGCGCCCAATTTATTGCGCCCTGCCACTGGGAAACGTCAATTCCGCTTTTTGTCATGAAAAAATCTCCTTTTCTTGAATGTGTCTACCATTTTGTCAGCTTCTGAACTGTATTTTTTATCCCGCTGAAAAGTCCGCAGGCACTTAGTCCGATGGCAAGACCGATCATTACTCCCTTGACAGCACCAAAGCCAAGCTCGATGCCGCAGACAAATATTCCGCAGGCAAGACCAAGCACCAGGTCGATCAGCGGGATGTACTTTATGGGACAGCCTATCTTTTTAAACACTTCCGCAAGACCTATCACAAGCATCACCTGTCCTGCCGGCGCAAGCAGGTAGTTTATCAGCTCCTGTGAATTCATCTTATCGCCTCCTCCAGTTCGTCCAGTCTGCGGGTGACTGAAAGCAGTTTTTCCTTGGTTATCTCTGTGTCCTGCTCCAGCTTGTAAGTGCGCTGGATCATATTGTTATGTACTGTCATTTTATGCTCCAGCTGGTCAAGACGATATGTTATCAATCTCTGGCTCTCGGCACGCTCTCTTTGCGCTGCCGACCGCCCCGAGATTGAAATGATTATCTGACACACCACCGCTGCAACGGCGGTAATAATGCCTACAATTACGGGATCGCTCATTGAGCACCTCCGCCGTTTATTACAAAGCTGAAGGTAAAGGTTTCCCCTGCGGCGGCGTTCCTTGTGGGCACGATCTTTCTTGCAATCATGTATTTAGTTCCTGACGAATCAAAGTACAGCAGGCACAGCTCGTTTACTGTAATGCTTTCATTGGCTGTGAAGGTAAAAGTATATAGTACTTTGCCATCATCTGTTACCGTAGGATGACCCCCTGATGAGCTTCCTCCTGCGGAAGTACAGGTATACTTTGTACTTTCTATCTCGCTTTCAAGACAATAATCGTCAAAGTCAACAGGTGTAGTCCCTGAACCGAGCTTCATTGTAACACCGGAGTTTGATGCAAAAACATCCGGTCTGAGAAGGGTAAGAATTATTGATTCACTTGACGTTGTTTGTGTGCCGTCCCACTTTGTAAGCAACCCTCGGGGTACTGAGTTAGTATTGTTGCCAATAAGCTGGGACATGATATTCGCTCCGTTTTTAACTATCATTGTGTCACCTCCGTTACTTCGTCTGTAATTCTTTCTGTTTGTGTTTCGTTGTATCCGCCTGAGGATTGCTCTTTAAGCCGGTCTATCTGCTCCTGCAAGGTAGGGGAATATGGCTGCCATGTGTTGGCTGTTCCGCTTCCGGGATATCTGACGGATATCTTTGCTGTTTTGTTGTTGAACTGCACTCCTCTCTTGACATAAAGAAAGATACAGTTGTAGGGATACTGCTGATCGTCCGCAATAGTAAAGCTCTGATCCGATTGGTTTGCCCATCGCTGCGCAACACCTATCCCTACATAGCCGCCATCGGGATTCCAACTATACTTTCTTATGCTTACTCCGCAGTCGTTATCGTTTTCAAAATCCCCTTCTAAGTATAATATGTAATTACCGTTTGCAAGGTGCTTTTCCGGCTGGGGCATCAGCCATGGATTGAAATCACCGCAAAGAGATATATCGCTGTATCCGCTGCCGGGAGGATCGGTCACCGGTATCTCGCCGTTCAGCGTTATGCTCGCATCATCATTGACAGTCAATGTCAAGCCGTTATACTCCTTTTCGGTATATACCGGTTTAAATATATTAGGTCGGGCGGCTCCAATATCATTTTTGTTCCTGAAGATCTGATCGGCATTTTCCGAGGCAATAGCAGCATACTCCTGAGCGGTATCAACAGAATCGTTTATGCTTTCTATGCACTGACCGAACTGGGTCATAAGCTCCTGCTGTGCATCGTCTATCTGCGACATTTCATCATCAAGATGCTGCTGACGTCTGTCAAGCAGCTCCGAAAGATCGGTGAGCAGATCGGCTGTACCGTGTATCTCGTCAAGCACACGCAGGGAATCATCAATGCTTGGGAACGGCGGGGATTTTTCGTCCAGCGACGGCTTGATCTCCAGCTGTATAATGTTGCTCTTTTTAACAACTATGTACTCCTCGTCACGGGTGATGCAGGCTACCACTTGTGCGAGAATAATTCCGGACATACGCATTACAGCATTTGTGAGAGTTACCTCACTGTCTGAGATCTCCGACTCAAATGATGCCCCGTCGGGATAGGTAAAAATAATACTGTATCTGTCCGCAGACACATTATCAAGCCCCGTAAAGGACATTTTTCTTGCATCTTTTTCACCGCAGTAGCCAAGCAGCTTCTCGTCACTCACGGCAAAATAATCTGCATTTAAAGTTATTGTCATTTGTTAACCTCCTTTTTCCGCTTTCGCTGTCGGCAAAGCAAAAACGAAAAATACAGCGTGTCGGCAGATTACGCTGTCGAACATTAGTTCTGATAATATAATAGCACATATGTTCGGTGCAGTCAATGAAAAATCTGCTCATTGCAGGTATATTCTGCCTTTTGAACTGTTTTGGGTCTTGTAATTGTGCTGTACGCACAAATCAGGTAAATAAAAATGCAATAAGAAATAAAACATCGGTGTGCAGTTATTTGCTCAATTATTAACAGATAAATCCTTGCAAAACAAAAAAGACCCGGTAAAAACCAAGTCTTTTTAAAATACCCTGTCAGTCACCTATCTGTTTTCCCAGAAACAAGGCTGCTGTCTTAGCCAGAAGCGCCTGTTTGACCGTGGCACACTCGTTTTCCTTCTCTGCCACAAATGCCACAGCTCCCGAAACATCGCCGCCTGAAATAATGGGGGCAATGGCAAGGGCGTGTGCGTTCATTCCTTCAACGGGATAGAATGCACGTTCTGCGGCGGAGGTATACTCATAGCTCCTTCGCTGCTGCAAAAGCTCCTCCAGAGCCGGTGAAAGTCTGCGCTGGGAATACTCTTTTTTGGATATTCCCGACACAGCTACCACATGGTCGTTATCAAATACCACCGCAGGTGCGCTGCCAAGCTTTGCGATAACCTCTGCTGCCTGGACAGCACCCTCGGAAAGCTCGTTGATGGGCGAATATTTTTTGAAGATGACCTCGCCGTCAGGGTTTGTGTATATCTCCAGAGGGTCGCCCTCCCTTATACGCATGGTACGTCTTATCTCCTTTGGTATTACCACCCTGCCAAGGTCGTCGATGCGGCGGACAATTCCTGTTGCTTTCATATATTCAGTTCCTTTCAAGCTGATTTACAGTTATATTTTTTACTGTCATTGCCATATTATACGCAGAAAAATTTAGAAAACGATATCAGGTGCTTTGCGACATAAAATATCCCCTTAGAGTATCACACGTTCTTTGTTTTACGTGCGTCTGCTCTAAGGGGATCATCATATCTGATAGATCGCCTTGCCCGGCTTATCCGTACACCTGATTTCTTCCGTTATCCTTTGCGGTATAAAGGCTGTCATCAGCATATGCAAAATTTTCCTCAATGGACTTTGTACGATCGTAAAGTGAACAGCCGAAGCTCATGGTTGCCTTTACAGGTATTACAGAAGCCTTGACCGCACTGTCTTTGACCTCAACTCTTACCTCCTCGGCGATCTTTTTACAATCCTCAAGCTCTGTTCCCGGCAGAACCACAACAAACTCGTCTCCGCCCCAGCGGTAGGCAGTTGCGTGCTCGGGACAATGCTTTGAAAGAATGCCTGCCACATTCTTTATGATAAGATCACCGATATTGTGTCCGTAGTTGTCATTGATGCGTTTGAATCTGTCTATGTCGCAGATGAACACAGAGAACGGGCTTTTCATGCCTACCTGGAGATACTCGGCATACTTGTGCATAAAGTCGTGATAAAGACCCTTACGGTTTTTAAGACCTGTAAGAGTATCGTACTGTGAGTCAGTAAAGAATGTTTCCGATTCAAGAGTAATACCGCAGGCAAACGCAGCAAGGGAAAGCTTCTTGACGTCTTCAACCTCGTCAAAGCCCTCTTCGCCCATTTTGTTGATTATCTGGAATGCACCGATGTATTCCCCGTTTATGTCCGCAACAGGCATGACCAGCACGGAGAATGTGATATATCCTGTCTGCTTGTCCACATCCGAGTTGAACTCAGGCTCGCTGTAAGGATCGTTGGTAACGATAACTCTTTTTTCCTTAAGAGCCTTTCCCACCAGTCCGGAATCATCCGGTATCACTATCTTGTCCACCTTTGTGGCAGATGTTGTCCACAGCTGATGGTTTTCCTTGTCCCACTTCCAGAAGCTTGCTCTGTCTGCACCCACAAGTATTCTTCCAAGGTCGGTGAGCAGGTTGAAAACGTTGCCGTGACCCTCCTCACTTCTGCTGCCCATATTGGCATAAAGCTTTTCGCCGATGTCATAGACCTCGTTAAGCATCTCGATCTGATAATCCATATCCATAGTATGATCCTCCCGGTAATAGTATTTTATATGTAAAGCGGAGCAAGCTGTACCCCTGCTTTTCGGGCAGCCTCGCCCAGCATCTGCTCGTCGTCAAGGTGCATGAAATAAACCTTCACGCCCTTGTCCCTGAGCCGGGGAATAACTGCTTCAAGTTCTTTGATATGCATATGCACCACACAATCGTGTGCCGACGCATCCGTATAAAGATATGTACCCTTTTCAAGGTACGGAATAAATGGTTCAAGTGTAGTTGTGTCGCCTGTAAATACGATCCTTGTCCCCTCAGGCTCGATCACCCAGCCGAAGCATCTGCCCTCAAGCTGTTGGGTGTGAACAGTTGCCACAGCCCCCACGATCCACGGGTACTCCTTCTTTGCCTGCTGTACGGTCAAAAGACTGTACCCCTCATCACAGCAGCCTTCAAGCACCGATAAAAGATACCTAACATTTTCTGCTGTTTCCTCGTTTGCGGTTATGACCTTCACCGGTAAATGCAGCAAATAGTAACAATAATGTATCATCATTCCTATTCCGCCAACATGGTCCGAATGGGTATGGGTCACAAAAACGGTTACGCCCTTTGTCACGCCATTAACAAGCTTGTCAAAGCCAAGATACTTTATTTTGTGAAAGGCTGACATGGGACAGTCCATAAGCACAAGTTCACCGTCTTTCACAAAAAAGCCGCAGTTGTTCTGTGAATGAAAAGCGGAGCCCCTGCCTAAAAACTTCAGCAATACACCTCACCTCTTTTTTTATTATTACTCTGTTCATTATAATAACACATTTCAGCCGATTTTTCAATAGTTTATCATACTTTTATTACCCTTTAAAACTAAATCACCTTTCTAACAGACAACTCATTTTTATCCACAACAAGAAAATGTGCCGCCTTGCCTGCACAGATGCTTCCGAATCTATGGGAAACACCAATGCTCCTGCATGGATTCAGCGTTGCGGCTCTCACTGCGCTTTCAAGGGGTATGCCCATTTTCACTGCGTTTACCATGCACTCATAAAGGTCTGAAACGCTGCCTGCAAGGGTACCGTCCTCAAGGCGTGCACTGCTGCCCTTTTTAAGTACCCTCTGCCCGCCGAGAACATACTCTCCGTCAGGCATTCCGGTTGCCTCCATGCTGTCGCTTACAAGCACGATCCTGCGGTCACCGAAAAGCTTGAAAGCCGCTCTCACAGCCGCAGGTGAAACGTGCACACCGTCACATATCAGCTCCACAAAACAATCCTCGCTGTCGGCAGCTGCGCCCACCACTCCTGTGTCACGGTGGTGAAAAGGCGTCATTGCGTTGAACAGGTGGGTTATGTGGTCTGCCCCTGCGTCAATGGCAGCCTTTGCGGCAGAATAGTCTGCACAGGAATGACCCAGTGAAAAATGAATACTGTCCCCAAGGGAGCTTATGCACTCCAGTGCCCCCGGCAGCTCGGGGGCTATTGTAACCAGCTTTATCATGCCCTTTGCCGCCTGCTGCCATTTTTCCAGCTTGTGCACATCAGGCATCTGTATGTACTCCTTTTTCTGCGCACCGCACTTGCGGACGTTAAGGAACGGACCCTCAAGATGTATGCCTGCGATCAAAGCTCTGTCCGTTTTCTCACAGTCCGAGGCATACTCCGAAATACAGCTGACTATATCGCTTATCTTCTGCTGTGGGAATGTCATCACAGCAGGACAAAACAGCGTTATCCCATTTTCAAATTCATATTGTGAGATCCTGTCAAGTGACCGTCTGTCACCGCCGGATACATCTGCCCCACATGCGCCGTGCATATGCACATCCGCAAGCCCCGGCAGTACAAGGCAGCCGCTGCAGTCAACGACATTTTCTCCACCCGTCAGATCCTTTCCAAGGGCGGTTATAACACCGTTTTCGTATTCTATATCAAGCCGTCGGAAGCTTTCCCCCTCGGCAAAAACAAGTCCGTTTTTTAGTACAGTTGAGCCCATATTTTACTTCCTGTCTTTATTTGTTTTTACTTATTTTTCCGCCTTTAAAGCCATACATCAGCGTTTCCTTTTGTAGGAGTATAACATATTTTTCCCCTAATGTAAAGCATATTTATGCTATTGCATAAAAACCGTTCGTATACCCTTGACATTTGATTAAAATAAATGTATAATGTTATGAGTCAAAATGTATGTCCAAAATTTCGTACTATAAACAATAAATGAAAGGAAAATGGGAATGAAAAAAACTAAGCTCACCGCTTTGCTTCTTTCGCTTGTACTGACTGTTTCCATGGCAGGCTGCGGACAGGAGATCAAGAAAAGCAGTTCCGATGTCAACAAAGCTTCGGTACCTAACGCCGACAGCTCCGCTGTAACAACATCTTCCGATACATCAGACAGTGAAAAAGTCACCACCGCTGCCACAGAGGCAACCACTACCACCACTGCCACAACTACCAAGCTTGACGAAACAGGCACAGCAAACCCTGCTGCCGATTACGCAAGCATTCCGGAATCAGGCTACTGGACCAACAACGTTGTGGTCTGCGACCAGAACAAGGGTCCCAAGATAAGAGGTCTTCTGGGATTCGGCGCAGATGAAAGCAGCGCAAAGGTGTTCACCACAATGGTAAACGACGTTAAGAAAATGGTTGGCGACAAGGTAAACGTTTACACTCTTCCCGCACCTGTTTCTTCCGCTTACTATACTCCTAAGGGAATGGACGGAGTAACAAGCGACCAGCACGACGCTACCCTTGCGCTTTCCAAGACTCTTGACCCCAGCATAAAGAATATCGATGCTTATTCCGCTCTTGCAAAGCACACCAATGAGTATATCTACTACCGCACCGACCACCACTGGACAACCCTTGCTGCGTATTACGCAACAAAAGAATTTGCTAAGGCAGCAGGTGTCCCCTTCACCGAGCTTGACAAAATGGAAAAGGTGACCAAGGACGGCTTCTCCGGCTCAATGTACACATACAGCGGCTGTCAGGAGTTCCTTAAATATCCCGACACATATATCTACTACAAGCCCAAGAACCAATACACGACCACCTATTACGACTGCGACTTCACCAATCCTGTAAAGTCCGAGCTTTTCCATGAGTATGCCGAAGGCTCCAACCTTTACTGTACTATCCTGGGAACAGACATGACTATCTGCGAGATGAAGACAGACGTTAAAAACGGCAGAACGCTTGTGCTTATCAAAGACAGCTACGGCAACGCAATGGCGCCCTACTTTGTGGGAAGCTTTGAAAAGATATACGTTATCGACATGAGATACACCACCATAAAGCTCAAGGAATTCTTTGAGAAAGTCGGTGCAACCGATATCCTTTTCGGTTCCTCCATCTCAAGCTTCTACACAATAAGCCGTGCAGAATATCTTAACGGCATTATGAAATAAAAAAACACAAAGACCTTTCGATGCAGCAATGCAAAGAAAGGTCTTTTTTATGCCCTTATCCGTTGTAATCATAAAACAGCTTGTCGATTAGTTTGTCGTACTCATCACAGTCGCCAAGCGCCGCCTTTGCCAGCGTTCCCGCATTTTCAAGCATAAGCTTTATGTACAGCCAGTCACCCATGTCATCCCATTTGCGTGTGGAGTTGATAAGATAGTTCCTTTGCAGACAGCCGTACTTTTTCCCCAGCCTTTTTCCGTAGGCTTTAAGATTCCTTGCGGTCTGAACGTCCTCCATGGCACGCTTGTCCGCAAATCCGCCGATTGCTTCAAATGTCGCTTTTTCCGCCCAGAAAATGCCGCAGTAAAGCCCTGTCAAGCCAAATCCCACTCGACAGATGTAGTCGTTCATATACAGCGGAAACGAGTACCTTTCAAAGCGGATAGGCGCACCGCCGCCGATAAATATGCCGCTTCTGAGCATACAGTATGCCTCTTTTATCGTGCCCTTGGTCATACGGTTGTCGCAGTCAATGGTCAAAATGTATCTGCCCCGGGCAGCCTTTATGCCAGCATTTCGCACGGCTGCGATACAGCGTTCCTCGTTGAGCACAACTCTTGCGCCGTTTTGCTCGGCAAGCTGCTGCGTATTATCGGTGCATCGGTTACAAACTATAATTATCTCCACCGGCTTGCCGAAATATGCGGCTGCCCTTTTAATTGAATTTATACACCGCACCACATATTTTTCCTCGTTGTGAGCAGGCACTACCACCGTAAAAGCATACTTCCCCATTTTTCTCTCCTGTTTTAACTGTCCATTATTTTGTACTCTTAAAGGAGCAGCACAATAACTTGCTTATCCCGTATCGAGAATACCACACAAACCATTAAGAAGTCTTTAAGCTTTGAGGGATAATCTTTCAGGTCTTGTAGAAATGCTGATAATCCTTCTGGGTCTTCCAGTCTCCGCCCCAGGTCCAGCCTTTGCTTTTGAAAAGCTTGTAGCACAGGTCGTCATGGTCTATCTTGTGGGGGAACTTTGCCTTTCTGTTTGCGTACTCGGCAGCATTTGCAGGCATTATCTTTTCACCCACTATGTAAGGATTTATCAGAGGATTTATGTCTATTGCCCTGCCGTAAGCGTGCATGGATACTATGTCCGTATCAGCCACCACACGGTAGTTGAACGCCGAGGAGTTGTTATCCGCCATGGAACGCTCGTCTTCTGCGTCGTATTCGTCCACAAGACGCATTTTTTCTATCTGATACCCTGCGTTGTACAGCTCGCAGAATATCTCCAGCACCTCCCGGGCAAGAGAATAATGTACCACCATCTCACCCATGTGGGTCTTACCGTCAAATCCCACGTGTTTCATTTTAAGATAAGCAAGCTCGTCAAGCCCGATATCTTTGTTTTCACGGAACGACTTGCCTATCATTTTATTTTTTATTTCCTCAGGCAGAGGCTCTGCCGTAAATCCTTCTTCATATGTGATAAATTCCAAGTAAATGCCTCCTTTGGGTTTACTTCTCCATTTTCCACACTTCAACGCTGTACGGCTTCAGCTCGCTTCCGCCGCCGAAATCATGGACAGTATCGGAAAGAAGCTCCTGCGCCATTCCGCAGCCGGCATCAAAGTGAGCTGTGTAAGGCTGAGAGTCTGCGTTGATAGCAACCAGCACTCTTTCCTCCGGAGTTTTTCTTTCGATTATACACTGTCTGTTTGTCAGCACCGGAACGGAGATCTCACCGTAGCTCAGCGCCTTGCTCTCTCGTCTTATACGGCAAAGCTTTGCGATAAGGTCCGTCAGCTCGTTCCATTCAGGCTTTTCAAAGCAAGCCCTCAGCGCAGGGTCACCCTGTGACTTTTCCGCCTTGGTGCCCCACTCTGAACCGTAGTATATACACGGTATACCCTTTATTGCAAACAGCAAGCCGTAAATAAGAGGCAGATGCTCGGGGTTTGTAAGTATGCTTGCCACCCTTGTTACGTCGTGATTATCCACAAAGTTCAGCAGTTCCATACCTCTGCAGCGGCACCATTCCTGTGGTCCGAACATATTTTTTACCGAGTGGCATATCTCAAACATATTCATTGAGTTGAAGCTGGAATACATACCCTTGTAGCACTCGTAATTCGTGCAGGACTGAAGCATCTCGTCGTTCACGATCTGCTTGTAATCCCCATGGATTATCTCGCCCACAAGGAAGAAATCCTCCTTGACGCTGTTGCAGTGCTGGCGCAGACGCTTCATAAAGTTTCTGTCAAGGCAGTAAGCCACATCAAGGCGAAGTCCGTCAATGTCAAATTCGCTGACCCACTTGCTTACACATTCAAGTATATGATCCACGACCTGGGGATTATTCAGATTAAGCTTTACAAGGTCAAAGTGACCCTCCCAGCCTTCATACCAAAGTCCGTCGTTATAATTTGAATTGCCCCCGAAGTTAATGTAGAACCAGTCTTTATACTGAGAGCCTTCACGGTTTTTCAGCACATCCTGGAACGCCCAGAACCCTCTGCCCACATGGTTGAACACACCGTCCAGCACCACTTTGATACCAGCCTCGTGCAGATCTTTGCATACCTTTGCAAAATCCTCGTTGGTTCCCAGGCGGCAGTCTATCTTACTAAAATCTCTTGTGTTATAGCCGTGGGTGTCCGACTCGAACACAGGGGAAAAATATATTGCATTTATCCCCAGCTTATTGAAATGATCCACCCAGTCGGATACCTTGGTTATCCTGTGCTCCAACACGCCGTCGTTATCAAACGGCGCACCGCAGAAGCCGAGAGGATAGATCTGATAAAACACACTTTCATTTGCCCACATAATACTTACATCCTTTCACAGCGGCTGGTTTTCTTGATACCGCTTTTACTATTATAACAAATTCCACATATTTTTTCAATACACATATCCGATTATATTTGCCAAACTTTTTGTGCTGTTTTCACAAATCCATAATTTGAAATCTTTGGTTTTTGCAGTAAAATTGCCAATTCAAAGAGCAACATCAAGTGTCATCATCAGAATAAAGCCCACCATGACCCCCAGCGTACCCAGGTGGCTGTTGCCAAGGTGTGCCTCGGGAATAAGCTCCTCCACCACAACGTAGAGCATTGCACCTGCGGCAAAAGAGAGCAGCCAGGGCAAAAGCAGCTGCGCCGTGCCTGCGATAAGCACTGTGATAAGTCCGAAAACAGGCTCCACCACACCCGATGCCGCACCACAGGCAAACGCCCTGCCCCGTGAACGCCCAGCCTGTCGTATTGGCAGGGAAATAGCTGCCCCCTCCGGGAAATTCTGTATACCCATCCCCACCGCAAGAGCTATTGCAGATGCAAGAAGTACGCTGCTTTCGTTTTTTGCCGCCAGAGCAAAGGCAAGCCCCACCGCCATGCCCTCGGGAATGTTATGCAGCGTTATTGCGAATATAAGCATTGATGTGCGTTTAAGACCTTTCTTGACGCAGTCCTCCCTGTCCGGCTCCGGTCTGAAATAGGGTATCAGCTTGTCAAGGAGCATAAGGAACACCACCCCAAGCATAAAACCGAAGGATGCAGGCACCCAGCCCGTCTTTCCAAGCCTTTCCGCCTCCTCGATAGCAGGAATAAGCAGCGACCACACAGAAGCAGCGATCATCACCCCCGACGCAAATCCAAGGAACACACTCTGCGTCTTGTCGCTGTGTTTGTCGCTTTTAAAGAAAAACACCACCGCCGCACCCAGCACAGTCATCATGAATGTGAACCCGGTGCCGCCCAGCGCATAAATAAAACCGTTCATCACAAAGTCCTTTCATGTATTTGCAGGTGTACAAAATTTTGTACTATTGAACACACCTGCCTACTACAATCTATGCTTGTGAGCAAACGGTTGTTAAAACAAAAAGACTGTCCCAATACAGTCACAAATCGCACATAAACTTGCGTACAATTCAAATACATTGTTATTTCCTGTTTCCGTGGGGGCTTGACTTTTTGCGGCGAAAATTGTATTATATTGTTGAAGTTTATTTAGGGGAGAGATTTTTATGTATTTGGCATCATTCTATAGTAACTATGACACTTCCTTCTGGGTAGGTATTTTGATCGGCAGTCTTATCGGCTGTACGATCTGGGGCTTTGTTGTGCGCTACATAATGAAAAACAAAGGCTATACCAACCTTGGCACTTGGTTTGTCTGCGGATTTTTCCTGGGAATTATCGGACTCGTGATCGCAATCACCCGTCCGGATCTGAGCAGACCGCCTTTCCCAAACGGCAATCCCTACGGTCAGCCGCCTTATGGGCAGCCACCCTATGGTCAACCGCCCTACGGTCAGCCCTATCCCAATCAGCAGTACACACAGCCAATGATGCAGCAGTACCAGCAGCCCTACACACAGCCAATGCAAGCTCAACCAACGGCAAACCAGCCGCAAGGCGTGCGGTGCCAGAGCTGTGGTATGATGAATACACCGGGCTCTGTTTTCTGCGCAGGCTGCGGTAATAAAATTGTATAAGCTTTCTGCAAGTCCTCACTCAGAGGGCTTGCTTTTTTGTGGACATATGTCGAATTATCTTGACTTTTGCTGTCAAAGTGATACAATAGTAGTAAAATAAAATCCGGAGGTAATAGGTATGGTTCATAGTTATGACGATGCTTTCTTCGGTCAAACTGCCCTGTTTGTCCTAATTATCGGTGCATTTTTTTCTGTTTGCTTTTTCACAGCTCTTGGCTTGGTCTGCAAGACTATTATGAAAAATAAAGGCTATGACAACCCCGGCGGATGGTTCTGCTGCGGTTTCTTTTTGGGTTTATTGGGTGTTGTAATCTGTATCGTTATGCAGGATAAAAGACGCCAGAATCCCCCTTACGTACAATACCCGAATCAACAAGTAAATCCCAATCAGCCCTATCCCAATCAACAGTATGCACAGCCAACCATGCAGCAGTACCGGCAGCCCTACGCACAGCCTATGCAAGCTCAACCAACGGCAAACCAGCCGCAAGGCGTGCGGTGCCAGACCTGCGGTATGATCAATGCTCAAGGTTCCACGTTCTGCTCCACCTGCGGTAATAAGTTGACCTGATATTTTAAAAGCTCCCACCCCCCGGGAGCTTTTTTCACTATAAATCAGAATTTATCATCATACGTTCAGTGCATAATCGGGCTGGAACTCTTTGAAAAGAGTTCCCCCCGTGCCCCCTTCAGAAACTTTTTAATGATTTTTGGCACTTGGGAGTTTCACTCCCAAGCACCAAAAATGGTTAAGAGCTTTAAGGGAGTACAAGAGGAATCCTTTTTAGAGAAATCTAACCTGACTATGCATCAAACATATGATGATAATTCGGATTTACCACAATATCCTTGCATAGCAGTTGGAGATATTCTCTTGGGAAAAGTTTTCCTCAAACTCTCCTCTTGAACTTCTACATATTTTCGGTGATCGGGAGGCGTGGCTCCCGATTGCCGAAAATCTATAAAAGGTTTAGGAAGGGGGTCTGGGGGATAACCCTTCTCCAAAAGGGTTTCCCCCAGCTGCCACGCAAGGGTGCTGCGGTAAATTCTGATTTATTTCAATAAGACGGCACGGCATGGAGCGCCGTCGCAGCCGCCCAAATTCAAGGGTTGAGCCATAAGGAAATACTTTCCCTGCTCAACGCCTGCGAGTCTGATGCCTTCAAGCAGGGTAATATCTCTGCTGAGGAGGATAAGGTGGACGTTACGTGGGGAATCCTGAGGACCGACGGTCTGGCTCTCGTTTCCGATAAGCTTTATCCTTGCGTCAGCGAACACCTTTACCGCCTCCTCGGTAACAGTTGCCCGTCCGCCTATGAGTATGCGTTCCCAGCCGCCTGCTTGTCGGGCATTATTGAGAATAAGCTCTGCGTCGGCAGCCGACACATCGCCGTCGTGGTGGGCAACGTAGCAGTCCCCGATGTAGCTGTCAAGCGGCATCTGGTCAATAGTCCTGCCGCTGTCTATAAAATGGTACGGCGAATCCACATGAGTGCCGTTGTGGGCGCACATATGCAGCTCTGTAAGATTGCATATATCCCCTTTTTGAATACTCTGAGCCCTTATGTTCTGCGGCTGGGGATCACCGGGAAAAACTGTGCAGGTAAAAACCTCCTGTGAAATATCAATAAGCATGACTGCTCACCTCCGTAAAGAAAAAGGCTGCCGCAAAACGCAGCAGCCTGATTATAGCTTTCAGATCACTATTAGCAATTCTCAGCGAAATACTTAATAGTTCTTACCATCTGGCTTGTGTAGCTGTTCTCGTTGTCGTACCAGGAAACAACCTGTACCTCATAGAGATCGTCAGCTATCTTGCTAACCATTGTCTGTGTAGCATCGAACAGGGAACCGAACTTCATGCCGATAACGTCAGAAGAAACGATAGGATCCTCGTTGTAGCCGAAGGACTCGGAAGCAGCAGCCTTCATAGCAGCGTTGATGCCCTCAGCTGTAACGTCTGTGCCCTTAACAACAGCAGTAAGGATAGTGGTAGAACCTGTTGGAACAGGAACTCTCTGTGCAGAGCCGATAAGCTTGCCATTGAGCTCAGGGATAACAAGTCCGATAGCCTTAGCAGCACCTGTAGAGTTAGGAACGATGTTAGCAGCACCGGCTCTTGCTCTTCTCAGGTCACCCTTTCTGTGAGGACCGTCAAGGATCATCTGGTCGCCTGTGTAAGCGTGGATAGTGCTCATGATACCGCTCTGGATAGGAGCATACTTGTTAAGTGTGTCTGCCATAGGTGCAAGACAGTTGGTTGTGCAGGATGCAGCAGAAATGATCTGATCGTCGCTTGTAAGAGTCTTCTCGTTAACGGAGAATACGATAGTCTTCAGATCCTTGCCGGCAGGAGCAGAGATAACAACCTTCTTAGCGCCTGCATTGATGTGAGCCATAGACTTATCCTTTGAGCAATAGAAACCTGTGCACTCCAGAACAACGTCTACGCCGATCTCGCCCCAAGGGAGCTTGCTTGCGTCAGCCTCTTTGTAGATAGTAAGTGTCTTGCCGTCAACTGTGATGGTGTTAGCCTCGTCATCAGCAGAAACAGTGTGTACGTTCTCGCCGATCTTTCCGCAGTATCCACCCTGAGCGGTGTCATACTTGAGAAGATTTGCCAGCATGGAAGGCTTTGTGAGGTCGTTGATAGCAACAACATCGTAGCCCTCTGCTCCGAACATCTGTCTGAATGCGAGACGTCCGATACGTCCAAAACCATTGATTGCAACTTTAACTGCCATAATTGATATACCTCCTAAAAATTTCTGTAATTATTATACTACATTTTCATTTATATTGCAAGTGTTTTTGTAAATTTTATGCCAACTTTTTGTAAGCCTTTCCCTGCAGGGTCAAAACATGCAAATATAAAGGGCTTTTATTGACAAACAGACACTTTGCGGGTATAATGTGTAATAAAGTATAACCGATAATTGAAGGGAGTGTTCCCATGATTTGCCTTGAAACTTTGAAAAATATATATTCTTCTTTCCAAAAAGCGGTAATGGTGACCGACAGCCTGCTTGTTCCCCTGTGGGACAACGGCAAAGGTGTTCCTGCTTCATTTGACAAAAACAAGCTGCGCCACTACGGCGACCGTGAGCTTTCGCTGCCCCTTGAAGCGCCTGCCACCGTCAGATATCACGCCGACTTCGGCAGATCACCTGCCGTTGACATCATACCGATCCAAGAGGGCGGAGATATATGCGGGTATATCCTGCAATTCTATTCGTGCAGCGACGTAGAGGAGCTTTCGGATGTTTCCGACCACATCAGATTCAAAAACAATTTCCTGGGCAATATCAGAAATGAGCTTGCCTCGGTGGTCTATTCCATCGAGGATGAGAGAAGCAAGCTTGTGCAAAGCGGTGACCTTGAAAGGCTTGCTTCACACCGAAGCATAAGATACAGCATCTTAAAAGTCTTTTCCGCAACCACTAACCTCAACGAGATATCCAAGTATTACAACGGGCTTTATTCTACACAGGTGCTGGATGTTTCAAAGATAATCGAAAGTCTGGCGCAGGAGCTCAGCGATGCCTTTGAGGAGAACGGATGTGAGTTCATCTGCAATATCACAGGTCCGGTTTATATGAAAACCAATGCGGACAGGCTAAGAGCGGCGGTGTGCAACCTGCTTGTCAACGCTTATATGTACTGCAATGCAGAAAAAAAGCAGTGCACCCTTGCCATTGAAAGGACCTCGGACACAGCAGTCATCAGCGTTACCGACAATGGAACCGCTGCCGACATAAAAGCTCTTGAGGAGTATAAAACACCATTTGGTGCGTTTAAAAACTTCGGTCCCGGAGAATCGCTGGGAATTGCCGTTGCGGCTTGCTACTGCAATTCAATGGGCGCAAAACTTGAGTTTTCTTCACCGCAAGGTAAACAGACAAAAGCCGAGATGATTTTTCCTGTCTCATGTCTGTGCGAGCCGGACAGTCTGCGTGCTGTGACCCCTGCCCCATTGTCCGGAACATACGACCTTCCCAACTGCATTATGGCAAAGGGCTTTGACCCTTTGAAGGGGTAAGCGGCTTATTATAAATTGTTTACGGATATTGCGGATCGCCGCTGCCGACTTAATGTAAATTTTTGCAGGCATTTCTGCCCCGAGCCTGAATAAACTGCGATTTCATTCTATACTATGGGCGAGGGTGTTGCGGACCGCCGCTGCCGACTTAATGTGAATTTTCGCAGGCATTTCTGCCCCGAGCCCAAGAAAGCTTCGGTTTCACACCGGACTTATCGGCGAGGGTGTTGCGTACCGCCGCTGCGGTCTTGACTTATAGAAAGTTTTGGTGTATAATAAATAGGTTAAGTGCAGATATAACACTTTTTTACGAAAGGAAATGAATAGTATATGGCAAGGCTGAAAAGACTGGCAAGTGCAGCAGTCAGCGTGGCACTTGCAGCGGTAATGCTGACAAGCTGTTCTGCCGGCAGATATTGCATGAGCTACAGCGATAATAAACAGGTCAATTCGGGAATATACATCTACAACATAATAAGCGAGCTTATCAACCAGCAGTACATGTCCTATTACACCGGTTCCACCGAGAATGTAATGGACAAAAAAGTCGGTGACAAGGAAATGGCTGTCTATCTTGAAGATAACGCCATGAAGAACACCAAGGCGTACTGTGCAATAGTTTCAAAGTTTGACGAGCTGGGTCTTAAGCTTACAGACGATGAGAACAAGACGATAAAGGATTCCGCTACAAACTCGTACAATTCACAAAAGGATATGTATGAGGAAATGGGCATCTCAAAGGATTCTATATCCGAGATCATGAAACAGAGCAAGATGCGTGAGAAGCTTTTTGACTACTATTACGGAAAAGACGGCAAGGAAGCTGTTTCCGACGATGATCTTGTGAAGTACATCAACGACAATTACCTCAGATACAAGATGATATCCATAAGCAAGAGCACAAAGACCGATGAAAGCGAAAAGGATAAAGAGAATAAGGAAAACGAAGCTAAGATCGACGAGTATATGAAGAAAGCCGAGGGCAAGAGCTTCAAGGACTTTGACTCGGTGATCGAGGAGTACAACAAGGAAACTCAGGGCACTTCACAAACAAATACCTCGTCCTCCGATTCAAGCTCGTCTTCCGCTGATTCAAGTTCTTCAACTGCCGACTCAAGTTCTTCTGCTGCCGAGTCAAGCTCCGCTGCCGAGTCCAAATCCGACAGCAGCAAGGTTGGCGATACAGACAGTTCTTCCAAGACAGACAGCAGCTCCACATCCGACAGCTCAAGCTCCATTCCCCTGCAGACCACAGGCGAGGAGACTAAGAACAAATACCCCAACGAAACAATGATAAACTATGCATCTTATGATGAAGAAACTTTAAAATCCGATTACGGCAAGCTGCTCACTGAGATAAAGGGAATGTCCCAGGGCAAGGTCACCAAATATTCCAACGACACAGCTTATTACATAATAATCAAAGGCGACGTTACCGAAAGAAGCAAGGAATACGCCACAGAGTCCCGTGACACCGTGATAAAGGAAATGAAGAACCCGGACTTTGACAAGCTTATCGAGCAGTGGGAGGAAGACATCAACATAAAGGTGGACAATGCCTCCATAAAGAAGTATTCCGCAAAGAATCTGTACAAGAAATACACTGACTACTCCAAGAACAACAAGTCAGCAGCATAAATAAATATCACACCGGCGAAGCCGGTGGTTTTATAACAGCCCTAAAAGGGCACTTCACCAGCCGCCCCTTAAGGGGCACGTAATACGCTAAAG
>NZ_JHXH01000005.1 GCF_000621805.1 Ruminococcus sp. FC2018 | reverse complement strand
TCTTGGACTTCCTTTTTTAGCTTTGTAGGACGGCCTGTCGACTTGCGTCCTCGGCGCTCAACATAAAAACCTTCTTTGCCTTCTTCAAGATAGATGCGCTCCCAGTCTGAGACTCTATTATGATTACTCACATCGAATTCCCGTGCTGCTTCCCTGTGGCTCAACTTTTCTTTGTGCATCGTTTCAACAACCTTGATTTTGAATTCCGGTGTGTATCTCTTATTTGGTATTCCTTTAGGCATAAAAATGCCCCCTTCCGTTAGATTTCTAATTGGTATATTTCTATTATACCACATTGTCTAACAAAAGGGGAGCATTTCACATCTCAGCGGTCAGGTAAATATTGATCTTACGCCCAGGGATTCTGTGACTTAGGCTCACGGATATCGGAAAGAAGGAAGTTCTCCCAGAGGAACCACTGACCTGTGGAGCCCTGCTGTCTCAGCTGTACCTGACGTGGGCTGTCCGCTCCGCCGGAACGAAGATGCATAGTTGCATAGCCCTCGTTCTGATAAGTGTAAGGGTTTGTCTCGATAGTAATTGTGTAAGGCTGGGAAGGGGTGTAGTCGTTATCCGGGGTAGCACCCTGGAAGAATGAGAACGGCTTGTATGGCTTGCCCTCAATGCGGTCACGCAGGAACTGGATCTCGTGAGGTGACAGTGGCTGAGGTCCCTTGAGGAAGTTGAGCATCTCAATGCCGATCTGTGGAGCCGCTGCATATGCGCACAAAGCACAAACGGTAAGTGCAGCTGTGTCATAAACAGACTTGAGCTGTCCCTGCGGCAGAGCCTTCATCTCCTCAACGCTTTCCGGCAGCCTTTCAAAGGTAATGGTCTTAGGTCCGGTCTCTTTGCCGATGCCCGATACTGCGCCTGCAATACCGCTGGCAGCCTTGTTTTTCAGGTTGTCAAAAATACTCATGATGTTTTACACTCCTTTATAATTTTTTATTTTGCTCATTCACAGTATATCATACATCCGTTCATATTGCAAGTATAATTCTACATTTTTTCGCCCTTTACAATTTTTCGGAGCCGTGCTATAATCTTTAGAAGAAAGGCGGTGAGGGTATTGAAAGGGAAATGGAAGCAATTTTGCAGTACGAGCAGAAAAAGCGTAAGTGCAAACCACGCTTACAACCGATCCCTCTTTGAGGGCATAAGCTCCTCGCTTATCAACGGACAAAACACCGAGCCTGTGCGCACGATGCGCTATGGGAGAAATTGTATGCACCACTGCGGCTGTGAGATAATCGCCGTGTATAATATAATGCAGCTGCTTGAAATGCCCCAGCCTCTGCCGGACGTTATCAGCGAATTTGAGCTTAACCATCTGTCCCTTCTTTTTTTCTCCACCTTTTTCGGCAGCTCACCCGGAAAGATAAGAAGATATTTTGATGCCCATAAGATAGAGTACAGCTACCTGAAAACCAAAGACGAATTTATAAAACAGGCAAGCAGCTCACATATAGGCATAGTTTCCTTCTGGGTCAATACCTATTCAAAGCACAGATTCAACCGCTTTGGTTCGGGGCTGCATGCCGTCGCCTTCCAAAGCGATGACACAGGGAAACTTACCGTCTATAACCGATATAACGACGACACAGCTCCCCGGGAGTATGACAGCATGGATGATCTTTTGCAGGACAGACGGTTTATCTCGGGCTATCTTTTTAAAAATCCGGAAAAATAGTTTCCGGCTGTTGCAAAACAGAAAAAAATATGCTATAATCTGCTTGTGTTTGATGTAAAATTATCAGGGGGGGATAATATGCCCAGCAATGCCATTTTAATTTTCCTTGCCATAGTGCCCACCATAATCCTGTTTTCCTATATCTATTATAAGGATAAGGTGGAAAAGGAACCTATCGGACTTCTTATCGGACTTTTCTTTTTAGGAGTGCTCACCGTTGTGGGCGCTGCCATCGGCGAAAGTCTGTTTATTGAGATCCTTGGGTTCAAAGAGAACCTCTCTGTGGCGGAAAACTTTGTTCAGTATTTCCTTATCGTTGCCCTGTGGGAAGAGGGCTGCAAGTTCCTGGTGCTGCGGACGGTGACCTGGAACAACAAGAACTTTGACTATACCTTTGATGCCATAGTCTATGCGGTAATAATCTCACTGGGCTTTGCAACGCTTGAAAATATCATGTATGTCCTCAGGATAGGCACCTACCAGGTGGCACTGATGCGTGCTCTGCTGTCTGTTCCGGGTCATACCATAGATGCAGTGTTTATGGGAATGTTCTTCGGAAAAGCAAAACACTGCCAGTATATAGGAGATAAAAGCGGCAAGACAAAGAATATGCTGCTGTCATTCTTCGTTCCACTTCTTATCCACGGAACATATGATTTCAGTATCTCGCTTGTCAACGCATTTGAGGGCGCAATAGTCATATTCCTGGGATTTGTTGTGGTGACCACCGTGCTTGCAATAATCAATGTGCGCAAATGCTCCAGAGGATCCACCTTTGTGGGCAGAGTTCCTGTGCCCAATTACGGGTATTACGGATACTACCCGCAACAGACTATGTATCCCCAGCAGCAGTATCCACAGCAGACCTATACCCCACAGCAGTATACACCTCAGCAATATCAGGGACAGTATACACAGCCTTACCAGCAGCAGGGTTACTACTATACACCAAACGGCTATACGCAAGTGAATAACTATACCGCTCAGAATCAGTATTCCCAGCCCTACTACCAGAACTACGGCTACGCCCGGCAGCAGTATCAGAACCCATATCAGAATACCTACCAACAGCCTCAGCAGCCGTATAATAATTACAATTACACCGGCTACAACGGCGCCTATCCACAGCAGAACTATAACAACACCCAGCCGCAGCAAAACAGCTGGCAGAATAAACAGTAAACTATTAAAGGAGCTATCGCAGACCTTGCGGTAACTCCTTTTTTATTTTGTATCCATTTGTTCCCGTATGGCGCAAAGCAGTTTCTTCTCCCGTCTTGACACCTGTACCTGGGTCATGCCAAGCATCTGTGCGGTCTGGGTCTGGGTAAGCTCCTTGAAATAGCGCAGATATATAAGCTGCCTGTCCTTTTTTTCAAGTCCCGATAATGCCTGCTTCAGCGCCAGCCTTTCAACAATACATTCGTCAGGTGCATCAACAGGTATGTCCGTTTGCCTTGTCCCGTCATCGTTTTCCGCCGTAAGACTCAAAGGTGCCGCCGAAGCGTTGAGTGCCTCCACCACCCTTTCCTCGCTCTCACCGCAAAGCTGTGCAAGCTGGGATACAGTCGGCTCGCAGCCGTTTTTCAGCGTATACTGCTGCGCCATTCGTGTCAGCTTCAGCGAAAGCTCCTTGGTGCCCCGGGAAACCTTTACCGTCCCCCCGTCACGAAACAGCCTTTTTATCTCCCCAAGGATAACAGGCACCGCATAAGTGGAAAAAAGCACTCCCCTGTCAGAGTCAAAGGCTTTCACCGCCTTTAAAAGCCCCACACAGCCGGCAGAAAACAGCTCGTCATACTCTATCCCACGGTTTTTGAACCTGCCTGCACAAAGATGTACCAGCCCCAGATTCTCCTCTGCCAGCGGACGACTCATTTGCGCTCCTTGGGGGTTATCCTTTTGTGCATAACGACCGTTGTCCCCCTGCCCACTTTGCTTGTGACCTTTATCTTGTCCATAAAGCTTTCCATTACCGCAAAACCAAGTCCTGCCCTGTCCTCATCAGGACGGGTGGTGAAAAGGGGCAGCATTGCCTGCTGCACATCCTCTATTCCGCAGCCCTTATCGCTGACCTTTATGTACACCGTGCTGTCCTCATATAAGCGCACGGTAAGCTCTATCTTTCCCACCGTTTCGGGGTATCCGTGAACGATGCTGTTTGTGACCGCCTCACTGACTGCGGTCTTGATGTCTGCAAGCTCATCGATTTTCGGGTCAGCAAGAGAAACGATACCGCTGACTGCAATTCGAGCAAAGCGCTCATTTTCAGACAAACTGGGAAAAACGACTTTCATATCATTGATTGGTCGTTTCAATTTTCATCACCTCCTGTTCATCCTCCTTGGGGAGGGTGTATTCGTTCACTATCTTTGCCAGCTTTCCCACTCCGGAAACCCGCATCACCTTGCCGATGTACGCAGGGGTCTTTGCCACGGTCACCGTTCCGCCCCGTTCATTCATCAGCTTGTATCTGCCCATTACAAGTCCTATCCCCGAGCTGTCCATAAATGTCACTGCGGAAAAATCAAGAATAAGCTCCGACGGACAATTTTCCTCTATGGCGATGTCGATATCTCTGCGAAGCTCTTTTGCGCCGTGGTGGTCAATGTCTCCGCTGAGCCTGGCGCAAAGCACCTTCCCCCGGCTTATCAGCTCCACTCCCATTTTCACCAGTCCTTTCATATTTTTATTCTGTGAGCATATATTAGCATATACAAGGCGCACTTTTTGTCATTTTTGACCGCCCGATAATTTCTTTGAACATATCGTTTGTACTTGCAACATGGTGAAAAATATGTTATACTGACCTTTGCAGTTTATTATTTGAAAGGAATGTAGGCGACTTGCTTATTAAAAAAAGACTTTGCCTGTGTACGGCTCTGACCATGGCTGTCTGTCTGGCAGCTTGCGGCAGCGATATAAAAAAAGACGATATACCCTCATCTGTCAATACCGATGAGTCCTCACAGACTCAAACCACCACCGTCACTACCGTCACCACCCCGGAACCCCCGCCGCCCCGTCTGGAACAGGCGGAAATAACAGGCAGCGAGCTTGAATACACGCCCTTTACACAGACCATCCAGGCAGAAAGTGCAAAGCTTTCCGGGGACGCAAAAAAAGCTGACCGGCGTGAGGGTTTCAGCGGCGAGGGCTATGTTACAGGAATATCCGCACAGGGTCAGTGGCAGCTGGAATTTGACCTGCCCCGGGACCAGTATTATAACGTGAGCTTGGCTGCCGCCTGTGACAGCAAGAATAAAAATGCCGTCACAGCCGACGGAAAGCGGCTGAGCAGCTTTACCTTCACCGGAAACGGTCACTTTGAGATAATAACCGTGAAAAATATATACCTTGAAAAAGGCAGACATACCGTCAGCATTGAGATACCCGACCCGTCTGCGGACATAGATTACTGTACTGTCACCGCAAGCGAGGACATCTCAAAGATATCCTTTGCCCTTGATAAGCCGGCTCTGTCAAACAAAAATGCCGACGAGAACGCTCAGGCTCTGTACAGCTATATGTGCAGCGTCTACGGGAAAAACATCTTGCTTGCACAGCACGATACCATAGGCACTCTTGCCGAATCCCAGCTGATCTGCAAAACCACAGGCAAACGCCCTGCAATACGCTTCGGAGACCTTATGAACGCAGCCGACCGGGACAGCTCTCCCTGCGATAACGACCTTGAGTGCGCCGAAAAGTTTTCCTCCATGGGCGGTATCGTTGCTTATATGTGGCATTGGAAAGACCCTTTGAGCAAAAAAAGCAGCTATGCCTCCGAAACAGACTTTGACCTTTCAAAAGCGGTCACCAAGGAGGACATTTCCCTGCTCCCGATCTCAGATATAGAAAAGCTTAAAAGCCAGGGTAAGATATCCGGCGAATGTCTTGAGATCGTGAAGGATATAGATGCCGTGTCACAGAAGCTGCTGAAGCTGCAAAGCAAAGGTATCCCGGTTATCTGGAGGCCTCTTCACGAGGCAAGCAACGGATACTTCTGGTGGGGCAAAGATGCTGCATCCTATAAATGGCTGTGGGAGCTTGTGTATAAAAGACAGACCGGTTTTCATAAGCTCAACAACCTTATCTGGGTGTGGAGCGCACAGAACGCCTCTTGGTACGTGGGAGACTCAATGTGCGATATTATATCCTGCGATATCTATAAGAACGACAGCCCTGGTTCCGGCATCAACAACCTGCTTTTCCTGCAAAGCATCAGCCGAAAAAAGCCTGCGGCAATGACCGAATGTGACGTTATGCCCACAATAAGAAGCATGGTCAACGAGAAAGCATACTGGTCCTTTGTGGGACAATGGGGCGGAAGCTACCTGATGAAGCAGGACGGTTCTTTTTCACAGGAGTTCACCTCGGAAAAGGACCTGCAGCTGATCTATAATAATAATGTCACCCTGACTATGGACAAGCTCCCCTCGCTTTCACAGATGAAACAAGACCTTGCCCGTGCCAAGGAAAAGGAAAAAGCAGACCTTGAGGCGAAGGAAAAAGCAGAAAAGGAAAGCAAAAAAACAGAATAAAATAATAAAACCTCCGCATAATAAACTCAAAGACAACGCACCGCTTTTTTACGGTGTACAGCAAATGAGCTATACGGAGGTTTTTTTATGGAACTTGGTATTTCCAGTGAACAGTATGCACAAATGTGCAAAAAAGCATCTCACGGAACAAAATGGTGGACGACCGTTCCCAAGGCGTATTTTTTCGGCGGACTGATATGCGTCCTTGGACAGGGCATTATGGATCTTTACGAATATGCAGGGCTTGACCGCAAGACCGCTTCTTTGTCTGTGTCTCTGACATTGATATTCCTTTCCGCCCTTACGACCGCTCTTGGCTGGTACGAAAAGTTTGCCAAGCAGGCAGGAGCAGGCGCACTTGTGCCCATAACAGGCTTTGCCAATGCCGTGGCAGCACCTGCGGTGGAGTTCAAGACCGAAGGGTTTATCACAGGTGTGGGCGCAAAGATATTTATCATCTGCGGTCCTGTCATCCTTTACGGAACTCTGGCAAGCGTGATCTACGGAGTGGTATATTATTTTCTTTACTGAATGAAGCCCCGCCCCGCCATGACTATTGACATTTTGTTTCCCTCGTGTTATAATTTCGTTGTATAAAAATAAAGGGGGAAAAATAATGAGATGTCAATATTGCGGACGTGAAGCACAGCCCGGTCAGGTGTACTGTGAATGTGGACACCCCATAAGCCTTTCAGGCGATACCGGTTTCCAGCAGCAGGGCGGCGGCTTTCCACAGGGTGTTTTCCCACAAGGCGGATTCCAGCAGGGATTTACTCCCGACGGAAGAGATATCTATTCCTTGCAGAAAAAAGCCGGCATGGGACTTGGCGCAAAGATCCTTATAGTGATACTTATCCTTGCACTTCTGGGCGGCGGAGGATTTCTGGCGTATAAGTTCATCAAGGGAAGAGATCCCCTTGACGAGGACAGCTGGAAAAAGATCGACAAGGCCGAGTTTTCCATTACCCTTCCAAGCTCTATGAAGGAAAGTGATAATATTGTGGATATCGGAAGCGGCTATAAGCGTCTGGGCTTCTACAAGGGCGACAAGACAGCTGCATACCTTGCAAAATATGACAACACCAACGTGACAGCTATGATAAAATCAAAGGGCATTGAGGGCACAAAGCAATATTTCATTGATTATCTGAAAAAGAAAAAGATAAACAACCATCAGCTTGAGCCAAAGGTCCGTGGCGATCTTGTTACAGTGGAGTATCCTGTTCAGAGAAAGAAC
The DNA here is from genome assembly GCF_000621805.1 of Ruminococcus sp. FC2018. GTDB lineage: Bacteria > Bacillota > Clostridia > Oscillospirales > Ruminococcaceae > Hominimerdicola. The sequence continues at coordinate 179,836 of NZ_JHXH01000005.1, read as the reverse complement.
TACATAAAGGATACTGATAAGCTGTGGATGCTGGATGCAACTCTTGTTACCGACACATACGCTTATGAGATCGAGTTCTTTTGTGCCGAATCCGAAAAGGATAAGTATATCGACGCAATGTATAAATGGGCTGATTCTTTCAAGGCAAAATAAGACCGCAAAGGCCTGCACTTTGATGTGCAGGTCTTTTTTTGCAGCCGCAAAAGTTGACAATTCAGCTGCGGCATGGTATACTTTCTTTTATTAAAGCAGTGTGAGGTGACAGATGTGAAATGTAAAGCGTGCGGACGTGAACTCCCTCCGGGAGAAACTGAATGCTCCTGCGGCGAGATCTGTGATGAGGTGCAGGAAAAAGAGAAAGACGATGCGACTGAAATAATACTGACCCCCGACGGACGGGATCTTGCTTCGCTTGAAAAGAAGCAGTCCGGCTCCAAAACAAGGATTATCGTTCTGACAGCGATCCTTGCTGTGGTGTGCATAGCCGGCGTTATTCTTTTCTTCGTGCTCAGAAGCGGCGATCCCCTGGACGAGGACACATGGCGAAGCGTCAAAAAGGACGGCTACTCTATTACCCTTCCAAAAGCACTTGAGGAAAACGACAATATCCATGAGGACGACCCTGACTTTAAAAAGATAGGATTTTTTGTCTGCGATACTGCTGCGGTTTACATTTCAAAATCAGAGCTTAACGAGGCAGAAAAAGATCTTGTGAAAAAAAGCGGCGTTGAAAAGATCCGCCAGGATATGATAAAGAATTCAAAGAAAATGAAACTGGATAACCAGTCAATGACCGTAAAAATGCAAGGCGACCTGGTGATAACCGAATATGCCGAGGTAAGACAACAGTACCTTAAAAGCTCCGAGGATGTATGGATCGTGACCGCTGTGCTTGTCACAGAAGATTCCATTTACGAGATAGAGGGCTGCTGCAGCCGGGACGATAAAGATAAATACCATGACTCCATATGCAAATGGCTGGAATCCTTCAAGCCGGAATAACCCATAAAAAAAGACCCACACCTGAGTGTGGGTCTTATCTATTTTCTGTTAGTCCTCGTCCGGCTCCTGAGGCATATCCCAGTTGTGGTAAACATTCTGAACGTCATCGTTGTCATCAAGGGCATCAAGCAGAAGATTCATCTTCTTGATAGCCTCCTCGTCTGTGAGAGTGGTGTAGTTTGAAGGCACCTTTGTTGCCTCTGCGGACAGCACATTGTAGCCCATTGAAGAAAGTGCCTCTCTTACAGAATGAACATCGTTTGGACCGCATGCGATCTCGATAACATCGTCATCAATGTTAAAATCGTCTGCACCTGCCTCAAAGCAGTCCTCCATTATCTTGTCCTCATCGCCGCCGTTGTTTTCCACAACGATCTCTCCCTTGTCAGAGAACATGAAGGATACACAGCCCGATGTACCAAGGTTTCCGCCGAACTTGTCAAAGTAGTGACGGACATCTCCCGCCGTGCGGTTCTTGTTATCTGTCAGACATTCAACTATAACTGCAACTCCCGAAGGACCATATCCCTCGTATACCATAGACTCGTAGTTGTTCTTGTCACCGTCACCGGCAGCCTTCTTGATACATCTGTCGATATTATCGTTAGGAACATTGTTTGCCTTTGCCTTCTGGATAAGGTCACGCAGCCTTGCATTTCCCGCAGGGTCTGCACCGCCCTCCTTAACGCAAACAGCGATCTCTCTGCCTATCTTGGTAAATATCTTTGCCCTTGCAGCGTCTGTTGCACCTTTTTTTCTTTTAATGTTCTCCCATTTTGAATGACCTGACATTGTTTTCACTCCTTATATTTTCTTAATGCTGTAAAGCTATTGTTTACTATCCTTTTCGGCTCTCTCCCATATAAGTGAGAAAAGCTCCTCTATCCTGTCTGTCCTGTCGGTGAGCTTCAAAAACCCAAACAGCGTTTCAAGCCCCGTTGCACTTCTGTACTCGCCTACCGATGAATGCTTAGGCGGATTGATGCCCTTTGCGTTCCTGCCCCGCTTATAGACCTCTGTTTCCTGCTCGCTGAGCACATCGTCGTCTATAAGTCTGTGAACAGCAGCCGCCTGAAACTCGGCGCAGACTCTTTCCACCGCCATGGTGTGTAAAGCGTTGGCTGTGGTGTTTGCCTTTAAGATCAGTCTTTCCCTTACAAGCTGTTCATAAACCGAATCCCCTATGAACGCCAGAGCAAGAGGTGAATACTGCAGCGCATCATGGTCTGTAAGCTTGATCTGCGTAGGAACTCCTCCTTACCGTACATACTCAAATTCAAAGTCGAATATAGCCACCGTGTCTCCCTCGTTTATACCCATCTCCTCCAGCTTGTCGATAATGCCGGTGGAACGCAGTACATTCTGAAAATACTGCAGCGACGAGTAATCATCCATATCCGCAACTCTGATTATATCCCACAGCCAGTCGGCTTCCACAAAATAGATGCCGTCCTCCACCGTGATCTCAAAATCCTTCTTTGAAAGCAGCTTAGCGTCCAGCTCCTCTCTTGTGAGTGGCTGAGCCTCAAACTGTTTTACCGGGGGCAGCTTGCCAAGCTCCTCCCACACTCCGTAGGTCAGCTCTCTGGTGCCCTGCGTCGTTGCCGCCGAGATCTCATAGAACGCCAGACCCTTGTTCTGTATATACTTTCTGAATCTCTCTATCTGCTCCGGTGTCGCCATGTCCGACTTGTTTGCGGCAACTATCTGAGGTGCATCGGCAAGCTCCTGTGAAAAGCCCGCAAGCTCCTTGTTTATCGCCTCAAAGTCCTCAATGGGATCTCTGCCCTCGCTGCCGGAAACGTCAACAACGTGAACGATAAGCCTGCACCTTTCCACGTGGCGCAAGAACTCATGACCAAGTCCCACTCCCTCGCTGGCACCTTCGATAAGACCCGGTATATCCGCCATAACAAAAGACTTGCCGTCCTCTATCTTGACAACGCCAAGCACAGGTGTCAAAGTGGTGAAATGGTAGTTTGCGATCTTCGGCTTAGCCGCCGAGACCACTGATATAAGCGTGGATTTGCCCACGTTGGGAAATCCCACAAGACCCACGTCTGCAATAAGCTTCAGCTCCAGCAGCAGCTCATATTCATCGCCCCTGAATCCCGGCTTTGCAAACTTTGGTATCTGCCTTGTTGAAGTGGCAAAGTGAGCGTTTCCACGACCGCCCTTGCCGCCCCTTGCAATGACCACAGGTTCGTCCCCCGACATATCCGCAAGGATACGTCCGGTCTTGAACTCCTTGACCACCGTTCCCCTCGGAACTTTTATCACAACATCAGGTGCGCTCTTTCCAAAGCTGTTCTTTGACGAGCCGTTCTCGCCCTTTTGCGCAACATATTTTCTCTTATAGGTAAAATCAATAAGGCTGGAAAGGTTATTGTCCACCTTAAAGACGATGTCGCCGCCTTTTCCGCCGTCACCGCCGTCAGGACCGCCCGCAGCTACATATTTTTCCCTGTGGAACGATACCGCTCCGTCACCGCCGTCCCCGGCCTTGACATATATCTTGGCACTATCGACAAACAACTTTCCTGCCTCCTTTGTCGGATAATTGAGGGAAACCCTTTTGAAAAAGGGTCATCCCTCAAACTCCCTTCCTAAAACTTTTAATGATTTTCGGTGCTTGGGCATATAGCCCAAGCGCCGAAAATGACTGAGAGCTTAAAAAGAAAATCTGAAAACAATCTTTTCAGAAGAATCTCCTCAATCATCAGGCAAAGAATGCCCGACACACAAATTCGACCCCAAGCCTCAAGCTCGGGGTCGGTAGTTTTCATTAAATCAAGCCTGTGGATAAACAGATACTTTTTTACGGTCTTTGCCAAGTCTCTCGAACTTTACAACGCCGTCACTTGTAGCAAAAAGTGTGTCGTCTGAACCACGCTTAACATTCTCGCCCGGATGGATGTGAGTTCCTCTCTGTCTTACCAGGATATTTCCTGCCAGAACGAACTGTCCGTCAGCTCTCTTGACGCCAAGTCTCTTAGCCTCAGAATCACGGCCGTTCTTTGTGGAACCCATACCTTTTTTATGAGCAAAAAACTGCATAGATATCTTTATCATTGTAATTACACCTCCAAAAATGTAATTTCACCGTCAAAGTCACCTGTCGTGGACCTTGACCAAAACATAGCCCGGGAACTCGTCCTGCATCAGGTAAAGATGCGTCAGAAGTCCTAAAAGCACCTTGTCGCCCTCGCCCTGCGGATCGCTTCCCAGCTTCAGCATAATGTCGTTTTCTTCAACACTTACCTTAGCGCTGATCTTAAACGCCTCGGTTATTGTGTTCGCCGCCAGCATAACGGCAGAGGACACGCTTGCACAGCAAACATCCTGTCCCTCATCGGCAAGCCCCGCATGACCCGAAACCTCAAAGCCAAGCAGTCTTCCCTCGCTGCTTCGGTAAAAATCAGCCTTTATCATCGATTATGCGTTTATTGCTTCGATCTGTACCTTTGTGTATGGCTGTCTGTGACCCATCTTTCTCTTTTCGCCCTTCTTAGGCTTGTAAGTGAAAACTGTGATCTTCTTAGCCTTACCGTTCTTGAGAACCTTTGCACTAACAGTAGCACCCTCAACATAAGGAGCACCTACAGTTGCTGCACCCTCATCATTGGCGATCATCATGACCTTGTCAAAAGTCACCTTGTCGTCAGCCTCAACATCAAGCTTCTCGATGAATACCTCATCGCCTGCCTTGACCTGATACTGCTTTCCGCCTGTTTCGATTACTGCGTACATTCAATATGCACCTGCCTTTAATTTGATCTCGCTATGTACGGTGCCGAAGCATACTCCGAACTTGTTCTACCGTAAATATGCGGCTTATGTATCATACCATATAATAAAGGAAAAGTCAAGAAATTTGCGAAAATTTACATAAAGTTTACTTTTATATCTCCTTGAACGCTTCTTTTATCGAGTGTACGCCGATTATTTTTATGCCAAACTTGCCTGTTCCCACGCCTTTGAGCGAATGTGCGGGCAAAATAACCTTTTCAAAGCCCATTCGCTCTGCTTCGGCAATACGCTGTGGGATATGTGTGACTGTGCGCAGCTCACCTCCGAGACCTATCTCACCGAAAGCTATCGTCTTGCTGTCAATTATCTTATCTGTAAGGCTGGAATAAAGCGCCATAGCCACCGAAAGGTCTGCCGCCGTGTCGTCCAGCTTCAAGCCGCCAACAATGTTGATATACACGTCAAGCCCGCCGAAGAAGTAGCCCAGCCGCTTTTCCAGAACCGCAATGATAATTGACATCCTGTAATAATCTATGCCGGTTGCTGTGCGTCTTGGTGTTGAAAGGGCAGATTTTGACACCAGAGCCTGTACCTCTGCCATAAGCGGTCTTGTGCCTTCCATAATGCAGGCGACGCAGGTGCCGGAAACATCGGTCGGTCTGCCCTCCAGCAGGAGCATCGACGGGTTTTCCACCTGCAAAAGCCCCTTGTCAGCCATTTCAAAAACGCCGATCTCATTAGTTGAGCCAAATCTGTTTTTTGCCGCCCGAAGGATACGGTATGTCAGATTCCTCTGCCCCTCAAAGTAAAGCACACAATCAACAATGTGTTCCATGACCTTAGGACCTGCAATAGCACCGTCCTTGTTCACGTGACCCACAATGAACATTGGTATCTCCTCTGACTTTGCCGTGCGTGTGAACACGTTTGTACACTCCCGCACCTGTGTCACCGATCCCTGAGCCGAGTTAAGCTCCGCCATGCTCATGGTCTGAATGGAGTCGATGATAACTACCTCAGGCTGCTGCTTGACAATAACATTGCAGATCTTCTCACAGTCGGTCTCGGCAAGAAGATACAGATTTTCGCTGTCCACCCCAAGCCTGTCCGCACGGAGTTTGATCTGCCTGAGAGATTCCTCGCCCGACACATAAAGTATAGTGTGCTCCCTGCCGATAAAGCTGCATATCTGAAGCAGTATTGTAGACTTTCCTATTCCCGGCTCGCCTCCGAGAAGCACCACCGAACCCTTTACAAGCCCGCCTCCAAGCACTCTGTCCAGCTCGCTAAGCCCTGTCATGTAGCGGCTCTCGTTATAGCTGGCATCTATGCCGTTTATGTTAACGATATTGTCCGAAACGTCTTTTACCGCTGAAACACTGCGGGCTTTTGAGCCTGCTCTTACAGTTACCTCAACCTCCTCAAGGGTGTTCCATTCGCCGCAGCCGGGACACCTTCCGTTCCATTTTGCAGTTTCGTATCCGCACTGACTGCACACATAAGAGCTTTTCACCTTTGCCATTGTGTCACTTCCTTTTTTACAATGCTATATCGCTATGATTATAGCACATTTGTACATCTTTTGCAAGGCTGATATGTACATAATATGGGACTTTTAAGGAAATCCTGCGTAATGTTTGACAAGTGATCCAAATCATAGTATTATTATTAGTAGTATGTAGTATGATGTATAAGTATAAAGGAGTGTAAACAGTGAACGTATGGGGCTACTGGAAATGTCCGTACTGCGGAGAGACCGTCCGTGCAGATCACAAGGACTGTCCCAAATGCGGAACGTCGATACCCAACGATGTGCGGTTCTTTATGGACACGTCAAAACCGATCGAATACGTCGATAAAGAGCAGGAAAACAACGAGGCGAACTGGCTTTGCTCCTATTGCCGAACGCAGAATCCTGCGCAGGCTGAGGTCTGCGAAAGCTGCGGCGCAAAAAAAAGCGATGCCCTCGGCAGCTATCAGCCCGACCCCGAGCCGATAACTCCCAAACCAAAGCCGGAACGCCGGCAAAAGCAGCGGCCGAAAAAAGATTATATACACAGGCAGAATTCAAGCGCATTAAAATTGCTGTTCGGGCTGATACTGTTTGCGGCGCTGGGCATATTTGCACTCAACTGGTACCAGAAGCCCGTCGATCGTGAGGGCGAGGTCATCAGCTTCGGCTGGCAGCAGGAGATAGGCGTCGAGGAGTATAATACATACCGTGAAAACGGCTGGAACGTGCCGAGCGGCGGCACCGTCGTCTCGTCAAATCGTGAAGTGCGCTCTTATAAGCAAGTCCTCGACCACTACGAGACCAAAACCAAAAGGGTCGCCAAACAGGTAAAGGACGGCTACGATGTCAAGTATAAGGATATGGGCAACGGGCAGTACAAAGAGGTAAAAACGCCCCGCTACAAGACCGTCTACGAGAACAAGACCTACAAAGAGCCTGTCTACCGGAAAGAGCCTGTATATGACACCAAGTATTATTACGACATAGACAAATGGAAAGAGACCGATGTTCTGCGGACAAGCGCCGACGACCACGAACCGAAATGGGCAGAAACAGACCTGCCCGAGAAAGTTGATTCGCCAAAGTACGGCGATAAACGGCAGGGCAGCCGCAGAGGCAAATACTGGGTGATAATAAAGGACGATAAAGGCAACGAACAAAAGCTGGAACGGAGCCTGGACGAATGGAAAGATCTCAAAGAGGGCGACAAAGTCAAATATCAGACCCACCGCAATTCCGACGACCCTCTGTAAATATGAAAGGATAAAACTATGAAAGGTTACATACTTTCCCTTGACCAGGGTACAACATCTTCAAGAGCATTGATATTCAACGAAAAGGGCGAAAAGCTGTCCTGCTGTCAGAAGGAATTTCCCCAGATATTCGTAAAAGGCGGCTGGGTGGAGCATGACCCCAAGCATATCTGGCAAAGCCAGCTTGATGTTGCAAGGCAAGCCATAGAAGATGCAGGCATCACCCCCGGGGAGATAAGCGGGATCGGTGTCACCAACCAGCGTGAAACCACTATTTTATGGGACAAAACCACAGGCGAGCCTGTCTATAACGCCATTGTGTGGCAGTGCAGACGTACCGCCGATATGTGCGCCAGATTTACCCGGCAGGGGCTTGAAAAGTTTTTCAGCGATAAAACAGGACTTGTCATCGACCCCTACTTCTCCGCTACAAAAGTAAAGTGGATTCTTGACAACGTGGAGGGCGCACGTGAAAAAGCGCAGAACGGACAGCTGCTTTTCGGTACGGTGGATACCTGGCTCATATGGAACCTCACCGCCGGCAAGGTCCATGCCACCGACTATACCAACGCATCAAGAACTATGATGTTCAACATACACACCCTTCAGTGGGACGATGAGATACTGGGACTTCTGGGAATACCAAAGTGTATCCTGCCCAGGGTGGTGGATTCAAGCGGTGAGATAGGCGTAACAGACAGCTCACTGTTTGGTGCTCCAATAAAGATATGCGGCTGTGCAGGCGACCAGCAGGCAGCACTTTTCGGACAATGCTGCTTCAATAAGGGCGACGTTAAAAACACCTACGGAACAGGTGGTTTTCTGCTGATGAATACAGGCTCCGAGCCTGTGAAAAGCCGCAGCGGACTGCTTACCACTATCGCATGGGGTATCGGCGGAAAGATAAGCTATGCCCTTGAGGGCTCCGTGTTCGTAGCAGGCGCAGTTGTAAAATGGCTCAGAGATGAGCTTAAACTTATTGACTCCGCAGCCCAGACCGAGGAGCTTGCACGCAGCGTTGAAGATTCAGCGGGAGTCTATATGGTACCCGCCTTTGTGGGGCTGGGCACACCCTACTGGGATCCTAATGCCAGGGGCAGTATCTTCGGGCTCACACGAGGCTCCGGCAAAGCGCATATCGTCCGTGCCTGCCTTGAAGCTATCTGCTACCAGACCGCCGACGTTATCGACGCCATGGCAGAGGACACCGGCAGCCTTAATACTATCCGTGTTGACGGCGGTGCATCAGCCAACGATTTTATAATGGAGTTCCAGTCCGATATCCTTGGCAGAAGCATTATCAGACCTGAAAACGTAGAGTCCACCGCCACCGGCGCAGCCTTCCTTGCAGGTCTTGCCTGCGGAGTGTGGTCCTCAAAGGAAGAGATAATCCAGATATGCGCCATCTCCAAGGAGTTCCTCCCCTCCATGAACAGCGAAAAGCGCAGCTGTCTGAGAGCAGGCTGGAAAAAGGCTGTTAAAAGGAGCCTCGCCTGGGAGGACCGGTCCCCTATTGCTTGACTTTTCACGGCGTATATATTACAATATCAATGTAACATTACGGGCGTTTTCCGCCCCTATGAAAGTGAGATAACCACCATGAGTAAAAAGGTCTTTGACAACAGAGAGCTTTCCTGGCTTAAATTCAACCAGCGTGTGCTTGAGGAGGCACAGGACGAAAGCGTGCCCCTTATGGAGCGTCTGCTGTTTGAATCTATATATTCCAGCAACCTTGATGAGTTTTTTATGGTCAGAGTCGGCTCCCTTTACGATTCCTCCCTTGTGGACGACGACGAGAAGGATAATAAGACCAAAATGCGCCCCTCTGAACAGCTCAGTGCGATATTCGCCAGAGTCAGAGAGCTTGTTGCCGTCAGAGACAGGTCCTTTGAAGCGCTGATGAAGGAGCTGAAGGCAAAGGGTATACACCACCGCAGCATCAAAAACCTCTCACGGCTGGAAATGGAATTTATCGAAGGGTACTATGCCTATGAGATAAAGCCGTTTCTCAACGCCAACATCATAGATAAACGTCACCCGTTCCCCTTCCTTGCAAATAAAAGCATCTACGTCATCACCCGTCTTAGTGCAAAGGGTACAAAGTCCCTTGGCATGATATCCTGTACAGATAAATTTGACCGTGTGGTGTTTGTTCCCGACGAAAACAGCGGGGATATAAACTATGTGCTGGTGGAGGAGATAATCTCCCACTATGCAGACAGCATTTTTGAAAACTATAAGGTTGAAGAAAAAGCCCTTATGCGTGTGACACGAAACGCAGACATCGACGTGGACGAAAGCTACGATTCCGAGCTTGACTTCAGACAGAATATGTCCGTTGTCATAAGCAAGCGCAAAAGGCTCTGCCCCGTCAGACTCCAGATATCAAAAAATCTTTCGGACAACGTGATAGATACCCTTTGTGAAAGACTGGAGCTTTCCAAAAAACAGGTGTTTGTTGAAAAAGCCCCCCTTGATATGTCCTATGTGGGTGACCTTTTCGGCAAGGCTCAGAGCAAAAAGGGACTGTTCTTTGATGAGTTTGAGCCCCAGCGTTCACCTGTGGTGGATCAGCTGGAACCGATGATATCACAGATCGATAAGCATGACCTTTTGCTGTCATATCCCTACGAGTCCATCGACCCGTTCATACGACTGCTCAGCGAAGCCGCAGAGGATCCGCAGGTAGTGTCCATAAAAATGACGCTTTACAGAGTCGCCAAAAACTCAAAGGTAGTAAGAGCACTGTGCAAAGCAAGCGAAAACGGCAAGGAAGTCGTTGTGCTGGTGGAGCTTCGTGCAAGGTTTGACGAGGAGAATAATATCGGCTGGTCAAAAGCCCTTGAGGAATTCGGCTGCCATGTTATCTACGGACCGCCGAGAATGAAGGTACACTCCAAGCTCTGCCTTATAACCAGAAGCGTGGACGGTCAGGCTAAATACACCGTTCAGGTGGGCACAGGAAACTATAACGAAAAGACCGCAAAGCTGTATACCGACTTTTGTCTTATGACCTCAAACAGCGACATCGCAGCCGATGCCGCCCAGGTGTTCAGAGCACTTTCCATGGGTGAGCTGGTGGAGAACGCAAAAACGCTCCTTGTGGCTCCGAAATGCCTGCAAAACAAGGTCATCGAGTTCATGGACAACGAGATCGCCATTGCAAAAGCAGGCGGCGAGGGGTATGTTGCCGCTAAGCTCAACTCTCTCACCGATAAGGTGATAATCGACAAGCTTATAGAGTGCTCCCAGGCAGGCGTAAGAGTGGAGCTTGTGATAAGAGGTATCTCCTGCCTTGTTGCAGGGGTAAAGGATGTTTCCGATAATATAACCATACGTTCCATTGTGGGCAGATTTCTTGAACATTCAAGAATTTACATATTCGGCGCTGGCGTGAGAAAACAGGTCTATATCTCCAGCGCCGACTATATGACAAGGAACACCACACGCCGTGTGGAAGTTGCCGCACCTATCCTTGATGAAGACATAAAAAAGCGTGTGCTTGATTACTTTGATATACAAATGCACGACAACGTCAAAGCAAGGATAATGCAGCCCGACGGTACATATGTACGGGCATTTGACAGCAGCGCCCATTGCTGCGCCCAGGAGAAATTTATTGCCATGGCATATGAAAGCGCACCGGAGCTTGTTACAGCGCCTGCGCCCCAGCCAGTCCAGCCAACTCAACCTGCTGCAGCCGACTTATCGCAGCAGCAGCAAGCGGTACAGAAAAAGGGCTTGTGGGCAAAAATCAAAAGTTTATTCAGCCGTAAGAAGTAGCGGCATAAAGCGGGGAGCTTTCTCCGCTTTTTTCCTGACAAAAATCACCGGGAAGGAGTGACCGATAAATGTTCAGACTGGCAAAATATCTGAAAAACTATAAGCTGCAAAGCATTATCGGTCCCCTGTTCAAGCTTATAGAAGCCTGCTTTGAGCTTGCCGTCCCCATTATTATGGCGGACATAATCGATACGGGCATAAAAAATCAGGACTCGTCCTATATTCTGTGGCGAGGAGGAATACTGGTGCTGCTTGGGGTACTGGGGCTGAGCTGCTCGCTGACCGCCCAGTATTTTGCCGCCAAAGCCTCTGTCGGCTTCGGACAGGAGCTTCGTACTGCGCTTTTCAAGCACATAGGCACCCTTTCGTATACCGAGATAGATAAGCTCGGAAGCCATACCCTTGTAACAAGAATGACCTCGGACATCAACCAGGCGCAAACAGGCGTGAATATGATACTGCGCCTCTTTCTGCGCTCTCCGTTTATCGTCCTTGGCTCGGTGATAATGGCGTTTACCATATCTGTCAGACTCACGCTTATATTCCTGATAATGTCCCCTGCGCTTGCGTTTGTTATCTATAAGATAATGTCCTCCACCATTCCCCGCTATAAAAAGGTACAAAAGACCCTTGACAAAACAAATCTTATAACCTCGGAAAACCTGCTGGGTACAAGAGTGGTAAGAGCCTTTTCACGCCAGAAAGACGAGCAGGCGGAGTTTGAAAAGAATTCCGAGGAGCTTCGCAGAATGCAGCTCACCGCAGGCAGGATATCTGCCATAATGAACCCTGCCACATATGTGCTTGTGAACCTTGCAATAGCCGCAATACTCTGGTTCGGCGGAAAGACTGTCTATGCAGGCAGCATAACCCAGGGTGAGGTCATCGCACTTTTAAACTACATGAACCAGATACTCCTTGCCCTTCTGGCGGTAGCCCTGCTGGTTACCAATATTACAAAAATGTACGCCTGCGCAGGGCGGATAAATGAGGTCTTTGACGTACAGACTTCCGTTTCCGACAACGGCAATGAACCGGCTGCACCTGTAAACGGCGCAGCAAAGGTGGAGTTTGATAACGTCTGCTTCAGATATTCCGGCTCCGGAGAGCATATCCTTGAAAATATAAGCTTTAAAGCAGCCCCCGGAGAGACTGTAGGAATTATCGGCGGCACAGGCTCGGGCAAAAGCTCCCTGGTAAACCTTATCCCAAGATTTTACGATGCCTTTTCAGGCAGCGTTCTGGTGGACGGGGTAAACGTTAAAAGCTATCCCTTCGGGCAGCTGCGTGGCAAAATAGGTATCGTGCCCCAAAAAGCCGTGCTTTTCAAGGGCTCGATACGTGAAAATATGCAGTGGCGTGATAGTACCGCAAGCGATGAACAGATATGGCAGGCGCTTGATATATCCCAGGCATCAGAGTTTGTCAGACAAAAGGACGGACAGCTTGACTTTGAGATACTCCGTGACGGCAAAAATCTTTCGGGCGGTCAAAGGCAAAGACTCACCATTGCCAGAGCACTGGTGGGAAGCCCGGAAATACTTATTCTTGACGATTCCGCCTCCGCCCTTGACCTTGCCACCGACGCAAAGCTGCGCAAGGCGCTTAGCGAAATAGCAGGCAGCATGACCGTGTTTATCGTTTCCCAGCGTATTTCCTCCATCAGCAGCGCAGACAAAATAATAGTCCTTGACGACGGCGTGATCGCAGGCATAGGTACCCATGCTCAGCTTTATAAAAACTGTGGCGTGTATAAAGAGATATGCCTGTCTCAGCTTTCCGAAAAGGAGGTGGCACAGCATGGCTGATAAAAAGCTTTCTCCCAAAAAAGGCAGCGATTCAAGACAGGCGCTGCGGATCCTTATGGGTTATGCATCGCCGTATAAAAGCCTGTTTGCGCTGTCTCTTGTGTTTGCCCTGATAAGCGTCGGTGCGACCTTATATGCTCCTATCCTTATAGGTCAGGGCGTGGACGTTATTGTGGGCAAAGGTGATGTGGACTTTGATAAGCTTATCCCCATCATCATTATTCTGCTTGTCACCGTGGCAGTCACCGCACTTTGCCAGTGGCTCATGACTGTGTGTACCAACAAGATCACCTTCAATATCGTCCGTGATCTGAGGAACGAAGCCTTTGCAAAGCTTGAAAAGCTGCCCCTTTCATATATTGACTCCCACCCTCACGGTGACCTTATAAGCCGAGTGATAACCGATGTGGAGCAGATCTCCGACGGCTTACTCATGGGCTTTGCCCAGCTTTTCACAGGACTTTGCACCATCGTGGGCACCCTTATCTTTATGCTGACCATTAACCTGAAAATAACCCTTGTGGTAGTGCTTATAACTCCGCTGTCGCTTTTTGTGGCACGCTTCGTATCGGACAACACCTATAAGCTTTTCCATAAGCAGTCTGTTGCACGAGGCGAGCTTACAGGACTTATCGAGGAAATGACGGGCAACCAGAAAACCGTCAGTGCTTTCGGCTATGAACAGCAGGCACAGCAGCGTATGCAGGAGCTGAACCAGGAGCTTTCAAAGGTAAGCGTTAAAGCAATTTTCTTTTCAAGTCTAACCAACCCCACCACAAGATTTGTCAACGGGCTTGTTTACACAGGCGTAGGTATCGTAGGTGCCTTTACGGTCTTTTCCGGGGGCATGACCGTAGGTCAGCTCTCCAGCTTTCTCACCTACGCCAACCAGTACACCAAGCCTTTCAACGAAATATCCGGCGTTATCACCGAGCTCCAGGGCGCATTGGCATCAGCTCACAGGGTTTTCTCTCTGCTCAGCGAAAAGGAAATACCCGACGACAGCCGCTCAAAAGTCCTTGAAAAAATCGACGGAAGCGTGGATGTTGACTCGGTAGACTTTTCCTACACCCCGCAAAAGCCGCTTATACAAGGCTTTGACCTGCACGTTAAAAAAGGTCAGCGCACCGCTATCGTGGGACCTACCGGCTGCGGAAAGACCACAATGATAAACCTGCTTATGCGCTTTTACGACACCGACAAAGGGGAGATAAAAGTAAGCGGCGAAAACATACGGGATGTAACCAGAAAGTCCCTGCGTGCAGGCTATGGCATGGTGCTCCAGGAGACCTGGCTGAAAACAGGCACTATACGTGAAAATATCGCATACGGCAAGCCCGATGCCACCGACGAGGAGATCATCGCCGCCGCCAGGGCAGCCTATTGCCACAGCTTTATAAAGCGTCTGCCATTGGGTTACGATACGGTCATCTCCGACAGCTATTCCACCCTTTCCGCAGGGCAGAAACAGCTTTTGTGCATCGCACGTGTAATGCTTTGTGTTCCACAGATGCTCATTCTGGACGAAGCCACCTCCTCGATCGACACAAGAACGGAAATACTTGTCCAGAACGCCTTTGCCAAGCTAATGCAGGGCAGAACGAGCTTTATAATCGCCCACCGCCTTTCCACCATAAAAGAAGCGGATACCATAATCGTTATGAAAGACGGGACCATTATCGAGCAGGGCGACCACAAAAGCCTTATGGATAAAAACGGCTTTTACGCACAACTCTACAATTCTCAGTTCGCAATTTCCTGAAAAGGCGCATAAACAAAAGACTGCCGCATTTTTACGGCAGTCTTTCGTATTTTTGTGGAAGGAAGAAGAAAATTATTATAACAAATCTCCGCCTGACTCCGGCTAAGTAAGGGGGAGAAGTTCCCGGGCAGCCGCCCTGCAGCGAACCGCCCGGGGAGGTGTTTGTTTTGTCTATGTTTAAAGTATAACCGCCTTAGCTTAAATATACTTTAATCTAAAATGAAAGCTCTGTGAAAAAAGACGCAAAAAAATCTCCCCGGGAAAGGGGAGTTTTTTTATTCGTATTCGCCTATAAGCCGTGAGATCCCCGAGGACTTCACAAGCCTTATATAATCCTGTATGGTGTGTATTTTTTCATTAAATATCGTCACCCCGCAGCCTTTGTCCGCCGTGTCATGCCTGTCCGAGCCTGCGGTCTTTGTAAGCCCGTAGCTGTCAGCGTACCATAACGCACGGCGGTTGAACTGCGCATCATGATTACCCGCATTGAATACCTCCACAGCGTCCACCTCGTAAGGATACAGCCTTATGGTGTCAATGTACCATGCCTCTCTGAACGGGTGAGCGTGAACGATCATACCGCCGCTTTCGTGAACGAGCTTTATATACTCGTGAACATCTATCTCCATGACCTCAGGGTGTGCCTTCAGCCAGTCCTCGTCCACACCGTAAGTCAGCAGGTCTGTGCCCTTGTATGAATACTCAATACCGAACATGACCGTCAGACCTATCCGGTCGCCTACACGCTTTGCGTCTTTGTATCCGGCGCAGTAAAGCTCGCACCTTTTCTCCCAGTCAAGGCTCTGGTCGATGCAGGTGTTGCCATTGAAAAAATGGTCTGTGACAATAATGCCGTCATAGCCCCGGGCTTTGTAAAACTTTGCAAGCTCCCCTCCCGTCACCGATGCACAGGCACTTGCCTGAGAGGTGTGGCAGTGGGTCTCATACAAATATTCCATCAATCAGCTATCCTTCTTGCCTCAACATAATATCTCTTGTCCCATGCATGACCCATAGAGAAGGTCTTTCTGGGAAGCGCACCGTCACAGATAACTGTGGGGAAAAGCTCCGACTTTGCCATATCAGGCAGCAGCACTCCCAAAGCGTCACCGCTGTTTGAAAGGCTGTCTATTACCTCTGTTCCGTGGATATAGTCTATCTTTCCGCCGTTTTCCTTCATGTAAGCGTCAAGGAAATTCTGAAGCGAACCCACAGTCAGCTTTGAGCTTGGCTTGTGGATATAAAGATCTTCGTGCTTTGCGTCTGTAACAACGGTTATCTTCTGCTCGCTCGGCTCCTTTGAAAGCCCCAGAGCCTCGGTCATCTCAGCCATAAGCTTTGCTCTGTCAATGCCTGTGCAGATCCTGTGTATAGCCTCAAACTCCAGCGCAGGAGAATGAAGGTCAACTATCTCCACAAGCGCATACCTGCACCTTGCATTTGTCATGTCCTTGCCGGGGTTTTGCGCCTTCTGCTCCTCATAAAATGCCTTTGCCGTTGCCAGAGAGTGGTTTCCGTCGCCCATTGCAAAAGTAAGGGGAGCTTCGTTTTCGTAACCGTAACGCTCATTGAATTCAGCCTGTGAGTCCAGCTTGTCAAAAGCAGCAAGCAGCTCGCTCTGTGTCTGCTTGTCTATAAGCCAGCCGGTTATGTGACCGCCGTTTTTCATCATGTCAAAGTCATACACCTTTTCAAAGCTGTCCTTCTTTGCAGCCAGCGGCTCCACTACCTGCTTTTTCACATCGTCTATCAGTATCATTATGTGGGGCAGCTCCACAGGCGCACCACGCCTTACCTTTATTCTCGGTGGTATGCGCTCAACAACAGTTGCCTCGGTAGCCCTTACCTTGCTCTTTGACCCTTTGTTGTAGTCATATTCTTCAAGGTCGATAGCGCCCACAATGCCTGCTCTCACCTTTCCGTCCGCCTGAGTACGCTCAATATAGATAAGCGAATCCTTGTACTCGGTGAAGGAATCCTGTGCCGTGTACTCGTTCATCTTCTCGTGGATACGTGCGATACGTGTATCAACATCGTCTCCCTCAAGGTAAACCTCGGGCAGGATAAGGTCAAGGGTAGTTTTGCTGCCCTGAGTTATCTTTTCAACGTCCGCCCAGTACTGCGGCTCGCTGGTGTACTGGTCGCAGGCAACCACCGCCCACTTTGTCATATCCGTATTCTTTGGCAGAAGAATATCTGCCGGCTTGAATGCTGTCATTTTTATCAACCTTTCGTTATTGGATTTCAATTTATCATCAGCATAATGCTGTATATACTGTTCAAAAGGGCTTTTGCTGATTATTTTTACCGACAGCAGCAATGATTTTTAGCACTGCATTGCTTCCCCCTATCCAGCTGCATCTCGCTTTGCATCTGCACAAAGCCGTACTTTTCGTAAAGTGGTCTGCCCATATCCGTCGCCTCGAGCGTGATGTGCTCCACTCCCCTTGCCTTTGCGTCTTCAACCAGCAGCTCGAGCGTCTTGTAAGCAATACCCTGCCGTCTGTACTCGGGGTCGGTGTACATATTCATCACATACGCCTTTTTGCCTGTGGGCACATCACAGGTGGGCATAACGCTGTAATAGCTCATGCCGCCCGTACCGATAAGCCTGTCGCCGTCAAACACGAGATACGCCGTGTGGCTGCCGTCTGCAAGCGCTTTTTTGTAATACTCCCTCGACTGCGCCTCGATCTCGTTCATATCTGCATCATCAGGCAGCTTGTTCGCCGCCCTGAGCACCATTACCCTTGACGAAACAAGCATCTCAAGGTCGCCCATATCCGCCATTCTGTAAACGTACTGCATATTTATCTCCCGCCGAAATCATTGTTCTGATAATTGTTGTTCGGGTCGTATGGATAGTACCCATTGGGGTTATTCTGATAGTTCGGGTAATTCCCGTTCTGATAGCTGGGATAATTAGGATAGCTTACATTCTGATTAGGATAGTTCTGATAATTGGGATATCCACCGCCGGGATAGCCCTGATACATACTGTTATATTGTGTATTTACAGGGTTTGCATAAAACCCGTAGGGAACATTGTTCCGGGGCTTATCCTTGCTTTTGACGATGGCTCCGATAAGTGTTCCCATAAACTCCATAAACAGTATCGGCGATACGAGAAACAGCATCATAAAAGCGTATCCGAACTTGTCCGGTGCGTTTTGGCTATTAAAATAAACCAAACCGAAAATAAAATCTACCACAAAGCAAATTCCCGTAAATACCGCAAAGATCACAAGCACGTTCCCCTTCGGCTTGCCCTGCGCCATTCTCGCCTTGTTGTAAAAGTACCCTATCCACGCCGCCACGGTGACCGGAAGCATTATCATAAACCCTATAAATCCGACCACCCAAAATATGAACAGGTCCATATACCATGCAAATGCTGATGCCAGCAGCTCTATAGTACAAATCAATGCCAGTGCGTTCATAGTCTCCCCCGCTATCTGCGCAAACAGGGCGGAAAAATCTCCTTTACCGCCCTGCACTGTGATTTATTCTTCCGACTTATCCTCGTCTTTTTCCTTTGTGTCCTTACCGGACTTTGCGTCCTGTGCGGTGGTAGTCTTGTTTGCACCGCAGCAGTTCTTGTATTTCTTGCCGCTTCCGCATGGACAAGGAGCATTTCTGCCTATCTTTTCCTTTCTGCGGATAGTCATGTTGTGATGTACCTTGTTTTCCTTGTAAACGTCTTCACGCTGTGGAGCTTCCTCGTTTCTTCTCACCTGAATGGTAAATACCATTCTTACTGTGTCCTCACGGATAGAAGCCACCATGTCGTCAAACATATCCATACCCTCAACACGGTACTCGACAACAGGGTTCTTCTGACCGTAGGAACGAAGGCCGATACCCTTTTTCAGCTCCTCCATGTCGTCGATGTGAGCCATCCACTTTGTGTCCACGACTTTGAGCAGGCAAACTCTTTCTACCTCGTGAAGCAGCTCTGTTCCCAGCTCCTGCTCACGCTTTTTGTAAATAGCCTCTGCCCTTTCGGTAAGCTCCTTGACGATATCTTCCTTGTTCACATCGTCAAGCTCCTGAACGGTGTAGTTGAAATCGTCCTCTGTGGTAAGGATACCTGCCAGATGATCCCTAAGACCTGTGAGGTTCCAGTCGTCCTTGATGTCATCGTCCAGCAGATAAGCGTCTACCGAATCCACAACATACTGGTTTATCATGTTTACGATATAATCGTGAACGTCCTCGCCGTCAAGCACCTTTTGTCTTTGTGAGTAGATTATCTCACGCTGAGTGTTCATAACGTCGTCGTAGTTGAGGACATTCTTTCTGATATTGAAGTTTCTTCCCTCTATCTTCTTCTGTGAAGACTCGATGATGTTGGAAAGCATCTTTGACTGTATAGGTGTGTTCTCGTCCACCTTCAGAGCGTCCATTATGCCTGTTACCTTGTCGCCGCCGAAAATTCTCATAAGGTCGTCCTCAAGGGATAGGAAGAATGTGCTCTCGCCCGGGTCACCCTGACGTCCCGAACGACCACGGAGCTGGTTGTCTATACGCCTTGCCTCGTGTCTTTCGGTACCGATAATGTAAAGTCCGCCTGCCTCTCTTACCTTGTCGGCAAGCTCTGCTACCTCGGCAGAATAATCCTTATAAAGCTCTGTGTATCTCTTTCTTGCCTCAAGTATCTCCTCATCCTCCGTTACCGAAGGACCGGAAGCTGCCACAGCCACTTCCTCGGTGTAGCCTTCCTTCTGGAGCTGTGCAAGAGCCTTGTACTCTGCGTTACCACCCAGCATAATATCGGTACCACGTCCTGCCATGTTGGTGGCAATGGTAACTGCACCGAACTTACCTGCCTGTGCAACGATAAGTGCTTCCTTGTCATGATACTTGGCATTGAGCACTTCATGCTTGATGCCCTTGTTTTTCAAAAGCTTGGACAGGTATTCACTCTTTTCGATAGATACCGTACCGACCAGGACCGGCTGTCCCTTTTCGTGACATTCCTTTATCTGCTCGATAACAGCGTTATACTTGCCCTTTTCCGTCTTGAAGATAACGTCCGGGTGGTCTATTCTTGCGATAGGCTTGTTTGTGGGCACCTCGATAACGTCCAGTCTGTATATCTCTCTGAACTCGTCCTCTTCTGTGAGGGCAGTACCTGTCATACCTGAAAGCTTTTCGTAAAGCCTGAAGTAATTCTGGAAGGTAATGGTCGCAATAGTCTTTGACTCTCTTGCCACCTCAACGCCTTCCTTAGCCTCGATAGCCTGGTGCAGACCGTCATTGAAACGTCTGCCTATCATGATACGACCGGTGAACTCGTCAACAATGAGCACCTGACCGTCCTTTACAACGTAATCTATATCCTTTCTCATGGTGCCGTTGGCTTTGATAGCCTGGTTGATATGATGCAGAAGCGTCATATTTTCGGTGTCCATAAGGTTGATGACGTTGAAAGCCTTTTCAGCTTTCTTCACACCGCTCTTGGTAAGTGTTGCAGTCCTTGCCTTTTCGTCAATGATGTAGTCGCCGCCCAGAGCGTCGTTATCAGCCTTGTCGTCCATTTCCACTACCTTGACCGCCTTCAGGGTCTTGGCGAATCTGTCTGCAAGGGTGTAAAGCTGGGTAGACTTGTCTCCCTGACCGGAAATAATAAGCGGAGTTCTCGCCTCGTCTATGAGTATGGAGTCCACCTCGTCCACGATCGCAAAGGAGTGTTCTCTCTGGACCTTGTCCTTTTTGTAGATGACCATGTTATCACGCAGATAGTCAAATCCGAATTCGTTGTTGGTACCGTAGGTAATGTCGGAGTTGTACGCTATGCGCTTATCGTCGTTGCTCATTCCCGGCAGAACACAGCCGATAGTGCAGCCCAGGAACTTGAACACCTTTCCCATTTCCTCGGACTGGAATTTTGCCAGATAGTCGTTGACGGTAACAACGTGAACGCCCTTGCCGTCAAGGGAATTTGCATATGCCGCAAGACAAGCCACCAGCGTCTTACCTTCACCTGTCTTCATCTCGGCGATACGTCCCTGGTGAAGCACGATAGCACCGATTATCTGTACCGGATAAGCTTTTTTGTCAAGAACTCTGTACGCCGCCTCACGGCAAACCGCAAGAGCATCCGTGAGCACATCGTCAAGCGTCTCACCGTTTTGTACTCTCTCTCTCAGCACCTGTGTCTGTGAAGAAAGCTCTTTGTTATCCATAGCGCTGTACTTTTCCTCAAGGTCAAGCACAGCCTGCTTCAAAGGCTCTATCTTTTTAAGCTCCTTCTTGGAGTAGTTTCCGAAAATTTTGTCAACAAGACCCATTTTATCTTTCCACCTTTATTTTTAGTTCGCATTTTGTTGTCTTTATCCTGTGGGCATACTCTCATATAGCTACAAAAATACACTATACATTATACAACAATGGCTCCTGATTGTCAATAATATTCCCAAAACTTTTAACATACTGTGCCATTCATTGACATATGATTCAAAAAGTATTATAATAGGTGTGTATTATAACATCGCCCGGTACAATCGCCCGGGGCAAAGGAGGTCATAAAATGGCAAAGATAAAGGTCGTCACCATAGGCAGAAGATTCTGTGCCGGAGGAAGCGATATCGGCAAGCTGGCGGCAGAAAAGCTGGGTGTAAAATGCTATGACAGAGAGCTTGTGGAGCAGGCTGCCGAAAAGGTTGGCGTGCCCATGACCGAAGTGGCAAAATACGAGGAAAGCATGATGAACTGGCTCAAAACCCCTATAAACATCTTCGGTCAGTCGGAGCTTACCCTTGCGGAGAAGATTTTTGCCGCAGAAGCCGAGATAATACTTGATATCTGCTCCAAAGAGCCTTGCGTTATCGTGGGAAGATGCGCCGACTACATCCTTAAAAACAAGGTCAAGACACTGAGCGTGTTCATTACCGCACCCCTTACCAAGCGTGTGCAGAACGCAACTGAAAATCACGGGATCGAGTATGAGGACGTTGAGGACAGACTTAAAAAGTACGACACAAAGCGTGCAAAGTATTATTCCTCCAATACCAATAAGGTCTGGGGCAGCATCGACAGCTACGATATATGCCTTGACAGCGGTAAACTGGGCTATGAGACCTGTGCGGACATAATCGCAAAGATAGTGGAGATGTCCGAGTAAATGGGTAAGGCAAAAAAAGATAAGGACATAAAGACAAATGCCATGCGTATTCTGGACAGCAAAGGGATAAACTATGAGGTGAACACCTATGAGTGTGACGAGTTTATCGACGGCATTCAGATCGCTCAAAAGCTGGGACAGGACTGCGCAAGCTCCTTCAAGACCCTTGTGACAAAGGGAAAAAGCGGGGGATATTTTGTTTTCGTTATCCCCGTGGACAAAGAGCTTGATATGAAAAAAGCCGCCAGGTCTGTGGGGGAAAAATCCGTGGAGATGCTCCATGTAAGGGATATAAATTCCGTCACAGGGTATATCAGAGGAGGGTGCTCCCCTCTTGGCATGAAAAAACTGTTCCCCACCGTGGTGGATCTGTCCGCACGTGAGCATGACAGAATAATCATAAGCGGAGGAAGGCTGGGCTCGCAGATACTTCTCTCCCCCTCCGACCTTGTCAATGCCTGCGGCGGCAGCTTTTCCAGCATTATTTATGAAAACAGCGATATCTGAAAATGGTATTGAACATACCGGGAAAGGAAAGTAATTATGAAATTAAGAAAACTTCTCTCTACCATTGTCAGCACTGCCTGCGCAGCAGTAATGGTGCTTTCAATGTCATCATGCGGACACAACAGCTCAAGCACTGCCGACAGCAGCAAAAGCTCATCTCAGGCTCAGGAAAGCAGTTCATCTGTGGGGCTGGATGAGAACAAGAGCTTTGTTATCACCCTTTACAGCGAGTATGCCCCCGTGACCTGCGAAAACTTTGAAAAGCTGGTCAAGGACGGATTCTACGACGGTACCGTGTTCCACAGAGTTATCGAAAACTTTATGGCTCAGGGCGGCGGCTTTGACCTGGACGGAAAACAAAAGCAAGCCTCAACTATCAACGGCGAGTTCTCCGCCAACGGTTTCAGCAAAAATACCATAAGCCATAAAAGAAGCGTTGTCTCAATGGCAAGAACAACCGATCCCAACAGTGCATCCAGCCAGTTCTTTATCTGCTATTCCGACAAAGATACCTTCCTCGACGGGAACTATGCTGCTTTCGGCATGGTGACAAAGGGTATGGAAGTGGTTGACGATTTCCTTAAAATAGAGCGTAAAACAGGCGACGACGGCGAAAAATCCGCCCCCATCACCCCTATCACTATCCTTAAAGCGGAAATGATCGGCGACGACAGCAGCGGTCACCACCAGGCAAAGTTCTACGTAAGTTTCTGAATAGAATAGGCAGCAAAACAGCTCCGCCGAGGATCGGTTCCCCGACGGAGCTTTATTTTTTACATTAAAGTATTTCCGGTTAGTGCGGCTTGTCTCCCTGCTTACAGCTCGATCTTTCCCACCTTCACCTCGCAGATCTCCTTGTCGTCAAAATACACCTTTACTGTGTCGTCCTCTTTCATTTCCGGGTGATTTTCATATACAAGATAGGAAACGGTGTCCTTGCTGTCAGCATCTATGGTTTCCTTTCCGCCCATGAACCGTATGATCTTATTGTCGTCCCCGTCCAGCTTCAAGGTGAATTTTCCCGCATCAAAAGAAACGCTTTCGTCTGAACTGTTTTTTACGTCAAACTTGAATGTGGCGTCGCTGCCACGAACAAGATCCACCTGTATATTGCTCACATCGACCCCGTCAAGCTCGTATTTTTCTTCACCGCAGCCCACAAAAAGCACAGCGCATATCATTATTAGCACAGAAAGTGCAAAACAGCGTTTCTTCATGCCTTTCCTCCTTGTCCGGGATATGTTTGTTATGGTGGCTTACGGTTGTTCTCCCCTGCCGCCGGATATCCCTCCGCCGTCCGCCTCCCGTAAGAGCCCAAGGGCAGCGGCAGATCTTACCCCAAAATCCTTAGGATAAGTATAACATAGCCTGCCCCGTTTTTCAAGAGAAATTTTTTAGAAAAGGGCTTGACAAATCAAATTATATTTGATACAATATAATTGTAAAAAATATAAAAAGGAGGGCTAAAAATGAACATTTATGATTATTATGTAACAGCACCGGACGGCACACAGGTATCCCTTTCGGATTTCAAGGGCAAGGTAATGCTCATAGTCAACACCGCAACCGGCTGTGGGTTCACACCACACTACAAGTCACTTGAAAAAATGTATGAACATCACCATGACAACGGCTTTGAGATAATCGATATCCCCTGCAATCAGTTTAAGGGGCAGGCTCCCGGTACAGACGAGGAGATACATCAGTTCTGCACACTTAAATACAACACCCGGTTCCCACAGATGAAAAAATCGGACGTTAACGGTCCGAATGCACTTCCATTGTACGGATATCTGAAGTCACAGCAGGGATTTGAGGGATTCGGAAGCGGTGTAAAGGCAATGGCTATGAAGGCTATGCTTAAAACAATAGATAAGGACTATAATAACAATCCGGAGATAAAATGGAACTTCACCAAGTTTGTTGTTGACAGACAGGGAAATGTTGTTAAGCGTTTTGAGCCTACTGTGAGCATGGACAAGGTCGAGGAGTATATTGCCGGGATAATGTGAGATGATAAGTATGACAAACAATGAATACCCTGCTTTGAGGCTGGAAAACCAGCTTTGCTTTCCGCTTTATGCCTGCGCAAGGCAGATAGTTAAGCAATACACCCCCTATCTCAAGCCTCTGGGGCTGACCTATACACAGTATATTCTGATGATGGTGCTGTGGGAGGGCGGCAGTCCCACCATGGGCGAATTAGGCAGGCGGCTGTTTCTTGACAGCGGAACGCTGACACCTATGCTTAAAAAGCTGGAAAAACAGGGGTATCTTAAACGCAAGCGTGAAAAGAAAGACGAGCGTGTGGTAAGGATAAGTCTGACTCAGCAGGGCTGGGATCTGCGGGAAGCGGTAAAGGATGTTCCCGCCTGTGTGGCACACTGTGTCAACCTGAGCATTGAGGAGCTGGAGTCTATTTACGGCATTCTTTACAAGATGCTTGGTCATTTTGAAGAAGGGAGCGATGAGGATGAGTATCCGACTTAATCAGGACAAGGAGACTGTTAAGGCAATAAAAGAGGGACTTGCAAAAAAGGGTGGATACTGCCCTTGCAGGCTGGAAAAGACCGAGGACACAAAGTGTATGTGCAAGGAGTTCAGAGATCAGATAGCAGACCCGAATTTTGAGGGCTTTTGCCACTGTATGCTTTATTACAAATCAAAGGATTAAAAGAAAGGCGGAATGAAAAATGGCAGTTATAAACCTGACTAATTTAAATTTTGAAGATGAGGTAATGCGCTCGGACAAGCCTGTGCTTATTGACTTTTTCGCAACATGGTGCGGACCATGCAGAATGGTATCGCCTCTGGTGGACGAGATCGCACAGGAGCGCAGCGACATCAAGGTATGCAAGGTGGATGTTGACGATCAGGGAGAGCTGGCATCCGAGTTCGGTGTGAGCAGTATTCCCATGCTGGTGGTGCTGAAGAATGGACAGATCTCCGCAAAGAGCGTGGGTGCTATGCCAAAGGAAGATATACTGGCACTTTTGGACAAGTAAAAAAAGAAAGTCATCACGGAAACTCTGTGATGACTTTTTTAGTAGTTTCACTCTATAAACGACTTCATGCCTCTTTCACGGCGAAAGTCAAGGAATTCTTCGTATGTTCCCATTCTGTCAAGACAGCCCTCGGGGGTTATCTCGATAACTCTGTTTGCCACTGTCTGGGCTATCTCATGGTCGTGGGTCGCAAATATGACAACGCCCTTAAAGTCGGACAGTCCGTTGTTTACGGCGGTTATAGACTCAAGGTCCAGGTGGTTGGTAGGTCGGTCAAGTATCAAAACATTTGACCCGAAAAGCATCATGCGTGAGAACATACACCTTACCTTTTCGCCTCCCGAGAGGACCTTGACGGGCTTATATATCTCGTCTCCGGAGAAAAGCATTTTGCCCAGGAAGCCACGCAGGTAGGTATCGGTTATTTCCGAGCGGGAATACTGACGCAGCCAGTCAACTATGGTGGTATCGTTGTCGTTGAAATAGCTTGAGTTGTCTATGGGGAAATATGACCTTGAGGTGGAAACGCCCCATTTTATCGTTCCCTCGTCCGGCTCTTCCTCCTCGGCAAGTATTTTGAACAGCATGGTTATCGCCTGCTCCGACTCGCCGATAAAAGCAACCTTATCGGTCCTTGAAAGTGTAAAGGACACGTTATTGAGCAGCTTTACACCGTCAACAGTCTTTGATATGCCGTTGACTTTCAGCACGTCCTTGCCCAGCTCCCTGTCCATTGTAAAGCCGATAAAGGGGTATTTTCTCGATGATGCCGGAAGCTCCTCAACGGTGAGCTTGTCAAGCAGCTTTCTTCTCGATGTCGCCTGCTTGGACTTTGACTTGTTCGCCGAGAACCTCTGGATAAATTCCTGCAGCTCCTTTATCTTTTCCTCGGTCTTTTTGTTCTGGTTGTTTATCATTCTCTGCATAAGCTGTGAGGACTCATACCAGAACTCGTAGTTTCCGACATACATCTTTATCTTTGTGTAGTCTATATCCACGATATGGGTGCAGACATTGTTGAGGAAGTGTCTGTCGTGGGATACCACAAGCACGGTGCCGAAATAGTCGGTGAGGAAATCCTCAAGCCAGCTTATGGCGTCAATATCAAGGTGGTTGGTAGGCTCGTCCAGCATTATTATATCAGGGTTGCCGAAAAGTGCCTGTGCAAGCAGGACCTTGACCTTCTCGTTACCGCTGAGGGTGGACATCCGGGAATAAAGTATTTCCTCGGGCAGACCCAAGCCCTGTACGAGCTTTGAGGCGTCGGCTTCCGCTTCCCAGCCGTTAAGCTCTGCAAACTCGCTTTCAAGCACGCCTGCACGCTCGCCGTCCTCCTCGGAAAAATCCTCCTTGGCATAAAGGGCATCCTTTTCCTGCATTATGTCATAAAGGCGCTTATTGCCCATTATCACCGTGTCCAGAACGGTATACTCGTCAAAGGCAAAGTGATCCTGACGCAGGACGGAAAGGCGGGTATCCTTTGGGATAATCACCTCTCCCGTGGTTGGCTCCAGCTCTCCGCAGAGGATACGCAAAAAGGTTGATTTGCCTGCACCGTTGGCACCGATGATGCCGTAGCAGTTATTCTCGGTAAATTTTAGGTCAACGTCCTTGAAAAGTGTCTGACCTGCAAACGAAAGACTTACGTTTGAGACTGTGATCATTTTTTACTCTCCTTTATATAGTACAGTGAACGGTTTATTATAACATTTCTGAACGTCCGTGTCAAATACAGACTGTAAACAAAGGATAAAATAAAACGGCATTTCGTACCTTGATGTGCAAAATGCCGTTATTTTTTCTTTTTTATATCCGTTCTGCCCAGAATATAATCGGTGGAAACGCCGTAGATGTCGGCAAGGATAAGCAGATGTTCAACGGGGATAGTCAGAGCTCCACGCTCGTAGCGGGAGTAGACGGTCTGGCTTGTAAAGAGCAGCTTTGCGACCTGCGCCTGGGTCATGTCTGCGTCCTCACGCAGGTCACGGAGCCTTGGAAAATACATAAAAATCACCCCACAAATTTGTAATATCTGCTAAAAAGGTTTTAGTACCTTTCGGTACTATTAACTTTAACATATTTTTGACGTATAATTGTGATTATAGTACTTATTGGTACTAAAAATATTTTTTGAGGAGCGTGTTCCTATGAAAAAGTTTCTATTATAAGTTCTTTGTGCCGTATTGCTGGCTATGTGTCTGACCGCCTGCGGAGACAGTTCAAGCACGGCAGACAGCGGCAGTTCAAGCGAACAGGACAATACCGAAATGCTTAAAACTGCAAACGAAAATGCAAAACTCGCATTCAACACGGCAGACAATTATATCTCGGACCTCGTTGTTGAAGCCCAACCCGTTGACCCTTTGGAATACACCGGACCTGTTGACAAACTACCTGATGACAATGCGGTCGGAAAGGAAGTCAAAGCTGCATTGAAAAAAGAAGGTATAGAAAACGGTTACATTTCCATTTCAATAGATAAAAATGGTCATGCAGATCCAAGTAATTACGCACAATGGTCAGAAACGGAAGACAGTTCTCTTGTCGGACAATATCCTGATCCGCCTAAAACAGTTGATAAGGCATTGGATATTACTCTCGGCAAAAAAGCATAACACATCAAAAGCAGCTCTCGGGCTGCTTTTTTGCTGTGTGTGCAAATTTGTCTTGCATTCTTTCTTATTATATGGTATAATAGTTTGTGTTTTTATTACTTTAAAGGAGAGATAACTATGACAAACAGCTACGAAAGCCCATTCTGCACACGATACGCAAGCAAGGAGATGCAGTTCGTATTCTCCGCAGACAAAAAATTCTCTACATGGAGACGGCTATGGGTGGCTCTTGCCCGTGCGGAGATGAAGCTCGGTCTGAACGTTACTCAGGCGCAGGTGGACGAGCTTGAGGCTCACCTGGACGATATCGACTACGAAAAGGCGGCTCAGTACGAAAAGAAATTCCGCCACGATGTTATGGCCCACGTTCACACCTACGGTGACGCCTGCCCGGGGGCAAAGGGCATTATCCACATGGGTGCCACCTCATGCTATGTTGGCGACAACACAGATGTCATAATCATGCGTGATGCTATGCGCATAGTTAAGAGAAAGCTTGTGAAGGTCATTGACCAGCTGGCAAAGTTCGCCGACAAATACAAGGCACTCCCCTGCCTGGCTTACACCCACCTCCAGCCTGCTCAGCTCACCACTGTGGGCAAGAGGGCAACGCTTTGGTGCAACGAGCTGATAATGGACCTTGAGGATCTTGATTTCCAGCTTGGCAGACTTAAACTTCTCGGTTCAAAGGGCACGACAGGCACGCAGGCATCTTTCATGGAGCTTTTCCACGGTGACACGGACAAGGTCAAGGAGCTGGAAAAACTCATTGCTGAGGAAATGGGCTTTGACGCTGTGGTACCCGTTTCGGGACAGACCTATTCAAGAAAGGTCGACTATGCTGTATGCTCTGCACTGGCAGGCATCGCTCAGAGCGCAATGAAGTTTGGCAACGACATCAGACTTTTACAGTCTTTCAAGGAGATAGAAGAGCCTTTTGAAAAGACCCAGATCGGTTCTTCAGCTATGGCTTACAAGAGAAACCCCATGCGTGACGAGCGTATATGCTCGCTGGCAAGATACGTGATGTGCGATGTGCTCAACCCTGCTTTCACCGCAGGAACACAGTGGTTCGAGAGAACTCTTGACGACTCGGCTAACAAGCGCATTTCGGTTGCAGAGGCTTTCCTTGGCGTTGACGCTATACTCAACATCATGCTCAACGTTACAGATCCCGAAAACGGATTGGTAGTATACGAAAAAATGATCCGCAAGCGTGTTATGGCAGAGCTGCCGTTCATGGCAACAGAGAACGTTATTATGGACGCCTGCGAAAAGGGCGGCGACAGACAAGAGCTCCACGAGCATATCAGAGAGCTTTCAATGATCGCAGGTGCTCATGTCAAGCAGGACGGTCTGGAAAACGATCTTGCCGATCTTATCGCTGCCGACCCCATATTCAAGGTCACCCGTGAGGAGCTTGACGCAATAATGAAACCTGAAAACTACATTGGCAGATGTCCTCAGCAGGTAGAGGAGTTTATCCAAAACTGTGTAAAGCCTGTTATCGAGGCGAACGGCGTTTCGGACGATGTGGCGGAGATAAATGTATAATGAATGCGACTGTCTACAAGAAATGTGCCGACGAGCTTTTCGCACGATTATTGACCGGGCTCAAGGGTTTTGACGGCAGTTTGCATCCCCAGTCATTTTTATGCTGTATCGGGGCTCTTTGCGGATACGCCTGTCAGCAGGATGTTATTAACGAATACGTAAAAGGCAAGGGGCTTGCGCCGGGCAGCGTGTTTGACATTATCCCATCCAAGTCCGGCGAAAAATATCTGTTCTCCGAGCTTGTGGATAATAAGCTTGCAGGCGATGACCACTCCCTGTGGACTTACGTCAGCGCAGTGCTGGTGAAAGCGCAGGCAAAGTCACCCGATATAGAGAACATCTTTGAGTACGCAGTCAAAAGCTGCGGCAGCGAGGATTTCGGCAAGGTCAGAAACTGCGAGACCGGTGAAACGATCACAGATTATGTAAAGCTGATGTGGCGTGCGGCGGAGGGGATAATTGATGAATGCCCTGTGGGGACAATGTACGCTGCTGTTGCAATGG
Organism: Ruminococcus sp. FC2018; assembly: GCF_000621805.1. Taxonomy (GTDB): domain Bacteria; phylum Bacillota; class Clostridia; order Oscillospirales; family Ruminococcaceae; genus Hominimerdicola. The sequence goes on along the minus strand of NZ_JHXH01000005.1, from coordinate 149,654 downwards.
CGGCTCAAAAGGCTATGAACGCTTTTCGCAGCGTTATCCCGCTCACCGAGCAGGCGAGAATCATAATGGAAAGTGCTGCACAGGCTGCTAAAATAAAGATATAGATACTGATAGCAGGTGTCGGAATGCTTGCATTTGGCATCTTAACTATAAAGAAGGTAAAGTCAAACAAGCAATCAGAATAACACTTCTGATAATATAAAAACAAATAATAAATGATATAAAATATCGAAAGGAACTGATGTAAAATGAAGATCGAAACACAATGTCTGCACGAGGGCTACAAGCCAAAGAACAGCGAACCGAGAGTTATGCCAATCGTTCAGTCAACGACCTATGTGTACGATAAGACCAGCGACGTAGCGGACGTTTTTGACGACCCTACCAAGAGCCTTATCTACTCACGTTTTGAGAACCCTACCACCGACTGCGTTGAAAAGAAGATTGCTGCTCTCGAAGGCGGTGTCGCTGCAATGTGTACTTCCAGCGGTCAGGCGGCTTCCCTGCTGAGCCTGCTCAACATTTTGCAGGCAGGCGACAGCTTTATCTCGGCTGCAACTATCTACGGCGGAACGATAAACCTTTTCGCTTACACCCTCAAAAAGCTGGGTATCGAGTGCATTTTCGTAGATGCAGACGCCAGCGAGGAGGAGCTCAACGCTGCTTTCAAGCCAAACACAAAGGCTGTATTCGGCGAGACGCTTGCTAACCCTGCGCTCACAGTGCTTGACATTGAAAAGTTCGCAAAGGTGGCTCACGCTAACGGTGTTCCTTTAATTATTGACAACACCTTCGCAACACCATACCTTTGCCGTCCTATCGAGTGGGGCGCAGACATCGTTGTCCACTCCACAACAAAATATATGGACGGTCACGCAGTACAGGGCGGCGGAGTTATCGTAGATTCGGGCAAGTTCGACTGGGCAAACGGCAAGTTTCCCGAGTTCACCGAGCCTGACGAGAGCTACCACGGCACCATCTACACAAAAGCTTATCCTTTCGCACCATACATTGTCAAGGCAAGAATGCAGTTGATGAGAGATTTCGGCTGCTATCCTGCTGCTCACTCCTCTTTCCTGCTCAACCTCGGTCTTGAGACACTTGCTGTGAGAATGGACAGATACTGCGAGAACGCACTCAAAGTTGCAAAATACTTTGAGAATTCGGGAATGTGCGAGAGCGTGAACTACCCAGGTCTTGAAAGCGACAAGTACTACGAGCTTGGCAAAAAGTATATGCCAAAGGGCACAAGCGGCGTAATCTCCATATCCATCAAGGGCGGCAGAGATGCAGCTGTTAAGTTTATGGACGCTCTGGAGCTTGCTTCTAACGAGGTTCACGTGGCAGACATCCGTACCTGCGTGCTCCACCCTGCTTCCGCTACTCACCGCCAGCTCACCGACGAGCAGCTTGTAGCGGCAGGCATTGACGGCGGTCTGGTAAGATTCTCGGTAGGTCTTGAAAATGTTGACGACATTATCGCTGACATCGAAAAAGGCTTTGCGGCTATCAGATAACCGTATATCATAATCGTACACCACATAACCGATGCTTTGCTCTGCGCAGGCATCGGTTTTTTTTGCACGTACCAGCCAAACAGGATACCGGCAAGCATTACCACAATGCGCTTGGGCGAACGGGTGAAATTGGCATTTTACACAATACAATCCACAATATATTGCGTGCTATTGTCAAAGTATACAAATCGAACGGCGCAAATTTGTGAAACAATTTTCTCACAAAATCTATACAAAGCCTTTAAAATGTGGTATACTGAACTTACGGTAAGATTTATCCCGCCGTGGAAAGGAGTGCTTGTTTTATGAATTCCGTTATTACTATCAGCCGTGAGTTTGGCAGCGGCGGACGTGAAATAGGCAAAAAGCTTTCCGAAAGGCTGGGTATACCCTTCTACGATAAGGAGCTTCTGGAGCTCGCTTCAAAGGAAAGCGGAATTTGCCGTGAGCTTTTTGACAGAAATGATGAGGCTTACACAAACAGTTTCCTCTATTCTCTGGTAATGGGCAGCTACCCTGTTGGCTCGGACGGAAGAATAAGCCCAGAAATGCCTATGAACCAAAAGATATTTCTTGCACAGTTCGAGACTATAAAACACATTGCTCAGCAAGGACCGTGCGTTATCGTTGGTCGCTGCGCAGATTATGTTCTCAAGGGAGAAAAGAATGTTGTGAACTTCTTTATTACAGGCAATACAGCCGAGAAGAAGCGCAGGATCCTTGAGAGATACGACATAGAAAAGAACAAGGTGGAGGACTTTATCAAAAAGACCGACAAGCGCCGTGCTTCGTATTACAACTACTACACAGACATGAAGTGGGGCGAGGCAAGGAATTTCGATCTTTGCATTAACACCTCCAGGACAGGTATCGACGGTGCAGTTGAGCTTATGAAGTCGTATATCGACATCAAAGAAGCTGCCGCTAAAAAAGACTAATTCCATTTTTAATTCATTTTACTTTCCTTACTACGAGACAGGTCGGGTTAACAGCCGGCCTGTTTTCGTGTTTTACAGAACTTTTCTCCTTCGGCGGACAGGTTATATGAAGTGCAAAAAGCGGTTTAGAAATTCTAAACTTTCATTAGAAAACAACGTAGATACGTTGGTTTTGCTGTTAGCGCCGGACAACACCGGGGATATTGAAGTTTTGAAAACAAAACGTTTTTGGGAAAATCAGGCGAGTTTCGTTTTTTTGGTGGAAACGGACCATTTTCGGGCAAAAAATATATGTAAAATTACCCCAAAATGCTCCCTTTGATTTATGAAATACGTAGAATTTAAAAAACCTACAAAAAAGGTATGCAGAATTGTTTTGCGAAAATTTCGGAAATATGATTAGTTTTGTTTAGGTAACTAAACTTGAAACGAAGGAACACAGTCATTTTTATTGTTTGATTCGCACAATGTTTCGGCTGTTTTATGCACGCATCTCACAAATATTTAACTGAAAATTAACGCCGAGCGAAAACCGGTTTTCGATTCCATCCGAAAGCCTCAGGAAGACTCAAAAAACAGCAATTTGCTTGAATTTTCACGTATTTTGTTGTATAATCAAGTTGTGGCACAATGGGTATGTAATGCTCTGTTGCGCCCGTATTTTATGCGTTTGCTATTTTTTATTATCAGCTATGGCAAAATTTATTGAGGAGGTTATATTATGTCAGAAAAAACCCTGAACGAATTTAAGGGTACTGCTGAGCAGGAAGCTGCTCTCAAGGACGTGATCGCTAAGCATCACGACCAGCCGGGCGGACTGATGCCTGTACTTCAGGAAGCACAGGGCATCTACGGCTATCTTCCCTTGGAGGTACAGCAAATGGTCGCTGACGGACTGGGTATTTCCCTTTCCGAAGTGTACGGCGTTGCTACCTTCTATTCTCAGTTCTCCCTTACACCAAAGGGCAAGCATCAGATCAGCGTTTGCCTGGGAACTGCCTGCTATGTTAAAGGCTCGGACAAGATCCTTGAGGCTGTTGAAAATCAGCTGGGCATCAAGAGCGGTGAATGCACTCCCGACGGTCTTTTCTCCATCGATTCATGCAGATGCGTAGGCGCTTGCGGACTTGCACCGGTCATGACTATCGGTGAGGAAGTTTACGGAAAGCTTGTTCCCGATCAGGTTAAGAAAATACTTGATTCATACCGCAACGAGGGAGGTGCAGCTGAATAATGACCATCAATGAACTTAATCAGATAAGAGAATCCAAATCCGACCTTATCAAGGTCAGACGTATTATCGCTTCAGAGGCTGAAAAGCTGGCTGAAAAGACCGGCTACCGCAAGCAGGTGCTTGTGTGCGGCGGTACAGGCTGCCAGTCATCAGGAAGTAAAAAAGTGCTTGCTGCTCTTGAGGACGAGCTCAAGCAGCAGGGCATCGAAAACGAGATACTCGTTGTAAGAACAGGCTGCTTCGGTCTTTGTTCACTGGGTCCTATCATGATCGTTTATCCTGAGGGCGTTTTCTATGCGCAGGCTACTCCCGAGGGCGTAAGAAGAGTTGTTAAGGAGCATCTCAAGGAAGGCAACATCTGCAAGGATCTGCTTTACCAGGAGACTATCCACGAGGACGGCTCTATCATCTCTCTTGCAGAGACTAACTTCTATAAGAAACAAAGACGTATCGCTCTGCGTAACTGCGGCGTTATTGACCCTGAAAACATCGAAGAGTACATAGGAACTCACGGATATGAGGCTCTGTACAAGGTCCTCACCTCCATGTCTCAGGACGACGTTATCAAGGAAGTCCTTGATTCCGGCATCAGAGGCAGAGGCGGTGCAGGCTTCCCGACAGGTAAGAAATGGATGTTCGCAAAGGCTTCACAGAACGATATAAAGTATGTTGCTTGTAACGCCGACGAGGGCGACCCGGGCGCATTCATGGACAGATCTATCCTTGAGGGTGACCCGCACGCTATAATCGAGGCTATGGCTATTGCAGCTTACGCTATCGGCGCTCATCAGGGCTTTGTTTACGTTCGTGCAGAGTACCCTGTTGCCGTTCACAGACTTTCAGTAGCTCTGCAGCAGGCAAGAGAAAGAGGTCTGCTGGGCAAGGACATCTTCGGCACAGGCTTTGATTTCGACATCGAGATCAGACTTGGCGCAGGCGCATTCGTTTGCGGTGAGGAAACAGCTCTTATGACTTCAATCGAAGGTCACAGAGGCGAGCCTCGTCCACGTCCTCCGTTCCCTGCTGTCAAGGGACTTTTCGGCAAGCCAACCGTTCTTAACAACGTTGAGACTCTTGCCAACATCGCTCAGATCATCCGCAAGGGTGCTGCATGGTACGCTTCTATGGGTACCGAAACATCCAAGGGCACAAAGGTATTCGCTCTGGGCGGAAAGATCACCAACGTAGGTCTTGTTGAGGTACCTATGGGTACTACACTGCGTGAGGTAGTTGAAGAAATAGGCGGCGGTATCCCTAACGGAAAGAAGTTCAAGGCTGCTCAGACAGGCGGTCCTTCCGGCGGATGTATCCCTGCTAAGTATATAGACACTCCTATCGACTATGAACACCTGGTAGCTCTGGGCTCTATGATGGGCTCCGGCGGACTTATCGTTATGGACGAGGACACCTGTATGGTGGATATCTCCAAGTTCTACCTCGAGTTCACCGTTGACGAGTCCTGCGGTAAGTGTACTCCTTGCCGTGTGGGCACAAAGAGACTTCTCCAGATCCTTGAAAAGATCACCTCCGGCAAGGGCACCATGGAGGATATCGACAAGCTGGAAGAGCTTGCTACTCACATGAAGAGCTCCTCTCTGTGCGCTCTGGGTCAGTCTGCTCCGAACCCTGTTCTTTCTACACTCAAGTCCTTCAGAGATGAGTATGAAGCTCATATCAAGGATAAGAAGTGCCCTGCAGGCGTTTGCAAGAGCCTGCTGAGCTACGAGATCGTTGCCGATAAGTGCAAGGGCTGTACCCTTTGTGCAAGGAACTGTCCTGTTAAGGCTATTAACGGTACAGTTAAGCAGCCTCACGTTATCGACCAATCCAAGTGCATCAAGTGCGGCGTATGTATGTCCAACTGTAAGTTTGATGCGATCATAAAGAAGTAAGGTAGAGGAGGGTAAGTAACTAATGGAAAATCAGATGATTCATGTAAAAATAAACGGCATCCCCGTTGAGGTACCCGAAGGCTCTACTATCCTGGACGCTGCAAAGGCTGCAAATGTAGAGATACCTACACTTTGCTACCTCAAGGATGTTAACTGCATAGGCGCTTGCCGTATCTGCGTTGTTGAAGCAACAGGCGCAAGAGGACTGGTGGCTGCTTGTACTCACCCTGTATCAGAGGGTATGGAGGTACAGACCAACACTCCTAAGGTAAGAGCTTCAAGAAAGACAACTGTTGAACTGCTGCTTTCCAACCACAAGAAAAAGTGTCTTTCATGTATCAGAAACAATCACTGCGAGCTGCAGAAGCTTGCTATAGACTATCAGGTGGACGAGGACAGATTCTCAGGCGAGGGCGATCCCGAGTATGAGCTTGACACCTCTTCACCATATCTCATCAGAGATAACAACAAGTGCGTTAAGTGCATGAGATGTATCGCTGCTTGTAAGGACGTTCAGAGCGTTTCCGTTATCGGTAAGATCGAAAGAGGATTCAAGGTACACGTTGACTGTGCTTTCGACAAGAACCTTATGGAGTCCCCATGCGTTGGCTGCGGACAGTGTATCGTAGCTTGCCCTGTTGGCGCTCTGCGTGAAAAGAGCAACGAGGACGCTGTATGGAACGCACTGGCTGATCCTGAGAAGAAGGTTGTATTCTTCACAGCTCCTGCTGTAAGAGCTACTCTGGGTGAAGCTTTCAATATGCCTATGGGCACAAACGTTGAGGGCAAAATGGCTGCTGCTATCAGAAGACTGGGTGCAGACGGCGTATTCGACATGAACGTTACTGCCGACCTTACCATCATGGAGGAGGCTAACGAGCTTATCGAGCGCATCAAGGGCGGAAAGACCCTGCCGATGTTCACATCATGCTGCCCGGGCTGGGTGAAATTCTGTGAGCATTATTACCCTGATTTCCTGGATCACATTTCTACATGTAAGTCGCCTCAGCAGATGTTCGGCGCAGTTCTCAAGAGCTACTACTGCGAGAAGAACGGCATCGATCCTAAGAACCTGTTTGTTGTCAGCGTTATCCCTTGTACCGCAAAGAAGTTTGAGGTCACAAGAGAAGAACAGAGAACTCAGGAATTCGACGATGTTGATGTTGCTCTCACCACACGTGAGCTGGGCAGAATGATCCAGTCCGCAGGTATCGACTTCGTAAACCTTCAGGACGAGAAGTTCGACCAGCCTTTCGAGACCGCAACAGGCGCAGGCGTTATCTTCGGCGCAACAGGCGGTGTTATGGAGGCTGCTCTCAGAACCGCAGCTGCTACTCTTGACGGCACCTGCAAGGCTGTTGAGTTCAAGGAAGTCCGTGGCACACAGGGTATCAAGGAAGCTACCTATAAGGTTGGCGGAGTTGAGCTGAATGTGGCTGTTGCTTCCGGTCTTGCTAACGCAAGAAAGATCGTTGACCAGATCATCAGCGGCGAGAAGAATTACCACTTCGTTGAGGTAATGGCTTGTCCCGGCGGTTGTATCAACGGCGGCGGTCAGCCTGTTACAAGCGACAGTGTCCGCAACTATGTTGACTACAAATCCATCAGAGCTTCCGCTCTTTACAACTCCGACGAGGCTAACCAGCTGAGAAGGTCTCACGAGAGCCCTGTTATGAAGCTGCTGTATGACGAGTACTTTGAGGCTCCGGGCAAGGAGAAGGCTCACAAGCTGCTGCATACAACTTATGTTAAGAGAGGTCACCACTGATCTTAAACAGAACATGACTTTAAGCCGTCCGTTTTACGGGCGGCTTTTTGTGTTTAATAAACAACTCTCTTTTTTTAGTAATTGTGACAAATTAAATGAATTTTTTTGAACATACACTTGACTTTATAGCGAAAATAAGTATAATTATCATTAGTGACGTGTATATTTTCGTGAAAGATATATGAGCGCCTTTGACAGGCGTTTTTGGGGAGAAACAAAAAAGTGAAGATTTTAGGTTATATATTCCTGGGATTGATAGGCATTATACTTCTGACCGCAATCATCATCTTCTTTTACGTCAGAAGAGGACTAAAAAAAGTCGCCCGTGAAATGTACGGTACCGACAGTATCATAGATGCCCTCAATCAGAGCAATAAAACTCTGGAGGATACCCATAAATCCGTAAATTCAATGACAAAGATATATCTGCCGCAGATAATGAGGGACTTCCCCGAGTTTAACTATGAGCAGTTCAAAAATAAGGCTGAGCACGCTCTGCTTTCCGCTTTCGCTGCACTGTCCTCAGACGACATGAGTGTGGTGACGGACGCAAGCGACGATATGCGAAGCAAGATCAGATCCCTGGTGGAGATGAATCAGGCTAACGACTACGACGAGGACTACTCGGACTGTATCATTCACCAGACGGACATCACTCAGTATACCAAACGAGCAGGTATATGCAAGATAACCTTGCAGAGCGCTCTTGAGTATTACCATACGGTCAAAAGAAGATCCGACGGAAAGGTGGTCCAGGGTGACCCCAACAGAAAAGCTCAGGAAAAATACAACGTTGAGTTTATCTACGTCCAGGATAAGACCAAAATGGAAAAGATCGGTCACGGAAATGACTCCATCGGAAGTCATTGTCCCAACTGCGGCGCACCGGTAACGGTGCTGGGCGCAAAGCATTGCGAATACTGCGGTTCTGCACTTTTGCAGATAAATGTACTTGTTTGGTCAATCAATAACTTTACTAAAGTATAGAGGAGGAATAAGTTATGGGACTTATTAAAGCACTTGCCGGAGCAGTCGGCGGCGGATTGGCAGATACCTGGCTTGAAGTCATCGAGCCTGCCAACATGGGCGAGCACACTGTCTGCACACCGGGTGTGTTCGTAAGAAAGGGAGAGAGATCTTCCAACACTAAGGGTACACGTGATACCGTTTCAAACGGATCTATCATCCACGTTTACGATAACCAGGCTATGCTGCTGGTTGACGGCGGTAAGATGGTAGGTTACACCGATGAGCCGGGCTATTATAAGGTGGATAACTCATCTCTGCCTTCTATTTTCGGCGGCGGTATCGGCGCATCTATCAAGGAAACTTTCGCCCGTTTTAAATACGGCGGAACAGAGCCTACTTCCCAGAAGGTCTTTTTCATCAACCTTCAGGAGATCAAGGGCAACAGATTCGGCACAAGAAACCCTGTAAACTACTTTGATACTTTCTATAATGCAGAGCTTGAGATCAGAGCTAACGGTACATATTCTATCAAGATCGTTGACCCGATCCTGTTCTATCAGAACGTTGTTCCGAGAAATCAGTCTCAGGTGGAGTTTGACTCGATCAGCGAGCAGTTCCTCGACGAGTTCCTGGAGGCTTTCGGCTCCGCTCTCAACCAGATGTCTGCTGACGGCGAGAGAATTTCTTTCGTAAGAAGCAAGGCTGTTGAGCTGGGTAAATACATGAGCAACATTCTTGATGAAGAGTGGACTCAGAACCGTGGTATGATAATCCAAAGAGCAGCTGTGGGCGATATGTCTTACAGCGAGGAGTCCAAGAAGCTGCTTAATATGCGTAACCAGGGTGCTATGCTCCAGGATGCTACCGTTCGTGAGGGCTACCTCCAGGGCGCTATCGCTCGTGGCTTTGAGGCAGCAGGATCTAACGAGAACGGCGCTATGAACGCATTTATGGGCATGGGCATGGCAGGAAATATGGCAGGCGGTCTTGCAGGCGGCTTCAGCCAGAACAACGCTATGCAGATGCAGCAGCAACAGCAGATGCAGCAACAGCAGATGCAGCAGCAGCAGGCTCAGGCTGCACAGCAGGCTCAGGCAGCAGGCTGGACTTGTCCGGAATGTAACCAGGGCGGCAACACCGGCAACTTCTGCTCAGGCTGCGGCAAGCCAAAGCCGGCTCCACAGGCTGACGGCTGGACTTGTCCGGAGTGCGGTCAGGCAGGTAACAAGGGTAACTTCTGCTCAGGCTGCGGCAAGCCAAAGCCAGCTGCTGACAACGGCAAGTGGACCTGCTCATGCGGACAGGAAAACGACGGTAAGTTCTGCTCTAACTGCGGAAATCCAAAACCATAAGCAAAAATAAATTGATATTTCCCCTGCCAAAAACAGGGGAAATATTTTGATTAAACATCAAGGGGTAATAAATATGCCTGTACTGGAATATAAATGTCCTAATTGCGGCGGCGGTCTTGAGCTTAATCCTGTGAACCAGAAAATGAAATGTCCTTTCTGTCTCAGTGAGTTTGAACAGGCAGAGATAGAAAAGATCTTTGCAGAGCAGGAACAGGCTAAATTCAACACCGACGGCGCAGAGGAAGAAGAAAAAGCAAGAAAAGATGCTGAATTCAGCGGCTCTACCAATATTTACAGGTGCCAGAGCTGCGGTGCCGAGATCATGGCGGACGACACTACCGCCGCTACTTTCTGCCTTTACTGCCACAACCCGGTGGTTCTTTCGGCAAGATGCTCGGGCGAACTGCGTCCAAGCAGACTCGTTCCGTTTATGACCACCAAGGAACAGGCAATATCAAACTATCAGGCGTGGTGCGGTAAAAAGTGGTTCGTTCCCAAAGACTTCAAGGCTATTACCACCGCAGAAAAGATCAGCGGTGTGTATATCCCGTTCTGGCTGGCTGACTGCTCGGTGGACGGAATGGTCCATGCAGAGGGTAAGAAAATAAGGACCTGGACCAGTGGTAATTACAGATACACCGAAACAAGAATATATGATGTTGCCCGTAAGGCAAAAGGTATGTTCAGAGGTATTCCTGCCGACGGTTCAAGCAAGGCTGAGGACGGTCTTATGGACGCATTGGAGCCTTTTGACTACTCCCAGCTCAAGGAGTTCTCAATGAACTATCTGTCAGGCTTCCTGGCAGAAAAATACGACGTTGACAGAAAGGATGTTTTCCCCAGGATCAAAGCAAGGGTAGACGAAAACACCGAGGCTGTTATACGCAATACCATGCACTATGATTCGGTCAGGGTGCTGGAAAAGAATATTGTTATCGAAAAGACTGACTGGGAATATGTTATGATGCCTGTATGGTTCATGACGTACAAGTATCTTGACCAGAACTACTACTTTGCCATGAACGGCGAGACAGGAAAGGTCACAGGTATTCTGCCTCTGGCTAAGGGCAAGCTGTTCTGGGTAAGCTTCCTGGTGGGAATGATAGGATTCATTCTGGGTATCATAGGAGGTGGTCTCTTCTTATGATAAAGCTTTTCAAAAAACTGTCGGCAGTTATTTGCGCAGGTGCTATCGCCTGCTCGATGCTGGCGTTCAACACATTCGCAGAAACTAAAAGATGCCTTGTGAACGACAACGCCATAAGCTCTTCCGATGCCTCGGAAATAGAGGATATTCTCAACAAGGCTTCTGACAAGCAAGGCATTGAGTTCATGGCTTTGTATATCAACGACAGCTCTATGTCAGATTCGCAGGTCTCTGCAATAGCTCGTTCCTATGTCAACAAGTTTACAGACGGCGCAGTTATGATAAATAACGCCGGCACAAGATACACCTACGTTGCGTTCTCCGGAAAGGCAAAATCAAAGATAACCGATAAGGAGACCAGCAAGATCGTTGACAACTACGTAAACAAGAAATTCAAAAACAGCGATAATGTCGGCGCAGCGGAGGCTTTCACAAAGGGTGTTAAAAGGTATATGTCGCTTCTTAACATCTCCCCTTTGGTGATCGCAATAGGTGTGGGATGTTTCCTCGTATTCTTCCTTATAACCTATTTCAGTGTGAGGGCAAAATACAAGTTCCACGAAAAGCCTAACACAGGCGCTTACCTGGAAGGCGGAGATCTCAACTACGAGGTCATGGAGGACGTTTTTGTATCGGAACACACCTCAAGGACTTCTATCAGTTCCTCTTCTTCCGGAGGCGGCGGAGGCGGTCACTCCGGCGGCGGAGGAGGTCACTATTAAAGCATATTTCAAGGGCATCTCACGGCGGGATGCCCACTACCCGGCGAGGGCAGCATAATTTCTCTGCTTAACAAAAAAGGCTACGAAGTTAAAAGGCTTGAATAATATCAACTATATCCCGGAGACACTTTACTGTTTCCGGGGTTTTTTCACTTCCCTGCACAGCAGGCATTTTGTAAAGTTGCACAGACTGTCGGTTAGTTGCATCTAACTAATTGTGCACCCTTACAATTTGCTTTTTACAGGCGGTGTTTTGTCTTGACAAATCGGCTCAGAGGGAGTATTATTGTTATAGAGTTAGATTAGACTAACCGATAAATTGACAGGGATCATGTCACAGGCGGCAGGAGTCCCTCACGGAGAAAACAACTATGTATAAGACCACTTTGAACATAAGCGGAATGATGTGCTCCATGTGCGAGGCACACATAAACGATGCAATAAGAAAAAGTTTCGATGTAAAGAAGGTAAGTTCATCCCACAAAAATGGCATCACCGAGATAATTTCCCAAGAGCAGTTACCCCAGGATAAACTTCAGGCAGTCATTGCCGAAACGGGATATGAGCTTGGGGATATAAACTCTGAGACCTACCACAAGAAAGGATTGTTCGGCAGATAACAGCTGTCAAGACAAAAAAACTATGGACAACTACGGCAAAGCAAGCGAATCGGCAGACGATTATTTAAAGACAATATTCATTCTCTCCCAGGACAACTCCCAGCCTGTGCGTGTGACTGACATTGCACGGCTTATGGGCTACACCAAGGCGAGTGTGAGCAGAGCGGTACGGAATCTGCTTTTTGAGGGTAAGATCAGTCTTACACCTAACAAACGGGTCGTACTTACTCCTGACGGTCTATCCGAGGCAAAGGGCATTTACGAGAAAAACAGGTTTTTCAGAAACATTCTTGTTGATGCGGGAGTGGACGAAAAAACGGCTGATGACGAAGCCTGCAAAATGGAACACGCACTATGTGTGGACAGCTTTGAAAAACTGAAAAGACATCTGGGCGGCGCCGTGCAGGAGCCTTGTGATTGAGCAAGGCATTAAAAGACAACAACGGGTTTTCATTTTTTGACGACCTCTCCATAGCTGAGTAATACGAAGCAGGGCGCATCTGCTTCGTATTTCTTTCAATAAGGGGCTAACGCCCCGTCATTCAGGCATGACCGCTGCCTAAGAGGCGGAGGTCACGGGTCGTGGTTATAACTTTGAAATGCACAAAGGAAGTGAGCGTATGAGGCATGAACTTCTGGTCGGACTGCTGCTCCCATTTTTAGGGACCGCACTTGGCTCGGGCTGTGTGCTTTTCATGAAGCGGCAGCTGGGCAAGGGCGTACAGCGTGCTCTCACAGGGTTTGCATCAGGCGTTATGGTCGCCGCTTCCATCTGGAGTCTGATAATCCCGGCAATAGAACAATCAAGCGACAAAGGCAAGCTTTCTTTTCTGCCTGCTGTGATAGGATTCTGGTGCGGGATACTGTTTCTGCTTTTGCTCGACAGCGTTATCCCCCATTTACATATGGATGCAGAAAAAGCTGAGGGTCCGCCCTCAAAGCTTACACGCACCACAATGATGGTGCTGGCGGTGACGCTGCACAACATACCCGAGGGAATGGCTGTGGGAATAGTGTACGCCGGCTTTCTTTCAGGCTCAGCTGAGGTCACTTCAGGCGGAGCATTTGCTCTGGCTCTGGGCATAGCTATACAGAACTTCCCCGAGGGTGCAATAATCTCAATGCCCCTTTATGCCAACGGAAAAAGCAAAGCCAGGGCGTTTGCAGAGGGTGTGCTGTCAGGTGCGGTTGAACCAGTCGGTGCAATTCTAACCGTGATCTTCGCAGGGTTGTTTCTCCCTGCTATGCCATACCTTATGAGCTTCGCCGCAGGAGCTATGCTGTATGTGGTGGTGGAAGAGCTTATCCCGGAAATGTCACAGGGGGAACACTCAAACACCGGTGTACTCATGTTTTCCGCAGGGTTTACCCTTATGATGACTCTTGATGTGGCGCTTTCCTGAAACACACTGCAATAAAACGGAAAACAGCTATTTAAGAAGCACGGCATAACATAAAAGTATAGGCTTAGGTTAGTCATGTCTAACCACGCTTATGCCATATGAATAAAGCAATTTAAACTACAAAGAATAATAAAAAAACGAGGTGATGAACTACGGATCACAGTAATTGTGTTTGCTTTGAACACAAGTTAGCGGTCAACTCTGCTCCTTCCCTTCTTGGGATAAAGGCAGCGAGTCTGATGAGCCTTGACAAGAACGAGGTCGACGTTTACTCCGGCGTGGAGAGCTTCAACAAGAGGGCATCACGCAAGGGGTTGAAAATAAAGGTGCTTTGCGAGTGCGGACAAAGATGTCTGCTTATGCTTTACGACAAACGGCTGCTGGAAAGGCTTCTGCAAGACTCAGCACGCAGGCAGCTGCTTGAAAAATGGGGATACGGCAAGGATATGGACGCTGCACAATGCCTTGACAAGCTGGCGCAGCGCTGCAAAGGAGCGAGTGGTTTTCCCCATGAGATCGGTGTGTTTCTGGACTACCCTGTGGAGGATGTAAAAGGATTTATTCTTCACAAGGGCTGCGGATTCAAGCTATGCGGTTACTGGAAAGTGTACGGCGACGAGGAGCAGGCAAGGAGCACATTTAAAAAATACGATAAGTGCAGAAGATATCTGTGCAATAAATTAGGTGAGGGACTGGATCTTTATCAGATACTCAGGATCTCATAAGGAGGATACTTTTATGAAAACAGCAGTAATATTCTGGAGCGGAACAGGCAACACCGAGGCAATGGCAAAGGCTGTTGCGGAAGGTGCAGGCGTTGAGGCTACACCGGTGGGTTCATTCAGCGGTGATCTTTCCGACTACGAGGCTGTGGCTCTTGGCTGCCCTGCCATGGGTGCAGAGGAACTGGAGGACAGCGAATTTGAGCCGTTCTACACCGCAAACGAGGCAAAGCTTGCAGGCAAGAATGTGGCTTTGTTCGGTTCATACGACTGGGGCGACGGCGAATGGATGCGTCTTTGGGCTGACAGGGCAAAGGCAGCGGGAGCAAAAATAGTTGACGGCGAAGGTCTTATTGCCAACAACACTCCTGACGATGAGGCACTGGCTAAGTGCAAAGCTCTGGGCGAAAAGCTGGCAAAGGGTGGCTGATCCCATACAAGGCGACACATAATATGGCACAAAAAAGCGGAGGACTTCTCAGGGAAGCTCTCCGCTTTTCTTCTGTTTTCAGACTATATTCAGATAGTCAGCAAAGCCTGTGATATTAAATATCTCCATAACTTTCTTGTTGACGTTCTTAAGAGTAAAACTTCCGCCCTTTTCGCTCATCAGGTCATTGGCGTTAAGTATTGCTCTGAGCGCAGCCGAGCTTACATACTCCACATCTTTCATGTCAAGCACCAGATCATCGCTGTGCGCTCCCAGCTTGCTCATCTTCTCTTCAAACTCGCCCACGGTAACGTGGTCTATCTTTCCGCTTGGAGCAATAACGCTTGCTCCGTTTTCCTCATAAACTTTGATCTGCATTGTTGATCCTCCTCTTTATTTTGTTTCATTCAGCATATCGCTGATTATTCGGTTGCCAAGTTCATTAAACTCCTCATTGCGCAGGAACATCTGAATTACAAGCAGCTGCTGTCTTGAATATTGTGATGCCAGATACTCGTTCATATCCTGCACAGAAAGCTCTTTGCGCTTTTGGTTATCCTCCGGGTTCTGTCCACGCATAGCCCACAGCAGTGTGCCTGCCCAGTTTTTACAATCCTTTCCGAAGCCTTCGTCAAACTCCTTCAGCGCTTCGTGATCCCCGCTTAAAAGCTTGTCATGGACACTGCTGCGGCGATAAAACTCCTCCAGCTGCTGCTTATCATCATATACACAGCCAAACTCGGTGCGCAGCACACGGTGGGGTATGGGGACAACGCCGCTGTCGGATATTTCAAGCTCCAGCACCAGCCCTTCGGCAAGCTGGGGTGTCACATTGTCTCTGAAATGGAAGCAGAAATTCCCCTGTCCATAGAGCAGATATGCTCCGTTATAGGTTTCCTGCTCGCCGATAGCATGGGTATGCTGAGAAATGATAACGTCGGCACCGTTATCCGCCATGCGGTGAAAGCGTCGGCGCATTACTTCGCTGTTATAATGCGTTCCCTCGATACCTCCGTGGTAGAAAACTATCAGCACATCGCTTTGCTGCTTCAGCTCTTTCAGCCGGGCACACACACGGTACTCGTCATAAAGATTCACACCCGGGCGATCCGTTCCGGGGGCATTTTCAAACTGCTCGGTAACGTTATACAGGGTTATTCTTCTTCCCTCATGGGTAAAGGTTAGGTGAGTGATGATATGGTCAATGTCGTCGCCCCAGCCGAAATACTCAATGCCTGCTTCACTTAAAGTTTTACAGGTATCGGCATAGCCTTGTGCGCCGAAATCCATGGAATGTGTATTGCCAAGGGTGGCATAGTTTATTCCCAGTTCCTTCACTGCCTTTACTGCCGCTATGGGAGCTTTGATATTGGGACCTGCTTTTTCAACAGGTGTTTCTCTGTCGGTAAAGCTGCCCTCAAGGTTGCATATCCTTATATCCGCCGAGGCAAACATTTCACAAAGCCTGCTGCCAAAGAGCGTTTGTATATCGCCCTTTTCAAACAAGCTGTAATTACATGGCATGGGGAAAAGGTCACCTGCGATAATGATGCGGGTAGGCTTGCTCATTTAAACTCCTCCTAAAAGTCTTTTTCTATGGTCAGCACGTTCTGCCCGTTTTCATAACGGTAGCTTACGCTGTCCATAAGCTTGCAAACGATATGGATACCCAATCCGCCGGGGCTCCTTTGCTCAAGCGGCAGGGTAACATCAGGTTTTTTTGCCAGCAGCGGGTCGAAAGGTTCCCCGCTGTCCTTGAACACTATGCAGACTCTGCGGCCACGGGAAATGGTCATTATCTCTATCTCTCCCCCGTCTTCGTAGGCATAGGATTCAATATTGGCAAGTATTTCGGAGGACGCAGCCAGTATATTATACACAACGTCCGTGCTGCAGCCGTATTCTTTACACCGCCCGGAGATATATTCCTGGACGCTGTCAAAGCTCTCCATGGTGAGAAAGAAGTTTTTGGTCTCATACTGCGGTTGGGACATTAGCTTTTTAAGATCAAATGCTTCGATGGTAATATCATCGCTTGGCACCCGGTCTTTGCTGAACGTATCTACCGCTTTCCATATCAGGTAAACAAGCCGCTGTGCGCTTTCAGAGCCGCAGGCACTTAATGCTTCCAGCAGTCTTTCGTCGCCGAAAAATTCATCCTGACGTGATACTGCCTCGGTAACGCCATCGGTATAAAGTACAAGTCTGTCTCCCTCATTCAGCTTAATATGCTTTTCACTATAAGGTGCAAGCCGTCTTCTGCCAAGGACAAAGTCAGTCTTTGATTTAAGGAACTCAGCCCTTTGTTCCTTCCGCAGCAAAACAGGATAGTTATGTCCTGCATTGGTATAGCAAAGCTCTCCTGTTGTCAGGTCTATTATTCCCAGCCAACAGGTCACAAAAAACTTCTGGGGGTTTGCTGAAACAAGGTATTTATTAGTTCTGGATATTGCCTTATCGCACGAATATCCGCTTTGTACATTGACTTTGATAAGGGTCATGGACAGCATCATAAACATTGCCGCAGCCATTCCATGACCGGAGACATCTCCTACGACCAGGGCAAGATGAGTATCGTCCACCATAAACTGATCGTAAAAGTCGCCTCCGACTTTAGATGCTGTGACCATATCTCCGTAGACGGAATAAAACTCGTTATCAGGGAAATCATGTGACATAGCACCGTCCTGGATAGACCTTGCCATTATGAGCTCTGCCTTTGAGGCGGCGTTATCGTTTAAAAGCATTGCCTGGCGATAGTAAAAGATCCTTCCGCTGAAAGACATATAAATCGCTATGCTCATCATCGCTGCTGCAAAGACGAACATACAGATCCGACCCACACTTGCCAGCTCACTGACCGTGGAAAAGTCAAAGGCTTTGGACAAAATTGAGAACAGGTTTTGCAGATCAAAATCTTCCATCTGTGTGCCATGGCTGAAGTCCACTCTGTTGAACATCACCACCCACAGGGTCACCAAAGATGCTGCGGAACTGATCACGGTATACTTAGGGTAGTAATAGAAACTGCTGAGAAACGACGGCAGGATAAAAAGCATGAAAAACTCACTATGGTTTATCTCTCCCACCAACATGAACGATATCAGCATCACTATCATATTCACATTCTTCACCCAGTGATGCAGATGCCTGCTGAACACCAGATTCAGCACTATCACCAATGACAGCAATATAGCCGGCACACCGCAGAACACTGTCACATTAGCTGCTGCGGTATTCGTGAATACCTGTATGAGCAGCGACACATCTATGACGATAAGAATTATGGTCACGATAAGGTTAATCCGCAGCTCATTGCCGTCCAGCATTTCCTTTGTATGGTCGTGTAGATTTACTCTTGTATCTATCATCTTTATCTCCGTTAATACGAAACAGTTACATTGGTAACATTAAAGCCCAGGATACGGTTATAGTTGATGCCGGAGCTGAGCTTTCGCACAAGCTCAAGACCGGTTATCTGTCTTCCGCTGTTATCTATATAGTCCGTAGGGTCAAATTCATTTCCGCTGTCACGGATACGGACATTGACCTTGTTTTCAAGGATACGCACACACACATCTACCGTATCGGCAGACCCGGAGCTTGCGTATGTGGCGATATTGTGGCAAAGCTCCTCAACGGTGACACCGACAATGTTTGCGATGTTTTCGGGAACGCTGTTCTTTTCGCAGAAAGACATAGCTTCCTCTGAGGCTTTGATAGCCTGGCTTACTTCGTTTTTTATGGAAAAGTCATAGGCGATGCCCTCGGGTTCATCAAGTCCAAGTATGTCTTTTTTGTTGCGGGCTTTTTTTGTAACGACCATTACTGCTGCAACAATTACAAGAGTCAGGACCTTGGAAACAGGGAACGCTGCCCACAGCCAGTAGATATTATATTTTGAGAACCAGTACATAAGCGGTACGATAGTCAAAAGCCCGTCAAGGATAACCAACAGATTTGCAAGTCCTTTCTGCTTTGTTGCCTGAAAGAAGGAACGCATTACATATATAACTGCAAGCACAGGTATATTTGACGACAGCAGGCGGAAGGTGACGTTGAACACCTTGATCGCTTCCTGGTCGGTAAAGCCGTAGAGTGATGCAAGCTGTTCGGGGAACAGCACTGATACCGCCGTAACGATGAGCGACAGGACTATGGTAACTATCATTCCGTATCGCAGGGTGAGTCGCTGACCCTTTGTGTCCTTTTCACCATACAGCGCTCCCAGTATGGGCAGGAGGGTCATTGATGCGCCCTCCACAAATATGAATGCGATACTGTTGAGCGAGAAGGATACCGAAGCTATTTTTCCGCCGAACACACCTGTTGAGGAAAGGATAATGGCGTTGACAAAGAAAAGCCGCAGGAAGTTGCACACATATATAAGTGCCGAGGGCAGTCCCACACTTATCACGCCGCCAAGATATTTCAACTGTCTGAATGCAGCCTTTACAAAGTGCACCGTTCTGCCTTTTGCTTTGAAATAGTACACAGCCATAATGCAGCCTACGGTATAGCCTGTGACTGTTGCCCAGCCTGCGCCTGCGAGTCCCCAGCCAAATATCTTCATATACACATAGTCGCATATGATGTTAACTATATTCGACACAATGGGCAGACTTATGGCAAGCTTACGCATACCGTCGGTACGGGCGTACGCAGCCGTCTGGTTCACAAGCGCTACCAGAGGTGTGACTGCCCACAAAGGATAAAGGTACTCAAGCACAAGTGTGCTGACCTCAGTTTTATTCTGCGAGAGCAGGTCGGCGGTAGGCTTTGCAAATATTATGCCGATGACAGCCATCAGGGTAGTTACGATAAAGCCGAAAAGAAATGAAAGTGTGAACACTACATCGGCAGTCTTGTGGTCGCGCTTGCTTTTGTGAATAACACTCAGGGTATTCCCTCCGAAGGTGGAGATCGCCACAGGTATAGCTCTTAAAAATACTATAAGCGAGGTAAGGTTGATGGCATACACCTCTGCTGTGCCAAGGATCCGTCCCACCATTATGCTGTCGAGTATGCCGGACAGATAGGTGGAAGCGGTCATTGCCAGAGTTGACACAAGCAGTGCACGGTATTTACGGTTGAGAAGAGTTCCGCTGCGTTCCATTTGCAGCCTCCTTATCGTTTGAGATTATCTTTGTTAAAGAATCTGAATCCACGCAGCACGTTGATAAAGTCGTTTACATATCTTTCGTTGCTCTGGTTCCAGAAAAAGCCCATTCGTGCAAGGATCTGAGTGGTGTAATGTGCTTTGCAGGGCAGCGCAGTTATTTTCTTTCCATGTGCGGTATTCATATAAGCGGTCATGCTGGAAAGTATGGCTGCCTTTTCGGGGTCCTGCTGGGCTTCATTAAGCGCCTGTGCAAAGGTATCATACTCAACGAACTTAACGTCCATGCCGTTTTCGTTCATTTGTCTGATTATATCCCCCAGGGGCAGAGTGTGGTTATTGACCGCATTGAAGACGCAGCACGCCTGCGGTGTACGGGCAAGTTTTAAAAATGCCTCGCAGGAACGGTCGATAGGTCCCATGCAAACCTGATTTTCTATCATACCATACGGGAAGCAGCCAAGCAGGGCGTAGGAACGCAGTCTTCCCATAAAGTTATTGGTAAGGAAGTTTATCTGGAACTCGCCGTCGGATTCTCTTGCGGCAAGTGTTCCCACTCTTATCACCTTTGCATCAAGTCCTTCTGCGGCAGCCTCAAGCACCATACGCTCACCCATAAGCTTGGATGAGGTATACTTATTGTCAAGGGTCTGACCGAAGTAAAGGGACTGCTCGTCAAGATCCTGCCTATCAAGCTTTGAAACATCGTCTGTGGTTCCCGAAACGGAAACGGTTGAGAAATGAACAAGTCTTACGCCCAGTTTCTTACAAAGCCTGATGCAGTTCACTGCGCCGCCCACATTGATATCCTCAATGTCCGTGCCGCTGGAAAAATGCTTTACATTGGCTGCGCAGTTAAACACGGTATCCACAGGCAGGCTTTCAAACCGCTCAAAGCTTGCATAGTTCACCACATCTCCGTCAAACACCTGCACTCGCTCGTTCACTGCCTCCTCAAGGTCGGAGCCGAAGTAGTAGAACATCATATTTTCAAGGCGCTCCTTGGCGGTATCAAATCTGCCCTTTCTTACCAGACAGTACGCTGTGCCCTTTTCGCTGCGCAGATACTCCGCAAGCAGGTGGGCACCCATATAGCCGGTTGCGCCGGTAATGAGAACATTGCCCACATCACGCTGTTCCCCATTCAGGAAAGCTTCCACGGTATTGCCCTTGAGGAGCTCATTTATCCCGGTATAATCGTAATCGTCAAAATCAAAAAGCTTTTCCGTATCGTTTACCTCTCCGTCCTTGAAAAGCTGTGCAAGGGCACGGGGAGTGGTATGCTTGAACACGTCGCCGTAGGTTATCTCAAAGCCTTTTTCCGAGGCTGCCAGCACCACAGAGGTCACGATAAGCGAGGTTCCGCCTATCTCGAAGAAATCATCCAATGCTCCCACACGGTCAAGGTTGAGTGCCTTTTCAAAAGCCTCACAGAAGAACTTTTCCGTATCGTTCTGCGGAGCGCAGTACTCTGTGCCGGACAGGGAAACAGGCTCGGGCAGACGCTTTGTATCCGTCTTTCCGTTTGGTGTTATCGGCATTTCGTTGAGCTGAAGATATGCAGTGGGGACCATATAATGAGTAAGGCTCTTTTTAAGCTCGTCACGCAGCGCAGTTATATCTATCTCGGTATCTGCTGTGAAGTATGCGCACAGATTATCCTGTCCGCCAAGCTTTTTGATTACCACGGCAACCTCTTTGATATGCGGCTGAGCGGCGATAAGTCCCTGTATCTCTCCAAGCTCGATACGCAGACCTCTCAGCTTGACCTGGTCGTCAAGTCTGCCGAGTATCATCACATTGCCGTCTTTGTCCAGCTTAGCATGGTCGCCTGTACGGTACATCCTTTGTCCGCTGAACTCAACGAAAGCCTGGGCTGTCTTTTCGGGAAGGTTCTTATAGCCCTTTGCCACGCCGATCCCGCCCACATAAAGCTCGCCCACTACGCCGCAGGGAGCTATGTCGCCGAATTTGTCAACAACATATTCCTTATAATTCAGCAGCGGTCTGCCAACAGTAACATACTGTGCATCCGTCAGCTCTGCTGCGTTGCAGGAAACGGTTATCTCCGTAGGACCGTAGGTGTTGAATATTCTTATATCAGGCGAGCACTTCTTTATCTCGTCACGCAGGGACATAGGATATCCCTCGCCGCCGGACATTACCATTTTACACTTTGCTATGCACTCTCTGAACGGCTGATACTGCATATACTGCTGAAGTCTTGAGGGGGTGGCATTGATACAGTCGGCATTGTATTTTTCCATAAGCTCCGCAAGTGCTCTTGGGTCGTTCATCTCATCCTCTGCTGCAAAGATAAGTGTCTTACCGTTGCAAAGGGCAGCGGTATGCTCCTTGAAGGACATATCAAAGGATATGGTGGTTACCGAGAGATAATTCTCCACGTTGTTTTTCAGACAATACATATGTATATTTGCAGGGTGAGGCATAAGGTAGTTACAAATGCCCTTATGGCGCAGCATTACGCCTTTGGGCTTGCCGGTGGAGCCGGAAGTATAGATCATATAGCTCAGCTCTTCCCCGGTCATCTCAACATCAGGATCGGTTGTCTGCGTCCCATTAAGTATTGCCTCAACGTCGATAACATTGTGATCCTTATGCTCGGCAAGCTTATCCTTTGTGGTTATGATGAACACAGCTCCGCTGTCCTCAATGATGCTGTTGATACGGTCAGCAGGATACTGCGGGTCGCATGGGATAAACGCTGCGCCTGCTTTATTAACGCCGAACATACAGCTGAAGAAACAGCTTTCTCTTGGCAGCAGCAGGACGATGCTGTCCCCTGTTCCGACTCCCTTGCTTATCAGCTCATTGGCAACGATATTTGCGCTCTCGTTCAGCTCACGGTAGGTCATTGTTCTGTCCTTTGCAATAAGGGCAGTCTTATCTGCATTTTCCTTCGCACTTTGCTCAAACAGCTTATGCAGAAGCAGCGGTGTTACCTCCGACTGTGCCCGGACAGAAAGGCGTTCAAGCTCCTGCGCCTGCTGCTGTGGCAGTGTCAGCACTTCCCTCACAGTTTTCAATCTGTTGTTTCCAAGCAGTTCAAGGGTATGCTTCACCTGAGCGATAAAGTTTTCTACCACCCGATCCTCAAACAGCTCTGAGGAATACTGCACCATACAGTGCAGACCGTTTTCGCCCTTACGGAATACAAATCCTATGTCACGTCCCATCTTCTGAAGCGGCGAATAAAGCTCCACAGTCAGTCCGTTCTTGCTGTATGCAGGCGGATTCCACATATAGTTAACGCTTACATCGAACATTGGGTTGCGGCTCTCGTCACGATGCTTTACAAACTGCGAAACTACCTCCTCAAAGGGCA
The DNA here is from genome assembly GCF_000621805.1 of Ruminococcus sp. FC2018. Classification (GTDB taxonomy): domain Bacteria; phylum Bacillota; class Clostridia; order Oscillospirales; family Ruminococcaceae; genus Hominimerdicola. The sequence goes on along the minus strand of NZ_JHXH01000005.1, from coordinate 126,475 downwards.
GGTATGCGCCGTAGGTGGCATTTCTTACGGATCGGCTTACCGATGCAAGATAATCCCCAAGCTCCATGCTCCTTACAGGTCTTATCCTTACAGGTGCAGTATTAACGAACATTCCGATCAGGTTTTCACCGCCGTCGGGGCGCATATTTGTAGGTATGCCAAGCACCACGTCTTCGGATGCGGTATACTTGCCAAGGGTCATTGCCACAGCAGAGAACAAAAGCTCAAACTCCGTTACGCTGTAAAGGCGGGCGATGTTATCTATGGTTTTAAGCTGATCGTTATCGTAATCAAAGTCTATCTGTCTGTCAGACAGTGGGTGCACTCTGGGGCGGCTGCCCTTAACAGGCATTTCATTTACAGGCACGCCGTCTTCAAACATCTGCTTATAATAAGCCATTCCTTTTTCATACTTTTCGCCCATATCCATATCATAGATGTCCGAAAGATCTATCTCCGCAGGGCTTACGCCGAGCCCGTTAAGTCCGTCAATCAGCTCAGCCGCAAAGGTCTTAGCAGATCCGCCGTCAAAAGCGATATGGTGTATCTCAATATGAACGATCAGACTTTCGCTGCCCACCTGATAAACCGCTGCACGCACAGGTATGCCTGCGTTAAGGTCAAATGGCACAACGGCACTTTCGTCCACGATCTTCAGCACATCTTCACGGCAAGCGGCTGTCTTTTTCTCAATGCACGGCAGCTTATCTGAAACGATACGCACAGGCAGTCCGTTCTGCTCGCCATAGTAGGAATGGAACGCCTCGTGGGCTTTGAACACCTGATTCAGAGCATTTTCCACGGTCTGCATATCGCTGCCCTTGATAATGGCTGCGATATTAAGGTTATAGACGGTGGATCTTTCGTTGAGTTTCTGCTCAAGATACATTCCCCTTTCAGAAGGTGTGAGGGGATAAACTCTAACGCTCTGTTCTTTTTTGGTGATCTTCTTTTTCTGCGCTTTCTTTATCATCAGGCGCTCTATCATGCGAGGAGTTTTGCCTTCAAAAATGTCTGCGGTGGATATTTTATAGATATCACATTCAGCCGACACCATTGCGCATTTTATGGAGTCTCCGCCCATAGCAAAGAAATCGTCGTCTGCTCCGACATTCTCAACGCCGAGCACCTTTTCAAAGGCTGCGCACAGAGCCTTCTGCATATCCGTTTCAGGGGCAGCATACTCCGTTTTGAAGTTTCCGGCCTCAGGCGCTATAAGGGCATTCCTGTCGAGTTTTCCGTTTGCGTTCACAGGAAGCTTATCCAGCTTTACAAAGAAAGCAGGTATCATATACGGCGGCAGCTTCTTTTCTATTGCGTTCTTTATATCCTGTGGATCCACAGGCTCATTATCGACATAATAGGCAACAAGATAGACCTGTCCGTACTGGTTTTTGAAATCCTTTATGGCAGCGTCGGCTACACCGGGGACATTTTTGATTATTGCCTCTATCTCACCCGGCTCAACACGCTGACCGTTTATCTTGACCATCCAGTCCTTGCGGTTGAGGTATATAATATTGTCCCGGTCGTCTTTTTTTACTATATCCCCCGTATGCAGCAGCTTATCAAAGCCGTCCTGCTGTTTGAACGGGTTCGGAGTAAAGGTCTTTGCGGTCTGCTCGGGAAGGTTAAGATAGCCGTCGGCAAAAATGCCGGCAAGGCAAAGCTCACCCTCATCGGCTTCGTTTCCGTTTTCGTCAAGAATGTACGCTTTGATATCACCAATAGGTTTGCCGATAGGAGTATTGTCATATTTATTGTCAAGTCTGAAACATAGCGCTGCCGAGGCAGACTCAGTCTGACCGTACATAACGATTATTTCAAATTCATCGGTATAGATGTTGCTTACACGCTCGCTGCCGGTAACTACTGTTTTCAGGTAGCTGCCCTTCTGTTTGAACACACGCAGCATTTTAGGGCTGATAAAAACACGGTTTATCTTATTATCGTAGATATAATCCGCCAGCAGCACAGGGTCACGCATTGCCTCATAGGGCATAAGATACGAGGTGGTTGCACAGTAAAGGGGAACAAATATGCCCTGTACCGAGGCAACGAAGGTAAAAGGTGCACCTGCTGCCGCATGGAATCCCTCCGGGGCAGGGGTATACTCGCTGTATCTGATTATGGAGTTGTTTATACTTGCGTGAGAGTGCAGCACGCCCTTTGGCTTGCCTGTTGAACCGGAGGTATAGATAAGCAAAGACGGGTCCTCAGGCTGTGGGGCATTGGTTGGCTCATACGGCTGCTCTTTTTCTATACCACGCAGGAACTTTTCGTCTATTACAAGATTTGCGCCACAGTCATTGCGTATGTACTCAAGTCGCTCCGGGGGATATACCGGTGAAAGTGGTGCGAAAGCGGCACCAACCAGCCACACAGCATACATTACAGCCACATACTCCTTATTTCTCGGAAGCTCTATGGTGACAAAGTCCCTTCGTCCCACATTCAGACGATGCAGCTTGCCTGCGACACGCCGTGCAAACTCATCAAAGCTCTTGTAGGTATAAAAGTTGTTTTCGCCCTGGTCCACCAGGATAACACGCTCGGGGTAATCCTTTACGTTCTGGGCAATTTTCAATACGACGCTTGGGTGCATAAGGCAGTTTCCTCTCTCTCTTTATTCTTGATTTTCCGGCTCGGACAGCTTTTTTAAGCCGCCATAAAGCACCGATAAACACATTATAATTATACACTACATCCTATATATTGTCAACGAAAAAAAGACTCCGAAATCGTTTTCAGCAAAAGAAAAATGCGCCTGCCTATTGCAATCGGCAACAAAAAAATGTATAATTCAAAGAGAAGATACTATTTGCATTTTGCATTCGTTCGGTGGTGTTTATGAAAAAGGTAGTTCTGATAATAATACTGCTGCTGTCTGCCGGCGCACTGATATTTGTCTACAACGATGATTTCCTGTACTCAAGACAGGTAATGAAGATAACGGATATAGAAACGGTCCGTGAGGAAGTTTCCCGCAACTCCATGGGACTGAGCGAGGAGCATTACACCAGAAAGATCACAGGTGTGGTGCAAAACGGAAGGGACAAGGGCTCGACAAAACAGATGCTTTACGAAGAGACTTACTCCTCCGTGGTCACAGACAGATTCAGGGTAGGCGACAAGGTGCTCATTGACGGCACAGAGCTTCAGCTGAAGCGGGATTTCTATGTGGCTCTGATAAGCTGCGCATTTGTAATACTTATATTCATTGTGGGCTCTTTCAAGGGGCTTTTGTCCGTTGTAAGCGTTATCATTAACTCTGTTATTTTCTACATTGGTCTGCACCTTTACATCAGAGGGGTCGATCTGCTGTTTTTATGCGTGGCGGAAATGATCATCTTTTCGGTGCTGTCCCTAATCTTTGCAAGCGGAGTGAACAAGAAAACCCTGTCCGCAGTTATCTCGGTGGTCATTTCCACTTTTGTTATGCTTGCACTTTTGCTTATTGTAGTCAAGACTACATCTTACAGCGGCGTGAATTTCAACGAGCTTTCATTCCTTAATGTCCCTGCGGAGGACATAATCCTGCCGGAGCTTCTTATCGGCTCTATTGGTGCGGTCATGGACGTTGCCATAACCATATCCTCCTCCATGTCAGAGCTTATCGACAAAAACGCAGAGATAACCGAAAAGGAGCTTAACAAGTCTGCCAAGGAGATAGGCAAGGACATTATGGGCACCATGAGCAATGTGCTGTTTTTCACATACCTTTGTGCAGGACTGCCTGTTTTTGTTCTTGCCTTACGCAACGGTTTTATGTTCAAAAACTACATTTCCAGCAACTTCTCCCTTGAGCTGGCAAGATTTCTTGCGGGAAGCAACGGCATTGTAATGACTATACCAATAAGTGCGTTTGTTTCCATCAGGATAATGAAGCGAGGTGCAAAAAAATGATAATAGTGCTTTCGGTGATCCTTCTCGGGCTGATGATATATGTTGATAAAAAGCGGGGACTGAAGCTTTTTGTTTCGCTGGTGCTCAACTTTATTATCCTTATGGTGATCTTCTATCTTATTGCGCTGGGTCTTAACCCTGTTGTGTGCTCGCTTATCGGGTGCTTTGTGGTAAGCTGTGTGATGCTGTTTTTTGTAAACGGAGAAAGCATAAAGACCGTTTCCAGCATCAAGTCCATAGCTATTGTTCTGGTGATACTGTCGGTGCTTATATTCTCCATGACCTATGTTTCAAGGATCGCAGGTTTCGGGTATGAATCCTACGAGGAGATAAATATGTTCTCCTACGACGTAAAGCTGGACTTTACGGACATAGCGATCTCAATGATACTTATCAGCCTTATAGGTGCCACGGTGGACTCATCTATAGCAATTTCATCTGCACTTTACGAGGTGCATGAAAACAACAAGGGGCTTTCAAGAAAAGAGCTTTTTGTTTCTGCCATGAACATAGGCAAGGATATTCTTTGCACCACCACAAACACGCTTATGTTTGCATTCCTCGGAGATTTCATGACGCTGATGATATGGTTTTACACCTGCAATTATTCTTTCTTTGAGATAGTCAACGCAAAGACGTTTGCAGCTGAGATAATTAGGATCCTTTTCAGCGCAATAGGCTGTATCATTGTTATACCTATTACGGCGTACATTACCGCAGGCGCATTAAAAAAAGAGAAAAAAGCTTAAACAAAAAAACAAAAGCCTGAGAGCAAGCAATTGTTCTCAGGCTTTTTTATTATATCAATCTGAAATATCCGAATCGGGGACTATCATTACCGAATAGTCCGGGTACATTTCCTTTGTCTGCTTTGTCAGTATTTCCAGTGCCTCTTTGCTGTCCACATCAAAGCTTATGACCACATCAAAATGTATGGTTTTTGCTTTGGTGTCGGTATAAAATCCGTGCATCTGCAAAGCCCAGTCGTGGGAAAGGACTGCCTTTTGTATCTTGTTACGCATCTGCGCTGCCTCATCGTCTGAGGTGTTAAAGGAATACACGCCTACTCCGGTAAGTATGACTCCTGTTTTCTGAAAAACGTTCAGCTGCACCCTGCGGGTTATACGGTCCACCTCGTCTACGGTCATATTATCAGGCAATTCGATATGCACCGAGCCATAATTCCTGTTAGGTCCGTAGTTGAACAGGGTAACGTCATAAGCTCCTCTTACAGCTTCTTCCTGGCAGATTATATGCTTGAGCTTTTTTACCATTTCCGAATCGCTGCGCTGTCCGATTATATCATCAAGTGTATCAAGCATCATTTCTATGCCTGCTTTGATAATAAAGCCGGCGATGACAACGCCGATATAGGCTTCAAGTGATATGCCCCAGATAATGTAGATGACCGCTGCGGCAAGCACCGACGAGGACAGTATGGCATCAAACAAGGCGTCTGAGCCGGAGGCTATAAGCGCACCTGAATTGACCTTTTTGCCCTGCTTTTTAACATACCCTCCCAGCACCAGCTTTACCGCTACGGCAACGCCGATTATCACCAGGGAAACCGCTGAATAATCCGCAGTTTCGGGGTGTATTATTTTCTTTACCGACTCCACCAGAGATGTGATACCTGCATAGATAACGATGGCAGCCACCAGCATGGAGCTTATATACTCTACTCTGCCGTATCCAAGGGGATGCTTCTTATCGGGCTTTTTTGCACCAAGCTTTGCTCCGATAATGGTTATCACCGATGAAAGGGCATCGGATAAGTTGTTTACTGCATCAAGTATAACGGCGATGGAGTTGGAAACAAAGCCTACAAACGCTTTGAACGCTGCAAGCAGCACATTTGCCGCTATGCCCACCACACTTGTCCTTACTATGGTTTTTTCTCTGTCCGCAGCAAGGACAGCTATATCTTCCGTTTTTTCTGCCATGTAATATCCTCCCGGGTACAATTTATACAACAATTATAATCCAGCATAAAAAGCTTGTCAACCCGGCAATAAGGCAAGGCTATCCGGACGGCGGCTTATTACAGATACTGTTTATAGAATTTTTCTATTTTATCAAATGGAATGACCTTCTTTTCCCCGCCGTCATAAAGGTCTGTATGGACTGCATCCGGGATAATGAGCAGCTGTTTATTGTCTGCGTATTTGCTGTCCTTTGTCATGGCGGCATAGGCATCCTTGCTGAAGTAGCAGGAGTGTGCCTTTTCACCGTGGACGATGAGCACTGCGCTTCTTATTTCGCTGCTGTACGTATTTATAGGCTGGTTCATAAAGGACATACAGCCGATAACGTTCCAGCCTCCGTTGGAATTAAGCGAGCGTGGGTGGTATCCTCTTTTGGTCTTATAGTAGTCATAATAGTCCTTTACAAAAAACGGTGCGTCCTCGGGGAGCGGGTCTACGACTCCCCCGCCAAGGGTATATTCTCCGCTGCGGAAGTCCTTTATACGCTGGGCATTGAGGGCGGTTTTCTTTTCAAAACGCTGTTCCTCGCTGTTTTCGGAATCAAAGTATCCGTTTGCATTCACTCGTGCCATATCGTACATTGTAACTGCCACAGTGGCTTTGACACGGGTATCTATCGCCGCAGCATTTATAGACAGTCCGCCCCAGCCGCATATTCCGCAGATCCCTATTTTATCGGCGTCCACGTTGTCCTGCACGCTCAGGAAGTCAACTGCTGCCTGGAAATCCTCGGTATTTATATCCGGTGACGCCATATACCTTGGCTGTCCGCCGCTCTCGCCCGTAAACGACGGGTCAAAGGCTATGGTGACAAAGCCTCCCTCAGCCAGCGTTTGGGCATAAAGTCCCGAGCACTGCTCCTTGACAGCGCCGAAAGGTCCGCAGACAGCTATGGCAGGCAGTTTGCCATTGGCGTTTTGGGGTGTATACATATCCGCTGCAAGGGTAATGCCGTAACGGTTGGGGAAAGTAACCTTTTTATGGGTCACCTTTTCGGAACGGGGAAAGGTCTTATCCCAATCCTGCGTTAATTCCAATGTCCGGTTAGTCATAATTCTACCTCCGTTATTTTATTTGCCCGACAGATCGGCTCTGATAAAGTGGGTAGGCTGCCACGGTTCCTTTTGCGGCACGCCGAACTTTTCCCTGCCAAGGGCAATAGATTTCATCAGAAAGCTCATATTCCTTGCAAGGGTCCTCATGGTCAGCAGTCCCTCGGCATCGTACGCTGCCTCACCTGTTTCTCTGCCGTGTACACTGTTCCAGTAGGAGCTGGACGCAACGGGCATTCCGCTTATGGTAAAATACTTGTTAAGCTCGTCAAATGTCGCTGAGCAGCCACCTCGTCTTGCCACAACCACGCTTGCTCCCACTTTCATAGTCTTATCAAAGGGTGTGCTGAAAAACAGTCTGTCAAGGCAGGCAATAAGGGTTGCATTTGCTGAGGCGTAGTATACCGGAGTTGCGACCACAAGTCCGTCAGCCTCCCGGAATTTGGGGGCAAGCTCGTTTACGGCATCGTCAAAGACGCACTTTCCAAGCTGTGCACATTTACCGCAGGCTATACAGCCTCTTATTACCTTTGTACCTATCTGCACGGTCTCGGTCTGCACGCCCTCCTGTTCAAAGGTTTTTACAAGCTCATTCACGGCAATGGAAGTGTTGCCGTTTACTCTTGGGCTTGCGTTGATAATAAGTACCTTCATATGATCTCTCCTTTACCAGTTTTCATAGCGCTTACCTGTATTCAGCTCAGCCATTTTCTTCATTTCCTCTGCACTCAGCTCAAAATCAAATATGCTGAAATTCTCAAGTATATGGTCGGGATCCTTGGAGCCGGGGATGGTTACATAGCCCGCTTGCAGATGCCAGCGCAGGATCACCTGTGCAGGGGTCTTGCCGTGTGCATCGGCGATAGACTTTATGGTTTCGTTGCCAAACAGGTCCTGTGTATGACCTCTTCCGCCAAAGGGGTACCAGGACTCAACCACGGTCCCATACTGTGCCGCATATTTGCGCAGCTCGGTATTCTGATAAAACGGGTGGTTCTCGTTCTGGACAACGGCGGGCATAATATCTCCCCCTGAAACCACCCTGTCAAACTCCTGTGGAGTATAGTAGTTTGAGATGCCTATGGAGCGGAGCTTTCCGTCCTTAACGCCTTTGCACAGCGCTTTGTAGACCTCCTCGTCACCTTTTCCCGACTGGTGTATAAGCATAAGGTCGATATACTCCACTCCCAGCTTTTCAAGGGACTCATCTATGGACTTATACGCTCGGTCATAGTTTGAGGGCATGACCTTTGTGGTTATAAAAACATCCTCACGTTTTACGATACCCTCAGAGATCGCTTTTTTCAGACCATTGCCCACGCCTTTTTCGTTGCCGTAATACTGGGCGGTATCGATAAGTCGATAGCCGTCTTTGAGTGCGCAATAGACCGAGTTTTCTGCGGTGGCGTCGTCCAGCGTCCATGTTCCCAGACCAAGCAGAGGCATATCATATCCGCTGTTGAGCTTAACAGTCTTTTTGGCAAAGTCAAATTTATTATTTGCGCTTTGCACCTTTACAGTCTTCCGGGAAAAGCCCACATTGACGCTGCCCTCACCAAGAGCCTGTTCAAGGTCATCGGTATCGTTTATATGACCTATCTTAGTATAGCTGTAAGATGTGGAAAAGCTCTTATAAAATATCACTATGCAGTTATCCTCATAAAGCATCACATCGCCCTTTGTGATATTACCGACCTTTGCAGGCGCACTGGGCAGGGACTTATCAAGATAATGATATTTTTCGTTTCCATTCAGCTCCTTCATATCCAGCTTTGCAGGAAGAAGCTTTTTAAATTCCTCAACAGTTTCGTTTTCTTCAAGTGTCACCTGAAACGTCTTATCACCTGCGGATAATTCCATAACGACCTCACTTTCACTGATATCATCGGATATTGAGCTTTCTGCGGCACCTCCGGAGTCCGGGGAGCTTACAGCGGAACTGCTGTCAGAGCTGCGGCTGCTCATTATCTCATGCTGTCTTTCAATGACCTCTTTGTTCTTTCCCTCTGAGCCACACCCCCACTGCCAGTGCCGATATCAACAAAACTATCCTTTTCATTTCAGACCATCCCTTTTCATTTTATGCACCAGATAGTCAAGGCAGCTGATGCTGTGCTCTTTTGCGTGCACCTCATCAAGCAGCTCCCTGCGGTGCTGTGCAAGCATCTTTTCACACTGCTTTTCGTCACACATACAGCAGTCAAATTGCTTTATGAATTTTTCGTCGCAGCCTGCGTCAATCAGGTTTTGTCTGATGCTGTCTTCCAATTTTAACACCTCTGTTCACTTCGTTTTTTTTAGTATACCACACAGGCGGCTGAATTACAAATACCTATATCAAATATATGCTTATGCTTGACAGTAATATCCGGGCTGTGATATAATTTATATCAAGGGAGGCGTTAATATGGACATACGTGTGCTGAAATACTTTCTCGCCGTGGCACGGGAGCAGAGCTTCTCGGTGGCGGCACAGAGGCTTTTTCTTTCCCAGCCTACACTTTCAAGGCAGTTAAGCGAGCTGGAGGATGAGCTTGGCAAGCCGCTTTTTATCCGCTCAAACAAGGGCGTGACTCTGACCGACGAGGGAATGATGCTTCGCAAGCGGGCAGAGGAGATAGTGGAGCTTGTTGAAAAGACCGAACAGGAATTAAAGCAAAGCAGCGACAACATCTCCGGGACCGTATACATAGGTGCGGGGGAAACTTATGCGGTAAAGCTTATCGCAGACACCGCACGGGAACTGCGTGCCGACTACCCGGAAATACAATACAGCTTTTTCAGCGCAGACGGCACCAGCGTACTTGAGAGGCTGGACAAGGGACTGCTTGATTTCGGGCTTGTTTTTCAGCAGGCGGACAGGTCAAAGTACGAATCTATCGAGATACCTCTGCATGACATCTGGGGCGTGCTTATGCGCCGTGACGGTCCCCTTGCACAAAAAAAGGCGGTGAGCCTTAAAGATATTTCGGGGCAAGAGCTGCTTATCCCTCGCCAGCCCAACCACAGCACAATGCTTTCTGACCTTATTGCGGAGAAAGCGCCTTCCTCACACATTGCCGCAGAGTATAATCTTATCTACAATGCCTCGGTAATGGTCCGTGAAGGAATGGGCTGCGCCATAACTCTTGATAAGCTGATAAACGTCAGCGGAGACAGCGAGCTATGCTTCATCCCCTTTGACCCTCCTATGGAAGCGGTATGTCATTTTATCTGGAAACGCTACCCTGTTTTCACAAAAGCCGCAAGCACCTTTCTTGAAAAATTCAAAAGCGTGCTGGAAAGATACAGGACCTGAAAAATATCAAAAGCCCGTGAGCGAGTTTTCGTTCCCGGGCTTTTTTCGTCAGAATGTCTTAATCGGGCTGCTGTCCGTCATGCGCTTTCCAGGCACAGGGTGTTATCTGCATATCTGTAAACACCGCTTTGAAGCTGGAATCCTCGGGGCTGCAGGCGTAGATGCCAAAGCTTATTTCCCCTGCGCCTTCCCACATATGGCAAACTCGCATCTGTGAGAAAGTCACTCCGTTCTGAGAGCACTCGATACAGTAATCGTCCTCTCTGCGGCTGAGGCGGTACCACATTGTTTTAACATACGCAGGTATGGCTGTGGTCGCCCAGTCTGAATAGCCATGATTAGTGACCACAGACCCCAGGTGCTGAAAGCTGTCATTCTCATATTCCACCGAGGCTTTCAGCCAGTTTTCCGAGTCAAGATACATAACTATCCCACACTGGTCAAAACGGTGGTGGCTTTGGGCAAAGTCGGTCTTTACCACAAAAGAGAAGAACTTTTCCTTGGTTTTCATCTGAAGCACCGGGGCATTGTCATTGCGGAAATGATAGTATGTTCTCTGCCACAGGTCGGTAAAGGGTCCGGTGGTTATCTCCACCCTGTTGTCATCTGCGTGAAAATCAAGTGGCTCTCTTGTCCATTTCATGTTCTGTATATTCATCAGATAGCCCTTTCTTTGCTTTTTACCAGTTTGTTTTATCCGGGTCCATTGAAAGACCTACGCAGCCTGTCAGTCCTGCTATCAGGTCAGCATCATCCTTTGACAGCTCAAAGTCAAACACATCAAGGTTTTCCCTTATCCTTGCGGCGGTAACCGATTTGGGCAGCGGCAGCCAGCCGTTTTGCAGGCTCCAGCGGATACATATCTGTGCAATGGTTTTGTTGTATTTTACGGAAAGTGCTTTCATCTGCTCCACGGTGAATATCCTTCCTGTTCCAAGCGGGCTGTACGCTTCAAGGAGCATATCCCTTTGTCTGCAATACTTAACAAGCTCCCTCTGGGTCTCCCCCGGACACAGACGTATCTGGTTCACCATAGGGGGTATCTTTGCGCTTTTCATAAGCTCATCAATATGGTGCTGACGAAAATTGCTGATGCCGATAGCTTTTATTTTTCCTGCCTCGTAAAGCTCCTCAAAGGCTTTCCATGTCTCGGCGTTGGTCCTTTGCCAGCTGCTGCGGTACTGCAGGGGATTGGGCCAATGTATCAGAAACAGGTCAACATAGTCGGTATCAAGCTTTTTTAAAGTTTCCTCAAATGAGGACATGGTATTGTCGTAGCCATGCATAGGGTTATCCAGCTTTGAGGTTATAAACACTTCTTCACGGCGTACTCCGCTTATTTTAAGTGCCTCTCCCACCATCTGTTCGTTTCTGTAGCCCTGGGCGGTATCAATATGACGATAACCTGCCTGCAAAGCTGTCACAACAGCGTCGGTACCCGTTTTGTCCCCGGGGGTCTGCCATGTGCCAAAGCCAATTACAGGTATCCTGACGCCGTTTAACAGGGTGTATTTATCCATAGTCCTTCCCCTCCTTTTTATTAAGCAGAAGTATACCATATTCACCCGTCAAAGTCAATCACACACGATTTCAGACTATACAGGCAAATAAAATCACCCGGGAAACAATATCCCGGGCGCATATTTTTATTTCAGTTTTCCGTAATCCTCATCCGACACAGGTTCACACCACTGAGTGCTTGTTTCCTCACCCTGTATCTCTATTGCAAGGTGTGAGAACCAGCTGTCGGGTGCGGCACCGTGCCAGTGCTTGACCTGAGCCGGGATATTTACAACGTCCCCCGGTTTAAGCTCTCTTGCAGGGCTTCCCCACTGCTGGTAATATCCTCGTCCGCCCACACAGATAAGCATTTGTCCGCCGCCGCTTTTTGACCGGTGGATATGCCAGTTGTTGCGGCAGGCAGGCTCAAAGGTCACATTGAAAACAGGTATCTGCTCTGTTGAAACAGGGGCAAGATAGCTTTGTCCCACAAAAAACTCGCCGTAAGGATTTTTTTCACCTATGGGGAACAAAAGTGTCTTTTGGTACTTATCCTTTTCGGTAAGGGCATCCGCATTGTCGGCGTAGACCTCCTTGGCGATGTTGAACACAGCCCATGCATGTGGCCAGCCTGCGTAAAAAGCAGTATGGGTTATCACCGCTGCCATTTCCTTTTGAGACACACCGTGGTTTTTGGCATTGTGGATATGGTAACGGATAGAGTTGTCGGTAACGCCCTGGGACATCAGCGCAACCACGGTGATAATTGACCTAGTTTTAAGGTCCATATCGGTATTGTTCCAGTTCTCACCGAACAGAACATCATCGTTGAAGTGTGCAAATTCGGGAGCAAACTCACCAAGTGCATTTCTGCCTGCTGTCTGTACTATTTTCTCGCTCATTTTTTATCCTCCTGTTATTTCATAATGATCTGCCAAGTTCATATGCAGCATCCGGATATTCACTGTTTCTTGTCATTGACGGACTTCCGCAGCCGTAGCCCAGAACCATTCCCATATCTTCAAAATTGATATACCGCACCAGAGTTTTGTAGTGCGACTCAAGGGCATCAAAGGTCCAGTCGGCGGAATTCCATGCGACTGTCAGCAGCGCAGATCTCAGATGTCTGCGGTTAAGGCTGCTGTTATACGCACAGAATCGGTCCACCACCGCTTTGAGCTGTGCTGTCATACCGTAATAATACAGTGGTGTGGCTAACACCACCATATCCGAGGACAACAAGCTTTGGCGTATTTTTCCCACGTCGTCTTTGCGAACACATGGACCTTCATATCCGCACTTTACACAGCCTATGCAGGGATGTACATCTGCATGGCAGACATCTATCACCTCAACGCTGTGACCGCTTTGCTCGGCGCCCTTTTTAAAGCTTTCCACAAGTATACCTGTGGAGCCGTTTTTGTTGGGACTTCCCATCAGAACCGTTATTCTCATAGCTACCTCACTTTGTTTTCACGTTGTTTGCTTTCAACCATTGGGAAACGTCCTGCGGCATACTGTCGCCGCCCGAGTAGTGCACCGACAGCCCCTCTCCCATGACCGAATCAGGTGCCAGCTTTGCAATAGCTGTAAGGCTTTGTCCGAAGCGTCCCCCGCCGTGGGAACAGAAGGGGATTATACGCTTGCCGGAAAGATCATAGCTCTCCAGGAATGTGGCGATAGGCATTGGGACAGACGCCCACCAGTTGGGGTATCCCAGCAGTACGGTATCGTATTTGCTCACATCAACGGTGCCGTTTATCTTTGGTCTTGCCTGCTTATGCTGATCCTCCTGTGCCTGCATCAGCACAGTGTTATAATCGGTGGAATAGGGCGTTTGCAGGGTTATCTCAAAAATATCCGCACCTGTTTGCTTTTGTATCTCGTTAGCTATCCCCCGGGTATTTCCACCCCAGGAGAAGTACACGATAAGCACATTTTCAGAGCCGCTGTTTTTTGCCCCCTGCTCATTGACTGTGACAACTCCGCTTGCGGCTGCGGCATTTCTCACAAGCCGCACACCCAGATTGTAGCTTTTCATATCAGTCTGACCTGCTGCTCTGTACGCACTTCGCATATTCTTGGCAAAGTCGTTCCAGCCGCCGCCTCTGTATATATGCCTTGTACCTGACTGTACACCTGTGGGATCCAGTGTCAGAGAGGTATCATATTCCCCGTAGTAGTCCCAGCACCACTCGTTCACATTGCCGTGGCAGTCGTAAAGTCCCCAGTCATTTGCCTTGAATGAACCCACATCCACGGTGGTGTTACGATACTCTCCGGGCTTAGCCTCAAGGGGGGAATTATCAAAATAGTTTTCCTCTATCTCATATGGATAATGCCCATAGAAATTGGCATCCTGAGCACTGAGTGAATGCTGTGTATTAAAGGGAGTCGTGGTCCCTCCACGGCAGGCATATTCCCACTCGGCTTCGGTGGGAAGTCTGTATCCGTTGGCGGACCTATCCCAGCTGACCTGTCCGTCCGATACGGTATAGGCAGGTGTAAGACCTGCTGCTTTGCTCTTTGCATTGGCATAGTTCACTGCATCGAGCCATGAGATATTATCCACAGGCAGCTTTTTGCCTTTGAAGGTACTTGGGTTGCTGCCCATAATGCTTTCATAGTCCCACTGGGTGGTTTCGCAGGGGTCTATATAAAACGCACTGACTTTCACGTCATGCTGCTTTTCGTCGCTTATCCGCCAGTTCTCGCTGTCCGGACTTCCCATTTTGAAGCTGCCTGCATTTATGAGAACAAAGCCGTCTTTGCCCGGCTCATTGCGGCTGATTGTACCGGGCACATCACTTTGCGATGACGCCTGGGGAACGGGGACATTCTGCCATGAGTCTGCCGTGCCACTACTGTATTTGTCCTTCAGGGCAAATATCATCACAACAGCTGCCAGTATCACTGCCACAAGCCAGGCTATGGGTCTGAGTATATCCGCCTTGCTCTTATGCTTCTGGGAAAGCCTTGTGAGGGTATGTCCCACAAATGCCCAGAACAGCAGCATTGCAAGATTTTCAACCACCACCAGCCATTTTGCTTTTTCATAATCAAGAAAAGCAAAGTGGGTCTTAAAGAGCATATAGTTTACTATCTCGCCCTTGAAAAACAGGTATCCGCCCCACACAGCAGCTGCTGCGAAAAGGGAAAGCACCGCTGTCTTTACTGCGGCAGAAAACTTAAATTTTGCCGTCATGGAGCGCAGATGCAGTCCGATATGCACACCCATAAGGGTGAACGACCAGAATGAAACTGCAAGGTGAAGCTTTCGTGCGCTCATCACATTTATTGTGCCGTACATAAAGGGTACTGCGTGACCGCTCATGGACATTCCGCTGAGGGCTGTGAGCGCAAAAGCTCCGAGCAGCAGCACATCGGCTGCAGTCAGTATTATTCTGTACGCAGTATACTTTCCTTTGAAAAGCGACTTGTACCACTTGTAATTAAGTACATGGTGACATATCACTATCACCGTCATGGTGATCCCCAGCCACTCGTGCAGCCAGTCACCTGTGACCTGATATGCCATTATGAAAAGCAAAAGGACAGTAAGCACCACGTCCACTATCCTTTTGATAAGGTTTGTTTTCGTCGTCACACGCTGTCCCTCCTTTAATATGGGGCTTCGGTGGGGGATCGATCCCCGTCACCGAAAGACTAAGCTGCCCGCCGCCTCAGAGGCGAGAAACATAGGTCGTGGTTATGTTATTTAATTCCGTCTATCCACTCGGTGAGCTTTTCCTTTGAGATACCTCCGTCAAGCCTTCCGCCGGAAAGCCAGCTGCCCTGCCCTGCCTGCTTTTCCAGATTCTTTCCGCTGTTGCCTATTGGGCTGCTGCCGGAAGTGCAGAAAGGTATGACAGTTTTTCCGTCAAGCTTAACGCTCTCAACGAATGTACTCATTATCCTCGGTGCGTCGCCCCACCAGATAGGATAACCGATGTACACTGTCTTGTATCCGCTTAAATCGGGCAGCTCACCATTGATCTTCGGTCTTGCGCCCGTATCGTTCATCTCAATAGTTGTACGGCTTTTGTCGTCGTGCCAGTTAAGATCCTCGGCGGTATATTTCTCCTGTGGGACTATCTCGTAGATATCCCCGCCTGTTACCTCGGCGATCTTTTCGGCAACTCCCTTGGTGGTGCCTGTTGCGGAGAAATAGACTACGATGGTATCCTTTGAGGAGCTGCTGTTATCCGTGTTGCTCTCCGGGGTCTTTGAGCTGTCAGATACAGAAGTCTCCGGTGCAGCGCTTTCGGCTGCTTGGGTTTCGGTTTTGTCGGTTTCGGCTGCCGACGATCCGGAAACTTCGGAAGCTGCCGATTTTGAGCTTTCTGCGGTGCTGCTTGATGAGCCGCAGGCGGTGAGCATCAGCATTGACGCTGCTATTACTGTAAAAAGCATCTTTTTGATTTTCATGGTTTTTCCTCCTTTTGCTCCTGCACGGTGGGATTTTTCCTTCTGTGCAGCCGGCTGCTTTATCCTGTTTTTATCATACCACAGCTTTACTCAGATTACAAATACTTATATCAAATATCCAGCCATGCCCGGGAGTTATATCCTCAAAACTCTCCCATCTTTCTAAGATCTGTGCAGCACCGGACTGCGAAAGGCGGAACATATGCAGTTTTCAGCCGCTGTACAGTCAGCCAAAAGGACTATTGCAATTTTGAAACAACTATGCTACAATTATCACAAGACTATTCTTTGGGTAAGAGGTGCTGAAAATGCTGGGTGCATTTATTTTTCAAAACTTTGCCACGCTGCTTCTGATAACAGCGATAGTGGTGATAATGTTTGTAAACAAAAAATACAATATCCCTGCCACTGACCTTTTCTTCCTTAGCATAGCTCTGTTGCTTATCATTATGGTTTTTGACACAGTCGAGACCCTTTGTGAAAACAACGACTCTATACTGAGTCTGGATCTGCAAGGGCGTGTTGCGCTGAGAAACTTTGCTGCGGCGGTGCAGTTTATTCTGCGGCCGTTTGTAATTATGATAGAGATAATGATAATCATACCCTCCAGTGTCAAGCTCAAACCACTTTCGGCGATACCTGCGGTAATAAACCTTGTTGTTTACTCCACTGCTTTTACCGGCAGCGAGATAGCATACACCATAACGCCTGACAATCACTTTTCCCGGGGACCTTTGGGGACCACGGTCTTTTTTGTACAGATCTTCTATGTTATAGAGCTTATGGTGATCTCGGTCAGGTATTTCAGAAATCTCACCAACGGCAAAAACGCCATTGTTATCCTGATACTCACCCAGGTGGCAATAACCACTGTACTTGAATACATGGATCTTGTTACGGGATTTTCAAACTTCATTACAGCACTGGCTATTCTTGAATACTACATTTATCTTTCAGTCATTTATCAGGAGGATATGCGAAACACCATAGTCGAAAAGGATCTTGAGCTGGAAAAGGAAAAGATGCTGCTGCTGCGAAACCAGATACATCCTCACTTTATTTATAACTCCCTGAGCATTATCCGTTCCCTTGCCAAGCGTGACAGCCAGCGAGCCGTGTCAAGCATTGACAGCTTTTCGGATTATCTCAAAGCCCACATTGGAGCCATTGAAACTGACGAGCTTATTGATTTTGACAAGGAACTAAACAACATAAAGGTATATCTTGAACTGGTCAGGGCGGACAAGTCCAGAAAGCTTGATGTGATCTATGACCTTAAAGCCACCGGATTTATGATCCCACCGCTGTCGCTGGAACCTATTGTGGAGAACGCTGTGAACCACGGCATAAGCCGTGAGGGAGGCGAGATCACTGTGTGCTCCTATGACACAGATGACAGCTACATAATTACTGTTTCAGACAACGGAACGGCAAGAAATCTGCCTGCTGATGATAAGCCTTTCCACATGGGAGTGGGAATAGAAAACACACGCAAACGGCTGGAGCTGCACTGTGGCGGAACGCTTGATATGGATATGCACGGCAGCGGCACGACAGTCACAGTGAAAATACCCAAATCAGGGAGGGAAAATGCAAATGAAGGTTCTTATAGCAGACGACAATCAGCTGATAGTTGAGGATTACCTTGACGAGATGGGTAAAGTTGTGCCCCACGCACAGTGTATAGGCACCAGCAGACCTAAGGAGGTCATCAAGCTGTTTGAGGAGTATATGTTCGATGTTGTTATAATGGACATAGATATGCCCGAGATAAACGGCATAACCCTTGCAAAAAAGATACTGGAGATAAAGCCGAGAACAAATATCATCTATGTCACCGGCTATGAAAAGTTCGCACTGCAAAGCTGGGAGACCTTTGCAAGCTCGTTTCTTATAAAGCCTGTGAGCACGGAGAAATTCAAGGAGGCATTTGCAAACCTGCGTCACCCTGTTTCAAAAATCACAGCGGAGGACGTTGAATCGGAATACGCCGGAGAAAACGTAATAGGCAGGAAGATACTCAAACACCGTGAGGAACGCAACATGACAAGAGAAGAGCTTGCCAGAGAGCTGGGCACTACAGTGCAGACTATTTCCCGCTGGGAAAACGGAAAACGAATACCCGACATAATAACATTTCTCAAACTCGCCCGGATACTTGCTGTTGAACCCGGTGAGCTGATGTACTGAAAACCAATAAAGCCTGACACCGTAATTTTCACGGTATCAGGCTTTTATTTTTGCTTATTACACAAGGGTTATCCCAAGCATGGTGATATCATCAGACTGTTCCACCTCACCTGCAAAGCTGTTCACTGCGGTCCTGACCTCTGAGATCAGCTCAATGGGCATTGATCCGGCATGCTTATTCAGATTATCCAGCAGCCTTTGCTTGCCAAACATTTCCTCATCCTTGTCAAATGCTTCGGTAACGCCGTCAGTGTAAAGGAACAGAGTTCCTCCTTTTTCAAGCATAAATTCATATTCATTGAATTTCATTGTATCCATATCACCCACAGCTATGGAGCGCTTATCCTTATAGATCTCAAAGCCACCCTCTGCAGTTTTTATAATGGGGTACTCGTGTCCTGCATTAACGGCAGTTATTCTGCCTGTGGAGATCTCCAGAATACCAAACCAAACCGTAACGAACATCTGCTCCTCGTTATTCTGACAGATTATCTCGTTTGTCTTTTCAAGCACAGCGGCAGGTGAAAGTCCAGCCATGGCAAAATTCTGTATAAGTATCTTGGTCATCATCATAAACAGCGCCGCAGGTATTCCCTTTCCGGATACGTCTGCCATTGTAAGCGCAAGGTGATCCTCGTCCACAAGGAAAAAGTCGTAGAAATCGCCGCCTACCTCTTTTGCGGGACTCATGGTGGCATAGATGTCAAACTCATGTCTTTGTGGAAAGGCAGGATAATTGCTCGGGAGCATATCCGCCTGCAATTTAGCCGCAAGCTCCATTTCTGCGGCAACTCTTTCCTTTTCTTTTACAAGCTTCATATTCTCCTGCATATAGTTTTCGATCTCCACCGTCATTTCGGAGAACTCTTTTGCCAGCTTGCCTATTTCGTTGAAGGACTTTATTTTATCAATGCTCTCTGTTGCCTTTGAGCTGTCCTTGGTCTTACTGTACTCATTTACCACATTTTGCAGTTGTGAAAGCGGCATGACCGCTACACGGTTCAGCCGGAGTATTATCACTCCGCAGAAAATCACCAGCCCTGCCAGCATCAGCGATGCCATTATTTCTATATCACCGATAAGCTCTTTGCGGAAGTCGTCCCAGTTATAGTCGATGACCAGCACCGCTTGCAGTCTGCCTCTGAACGTAATGGGATGGTAAGCGGTATAGTGGCTTTTATAATCAAGATTGCCGACTTTACCCTCATAGATCTCGAACTCGGTCTGGTCCGACTTGTCCGAGACTATCTTTTTAAGCGCCGGATGCTGTTCAATATCAAGGCTTATCTTATCACCAAGTTTCAGACCTTCTTTTATTATTTCACCTTCACCCTTGAGGTATCCATCGATCCCGCCGTAATCATCAGCCTGATAATAAACAAATCCGAAATCATCATCTATCCCTATTATATATGTATTTCCGTATCCGAAATCATTATTGTCATAATCCATGGTGTAGCCAAGACCGGAATAAGTAGCCCTTGCAAAGGACAGCTTTTCTTTGTCGGTAGCCTCTTTTTCAATTATATCGTATACTTCTTCCTGATCAGGATCGACTTTTTTAGACAGCCCTGTTCTATCGAAAAAATTTCCCCATGCCGGATCTAATATATCATCATTGTCTTTTTTCGCTCTTATCTCCTCATAATGATCCAGGGCATAATCAAAGAACCAGTGAAGTCCGGAATTTTCCTCGTTTATTCTGCAAATATGATCCAGATCTCTTTTTATCATATCCTGCTTGGCGGTAAGATAGGTTCGTGTTGCGCTTCTGTAAACCAGGAACACACTGAGTATCCCACCAAGTATAAATAGTATTACAACAAGTATGGAAACCTGTATCATCAGCCTGCGTTTCTTCATAGTATTCCTCTAAGCTTTCTTGTATATTTTCACAGTTTTGTGGAAGTGCTTTTCATTGCTAATAATTTTATCACACTCTCGTCCCACTGTCATTTACCGCTTCGGTACAATAAGATAAAAAACAGCCGCATCATTCCCGACACGGCTGAATGTGTTTTGCTCTGAGAAAAGCCGGATATAAGCTTTCAAGTCTGCGGTGGAAAGGTCACACTCTGCTGATGGTATCCGGAAGCTGCTTATCCAATCGTGAGACCGCCCTTCTGATCGACAGAAATGATAACGGAGATCTTCCACAATATGCGTGAAGCTCAAAGTGGGATGATCTATCCTGTTCAATGACCTCCTCAAACAACAGCACCACCGGGCGGAACACTACGCTTTTGATATAACACGCCCTTGCGTCAGCAGCACAGTCAAGAGAAAGCTCTCTGCCTATATCCTTCATGGCTTTTGACACACCGTGCAGCACCTGGGTGCTGTTTTTAAGTCTTGTGCTGTATCGGAAGCTCTTATCTTTAATGCCCAGCAGCAAGGCAGAACCTGCACCGTCGCCTACGCCCAGAGGCGAGACCCATTTGCCTCCTCCCGATGCCATCCGCCCGTCATCAAGAGTAAAATAGCTGCCGACGAGGATGTGTTTGATCTCTCTTTTTCTTTCCTTATTCTTTTTCTTGCGGAGCTTTGAAATTGCCCGCTGCGAAAGCTCCGGATTACTGTTTGAAGAGCCTTTTTTCTCTTCCGTCTGCTCCGCAGCATTTTTCTCTTTATCGGTCATGCTGCTCATATATTACTCCTCCGCTTCAGTAAGCGTCCATTCTTTTTCAGCGTTCATCACGCACTTGAGTTTCTTTTTCACACCGAGGCTTTCACTTTGCAGGACAAGTCTGCTGTTGATCGCATCCAGATCTGCCTCACCGTTGTCTTTTATGATAAGTGAGTTATTCATTGAAACGTCATAATAGCTATGACCTTCGTCATCGGTACCCGGCATTATCACATACAGTCCCTCGGGGACCTTGCCCTCCGACTCAACTGTAAGTGTCCAGTCTCCCCCGGCGGGGAAAATAACTCTGTTACCCTTGAGCAGATAAGGTGTTTTGCTGTCAACAGCTCCTGACGAAGATGTGGACTGCCGCACGTTGTCAACTCTTATATGCAAGCTTCCGCCATCATCGGCATACACCGTAACATCCGCACGGATATTTACTGCATCGTATGACACGCCGTTAAGCTCACCTGTTCGTTTATAGGTGACGGTGGTATAGCCCACCCCTTTGGGAATAATGGTAGAGGCAAGCTTTTTGTCTGTATCCTTTCCGTCAAATACAGCAGAGGCTATGCCGTCGTCTGCAACAGACAGCTCCCACTTCATATTATCCGAGGAATCCTTTGCTTCAAGGGATACAGTGGCTGAGCTTCCGCTTCCTGTAATGCTTACGGGGTACTTTGAATCAGAGAAATAATCCGATCCGTCCTGCGATCCCTCCGACTGTGTGTCCGAGGACGAGCTGCTCTCGCTTTTGCCGCCCAGCTTCATTACCAGCACAGTGACTGCAACAAGAACAATGATAAGTGCAAGGCAGATCAATGCTATTTTTTTATGTTCCTTTATATTACGGATAAAGTTTTTCATATCATATACCTGCTTCGATCAGCCTTTCTACCCGTTGGTCTGAGTCTTATCATTAGTTTGGGTCTTATCGCTCTGAGCTGAACCTTCCGTAGAATTGTTGGTATCCGTTGAGTTCTGACTTTCGGTGCTATTATTTTTGCCGCCGCTGTCAGAACCTGAATCTGAATTGTCCGACTTATCGTTGTTTATCACATATGTGGGCTGGGCGCTTGGCACAACGGTGACATTGATAACATCCTTTATTGTGGGGTTATCCACAGCCCATATCGTAATAGCATAGGTCATGGGGACTGAGCCCTCGTTCTTTGGTATAGTAACCGCAAAAGCTCTGTCAGCTTTGCTTGCAACTTCGTCGGTAATATCGGTAAGTGTCGAGTTGGAAAGCATATCGACTCTCATTGCAAAGCCTGCTTCGCTGTTGTTCACAAGAACAGTTCCGCTGACGATCCTGCCGCCGTTGACCTTTATGTTCTTCTCGTGGTTCTCCACTCGTCCTTTATAGACATTGTCAGCGGTGACGCTTGTGGAAAGAGATACCCGTTTAAGTGATATTGTATTTCCTTCTTCGGTGAATACGGTATCTACCTTGCGGTTTATAAGCTCTTCCTCCAGCTTATACGCTTCAATGCTGTCGATCTTCCAGCTGCCGCTTGAAGGGACTATCCTTATGGAGTTCAGCTCCTTGAAATCAGGCAGGAAGAATCGCACAAGGGTCCTTTCCCCTGTTTTGAACTGCTTGCTGTCTGACTGGATATACTGGCGTATATCGGTGATCGTTCTTGTTTTCTCTGCATTCACACTGTCGGTATAGACAAATTCAGCGGCAACAGGAACGTTTATTCCGCTTTCGGCATTTTCCGATGCTTTGGCGGTTGTAAAATACAGATCTATCGGAGTTACGGAGTTTTCACCTGTCATACCCACAGAAGCTTTAAGCTCTCTGGTGAGATTTGAAGCTTCGTATGACTGATTAAAGCTGAAGCACTCCTCAAACTTGACCGCCTTAGGGTCGGACTCCGAGGTGCTGTAATTGATTCCCATGGCAGACTCTATCGTGGCTTTGACATTGCCAAAGGATATTATCCTGTAACCCGTTATCTGGGACAGATACGGCACATTAAAGCCGACTTCCGCCATCATTCCCGGATATATCTTATTTATTCCCGCCTCGGTCAGATAAACGTACGGAGAATAATACTCTCCAAGAGGATCAAGGCTTGAACGGTATTTCAGACACACAGCAATATCGTTTGGATTAAGATTGTCCTCGCTCAGTCCGAACAGTGTCATTTCGGTAGTATCAGCTCCCAGGGAAAGCATAAGCTTCTGCTTTTTGGAGTCATACACCTTCGTGTACGACGAAGGCAGAGCCTTCAGACCAAGTGTCGCCGATGCACCGCCAAAATCGAAGGAATAGGTCATTACCACTACCCCTTCTCTTACCTGCTGTACTATTGCGTGGTCAAAGGATATTTTCGTATTTCTGCACTGTATGGAAAGCGAAGCGATATTCTTCATGTCGGTTGCTGCCAAGCCGTTATAATAGAACATTGCATCTTCGGTACCGCTTGCGTACACATTCATCTCGCTTTGCTTTACCTGCATGACCTTTGAATCGGAGATATTGAACTGGACTGCCGCACCCACGGCAACATTTTCAATATTTCTTGTTCTTGCTGACGGGAAAACATAAACGTTGAGAGTGTCATTGCTGGATTCCGGGAATTTGGACACAGATGATGCCCACGAGGTTTTTTCAGCCCATGAAATAGTGTTTTCGCTGAAATAAACCGTAAGCTTCTGAGCCTCTCCCGCCGGCAGCAGCAGCTCCTCGTACTCCTTCCCGCCTTTCTTTATCATTTCGCACAACGGGATGGTCTGCATTGACCGCAGATACTCACCGTCTGTGGAATTATTGCTGGCGGTAAGGGTCACAACTCCGCTGTCTGATTTGATCCTGGAAATAGAAACTGCGCCTATTATCCATTTGGACACCTTATTGTTTCTGCTGGTTGCCTTGAAGGTCATACTTGAAATGGTCTTGACATTGACAAGGGACGGAAGGATAAACCTATCGGTATGGTTGGGACGAAGCATCCAGTGCGGGTCGGAAACAGTACCCATGTTCTTATACAATGAAGCATCGCTTCCATCGGCTTTTCCGTCAAAGGATTTTGCTGTTTTCTTCATATACGAAGCCATCCTGGAGATAACATCAAAGCTGACCGTTCTTGGCTGTCCGTCGGTATCTATATAGTTCAGATCACACGACACACTTCCCTCAACGTCCATATAATCCGTATCCCACGGAAGTGCCTTGATCTCGCACAGGAGATTTATGACTTTTTGCTTATATGACATCTTGAAGGTTTTAGCGATCGCAGACAAAGGACGTCCTTCACGGGCTTTAACAGCCGAGTCCTGAGACTTATCGTTATAGTCGATGCCTATCCAGCCCACATTATCAAAAACGAACTGATCTGCCGAGCCGCCTGTTGTGCGCTCGGTGACGGTCATCTGCTCCACATTGAGCTTATCGAAAACATCGCTGTCCTCAGACACGTCTTCAGGGATTATCTTTATCCCGGTGACCTCTCCATAGTCACGGTTTACAGATATAGCAAACGACTCATCACAGCCTGCACGGAATGCGTCGGAGGACAACTGCTGGTTCGCCAGGACAAAGGCACTCTTTCCTTTTTTGAACTGAAGCTGGAAATAGAAGTGGTTGCTTGAGCCGGAGTCACCGTTGAAGTTTCCGGCATCCGGGTCATCGGCTACCTTGACATTGATATCATAGGTCTTGCGAGACCTTGCAAAGCCATAATCATCCTTGGTCTGTTCGTAGGTCATAGAATAGCGCACGGCATCGAAATCGGTTTCCCTTGCGGTAACTATGGTCCCCTCACCTGTATTAAAGGCAAAGCTGTCGCCGGAGGTGACCAGCAGCTGCATATTGATAGGGAACGGTGGTATAACCGTTGAGTTCGTTGATCGCACGATACGGTAGCCGCTGCTCAGAGAGCCTGATTTCATAGTCTGTCCATATACTCTGCGTTTACCCACGCTATGGAGTGCTGCCACAGAGATACCAGCGACCTGCCAGTCGTCAGAATCTGCTCCGACGCTGATCTCTACGCTGGTTATAGCGCCTACATCTGACAGCTGGACAGGAAATTCCACGATATTGCCGGGCTGAACTGCATACTTATAGCCAAAATTATCCTTAACATTGTCACTTGACGGCCAGTAACCCAGGTAATTCATTACCTCGCTGGAAATATTATAAACAGGCGAGGTCATCTCCGATCCGGAAGTATCCTGATATGTAAGGCGTATCCTGGTACTGCCCGAGGGCTGTGCGCCGTCTATGCTATCGGTTTTAAGCCGAATAAGCACGTTGCTCTTATAGTCTGCGCCGATAAGGGGAGCACCCTTTTTATACGTTATCATCTTAAAGGTATCGGAAGCGCCCGGATTTATGCGGATACCTTCAATATTGGCAGAGGTATTATAGATCAGCGGAGTACTATCGCTGAAATCGAATGTATAGGAGTAGCTTTTAAGCTTTGTCTTGGAAACCGTGTCCTCACCGTCGGCGGTATTGGACATACGGCAGGTACCCTTATACATACTGATGCCTGCAATATGCACAAAGTCGCTGTCAAGTGCGGTGATGAGTCTGTCTCTGTCACGGCTGCTGCCTATGGGGGCTATACCGCCTTCGGCAGATAGCTTATCTCTTGCAGCTTTTCCCACTAACAGCTTTGTGCTGACCATAGATTCATACTCGGGCAGGCAGGCTGTGAACGCAAGAGAATCGCCCCGCTGTGCAAGTCCGATAGTGCGCACACTATCCTCAGACCGTTTATACTGCCCCAGTACAGACAAAAGCACAGGGACGGTCACATTTCGTGTCCAGCCGTTTTTATCCTTATAACTTATCTCAAGTGCCAGGTGCTCTGCCACAGGACCTGCGGCAGGATCGCTGACATTGGGATCGTTTCTGAGCAGACTTTCTATTCCGCCGTCAAGAACATCGGAAAAATCCAGTCTGAAAGAATAAAGGTCGTTAAAAGGCGAGTTGGAAGAAGCGCTCTCGTTGAGCTGCTTTAACCCGAAATAGATCGAGCTTTCACCGCCGATGTTTATAAGAGTGTCACCGTTTGCATTAAATGTCTGGGTACCTGACTTTTTGTTTTGCAGCTCACAGATCCTCTGTTTGCCAAGGGCAAGGAAATACTTGCCCGAATAAAAACCGTATTCACCGTATCCTCCTACACTTGTCACACGGCTCACGCACATACCCTGCACTGACCATTTTCCGTTTGACATAAACACTTCGATACCGTTTATGGTTTTTATTTCCGTGTCGGTCTTGAACAGAAGCTCCTGCGTCGACCAGGCATCAAGCATTTTTTCCGAGCTTGTTTTTTCATTTATGGTATATCCCATAGCTCTCAGGTCGTTATGACTTTTGGTGACGTTTTCCAGAAGATCGCTGCCTGTGATCTCCACCTGACCGTCAACATAATTATCAACGATAGAGTGGATATCATAGAATCTGCTTTTCGCTTCTTCCACAGCTTCAAGTTTAGGCTCTACGGTAATAGTTAACGGCTCAAAGACATCCTTCCATTCATCCGGTCCCACGTACTCCTGTCGTCTCACTACACCGGATATAGTGGTATCCTTCCACACCTTTCCGGCGGTCTTGCCTTTGATATTTTTGATATAGCTGTCGACCATTTCCTGACGCTCTTTTGTGGGGAAGATATACTTTGTCTGTGAGGCACCGTTGACGTCGGTATAGCGTATTGCAAAATACTCAACGCTGTTTCCCGGATTTATTCCCGTAGAAACAGTAAGGGTATACAGATCCTTCAGGTCATTCAGGGACACTTTGCCGCTGTTGTACTCCTCGGTCGTCAAAGCCGTTCTTGTTGGTTTCAGATCGCCGGTAACCTCATTATCCGGCCAGTTGCCGCCTGATGTTATCTGAGCTTTATAAACCTCGCCGTTTTTATAGATCTCCATGGAGGGCGTGTCATCCTGCTGCGCACTTCTTTGCTGTAACGCAGCTTCACGCTCCTGTACCTGCTGCTGTTGTGTTTCCTCAGGCTCGGCATGGGCATCAAGGCACAGCGAAGACGGCACCAGCGATACGGTTATCATCAGCGCCGCAAGTCTTATTAAGAATTTTCCGATAAGGCTTTTTTTCATTTTCATTTTAAGTTAAACATCTCCGCATATCCTATCATTTCAAGAACTTCCTGTATATTCTGCGAGGCATTGATAATACTCAGTTCTCCTCCATTGCTGCGTACTTTCATATACAGCTTTTTCAAAGAACGTATGCCTGCGCTGGAAATATATTTAAGTCCGCTGAGATTGAGGGTTATATCCTTGAATCTGTCTGCGGTCTTTAAAAACAGCTCTCCCACCTGGACGGCATTGTTACTGTCAAGCTTTCCCGTGAGGATAAGCTCGCCTTCCTGTCCTCTGTCAACAAGCTTTATATCCACTCTCATGCACCTCTTCTTTTCCTTGAATCTTTGATATAAGACGCAAGCTCTTCCAGGGATATTTCCATGGTGCTGACATCGATCTCTTCCATACGCTCGGTAAGGGACATTTCGCTGTAGCTTTGAAGCTGCTCATCCAGCAGTGCCATAATATCGAATTTGGGTGTGAAATCTTCGTCGGGCTCGGTTTCCTCCGGCTCGGGCTCTTGTATTTCCTGCTTGGGAGCCTGATGTGATGTATGCGAGCCGCCCATACCCATTGCAGGTGCAGCGATACGGCTTTCCGGCTCTGCCACCTCCTGCGGAATGTCGGTTTCCTCGTCAGACTCAGAAGTCGGCACATCAGCAGGCTGCACGGGCACAGCACTGACGTTTGAAGCCGCGTTTTGCTGTGCTGCCATCTGTACCTCCATTTCACGCCTTACCTCCTGGCGTATGGTGGTTATCAGTGATGCAATGTCTATCATCGGCTGGGCAGGCTGCACCGCAGGCGCAGTGGGCTGCACTGCTTGTTGGGAAGCAACGGTTTCATCATCGCCGCCCTGCTGCGGCAGCATTTCACTGCCCGCAGATCTTTGGGCACGGTTACGTTCTAAGGTACTTTGCTGTTCATTAAGCCTGTCGGCTTCTTCGGCAGTTATCTCGCTGAAAGTAAATCCTTCATAGTCATCATCACTTTCCGGTGTTTCGTAGACATAGCCCGAGATCCTGTTGTCGGCATTAGCCCGGTGCTCCTCACGGCTGTCGGCTACAAACTCCTCCCACACCTCTGCGCCGTCTTCATCACTGAAATAGTGTGACTGATAATCCGGCTGCTCGAACATATCCACCATGGTCTGGGGGACCTCGATCGTAAACGACGAACGGCTGGTGGGGCTCATAACTGCAAATGCCAGACCTCTGGGGGCGGTCACTATCTGATCCTGCTCGATCTCGTTGATCCCGCCTGCTTTCTCATAGAGCTTGCACAGATCGTCCATATCATTAGGTGCTAAGCCAAAGATAAAGCTATACTGACAGGCATTGATTATAGCTGTGGATTTTCTTGCTATCTCCTCACTGCCTACAAAGTCCTTTATATTCTGGGTGATAACTATCTGCATACCGTTATACTTACGGATACGCTTTGCAAGCTGGAACATGAAGTCCAGGGCAATGGGGAACTTGGTATCGATGAAAACGTGCGCCTCGTCGATAACTACCACGATCTTTCTGTTAAGACCGTATTTGCGGTTATAATCACGGTTCTTGATTATTTCGTTGTCAATATACTTTAGCACAAGCAGCATCTGGGCATTGGCAATAGTCGAGTTGCGGTTTGCAAGCAGCGACTGGAAGTTGAAAACGGAGAAGTTTTCCTCAGTAGTGACAGAGGACGGTCCGTTCCAGATGTTTGCGTTTCTTCCGCCTGTTGAGAACTTTGAAACATAGTTCATAAGTGTCTGGAGCATAGTTCTCAGATACTCGTTCTGAGTACGCTGGAAATCCTCAAGAACTATGTCATAAAGGTCATCAAAGACAGGATAATCCTCGGGGGAAAGCTTGGAAAGGTCGGTCTCCATAGTTATCCCGAAATTGGTATACAGACGTTCCACCATGGAATTGAGGTGTTCAAGGGCTTCCTTATCCACATCGGGAAGGATCTGTCTGAAGAATTCCTCAAGGAACTGGAGATGTGCCGAGAAACCGGTTCCAGTGCTGTCTGTGCCCTCCTCGTCGTCTTCAAGAGTGGTTATGATATGGAAAGGATTGAGCCTGCCGTACTTGGCATTGCCCACATTTATTATTTTTCCGTGCAGCGTATTTGCAAGCTCGGTATACTCATTCTCAGGGTCAAGTACAAAGATCTTCGCATTCTCCGAAGCCATATTTGTAAGCAGGGCTTTTGTACCGTAGGATTTACCTGAACCGGACTTACCGATTATGACCATATTGGAGTTGACTCTTTCCGAATCCCTGCGGAAAAAGTCTATAAACACAGGAACGCCGTCCTGGGAGCCGAGACGGATACCGCCCTCATCGGAAACACGGGCATATATCCATGGGTACATTGCAGCTATGGTGTTGGAAGGCATATGACGTCCGTCACTCAGAAGTGGGTCATATGCGGAGACCTGTGAACCTATAAAGGCTTCAAGCTGGGAATAATCCATGGACATAAGTCTCATGCCTGTTTCCTGCCATATACGGCGAACGGTCTTTTTCATATCGGCTATGACGGAAAGCGAGGAGTCTTTCATCTCATCCGATCTGCCAAACTCCGAGGTCTTCATAGCGTCATACATACTGATGTAGATATTAACGGTAAGCAAAGCTTCGTTATCCTGCTGCAGTGTTACCAGCAAACGTCCCAGAGTTTCAATATGCGACTCAAGCTCAAGACGCTTTGAATCAATACCGGTAGTCATCAATCTGCTGCGCAGCTCCTGGAGTGAACGATCTATGGCACGAATGGACTTAGTCCTCTCCATAGGAGTTATTTTGACCACCACTTTGGTTGCGGGCACAGACATTACCCCTGCAAGCCATGCATCGCCCACATCAGACGGATAACCCACCACTCTCATCTGGTGGGTGATTATTTTGTTGATCTCTGATCTTCTTGTTGTAAAGGACACGCTTTCGGGCATAGCCCATTTCACATAGTCCTTGGGATCTATCTTTTCTATATCACGCTCGTCAAAGTCAAGATAGTTTGTATATTTAAGGAATATTGCCAGTTCTTTATCGCTGACAAGTCTGCGCACTGTCAGCTCTCCCTGAGTAAACGCAGATATGGCTGCCTCGGTATCCACCAGCAGCTGCCGCTTATCTATATTGAAAAGTGTGAAATAATAGAACGGCTGAATTACTTTGTTGTCAAAGCAAATATCCCGCACAGCATTGATACGGTCATACTGTATCTCCACACGGCTTTTCAGCTCGTCTTCCGTAAGCAGTCCTTTTTCATAGGAAGCTTTCAGCTCGTCAAGCTTATCGTACTCCCTGTCAAGGGTCTTGTCGTATATAACAGGGCGGTCTATTTTGATCATGTTGGCAGAATAGTCCATTTTGAGTGAACGAAGAATTTTACCAAAGCAGTTCTCAATAGATGAATCTCTCCTGTACTGGCTGAAAAAGCGAAACTCCACAGGGTCGATCTCGATGACTGTTCCGTAGTACTTTCCATTATACTCCACAAAGCCGCCGCTTATCCCCGTAAAAGGAATTATATCTTCAATATCTTTACTATTTTTATTTGCAGTATCTTTATTCTCTTCTTTTTTCTTTGCTGCCGCAGATTCTCTTTCTTTTCTTTCCTGCCAGATAGCATTTTTCTCCTTATCGGAGATCTCTCTGCTTGCAAGGCGCTTGTCTTCCTCTTTGCGCTGCTTTTTCTGCTCCATTATATTCTCTATGCTCTCACGCAGAGAATAGTCCTCATCCGGCTGGTACTTATCCGAGAAAAACTCTTTCCAATGATCGCCTTTTTTAGTCTCTGTGGTGCTGGAAATAAGGTGCTTGTCGCTGAATGTCCTCCAGTAATTTCTGGGGAACGCCAGATACTTGAGCAAATTGAGGATAAGCTTGTAGTTGGGCTGTGAATCGATCCTCAACACCAGAAGTATACCCACCGCAAGCACACCCACGGCGATATATAGACGTCCGGGAATGGTCGAAAGGATAACCAGAGCTATCAGCCCAAGTGTCACCAGACCGACAATAATGTCACCCAGTGTGATTCCACGGAATAATTCAATTTTAACTTTGGTTTTTCCGGGTATCAGTCTCATTGTACGTTATCCTTTCATAAATAGTTGTTTTGTTTTAAGGGTTACCTTTCCTTGGCGGAGGAGGCTTGATATTATTGTTCTTTTTATTCTTACTGAGCATATCGGCATAGAATACAGAGCCTACCGGCGGGTCTTCGGGTTCTCCGCCTCTTCTTGCTGCTCTTACTGCTTTGTTCACATCGGCAGAATCCTTGAGCCTGCCCATATCGTCATAAGGCAGCATTGACTTGGTCTTTGCATCAAGCTTGTGAGTGTCATAATACTCGGGCGGGATAATTATCGGCCCTTTTTGTGGTAAAATATCGTTTCCCTGAGCGGGATCTATTCCCACAGCTTTGAGCATTTCATCAAGTTCTTTGCTCTGCTGAGCAAGGTCGCCCTGATTGTGCGGCAGCGCATCGCCGCCCTCATCGAACAGTTTTTGCACTTGCGGATCAAGCTGACGTGAATGGTTTGCTGCTCCACTGCCAGCTGCTCCACTGCCAGCTGCTCCACTGCCAGCTGCACCACTGCCAGCTGCTCCACTGCCAGTTGCATCGCCACCCGGCGGATTATCCTTCTTGTACTTATTAAGAAGTGCCTTCATTGCGGGATCGGGCACTCTTTTGCGCACGTTACCGCCTGCTGCGCCGCTTCTTCTATTATTAACATTTCCGTTGGCATCAACACCAAACAGTTTTTGTTCCGCTTTACTATACGGACCCTTTTGACCACCGATCCCCGGTCTTTGAGGAGGGGGTTGCTGAGATTTTTTCTGAGCCTGACCTGCCAGGTATCCTCCGACTGCGTTTCGGAAATTCCTTTGTTCGTTACGCTCCTGTTCTGCTTGCTGCTTCTGTTTGGCGTCATCCTGCCTTTTCAGGTCCTCGGGAGATGAAACTGCAGCGTTTGAGAGTTTATCCTCAATCCCGCTGAAGCCCATAGCCACCCTTGATGCCGTATTAGAAATAGCGCCGACAAGCGGTCTGAACGGCAATGCGGCAGTTCTGCCTACTGCACTGAGAGTTCCCTTTGCAAGACCCATAGCCTTGCCTGCCACAGCTGTAACAGGAGCTGCAGCGGCACCTTCCACCTTGCTTTGTGCGGCACTTGCAAGTCTGCCCACTGTACTTCCCTTAACATCTTGTGCGGTGCTGCCCGCCATGATCGACTGCCACCCTGCATTGTCTGCAAGGATACCTGTAAGCAGTCCGTTTGCCTTTTCGATAGCCACTGTTCCTGCCCATATCATAACCAGCTTGCCCATGGTACTGATGACCGAGTTTTCTGTGAGCTGAAGGCTGGGTCTCATAACGATAGGAACAAATATCAGGAATATTCTCATAGAGATCACTGTTGCGAACACAGAAAATGCCTGGACTATGAAGGCTGTAAGCCATTGCTTGAACTTGCCTCCGTCATCAAGCGGCGAGACCGCTATGATAGGCGGTGCGATTATGTACAAAAACAGAAGATTGAATATCCGCACTATACAGTTCACAATTATGATCGCCATATTTACCACTATGGCGATGCCCACCAGATAGATAAGCAGATAGTTCATCCTTGTGAACGAAACATAGAAATCCTCATTGACCTGATCCAGGTCATATATGCTCTTATCGCCCATATAATACGGTGCTCGCACATTGTCCAGCATATCCGGATTTTTATTGAACGCATCGTTCTTTGCGGCGGCGTTATTGCCTATACCCATTGTACCGCTGAGGAAAAGGACACGATCCAGCGAAACTTCATCTTTATTATACTGACGAGTCCTGTCATACTCCTGCAGAGCATGGAAGCTGTAATCGTTCATAAGGATCTGCTTGCAGTGATTAAGCGCATTGGCAATACTTTCCTCGTATTTATCCACAGGCTGTTCCTTATTGAAATCCGCAGCCGTAGCCAGCTCCTGCAAAACGGACTGCCAGGTGTTTTTCTGCTTACCGTTTTCCGTATCGGTATAGTAGTAATCAAAAACTCCCGTATCGGAAAGATATTTAAGATCTGCCCTGATCTCATTATAGCAGGTGTTCAGATTATACCTGTTATTGCTCGACGGGTTAAGCGAGTAGTTGCCCACGGTATTGAATATCCTTCCCATGGCAGCAAACTGCTCGTTGGTATACTCGATATGAGTGCTGCCGTCCACAAGGGTGGGGGCGTTGTTAAAGACATCGTTTACAGAGTCCATAAGCACATTTGTAAAGCTTATGGTTATGGTCATAAACAGCGAAAGGCTGATGATAATAAAGATGCTTCGCATAAAAGAACGCAGTATCTGTCCGTGGGACTGGCGCATCTTGTCATCCAGGTCAAAGCCCTTGCGTGTTACAGCCATAATGGTGAATATAAACACCATGACTATACCGATAGCCGCCATGCCCCAGTAGATCGCATTAACGACCTTATTGCCGAAGAACACGTTTATCAGGTACTCATCGTTATTATTATATTTTGCGGGTGTGATACCTGTAAAAACGCCGAAAAGCTGCTGAAGCCAGCTAATAAACAGGCACACTATCCTTTCGATCGCATACAGTAAACGACCGAGAAAATTATCCAGTTTTTCAATCAGCTGGTCTACAACGCCGCTCATACTTTTATCTCACTCTCAATTTCTTTCTTGACCAGATCATATATCCGATCGCTGCTGCTATTACTGCCAAAAACAAAATGCCGAACAAAAGTCCCTGATAATTAAGGTAGAACTTTATTTCAAATGTTTCTGTCACTGTATTTCCCGCATCGTCTGTTATAGTAAGCTCATATTTCCCCGGAAGTGTCAGCGTGTCATCCTCGGGAAACTTGTAATCCTCACCGTTGAGCAGTACGCTGAACGTATCGTCCTTTGAATAGTCCTTTACAGTGACGGGACCTCTGGCATAACCGTCCTTCACTCCATCAAGAGTAACATCAGGCGGATCGTGGTCTATTGTGACGCTTAGTCCGTAATCTTTTCCCGTTAGGTTACAGTGGTATGTAATGACATAATCCCCATTTTGCGACATATCCACAACACTCACGTCCTTGAACGTTTCCTCTTTGCCGGAGATATGAAGCTCTTTAAGGTCGAAGCCAAGGGGAAGCTTATAGCTGTTGATCGATCCCGTTTTCTTAGGGACTATGGTAAAGGAAAGAATCTGCTGATCTATCCCTGCTCCGGTAACGACCAGTGCGTATTTTCCTTCTTTGTCGATTTTTTTATAGTCAATGTCCGAATCCTCTTTACCGTCAAGGTAGAGAACGCTTGAAAGACTGCTGTCCACCTCGAGGCTGACCGGATCTGTGGTTATCATTCCGTCAGCAACGCTGGAGGTAACAGTCAGATTGCTGTTTGGTGCTGTATAGATAAACATTTCCGAGTCTGTATCGTAGAGGCTTCCGTCTGCCAGAGCAATGCTCTGCCGGTCGGATGATTCTTCGCTGCTTGAGGGTTTGCCGGTGTATATATCCACTTCGCCCTCGTAGTCCATATCCACTCCGCCCACGACGTTTGTCGCCATGACCAATGCCATAGACAGTGATACCAGCTTAGCCGCCAACATTGCTTACACTCCCTTCATGTTTATTCTGTCAGCTTGTTTCTCCGAGAACTATCTCATTTCTCACTTCAAGGTCGTAGTACACCTCATTTGCTCTGAACATATGACTTCTCAGCTCGCCCATGTCCATAGTGCCCATTTTGTAATAGGGGCATTGATAGCTTGGTGTATACTTGGTTTTAAGGGGATAATTACCAAAGGTAACTATAATAGCATTACCTGTAGATTCTTTATTATTGAGCATCTGAAGCTCGCTTGGGTAAATAAGCGGTCGTACCTGCGTCTGGCTGGAAAGATTTATATCCCCTTCCTTGCCGCCGATAGCAGAAGATGTGCTTGTGGTTCTCACGGTCATATTTCCGCACAGCTTTGAGAACTCCTCGCAGGTGCCTATATCGTTTGAACCGATAAACATTTTCATTCCACAGTTGGATTTAACGATATCAGCGACCTCGTTTCCATAGACATTTGAAAGCTGGGAATATGACTGAACGACCATATTGAACCATATCTTTCTGGAGCGACCTACGGTTATCATCTTATCAAATTTCTCGATCTTAGGCATATTACCGAACTCGTCCAGAATAAAATAAACGTTTCTGGGAAGTGAAAGATCCTCTCTTGCAGAGGCAACTTTGATAAGCGCCTTATACATACAAAGTACAAACACAGCCGCAAGACCATGCCTGGTATCCTTTTCGTCGGGTATCTTCAGAAACAGTGCGGTGGGTTTATCCGCAAACGATGCCGCATCCACATCAGTTGCACTGGTAAGACCACACAGTCCACGGTCATTGAACATATTGAGTTTATCAAAGGTTATGGACATATAGGACGAAAGAGTGGTATCCGCAGCGGAAAGCACCTGTCTGGACAGGGTATACGCCTGGGAGAGCTTATTTCTGCCTTTGAAGTAATCTTTAAGTGCCTGAAACTCGTTCTCGGAGTTGGTAAGTGCTTTATTGATATTAAAAAAGTTGAACTTTTCCTTGGTCATGTCAAGTCTTGGGTCTTCCGAATCCTCAAGCATAGCCAGGCAGGTCGCCATTATAATAGAGCGGGCGCCTTTTTCCCACACCGGGTCCTTCTCATTTTCCACCGGGCAGATAACAGATATCAGGTCATTTAAGTCCTCATACATTTCGTCATATACCTGCTGCCGGCGCACCGATACATCGTCCTGACAGTGGGTCGGATCGGCGTAGGCATTTCCTCGCCACTCGAACCACATCTCTCCCTCCCGGGCATCTCCGTCAGGACGCTTGAGGTCGGGATATTCGTTCATGCTGTCTCTGTGGGCAATAATGCCCTTTCCCATCTGAGCATAGTCCTGATACATATCCCAGATGTCGCCAAGGGGATTCCAGCGGCTTGAGGAATAGGTATCACGCAGATCCAGCAGCAGCACATTATAGCCCCGCTCCTTTAAGAACTGGGAATGAAGGGAGAAAAGCTCGCCCTTTGGGTCTGTCATTATCATAGAGCTGCCGCAGTCGGTAGCACCAAGCAGCTGTATCATCGGGTTAATGAAAGTAGTGGTCTTACCTGAACCGGTAGCACCTATTATAAGGCTGTGGGCACCGGAAAGGAAGTTGACCTGAAGCTTTTTGTTTTTATCCAGCACCGCTCTGACGGGTATTCCGTCCTTCTTGCAGTCTTTCAAATCATCATAAACATACTCCGGGAAAAAGCTGTCACGCTCTTTATCGGTAAGAAATCGGCTGTTTTCAAGTCCGCCCTTTACCACATCTATTTTGCCGTCCTTGCCCAGAAGACCTTTGCCTGTACCCAGCATAAGGTCAAGATTATTGCTTGAAAAAAGCCATATCACCCCGATAGCCACCACTGCTACAAAGCCGATGAGCCATGTAGTAGCGCTGAGGAAATACTCGGGGTGAACTTTAAAGCTCCTATCAGGACCCAGGGAACTTATGAAATCCATAAGGGTGCGCACACCAAATCCGCCGAGCCCCTGAATGAGCACAGCTATTATAATGTTTCGGATTATTGTTTTCTTCGGGATCTTGCTGAAAAATTCCCTCATATCGTAAGCGTCTCCGTTTTCAATCTTTTGTCAAAGTGGTTGTCGTCCAGCAATGCGCTGGAGCTCACCAGATAATGCGGCTTGCCGGCATCTGAGATCTTATCGGGAAGATATGCTCCCTGGGTGCCGGGCTTTGCGGTAATACTTGCCTTCGCCAGCTGACCTGACAGCGAACCGGTGTTGTTGTTCAAAAAGTAACTGCTGTACTTTGGCAGCATATCAAGCTGCTCGGTAGGAGCAAGCTTCCAGCTAGTTACAATATTCGCTTTTTCATCGTATATATAGCTGAAGCCGTGCTCGTCAAATGCTTTAAGGACTGTTTGTTTCTGCGAATAAGTCAGTTTGCTCATATCAGTGGCACTCTCTTTGAAATTTCCCATAAACCACGAGCCATAGGTTTTTGAATTGTCATAGCACTCCACCCTTGCGCCTTCGCCCAGGCGCATAGCGCCGTACACCAGCAGTCCCTGGTTTATGAGCGTGGAGTTCTCGTCCATATAAAATGGGACGATATTTCCCACTTCATCATTCATACCTGCATAAAGTGCTCCGCCTTCTTTGATGATAATATCGCCGCCGAGACATTTTATTGTGCCGCAGCCGTTTTTGGAGGGGGTAGAGCCTGAACGGAAGGGATACACATTTCCGCCCTTTTTTATAAGGATAGTGCCGCCCTTATTTATTATCGTTCCATTGTTGATAAGATCGCCGCTTATGCTTAAAACGCCGCCCTTTTCAATGGTAAGCGTTTTTCCGTTGGGGATCATTACACCATTTTGCGACTGGATATCACCTTTGGCGTCAACATAATCGTTTGCAGAGATAGAAAGGATCTGTCCGCTGCCCACAGTGGTATCCTCCATAACGGCAGAGTAACGGAAAGCCTCGCCGAAATAGATATCAGCTGTCTCGGCATCGGCGGTGAACTGGTCGTTGAAATAGCCTCCGCCAAAATCGAACTTTGATTCTCCTATAAAGAAATTATCCTGCAACACGAGATAAACGCTCGGGTCGCTGGTGTTATAATCATATATGTGATACTGACCTTTGCCGTCGTTCTGAAAAACGATATTCTCATAGGACGCAACACGCTCATTCTCCTTGGTAAGCTTCATCTGACCGCTTTTCTGGGCGGAACTGGCTTTTTCCGCTCCGTTGGGAAGATTGATGATATAATCGCTTTTGGTAGACATAAGCGAAGTCGCTGCCGCATCCTTGCCGTTGGAAATGCCGATCATGAAATAGGGACACTTGGTATATTCTTCAATTCCCCCATAACGAGCAAAGGTGCAGTTATAATTACTGGTCGTATAGAACACGTTTTTGTTGATACCGTCCTTCAGTTCTTGGTAATTTGCGGTATCGTGAGCCTTCAAAGCAGCTGCACCGTTGGGGTCAACATTAAGGTTCGTTCCCTTGTATGAAGAGAATCTGCGGTCGTTATAGTCGGAAAGAGGGAAGATCCCGTTTCCGTCTCTGCCAAACCATTTCGCACCCTCGATGACTGCATGGGCATCCTGGAGATAGATCTCAGATGGCGCAGCAGGGTTGAGCACCTTTGATCTGCTTGCTCCCCACAGCGTGAGCAGCGGATGCCATTTATTATCCTTGGGATAATTATTACCGTTGAACCTTTCCCAGCGATAGAAAATGATCTCCCCCAGCACATCGTCAAGCACCTTGCCGCCCACGGCATTGTTGCTTTCATCGGTGGTGCTGCTTTCGGCTGCATATACGGTGTTATAGGGCGCAGCAGTGCTTTGCACCGCCGTTAGCAAAGCCAGGGCAGCACAAAGCACCGAAAACATTATTCTCTTTTTCCTAAGACAGAGCAGTTTCATTCAGACCATCCTTAAGCAGATCTTAAGACAATTATCATTTTTTCCCTGAATTTTTATTCATCCAGTCTGTGAAGATAGGTGTTGCGATACGCAGTGCAACGATAAGCACAAAGATAAGAACAAAGCCGATGATAGCACTCTTGAGGTGCTGCTTTGCCTTCTCACGCTCCTGTGGCTCCTCAGCCTTTGAATACTTCAGACCCAGGCTTACGCAGAATATTGCTCCCACAGCTGCAACAAGCGGGATAAGTACGTTCAATACATTTTTGAGCAGGTCGATGATCGGGGTCGTAACATCGTTAAGTGAAGCCTCTGATGAATCATCTTTAGCAGCAAAGGCTGTGATCATCATTGTTGAGCACGCAGTCATTGCTCCCATAACTCTGGCTGCCAGAAACATTGTCTTCTTCTTTACGGTATTTTTCATTGTAAAAACCTCCATATAATATTGTTTTCTTACTTTCTCCGCTGCCGTGATCCGCGGCACGCAAAGGCTGATTATTATGACTGTCGGAAATTGTGCCTGCACAAAAGGGTCGTTACGCCCCGGCAAGCAAGACTTTAAGTTTTTCCCGCCCACGCAGCAGCTGTGATTTCACGGTATTAACGGACTTTTGCAGCATCTGTGCGATCTCGGCGGTGGACAGCTCGTTGAAATAATACAGTTCTATTATCTCTCTGAAATCATCATCCAGCTGCCTGAGAGCCTCTTTTACTGCAAGCATATCCTCCACGCTTGTATCCCATGCCGCAGAAAGAGGTTCGTCACCGAACATATCGTCATTGATCTCCTCGGTGTACTTTCGCTTCATGAGAAACTCCTTGGAAGCATTGACCGTGACACGCAAAAGCCACGCCTTGCGGTGTTCCTCGCTGTCAAAGCTGCGCTGACGCCTGAAATAGCGATAAAACACATCGGAATAGACGTCATCTGCGTCGGTTCTGTTGCGGACATAGCGCATAGCTACGCCGTAGATCATGTCACTGTAGGTCTTGACCATTTCTTCGTCATTCATAAGTAATACCCTGCTTTTTTTAGTTTGGGTGCAGCAAAAAACATTCTGCCGCCAGCTTATACACCTTAATTATACATTATAAAATAAAAAAAGTCATTTACCAATCTGGTACAAGCGCATTTTACACAAAACTACAAAATTATTTTCCCCCTGCACCCTTATCTGCCTGCAGCGGGTATTACTTACATAAGGAACAAAGGAGGTCGTTCATATGCCTGATTTACTTATTCAGGAGCCGGAAGAAATAAAGGAATTTTCCATTACCGAAAAGCTCAGATACTATAAAGAACACAATTTGCCTCAGGGCGTTGCCCAGATCTTTATTGATCTTTATAAAGAGCAGTTCAAAAGCGAGGAACACGACAACAGTAAGATCAAACAAGCAGAGGAATATCTCAATACCCTATCTGTAAAAGATAAGGCAAATAACAATGAATTTCTTGCAGAAAACAAAGACTTTCTTGTCGGCGTGTGGAAGCATTTTTGGAACTATCGTGCAGAATTTGCACTGGAATACGACCAAAAGCTCAGATACTGGGAGGATAAGATCAGAAAGGGAGAGATCCCCAACGCTTATATGATCGCCGATGAACCAAAGCGTGTCACCCAGCTTGCTCACGATCTTGTAGCAGCACAGTACGGGACCGACATAGACTGCCTGCCCTTTATCGCTATATCTCTGAGACAGTGCTTTGGTTTCAACAACGCTAATCTGGACGGTCAGGAAATGGAAGATGCGCTGAACACAATGCAGGACCAGTTCCTGGCGGATAGTGCCAAAGAAAAGGGCATCGCCGTCGAGAAAATGTACGAACTTATCCAGCTCACAAGCGAGCACGATCCAAATGACGCAAAAACAGGTCTGAGACCTAAGCAGAATTTCAAAGAAGGAGAAGACATCTTTGAATGGGTCGATCCCCTTATCACCCAGATCCAGGGAAAGACTCCGGATCAGCTTTACGACAGAGCACAGGAGCTCACAAAAAAGATCGAGGAATCAAGAAGATTTGTCAAGGATATTAAGCAGAGCGTTAAAAACGCCAAAAAGATGCTCGCAAAGCTTGAAGCCGCACGCAAGCCCGGAGAACCCCAGCTGGACGATGAAGGCAATCCCATAGACACCAATTCCGATTCCTACAGACAGCTGCATGAGGCATTGGAAAATTACTGCAAGATCGGAACAAAAGAGTTTAAGGTGACACTTCCCGACGGCAGCGTAGTTAATTCAGACCACTATGACAAGTTTGTGCTTAAAGATGCGACCGACAAGCTGATGGAAGCAGCCGCAAACTACGAGCGTGAGCACAGCGGTGCTGCCCACCTGTTCCAGTCCAACTGGGGCTATGGCAAGGACAGACTGGATATTTCACGGCAAGCAATACAGCTTTGCAAATTCAACGAAGAATACATTAAAAAGAATTCTGCAAAAAACGAGATCACATCGGAGTTTGAAAAAGAGCTGAAGTTAATCCACGCAGAGCAGAAACACAGAGGTCTGTCGATCATCCCGATCAACAACGTCAAGAGCGGCTTTGCAAACGAGATAGATAAAACCGCAGAAAAGCTCAGAATAAGTGTGGGCAAAAACGCCGTAAGCTCCGATGCATATGCAGATCTGTTCGACCTTACCGACAACAGCCAGCGACTTTGCCGCAGACTTGAAAATGCCACGCTTAGAAATGACATCAAAACTGCCAGAAAGGTCGCTATGGAGCTTGAAGAGCATTCAAGAAAGGTTATCCAAAAGCTGGATTCCTGCAAGGACTATGAAAATGCGAACAAGCCCTCTGCTACCGATACATCAGACGGCAAGACCGCTCGTAAGGAAATGATAGAAAGCCTTAAAACGACCATGCACAACATTCGTGACTACACGGTCAATCTTGGCAAAGTGCTGAAGCCTGAGGTTGAAAAGCTGATCCGCATCGAAAGTGCGCAGGCTATCATCGGATTTTCAAACCAGCAGACCGAAGCTGAGAGAACCAGGCTTTCTAAAATGGACGCTGAGCGTGTGATCTCCAGCGAGGGAAAAAAGGAGCTTCACAAGGGACTTGCCGTTATCGTTACAAATCATCTCCTGAAAACAGGCAACGCAAACGCCCTTGCAGTCAAGATATCAAAGACCGAGGAGGGCTACAATGCCCTCGTAAACGATCTGACGACAAGCAGATCTTTCATAAAAGCTGCCGGCAGCATCAGAAACAAAAAGGATCTGGACGTATTTCTCCAGGACAAGGCAGGAGCTGCAAAGCTTGCTGACAAGTTCCTTGTGAACCTTTCCCGGGAGAAGAGCCTTAAAGATCGGAATGGAGCTACAGAAGAAGGTCCTGCCAAGACAGTTGGCAAAAACACGATCATGTTAAAATAATCCACCGTAAAGCCAAATGACTGCGATATCCTCGCAGTCATTTTTTTCGCTCAGATCCCCCGGCGGCAGATATAACAAAGTGCCCGTACCCGTTTGTATGAACGCTTTTGCTCCTGATATATTCAGTGCCTCACAGTTCTTCTGAAAACGTTAGTGTAACCTGCAGCAAGTTAGCCACGGCCGGCTGTATATGTATCTGCCTGTCTGCGGATAGCGTCTGACTCTGTGCCAAGACCGACGGGATCTATCCCTATATTGGCAGCTCGATCATATCATATATCATAATATATCAAAGTCTCCGTCAATTATGCAGCCCATGAAAACACGAAAAGGAGTATATTGGAGCAGAGCATTTCGATCTGTCCGAATATTGCTTAATGATCTCGCTTAAAATCTGTAAGCAGTTTGCAAGCGGCAGTGTATTGTACATAAAAGCAACAGAAATAATAAAACATGAACTCCAAAAGCGAAAGAAGGCTTTATAACACAAAAACACAACGCCCCAAAGCTGATCCGAGGCGTTGTTTGTAATTTCGACTTATTTGTTCATACCGGCAGACGGTGCTTTTGGCATCTTGCTTGCAGACATTTCCCTGTCTGTGTGAACCTCTGTCCGGGCAGTTGGTGCGCTTTGTGCTGCCCGCTTATTCCTTGCTGCATTCAGCGCACTGACTGTCTTTACCATATTATCCACGGTGCTTTCAGGGGCGTGGGGAGTATTCTTCCCCAGCGATTTCAAAGCCGCTTCTATCCTTACTTCGTTCATAGTCTTTCCCTTCCGCAAAGCTTATTTCATGCTTTTATTTTTGAGGTTATCTGTTGACTTGATCTGCTCT
This sequence comes from Ruminococcus sp. FC2018, assembly GCF_000621805.1. GTDB lineage: Bacteria > Bacillota > Clostridia > Oscillospirales > Ruminococcaceae > Hominimerdicola. The sequence continues at coordinate 83,690 of NZ_JHXH01000005.1, read as the reverse complement.
GTGCGCTCCAGTTTCTCGCCATTTTTACCCTTGGCAAACTTCTTCTGCTCCTTATACTTGGCATATTCCGCAGCATACTCTACCATAAGCTCATTCGGCTTTCTGGTAAGTGCCTTATCTACCAGCTTCCTGAAGCCCTCATCTGTGTTTGCCTTTGCCATCATATTCTTAAACGGCTGGCTTTTCTCAACAGCAGCAAAGGTCTTGTCAATCTTTGCCTGTGATTCACTTGTACTGATGGTTTTTTCCTTATCTCTTACGATGCAGGTAGCAATGATCTGTGCCATGTATGTTCCGACTGCTGCTTTTGTTTCAGCATTGATCTCGCCGGAGCTTTCCATGATATTCCTGATAGCTTTCTGCGAGGAAGAAATGGTATACGACTTGGTCTTTATCTCGGGAGATACATCTGCTCTGGTTACGCTGATCCTTCCCACCTTTATCTTTAAATCATCCTCTGCCTTTGCAGAATTGTTTGACTTATAGATCGTATTGCTGCGTGGTCTGGTCCGGATCTCAGGCTCTGCATCCTCGATCCCGGGTACATCAGCTTCAGAAATGTCGATCTCAACAACTCCGCTCATTGTTTCGTTTGCTTTCACCTCAGAAGGCTTCTTTTCAGCAGCAAGTGCTGCCTTCTTACCAAGCTTTTCCTCCAGACGTTTGATACCCTTGCGGCAGATGGTCTGGTCACGTTTCAGATTCTCAAAGCATTCCTCCAGTTTCTGGTTATCGTAAAACGACCCTGCTAATTCGTCGTTCAGCTTTATGATGCTGTCAAAGCTTTCATCCAGCGACATTTTTATAATTTTTGCGGAGATCTGACGTTCAGCGCCTTTAACGAACTTGTAACCTGTTCCGAGTATTCCTCTCTTGTGTGAATTATAATAACTGTCGGAAGCTTCCTTCAGCTCTCTGAGCTTGCGGGTGATCTCCGAGAAAGTGTGCTTGGATGGGTCAAGAGCAGCGAACTCAGCGGTAGCCTCGCACAATTTCAGATACTGTGCATGGCTCTTAGGGTCGAGCGTGCCTCTTTCCTGTCTGTCTCTGGCAAGATGCTCGGCAGCCGCCTTAGTCGCTTTTTTAATATCGTTTATCTTCATCTCAAAGGCTTTGAGCTTACCCTTTTTCTCAACACCGCTAAACAGCTGTGCCTTCATTGAGGAAATATCCTTTATATCCTCCGGGAACTGTTCATCCAAAGCACGATGCTTCTGTGCCAGCTCTACCTCCTTGATCTTTCTGTTGATTACCAGCTCTTCTCCGTCGTATCTTTCCTTGGAAAGGTTGGGGTTGATATTTGCTGATTCATTTTCAAGCTTCAGCTTTTCCTCTGCAAGCTGCTTCTGGTTAAGCGTACTGCACTTTATTCTATCATTGGAAATAGAATCAAAGATCTTTCCGTTGTCGTCTGCGGGATGAATACGTTTTTTGATTGCATATCCACTATTATAGAATTCGCCGGATGATATTGCAAGCTTCATGAGCTTATCGATCTTTTCTTCAGTCATTCCCGGCTTGCTCCTGAGCACCTTTTTAGCTTCGTAGGATGCAGGATATGTGATGATATTATTGCCCTCTGCCTTGCCCTGGATTATTTCGCTGATCATATTTGCGTCTTCTTTATTCATTGCCTGATTAGTATAAACAGTTCCGAAGACCGCCATTATTCCCATGGCTCCGCTTATATCTTTACCTATATCCGTTCTTGAAAGAAGTATTGCTCTGGCAAGCTCTTCAGTCTTTTGGGGGTCATCGGCAAAAAATTCCGCATCCTCCATCTCGCCTTTTCTGATCTGCTCCTCGATGTCTTCAAGACAATCGTCCGCCTGATATACAGCCTCACCCACCTGTTTGTTGACCTCGTGGATAAATTGCTTAAAATAGTCTACATTTTCGCCGCCCTCTTCAACAGCCGCTTCCAGAGTTCTTCCGATAAAATTAACGATCGCATCGTATTTCGGGGCGTTCTCCTCGTCAAACTCAGCATTGTTGGTTTCTTCTATAAGTACCTGCTTCATATATGCAACGATGGATACGATATCTTTTCTGTTTTCCATTTCGTCCAGTACATTTTCTACTTCTCTTCTTTTTTTCTCGTAATCTGCTCCTCTTGGCATTGTCTTTTCCTCCAATTCAAACTTTTGGTTTTTGTCTTTCCGACCGCTTTCATAAGTAATACCCTTGCTGTGCAACGTTGGGTGCAAAAAAGTAAGACTTTTTTACCGGCACCGGATCTCTTGTGAACGGCTCTTGCTGCAGAGTAATAAAGACATAAAAAGAGGCCCTCACGTCTGATTTGCGGTCGTGATAAGCCTCTCTTTTAATTGTTCCTATCAAATCCTTATCCTGTCTATGCACTCGCCCGTATCGTCATGGAATACGAAAACATATCCATTCCCCAGGGCACTTTCAGACGATCAAAAAGGAGACTGCTGTGTTAACATACAGTCCCCTTTTCAATTTAAGCTTTTTAGTTTTTCTGACAGCTTTCACCGTTCATTGTGCATTGTCCTCAAGATAATTGCGCATACTTGCAAGTGCAATGGCTACTGTGGATGAATTGTGCAAAAGTGCTGACATCGAAGGGGTTATTATCCCGCTTGCACCCAGCAGCATAAGCCCTGCATTGAATCCGATGATACTGCGATAATTCCTGCCGATCCGCTTCATCATTCCCTCGCTGATCTTACGCAGTGTCACAAGGCAGTACAGATCCTGTGCGGAAATGGTTATGTCCGCTATTTCCTTTGCGATAGCTGCACCTGTGCTTATGGCTATGCCTGCGTCAGCCTCCGAAAGTGCGGGTGAATCGTTCACTCCGTCGCCTATCATTATGACCTTGCAGCCCTTCTGACGTTCCGTTTTGATGAAGCTTGCCTTGTCCTCGGGGAGAACCTCATAATAGAAATCGTCTACGCCCACTGCTGCTGCGACCGAGCGTGCGGTGCGTTCGCTGTCGCCTGTCATCATCACGACCTTTTCAAAGCCCAGTGTATGCAGCTCTTGTATCACCTGTACAGCCTCATCTCTTAACGGATCCTCAATACAGATCACAGCCGCAAGGACGCCTCCTACTGCAAGGAACAGATGCGAATACTGTGTCGGAAGGCTGTCAAACATGTCCTGCTCGTCCTTGGGTACAGTACAGTTTTCGTCCTCAAAAATAAAATGATAGCTTCCGATGACCGCCCTTTCACCGTCCACCGTGCTTGAGATACCGTGTGCGACAACATACTCCACGGTGGAATGCCTTTCCTCATGGTCAAGACCTCTCTGCTTTGCTTCCTCAACGACTGCGTTTGCAATGGAGTGGGGATAATGCTCCTCCAGACAAGCTGCAAGACGCAGCATTTCGTTTTCGTCATTTCCGCCGAAGGTTATTATTTTTGCCACCCTCGGCGAGGAGTGTGTCAGCGTGCCGGTTTTGTCAAACACTATGGTATCCGCCTGTGCCACGGCTTCAAGGAACTTTCCGCCCTTTACTGTAATGCCCTTTGCGGTGCACTCACGCATTGCGCTTATGACCGATATCGGCATTGCCAGCTTCAGCGCACAGGAAAAATCCACCATCAGGATGGACATAGCCTTCATGGCATTTCGTGTGAGAAGATACGTCAGCACCGTTGCGCCGAGACAATAAGGCACAAGCCTGTCCGCAAGCGTTGAGGCTTTGCTCTCGGCAGCCGATTTCAGCTTTTCGGACTCCTCGATCATCTTAACTATCCTGTCGTACTTTCCGCTGCCGGAGATCTTATCGACTTTTATAACAAGGCTGCCGTCCTCAACCACCGTACCTGCATAAACATAGCTGCCTTCGGATTTGTGGACAGGCAAGCTCTCCCCCGTCAGTGACGACTGGTTTATCGCAGCCTCGCCCGACACAACGATACTGTCAAGCGGTATCATGCTGCCCGTGCGGACTACCAGCTCATCGCCTTTATTTACGTCGCTTACAGGCACAAGGGTGTCGCCGTTTTCGCTGTGAAGCCACACCTTGTCAACGCCCAGCGACATCACGCTTGCAAGCTCGTCCACCGACTTCTTGCGTGTCCAGTCTTCCAGCATCTCGCCTACACCCAGCATGAACATGACCGAAGCGGCTGTCTTTTGTTCACGCCGCAAAAGCGAAACGGTTATCGCCGTTGCATCCAGTACACTTACTTCCAGCCTTCCCTTTGAAAGTGAACGCAAAGCCTCTTTGATATATTTAAGTGAGTGAAAGATACTCACCGCAAACCTTATGGGTGCAGGCAGCAGCAAACTTCTTGCGTAACGCAGGGCTATGGCATTTATAAGCTTGTTCTCAAACTCCCTGTCGAGCTCCCTGCCTGTGTGCTCAGGAACGAGTGCTATGGCATCCTTGTCCTCATAAGAAAACTTTGCAAGCGCAGTTGTCACAGCCTGTCTTTTGCCGCTGTAACAGATCACCGCATCGCCTGTTCTGTCGTACACCTTAACCGACTTTACAAACGGCTTTGCACGCAGATAGTATTCAAGGATATCTGCCTGGTGCATAGTCATATAAGGGCGCATAATGTGGACCCTTATACGCCCCTTGCTTTCATGTAAAACGCTGCATCTCATTACTTTTCAGCTTCGCTTTCGTCCTCAATTACCTCGCACTTTGCTTCCTGTGCGGCACGCTTTTGCTCGTTGAGCTGTTTTGCGTCAGCAACGATATCGCCGCAGCCCTCACGAACCTTTGTAACATCGGTCATAACGCTGTCCTTTGCACGGATAGCTGCTGCTGCGGTGTGAACATAGACCTTTCTTGCTTCCTTGCTTCCAAGGAGCTTGAATCCCAGAGAACCGAAGACCACGCCTCCCACAAATACTGCTGCATTCTTTACAAAACTCATTATAAACATCCTTTCTATTATTTATTCCGTATACGCAAAACACTGTATTAACGGTCTTGGCATACACAAAGTTAGCGGCGGCTAACTTTTGCTCTTAAAAATTGCAGCGCCTTGCTGCCAACATCATTTTAGCACTTATTATTCGCAATGTCAATAGGAAGGTCTTGCAAAAAAAAAGGACAGCCACTAGGCTATCCTCTTTATTTACTGCTTTATATTGTCGGACCCGATCTTCTATTCGGTCGAAGCTGTTCTTTTGTTTTTTACTGCATTTACTGCCCGCCCCGTCAGATATGAGCAAAGCTGATAAGCTTTCAGTATCAGATAAGACACCACCGCCGAACAAGCAAAAACCGCCGGAACGATCAGGAAATAATACCAGAGTCTTTCGTCAATAGATGGGACTCTTGCATTCAGCGCAGGATAAAACAGTTTATCAAATATCCACGAGGTGAGATATATGCCAAGACAAAGATCCGAAAGCTTTGCAAAGCACCATTTTACCGCATAGGGACATTTGTCGTATTTCAGATTCAAAAAGAAGAGGAATATCGAAACGGTTATCGCCAGAACGAACAGAGAGTTCCACTCTATCCACATGCCGCTTACAAACTTTTTGCCGCTGCTTTTTAAAAGATTGAAAGCAAATGACGCTCCCGTGCTAATGATAACAAGCAATGCACAAACCGACACCTTGATCTTCGGCTTGTATTCCCTCAGATAGCTGCCTATGAAATAATACGTAAGTGGATAGATCTTTGTCCACCATTCGGGAATGATCTTGTCGCGGGAATCGGTAAAACTGGGATCAACAGAAAAGTCATTTTGTATGTGGAACACGTTTATCAAAGACGGCAGCGCCGTCAGAGCTATGCAGGTCAGGACAAGAAGCTTCTTGGACTTCTGTGTTTTCAGTCCGTGGTAAAGAACATTCAAAAAAGGGATCAGCAGAAAAAGCCCTGCGTACATCTCGATATACCACGAATACGATCCCGAGAAGCAGAGTAGCTGTTTTACGGTAACAAGAAACTGGACAGGTGCGAATTCTATCTTCGGGATTCCGAGTGCCTGATACAGCGAAGAATACAGGAACCTGAACAAAAAAATACACGCCAGCACAGAGCCTACATATATGAAGTATATCTTCCCGAACTTTTTATAATATTTTTTCTCAGGACGTTTGTTGCACATAAGATATCCCGAAAGCATTAGGAACAGCGGCACGCAGTATCCGAAAAACGAACGGATAAGCACCATTGCAGCCATGTGCGCTCCCGCGACCTCACGGGTATAGAATCCGTTGTTCAAAAGAAAATGTACAGATACTACTCCGAAGCAGGCAACACACCGTAGTATATCCATTGCCGGATCTCTTTTCATTATCTTTTCGTTGCGCATAAAAACCTCCAAAAATGCTGCAAGATCATCGAGGCTTGCAGATGATCAGAACAAATTCATCCTTGGATATTATAGCATATTACTCGAATTTTTGTCAATCTTTTTGCCTTTCATTCTCATTTTCCCGACCGGTCTGCATTCATATTCCATTTTATATGCAAGGCCTTTGATTTTCTGTTTGAGTTCGTCATCGGTGATGCCTTTGCCCAGACGATATGAATAGGTATACTCCTGTGCTTTTAAATCGGTGCCGTCAATTATCGAATCTGCCGAACCGACCATGTTCACAACAAGAAAAACTCCCATTATTATCAGCAGCACAAGTGCAAGGTATCTTCCAAAATTACTTTTAAGCTCACGCAAGAGCCTTTTTCAAGAAACTCCTTTTGCACATTCTATCAGCCTTTCACGGCTTTTGTTATCAACAGACATTTTTCGACCTCCGCATAACAGTGTTACGTAACAATGTTATGTTGCAACATTTTTTCTGATTTGTCAAGGGGGGCCGAAAATTTTTCCCGGTGATAAAAAAATCCCCCGCAATGTTTCGGGGGATAGATCAGATATTTCCGTTTTCTATATGCAGAACGTGGGTGCAGCAGCGCCGGATAAGCTCCATATCGTGGGTGACGATAAGCACTGTAACATCGCAGCCCAGTGAGCGTATCAGCTTTGCAGTGCTCTCCATTCCAGCATAGTCAAGACCACTGGTAGGCTCGTCAAACACAAGCAGTTTTTTATCTGCTGCAAGTGCCGAGGCAATGGCGGTCCTTTGTTTTTGTCCCCCCGAAAGTGACATGGGGTGACGTTTCCTGAACTGTGCAATATCAAGTCTTTCCAGCAGCCCGATTGCTTTTTCCTCGCTGCAGCTTCCGGCTGACAGCAGCACCTCGTCAAGCACGGTATCTGTGAAAAGCTGGTGGTTTACGTCCTGCATAACCATATACGAAAGGGTCAGCATCTGCTTTGGCTTAAAGCGTTTTCCGCCGATAACGGTACTGCCTTTAAAGCCTTTCTGAAGACCACACAAGCACTTGATAAGCGTGGACTTGCCTGCACCGTTATGTCCCACAACTGCGGTAACACTTCCTTGGGGGATCTCAAGCGTGTCTATACGTATAGCATCCTGATCTGCATAGGTGTAATGGAAATTTTCAAGACGGATAGTGCCCCTCTGCTCAAAATCAATAAGAGAGGTCATGCCGGTTTTTGTTTCAAGGTAGTTGGTTTGGATGTGAACAGCACGCAGCCCACGCCCATTAAGCTGCGCTGTGGTGAGGGCAAAAAAATCACTTGCAGAAAACTCCTCTTTTACGCTGCCCTGCTGCATAAACAGAACTCTGTCGCACACGCCGTCAATCCAGCCGAGTCGGTGCTCGGCGATGACGATAGTTTTGCCCTGCTTTTTCCACATGAGCAGTATCTTTTTAAGCTCCTCTATCGAATCAAGGTCAAGGTTTGAGGTGGGCTCGTCAAGCACTATAAGCTGCGGAAGCATTGCAGCGGTGCTTGCACAGGCTATTTTCTGTTTCTCGCCGCCGGAAAGGTTGAAAATGCTTCTGCCAAGCAGCTTTTCTATATCCATATCTTTTGCGGTCTTTTCGATCCTTGTGAGTATCTCCTCCTCGGGCAACCCGAGATTTTCGCAGCCAAATGCGATCTCAGATGTGGTATCCACGCAGAAAAACTGACTGCGAGGATTCTGAAAAACGCTGCCCACGCTGCCTGCAAGCTCCTCTATGGACGTTTTGCGGATATCTTTTCCAAGCACAGTGACCTCGCCCTGCATATCGCCCTCAAAATAGTGAGGGATAAGCCCGTTAAGAAGCCTTGTGACCGTAGTCTTTCCGCAGCCCGAACCGCCGCACAAAAGCAGGCACTCCCCTTGTCTGATTTCCAGATCGATCCCGTTGAGAGCACCCTCTTCTCCGTTTGCATATCGGAAAGAAACACCCTTGATCTGTGCTGCATTATCCGTCATTTCACCACCCCGTTCATTCCAAGTATCCAGAGGGTAAACAGCGCAACTATGCCGACAAGCACAACTGCGTCGGGCAGATGAAAACCTATTTTGCAGATGTTGGTTCGTTTCACTTTTGCGCCAAGTCCTCTTGTAAGTGCGGCGGCGGAAAGCTCGCTGCCGATGTTGACACTGCATACCATAAGCGGCACAAGACGGTACTCCACAAGTCCTGCTGCATTTTTGCCCCCAAGGCGGATATCACGCATTTTCATGGCGGTATTTATTGACGAAAACTCCTTTGTAACTGTCGGAAAAAAACGAAACATCACCGAAAGCGGAATGGTTATCTGCTGGGGAATATGCATACGGTGCATTGCGGCAAGAAACTCACTGACTGTGGTTGAGCAGAGCATATAAGAGCCCATTGAAAGCGATGGCATAAGCCGCACGAACAGCATACAAAGTACGCTTGTGATGCTCAGAGACGCACCCGAAAGCCGGGGCACAAGCCAGGTTTCCGCCGACTTGACAAGTATAAACAGGCACAACAGCACCACAGTCTTTGTATACCTTTTTGCTGTGGCGTGCAGGGCAAAGGGCACAATGCTCAAGGCAATAACGGCATATCTGACCGCCTGTATATGGCTGCCTGTGCCGCCGAGTGTGAATACTACAAGAGACAGCATGACCGCAAGCTTGGTTCTTGGGTCAAGAACCAGTCCACGATTGTTAAGGTCTGCCGAAAAAAATCCTGTCATTTTAAAGTCTCCACGATGCAGCTTCACGCCTGCTGTCTACAAATGTGCGGTAGATACCGTCCTGCGCCATTAGCTGCTTATGAGTGCCCTGCTGTGCGATCTTACCCGAATCTATAACAAAAATATTATCTGCCTTGCGGACAGTTTTAAGTCTGTGGGCTATCATGATGATAGTCTTTTCTTTGGTAAGTGCATCGATAGCATTTATAAGCTCTGCCTCGTTTTCCGGGTCAACGTTTGCAGTCGCCTCGTCAAGCACGATTATGGGTGCGTCCTTCATTATGGCACGAGCAATGGAGATACGCTGCTTTTCACCGCCCGAGAGAGATGCACCGCCCTCTCCGATGACGGTATCGTAGCCGTCGGGGAGCTGCATAATAAAGTCGTGACAGCACGCCTTTTTCGCAGCCTCGATGACCTTTTCCATTGGTGCTTCAGGCTGACCGAAACGGATATTGTTTGCTATTGTATCTTCAAAAAGATACACACGCTGGAAAACAAAGCTGAAGTTTTTCATAAGCGAATCCATGCTGTACTTTCGCACATCGGTCCCGCCCAGTTTTACCGTACCGCTGTCAACGTCCCAGAAACGTGAGAGCAGCGATGTAAGCGTGGTCTTTCCGCCGCCTGACGGTCCGACTATGGCTGTGGTGGTGTGCTGTGGGACGGTGAGAGAAATGTCGTTAATAATACTTCTTTGCTCATATGCAAAGCTGATGTTTTCGGCGGTGATGTCATAGCTTTGCGGCGTGATATTCTCGCCGCTGATGTCCATTTGCGGTGTTGCAAGGATCTCGTTTGCCTGAGTAACGCACACGTCCACCGAGCGAAGAAGTGCGGAGTATGTGCCTGCGTTGTCAAGCTGGGCATAGATGAGATAGGAGCTGATTATCATAAGCAAACAGGTGAAAAGGTCCATGCTGCCGCCGAGGTGAAGCAGCACCGATGCAAGCAGTATCCCTGTGCCAAGGGCTTTAAGCCAGAAGCTTTGCAGGGACATAAACGGTATGAGTTTAAGTTCCATTGCGGAGTTGGCGTGCTCGTTTTCGTCAATGGCTTTGTTAAGGTCACGGCTGCGCTGACCTGTGAGTCTGAAAGCTCTGACCTCGGAGATGCCCTGAATGTACTCGATTACTTTTGCAACCAGCGCAGAATCCTTTATCTGCTTTTGCTTTGCCATACCTGCACTGACCTTCATAAGTCTGTTGTTAATTATGAAGAATACCACAAGTCCCACAAGCAGTATAAGACCGATGCGCCAGTCAAAAAAGAGTATCATAAGGGTGATGACCGCTGTGGCGAGAAGTCCCGAGCAGACTATCATTACAACTCTTGTTGCAACGTTTTCAAGGTTCTGCATAGTGTTTGTGGTCACCGACATTATGCGTCCGAGACTGTTTTCGTTATAATAGCCCATAGGCAGATAACGAAGGTGCTCGGCAAGCTTCATTCGCTTTTGTGCGCAGGTATTGTAGCCGCCCTCGGTCTGAAGCATTGTTGCTTTTGCCTTGAACGAGCCTGCACCGATTATGCTGACAAGCATTATACCAAAGCAGGCAAGGCAGGTCTTTGATGTAACGTTGCCGTCCAGAAGTGCCCGCACCATTACGGCGATAGCAGGTATTTTCAGTGCCTCGAACATCGCCTGGAACAGACTTAAAACGATAGATACATAAAAGCGTTTTCTGTCCTTGGGGTCGCAGAAATCAAAGAAGTTTCTGAGTATCTTAAACATCGCTGTCACCGTCCTTGGCCGATATATGCGCTGCCCACATCCTGCTGTAAAGTCCGCCCTTTTCAAGCAGCTTTTCGTGAGTGCCGGACTCCTCTATCACGCCGTCATTTACAACATAGATGCTGTCTGCATTCATGACCGTAGATAGCCTGTGAGCGATAACGATAAGCGTTTTGCCCTTGACAAGCTTTGCGACGCTGCGCTGGATCAACGCCTCGTTTTCCGGGTCGGTATAAGCCGTGGCTTCGTCAAGGATTATAACGTCTGCATTTTTGAGCATTGCCCTTGCGATAGATATGCGCTGCTTTTCGCCGCCCGAAAGGTGTCCGCCGCCTGTGCCGACTACGGTATCATAGCCGTTTTCAAGCGACATTATAAAATCGTGGCAGCCGCAGAGCTTTGCAGCCTCCTCCACCTGGGCATCGGTGGCACTTTGCCTGCCAAGGCGAATGTTCTCTCTGACGGTCATATCAAACAAAAAAGTATCCTGCGAAACAAAAGCTATTTTATCGTTATAGTCATCAAGAGGGATATTTTTTATATCCACTCCACCGTAGGAAATGCTGCCCGAGCCGGTGTCCCAGAGGCTTGCGATAAGCCTTGCTATGGTAGTCTTTCCGCTGCCCGACGGTCCGACAAGTGCGGCAAACTCCCCTTGTTTTATTGTAAGTGAAACGCCGTGAAGTATCTCTTTATCTTCGTATCCGAAATGCACGTTGTCAAGTACTATGTCGCCGCCGCTGATGCTTTCGGTAAGCTTTTCGGGGCGGATCATTTTGGGAGCGTCGATTATCGAGCGCACCTCGGTGACTATGGTATTCATCTGTGCTATGTCATCGGAGTACGCCATTACCCTCAGAAGCGGCTCGATAAGACCGACGGTGAGGATCATAACGGTAATAAAATCAGCTGTGGAGATAGTGCCATGCATTGCCATGATACCGCCGATGGGCAGTACCGCTATCATGGTTGCAGGCATAATGCACATTGCAAAGGTCATATATACGTTGCACGAACGCATCCAGTCAACAAAGCTTGCGGCACTTTCCTTTGCGGCTGCGGCAAACTTGTCGTAGCTGGACTGTGCTTTGCCGAACACCTTGATGACCTCGATGCCTCCGATATACTCGGCTGTTACAGCGTTAAGGTCCTTGGTGGCTTTTACGGTCCGGTTGTAGCTTTTTTCGTAGCCAAACATCATAAGTGCATAGCAGACGATCCCGATCGGCACGGTGATAAGTGCGGCAAGACCGAGCTTCCAGCTGACCGTAAAAGTATAAATAAGAATGATTATCGGTGCACCGATGCCTGTGGTGAACTCGGGGAGGATATGTGCAAGTGTTGTTTCGATGCTGTCGATACGCTCGACCAGCGTGCTTTTCAGCGTGCCCGAGGGCTGACTTATCACGTCGCCAAGGGGCATTGCGGACAGCTTGTCAAGTGCCTTTTTGCGTATCACTGCAAGGGTGTGGAAGGTCGCAAGGTGAGAACAGCCCGTTGAAATGGAATGAAACAGCGAGTGTCCCAGCCAAAGCGCAAGTATCACGACCGTGTAGGTGATGTACAAGCCTTTGTCGGTGCTGCCCTCAAGCAGCATTTTTACTATCTTTGCCACGAAATAGTACGGCACTATCCCGCAAAGCATACTCAGTGCGGCAAGTATCACGCTTGCGGTGAACTTGCCCTTTCGCTCGCCGGACTGGCTCAGCAGCCAGCCGAACGAACCGTTTTTATCCTTTCCCATTATATCTCCTCCTGCCTGTTTCTGTAATTCTGCGGAGTTTCGCCCATCACATCACGAAATGCCGCCGAAAACTTTGAAGCGTTATCGTAACCAAGCCGCTGTGCTATCCCGGAAATGTTCAGTCCGCTGTGGGAAATGAGCATCGAGGCGGCGGCTTTCATTTTGTAGCCTTTAATATACTGATAGATCGGTGCACCGTACACCGCTCTGAAAACCTTGCGCAGTGTGGCACAGGGCATATCGAATTTCTCTGACAGCTGTTCAATGGTGAAAGTGCGGTCAAGAGAGGTAGTGATAAGCGAGTGTATCTGCTTTATCTTTTCGGTCTGACGGGTGGGAAAATACTGATGCTGATCAGCCTGCTTATGCACATCAAGTGACGAGAGCAAAAGCAGGAGCTCTGCGATCTTCACTCTGAAATAATCCAGCTTTACGCTTTGCGGTGCGTGGTAAAGCTGGGCAAATACCCACCCGAGCTGCTCGTTTTCACGAATAAGCAGCTCTTTGCTCTGCGGACAGAATTTCTCACTCAGTGCTTTCAGATTGCAAGGCAGAAAAGGCAGTTCCCTTTTGAGTGACTGTTCTGCGGCACCGCTGACAAAGCCTATTGTTATACCGTGATAATGTGAAAGGGGCAGCACAACTTTCCCCTCGTGGTGGACACGCTTGTCGATGCGGATATTTCCTGCTTCCATGTAGTAATGCTCGTGCAGGGCGTTTTCATGCTCGATCCGTCCCTCACGGCAATGGTCTATGCAAAGCACCGTCTCAGCGTTCTGATACTGGGAAATGCAGCTTTGCAGGTGAAAATCGTTATACATCAGATACACCCCGTCAAAGACACGGTACATTGTCATAAAACCCTCGCCTGTCTTATCCTCCAGCCGCAGCACACGACAGTCACCCTGAGAGGCTACCTCGCACACATTTGCACCGAAGCCTGCGCTGTCCAGCGTTTCAAACAGGTCGCTGCTCATGCTATACCAGCCTTTTCAAAGTGCTTCTTCATTAACTTTCTCCCAAGCAGTCCGCCGATTATTCCGCAGACAAAAGCTGCTGCAAACAACGTCGGGCACATCCATTTGGGCATAAGCTTGTTGACGCTGTCGATGTAGTCCTGTCCGTAGTCCTTGCGTGACTCCCAGTATTTATCAGCTGCAAAAAACAGCGGCAGATAGTTGGCTGCGACCCACAGACTGAACACTGCGTTGGTCAGAACTGCCATTGCGGCGCTGCGGTATTTGCCGGCTCTGAACACAAGCTCTGCGATCAGTCCCGTAACAGCCGACACAGCAAGCGGCGGCCAGCTCATTCCTGTCAGAATCATGAGCAGTCCCATTATGATACTCATGATCCATATCATGCCGAACTTTTTGACACGAGTGAGAAACAGCATGAACGGCACTCCTCCGATGATCGGCACAAGCACCGCAAGCATTGGCAGCATTATCGGGACAAATCCCAGCATTGCGACGATGAAAACTATAACAAAATAGATCGCTGAAAAAATACCGATGTTGATAAGATCTTTTCCTTTCATAATTCAATACCTCCATTGGTTAGTTATATCTAACCTATAATCAAAAATACCGAGCCGTTTTCCGGCTCCGGTTGTTATTGTAGCACATCGTGCCATGGGTTTCTACTCCATTTCGTTCCGCAATGCTCCGATTTGTTTTCGTTTTTTGCAAAATATTACCCGCAAGCAGTCTATAAGATTCCGCCTGCGGGCATTTCAAAACATAAACCCTCCTCTACTCCATACCTTTGAGCACGCCGACCATGTCGATACGCTTGATCCGCTTTGAGAACATAAATCCTACAAGCACCGACACGCCCATTACAAACGCCGCTGCAAGCAGATATGTGTACCAGTGTATCATGCATGGCCAGTCAATAGAATCGCCGTTTGAGTCCATCATCGCCTGCAGTGCTACACTGCCCAGAGGTGTGCCGAGAATTACGCCGATGACCGACAGCCAAAGATTCTGTGTACTGATGAGTTTCCTGATCCTGCGGCTCTGGAAACCAAGGACTTTGAGAGTTGCGAACTCCTTTTCCCTCTCGTTGAAGGACAGATTTCCCGAGTTGTAAAGCACCACGATTATCAGCAGCAGCGAGAAGAATATCATGAAGTACACAAGCAGGTCCATGACCTCCATGCTCTTGTCAAAGGCTTTTTTCAGGTCGCTCATGCTGTGGACTGCGGTGATGTAGTCCCTGCCTTTTGCATCTGTACAGTCGTCCTTTGAAACCAGCATTGCAGGCTTGAACTCAAAGCCCTCTTTTTCATAATCTTCACGCAGCATGGATATGCCTGTTATTGACGGGTGGCGTGAGATAAGTCCTATCTCGCTTTCGACCCACTTATTGCCGGTAGCGGTCTTCCAGTACACCTTCTCGCCGACTTTGAGCTTTAGCTTGTCAGCCTGCTTCATCGTCAATGCGACCTTACCCTTTTCAAGTGAACCGATGTTGAGATCTCTGTCCGAAACTCTGAAAAGCTGCTTGCCCTCGGTGACTGCCAGCTTGCAGCTGATTATATCGTCCGAGACGGGGTGAGAGTCAGCTGCAATGGATATCATGTCCATTGCGATAAGCTCGCCGCCGAACTCTATCTGCAGCTGCTGCGCCTGTTCAAGCGTGCAGCTGTCTTTGAGTATGACCTGGGTGTTATAATTCTGTATATCGTCAAAATACCAGCTGCGAACATAGCCCACCGTGTCATATGCACCAAGTCCGAGAGACACAACAAGCATACCCATCATCGTTCCGAAAACACCCATTACCGCACGCATTTTTGAGCGTGAAACGTCACGGAGATTGTAGCGTGCATTGAAACTGAGCTTGTTCCAGAAAGGCAGCTTTTCAAAAATGCAGCTCTTGGCAGTCTTGGTAGATGCAGGACGCAAAGCCTCCGACGGGTGGATCTTCAGTATCTTCCGGCAGCTGAAGTATGCGGTAACGGTGCATACAAGCACTATGACAGCTGCAAGCACGATGCTTTTGAAATCGTATCCTGCGCTCCAGTTGGGCACCGAGTAAAACTCTCCGCCGAACATATCCACCATGAACTTGCCCAGTGTGAATATACCCAGCAATATCCCGATCACACACCCCGCCGCTGACGAAACTATGCTGAAGCTGAGATAGTGCGTCATGATCTTGCGGTTTTTCATGCCAAGTGCGTTCAGCGTACCTATCTGCGTCCTCTGGCAGGCTACCATCCTCTTCATGGTCGTGGTGATGACAAGCAGTGCGATCGCTACGAACACTCCCGAAAAGATATAGGAAAACCCGTCGTGCTGTTCAAGCTCGTCGGTGAGACGGTTGTAGCCGTCAATGCTCTTGCGATCGCCGATAAAAGCATAGCTGCCCTCAAGTGCAGCCGAAATATCATCTTCAAGTTTCAGTGGATTTCCCTCACAGGTGAAAGTTATCTGGTTGAATTTCTGTTCATCCTGCGGCAGAACATTCATTGAGAAGTACGCAAATCCAATGTTGTGATAATCAACATCTGCGTCTGTCGAAGCACAGGCATATTCATATTCGGGCGTTGCGATAAGCCCCTTTATTTTCTTGCTGATATCCCGTCCCATAACGTGAACGGAAAAGCTGTCTCCAACATCCAATTTCCACGCATCTGCAAAGCGGTAAAACAGCCACACACCGTCCTTATCTTCCGGGTCATAGTCTTCGCCCGACATAGTGTAGGGCTTTGTGACTACGTTGTCCTTCTGAAAATAACAGTACACCTCGGCAGAGTTGTGATCCTTGTCCGCCTTTCCAAGCATCTGCGTACGCAGCTGTACATCATTGACTTTATCAATGTCCTTGACCTTTCCTGCCTGCTGTGAGGTCATATCCGCACCGTATATCCAGCCGTCAGAAAAGTTGGTCGTCTTATTGAAATTTTCCCTTGCTTTCGTGCCGCCGATAACGTTCGCCTGAAAACCCGTGTAACACCACATTGCGACCACTGACAGCACAAAGATAGAAAAGAACTGTGCAAAATTCCCCTTGATATCACGAAGCATTTTTCGCCAAAGCATAACCAGACCTCCCCGCTGTCACCACTCAATGTCCCTGACAGACATCGGAGATTCGTTGGTCTTTATGGACTTTATCTTGCCGTTTCGCATATGTATCACTCTGTTTGCGCATTTTGCAATATCAGCATTGTGCGTTACGAGAATGACCGTGTGACCGTCCTGCACGGAAAGCTTTTGCAGCATCTCAAGCACGATAAGTCCCGTTTCCGAGTCAAGGGCACCCGTAGGCTCATCACCGAGTATGATCTTGGGGTTTTTGGCAAGTGCCCTTGCGATGGAAATCCTCTGCTGCTGACCGCCCGACATCTGCGACGGGAACTTGTTTTTCTGGTCGGAAAGTCCCACCTTGTCAAGCATTTCCCCCGGGTCCAGAGCACCCTTTTTGATGTCCTTTACAAGTGCAACATTTTCGTAGGCGGTAAGCCCTGCGATGAGGTTATAAAACTGAAATATAAAGCCTATCGTGTCCGCACGGTAGCTTGAAAGCTGCTTGTCGCTGAAGCCTGAGATCTCCTGTCCCTCAACGATGACCTTGCCCTGAGTAGGCTTGTCCATTCCCCCAAGCATATTCAGCACCGTGGATTTTCCCGCACCTGAACGTCCGAGAATTACCACGAACTCGCCCTGTTCTATCGTAAAGCTGACATGGTCAACTGCGACCTGCATACCGTCACCCTTACCGTATGTTTTTACAACGTCCTTGAATTCTACCGCTGTCTGTCCCATTTTGCTCTCCTCCATTTTCTTAAAAGATAAGTACGCACAGCCCTGCAACAGCTGCCGAAACAAAGGGAAATACCACCAGCTTTATTATCTGCGACTTTCGGTTGAAGCCCACCTTTTTGAAGCTCTCGCAGCCTTCAGCCTCGGGATAGTAGCGCTGGAAAAAATGCGTTCTTGTAAGCACGAACCAATCAAGAAATATCATATCCCATATCTTGTACAGGTACAGCACCGTCAACATTCTTGTAAAAAAGCCCCAGAAGCCGAAGCGGTTTTTAACGCCGTCGTACACTCCGATGACAAACGCCGCAGCTATCATCGCCATGCTCAATATAAGCAGGCACCACCCCAGCAGATGCTGTCCGCCGAATCTTTCGGGCTTGTCAGTTATAACAGCCTGTATATCCT
Organism: Ruminococcus sp. FC2018; assembly: GCF_000621805.1. Taxonomy (GTDB): domain Bacteria; phylum Bacillota; class Clostridia; order Oscillospirales; family Ruminococcaceae; genus Hominimerdicola. The sequence continues at coordinate 66,047 of NZ_JHXH01000005.1, read as the reverse complement.
TTGGTGCAGAGCCGAAAAAGCTCCTGTTCTGCACAAAGGCAACTGCCGAAAAAAGCATAAGTAATATCCCGGCAATGACCATTAGTGCGAGGATCAGTGTTAAAATCATGATCCATCCTCCCTCCTCGGAATGCAGGCTCTGCTCGCCATGAATCCTTGACAAGCGTACCTGATCCAAATAATTAGTCCAAACTAACCAAATGTGATTTTAGCACTTTTATATTTCCTTGTCAATGCTTGCAATACAATTTAGTTAGTTTGCACTAACTATTATGAAAAGTGATGTTATTCATTGTAAAATCAGACAAAATGCCGCAAGCCGGCACGCCCGCTATTGACAAATCAGAACGGATGTGATACTATTATATATGGTTAGTTATAACTAACCGAGAATAGATCAAAGGCAGGCTCCTCTCAAAATGCTTTAAGGAAGTGCGAACCTTAAAGATATGAGCCTGCTGCGTAAATAACGCAGGAATTTGCGTTAATAATAAAAGAAAAGCCGCACAAGCGGCAGGAGGAGAATATTATGGAATATTTGCAGATCGAAAAGGTAGTCGGCAGAGAGATACTTGATTCAAGAGGAAACCCCACAGTTGAAGCTGAGGTATATCTTGCGGACGGAACTGTTGCAAGGGGTACAGCACCGAGCGGTGCATCAACAGGTGAATTTGAGGCACTTGAACTGCGTGACGGTGACAAGAACCGTTATCTTGGAAAGGGCGTTTTGCAGGCTGTCAGGAACATCAACGGAAAGATCAACGAAGTTCTGACAGGAATGGACGCTTCCAACATCTACGCTGTTGACAAGGCGATGATCGCTGCTGACGGCACAAAGGACAAGTCAAAGCTGGGTGCTAACGCTATTCTTGCGGTGTCGATCGCTTGTGCAAGAGCAGCTGCGGCCTCGCTGGACATTCCGCTTTACAGATTCTTAGGCGGTATACAGGGAACAAAACTCCCTGTTCCGATGATGAACATTCTCAACGGCGGTGCTCACGCTGACAGTGCTGTTGACACGCAGGAGTTTATGATAATGCCTGTTGGTGCACCGTCCTTCAAAGAGGGACTTCGCTGGTGTGCAGAGGTGTTCCATACTCTCAAAAAGCTTATCAAGGAAATGGGCGATGTAACTGCTGTCGGTGACGAGGGCGGCTATGCACCGAACAATCTCAAGAGCGATGAGGAGGCTATCGAGAAGATCCTTGAGGCTATCAAAGCTGCTGGATTTGAGCCGGGCAAGGACTTCATGATCGCAATGGACGCTGCGTCTTCCGAATGGAAGAGCGAAAAGGGCAAGGGCTTTTACAAGCAGCCAAAGAGCGGCAAGGAGTTCACATCGGACGAGCTTATCGCACACTGGGAGGCTCTTGTTGACAAGTACCCGATAATCTCTATCGAGGACGGTCTTGATGAAGAGGACTGGGAAGGCTGGCAGAGAATGACCGCCAAGATCGGTCACAAGGTACAGCTCGTCGGAGATGACCTGTTTGTTACAAACACAGAAAGACTTGCAAAGGGAATCTCACTCGGCGCTGCAAACTCTATCCTTATCAAGCTCAATCAGATAGGCTCCGTTTCGGAGACTCTTGAGGCGATCAAGATGGCTCACAAGGCAGGCTACACCGCTATATCCTCGCACCGCTCGGGAGAAACAGCTGACACAACTATCGCTGACCTTGCAGTTGCGCTCAACACCTGCCAGATCAAGACAGGTGCACCGTCACGCTCAGAGAGAGTTGCAAAGTACAATCAGCTGCTTCGCATCGAGGAGGAGCTTGGCGAGTCCGCTTGCTATCCGCAGATGAGCGCATTTAACGTTAAAAAATAGTATCATAAATACGTGCTCAGCTTCGGCTTCCGAACGCTGCACTTCTTCGAGCAAGGGGCGTTGACCCAAGGACTGTGTCCGCCCACCCGGGTCACTTGCAGACAAACACTACTGCTGCGCAGCTCGCAAGAATCGAATATTTGATATCAGATCCTTCTTCCGAAGTTTTCGGAGGAGGGATCTTTTGTCCCAAAAAAATCATTACATATACTATCAAAGGAGTAAGTCCGATGTAAATAACAATATCAGAAATCAAAACGAAACAAAATAAGTCAGGGCAATAGAGAGTGTGATCTGTAATGGGAAAGGTATCCCGCCGGAGGGGTGAAAAATTTTTTTATTTTTTGCAACCTATCTGCGATCGACAGGGTATTACTTATGAAAGCGCAAAACAAACATTGAAAATCATAAAAAAATAGAAAAAAGGAGTTAATCACTATGAAAAGAGAATTAGCAATGAGGGTAATGATCAAGGCAAGCGTCGGCGGACTTTTAGATGAAAATTACAGCAACAGATACAATGATGAATACAAAAATACTGATGATCTTTCAGAAAAGAATCAGAAGTCATTTAACAATTGCATGAGTCCCCTTATCATGCTGCACTGGGCTCAGCATATTCGTTCGACGAGTCCCTATGTAATGCTCAGAAATGATACAAAGAAATACAAGGAAATGTTCCCGGACAAAGATGTATCAGAGTTAGTAAAGGACGAAAATCTCGAAAAGTTCCCCAGCGGCAGGGGCAGCTTTTTGGAAGACAGCACCGGAAATCCATTCCAGATGATGGTCATAGATCACGCACCTGACACGGAATATGAGACCTACATGGCAACTATCGACTACCTTATCAAAAAGAAGCAGGAGCTTGATAAGAAGTACCCGAACAGGCTTGAAGAGCTTAAAGGCGATAAGCTCTCGGAAAAGGAAAGAAATGAGCGTCTGCTTATAAACCCGAGGAGAGATTACAAGGATAAGTTCTGGAGACACAATGGGCAGAAAACTGTTACACAGGAGCAGTATAATAAGATACTGGATTCCTATACAGCGCTGCTCAACAAGGGGTTCAGAGCTGATGAATATGTGGACTCCCGTGCATACACCAATTTATTAAAGGATAATTTCAATGTCAATTATGATGAGGTGCGTTCGTTTGACCCTCTTGCTGCTGCGTCTGACATTATAAAGGCTGACAAGACACAGAAAGAAGATATAATGGACGATCTCACAGAGAAAAAAGCAGCGGAGTACATCAAAGCACTTGATATGATGAACGCTCATATGGACAAGTGCATAGCTGACGGCAAGCCCGAAACTTTTGCAGACATAAAGGGCTTTGATGTAAAAGTATGGTTCGACCACTGCAAGATACCGCCGATAGTGACCTATGACGTTGAGAGCAAGATAGAAAAGAACTACAATGGCGACGAGGAAGTACATTATACAAAGTTAGAGCCTACTATATTGGATCTTGTAGAGCTTTACAAGTCTGACAGGTTCGACCCCGACCTGAACACCGACTTCAGTCAGAAGGACATCGACAAGGTAATGGAGATATTCAACACCGACAAGAAGTTCTTCACAGAAGAGCTCAGAGACCTGTACAGGATAAAAGGCGACAAGAACAGAGGCAACGCTCAGGCATACCAGACTATGCATTATGAGAGCTTGTCCGAAGATGAAAACTACAAGTTCAACAGATTCCGCAGCGCGCTGTTCAACATAAAGCTCAAGGACGAGAATGTAATGAAACTGGGCGATGACAACAATCCTATCTATACTACAAAGTTCACAGAGGCGGACAAGAGCTTTGAATTTGAAGAAACAACAGAAAAAGAAACTAAAATGCTGGGTGCCTGCAAGAAAATGCTCAATGATGCAAGGCAGAAAAGAAACTCCGCAGAATATGATAACATACAGAAGGCTATCACTAACATGGAGAACGTTATATCAGATAAAAATAAAGTGGAAGGCAAGACCATGTCTGTTCTGTACACCGAAAAGGTAGAGGAGGCTATTATAGCTATTGGCAGATACTACGCTCACAAGGCAAAAGACGGCGAGACTGATCTCAGCACACAGCACAAGTACCCTGTAATACAGAGGATCGAAAAGGTGCTTATGGACAGATACGAAGCACTCACCGGCAAGACGTTCATTGAAGATCACCCCGACATGAAGGACTTCTACAACACCGAAAAGGCTGTAAAGGACAAGAAGGGCAATCTGTTAAAGGGCGATGAGTATGTAAGAAGCATCTCAAAGCAGCGCATAAAGAACGTTGAAAAGATCCGCAAGGACTTAAAGCTCGGCAAGTCAAAGCTTTCTGAAAAGACATTTAACACAAGAGAGCAGAATGAAGCTGAAAGTGTTATACAGAGATCTAACTCCGTAGGAGCTATAAGAAAATAAGAGCTGATATCGGGCAATAAAAAGAAGTCGTGAAACCGGCTTCTTTTTTTGTCTGCAAAATATTGACGTTTGAAAGCATGTGTGATATACTTGATATATAGTTAGTTTTAACTAATCGAAGGAGGGAGTAATTATGAAGTCATCGGCAAGAATATGAATAACAGACTGGCAGTTTTCAAGTGGTAAAGACAGTTATTTATCCTGACAATTTTTCGGGATGTTTTTTGAGCGAAATATGATGTGATATGATCGGTTGCGGTTAGTTATCGCTAATCCGAGCCGAAATGGAAAGGCTGAAAAAATACGATGTGATGATACCTCCTGCATTTTTTGACAGGATAGACCCCGTGCTTGCACAAGGCGATGAAGCCTATCTGCTGAGCCCCATGCTCCGGGATATTTCGGGCTTTCCGGGCATTGATGTTTTCTACGGGACACATGAGGTGATGTATGCCTATCTTGACGACCTGAGAACCCACTGCGAGAAATACAATGTGCCCCTTAACGTTCATATTGGCAGGGGCATGATGCACTGCTGGGGTGCTATGGAGTTTGTTCCCGAGGCAAAGGCGGTGCGGAAAGAATATTTCAAGGCTCTTAACAATGGCGGCAAGGCTGCTCAAACACAGAATGAGACGTATGCTGCGGGGCTGCTATGATGAGAATGTGCAGACCGGAAAAGCAAGGATAAAGGTGGAGAATATGCATGTTGATATTCTTATGCAGTGCCCGGGCTGCGATGACTGCCGGCCGTCGGACGAGGCAGTTCCGAGAATGAAAAAGAAGCTGGAAGAATGCGGCTAACCTTACAGAGTTCAGGCGACAGTATACGAAAAAGGCAGTCACTTGCTTTGCGGAGATCTTATATCCTCGCACGAATATCTCAAATCAATGCGTAAGATATTGCAGGCGGAGCACGTCGACCAGAATGCCTGCAGCAAAGCAAGAAAGGACAGCACGAATGAAGCACTTGAATTTCTTGACGGGTGGCAGTGAGTACAAGAAGCCCGGTCTTTTTCACAGTATGTCTCGCTGAGCTTCAGATCAGACACATCACCCTGAGAAACAGTACATCTGCCTGCATGGATCATAGCCTTGTTATACTCAGATGCTTTCTCCACAGACAGAGGTGAATAATCGATCGCATCAACGTGTGCGTCGGGATAACGGTTCAGAAGTTCACCTGCGTTGCGTCCTCCACCATAGAAAACCGGCAGCGGTTCGGTCAGCTCGGGCAGGATCTGCATCGAAGCCTGCTTTCAGCACAGCAAGAGTGCATATCGGGAACAGTTCACAGCGTTTTACCATTATCCCCACCGGCTGCTCTTTTCCTACGCCGTTTCTTGCAAGCAGCTTTGCCAGGTTTTCACTGTACCGGTCAAGCTGTCGGTATGTAAGACGCTCAGGCTCGCAAACAAGTGCGGTCTTATCAGGCGTTTTACTATCTATATGCGCAAACCTCCGGACAAAGTTTTCCATAGTGAAGCTCCTTTTTAATAATTATATCATAAATCCCCGTTAGATTAATACTTTGGGGCTGAGAAAAAATTTTTTCACTTCCCCGTAAATTTGTAAGTAGTTTGTAAGAGGCGGTGTGTTATTATGTGATCACAGCAAAGGAAATCACCCGAAAACAACAAAATAAAACCAAAAAGAAAAGGAGTAATCACTATGAAAGTAACAACAAGAAGATTCAAGAAAAAGCACAGAGGAATAAAGGCAATACTGGCAGGGATCCTGCTGGGCAGGTTTGGGATCAATGCACTTGACGAGAACGGATTTGAGGTCGATGAATTCGGAAATCCGATAAACTGAAAAAGCATGATCGGCAGGGGAAACTGCTTTAATGAAAATCAGCGGTATGATCTCTGTACTCTCATAATGAGAGCCGAAGGATCTGATATGAATAAAGCTGAAAAGCGTCCGTATGAATAATAGCGGGCGCTTTTAATTTGTTTTTGGCGGGCATCTTTACAATTTTATATTTTTAAGGTATAATAAAGCAGATAATAAAAACATAAGCACAAGGCGAGGTGAGAGGGTGAAAGGTAAAAGAAAAAAGCGCAGACTGCTTTTTCAGATAACGGCTATCGTACTGCCACTGTTCGCAGTTATGACGGCAGCAGTAGTCTGGACTGTATACCACAGCATGCTCAAGGGTTATCTTGAAGCACAAAATGACCATATTGAAGATGTGATGACACAGACGCTGGGCTACATGCCTTTTGTTGCGGGGAAAGTCCTTGATCAGGATTCTAAGGACTGGATATTTCAGCATATGGAAGAATACCGCATCGCCCTTCACGACGAGGTGACAGATGAAGAACCAGAAAAGCTGAAGGCGTACTTAAAAGCCGATAACAAGTATGAATACAGCTGGTTTGAAAATATGCCTGAGGATATACGATACAGCTATATAAGACAGCATCTCAACGGAACAAAGAACATACTTTACAATCACATAAACAACAGCAGCTTTGACAGTATGTTTATCATGGATATGCAGCAGCAGTACCGAGGGCTTATATTGATTGACTTTAACAGGAACGAGCAAAATGATAAAATGGGAAGCTACCTGGAGCTTGACCTTTCAAAACACCCTGTTTTGGAAAAGATGCTTGATTCAGACTCAGATAAGATCGTATTTGAAAGAGCGACCGACTTCCCCAATGCCGGCAACTACTACATAGGCTACAAGCCTGTGATAATCGGCGGCAAGACAAGGGCGGTAGTGGGCATAACCTACAATTGGGACGATTTTCGCAGCACCCTCACGGGAATGATAGCAAAAGCGCTGATAATAATCATAAGCGGTATCCTCATCGTGCTTATGGTCCTTCTCATTTTCCTGTACCGCAAGGCTGTCAAACCCATCAATGCGATACAGGACGGTCTGCTGGATTACTCTGCTGACAAGGATCCGAAAGAGATAGTCAAAAAAATGTATACGATCAAAGAGAAAAACGAGCTTGGCTACCTTGCTGATGTTATTTCGGATTTTACCCTGGAAATAGACTTCTACACCCGTGAAAATCTGCGTACACAAAAGGAACTGTATGATGCAAAGCTGCAGATAATGGTGTCGCAGATACGTCCGCACTTTATGTACAATGCTCTGACATCTATTGCAATGATGTGCGAGCTTGACCCGAAGACTGCCAAGGAGGCGACTATTGCTTTCTCAAAATATCTTCGCTGCAATATGGATTCTCTCAGTCAGACAAAGACAGTGCCTTTTGAGCAGGAGCTTAGTCACCTTAAAAACTATCTGTTCATTGAAAAGCTGCGGTTTGACGATCTGTTGAACATTGAGTATGATATTCAGGTGACTGATTTCAGAGTTCCGCAGCTGTCAATACAGCCGCTGGTTGAAAATGCTGTCAAGCACGGTGTGGGGATGGCTGAGGACGGCGGTACGGTAAAAATTTCCACAAGACAGACCGATAATGCTTATGAGGTCATAATCTCTGATGACGGAGTTGGATTTGATGTGAACGCTCCAAAAAAGGATGACGGACGCTCACACGTGGGAATGGAGAACACAAGAAAACGCCTTAAAGAGATGTGCGGTGCGGACATAATCATCACCAGCAAGATCGGCGAAGGCACGACCGCAAGGGTCATAATACCAAAGGAACGGAGAAACGAAAATGAGGATACTGTGTCTTGATGATGAGCCTTTAGCTCTGAAAATGCTGGAACAGGCGGTAAAGGCTGCTAAACCCGATGCTGACATCTCGTCATTCAGAAAGCAGGCAGAGCTTATAGATGAAGCTGAAAAAAACGGATGTGATGTGGCGTTTCTGGATATACATATGCGTGGCATAACAGGCGTTGAGGTCGCAAAGCGGCTGAAAGGGATCAACCCGAAGATGAATATCATTTTCGTGACAGGCTTTTCAGAGTACAAGGGCGATGCTATGGATATGAAGGCAAGCGGATACATTATGAAGCCGGTAACTGCCGATGAGGTCAAGGCAGAGCTTGAGGATCTGCGTTTTCCGCTGGTGCCAAAAAGCAACGCACTTTTGCGGGTGCAGTGCTTCGGCAACTTTGATGTTTTTCTGCCAAGCGGCGAGCACGTCCGCTTTGAAAGAAGCAAGTCAAAGGAGATATTCGCATTCCTCGTGCACCGTCAGGGCAGCTCGTGTACTATTAAGGAGATAGCGGCGGCACTGTTTGAGGACGAGCCGTATGACAAGAAACAGCAGAACTATATGCAGCAGCTCACTCACTCGCTTATGAAGAGCCTTAAAGCTGTCGGGGCAGAGGCTGCGGTAATCAAGGACTTTAATGCGCTCGCCGTTGACCCGAAAGCGCTTGATTGTGATTACTACCGTTTCAAAGAGCTTGACGGCGGTGCGGTAAACGCCTATCAGAACGAATATATGAGCCAGTACTACTGGGCAGATTTTCTGTTTGATGAGGATCTGTATTAAACATGGTACTATGCACTCGCATTGTAAAAAAATGCGGGTGCTTTTTTGTTTTAAAAAAATATTTTATTTTCATTGAGATCTGTAAGTAGTTTGTAAGAGGCAGTGTGATATACTAAAATCACAGCAAAGGTAAAACCCCATAAAACAGGCAAAAACAGACGGTCAAAAATTTTTTTGAAAAACATGAAAATCTGTAAGTAGTTTGTAAGAGGTGCTGTGATATACTAAGATCACAGCAAAGGGAAAGACCCCGAAACAACAAATGATATAAAACCGAAAAGGAGAGATCACTATGAAAAAAACAAGAATAATCGCAGCAGCTTTTGCAGCAGTAATGACAATGACAACGACCGCAGCTATCAGCGCATCGGCAGAAAGCACAGAGATCAAGTCCGACGAGTTCGTCTGCATCTGGGACGTCCCGGAGGAAAAAGTGCCTTCGCTCTTTGAGCAGGTACAGAAGTGGATAGATCAGATCACACAAAAGAAAAACGAGCCGCAGAAGAAGAAGCTTGTTGATCTGAGTCAGCCCGAAATAGAACAGCTGATAAAAACAGAATACAATATGACATTGATACAGTTCTATAATGCGGCGTTTTATCTTCGCTCCTGTCAGAGGTATTATTTAACCCTTGAGCAGACAGAGGTCAATATCCGTGACGGAATGAGAAGAGCATCACGCTTTAACTGCGAGCTCACATGGAACGAGGATATGATAAGGTTTCTGAAGGACTACTGGGACGAATTCTCAGAATATGTACGCACCAGAGATCTGAAACTTGAAAGTATCAATGTTTATGATAACTAAAAGTAAACAAAGATAAAAGATAGGAGAAAAAATTCGAAAAACGAAAAAAACTGTAAGTAGTTTGTAAGAGGTGCTGTGATATAATAAAGACACAGCAAAGGGAAAGAACCCTAAACCAAAAAACTAAAAAACGAAAAGGAGAGATCACTATGAAAAAAACAAGAATAATCGCAGCAGCTTTTGCAGCAGTAATGATGATGACAACGACCGCAGCTATCAGCGCATCGGCAGAAAGCACCGAGATCAAGCCCGAAGACTTCGTCTGCACCTTGAACGTTCCGCAGGAAAAAGTGCCTTCGCTCTTTGAGCAGATCCAGAAGTGGATAGATCAGATCACACAAAAGAAAAACGAGCCCCAGAAGCAGGAAAACAAAGCCCCCGAAAAGCCATGGCTGCCGAGTATGAACGCTTTACAGGTGGAGAAATACATCAAAAAGAACTATAAAATGGATAGGAATAAGCTGATTCAGGTTTTAGTCGATGTGAGGTTATACAAAAGATATAATAAGTCTCAGGCAGAAATCATACGGGAGATCAGAATACAGATACAGTCCGTAAAAAACAGAAACATGACGCCTGCATGGAATGAGGATATGATCAGATTTATGGTAGACTTCTGGGATCAGATCGATTCACTTTTGGATCAGCTTAGTTAACTTTAAATAAGCACTAAAAGAATTACTAAGAGTTAATAAAGATGATCGACAGGAGACAAAAATACAGATCAAAATAATTTTTTGAAAAAACAAAAGATCTGTAAGTAGTTTGTAATAGGCGATATGTTATTATATGATCACAGAAGAAAAACAACAAACAACTTAAACGAAAGGAGGAAAGAATATGATCACATTTTGTTATGTAATGCTCGGTGTAAGCACAACAGCATATATCGTGGGAGGCATCATCTCGACAATCTTCGGATAATAAGCACAACAAACTGAAACTAAAGGAATGCAACAGTGACAGTAACAACGACGATCAAGAGCTTATCGCAGTCTTTGAAAAGAAATAAAAGGCTGTCAACAAAAAACTCCCGCTCCTGTAGCGGCGTTCCTTCAGGGACTCACTGTCCGCCGGTACCTAAAGAATAAAGGCTTCAATGTTGATGATCTGCCCGCAAACTCTATTCTGATCACCGGTCGGGCATATAACGATCTGGAAATTGGACACGTCATTACAGGCATAGGCGGATACGCCGCCGCTCACGCCTCCTATAAGGGTATAAACATCGACTCTCTGCTGATAGATGAAAGAGAGGTCACATTCCACCACGCAGGTTTCAATCAATGGGGGGATGAGGACTGGAACTACATTGAAAGCGGAAACATCGTATCATTCAACACCGACAAGACCTCATGGGATTGGCTGACAAACCCGATAATCTGCTGAACCGAATAATAACAGCCTCCTCCGTGACCTTTGTGTTAGTTTAAATAAAGACATCACCCGTACCGATAAAAAAGTGCGGGTGATCGTCTTTTTTGTAAGCAGTTTGTAAGTGGTGGCGTGTTATTATATAGATACAGAAAAACAAAAACGCAAAACACAAAGGAAAAGGAGAAAATCAATGACTATCGAAAACAGATTTGCAAGATTTATGAGAAACACAGGTCCGGCAAGGATGATGGTTCCGCTTGGTCTGATACTTATTATATTCAGCGTGGTTCTTTTCAGTTTCAACACCGATAAGTACGCCGAGACCACGGGTACGATAACCTCTGCGGTGCAGTCCGATGCAGGTCAGGAAGACGAAAAAGGCTATGATGTGAAGTTCACATTCACCGTTGACGGCAAGCAGTACGAGGACGAGTTCACAAACCTCAGCGGCAGTTTCGCAGCCGGTGATGCTGTCAAGGTTTTCTACGATCCTGCTGACCCCTCAAAAACTGCAAGCAGCAGGATGAACAAGCTGATACCTGTTGCGATCGCAGGTGCGGGAGTTCTGGCTCTTGCGGGCGGTATCGCTCTGACAGTAAGAGCTTTCAGAAAGAGCAAGGAGCTTGACAAGACTGCTCCGGCGGCAGATGTGCAGACTCAGGCGCAGCTCGATGCTCTCAAAACAGCTGATGGCGTGAACGAGTATTACTTCCGCTTTGACGGTCACAGCTTAAAGCCGGGTTACATTGTTGAGGACGCAGACAGAAACATCCTGTATGAAGGCAAGATGCTCAAAAACTCTCTGGTAGGTGCAAGAATCTACGAATTTACCGACCACAGAACAGGTCTGAGCGAGCAGCATGAGGTCGGTCACGTTACAACGTCTTCGCTTAACGATGAGATGTTCTCGGTAAAGTCATCGTTCAGATTTGACGGTGAAAAGGTGTGGGATCGCCTGCACGGTCAGGGTATACGCCTCAGCACCAATATGCACAGCAGATTCCCATACTTTATTTATGATGTTACAAAAGACGGCAAGGCACTTGCAAGGATCGAATCGTGCAGCGTGTACATTCACGAGGACGACGAGGTCAAGCACAAGGTCAAAATACCAACAGGCAATATGTACTACCGCTTCTGGACAGCCTCTGATGACCTCAGTTCTCTGTTCCTTTTAATATTTGCGATCTCCGAGTGCGAACAGACAGTTGTTGAATAAACCCTGTATCGGCGGCTGAAGTATCTTAAACAAAAACAGGATCGTCAAAAATTGCCTGCAAAAGAATAACTGACACAATAACGCTCGGGTATAAGACTCCCGGGCGTTAACTGTTGATCAGCTATTTGCGCTTTGATGAATAAGCAAAGCTATAGCGCAGCAAAAAAGCGTCTCACTTTGTGCAGGACGCTTTTTGTCTGTTAAGCTCTGATAATCTTCTTTGGGGGTTTCACACGCAGGGCAAGCAACATAATAGCAGACATTATTCAGGGGAAAACAGCAGGGTAATATACGAACAACGCTCGGACAATAGCAAAAAAACAAAGGCGGGAGCTGCGCAGATGCGCAGTCTCCCATCGTTTGACTTTTAGGGGTAAGGTCCATCATAAGGTCCACAAAGCACTTTTGGGCAAAAAAAGAACTCGCAAACAACCTGTTTGCGAGCAAGAATGTATAAGTAATATCAAAGCAACGGCGAAGCAGTTAGCAAATACCAGGCAGGTAACAGCTGTGAAACAGGCAAGAGCAAACCTTTACGGTTCCCTTTGTTTACTTTCATTCCGCCGCCAGCCTGTATTTCTGCCCATAAGCAGTATAGCTTTCTATAAACCGGGGGGAACGTTCCGCTTTCAAGCCACTCAGATAATCATGGCTGTTCATACTGGACTTTGAGATCTGAATGATGGACACAGCTATATTCGAGCAATGATCGGACACCCTCTCGCAGTTTATCAGCAGGTCTGACAGATAAACGCCGAGCTCAGGGCTGCATTCACCTTTGCGAAGCCTTTGGATATGTTTATCCCTGATAGCAGCGGTAAGATCGTCGATCACTTCTTCCAGCGGTTCAACATTCATGGCAAGGTCAGTATCATTATCCATAAAAGCTTTTACGGTAAGACCTGAGATCTCGGTCAGTGCCGCAAAAAGCGTGGCGAAATCGGCTTTTGCATTTGCGGAGAATTCCTGATCGCTTTGTTTCATCTCCTGCCCGATCTCGATCATATTGATAGCGTGATCGCTGATACGTTCAAAATCACTGATGCAGTGGAGAAGCTCTGTAACGATACGGCTGTCCGGATCGGTCAGACTGACCGAGGAAAGCTCCAGCAGGAATGTAGACAGCTTATCCTCCATCTCATCGAGCATCTGCTCCTTATCCTCAACGCTCTGTACCGCCTTTTCGTTGATGTCAAACATCGCTGTCAAAGCTTCATGTAAGGCTTCTTTTGCACCGACCGCCATTTCGACAGTTCTTTCTCTGCACTGTGAAACTGCAAGGGGCGGTGTGGAGATCAGGCGGTTGTCAAGCAGCACACTGGTCTCTTTCTCCTTTGTATTCGGTATGATCTTGTTTGCCAGCTTCACGAGCTGATCTGTGAACGGCAGAAGTATCAGCGTGGTAACAATGTTGAATATTGAGTGAACAGCGGCAATTTCCACAGCACTGATAGACTTGTCCACAAAGCTGAAATGAACGATCGCATCAAGTCCGTAGAAAAATGCAAGGCAAATGACCGTACCTATGATATTGAACGACATATGCACGACGGTAACACGCTTTGCGTTCTTGTTTACACCGATAGATGACAGCAGAGCGGTCACGCAGGTACCGATATTCTGTCCCATGATGATAGGGATAGCCATCCTGTAGGAGATCGTGCCTGTCAGCGACAGCGCCTGCAAGATGCCCACGGATGCTGCCGAGGACTGCACAGCAATGGTGATACCTGCACCGAGGGCAAGGCTCTTGAACGGATTGGAGGTCATTTTTTTGAGAGTCGCTTCCAGCTTGCCGCCTGCGATCTTCTCCAAGCTCTGTGACATAACGTGCATGCACGTCAAGAGTACGTCCTGTGCTGTCATGTCCCCATATCCTATCAAGTATGTCATCACGCCGAAGCACGATCTTAGGATTTCTCAAAAACAATTTCAGAAGCTCATATTCCTTAAAGGTAAGCTCCACAGGCGTGCTGCCTGCGGTCACTGTCCTTATATCCTCAGACATAGTAATGTTCTCAAAATTTATGATATTGCCATTTTTGTCCTGAACACCTCTGAGCCTTGCTTTCACACGGCTGACCATTTCCATAACGCTGAACGGTTTGCACATATAATCATCAGCTCCCAGGTCAAGCCCTTTCACACGGTCAAGCTCGGTGGATTTTGCCGAGATGATGATAATGGGTATTCTCGAACAGGCAGGATCGCTGCGAAGCTTACCAAGTATCGTAAGCCCGTCATCGCCCGGCAGCATAATGTCCAGCAGTATCAGATCGGGCGTGCGTATTTTGATCGCATCATAAAAGCCGTTAGAGTTTTCAAATGACTGCACTTCAAAGCCGTTCTTTTCAAGGGCATAGCTTTCCAGCTCTCTGATGTTCGCCTCATCTTCAACTATGTATATAAGCATTTCATCACACTCCTGACTATAATAGTATAGCATGACAATGTAAAGTTGAACAGTACCACAATGTTAAACTCATGATAAATCGTAAAATGCCTCCGCACGTTGCATATTCCGTTCAGCGAGTGCACATAAACCGTTCGTTTTGTGCATGGTTTCCGCTGAAACCGTGCACGGAGAATGCTTGAATTGTGCATGAAAAACGTACGACTGAATATTGACAATCAATCTATGCCATGGTATCATTAATATGTTTTTAATCCTACAGGAGGATAAGGCAACGCAGGAGTGTGACCTGAGCGCCTGATGCGGGGTTTAGCAAGGAGAGTGATGCCGGGTGCGTCACTCTTTTTTATGCCTAAGCATAACCTCACTCTCCTTGGAAAACCTTAATGCGTTAAACTCATGACCAACGCAAGTAGGTCCGTTCGGTGCACCTAAGGTGCCTTATTTCTTTTCTTCGTTTACACCTTTTCTCTTTCTCATTGATTACTCGCATTCAATTACGATGCGATATGAATCATGAACGATACGGTCACATATGGCATCAGCAATGATAGGTGAACCAATCTTGTCACGCCAGACGGGTACATAAAACTGCGAACAAAAAATCATTGATCCCTTTTTGTAACGAGCTTCAGCTATTTCGAGAAGATCTCTTGCTTCTGATTCTTTGAGCTGATACAGCAGCCATTCGTCAAGTATAAGCAGCGCAGGCTTTTTGTACTCCGGTTTTGCCGCATTTGCAGGAACGATAGTATCTGCAAGCTGTTTGTCTGACATTCCATCAGGCAGAGGATAGCTCAATCCTTGTGCAGCAGCAATGCTCAGAACCTTGATGACAGTAGTTCTTGAACATCCGCAGGCACCTGCGATCTGTGCTTTGTTAAGCCCGAGCCTGCTGAGCCTCAGGATCTCACGATAATTGGTCATTTCTATGACCTCCTTTTGTTGAATTCACGCAATTTGCGTGTATCAACATTTTACCGCAGGATCTTTTGCCGTTCAACTATATGCACAATGGTGCGGCGAGCATGCACGGTTTAAGCGTTTTGTATGCACAATTCGTGCGGTTTTAACGCTCGTTTTTATGCGGAATATTCATAACACTATTCTATCGTGAAATCGAGCTCCTACGCAATCATTTTCTGCTGCTGTTCACTTCGTGCGATGAAAGTGTTCATTCTCGCCGATGGCACTGTTCAACTTGTGCGGCAACTGTTCATTTTGAAGCGACATATTCACTCGCAAACGCCGTGTTTGCGAGCAGTTATTATAGGTTACAGACAGGTGATGATTCGCCGTGACACAAAGAAATCCGCCCTTGATAATTAACCAAAGGCGGCCAAGCGTGGTACACGCTGTGTACTATGCGGCAAACGGGACTTGAACAGCGTCCGAGGGCTTTTCAAAGTCCTTCAAATAGCGCAAAAGCGGCGGTTTTACGAAGCTTCCCGATTGCCTGCCTGTTGTGATCTCTGCTGACTTTTAGCCGAATCAAAAACCGATAAGCGTCAAATAAACGTCAAGGTGCAGGAGGTACAAACAGTCATAACATATCTGAACATCAGCCGTTTTTCGAGGCAACAATGGTCATGATTTTTGCGATCTAAGGTCATTTTTGAAATAAAACGGTGAGCATTTTTTCTTCACTCAAATGGCTATTTTACCATAAGCTATTTCAGCGGCGGAAGCGAATGGATATCATAGTTATCGTAGTAGATATCGAACGCTGTTTTTACGTCGCCTGACAGCTCGATGAGCGCACCTGCCTGGAACATTGCCGAAAGCGAACCGGAGGGCGCTTTCCACGCAGCGTTTGAAACCACCTCAAGCTTTTCGCTGCCGGCTTCGCTTGCACGCAGGATCGACACTGCCCTGAACAGCAGCTCTCCCGTTGCGATGTGATAGTCGCTCGAAACGATAGCCAGCTTTTTTACCGAGGTGTATTTCGATGTCAGTATATCGTAGGTAAATATTGCATTCTGCGCCGTTGTTATCGAGTTATCCTCGATGATGATGCGCTTTTTGTCTATCCCTTGCTGCTCTAACCACTTTGCCATTTCGCCTGCTTCCGATGCAGCTTCGTTTTCCGATGCAGTGCCGCCGCCGGTGCAGACAATGTACGCCTTAGGGTACTTTTTCGCACTGTTCAGGGCGACGGTCAGGCGCTGTATCAGCTCGTCCTTCATCGTGCCGTCGGCCTTGAGCTGAAATCCGAGGACGACTATGCAAAGCTCGTCCGTATCAGGCAGTCCGTCGGGGAGAACATCGTAATTAAGATGTTTGCCAAGGTCGTCCGATGTCCAGATGTCCATTATGTTTTTCCAGCGTTTGCCCGCAGATGTGTCGCAGGCAGAAAGCTCACCGAGCAGGGTGTCTATCTTATCCTTTGCCTTAGATCCGTAGCTTCCGTAGTCAACGACCATTTCCTCGACTATCTTATCCACACCCCTTTGGTCTGACGAGGTATGTGATAAGTCGGCAGAAGATACGGCTGCGGAGCTTTCGCCTGAATCTTTGGACGAGCTGCTTGCACAGCCTGTGAGTTGAACGCACAGACACAGGGCGAGCAGAAATGATATAAAATGTATATGTGGTTTTCGTTTCAATGGGTACACCGCCTGTTCGTTGTGATAATACTATTATAGCACAATTTGGCGGCAGGTTCAAGAGAAAGATCCCTGTCAGGCAAGATGTTAAAACAAAAAGCGATCCATTTTTGTCAGTTGACAGATTCGCCGCTGTGCAGGGCAATGAGTTTATCGCCCATGATCTGCTTCATCAGATCAAATGCAGCAATGCCTGTGCAGTGACCGCTGTAAAAGACAGTATCAAGCTGTGAAAGCTCCTGCGCTGTCTGAATAATAACAGCTTTCTCTTCTTCGGTATGCTCGCCCTCACGCTTCATCATATGGAATCCCGTGATAACGTAGTCGGGATAGCTGTCAAACAGCTCCTTATATTTATCAAGTATATTGAGTATGCCGTTATGAGCGCAGCCCGACAGCAGCCAGCGTTTGCCGTTTTGCGTGATAACGAGGCATTGCTCATGAATGAAATCATCAGGAACTATTTCACCGTTTTTCATACAAGACAGCCTCCTGTTCCCCTGCGGATAGCACCGCCTGCCTTTGATACCGCTGAACAGGAACAGCTCATCATCTATCTTCAAATCGCCTTCAATAAAGCGTACATTTGTCAATTTGAGTATATCAGTATCAATGCCGATATAGCGTTCACCGTTGTAATGCGGCTCGGCTGCTGTTCTTTGCAGGATGATCTGTGCAGTGTTATTGAGCTTTGAAAAGGGCAATATACCGCCCGAATGGTCATAGTGACCGTGACTGAGGATAACAGTATCGACGGCAGACAGGTCAATATCAAGAGCTTCGGCGTTCTTCACAACTGCGTCCGTCTGCCCTGTGTCGAGCAGGAGTTTATGCTTTTGTGTCTCGATATAGATGCATAGTCCGTGTTCTGCGATACACTTTTCATTGCCGCAGGAGTTTTCTACAAGTGTGACTATCTTCATCAGTGATCACCGCAGCTGTGGCTTGCACAGATATGACCTATGCCGTGTTCGTGGTGATGATCGCAGGTCGGGTTATCGTTCTGAACAAGTGTGTGTGCAAGGAAAGCCTTCACCGCTTCATCGGCACTGCCCGAATTGCCGCCGTAGAGGGTGATGCCAGCCTCCTGCATAGCCATCTGCGCACCGCCGCCGATGCCTCCGCAGATAAGAACGTCAGCCTGTGCATTCTTCAGAAATCCTGCAAGTGCGCCGTGTCCTGCGCCCATTGTTCCAACTACCTGCTCATTGATGATCTTGCCGTCGGCAACGTCATAGAGCTTGAACTGCTCTGTTCTGCCGAAATGCTGAAAGATCTGTCCGTTTTCATAGGTTACTGCGATTCTCATAATACTGCTTCCTTTCCGTGCGATCTCCTCCGAGATCGTGTTATCAAGAGTATAATTTCCGCCTGAAATGATGATGCGTCTGCCCTCGACCAGAGCAGCTGCGAGCGTCAGCGCTTGGAAGAACAGCACTCTTTACTTTGAGTAGAATCTCTGGTTTCTGCTTGTCGGTTTATCCGGTATCTCCATAAACAATTTGCCCTGCTCAACGAGTGGGATAACATACTTATTGATAGCATAAGTTGCAGATCTTATCCCAAGAAATTCAGTGATCTCTTTTCGGCTGCGTGGTGTTTTACAAAATTGCTCAAGGGTAGGCTTATCCGCATTATTCTCCTGCATTTTTGCTTCTTCTTTAAGATGGAACGTAACGCAGAACTCACCACGGATAACTGCAAACTCAGGCTGAGGTAAACCATGCTGTTCAAGTTCGTTCCTTATTGTAGGTATACCGCTGTAACGATTCTCTGTAACTCCCATAAGCTCCAGAGCTGTGGCAAGTACAGGATTTCTTGTATCAGGCTGTGTTTTACCGAGGTCATCAAGAGTTAATCTGCCATACAGACCACCCGGATTTTTGATCTCAAGCCTGTCACTGAACACCATTATCTGAATCGGCATGCCCTCTGTGTGAATACTGTAATCACGGTGAACAAGAGCATTCAGTATTGCTGCGCTTGACTTCTATCGTCTGAAACTCTGCTTTGACATTTACTATTTTCTCAACAAGTTCCTTCAATCCTGCTTCATTCATTGAAATCACCTCTTTTGATTTTAAGTTTAGCACAAGAAACTTAAAATATCAAGAAAAGATTTAAAGTTTAAAGGTGTAGATTTTAAGTTTTAAGGTCGAAATTTAAAGTTTCAAACGAATATTTTAAGTTTTAGAGTCGGAGTTTTAAGTTTTCAAAGTAAAATTTAAGGTTTTGAGGGTACATTTTAAGTTTTAAACCCCGAACACGGCAATGTCCTCAAAAAGAATACTGACCTTGTCGATCTTCTTGTTGGTGTGATAGTATACCTCTTTGTGCGGATATTGTCAAGCTAGAATCAAGCCGGGTATCGTGGCACAATGTTAACGTGCGATATATCGCTCGTCAATATGTAGTTTATATTTCGATTTGGATTAATTGACTACATTGCTGGTTTATGTTATAATGCTCTTAACAGATAATCCCAAGAGATAAAGGAGGTATGCTTAATGGAAATAAGTGATATTCGCACTAAAGAGAACATCAAGGCATTACGAGAAGCATATGGCTTAACTCAGGAGCAGCTTGCAAAGAGGTTCGGCTCTGATGATCATCAATACATCTCAAACTTTGAAAGAGGTAAAAACAAAGTGGATGATGAAACAAAAGTATTATATATGAAATTCTTTGATGTTACCTTAGAAGAACTTGTTTTTAGTGACCTATCGAATTACAGATTTAATATTGACACCAAATTAATAAAGGAATCATTGAGGAGTTGTTTCCCGATATTTGTTGACGATAATGCATTAAAAAACGAGCCATTTTCCATTGCATATCTATTACAACAAGAGTTCTATACCGCATGGGAAAGTATGCCTTTTGAGCAAATACATCATGGAGCTAGTTTTCCTGTGTTTGTAAATGATAACACGGACAAATTCCATGGTATTATGGCAAGCCTTGAAGAATATGAGAATATTATGAACAACTACCTTCTGTCATATCAACAAGAGTCGGAAGAAATCTTTATCGCTTCGAATTACATTTCATTTTACTATTTTCTAAAATGCGTGGAATCAGCTTTAACCGTATTAACAGATAAAAAAGCGCTTTCATATAAAATATACAAAGATTATAAAATAGACCCAAGTTTAATCGATGAAATGGCTGCTGCTTTCACAACAGAGCTTGAACGCTTTGTTCCAATCGATTTTAGCATATTAGAAGAACCTATATATAAAAGTGCTTTTGACGAAATGATGATACAACTAAAGAAAGAACCTACATTTGCTGATCTTGCAGATTATTATGACGCATTAACCTTTTTCTTTATAAAACCAGGAGGAACATTTTTTAACCAAGACGGATATAAAAGATTAGAAAAGCTAAGCTCTTACAATAATAGATATGCAAAACGATATTTACGTTTCAATCCAAATCCGGCAAATTGCTAGTAAACATATGTGGCTGACCGTTGCGCAATAAATCATTGCTCGACAACAAACAAAGTAGATGCTATACTAAACTTAAAGGATATCCTTTATGATTAGTATGGCATTTTTATTTATGTGCACAAGTAGAATTGCCGGCAGTTAGTTAAAGAGATGACGATGTTGAAAAGGATGAGTCAAATGAATATTGCAGAGAGAGTAAACGAGATAAAGTCGCAAATCAGCGCATTCAACAAAGACACATACACCAAGTCAGAGTTATTACCCGAGCTTCTTAAGCTTCAAAAGGAAATAGTCGATCTTACTTTCAATTCCCAGCACGCTGAAAAAGGCAATCTTAGACTATGGGACGTTGTTGAACATATGAAAAAACTCAACGATGAGCGCAACGGCGCTGCGGACACCCTGCTTGAAAAGTTTATCCAGAGCAGCAAATCTGTGGGCAATAAAATTGCGGCTGAGATCTCAGGTAAATACGGCGAGCAAAAGGTTTTTCGGGCATTGGAGAATCTTGGCTGCGAGAATGCTGTGCTTAGAAATGTTGAGCTTGAATTTGACGGAAAACGCACGGAGATCGACGCTATTGTTTTTACCAACAAGGCTATATTCATTGTTGAGATCAAAAACAGCAAGAAGAATATTTTTATTGATGAGCAAGGCGGTTTCTACAGGATAGGCAATTGTATGCATTACGATGGCAATATAGCCGAAAAGATGGACGAGCGTGAACATCTGCTGAGAATTGCTTTAGAGAGAGCCGGTGTTGAACGTCCGAAGATATTTAAGGTTATAACCTTCACCAATCCTTATATTGATGTCGAATGCAAATACCACTACATAAAAACCTGCCCGTTCAATTATCTCCCTGTATTTATTGAAAAGTTTACGAGCAGTCAGTGGTATTCATACGAAAGTATCTGCACGATGATGGCAGCGGTAAACGAGATGAAATGTGCCGATCCGTATCAGATGCCTGTTGATATGAACGAGTACAAAGCTATCTATGCTAATCTTGTAGCAACTTTGGAAGCAGCTGAAGAACCGGACAGTGTCGAAACAACAATTCAAGTAGAAACACCCCCTCCCATTGTAGCCAATAACAATCCGAAAAGCAAAGGTAAACTCATCCTCAACATATTAGGGAAAGGTGTAGAGGTTGCAAGTATTGCGTTTGCAGCTTTAAGCCTTTTCAACTTTGGTCTCGGTAAGATAAAGAAATAGCCTGTTCCCTAAATCGGAATCCATTTTTATAATGGCTGATCCGAGTATGTTATATTATTATCAAACAAGCAAACAACGTAAATCGTATCTATGAAAGGAGAGTTTTTATGTCTTGGGATTATGCAGATATGTCTAAACAAATAAGCGAAGCCGGAGGACCACAAGCGTTCGTTGACCAAAAAGAAGAAAAAGGTCGTCAAAAAGGCAGAGATGAAATGAAGCCAGTGGTTATTATAACTAGTATTGTCAGCCTCATAGTCGGAGCAGCCGTTCCGAAGGTTTACCACTTTTTTAAAGGCAAAAGAGCCGCGATACAAACTGAAAGCGAAAACGCTAAAGCCGAGATTATCAAGGGCATCGAAGATTACAACAATACACTTCAAGATAATGAGCAAGCACTGACACAGGACGAGGAGGACGATGAGTATATGGATTACGATGAAGAAGTATTTGATGATGCACAAGCTATCAGCGTTGATGAAGCCGCACTAATCTGGGCATCTAACGGCAAAGACGAGGACTATACATATGGTTACTCTGAAGATGAGCTTGAACAAGCTTTGAAATAACACATAAACAAGGAGAGGATAAGCGTGAATATAACAAACGAAGAAAAGAGCTTGCTGGCAAAGCTCGCAAGCGGCGCACTCGATGGCGTGGCGGGCGAAGAAACGTCCTGTGCGGAGTATAAGGGAACATACCACGGACAGTTTATCAAAGGCGGAGAACCTGTCTACTACATCCAGAATGAGTGGCCACGATTTAGCAATGGAAAGGAAAATATGCAGATACCAAGCAAACGTGCCGAGGAAAGTTTCATCACTGACGAAGAGAAGCTTAGTTTTCTCCAGAAATACGGCTGGCTTATGGATGATGAAGATGCACGCAAATACAGTATGAAGTTCAGATCCGAAAAAAGATCATAAGAAACAAGATATCAGGTGATAAAATGGACAGGCTTATTCCTACGGCTATCGGAACAACAGTTATGGTCTGCATATTGAAATACATCACAATTTCAATAAGTCCCGAGGGAGAATACCAATTGAACAGGGCTCTTTCAATGCTCGGCGTGGGCGGTATGATCGTGCTTTTCGTGATCCTGTTCATCGTGTGTGCTCTCACAAGAGACATCGTCGAGAGGTGCTATATCCGCAGAGTACACAGACTGCTTGACGAAGGAGTTTCGCCCGAGCTGGTGGTCAGCGCCGTTAAGTCACACCACTTGTCGATCTTGATGAAGGTGATCCTGCTTGATGAGATCGAGAAGTATGCAGGCTATAAGGTATGGTAGGTCGGTGCTCATGCACTCTACATTATAAAAATATATGTCCCGCTATACAGACCAAACATCAGGGGCTGCTGACCTTTGTTCTGCTTGGCAGCAAATGACCCGGCACCTTGACAGGTGTCGGGTTTATGTATTAAAAAGACATCTTGAAAAGCAGTTTGATTTGTAGTATAATACTGTCAAAAGAATGAAGCGGAGGTTGAGTGCGATGAATGATAACAACGAGCTGCCCAGGGACGACAGCACGCAGTACATATACGACGAGATGATCCTCGATAATCCTGTGTTGAATCCGTCATCGCCAAGCGACCTTATCACCGGCATAAACAAGGCGCTGGAGCTTGACTCCCAGCCGATATTTTTGGAAGGACTGGCAAAGCGCCTGTGTGAGCTTGGCACGATTTGCACAAAAGACGACAAACAGATAATGCTTGCCGAGGTCAAGCGCAGGTTCAAACAGCTTCTGGGCAAGGACTGTCCGAAAGCGGTGACCAACTGGATAAAGGGCACTCCCCCGGGCGTGACCAACCGCTGCAACCAATACGACCTTTGCTATGCGCTTGAAATGAACGAACAGCAGGTGCATATTTTCTTTGAGAAGTATTATCTGACTATCCCGTTCAATGTGAAAAGCCGTATTGATGCGGTTTATTTCTATTGCTTTGTTCACCAAAAGCCGTACTCGGCAGTCACGAAAATGCTTGAAGCTTCAAGCGGATTCGTACCGCAGGAGAACGCTCACACCCATACCTCGCAGATAGCACGGACTATCCGTGAGACAGACGATGACGACAAATTCATAGAGTATCTTTCCGCACACTGCTACAACAACGAGCAGCAGTTTCAGATGGCGAGAGAACTCATAAACAATGACATCGACGAGATCAAGAAAATTGTGCTCGCAAAGGATCACACAAACAGTATCCGCAAGGGCAGAGAGAACAGCAGCGTAATTGACGAACTTCTCGGGTATAGATATCAGTCACCTGACAGAAAAGGGCTGAGCAGAAAGCTGCCGAAAAGATTTACCGAGTCACTTATCAACGACGTAACTCTCGGGAAAATAATAAACGGTGAAAAGGCTACTTATGAAACGCTACGCAAGGCGCTTATGCTTTGCAGGTTCTACCGCTTTTACAACGAGGCTAACAACATTGATGAATTAACTATCAACGGCAATCTGCTTGATTTTTACGATGAACTGAACAATCGGCTGATACAATGTGGATTTGCAAGGCTGTATGTGCGTCACCCGTTCGACTGCCTGCTGCTTTACTGTGCAAATTCCGATAATCCGATAGTTACGATGAACACACTCAACGAATACGGAAACGAGGAGTGAATCCATTTTTATAACCCCAACTGCATATGCGGTATACTTTTCAAAAGGAGGTCGGTGCTATGCTGAAAACAGGACAAAAACTGAATACAGACGACCGTGAGTATACCGTGCTCGAGCTGCTGGGACAGGGTGCGAACACGACAGCGTATCTTGCCAACTGCGAGTCAGGCGGACTTGTGACCAAGTGCATTCTCAAAGAATTCACGCCGCAGAGTACCGAGAACTTCGATGCAGGTAAGCAGCGTTTTATCGCCTCGGGAAAAATGCAAAGCGACATCAGACAGCGTTCAGCGCTGACCAATCAGACGCCGCCTGTCAGCCATATTTTTGAGGCGAACGGAACAGCCTTCATTGATGTTGCCTGCTTTGGCGGAACGACGCTTGACAAGCTCTCTGACCTCAGCCTTTTGCAGTATATGCAGCTGTGCCTGACGATAACAAAGACGGTCGGATACTATCACAGCGAGGGTTTTCTCTGCCTTGACCTCAAACCCGAGAACATATTCGTTATGCAGAATACTCCCGACGATACCGTAACACAGCTCGTTGAATTTATCGACTATGACAGCATCAAAGAGATAAGCTCTATCGCACAGACAGGTATGTTTTCATACACACGCAGCTGGGCAGCACCCGAGCAGCTCGACTCCTGCGGTGCATCAAAAATAGGCGTTCAGACGGACATCTTTACGCTGGGCGAGATAGTTTTCTTTCTGCTTTTTGGCAAGCACTCGACCGACAGCGAACACAGAGGATTTTCAAAATATCCGTTTGATAAATGCAAAAAAGAATACAAGCTGTTCACCGAGCGCCCCGAGGTGCAGAACCTTTTCACAAGACTGTTCAGAGGCACTCTGCGCTCGTCACCGAGCAACAGGTTCAAAAGCACCGATGAGCTTGCAAAACTGCTTGAAAAGCTGTGCGAGGTGCTTTGTGAAAAGGATTTTGTTGTACCGCATCTTCCGCATATTTCGCCCAATTTTGTCGGGCGTGAGAGGGAGATGAAGGCGCTTTCGCAGCTGCTTGATGAGCAGCACACGGTGTTTGTTTTCGGCGTGGGCGGTATCGGCAAAAGCACGATAGTGCGCAACTATATCCACCGCAAAAAGGCAGAGTACGATGTGATAGTTTACCTTGAATTTGACGGCGATATCAAGTCCACCTTTGCAAGTGATATGCAGCTTCAGATAAGCACTATGCGCAGGCTTGACGGTGAGAGCATCAAAGAGTATTTTGAACGCAAGCTGTCGCAGTTCAAGCGGATATGTGCGCAAAAGAAAGTGCTGTTCGTGGTGGACAACTACAATGCGCTGATAAGCAGGGAGCTGTCGGCTATCTGCGAATGCGGATATGACACGATCATCGTTTCACGCAGACAGCCGCCGATAAACAGCTTTGCTTACCTTGAAATTCTTTCTATCGCAGATCTTGATGTGCTGATGCAGCTTATCTCGCTCAATCTCGGAAGGCGGATCGCCAAGGACGAGCGTGAGCATTTTGAAAAGATAATAACCTGTGTGTTCGCTCACACGCTGGTGCTGGAGCTTATCGCACGGCAGATAGCTGCGGGAAAGCTGGACGCAAAAGGCGCCTGCGAGCTTATCCAGGACATCGGATTCACACGCTTTTCGGGTGAAAGGATCGAAAATTTCAAGGACGGCGAACAGGTCTATGACACCCTTTCGGGCATTGTTTCCGTGCTGTTTGATGCAGGCTCGATGAGCGATGATGAAAAGAATATGCTCAAAATCCTGTCGCTTGCAGATGTGCGTGGGCTTGAAAGCGAGATGCTCTCGGATTTCTTTTCAAGCTATGCCTGCGACCTTGACGGTGCGCTGTCGGCACTTGAAGAACAAGGCTGGATCTATTTTGACGACTCTGACAGCACTTACTACGTTCACCCTGTTATTGCGGAGGCGGCGCAGAACTGGGAATGGGCCGACTCGTTTTCGGACGTTCGTGTAATGGACACATACAAGCTGCTTACGGATATATACGCAGGAATGGACGATGAGATACAGATAGAGCTTATCGTCAGGGATGCAGAGAGATTCAAGGACAAGCACCCTCGGCACTTTGTCAGGGCGATGTATCTTTCGCTGCTTGGCACCCTTTACGATGTACGCATCGGCGGCAGGTATGATCCGATAGATGACGAGGAAGAACAGCAGCTTGAGGAGTTTGCAAATCTTCTGCTTGATGCGGCAGACGAGATGGAGCAGTCAACAGATGAACACAAAACAAAATATCTGATACAGATGTATCTTGATGCGATAAGTGTGATAAGCCGCTGCTATCCCCAGTACAAACAAGAGGCTGCAAACCTTTTGCAAAAGGTATCGGATATGGTGCTCGATGCAAAATGTCAGAGGAATGACAAGGTCACCTGCTACTACTTTATGACTATGGCGTGGTTTTTCACCTTTGCAGAACCTGACTGGGATAATGCATACTATTTTGCATCCTGCGCATCACAGACAGCACAGGAATGTTTCGACTCCCCTCTTGAATTCATCGACAGCGTACTTATCCCCTCGGCAGAGTGCTTTTGCAATCACAAGCATTATGACAAGTCGGTGGAAGCGCTTTTGGGCGGCATAAAGATCTGCAAAGAATATCCCAATGTTTATGCACATATTGACAAGCACGCACATTTGCTGAGCTGTTTGGCTGATGTGTATTTTGAGATGGGCGAATTCGACAAGTGCAGAGAGGTGATCGCCGAGTTTGACGAGCTGACAGAGAAAAACAAAGATAATAAAGTATTCAGGTTTATAAATCCATACTATCGGGAAACGCTTTTCCCCAATGACTGACAGCAGGTTCGCAAAGAGCCTGCTGTTTTCTTTTGGAATCCATTTTTATATTGCGGGTTCTGGGTGTGGTATACTGGTTTCAGGACAAAAAACACTATAACTATCAAACAGGAGGTAAGAAACATGAAAAAGAGATTATTAACAATGCTGTTGGCGGCAGTTATGACTGTCAGCATTGCAGGGTGCAGCGGGTCAGGCACATCGTCTGATAGTTCATCATCGGGCGACAACTACACTAAGGAGGTGAAAATAGATAATGTTACTCTCTATCTTCCCGAGGATGCTGTTGAATCAAATGAAGATAATAGCAGCGATAATTTGACCTGGTATAAAACAAGCTTCGGAAAAATCCGAATAGCGAAAGGTGTTATTTTAACCGATAACTGGCACAGTGATACCACGATAGCTAGTTGGTCCGAAGAGGCAAAAAGCATGGAAAAGATTATGATTGGCGATGAAAAGGCATTGATATGTGTATTAGACTTCAATTCAAAGCCTTCTTATATGGTTAACTTTAACAGCAATGAGCACCGCATCGGTATCGTAATTTCAAGTGATAAATCCGAGGAAAATGCAAAAGAGGAATACGAGAAATTCATAAAGCATATTTCAATAGACTCCTCTGCTCCAAAAGCAACCACTACAACCACGGAAACAACCCCTTCAGCAAGGGACGAGTTCAATAAAAAATACGGTGATCTTCCTACATGGAAGGATGTAAAATATGATCCAATGTCATATATAGGCAAAAAGTTTACAATAACCGATGCTACATACGAATTGGACGATTATTACAATTATAATTACAGGGATACAGAAGCAAAATATTTTGTCTTCTCTGCTGAGACTACCGGATCATATTCAGACAGATGGTATGTCTATGCAGACCGTAAGGAATTTGACTGGCTATTTAAACAGCTTAAAGAGAGAAATCTTAAAGGAAATATAGTTGTTAAGGCACAATTCAAAGACGGTACAAAGAACGGATTGGTAACACTTGTAGATACGCAATAAGCTTTTACTGAACAATACTGTCTAACTAACCAAAGAGCGATTTGCCCAAATGGCAACTCGCTCTTCTCAATTATCATTATTGTTGATCTATATACCACAAAACTTATAATAATCAATATGCCAATCGTAAATTGAGCATATGCAAACATAGCATTAATAACATTTATTTGCCTTCTTTGGCGTTAGCCATGGATAAATTAATCGAATAAATTTTGTCGCAATCGTTTCAAAGCAATTGACTTTTTGACCAATTTTGTAGTATAATATATAAAAACAATTGTAATATATTACAGCGAAACACATTTATTCTATTTCGGAGGTGGAATATGATACAATTTAAGATAATAAGCGATCCCTATAAAAGGGAAATCAAATTTGAAAGCGTTGACCCGGAAACTAATGCGACTATCCCTGTTACCGAAACAGATAACAGCGACCTTTTAAGTGATGAATTAGTCCATGGCTTCTTCCCATATAATGTGAAGAAAATCATTGACATAATATATGCCATGAAAAAAATAGGAACAGAAGTTGTTAATATCATCTTTGAAGGAACAGACGATGAATATGACGAGCTTAAAGACCTATGTTCAGAAGAATACTATGCTGACAAAATAAAGCTTTTACCACAAGAACACTACCTTAACAGCGCAAAAGACATTCTCCCTAAGATTTCAGATATTTTTCAAGATATGCAGCCTTTGATTGAAGAGAGTGTTCACTCTAATGAGCAAGTTGCTCTCAATAGACGCAAGTTTGAAGATGCTGTTGATAAACAGGTTATCCCTATATGCGTAATCGGTAATTATAGCTCAGGAAAGTCAACTTTTATAAATGCTTTAGTAGGCAAAGAAATTCTTCCCAGCGGTGATGATCCTGTAACCGACTGCGTTTATCAGATTACTCGTTCACAGAACGCAGAATCAGGCTGCGTGGAATTCAACTATTGTGGGAATCCAATAAAGTTTTCAATGGAGGAGTATAGCAGAGGCAAAGGCTGTACTATATCTTCTGCGGGAAAATGTGATGATGAATTTGTTTCTTCAATCCAGCAGGAACTTGATGATATTGCATCAGAGAAAGTCCACATAAGAATTCATGCACTCCTTGCCATTATTGAGGAACATAAAAAGAAACGCAAGCGCGAAAATTCCGAGAAGGATATTGACTCCCTAATTAAGATCACACTTCCGTTCAGCAAAGAGGGAGTATTATCGCAATCTCAATGCAGATATGTTATCTTTGATACTCCAGGCGAAGGTTCTGCAACGAATATTGATCATTCAGAAACACTCGAACGTCAAATGCGCTCCCTAACTAATGGTTTAATATTGTTTATTACAGATAATAAATCTCTTGATAAAGTCGAGGGTAGAGATTTATGTGAAAAGCTAATTGGTATGGAATGCTTTGATAATCGCTTTACTATGGTTATTGCTAACCGTGCAGATGATGCCAATCTTCCGGAAGGCGGATTTGACAACGACGATATTGATTATAAAACAAGACAAACAGTTTGCAAAACGCTCCACTCAAATCGGATATTCTATGTATCTTCTATTATAGGCTTGGGTTCAAAGCAATTTGAGAATGAGAAGTTAATCGAAAGATCCTATAGAAAAGTCTTTTCAAAGGAAATAGATTCTTATGATGGTACTGATAAAGAGTTCCCAATGAACCTATATATCTATGATATAATTCCTGAACAAATCAAAACGCGCTGTATTGAGCGTTCTGAGAATGAATCGAACAGAGCCTTTGCCAACAGCGGATTATTCTGGATAGAACAAGAAATACGCACTTTTGCAGAAATCTATTCACCATATAATAAGTGTACTCAGTCCAAGCGTTTTCTCGATGAGATTATAGCTGAAACATCAAAACGTATTGATGAAAGCCAAAAAGGCTTTGAAGCTGCCAAGAAAACTCTTAACGAGAAACTAGAAGAAGAACAGCGCAGTTGTATAGCAAAACTCGAAGAAAAAGCTGAAGCTCTCTGTGATGAATTTGAGAATCTCTTTCCGACTTCTGAAATGCAGGAAATCTCGAATTCCGCTAAAGAGGCAAAAAAGCGTGAGATGCTTGAAAAGCGCCAATCAGAAATAGAAGATGATGTTCAGGAAAGAAACGATTATGCTGCACAAAAAGAAGATGCACGTTTCATTAAATCTGATACTCGGAAAACAACAAATAGTTCGACTGATAACGGAATTGAGGAATCTGATGATTCAGATGAGAAAAAAGGAGTTGTTGGCAGCGTATTTTCAACTATCAAGAAAGCTGCACAGCACACTGTTAGAATTACAAAAGATACCATTCACTACACTCAGGATACTTTTGATAAAAAACGAAAACTATGGGAACTTGAAAAGCAAATAGACGCAGATGTTGCAAAAAAGCTCTTTGATGAGGTGAAAAATGATTTTGACACAGAAGTTAAGCGACATCAAGCCACGCTTGAATCAGCCTCAGAAAAGTATTGGAGCGATGCTTCAGATGTCTTTCGGACCAAGATGATTGATGCAGTCACAAATTCTGAAGGCATATCTGAAGAAAAAAAGAAAGAACTTGAGGATATTATAGCTAGTTATGAAGCTATCGTATTCGATAAGACTGCTGATAAAGACTTCAATTTTGATGATTATAAAAAGTTTTTATCTAATTCTCTTAATCTGCGCAAATTAACTTCAAGATATAATACATTAATGCATGAATATATTGAGCAAATGTTAAGTGACCTGAATACTAACCACGGTGGTTGTTTTAAAAATTGGGAGCAAAGCTTGCTAAATGAACTGAAAGCGAACATTATAAAGCTCAATCCCGAATTAAGAAAACTACAGGAGCAGATTGACACTCAGGCTCAGCAGATTTTAAACCTTAAAAACAGAAAAGAACGTTTATTGGGATATCAGTTAGAGATCGAGCATCTTATGCAGTGGAACTGATTTTCCCTAAGATTGGAGGTACAGTAGTATGGGATTAATGAAGATTGTCTCCAAAGTTAACGGCAAACTCGGAGATGGAATTTCAAAAGCAGCAGCACTTAGTCCTGAACAATTGAATGAAGTTGCTGAAAAGCGAGAAAACTACCTGCTTGAAATGCCTGATCCTAATGATACTATAGCTCAGGCTACAACTGAAAAACTCCTTGCAGCAAACAGCGTCGAGGTTTTCAATGCATACCTGCCACAATTATCTTCTCTATATGCACCTCTTCAAAAAGACGATTTTCAATGTGACTATAATATCAGGTATTTTAATATTACTAAATGGGTTACTGATAAGAAAGAGAACAGCCTTGAAAAACTTGTAAATGTTTATGCTGTTCTTTCTGATGAAACCTGTAATATTGCATTGATCTTTCACCGCACATGTAAATTAACACAGGTATATCTTGCTGTCACCAATACAAAGAATGCCAACAGCAACGATGACGCAGATACTTTTGTAAAGCGTCTACAAGATGCTGTTAAAGGAAATTTCCCCGGCACAGAATTTGAGCCAAAAAGTGAAAGAGGCATTCCTCATTTCTTAAAAGACGAAACAAAGTATTCTGTTGCTTCTGCATCGAACATTCCAACCGAAAAATCAGAAAAGTTTATCAGTCAAACAATCGAAAAGCTGTTAGATGGTATTGTTCCCAGCAAAACAGAAGAAGAATACACCCTTATATTGCTCGCATCGCCGATAAACGATGTGGAAGAGCGAAAACTAAGGCTTTCTCAGATATATACAGGATTAAAACCCTATGCCGCCTGGCAGACATCTTATACAGTTACTGAACTAAACACACAAGGCTCATCTGCTACTGTAGGGATAAATGTTGGTGCAAGTGCAGGAATACAAAACGGAAAAACATCTTCTACTACCGATTCAAATTCATTAACCAACAACGAGAGTACCACCAACACTGATTCAACAAATAGCGGATTATCAAACACCAACAGTAATACTACTTCAGATACGACATCTGATGCCACTGCACATACTGACAATCAATCTATGTCTGATATGACATCAAATTCAGATGCACATACTGACAATAGATCAACATCTAATACAACTTCTGAAAACAGTTCTCATACAGACAGCACAAATGAATCAAAAAACAAAACCGGAAACGCTAATGTAGCTCCATCCGCATTTGGGTTTAGTCTTGGTGGCGGCGGCGGTAGCTGGGGAGAGGCTTCAGGAACAGGAACTGCTGATACATTGACTCAGGGTACTGCAGAAACTATTTTGAACGGCACCGCAGACACAGCTACCAAAACCACAGCTAAAACACTTATGAAAGGCGCTGCCGAAACTGTTACAAAAGCATCTGCTAAAACACTTGCAAATACTGCCGCTAAAACAACATCAAGTCAGGTAGGTACTGCTGTTGCCAAAACACTTGGAAGAGCAACAACAAATGCCTTCTCTAAAACCGCTGGCATATTCAGCAGTACAAGTTTTGGCGTGAACTTTGGAATGAGTTTTGCTCGTTCCTCTAATGTAAGTGCATCTATTGGCAAAAACGAAGGAATAGATCAATCCTTCGAGAATTATAACATTCAGCACGCTTTAGAGCTTCTGCAAGAGCAAATGAAGCGTTTAGAGCAGAGCTCCGCATTAGGACTGTGGGATTTTGCCGCTTATGTTCTTTCACAAGACAGAAATATTGCTAACAATGTTGCACATACCTATCTTTCCTTGACGCAAGGAGAATCATCATATATGTCCAGCTCCGCTGTTAATCTATGGCGCGGCGATAGGGAAAGCTCGGATATTCACGCTAAGGTAATTTGCAGCTATCTACGGGAACTTCGTCACCCTGTTTTCGGGCTTAATCCTTCAATTATAGATACAGATGAGGGCAAGGATTATCAAGTATACCCCACTGCTGTAACTGCCACAACAAGCCTTTCTGGCAAGGAACTCGCATACTCACTCAACTTTCCTCAGAAATCAGTAGCAGGATTGCCGGTCATCCAGTGTGCGGATTTTGGGCGAAGTGTGTCCACATTTGATTCGAGTAATCCCGATCCTAAGACGCTTCAACTGGGCAATATCTTCCATATGATGCGTGAAGAAAAGCTTTCCGTTGAATTATCTGCAAAATCACTAGCATCTCATACATTTATTACTGGCAGCACCGGTTCCGGAAAAAGCAACACCGTATATCAAATGCTCTCAGAAGCATATAAAAACAATATTCCGTTCCTTGTTATCGAGCCCGCAAAAGGCGAATACAAAGATGTATTCAGTGATTATGATAATCTATCCGTATTCGGTACAAATCCGAAAAAATCGACATTATTGCGTATCAATCCATTTTCATTTCCTGATGATGTTCATGTTTTGGAGCATATCGACCGCCTCGTGGAAATATTCAATGTCTGCTGGCCGATGTATGCAGCAATGCCCGCAGTCTTAAAGAGTGCAGTTGAAAAGTCTTATCTTGACTGTGGCTGGGATATGATGTCTTCTGTCAATAACTACGCTGATGATCTGTACCCATCTTTTGCTGATGTTGCTAGGAATATCAAAAAAATCATTGATACCAGCGAATATGACAAGGAGAACAAGGGCGCTTATAAAGGCTCGCTCCTCACAAGGCTCCAATCCTTGACCACTGGTATCAACGGACTGATCTTCTCAGCCGATGAGCTTACAGGCAAACAACTCTTTGACAGCAATGTTATAATCGATTTAAGCAGAGTTGGTGCATCTGAAACGAAATCACTTATCATGGGTATGCTCGTATTGAAATTACAGGAGTACCGAATCAGCGAAAATACGGCTATCAACAATACTCTTAAGCATATTACAGTTCTTGAAGAAGCACATAACATACTTAGAAGGACCTCTGTCGAACAGCCAACTGAAAGCTCTAATATAATGGGCAAGAGCGTCGAAATGATTGCAAATGCTATCGCCGAGATGCGTACATACGGCGAAGGATTTATTATTGCCGATCAAGCTCCTGGGCTTATGGATATGTCTGTTATCCGCAACACCAACACAAAAATTATCATGCGTCTGCCCGACCATGGAGATCGTGAACTCGTAGGAAAAGCAGCAAACCTAAATGACGAGCAGATTGAAGAACTTGCAAAACTCCGTTGTGGTGTAGCTGCAGTTTATCAAAACGAATGGATACAGCCTGTCTTGTGCAAAGTAAGCGAATACAAGACTCCTGACAAATCATATTCATTTGACCCAAGCAACAATAATGATCAGATCAGAAAGAATGATAAAGTGTCCGACTCTCTCTTAGAGTGTATTATGGACAACGAATTGTTTCAAAAAGGAGATAAGCAGGATCTCAAAGAGCTGAAAAGCCAAATACTGCGTTCTTCACTTGATTCAATAGTAAAAGTTGATTTCCTTGATTATCTTGCGACTGAAAGAGAGAAAGGATTCGCAGAACTTAGATGCTTAGTTTATGATTTCTTGAAGGCAGAAGAGGCTATACAAGCGGCTGCCAAACATGATGATATTCATGAGTGGGTCGATGCCGTTTTGGACAAGCTCGAGCCTTCAGTCAAGGGTTATACCAAGAAGCAGATAGATCTGACAATGGCACTGATAATACATGAAAAAGCTATTCGAGATCATTTGTATGAAGGAAGATATCAGAGCTATGCATTAGAGTATAGAAATGGAGGTGGGACATTTTGATAAGCGAGATTGGAAGAAATGAAACATCAGACATCAAAGAACCCTCTGTTGAAAAGTTTGATGATTCAAAGGCAAAGAGTGAAATGTCATTCAAAGAAGCGGAAGAATTCTGGAAGAAAGAATTTCATGACCTTGCCGAACAGGCAAAAGCTGAAACACAAGGGAAACACGATGTTTCAATGAATGATAAACAGCTGGATATTCAAAGCCGTGATTTGTCAGATCTTATCAAGGACTATATTGATGATCTGAAGAACAAATCGGAATGTCCTGACACTATTCCTTCTGATGCGATAGATACAACAAAGCTGGAGATCAAAACGCCGGAAGAGGTCGCCGAAAAGAGAGAAGATTTTGTTGGTAATAAGAATAAACTTAGACAAGAATGGGAAAACATCAACCATAAAGAATGGCCTAAATATGAGAATGATGTTACTAACAGCGAAGGTAATGTGATCAGAAAAGCCGGAGATAATTTTGACGCTCATCATATCCGTCCATTGCAATTAGGCGGTGAGAATACAGCTGAAAACATTACTCCGATGGATGTAAAAAGCCACCAGGAAGTCCATTCTTCAGGCGGAAGCTGCAATGCTTTAGTTGAAAGAGTTAAAGGAGATATATAAAAATGACTAAACAAGAATATCTTGATAAAATGATGAAATATCCCAAGGATGAGGGAAGAATAAAAAACATCTCCGAAATGTACAATACCCCAATTGGTGATGTTGCAGAGAAAGTTATCTCTTTTGCAGATAATGCAGATTTTATCGCTGAAGAAAGACGAGCTTTTTCATTTAAGGAAATTGAGAATGCATCTAAAGAGTATGATAGAAACTTTCAGTCTATGGGTATTATCCCCTTATTTGATGCATATGATAACGATCTGATAGTTTATGTTGTCGCTGAGAAAGTCTGGGCAAAATACAGCCTAAGCGATGATGTTATATTCAAAAAGAGAAATACTCTTGCTGAACTATTATGATGTAACTACTGATTGCTCGTAAACAGAATGCCAAAGTAGGTGATAAAGAATGATAAGGTTTTCTGATGCAAGTTCAGGCTTTTCAAGAATAGAGAGCGTTGAAAACCATACGGAAATAAAGACTCCGGATAAATCATCTCTTCATGAGATCGATTCTTTCTGGAAATCCGAGTTCGAAAAAGCTCACCGTGAAGCGATGCTTGAGCCTTATGACAAGCTGCTGGAAGAGATCTACGATGTGTCTGATGACGACATATCAATTGATTATGAGGTCAGCGATCAGGTCAAGGAAATACTCAGCGATTTTAAGCTTACCAACTGGCTGACTTTGAATGAAAATAAGCGGCTCGATACGATCAATAAGCTTGTTGACACTGTAAGCGACGAGCTTGGGATAACAGACAAGCCCAAGGTTATTCTGACCACAGAAAGCGAGGATTTCTTTGGTGCATACGATCCGCAAAAGAACACTATCATTCTTAACCGCACTGGTTTTATAAATCCAAAAGAGCTTGTGGACACAATAACGCACGAACTTCGACACGCTTACCAGCATATGAGAGCAGAAAAACTCGAGACCCATGAGGATGCACTTTTCAGAGTCAATCTGGAGAATTATATCTCACCTGAACAAAACGAAGACGGAGAGTTTATCAATTTTTATGAATATCAGAATCAGTATGTGGAAGTCGATGCAATGGCTTTTGCAGATAAGTTTACGGAGGCGATGAAATGAGCAGTATAATTGAAAAGTATTATAATGACAACAACGTTGCTCCGGCGCTTGTTAAGCAGAAGATTGAAAGACTCGGGCGAAATCCTGATATCGAAAAAGAGTTTGAATACTGGATAGAGAACAAGCAGTATAAACCTGATTCTCTGGAGATAGAGGGCTACACAGCACAAAAGCTGTCACAGCTATCAAAGTACCTTATTGGTGAGGGCGCATTTATGCTTTTGATCGAGCTGCGTGAATCTCCCGACAAGGCACACAAGAAAATAGCCAGAGGGTTTAAGGTAAAATAGCTGTTTTGAGCTGGCTGTATCGGAGGTGATCCTATGGCTGAATTGTTTGAATATAAATGTCCAAGCTGTGGGGCTTTACTGAAGATCCGCCCCGAAGAATCCTTTGTCAAGTGTTCCTACTGCGGAACGATCGTGGAACGTGAGCTTGATGAGGACGAAAAGGCTAATGCTTCCGCTAAAAAACTTGCAGCAAAGCTTGAAAAATACAAAAATGATATGTACGAACTTGAAAGGCTTAAGGACAGATTCCTGTCAACGGGCGTGCGTGTAAAGGAGCTTGAAAAGGATTCGGTAAGACAGACCAAGTTTATGCACGAATGTCCGTTAGTTGTGCCAATAATCATTATGACTTTGGTCGTTATCGGATTGATCGGAACAAATGAAGATAAGGGTGCGACATTCCTCGGTGGACTTGTTCTTGCCGGAGGTGTGTACATATGGTCAATGATAGGCAGATCTAAAGAGGATACCAGAGTAAAAGAGGCATCGGAGAAGCTTGCAGCTGCAAGAAAGGAACTCAAAGAGATCCAGCCGCAGTATGAAAAACTAAAAGCAAGTTTTGACCCCGATGTTGTGCCGATTCAATATAGAAACGATAAGGCACTCGACTATGTAATTACGCTGTTCAGAACAGGACAGGCAAGTAATATTGGTGATGCATTCAGGCGTTACGATGAGCATCTGCATTATGAGAAGATGGAGGCTATGCAGCAACAGCAGATAGACCTGCAAAAGCAGCAGCTGCGCAAAATGGATCAGATGTCAAGCAATGATCCCAATGATCTTGGGAGCGCAGCACTTAAAGCAGGCGCAGCAGTTGTAGGTGTTGTCGCTGCAACAAAGATAGGCAAGGAAATAATAAAAAATCTTAAAGAATTGTAATCGACAATATAACTGAAAGAGCTTGCTGTGTTCTCACAAGAATCAGCAGGCTCTGTTCATTATATAGCAGTATAATTGTAATATTGTGTTTGCTCGTATCTTGCCTGTGATTCATCGACCATATTCCGTCAAAATGACGGACAGCCCAAATGGCGTAGATACGTTTGCTCGTCGTTTGCTTGCTGTTTGCCGGACAGAGAACTCGTAAAGACTTTGCCTGCGTGTATAGCCGTGCATTGTTTGCTTGTTTGCTCAAAATACTTATGTGAGTTTTGGCGGATTAAAAATGTCCTTGCAAATGGTTTTTAAATGTCCTGCAAAACTATACACTTCGAAAATTTTTACCCATAATAGAATCAGAGAGCATCCGAAAGGGTGCTCTTTTTCGCTGGTGCACATTACTATCTGTATAGTAACTCAGATCACATATATTTTTGAAAGCGGCGAGTTTACAGAGTTTGTGCGGCACAGCTGCGGTCAAAATCTGTTCAAAGTGACACGGGTGACGGTAACCTACCCTGTGCGATTTTACCGTCACTACCGTCACCCACGCTATGAAAAACCTTTGCCTGCGTTGTTTTCAGGGTGACAGTAACGGTGACGGGTGACGGTAGGGGTGACGCTAACTTGTGCACTGTGAGCCGATTTGTGAGCGCCTTGTTTGCGCCGACAAGTTACCCGAGTTGCTGCCCAAAAACGCTGTACAGAGCAGCGTGGCGCAAGTGTGAGCACAAGTGCAGGGGTGTATCACAATCCTTGCCGAACAACCGAACAAAGCAACTCAAATCCCGTAGATATGCTGTTTGCGCCGTTCGTTTTCTGTTTGTTTTTGTTCGGCAATGTTCGTTGTGTGTTCGTTTTGGTAATCGTTTTGAAAGCTTGCAAATGCGCTGAACCCGTAGCGCTTGATCGTTTCGTCTCTCCACTCGAACGCTTTATCGATGTGCTGTTATTATGCTCTCGCAATTTATTTACGCTATATTCATAGTTAACGCCTAATTTGTACATACATTTATGCTATATTCGTTTACAACCTGAGCAACACTTAATCAAAATCAGGTTTTTGATTTGATCTGAAGATCAGGGAGGGGTAAACAATGAAGAAAATACTATCAGCGTGTATTTGTATCATTATGGCAGTTTCAATGGTCGCTTGCGGAAGCTCATCAAGCAGCAGTGACTCAAAGAGCACAAGCAGCAAAAGCTCTGCTTCAAGCAGTGCCGACAGCAAGTCGGACGGGGGCAATTCGGGCGACAGCAGCGGTCAAGATCTGAGCAAGTACAAATTCAACAAAGGCGAGCTTGTAAGGATAACCGATGACAACAACGAGCCTGCGGTGGCAGACCTTGAGATCAAGGGGCTTATCGTTGCAGGAAACCAAACAGAAGGAGCAGGCTTTGATGCACAGAAAAGCGGCGGCTACAAGACAAGCGGACTCAAAGCGGATTTTATGCTGAACGAGCATATCACGCTTCACGCAGAGGGAATAACGGGAAACACAGAGGATCTGAAGATAATCTGCTTGCCCCACAGAGAAATGGCTGACTATATCCTTAAAAGCGCAGATGAGCTGACCCAGATCGCCGAGACCGAGGGTGCTTATGTAAACGCTTCGGGACCTGATGCTGAAAGGGACAACGAGATAGTTGATTTCTATGTAGGACCTATTGAGGAGAGAAAAGCAGGCAGCTACGATATACTTTTCGTTTATAAGGGTAAGCTGGCATACTATCTGCCTATCGAGCTGAGTAAGCCTGCGGAATAACCGAATGACTCCAGCAAAAATCACACCGGCTTTTGTCGGTGTGTTTTTTTATCATCTGCTTTAGTATCAAGCAAAAAAGAAGTGCACCGTGAGCCGATTTGTGCCCGCATTGCTTTTGGCGACAAGTTACCCGAGCTGCTTCCCGAAAACGCCTCACAGAGCAACGTGGCGCAAGTGTGAGCACAAGTGCAGGGGTGTATCACAATCCTCGCCGAACAACCGAACAAAGTAATTCAAACCCCGTAGATATGCTGTTTGCGCTGTTCGTTTTCTGTTCGTTCTTGTTCGGCAATGTTCGTTCTGTGTTCGTTTTGGTAATCGTTTTGAAAGCTTGCAAATGCGCTGAATACTGTGCTTGTTCGTTGTGTTCGGCGAAAAAATGAAATACCCCCTGACCTGCAAAATCAAGCAGAAAAATGTGGTCGGAGGAGTTTTAAAATGTGGTCAAAAACTATACACTTGGCATTTTACTTCCCATAATATATATAGGAGCATCCGAAAGGGTGCTCTTTTTCATTTTTCATCAGTGCGCCGCGCAAGGTCCTTGTGATCGACGCACACAGCGATTATACTAACGCTGTTGTGCTTTTCTACAACTCAAAGTGCGAATCGTTGTGCAAGCCTACGAACTTTTGAAAAATGAGCAAAAAAATCGTTTGCAAACCACCGACATCTCACCCTATACATATGGGAATATTTTTAGCAGCTTGAAAATTGAATCCGCACATACGAATGATGTCTAATGGTGAAGTACATAGGGCTTCAGAAGAGTCCGATAAAGAGCGACCTCTACTCTCAATTTCGTCTTACACGCCTTACAGTCATTGCAAACGGCGTAGCTTTAGGCTGAAAGCTGTAATGCGAGTGTATGCTGTGTGTAATACGAAGGAAAAGTCAGCAAAGCCCTTTGGTTATTGACTTAGCGGCAGATGTAATACGTGTAATGCGTAAAAAAGGATATGCCTTTGTATAAGGCTACAAAAACAATTGCTGTTTTCAAATTTACCCCTCTCAAAACGCCTATCTCAAAGCCTTTATATATAGAGGGCAAAAATTCATAGCATCTTGACAAATCAAAGTTCGGTTTGTTGTGCAAGGCTACAAAAATGATTACAACTTTTAGTTTTACCCGTCTCAAAACAATGCTCCCTGTCTCTTTATATTAGAGACCTATATATAAAGGAACATATTGAAATCTCATCGTGCTTTTAACTAAATGAAAGTTCGGTTTTCTGTGCAAGGCTACAAAATGTATTACAAATTTCAATTTTACCTACTCAAACCCCTTTGCCCACTGCCTCTATATTAGAGACGTGTGTTGAAATCTCATCGTGCTTTTCACTAAATGATAGTTCAGTTTGTTGTACAAGCCTACAAAAAGAATTACAAATATAATTTTTGGGTGGTCAAAACCACATTCTCTGTCCCTTTATATTAGAGACCTATATATAAAGGAACATATTGAAATCTCATCGTGCTTTTCACTAAATGAAATTTCAGTTTTCCGTGCAAACCTACAAAAACAATTACAATTTACTATTTATGTGATGTTAAATCCTTGATATCTTACCGATACAAGTGAGAAGAAAAAAGGAGTGATTCAAATGTAAAAGTCAACGAACAAAGCAGGAGAGCAGCAGCAACAATATCTCTTTCTGCCATGATAACAGAAAGGTAAAGCAGTCATTTTGAGGTGGTCAAAAGGCAGTCCGAAAACCGCAGGTATTCTGTCAATGCCAGCATCGCAGGCGGCAGTCCGCAAAGCGCCCAGCTCACCTGCATTACTGGCTCGGGGCGGACCCCGGACCCCCTCATAGCGAAAAGAAAGGAGTGATGAAAATGAGAACAAGAGATGTAACTATCACCGTCCGCTGTACCGAGGACGAGCGGAGAAAGATCAGAGAGCGAGCCGCAAGCCGAGGGCTGAAGCTGTCCGATTTCGTTCTGCGGTCGGCGCTGGGCAAGAAGATCGTTGTGCTTGACGGCTTCCACGAGTTGAGCAAACAGCTCAAAGCTGTGGGCAACAATCTCAATCAGCTGACCAGGCTTTGCAACGAGGGCAGAGTGAAAGTTGCCGAGCTGAAAGAGTGCAGAGGTCTGCTTATGGACATCTACGGTCGGCTGGGCGAGATGCTAAAGGAGGTGAAATGATGCCGATAATCCACTTTGCAAACAGCAAAAATCAGACAACAGGCGGCTTAAAAAAGCTGCTCGGGTATGTCAGCAGAGAGAAGAAAACCAAGCTGGAGGACAGACGGTTCGTCACGGGCATCAACTGTTCACCCGAGAGCACCTACGAAGAAATGCTGCTCACCAAGCAGATGCACAAAAAGACAGGCGGCAGGCTGTACTATCATCTGGTGCAGAGTTTCCCCAAGGGTTATGAAATCAAGCCAGAGCTTGCTCATAAGATAGCTTTGGAGTTGACCGGGAAAGCACTCAAGGATTACGAATGCCTGGTGGCGACTCACATCGACAGAGAGCATATTCACTCACACATTGTGTTCAACTCGGTGAGCTTTGAGGACGGCAGGAAGTATCATTCGGACAACAACAGCCTGCACGAGCTGATGAAGCTGTCGGACGAGATATGCCGGCAGTACGGTGTGGCTGTTCTGGACAAGCCAAAGTTCGGCAAGGAAAATCAGAATGATGTTCTCGGAGACAAGGAGTACCGCAGTGCTGTGCGTGGCGAGAGCTTCAAGTTCGCTTTGATGAATGTTATCACTGACTGTATGAAGCAAGCAAAGACAAAGAAACAGTTCATAGCTTTGATGAAACGCAAAGGTTACGATGTGCGGTGGGAGCAGCAGCGAAAATACATCACCTACACCACGCCCAAAGGAAAGAAATGCAGGTGCAATAAACTGCACGACAGGAGATTTACAAAGGAGGTAATGGAATATGAATTCAAAATACGATATGCAATCTTTAATGGAACTGAACAAGACGAACCTGAACGAAGCAGCCGAGACACAGCCTATGGTGGTCGTTCAGGAGCAGAACTGGACGGCGGTGCTGAAGATATTGAGTTCGATTTGTCAGTCGCAGGACGAGGTCAGAGAAGAGTTAAAAGAGCTGCCGACCGGCAAACAGATGACGAGGTACGAGCAGAACCAGTCGATACTGCTGGGCAGGTACCAGCAGGAGAGCGAACAGAATCGTCAGCAGATACATCAGGAGATGAAAGAGATGAGCAGCGAACTGCTCAAACAGGTTGGGAGCATGAGCGCAGAATACTCATCTCGGCTGAAAGAGCAAGAGAGCTGGCGGCAGAAAGTAAGCTCAAGGCTGTGCAAGGTGCTGAT
Organism: Ruminococcus sp. FC2018; assembly: GCF_000621805.1. GTDB lineage: Bacteria > Bacillota > Clostridia > Oscillospirales > Ruminococcaceae > Hominimerdicola. The sequence goes on along the minus strand of NZ_JHXH01000005.1, from coordinate 23,173 downwards.
AGCATCACAAGCGCTGCAATTGATACTGTGGGCGATATTGCTGCACTGGCTACGCTGATAGAGGACAGCGATGAGGACGAGGACAAGCACTACTCCGCAGTTGACCGCAAGCGGCTCAAGGAAGAATGGGAGAAGAAAGAGTCGCTGGGAATGCATATGGGGTAACGAAACGGGCTTTCGGTATCAGTGGAGCCCCAAAACAGGACTACATCTCTCACCGTGACGTGACAGAACATCCCGTCATCATGGGGTGGCAAACCACCACCTCGTCCAAGGGAGTGGACAAAACGGACACACCTTGAAACAGGGTATCACGAAACATGATACCCTGCAGAAAGGAGGCGCTAAACCACCGCCCCCTTAAAAAACGAACAACAATGAATTATGAAAGGAAAGATGCAAATGAAAAACACTGTAATGACAAACACAGACAGACCTGTGATGCTGACGATAAAAGAGGCATCGGAATACGTCATCGGTCTGTCGGAGTATCAGATAAGAAAGCTGTGCAAGTCGGGCAAGCTGCCCTGCATAACTGCCGGCAAGCGCTATCTCATCAACAGAGATGTGCTGCTGAAATTCCTCGGGATAGAGCTTGGCTACGAATGATAACTTTCTGTGTTGTGAACGCAAAAGTTTTTGCATCCGCTGGATATTCAAAATCAGTTGTGGTATGTTTGGTTGATAAGAAAAAGAAAAGGAGGAATGCTGATGGCAAGTATTCGCAAACGGGGGAACTCGTATCTGATAACCGTGTCCTGCGGCTATGATGCACTCGGAAAACAGGTACGCCAGCAGATGACCTGGACTCCGCCCGAGGAACTCAACAGCCGTGAGATAAAAAGAGAACTCGACAAACAGGCTGTGCTGTTCGAGCAGGAGGTCAGATGCGGCAGAGTATCGACCGCAATAAAGTTCAGAGACTTCGCCGAGCAGTGGTTTGAGGAGTACGCTGTGGTAAGGCTCAAGCGACGAACATATGAGAGATACAAAGGAATGATAGGCAGAGTGTACGATGCGATAGGACATCTCAAGGTTTCGCAGATGACCACACGGCACATTCAGCAGTTCATCACTTCCCTTTCAAAGGAAGGTGCGAACAAGACAACGGGCGGTGCACTTTCACCCAAGACGGTCAAGAACTATCTGTCGATGATCTCAACGATAATGACATACGCCCAGCGCAATCAGATAATCATGATGAACCCATGCAAAAACGTTGTGATACCAAGGCTGGAGCGAAAGGAGATCGAGTGCTACACACTTGAACAGGCGCAGAAGATGCTGGAGCTGTTCGAGCAAGAGCCACAGGAGGATCTGAAATTCACTGTGTTCTTCACACTTGCGATGTACAGCGGAATGCGCCGGGGCGAACTGCTCGGGCTTGAATGGCAGGACTTTGACTTTGACACTGGGCGTGTTGAGATCGTTCGCACTTCCCTGTTCAGCAAAGAAATCGGCAACTACACGGGAACGCCCAAAACCGAGTCCAGCCGCCGTGTCCTTATTCTGCCGATGGAGGTTATCGAGTCGGTAAAAAAGCTGATGCAGTATCAGCAGAGAGAGGCACAGCGCATCGGTTCAAAGTGGGAGGAACACAACCGCCTGTTCACACAATGGAACGGCAAGCCCATGGACGGCACTGCACCGTACAAGTATCTGCAAAGGTTCTGCACAAAGTACGGATTCCCTTTTCACAACATACACAGTTTCAGGCACCTGAACGCAACACTGCTGATAGCAAGCGGTGTCGATCCGAGAACGGTCTCCGCCTGCCTTGGTCACTCCCAGACAAGCACCACGCTGAACATCTACACCCATGTTTTTCAGGAACAGCGCATGAAGGCGATGGGCGCAGTTGCAGAAATGATAGGTTTCAAACGAAAGGCAGTATAGGATAACAACACAACCGCCCGGGAGCTTTAAACTCCCGGGCGGTGGTTGTTATTAAAACTGTGCGACGATATCAGATACTGTCACAAGCGCTGCTTCGCCGCTTATAGCTATTCTGCCGCTGCCCGGCAGGCGGCAGGTCAGATACCCGCCTCGCTTTGATGCCTGGTATGCGTGAATGTCATTTTTATTAAGTTCCCCTGCCCAATACTGCGCTATCTGAACGTGCGCTGAACCGCACACGGGGTCCTCCGAAATAGACAGCTTGGGGCAAAAGCTTCTGGACACGCAGTCGGTATCTGTTCCTTTTGCGGTCGCATTCTGGATACGTCCGGGGATGTTCACAAGCAATGACTGGTCGGGGGACATTGTCCGCACTTGTTCTTCGTCCTCAAAAACACATATCAGGTCAAGACCAAGAACTGCTCTGACAGGGCGGACTCCGAACGCACGCTCCATATCATCGGTCACGGGTATTTCTTTCAGTTCAAAGGTTGGGAAATCCATTTCATACAAATTCCCCCTGCGCTGTACGGTCAGCACTCCGCTTAGTGTGTTGAACTGCACGGTATCGCTGCCCTGCTCATAGAAATTCAGCATCACAAAAGCTGATGCCAAGGTTGCGTGGCCGCAAAGCTCGACCTCTGTACCGGGCGTGAACCACCTGAGGCGGAAGCCCTGCTCCTCCTTAACGATGAACGCAGTTTCAGACAGATTGTTTTCCATCGCCAGCTTCATCATTGACTCATCAGACAGCCATTTATCCATTACGCACACCGCTGCGGGATTGCCGCTGAACGGCTTGTTTGTAAAAGCATCAACTATGTACTGTTTCATAGTTCCCCTCCTGAAATACAAATGCATTACCGATATTTATCCCATTTCATACACGGGATATCAATAATCAAATTATACTTTGTTTAAAACGCTTTGTCAATCAAAACAAGCGCTGCAAATTGACTTTCAGACTGTGTTGTGGTAGAATGGATGTGGTGATAACTATGAAAAACAACGAAATTATCTTATATGAAACCGCCGACCACGAAGTCAAGCTGAATGTCAACACTGACGGCGACACTGTGTGGCTCAACCGTGCGCAGCTTGCTGAACTGTTCGGCAAAGATGTCAGCGTTATAGGCAGACACATAAACAATGTCTTCACAGAAAACGAGGTCGACAAGGAAAGCAATGTGCAAAAAATGCACATTCCAAATTCTGACAGACTAATTGAGTTTTATTCGCTCGATGTTATAATATCTGTCGGCTAAGGAAATGATGATAAAGGTCATTATGAACTGTATGGTGTGAAAACAATCAAATATGAATAACAGCCTCCGTGGTTAATAAACCTGCGGAGGCTGTTTTATAAGCTACAAATCCAGGCTGTACCCTGCACCGACCGCCCTGCTGGACTTGAATCGCTCATAGCATTTTGCGATGATAAGGATCGTCACAAACGACGGCAGCCCTGCTCCTCCTTAACGATGAACGCAGTTTCAGACAGATTGTTTTCCATCGCCAGCTTCATCATTTTTCATCCCTTTTGATATAGATCTTTTGTTCCTTGCCTGAATTATTTGAAAAGCATTGTCAGTGTAAGAAGTGCTCCTGCACCGAATACGCAGCCGAGTACGATCATTTTCTTTTTCCTCCTTTCGGTTATTGTTTGTTCCCTTTACTGTAATTCTATTATTGCATTTCGTTCCTTGCAAATTCCTTGCAGATGTTTTGATTTTTCTCGTTTTTATCAGATGACTCCTGCTACACTCAGATATGTGAATACCATACCGCCAACGGCAGCAACTGCTGCTATACTCAACAATACCATTTGTATTTCACTCCTTTCGTTTGGGTTTGTTCCACTTGCTGTGTTCACATAATATCGCATATCACAGCAGATTTCAATAAACAATTTCAGTCAGAATCGTAGTATAAACAACACTTGGGAAAGAATGTGTAGCATATGCGACAGATACCGGATAAATTGTAGCATTTTTGTTTCGCAAACGCGCTGCCGTCAGACAGGGCATATGTATCAGTCTCAACAATGCTGTATATATCTGCGCTCGCCGCACTGACGATAATGATAGCGGAGTCAAACCCCGACGAAAAAGAAATGATGATAAAGGTCATTATGAACTGTATGGTGTGAAAACAATCAAATATGAATAACAGCCTCCGTGGTTAATAAACCTGCGGAGGCTGTTTTATAAGCTACAAATCCAGGCTGTATCCTGCGCCGATGCCGACGGCAGGGGACTGCTGTTTTTTTACTTTGTTCCTGTGAGCTCCTTGCCGTTCACATACAGCTTGAAGCCGTTTGAGATGACGTTTGAAGCGTCGCCGTCAAAGCTGGTCACATAGCTGTCAGCGGTGAGCGTCCACTTGCTCGTGCTGTCCAGCTTTACGCTTACCTTACCGACCTCAGTCGAAACGGTATCGCCGCTTGCGTTGGTGATCTTTCCGCTGACATAGCCGCTGAATTCCGAGCCTTGCGTGAGGTTGAGCGTAAGTGTGGAGTTGTCGCCTACGAGCACACCGCCCTCGAGCTTCTGATTCTGAGCGTTTAGCGTTGCGGTGTTGTTGCCGCCGCTCCAGCCGTCGTCGCATACGGAGATGAGCACCTTGTTGCTGTCCTCATTTGTGATGTTCACGCCATTTAGATTTATGACCGCATTGGTGTTGGTAACGTGGAAAACGTGACCGTTCTTGCTTGTCAGCGAGCCGCCCTTCATAGTAAAGGAAGATGTTCCGCTTGCTGCATCGCCCGACATCGACTGGTATATCATTATCGTGTCAAGGAACTTTGCGTTGCCGTTTTGCTTGGTGTTGTTGGCAGTCAGATTACAGTTGTTGAGGGTAATGCTGTTGAGTCCCTCGATGCACACACCCTCGGAGAGATTGGAAACGAGCGTGGCATTTTCGCAGGTGATGTCGGCGGTCGAGTAGATAGCAGGTGAGCCGAGACCGTTTGACGTATACGTTCCGCCGCTGACCGTGACCGTTCCGCCGCCTCTGTCCGTCCTTATCGCCGCAGATGATCTGCCGCTTGTGGTAACTGTGAGGTTTTCAGCTTTGGTTATACCGCCGCCTGTGGTCATTATTCCGCCCGAGCCGTCGCCGGTAGTGGTTATGGTCGTGTTTTTGATAACAAGCGTAGTTCCGTCACCGTCTGAGCCGTTCTTTCCGCCGTTTCCGCCGTAGCAGAAAACTCCGTTTGCGCCTGATGCGTCAGAGGTTACCGTTCCGCCCGAGATGGTCGTGGTCGAGCCGCCCTTGACAAGCACAGCCGCATTCTGTCCGTAGAAATTGCAGTTGTCGCCGCCGTCTGAGTCGCCGGATTTCTTTACGGTGGGGTCGGTGATAGTGACCTCATCGGAGGTGCTTATCATCAGAGCGATCTTATCTGCATCACTGCTCTCGTAGGTCTTGTTGTCATCACGCTGCGACTTGGTTATCTCGGTCGCCGCATCGTAAACGACCTCGCTTTGCGTTCCGCCCGGCTTTCCGTCCGGCTTATCGCCGCCCTTGCCGTCAGGCGGTGCATCAGGTCTGCTGCCGTCGGGCTTATCGGGCGGTGCGTTCTTGTCCTTACCCTGCTCGCTGCTGTCCGAAGCCGAAGAGCTTGAATTGCCTGATGTATCCGCTGTGCTTGATGACTCACTGCAAGCCACCATAGAGATCGTAAGCACTATCGCTGCTATTAAAGAAAGTATCTTTTTCATATCGGTGTCCTCCTTTTTGGGTGTTTCCCTTAACTGTAACTTTATTGTACATTGCATTCCTTAATTATACTTTAAATGCAGCAAATAGTAAAGCCCGTGAGCATAGAACTCTCGGGCGGGTTTTAGTCTGGTAAATCAGGCTTTGCTAATCAGTACAAACCTGACAGCCATGAACACAAATATATGCATCATGCTTCTTACATTTTGGAAATCCGCATTTCACAGGATCGTTCTCATCGGCTTCGGACAGCCATTCGGTCAGCGATCCTTCGATAATATCATTGGCGGTCATACGCTCTATCAGCTTTTGAAAGGTGCCGAGATATTCAGCTACGATCTCCTCATTTGGCTCATAACCGAGGGTTTCCCAGCCGAGCTTTCGCCTTGCGCCCTCGATCACTCTCAGCATAAATTCTTTATCTTCCTCAAAGCTGTCCCTGTTCCACGGCATATCGACTATATCAAAACCGACAGTGCCTATACCGCAGACACTCTGATTTTTCTCAGCGAGGAACACCATAAAGCGTTTCTGACTCTGCGTTTGGGCAAGTCTGCCGCCGCTTAGGCAAAGAACGTTGATAAAAACAGAAGTACCGCCGTTTGACATACTCAGATCATCTTTCAAAGCATTCTTATCCGATCTAAAGTTAAAGCATATCATATTTGACATTTATAACTCACCTTTGTATTTCTCCGTATCCCGACTTATCTCATAATTTAAGGCAGGCTCATTCCCTTGTGTGTGTTGTTCTTTTTGAGCTGCAAGGGTGGGGTTACAGCTTGTGTCGGTATTATATTACTCCTGCGGGAAAGAATTAAACCATGCTCTTTCACCAAAGGGTTTCTTTTTAGGCTGCGCCGCCTCACATTCAGCTATCCCAACGGGCAGATAACAAACCAGTTCATAGTTGTCGGGCACATTTAAGACCTGCGCTATCTTATCGCATATCTTGTCATCATCGGTAATGTGTCCTTCATACCAGCAGCTTTGATACCCCAGCTCAACGATAGCAAGCAGCATATTCTGGATCGCTGCTGAATAGTCCTGTACGGCAAAGCATTTATCACGGTACGCATTTATCCTCTGCGTGAGGACGCAGATAGCTGCCGGTGCAGTATCCCCGATCGGAGGTTCGATCACACGGCGAAGTTTTGCCAGAATATGCGGATCATCGACTGCAATCAGTGATGTTGTCTGCTTATTACAGCCTGATGGGGCATCAAGGCCCGCCTGCATGATCTTTATCAGATCGTCCTTCGGCACAGGAATATTTTTATATTTCCCACGATAGCTATGTCTGCAATGGATCGCCTCTATAACATTCATGACATTTTCCCCTTTCAAATTCGATCTTTCAAGCGATCATAGTCCCCCTTTCGCAAGCTCCGCAATAAACTGTGCGGCATGGGAAACTACTCTTGCGTTTTGGGTATACTTTATCACATATTTTGCTGATTGTCAACAAGCGAGAATAAATCCCGTAAAACGGCTTCTTTCGGGCTTAAAAACACAACAAGTCGGCAAACGGGACTTGAAGCACTGCCGCTTGCCAAAATCCACGCATCTTCGGCGTTTCTTTGCCCGCTCCTGCGGCGATTCTGTCACAAGGGGCTATGCCGTAATATCGTGCAGTATTGTGTCGTTTTATGCAAAAATAAAAGCCAAACAAAGACCAAGGTTTGCTAAATCCATAGTTTTATGTGAATTGCAATGTTATAGTAATTTACCTTATTCAAACACAAAGATTCATATAGTGAGATAATTTGTGCATTAGGAATTGATTATTTCGGACTAAAGCATTTCCTGGATCGTCCCTCCGAGAAGGTCTTTGAGAGCATCCTCAATATCCTTGGCCGACTTGATGTCATATTCTTCAAGCAGCATTCCTATGATGTTCTTCTTTCCCTCACTCATCGGTTCTCTTTTTCTTCTTGCCATAAAAAATCAGCCTCCTGTGATATTAATTCTATTTTATCACAGTTAGCTGACTTTTTACAGACTTTTTTTATATGCTCGTTTTTGCAGAGAAACTTATTTGCCGATGTTTTTTTCCGTCTTTTTATTCATTGTGTTTCTCTCGCTTCTTATGGACTTTCTTTCAGTGGTGATGATGTCATCATCTTTCTTTTCAAGCGCTCTGGCATTTGCATTTGTAAAGCCTGCATACAGCAGATCGCCGTTGTTTGTCAGTGCCTTTTCTTTGAGACTCAGAGCCTTTGCCCAGGAAGTCTTCCCCTGTGCCATGCTCTTGAAGCCCTCATTTGCCTTGACAGACTCTACCTGATCGTTGAAATCCATTTCTTTGAGCTTATCGAATGTCATCTTGCCGTTTTTGATAAGCCCTATCAGCTGCTTGGCAGCTATGATCCCCGCTGTGTAGTTTGTTATATCCTGAGATACCTTTTCTGTTGCTTCTTCACCCACAGGGTCGTTAAGATAGCTGTATCTTTCAAGCAGCTCTTCACGGCTCCTTATCTGCTTTTCAAGCTCTACTGTATATTGCTCCTCGTGACCGGGTCTTGCGTGGTATTTGAGGTTTTCGCTACAGTTCTCTATCGTCCTTCTGTTTGCTATATAGCGGTGGTCAAGCTCCGCCTTGCGGTCTGTATTTTCATTTATGATCGGTTCGGGATCAATTTCCTCTTTGTCCTCCGGCTCGTCATTACTGCTTTCTGAATTGTTATCTTCCTCAAGTTCGGACTTCTCATCGTCCTCTATCTCCGACAGATCCTCTGCGGCAGCAGCCTGCGGACTGCCGATACCGTAAACATCCTCCGCGGATACGTTCTTGTCGATAAGCTCATTGATATTAACTTCCGCTATGTTTTTGCCGTCAAGATCAACGCCTATCTTTCCTTTCTCTTTTGCGAGAGCGTCCATTTTGTTAAGACCGTCTGACGGTACGCCCCTGTCAATCTCGTCAATTATATCATCACACTGTTCCAGCGCATCTTCTATTGTAATGCCCTTTGGCATAAAGCATAATGTCATATACCTCGCGTGGAGCATATTTTCTGAATTGAGAATGTCATTATAGATCTCCCTTGCGTTTTCAACACGTTCTTTGCCTTCAGGGGAGCCTGCTCTTGTAAGTCTGTAAATACCCGAATGAGTATCTATATACTTCTTCGTAGCTTTTTTCGCATTCTCAAATGCCTTCATTATCTCCTCGGGAGTATAGTCACCGAAATGCTCACGATTACGCATCTTTTTAAGCAGCTTTAACGCCGAGATCATGCCGCGGTATGAAGCTGATCGCTTATCGTCCTTGGCTCGGGTAACATTTGTTTTTCTATTGTCGTTATCCTCCAGAAGGCTGTCTAAATTGTCATCTGAATCGCTGAATGAATCCAGCATATCTCTGAATTGATCAATGCTCCACTTGCGGAGCTCAATAGCCTCTCTTTCATGATTTCTTTCGCCCGTTCCCGCATCGAGTGCCTGATACAGCATCATATTCTTGTCCTGAATGTATTCTCCGGCCGAATAGATAAAAAGCGATCTGCTGCCGACGGTAGCATTGTTCCTCAGCCTTTTGATATAATCGAATTTCCTGGAGCTGTTTATTGCGGTATTATTGAATTCATTATAAAGCGAAGGCTCGTTCTTTTGCAGATCATCAGCCGATCTGACCACATTCATGTACATAGTATCCAGCTCGGACTTTGTCATATTGAGCGAAAGACGGCGGTTCTCTTTGTTTTCATCAACTACATCGATCATATTCACAAGCTTGACAGACTTGTTTAATTTCCTCATATACTTATTATCTGAATCAAAACTATATTTATCAAATATCTTGATCTTATCAGTTGTATTGTATATACTGGTCGAAGAGTTTTCAACAGCCTCGCTCATCACATATTCCGAAGTCGCCTTTGTAACTGCCGACAAAATATTATCCGTGTTTTCCTTTACATCTTTTTCATCACCGTGCAGGAATACGGTAGAGTAGGCATAATTCTTGTAACGGGAATGTGCCAGGCTGAAAATGTCCTTGGTATTCGAATCGCGTTTATAGAGAGCAAAGAACATACTGTTTTTTGAGTCATTGGTCTTGAGTCTTTCTTCAGGATCATCCTCGCTGTCCTCACTGGTCGAATCAAAAGACGAATTTGCTTTGATCCGATCGGCAAGATATTCAGGGTCTTCTATTTCCTGATCATTGTCGGATCTTTCCTTTTCCGGATTATAGCTCCTGGTAGATTCATTTTCCCTGTATTCCTTCGCTGAATCGATATCCTCTTTACCCGTAGCTATCCGCTGCATTTCGTCTTCCACACTCTTTTTCTGTGCTGCGGTCATCTTCGGGGCGGTTTTGTTTCTGTCCTTTACATTATCGAAAACATAATCCTCCAGTGAAGCCTGGATCGACGGGGAGTTCTTTGCCGTGATGATCGCAAAGCGAACTATAAGGTTCATTTCGGTGTACTTTTGGCAGAAGTCTTTACGGCTTTGGAATTCCAGCTTTGTGGGGTCTGATTTACCGAGATACTGGTTGCAGCGTTTGTTAAATCCTCTCAGATCCCTGTACTCGTCCTCAATAAGATCGTTTTTGGGGTTGTACTTTACAGCCTCACGGATCTTGATGTGTACGCCGACCTCGTCTGCCTTTGAAGGATCCCAGCCTCTGCCGAGAGCATCGCTCTGCCAGTCGATATTCTTCTTCGCCTCGACAATTTTAATATAATTTTCAGGGGCGAATGTCTTGTCATAGTCGGTATAAAGCTCCTTGTTTTTCGGAGCATTTTCCTGAATGCTCCTGACAGCGGCTTTCAGTTCCGTATTTGTCCTGATGATCTCATCCGAGACTGCCTGTGCATCCTCGTCCCTGATAACGGTGCAGTTAGTCCTGCCCGAAAGCTCAACTCTTTTAGCCATGCTGTTCCACAGCTTGTCATAGCCGAGGGTGCAGAGGGCATCATTGATCTGCGGAAGTGTCTTCGGGTTACCGCTCTTATCCAGGGCTGAGATGCCTTCGGCACCAAAGCTCTCCGTAAGGTGTGTATTGCCGATGATATTGAAGGATTCAAGCTCTCTGTCATAGGAAAGCAGTGCATAGTCCGCAAGACTCGATCCGTAATTGAGATATGACGCTATTCCGCTGCGCCCGGAATATACCCTTGATGTATCATCTATGCTCTCCTTGAAAGCATTGAGTTTTTCCTCCACATCAAGAGCAAGCTCATTCCTGTCATCAGTCTGAGCTAAAAGGGCTTTTTTCAGTTCCTCTGCTGCCTTGCTGACACCGGGCATACTGCCTTCGACTATCAGCTTTGTAACATCACTGTCCAGCCATTTTAAAAGGTAATCGTATTTTTCTTTCGGATCAATAGGCTTCGGCATATTTTTTCCTCCTGAAATGTATATTTATATGCATTTGTTATATATACCCCCAAAAATATAAGAAAGTTGCCTTGCACAGACCATGTTTACAAAAAATTCATATATGCGTGCTTTTGTTATAGAATAAAAATGTCATCTGAAAAATCATTATCAAAAAAGTTCACGCTCTCCCAGGACATATCACTGCCTGCAGGTCTGACCCAGTAATGATCTGAAAGACTAACTGAAGAATACTTAGCCAATAGGGTACAGTAGGCTAGCGTTCTTACGGATAATAATATGCAATGAAAATGAACAAGGATGGAATCATTTCCTTTTTCGCCATATTGACAAATTAAGGATAATAATATTCAGATTGCAAAAAAAGGAGAAAACTATAGTGTTAAATCGATATAGAATAATCGTTTTATTAATCTTTCTTGTTTTTTCAATGGCTATATTCTGCTCTTGTAAAACTGATGACAGAAGCTATACGGTTGTCATATTCCTCATTGATTATTCCTTTGAGAGTATACTCCTTTCCGCCGTTATATCCTCAGCAATGTCAGGGGCGGCAACATTTTGCTTTGCAAAGTAATAGACCTTGGTGTAAAACTCCTTGTACAGCTTTTCAAACGACGCTTTATCGCCGTTTTTAGCTTTTAAAACAAGTGTTGTGATCTCATTGTTGTTCATCATTTTTTATCTCCTCGGAATCTGAAAATACCCTTTTATAGACCCGTGCTTCACGTTCCTCGTCGTGATCGCAGTCAAGCTGAGTCAGCAGCCAGACTATAAAGCTGTCAATATCAAATGCAGTATCCATAGTGCACCCCTTTCGGTCAAAGGCTTCTGATAATATAGACGAAGACAGCTTGCTGCGGTTAGTGGGTTCAGGAGATTTGAGCGTATAGCACAAAACGAAGGATATGTATTTGTTCAAAATGCTCTTACATTAGTAGTAACACATACGAACAGCTAATAAAAGTGAAATTGTTTACAGCTGCACTTTGTTACCTTTCACAAAAACGTCCTCACTTGCACAATTTCTTTAATGGTGTTGATAAGACGCAATTTCGGTGCACGATTAAGGCATTACGTAAAAGAAGAGAACGTCAGGGTTCGGAAACAGCGGCAGAATTCCTGCACCCGTCTGAAATCACCGTGCGTGTTGCTTGTAATGCAGATCATAGTGTTCTCAACTGATTTATTGTGATAGTATACCTCTTTCCGCTTTGTGTTATAACGCTTTAGAATATCTTGAAACCACGACCGTATGTTTCGTCAAAACGACGAATTCTTCATGGCGTTCAGAATCCGATAATGTGACAGATAATGAACACTGTGCCTTTTTTCAATGTCAAAAAAAACTATATAAAAGCGTCCGAACAATGTCAGACGCTTTTGTTGATGCAGTTTGTTATTTCCGATCATTTATCAGGTTCCCCAGTACTCGCCGCCACGCTCAGAATATTCATACAGGCGGTTACAGTGTTCTTCTTTAACTACGCTTGACTTGTTGTTGTTCTTGACAAAGCCGTTATCCTTATGCCAGTACTCGCTCCACTGTACGTTTACGTTGGTCTTGTCTGCCTTTGTGCTGATGAGGACAGCAGGTCCCTTTGAGTCATATATTCCGCAGCCGTAGATCGTGACTTTTGCGTTCTTTGCGTTGTCGGGAACGTACACGTGATTTGCACCGCCCTCAAATTTTGCGTGTCTGATGGTGAAATCTGAGTTGCTGCCAACGGTGAAGATGTGCATGTCGGTCTTTGCCAGTGCGTTGAAGCCGTTGCTCCAGCCTGTCATGTCGATATATACTTTTTTTCCATCGGGAACTACGAATCCGCCGTCCTTGCCGATGCCCTTTACATTATTGTCGCTCTTGAAGCCGTTTTTGCTGTCGGCAACGAGCTCCTCACCGCTCTTAGTAACATTGATGGTGAAGCTGCAGCCGCTGTCTATACCCTGTGACCACGCATCTATGAAGGATGTGCAGCCTTTTTTCACAGTGTTGTCTTTCTCTTTTACATACAGGTAAGCAGTGATATACTTGCCCTTGAGAGATTCGTTCTCCTTGAGCACACCTTTGAAAATCTTGTTCATCTCAACAAGGCTGCTCTGAAGATTTGTTGCTGTGTTTTCATATTTTGCAAATGGGCTTTCGTCTTCGTTGACAGTGATGATGCCGTTGTCGATCTCGTACTCCTTGACCTTGCACTGCATGCTGTTGAGCACGTTGATGATCGCAAAGTCCATTATAGCCTGCTCTTCCATGATCTTTATCTCTGTGTTGATAGCGTCGATGCCGCCGTTATAATCAGGTGTATTGGTGTAGCTGTGTTCGTTAAGGTCTGCTGCTACGATCCTGTCCATCAGATAATTGGTAAGCTGACGGTAGCCGTTTTCGTTGTTGTTGGAGGTACGCTGACCCTTGAGGAAGCGAAGCATCTCGTCAAAGTTTGCCTGCATGGAGCTTACGTTGCACTTGGGGTCTGCGAGGATCTCCTTGTACGCCTTGTATGTGGTGTTGTTGATCTTACCGCTGCCGTCGCAGGTGATATTAGCCTTGTTCTCGTCGATTCTCTTGAGAGCGTGTGCAAAATCCGCAGCGACCGTATCAGCCTGTGTTCTGAAATCTTTTGTGTCGATGTTGCTGTTGATCGCCTTGAGCTGGTTCATCTGAAACTGGTGATAGTTGGCTGTCTGCGTCGAAAGCTCCTTAGCAGCGTCCAGAACCTTTGCTATCTCAGCCTTGATCTCTGCGGTGCTCTTTTCGATCTTGTCGAGGATGTCCTGATTGGAGGGACCGTCTTCAATGCCGAGATACATATTGAGTATCGGTGTCAGACCAACCTTTGTCAGCTCAGGACCGATGACCTTCAGTGCTGAATTTTTCAAAAATCCGAGGGATGTGTCCTTGAAGTAGTTCGTTACCGTCGAGGTGATCTGAGTGGAAATGGAATCTTGCGTTTCTGCCGCAAAAGCGGTCGTCGTTGCAGCTGTACTCATTATCATTACTGCTGCGAGCATCGAAGCGATGGTTCTCTTGATTTTTCCGTTTGTCTTTCTTGTGTTGTTTGTCATTTTTGTTTCCTCCTTTGTTGTGTTGGTGTTGTTTGTATTTTCAAATGTTCTGTTGTTGTTTTTCATTCTGTTTTCTCCTTTTCGTTTTTGTTTTTGTCTTTTGTTCTTTCGGGGTTTTCCCTTTTCCTTGACTTTAGTTTATCACACCGACCTTGACAACTTCTTTACAAGTTTTCCTGCTTTGAAAAACTTTTTTGTTTTTGTGGTTTTGGGTGTGTTGCTTGGGGTGTTTCCCTTTCTGTGATTACATAATAGCATACACATCTTGACAACATCTTTACAGATATTAATACTGTTTCAAAAATAGAATATTTTTTTAAAGGTGCAAAAAAGCACCCGCATCTTTAATGATACGAGTGCCTTAATTATAGTATCAGAAATCTTCATCGTACAGAAAGTCTGCCCAGTAGTACTGGCTCATATACTCGTTCTGGAACGAATTGACTGCACCTGCGTCAAGCTCCTTGAAACGGTAGTAATCGCAGTCAAGCACCTTTGTGTTGACCGCAAGTGCATTGTAGCTGCGCACTATCGCCTCCTCTGCACCAACAGCTTTGAGGCTTTTTATCATTGCGTGGATAAGCTGCTGAACATAGTTCTGCTGCTTGGTATCGTATGGCTCGTCCTCAAAAAGCACAGCGGCTATCTCCTTGGTGCTGCAGGAACTTCCCTGTCGGTGAACGAGGTAGGCAAATATCTCCTTTGACCTGCTGCGCTCAAAGCGGACGTGTTCGCCGCCCGGCAGGAACACATCGAAATTGCCAAAACACTGCACTCTCAGCAGTGCATCGCTTTTCGGCACGATAGGGAAACGCAGGTCTGAAAGCTCTTTGTCTACCTTTTCCTTAGTGACGGGTTTCATTATGTAGCCGCTTGCGTGCAGACCCATTGCCTCGCCCGTGTATTCGGAAAAACCCGTCACAAAAATAATATTTACCTTCGGGTTCAGCTCTTTGAGCTTTTTTGCAAGCTCAACACCGTTCATTCCACGCATGTGTATGTCAAGAAATGCAATGTCGCAGCCTCCCTGCTTTGTCTGTTCGAGCAGTTCGTCCTGATCCAGATATGCCGATATGTCCGCATCGGGCTTTGACTGTCTTACCGCCTGTTCAAGCATCCTCAGTGCCAGCGGCTCATCATCAAGACACAGTATCCTCATTTGCCTTGCCCTCCTTTTTGGGTATTATCACTCGAGCTGTCGTGCCCTTGCCGACCTCGCTGGTTATCACGATGTCAGCTTTGCACATCTCTTTCAAACGTCTCTTTGTATTCTCCATTCCGACGTGCGAACGTCCGTCGTCCTTTTTCGGAGCGTTCACATCAAATCCCACGCCGTCGTCGGAAACTATCACTTCAAAAGCACTGTCCGTTTCGACAGAGGATATCTTCACCGTTCCTCCGCCTTTTTTCATTCCGACGCCGTGCTTGACAGCGTTTTCAACGAGCGGCTGTATGCTCAGCAGCGGCAGTTCAAAACCCGTTGCCTGTATGTCGTATTCAATGTTCAGCAGATAATCAAAGCGCAGTTTTTCAATATAAAGATAGTTTTTCAGATGCTCAAGCTCCGTTTCAAACGGCACGGGTCTTGTCTGCTTGAGCGAATCCATATTGCCCCGCAGATAGTCCGCAAAGGCGATCGTTGCCTTTTTCGCAGTCATCGGGTCAAGCTCGCACATCATTGCGATAGATGTCAGTGCATTGTACATAAAGTGCGGTCGTATCTGCGACACCATTATCTGCACCTTTGCATCGTACAGATCCTTCTGCACCCTGAGGTTTTCCTTGGTGTAGCGGTCTATTTCCAGCGACATATCCGAGATAACATCGGCAAGATAGCCGATCTCGTTTCTTTCACTGATGCCGAGCATATCGCTGACGATCTTCGCACTGTCCTTATCCTCCGTGTATCTCACCAGAGCTTTCTGTATCCTCGTGACAGGTCTTACTGCCCTGCGGTAGAATATGATGAGAATGACGACTATTGCGACAACGATGCCGCCGATGCCGAGCAGATATGCCATTATCAGCGAGGAACCCAGCGTCTTTTTAAGGTCGTCCCAGTTGTATGCAATGCCTATCGCTGCAATAGTCTTTCCACCGGCAACTATCGGCTTGAACGCAAGATAATAGTTCGCCTTGTCGGGAAAGTCCTGTGACATCTCAAACTCGATCTTTCCGTCATTGCCGCTTTGCAGCTTTTCGATCGCAGGGTGCTCTGACTTGTCGATCTCATAACGCTCACCGAACTGCTTTTCGCTGCCGTCCTCTTTGTATTCGCACAGCACAAGACCCATATCCGAATCAGTCAGCCCGATGAAGAACGCACTTTGATATGAGTGCTTATCCGCCTCGACTTTCAGAAGCTGCTGAACAGTCTGATATTTGACCTTGATAAAGCATCTCTTTATGTCCTGCGGCAGCTGCTCAAGATACTTGATTGAGTTGATGCCGTCTTTGTTTTCTTTTATGTATTCGATATATTTTTTCGTTTCCTCTTCGGTGATCTCCTGCTGCAAAATGTCGGGGTTGCTTTTCCATTGCTCAATAAACCAATCTGCCGTTTCCGAACCTGTCAGGCTCGTTTCCACAATGCTGTCATAGGTATCTTCGAGCATATTCTTCATATTGCCTCTCTGCGTTTCGAGCATACCGTTGACGGTGGTAGTATACATCACCCATGATACCAGTGCAATGAGTATCATAAACACAGGCAGCATCACCAGGCCAACCTGAAACAGCAGTTTTCTGTTTTTGTTTTTCTTTTTCATTATCTCACCTTGCTTTTCTCTCAGGTCTGATTTAGTATAGTATATCATTTTTTTGTCAAAAAGAAAAGAGGTTTTTGAAAAAACCTCAAAAAAGTCGTCTGACAAGCAAAGAGAGGCTCTCCCGTCAGAAAACCGTCAGAAGTGAACCTCTCTTTTATTTTTGGCACAATTACTTGCTCCAGGGCAGCTTAATGTTCGGCAGCGTCAGTTCCCTGACACCAAGATGCTCATAGGCAACGCCGTTTTCTTCCAGCTGCTGCAGAAAGCCGTTCACATAGACAGGGTCGGAAAACGGCTGGATAATATCCATGATGAACCGTCCGTTCACGGCGGATATCTCGACGATGATACCCTTGTCGGGGCAGCGTGTCCATGTCCTGAAATCCCGGATATACTTCTCCGCATCACCGAATCCTGCTTTGCCGACATAGCTTATCACAGCAGTCATAGTTCCATTTAGCATTTCATCGGCAGCGGACATTGCTTCAAGACGTTCCTCATCTGTTTTCATATTTGTAAGCATTCCTACGAATGAGGCGGCAGCATTTACCGAGGACATGATCGCTTCGTCACCCGACTGTTCAAACACCCTCCTGCGGAATTCGGTCACCTGCTGTCCGATAGGCAGACTTCGCAGCTGTCGGTCATATTCCAGTGCAGAAAATCCCACAAGGCTCTGGTGCGCAAGCGGTGCTCTCAGCGCTTTTCGCTGGTTTACACACACGATGATCCTGATCGGTGCAGCAGCTTCCGGGTGCAGTTTTGCAATGGCACGGCTCAGCAGCAGCGCTGTCATCGTTCCGGGACTGCCCTTGTGTTCTGAGTTGAAACTCATGAACTCCGCCTCTGAAAGAGCTATGCTGTGTACGGTCTTTTTATGGTCATTGAGCAGCCCGGGGTACCCGGTCAGAACGAGAGCGGGCGACATCTGCGTTTGCATCTCAGCAGGCTGCCCGCTTAAAGCATCAACGGGATCATCCCATTCCTCAACGGAGATCTCATCTCCCGCAAGACGGATACCCTCTCTGCTCAGCTTCACATCATACCTCTGTGAGCAATAATAGTACAGTAATGTGCGGATCACTTCGTATGCGCCAATACCATCTGTGAGACCGTGGAACACGTCCAGAACGATCCAGTCGTCCTCGGCGGAAAAAGCGATCATATGGTAGTTTGAGCCTTCCGAATTCAGCTGTGTACCCTCGAGCGTATCGCTGATAACGACAGGCCGTGTATTCTGTGCAAATACATACCGCCCGTCCTTTTTCCGAAGCTCAACGCAGAAATACGGATATCGCTGCATAGTCATATCCACAGCACTGCACAATACGCAGCGTTCTATCGGGTCACACATCCGTATCATCATTCTTATTGCGTGGGGGTTATCTTTCCTTGTGGAATACAATGTCTGTATCGCAATGGATAATTTCTGTTGCATATGCCACCTCTTAGTTGTCGTTTGTATGATAAATCAGAATCTATCCCAGTGTATTCGCTGCTTGATATCAATCTGTTTTTGTTTCACAGGTGCGATATCACTTTTTGGCTTGCCTATGCCAATGAAGCAAGGCATAAAATAGTCATTCGGGAAACCAAGAACACTTCTTGCGTGTTCAGCCTCATTTCCAAGAGGTATCCGCAGATTGCAGCTGTACCCTTCGGCTGTTGCACAAAGAAATATATTCTCTATGCTGCACCAGATAGATGCAAAGCCATTCAGATGTGATATATTATCAGGGTGAAGCAGATCTGTCTTTTGTTTAAGAAGCGGAATGATAACTGCTGATGCATCAAACAGCATTCTGTATTGCTTCGGAACTGCATTGCGGTAACACTCCTGCTGTATGCTGTCACTCAGATTCCAATCATTTATCAAAGCTTGCATATCTTCGTCGGATATTCCTTTGGGTATGATGTCCAGCAGTTTTGCCGTGACATTTATATCCCGCACGATAATATAATGCCAATCTCTCATATGGTCATTAGTGGGAGCTTTAAATGCGGCTTCTATGATCCTTTCCAGAACTTCCGCAGGGATCGGCTCAGCCTCGAAATCTCTGACAGTTCTTCTGCTGTTTATCGCTTCATACAGTTCCATAATAAAAATCTCCTCTGATTTTTTATCTCACCGTTCAATTATCATTCCCGCAAGCATTAAACCCACGGGCGGTTATCGTTTTATCCGTTACAAATTCAGGCTGTACCCTGCACCGATGCCGACAGCAGCTGACAGCAGGATTATCTTTATCGGGTTCACCTTTTTGAAAACAAGAACAGCCGACACGGCAAAGATACCGAGGAACACCCAGAAAGATGCCTGTGTGAACCTGTCCGCCTGCAAGCCGCCGGGGAAGAATACCGTTCGTCCGACGGAAAACAAAGCTGTGCCGATCATTCCCACAACGGCAGGCTTCATGCCCAACATTGTTCCGCCGACCGCCTTACTGGTCTTGAACCGCTCATAGCATTTTGCGATGATGAGGATTATAACGAATGACGGAAGTACCACGCCAAGCGTCGCAAGCACCGCACCGAGCACACCGCCTGTTTTCATTCCGACAAATGTAGCCATATTCACCGCAAGCGGTCCGGGCGTGCTCTCGCTGAGCGCCACGAAATCCACAAGCTCAGACTGCGAAAGCCAGCCGTGCTGCTCGGCTTCGTACTGTATCATAGCTATCATCGAGTATCCGCCACCAAAGGTGAACACACCTATTTTCAGAAAGATGAGAAACAGTTCAAGCAGTATCATCGCTATGCTCCTTTCTCATCAAAAGCGACCACAGCAAGCCGAACAGACCGCAGCCTATGATTACATAGACCGCATCTATTTTTACAAAAGCCGTAAGCACAAGGACGGCTGCCATTATGAAATATGAAAAGGCGTTTTTCTTTGATGCCTTGAACATCATCCACAGCGCTTTGAGTATCAGTGCGAGCACAGCTGCACGGATCCCCATGAAAGCGTACTGAACAGCTCTGACGCTCTGAAATTCGGTCAGAACGAGCGAGATCAGCGATATGATAAGAAACGACGGAAGCACTACTCCCAGCGTCGCAAGAGCAGCACCGAGAAACCCACTCGTGCGAAAGCCCACAAAGGTCGCCGCATTTATCGCTATCGGTCCGGGCGTTGATTCCGCTATCGCAACGATCTCAAGTATATCCTGCTCTTTCATCCACTTTTTATTATCACAGACCTCACGCTGTATCAGCGGTATCATCGCATAGCCTCCGCCGAATGTGAAAGCTCCGATCTTCATAAATGTCACAAACAGCTCAAGATTTTTATGCACTCTATCACCCCACAGTTCAATTATACAATACCGCCCCGTGATTGTCAATCAAGCTTATGGATAAGCACCTCGCAAACAGCGCAGATAAAGCCTTTGCGGGCGCTTATTTGTTTCACGGGAAAAATTTTTTCAGTTTTTTTGAAAAAGAGTTTTTTCTGTCAAGATGTTGTCAAGGTTTGTATGTTATTATGTAATCACAGAAAGGGAACACCCCCCGAACACACCGGAAAGAACAAACAAAAAATTTTTAAAGCATAAGAGCTTGTAAAGAAGTTGTCAAGATCGGTGTGATATACTAAAGTCAAAGAAAAGGGAACGACCCGAAAGAACAAAAGACAATAACAAAAACCAAAAAAGAAAAGGAGTAATCACTATGAAAAACACAAACAAGAAAACTATCGTAAAGTTCGCAGCATTCGTTATCATCTTCGCTCTCATCTGTATAGCAGTAAATTTCGCAGCAGGTCAGATCATGAACAAGGAATTCTTATCTGCAAGAAGCATTTTCACAACTGCGATCGGCTCAGTACTGTTCGGATACTTTATCTTCTTCGGAAGAAAGAAAGCAAAAAAGAACTCGTAAAAAATATTCGGTCAAATCAAAATCTGTCAAGAAGTTGTCAAGGTCTGTATGATATACTGAGATCAAAGAAAAGGAAAACCCGAGACCGAAAGGAGAAACAACAATGAAAAACACAAAAACAAACATCAACAACACAAACAAAAACAACAAAACAAACAAGGAGGAAACAACAATGACAAACACAAGAAAGACAAACAGAAAATTCAAGAGAATGATCGCTTCGATGCTCGCAGCAGTAATGGTAATGACAACAGCCGCAACAATAGCAGCTTCGGCAAACACAGACGCAGTCGTTAATATGAACACAAGAACAGCTATGTGTACCGCAGCAGACGGCGGAGAAAAGTCGATCAGGATCGAAGACGGCAAGATAATACTTGATGACGATATGAATAAAGTCAAGGATATCACTGCAAAGACTATCTTTGCTATACTCGACGAAGTCCCGGGCGCAAAGTTCTTTACTCCCGCACTTGAAGGTCTGCTCGATTCGTACGTTGGCACAGTAGATCAGACACAGCTCAAGCTCGATGAGATAAACAGCAAGCTCGACACGCTGTTTGAAAAGATCGACAAAATGGAGCAGTCGATCAAGAATCTTCTCCAGAACGAGCTTAATATGACTGCGTTCTACACCGCTTACGTTAACTTCAAAGCTGACGCTGAATACTTTTCAAGGAAGATAAACGAGACCATGAACAGCAAGACTCTTTCAAACGTTGACAAGCTCGCAAAGATAGGCAGTCTCGCAGGATCATTCAAAGCATGGAAAGATAATTTCGACAAGTCTCTGACCGTGCTCAACACCTACATCACAGACACATCGCTCGGAACCAATACCTCGATCTTCGACGTAGTATATAACAACAGCTGTGCAAACGTAATGTTCTCAAATGAGGCTATCGTCAAGGCAAAGCCCGTCTGCGAAGCTATCGTTCAGACCTACACCGCAGGCTGCACAGCGATCCTTGAAAGCCTCTCGGCTCAGCTTTATGTAAACAATCTCTCAGACGATATGCGTGCACAGATCAACAGTAAGTATCTCGACCAGATAGATGCAAGCGACGAAGAGATCATCAACGAGATCCAGTCCGTTTCCGAGCACGTTACAGGCGAGTACAAGGTAAAGAAGTACTACACCAAGCAGGTCAACACATCAAGGAAGAACAAATACGGCATAATCTCCGTGTTCTTCGATGACACCAAGACTATCAATATAGACTTTGATTCCAATGATATAATCAGCGTAATTGCAAACAAGGACGGCACTTACGACGTAAATTCCGGAAAGGACGGACTTGTTCGCTCAATGACTCTCAGAGAAGAGTCCGGTTACGACAACAGCACCACATTTGCAGGAATGTATGAAAAAACATTCAGGAGCAAGAGCAAGACCGCACTCGTAAACCACGGACTTTGCAATATCAATCTTAAAGCTGATCTTTTCACTCAGGACTTCAAAGAGATCCCGAAGAAATGCAATGCAGGCGACGACAGCCAGAAGGAAGCCAACAAGCAGGTCGATTGGTTCAATGATAACGTGGTCGAAGGTCAGATATCCGGCGATTATGTTAAGGATATAGCAGCTTATGCAGCAAGCAAGGGCAAGACGATCCGTCAGCTGCTCAATGAGAACGGCTTTGATACATCTAAGATCAAGAAGGATACCTACATCATCACTGCAAAGGCATTCAGCAAATGCTACTCAAGTTCTCTCAACGGTTTTGAAGATAAATCCGACGCTATCTTCAGGGGCATCAACATCGACGCTAACCTGACGCTCGACAAGAACGGCAAGGTATCCGATCAGGAAGTCAAGTTCTGGAAGGTCGGCTGGGAAGGCTTAAAGACCTGGTTCAGCTTTACAACAAACAGATGGAACAGCAGCTTTGACGGAAACTGCTGCAGATTCGAGATAGTTTGATCAGAACGAGAAATACAAATATATTCAAAAATCATAAAAACGAAAGGCGGTAGATACTTAATATGCAAAAGCGCTCCCTGCTGTAACTCATACAGTGGGGAGCACTTCTCTTTTGCATAAATGACAGCACAGATCGCAACACGCCGGCAAACGGGATCATCGCACGCCTCGCAAACAGCGCAGGGATAGGCTTTGCGGAGCCGTAAGCGTCAATAAGCGTCAAAATAAGCGGCAAACCCGATTTTTGAGCAAAATAATAAATATCACACCGGCGAAGCCGGTGGTTTTATAACAGCCCTAAAAGGGCACTTCACCAGCCGCCCCTTAAGGGGCACGTAATACGCTAAAGCTACCTACCGCATTACTTGATCTTCTACTTTGTTATATCTTTAAACGGATCCTGGTACTCTTTAAAAGATATCTGATCATACATCATATCTTCTTTCTCTTGGTCTCGTATATACTTTGCTATTCCGTTCTTATTTCCGCCAACAGTGCTAACATAGTATCCTCTGCACCAAAAGTGCCTGTTTCCGTACTTGTATTTCAAGTTGGAGTATCTTTCAAATAT
>NZ_JHXH01000004.1:188560-190288 GCF_000621805.1 Ruminococcus sp. FC2018 | reverse complement strand
GATCTGTTCATAGACCATCTCCGGCAGAACAAGGTAAAAGTGATCTCGGTGACTGAGGGAATCGATAGTTCAAACGAAAATGATGACCTGCTCATAGGCTTCAAGCAGATATTCAATGACTTTTATGCAAAGGATATCAGCCGCAAGGTCAAGGCGGGAATAAGACAGAAACAAAAGAGTTCAGGTGTTATCGAAAGCCTTCCGATCGGTTATGTGGCAGACAGGATCAATAAGAGGATACTTGTTGATCCTGAAGCAGCTGCAATAGTTCGGGATGTGTTTGATATGTTCCTCGAGGGATACGGATTGACAACGATAGCAAGAGAAATGAACAGGAGGGGAGTCAAATCGCCCGAATACTATCAGCGCAGGAGACTTGCAGATTGGAAACCGGATTTCAGCAAAAGATACCTTTGGGTACAGACAGCGGTAAAACGCATACTTACAAATGAAATTTACATAGGAACAATGGTGAATCATAAAAGCGTGACTTCTAAGATATATAAAACGAAGTCGTTTATTGACAAAAACGAGCAGTTCAGGCATGAAAACTTCTGTGAAGCGATAATAGATAAAGAAACCTGGGATCAGGCGCAGTTCTTGCTTGGGCAGCGCTCGGTGATCCATCCACGAAGCAGCAACGGCAATAAGCTGCATAGATATGCTGGAATACTTAAGTGTGCAGAATGCGGTGCGAATCTTACCGCCAGAACAAGACATTGGAACGGCTCGACTTATGTACAATACACTTGCAATACCTCTCACAGGTATGGTAAGGAGTACTGTACACCTCATACCATAAGGGAGGATATGCTTGATGCTCTCCTAAAGGATGAGATGAAATCGTGGTATAAGCATATTTTAAGCGAGAGTAAGAAGTATGAGCATATCGTCAAAGAATGGCAGAGAAAAAAGCCTGCATACGATAAGAAGATACAAGAAAACGAGCAAAAGATAGAGAAAATGAACGAGGATATTGAGAATCTGATAATGGAGAGACTTAACGACCTCGGCAGGAAAGAGCTCTATGACAAAATGATCAACAAGAAACAAAAAGAGGTCAAGGAGCTAAACAGGAAAAACAAGGAGCTCAAGCAATATAACCTAGTCTGCAAAAAGAGACAGGAGGAACTTGATAACTTCGCTGAGTTCCTGAAAGAGGTACTTGCCCAGGATACCATATCTGACATAAGCATGAGAATGGTTGTGAACAAGATAGTAGTACATCAGAATGAAGATAAGACACTGGATATAAAGTTCGAGATGAATGGAAAGCTCGGAGACAACAAAGAGATTGAAATACCTGAGTAAAAACCAAAAAACAGGCGTGAAATTCACGCCTGTTTTTGTGCTTTCAGAAGATATGAAACTACCTTGTATGCTGGCAGCAACACAAGGTAGGCTAGCGACACGATAGTGACAACAGCGTAGATACGCCGTTTCAGGCGCTGGTTTTGGCAGACGCGCTACCATAGGTGGCGCTCCGACAATCTGCTGTGAC
Source organism: Ruminococcus sp. FC2018 (assembly GCF_000621805.1). Lineage (GTDB taxonomy): Bacteria > Bacillota > Clostridia > Oscillospirales > Ruminococcaceae > Hominimerdicola. The sequence continues at coordinate 188,787 of NZ_JHXH01000004.1, read as the reverse complement.
AGTGACACCGGTCACTGAGCAAAAAAAGAAAAGCTCGTAAATACGAGCTTTTCGTGGTGCAGATGGTGGGACTTGAACCCACACGTCCTTTCGAACACTAGCACCTGAAGCTAGCGCGTCTGCCAATTCCGCCACACCTGCAAATATAAAAATATGAAACTTGACTTGCTTGAAATCCGCCGGTGGTGATAAATACACTGTCGTAGCGCTACCCGAAGCTAGCGCGT
>NZ_JHXH01000004.1:186572-188550 GCF_000621805.1 Ruminococcus sp. FC2018 | reverse complement strand
GCAGATTGGAAACCGGATTTCAGCAAAAGATACCTTTGGGTACAGACAGCGGTAAAACGCATACTTACAAATGAAATATACATAGGAACAATGGTGAATCATAAAAGCGTGACTTCTAAGATATATAAAACGAAGTCGTTTATTGACAAAAAAGAGCAGTTCAGGCATGAAAACTTCTGTGAAGCGATAATAGATAAAGAGACTTGGGATCAGGCGCAGTTCCTGCTTGGGCAGCGGTCGGTGATCCATCCACGAAGCAGCAACGGCAATAAGCTGCATAGATATGCTGGAATACTTAAATGTGCAGAATGTGGTGCGAATCTCACCGCCAGAACAAGACATTGGAAAGGCTCGACTTATGTACAATACAGCTGCAATACTTCTCACCGGTATGGAAAGGAGTACTGTACACCTCATACCATAAGGGAGGATATGCTTGATGCTCTTCTAAAGGATGAGATGAAATCGTGGTATAAACATATTATAAGTGAGGGCAAGAGGTATGAGCATATCGTCAAAGAATGGCAGAGAAAAAAGCCTGTCTACGATAAGAAGATACAAGAAAACGAGCAAAAGATAGAGAAAACGAACGAGGATATTGAGAACCTTATAATGGAGAGACTTAACGACCTTGGCAGGAAAGAGCTCTACGACAAAATGATCAACAAGAAACAAAAAGAGGTCAAGGAGCTGAACAGGAAAAACAAGGAGCTCAAGCAATATAACCTAGTCTGCAAAAAGAGACAGGAGGAACTGGATAACTTCGCTGAGTTCCTGAAAGAGATACTAGCCCAGGATACCATATCTGACATAAGCATGAGAATGGTTGTGAACAAGATATTGGTACATCAGAATGAAGATAAGACATTGGATATAAAGTTCGAGATGAATGGAAAGCTCGGAGACAACAAAGAGATTGAAATACCTGACTAAAAACCAAAAAACAGGCGTGAAATTCACGTCTGTTTTTGTGCTTTGAGAAGATATGAAACAAATTATAGCTTTTTCGATTGCGTATATCAAGACATCACTCTGAAATATGCAATGACTATGACAGCAGCAACAAGATAAAAAAGAAAAGCTCGTAAATACGAGCTTTTGTAGTGCAGATGGTGGGACTTGAACCCACACGTCCTTTCGAACACTAGCACCTGAGGGTAGCGACACGACAGTGAAAGTATAAAATGGCGTATCTACGCTGTTTCATGAGTTGACCCTATTTATCTTTTAAAATATCGTTCGAAAAAACAGATTTAGAATGCTGGGTCATAGACCCACCATTCAGTATAATAACATAAGCAGATACTAAATCCTATAAAACTGCAGCGAGTAATTTGATATAATCATATATGCAATATGCACATACAACATAGGTATTATTTGTGTATTTGATAACAGCTATTATTAACAAAATGTGATATAATTTATCTGTGGCACAATGCTCTTAGCCGTTATCTAAAAATGCACAAGTTAAGGTCAGCTGATACAGGCATGAAAGGGGTGGTCAATCATGAAAGGATTCTGTGAAAAGAAATTCAGGTCTATGCTTATATCAGGCACGTTCACTAAGGCAGTCATGTATCTGATGTTGCTGAGCGACAGCATCATTGCCGGGTTCTTCATAGGCGAGAACGGTGTTGCCGGGATCAATGCGATCACACCCGTAACAGCTGTCGTCACATTTTTCGGGGATCTCGCCTCAACAGGCGTAGGCATTGTTTTCACACGAGAGGTCGGAGCTATGAGAAAACGCCGTGCCGACGAGATATTCGGGCAGGGGCTCATAATCAGCATTGGTCTCGGACTGATCTCCGCGCTTTTGATTCTTGTGTTCCAAAACGCCTATTTCAGCGTGAGCGGCATCACGGGAGAAACTCTGGAACAGGCGACCAAGTATTACCGACTCGTACCTATCAACGCTTTTCTGACCATTGTGATATTCTATCTTGAGCAGATGGTCTACAGTGACGGAGACGAG
>NZ_JHXH01000004.1:0-186562 GCF_000621805.1 Ruminococcus sp. FC2018 | reverse complement strand
CACTGTCGTAGCGCTACCCGAAGCTAGCGCGTCTGCCCAGCTTGCGAAGCAAGCTTGTCTGCGCACACCTGCAAATATTAATCTGATATTTTTACACGCCTCAAATCTGGGGAGGTGGGTGATACCTTATTTCAGGGATTACACACTGATCCACTTTTTTATGCCCGACGATTTTTACACGGCTCGGACGACCGAGGCGGGAGCAACATTCTTATCCGTTTGCTGTCTCATCACAGCTTTAATATTATAACACATCTTGACTGAGTTGTCAAGAGAATTATCAAAAAAACGCCGCTAAAAAAGCAACGCTATGTTTATGTCCTTGTCTGCGGTTTTTCCGAAACTATAAGCCGCATGAATCCTTCGTTTTTTTGCAGTACGCTGAATATTGCGACTCCAATTACGGTTACACATACAAATTCGCCCAAGGCAACTTCTGCCGCACTGATCCAGTAGGGAAGGTGCATAAATAGCTTCAGTTCAAGAGCAACTATAAATGCGTTTGAGATAACAGGGAACAGCGAACAGATTATCATTCTTGCCAGGCTTCCCCGTTTTCTCAGCAAATACATAGGTATTGCTGAGATAACGGTTGCCAGGGTGCCAAAAAGTATATCCATTGATATCGGACTGAAAAGGTTTGCAATAAAGCAGCCCATTGAAACCGCAAAGATATAGTCCTTGCTGAAAAAACATAGAAGCATCAGCACTTCTGAGATCCTGAACTGTATATTATTATACGAAAGGGAGGATAGTGCAACGGTCAGTGTAACGTATAATGCTGCTATAACGCCGATACGTGTTACACGGCGGGCATTGAAGTATTCCATATCCGATCCTCCTTGTTTTTAAGAGCGGTTTTCCGCAATATACTCTGATGATCTCTGGTCAGATAAACGAGCAGCCTGCCGCTCGTTTGCAGCAGGCTACATATATTGGTTTATCATATTTACAAGCATTTCAACGTTTTTCTGATTTTGTTTTCTTGCGCCTATCTCTGTACCGAGATTTGGCTGACTGACTATGGTAACGCCTGTTCTCCCGTCAGGGATAACGCCCATTGCAATATACACCCTCTCGCCCCATGTAAAAAGCGAAATGCTTTTTCTGAGGTTTATGGTATAGTTCCGGCTGTCAGCCGATTCGATCTTGAAACCGCACATCTGCGCTGCATAGCCCACTGCATTGTAAACATAGTTTATGTCACGGCAGTAAGCCAGATCCACACGACAACTTTTATCAGAAAACAATCCCATTTATTATGCCTTGCCGATAGAACCGAACAGCTCCATCTTCTCTTTAACGGTAGCCTTGATAGCCTCAAAGCCGGGTGCGAGAAGCTTTCTTGGGTCAAATCCCTTGCCCTGGAGATCCTTGCCTGCCTCAACGTATTTTCTTGTTGCATCGGCAAAGGAAAGCTGGCACTCTGTATTAACATTTATCTTTGCAACGCCAAGAGAAATAGCCTTCTTTATCATGTCAGCAGGGATACCTGTGCCGCCGTGAAGAACCAGAGGAAGCTCGCCTACCTTCTCGTTTACTGCTGCCAGAGTCTCAAAGCTCAGACCTTCCCAGTTCTCAGGATACTTGCCGTGGATGTTGCCTATACCTGCTGCCAGGAAGTCAACGCCCAGATCAGCGATCATCTTGCACTCGTCAGGATCAGCGCACTCGCCTCTGCCGATAACGCCGTCTTCCTCGCCGCCGATAGAACCGACCTCAGCCTCGATGGAAAGACCAAGACCATGAGCAACTTTTACAAGCTCGGTCGTTTTTGCGATGTTTTCGTCGATAGCAAAGTGTGAACCGTCGAACATGATAGAGGTAAATCCTGCTTTGATGCACTTGTAGCAGCCCTCATATGTGCCGTGGTCAAGGTGAAGAGCAACAGGAACTGTGATGCCCAGTGACTTGTCCATTGCAGCAACCATAGCGGAAACTGTCTCAAAGCCTGTCATGTACTTACCTGCACCCTCGGATACACCCAGGATAACAGGGGAATTAAGCTCCTGTGCGGTGAGCAGAACAGCCTTTGTCCACTCAAGGTTGTTGATGTTGAACTGACCTACTGCGTACTTGCCTGCTCTTGCCTTATCGAGCATTTCCTTAGCATTAACTAACATTTATAAATCCTCCAATACATTAAAAATATGGGTATTCACCTTTTTAATTATATAACATATCGGTATTCTTTTCAAGAGGGACAAATTGGTTTTAACATATATTTCACATTTGCTCCCGGATGTGAGAAGAGGTAATGTGTGTGATCCGGCAGGTTCGTTGACTTTCATAGTGATATGTGATAAAATATCAAAAAAGGGGGCGCTGTTGTGAAGATAAGAAAGCTGCTTATTGCGGCAGTATCGTTTCGGGATATACCCCTGACGGCAGCAAAAATGAGGCTGATCTTGTTGCGAATTATTATGAAAAATATTGCTTTACCAAAGCGGACGGTTTTGGCGGGGTAAAGCCCCAGACCATAGGGTACGATCACGGACCTGATGTGGACGCAGTGGTTATAAATCTGGGAACCAACGATGCCACATATACGGGTGCTAATGCCCAAAGGCAGCAGGAGTATACGGACAAATATGTGGAGTTTCTTAAAGTCGTGAGAAATAAAAACCCCAAGGCAAGGATATTCTGCACCCTGGGTACTATGGGAAACACCTTGTATAATGCAATGCAAAATGCGGTGGAGCGATATAAGGCGCAGACAGGCGATGAGAACATCACTGCCTTTGAGCTTCCGCTGCAGGATCAGATCGCTGACGGAGTGGCTGTTAACGGACATCCCTCGGAGAAAACTCACGCAAAGGCTGCAGATTTAGTATCACAGAAGATAAAGACGGATATGGGCTGGTAATAATGGAAAATCGTTTATTGGTGCTTGAAACATCACAGCTGCAAAGCAGTGGTCTTTTCACACAGCTGTATGAATTGATGCCGATCAAGAGAAAAGAAAAGATAGATTCTTTCCGTTTTGAAAAGGACAAGTATCTTTCCCTTGCCGCAGGGGCACTGGTGGAATATGCCTTGTCCGACCTTGATAAGGACAGCAGGAAGATCTCTTATGGCAGCCATGGAAAGCCGTATCTTGAAAGGGGAGATCTGCACTTTAACCTCTCCCATTGTGACGGCATTGCAGTCTGTGCGGTGTCGGACAGCTGTGTAGGCGTTGACGCAGAAGGTATACGCACGGTCTCCGACAGGCTTATCCAAAGGGTGCTTTTGCCTGATGAGATAAAGTGGGTCAATTCTTATGGCTTACCTGAGGAAAAGAACAGGGCTTTTTTGCGGCTTTGGACGGTAAAGGAAAGCGTGATGAAATATCTCGGCGCAGGTCTCAGTCTTGGTCCGGAAAGGATAGGCATAAAACTTGACGGTCCTCTTGCGGCAAGCTGTGAGGAATACGACCTGAGTGGGGTGCGGTTCACGGAATTTGACCTTGACAAGCGGCATATTACCGTGTGTTCGCAATATGGAAGCTTTGTGTCCCGCCCGATTATGCTTACAGCGCAGATGATATTTGAAAAAATCAAAGCAGCATCCGAAAGGTAAGAGCCTTCGGGAGCTGCTTTTAATTTGGAACGATATAAACTATCTCTCTGGGGTTGAAAAGACGGGGGATAAAACCTGCTGTGTTGGCAAGTCCACGGGAGATTATCATGTTTTCGTGTACGCCGCTGGTGTATCTGGGAAATAACCCCTGCCCCGGGGCATAGAGTCCACGACCGAAAAGCCTTATCTGTCCGCCGTGAGCGTGTCCGCTAAGTATCAGGTCTATTTTTTTGTCTTTAAGGTACTTGTCCCGATATTCCGGATGGTGACACAAAAGCAGTTTTTTGCCGCTTTGCTTTTCAAACTCGTCCAGCCAGCCGATAACAGGCTCGTTTCGCTGGGGAGCATTGAAGTGCTGCCACTTGGGGTATACCTGCTGTTTCCCCTTGCGAAACTCAGTGTATGCGCTTACCCCTGATGATGTAAGTGCTCCGATGAAAACACCGTTGAACTGTGTCCATGTGTTGTCAAGCAGCTTTACTCCCGTGCCTGCGATTATTTCCTTATCCTTGTCTGAAAGCATCCATTCGTGGTTGCCCAGGGAAACAAAGGTGGGAGCGTGCTTTGCGCAGTCGGCGAGAAAGTCCAGGGAATACCGGGTCCGTGACATAACGGGAGTGTCGTCGGTGGGAGCGTATGTGTATAAAAAATCACCTGCAACAGCTATGATATCAGGCTGCTGCCGCCGTAGGGAACGGCTTATCTCATCATACGGTCTGTTATGGATATCCGCCAGCAGGCATATCTTTAAAGGGAAGTCATAATTGTAAAATGTTTCTTTCAATCTGGTTATCCTTTCACCAAATCTGAGTTTTGATGCTTTTTATTATATATAAAAAAGTGTGCCCTGTCAAGGCAAAAAAATGCTTGTAATAAACTCAAAAAAATGATATAATACCCATAAAGAAAAATAAAAGCTGACAAAGGAGGATCTTTCATGAAAGAAGTATTTGATTTTCTCAAGAGCGCAGGCACCTATTATCTTGCCACCGTTGAGGGCGACCAGCCAAGGGTAAGACCTTTTGGCACAGTTGATATTTTTGAGGATAGGCTTTATATCCAGACAGGCAAGTCCAAGGATATCTCAAAGCAGCTTGCAAACAACCCCAAGGCTGAGATATGCGCATTTAAAGACGGCGTGTGGCTGAGAGTAGCAGGTGAACTTGTGAACGACGACAGGGTAGAGGCAAAGGAGCATATGCTTGATAACTATCCCGAGCTGAAGGGAATGTACTCTGCACAGGATGACAACACCCAGGTGCTATACTTTAAAAATGCCACCGCCACATTTTCCTCGTTTACAGATGCACCAAGAACGGTAAAATTCTGATTTTGGAGAATAAGGCAAAAAGATCAGGATAAATAACGCAGGGAAGCTGTGTGATATTACCAACATAAAAAAGTCCTTACCCCTACTTTGCAGGATAAGGACTTTGTTTTTAATCTACCGATTCTACCTCGTAGGTAAGTAAATAACCCGAGCTTCCTTCCGTTTCTTTCCAGCCCTTTATCAGACGCTTTGCAATGCCGTGGTAGTCGTCTGAAACGGCGTATGTGCAAAGCACGAAGAAGCTGCCTGCGTATCTGCTTACTACATCGTTCCTTTTAAGGTTGATTATCAGATAATCTTCAAAAGAATCCATGATCTCGTCCGGTATGGATCTGCCGTTGTCGTTTTCCAGAGTGAATCTTAAAAAGCCCACATAGGTATTGTTTACGTGAACATTTCTGCACAGGAATTTATAGATGACCTGGAGCTTGTCGAAGTTCACAAGGTATGCACCCTTGCCTTCATTTCTTTCTCCGATTATCACCTTTATCTGACCAAGGTCACGTGTATCCTTTTTGGTATCCTCTTTTTTGTTTTTACTCTGATAGAAGGAATAACCGTGCTTTCCGTTCTGCTTGACAATATAAAGTGCCTTGTCGGCAAGCTTTGCAAGCTCATTATAGTCACGTCCCTCCGCAGGAACTTTGATAGCTCCGATAGATGTTCCAAGAGGAATGGTCATGTCATCGCCCATATACTCCTTGGCAGACTTGGTTATTTCACGGTTGAGAGTATCGGTTATCTCTTCGACCCTTTCCTCGTCTGTGGAATCCTTTATAAACCCTATAAACTCGTCACCGCCGATCCTTCCGGCAATGTTGTCCTCACCGAGGGTCTGTGTCAGCAGCTGAGAAAATCTTATAAGTATCTTATCACCCATGTCGTGACCGTACAGGTCATTGACCAGCTTGAAGCTGTCAAGGTCTATCATCATAAGAGTGCCTGTTTCTTCGCTGCACGCCATTTCAAGGGCTTTTTTAGAGCCCTCCTTGTTAAGTATGCCGGTCATTGGGTCGGTGGATATCTTCATCTGAAGACCTCTCATCCTCAGGGTCCTCTTGTTTATGGTGTAGAAAAGCCAGATGATATACATGACGAATGCTACACAAACAAGCAACAGGTACATTCTGAAATACAAACGCTCATACATCATTGCCTTTTTCTCTATGTCGATGACTTCCCGGCGCTGAACATCTCCTGTAAGCTCATCAAGCAGCTCGATATGCAGCTTGTAGTCACCGTAAGGCAGATTTGTGAACGAAAGGGGAGTTATCTCGTTCTGATAACAGGTGATTCCGGGGTCCTTGGAGCCTTCAAGGTAGTAATGCACCCGGGGATTGGAAAGAGAGTAGTTGTTTACCGCAACATTGAATTGTATACGTTCGGAGGTTGCGGGAATGACCCACTTGCCGTCATTTTCTCTTATGATCTCTCCCCCTGCATCTATTGAGCGCAGACGCATCTGGAACTCAGCGTTAATGGAATCATAATGCTTGGTGGATATTCTTCTTACGCCCGTCAGTACAGCAAAGATACAGCATATCATCGTTTGATGTGTTCCATGAATTGGCGGTAAAAGTGGTGTTGAGTCCCCACCTGTCGTTAAGGAGAGTGCAGCTGTACTTTTCGTCCTTTAAAAGCTTTTCCTCACTTACGATGTAAAGACCTGCGCTTGAGGTTATCCAGCACTCTTTATCCTGAGTAATAAAAATATCGTAATTGTTGGAATAGGGAAAGTTATCCAGCCTTTTTATTTTTTCCCCGTTGTCGTAATAAAGTGCGTTGCTGGTAACATACAGATATCCGCCGCTGCACTTTACTATCCTCATTACCACCAGGGTGTCAAGACCTTCGTCTTTGCCGATATGTCCTGCAACGGTATCGTTCCTGATAATATATATGCCGTCACCGTCCGTTCCTGCAAGGATAGTGCCGTCCTCTTTTTCCTCCATGGTAAGGATGAACTGGTTGTTCAGTCCGTTGGGTCTGCCTATCGAGCCCACTACTTTATCATCTTTTATGAATGTGAGACCTGTGTTGCTCGCCGCAACTATGCGCCCGTCCTTGAGCTCTTTGACAGATCTGAATTTATAGCCTTTAAGGGAAGGGTTGAGCTCGATAAGATTCTTGATCTGCCCCAGATTATCCACACGAATGAGACCATGGCTGCCGTATGTGCTTATCCATGTGTTTTCCTTTGAGTCAACATAGATGTTTCTTATTCTTTCATTATCCAGCATTCCCTGATAGCCGTTTCTCAGCTCCTTGTTGGTTTTCAGATCAATGAGCTCAAGACCGTTATCCGTGCCTACATAAAGTGTGTTGTTGTTTATTATCACTGTGTTGACAACGCTGCCTGCGGCAGAGGAGCCGTTGAGCATATTATAAAACGGTGTGCGGGCATATTTCAGAAGCCCCTGCTTGCTGGATGACACCCAGATGTTGTTCTGGTCGTCTATACAGATGTCACTGATCGCATCGCTGAAGGAGTTTTTGGACATATCCTGGGATCTTTTGGTTTTCAGGTCCAGAAAGCCCATACCTTTTTCACAGCAATAGAACACTCCGTTCACGCCCTTATCATAGACCATCTTGTTAAAGAATGAACCGTTGCTTAAAGAAAGCTGATCCACATATTCAAGCTTTTCTCCGTTTTGTCTGTATCTGTCAATAAAGTTTGAGCTTGTTCCCACAAGCAAAAAATCATCTGTGAGCACAACGTTTCTGTAAATAATGTTATTGCCCTTAGTATAGTTGCCGGAGTAGATCAGAAGATCGTTTTTCACCATAAACAGCAGACCGCTGTTTGTGACCCCGACAATGCTTCCGTCCGGCATCAGTTCAAGTGACTGAGCGTAGGTCACCTTTTCCCACTCTGCATAGTTCTTTATAGTTCCGTCGGGCTTGATCTTAGCAAGGGAAAGAACCGTTCCCACAAAGATGTTTCCGTTTTTATCCTCTTTTATGGATCTCACGGAATCTGCCGGCAATCCTTTGGAGGAATCGAAGACCTGGGTGTTTCCGCTGTCCGGGTCGAAGCATATTGCACCGCTGTCGTTTGTGCCGATCCAAAGTCTGTTTTTGGAATCCACAAACAGAGTCATTACATTTTTGATCTTATCGTTAAGGTTTGTCTTTTCAAATTTGATTCCGTCGTAGAAATAAAGTCCCGAATATGTACCTACCCAGATAAACCCGTCCTTTGTCTGTGCAACAGCGTTTACCTCAGCAGAGGGCAGACCGTCCTTGCTTGTAAAGGGAGCAGCTTCATAATCTGCGCCGTATTCCGCAGCTTGGGCAGCTATGCCAAGCTGAGATATTGCAAGACCTGCACAGATAAGCATCGCTGCCATTGTCATGGTACTTTTCTTCTTTTTTGCCTTGACAAACCTTATGTCCGTCATATCCGCTATTACCAGCGCAAGAAGTATACATATCACCCTGTCGGGCATATCAATAAAGAACTGCGAAAGGAAAATATTGAAGTTATCCGAGCTTATAGAATCGGAAAGCATATCGTAAAGTGCGTTGCCCCATATGTTGCCGGGATACCCGTCATAATACAGGTTGTTCAGGGGCACAGCTATAATTGACGATATAAGAGCCGAAAGCATAGCTACCGAAACAATGCCCAGCAGGTCTTCCTTGTGGCGTTTTGGGAACAAAAATCCCACGACAAGTGCCACCGACACGCCCACCAGGGTATAGGCAACAGTATGACCATGTATTAGTGCAGGGATCAGCGTTGACGGTATAGCAACTATTGTTCCGGCTATGGGCCCCATAAGTATTGACGCCGCCATTGTTCCTGAAGTATCAAGCCACCATGGCAGGTTAAGTGTGCCGGATAACCAGTTGCCGGCAAAGTTCAGCAGCACAAGCAGGACCATTATGACCAGATTTCGTTTTGTTATTTTAAAGGAGATGCGCTCTTTCATATCAACCCTCCTCAATTTCATAATATATCATTAACTATTATAACACATTTCACAAAGCATTTCAATAAGAAAAAACCCCGATTTTTCATTTTTCGGGGCTTTTGGATAATAGATATGATCTTTCGGTTTTATCTTTTATGCCGTGGGTATCAGTCCTTGTATATTTCCTTGAACTTGGCAAAGAGCACCTCACGTGCCTTTGGGATATCCTCGCAGTAGATGCTCACCACTTCATGAACATCGCTGCCGTCTGCAAGTGATTTGATCTCCTTTACGCTGCTGCCGTAGCCTGTGCTGCCCTGTGTTGCCACCAGGTAAATATCCATTCCTTTGGTGTCGGCACTTTCCAGGAAGCTTGCCACTGGCATAGGTATATTGCCCCACCAGAGGGGGTACACAAGGATGATGCTGTCATAGCCCGAAACGTCCACCTTTTCAATGCTCGGGCGTGCTTTTTCTTTTAGCTCGTCGCCTGCCACAGATATGGTCTTGGAGTAGGTGCCGGGATATTTACCTCCTGTGACTTTAATTGATGCCTTGGGGCAGGAGAGCATATCTGTGAGCATATCTGCAATAAGCCGGTTGCTTCCCATCAGCTCTCCGTCTGCACGGAGCAGGGAAGCTCCGGAGACTGCATCTGTATCATGGCTTACCTGTGAATTTTCAAGCCATGTGAAATACACCACCAGCGGCTTTTTACTGCCGGTGTTTATCTTTTCTCCTTCAACTGCCTGAGAGTATTGCACCTCTACCTTGCGCAGATGCCTGTTCATATAAGGCACAGCAAAAAGCCCGATAGCCATTGACGCTGCCGCCGCAAGACATATCAGCACCACGGCTTTTTTCTTTTTCTTTGCCCTGAAATAGCCGTGCATACCGCCGTGAATGGCTGCAAGGGTCAGCACAGCGGTCGCAAGGTACCTGTGCAGATCGGTATATCCTAAAAATGTGATATCGGGGAACAGGGTCCTTGATACGCCCATGCTGCTCAGAGCCAAAGCTATTATGCACACAAAAAGCAGCATTGTCACCACAGTGGAGAACACCCGTGCCTTGGAATCAAATTTTATCTTGCCTTTTAAAAGAGCCTTTATCCATGAGCTTTTGATTATAATGTGCCCTATAAGGTTTGCAAAAAAGACAATGCCCAGTATCTCATGGGCAATGTTGCCGGTGAAAATATACAGCATCTGCGCCAGAAGCAGTACGTACATGATAATATCTATAATTATGCCGATCTTTCTCTTTAAGCTTTGTTTGCTCATGGGCGTTCACTCCTTTTATAGAATTATATCAGAGCACACCTGCTGTTGTCAAGAAAAAAGAGCTGCAAACCGCAGCCCTTTTTCAGCGCCTATTTTATTTCCTTTTTCCATTCGTCGCTTATCTCCGCACCGCATTCGCAGCAGCACGCTTCCATAACAGCCTTGCCCACACCTCTGAAAAGTCTTTTTGTGCCTTCCTTGCTTGCGGTGTAGTTGACTGCTCTGCGGGGGTCGATACCCATAGAGCCTGCGGTTTCCGCAGAGTCTATGTTTGCCCCTACGAAAAGAAACTCCCATCCGTACTTTTCCTTTTGCTTTTCGATCAGCTTTTTGACCTGAGGCTGTGTGTATTGAGTGCTGGCGTTTTCCATTCCGTCGGTGGTGATCACGAACAATGTTTTCTGTGGGATATCCTCCTTACGGGCATACTTATGGATATTTCCTATGTGTTTGACGGCATTGCCCACAGCATCAAGCAGAGCCGTGCAGCCCATTGGTGCGTAGTCCTCACGGGTAAGCTCCTTGATATTGGAAATATCCGTTCTGTCGTGAACGACCTGGGATGTTTCGCTGAACATGACCGTGGACACAAGTATCTGTCCGCCGTTTTTTTTCTGCTCCTGGATCATGGTGTTGAATCCGCCGATGGTGTCGTCCCTCAAAGGTGACATGGAGCCGCTCTTGTCAATGATGAATACCAGCTCTGTAAGGTTCTTTGTTTCGTTTGAAGCAGTCTTTTTCATAGTGATTCCTCCTTGTAGGTCTTTGGTGTTGTGTTTTGTTTACAGCTATAATATACCACACCCGTAAGGAGGTTTGGTCGCCTGAAAAGCGACAAATAAAAATCTGCGCACCACATGGGTACGCAGATCTCCTCAGCAGCCTATCAAAGACTGGTCAAAGGCAAAAAGTGCCTGGTTTATTTCAAAAACATCATAGTTCTTGTGCATAATAAAATACTTCACGATAAGATCGAATTTAAGACTGTCGGAAAGGGTGTAGCCTGCCTTGGCAAGAAGCTTACCCGTGCCTTCAAGGTCAAGCTCCAGTGCCAGGGCAAAAGCGATCACGGTCTGCTTTTTTGGCCTGTAATTCACGTCACTGCGTATCTTTGAAAACAGCTTGCGGTCAATGTTTGCCTTGCGGTATGTCTGAACGTCGCTCATACCGCTTTCGTCTATAAGTCTGAGCAGTGACTGTGAAAACGACTCGTCGTGGCTCATAACAAACTGGTCAAGACTCTGTGCAGGCTCGCAGGCACACTCCTCCGCCATCTCCATGTAGGTGGTTTCCTTCGCAGCCATTCTCATTCCCGGAGCAGATCCCTTTGCCCCGCAAGCTTTTGCCGCACCAAGCATAAAGCTATTTGCTTTTGCAGCTGCCGGCTGATCCCGGTTTGTACTTATATAATCTCTTATGCTTTTAAAAAGTCCGCCGTCCATGGTGAATGTGCTTTTTGTATAAAGCACCATGGTAACGTCCATGTCGTTATCTTTAAGAAACTCTCTGATAGAATTAACAGCTACCTGCAAAGCCTTGTCCTTTGGATAACCGTAGACGCCGGAGGATATCAAGGGGAAAGCAATGCTCTCGCAGCCCTTTTGCTTTGCAAGCTCAAGGGAATTGTCGTAGCAGGAGCGCAGCAGCTCACTTTCGCCTTTTTCGCCGCCCTGCCAGACAGGTCCGACTGTATGTATGATATATTTGCAGGGGAGCTTGTAGCCTTTTGTGACCTTGGCTTGTCCTGTTTTGCAGCCGCCAAGCGTGCGGCATTCGTCCAGCAGTCCGCTGCCTGCCCCACGGTGTATCGCACCGTCAACACCGCCTCCGCCCAGCAGCGATGAGTTTGCTGCGTTGACTATGGCGTCAGCCGAAACTTTTGTTATGTCTCCCGTAATAATATTAAAAGGCATAGTTTTCCTCCTTACTATTCAGTCTTTTTCATAGAAGACCAGATCCATCTTATCGTTTATCTTTTCAGTCCTGCCTGTCCTTTTGTAGCCCAGCTTTTCGTAGAGATGACAGTTGCCCTGCTCCTGAAGGATCGTACTCAGCTCCCAGCTGTGTTCGCCGTGGATCTGCTCTGCAAGTCTTACTGCTGCCTGTGCGTATCCTTTGCTGCGATGATGTTTCATTATGAAAATCGGAGAAAGCAGCTTTTTAGTCCCTTGAGCGACTACTCTTAATGCGCCGATCTTTTCGCCACCGCTGACTATGAAATAGTAAAAGCTGCCGTCTTGCAGCCGAGCCTGCACTTTTTCAACACTCTCGCATGCGGGGTCCGTTTCAAAGTCCTGATATTTTTCCAAAAGGTCACGAAAAGCCTCTGTCTGCATTTGCCAAAGGGTCGGTGCGTCGCATAACTCTATTCGTATAAGCTCCACAAAATCATCTCCAAAAGTTTCTACATCAATCATACACCAAAACGGGCTGCAAATCAACACTTTTTTTCTTTTCCAAACAGATCACCGGCTTTGAGGCAAAAAAAGAGCCGGACCACAAAGCCCGGCTCCTGATTATTGCCTCTTAAAGCTGTTAGTTTGTTGAGTCAGCGTACTTTGCAGCGAGCTCAGCGATCTTTCCGTCTTCCTTCATCTTCTTGATGGACTTGTTGATCTCGTCAAGCAGCTCCTTGTTACCCTTCTTAACAGCAATAGCATACTCTTCGTTCTCAAACTCCTTGTTGTCCTCAACGATCTTCAGACCCTTGTTGTCCTTAACGTACTTGTCAGCTGTTGCGGAATCGATAACAACAACATCGCACTTGCCGTTAACAAGCTCCATGATCGCCTCGGTACCCTTCTTGAAGGACTGATAGCTAAAGCCAAGCTTCTTTACGCAGGTCTCACCTGTGTAGCCCTGGATAACAACTATCTTCTTGTCAGCCATATCGGAAGCCTTTGCAATGTCTGAATCTTCCTTAACGATCATTACCTGCTTAGCGTTGTAATATGTCTCGGAGAAATCAACCTTTTCTTTTCTCTCATCGGTAACAGTCATACCTGCGATCGCAGCGTCTATCTTACCGTTGTCAAGAGCAACCAGGAGGGAATCAAACTCCATATTTTCGATCTTTGCTTCCTTGTCGTTGTCCTCGCCGATCTGCTTTGCTATAGCCATATCGATGCCGTCGAACTCGCCGATAACACCCTTGGATACGACATACTCAAACGGAGGGAACTCTGCATTTGTACCAAACTTGATCGAGCCCTTGCTCTTTGAATCAGATGAGCTGCTGGAATCTCCGCAAGCTGTAAATGTAACAGCCATAAGAGCTGCAGCGACCGTCATGCTTACGATCTTTACAAACTTTTTCATACTAATCTTCTCCTTTATAATATCTTTATAAGGCATATTCGCCTGATAAACAATGTTGTGTCACAGCACCTTGCTCAGGAACTTCTGTGTACGTTCATTCTGCGGGTTTTCAAAAACATCCTTCGGATTTCCGCTTTCCATTACAATCCCCTGATCCATAAACAGCAGCCTTGTTCCCACTTCCTTTGCAAAGCCCATTTCGTGTGTTACAACCACCATAGTCATTCCGCTGTCTGCAAGGCTTTTCATAACGTCAAGCACTTCACCCACCATTTCAGGGTCAAGAGCAGATGTAGGCTCGTCAAAAAGCATTATCTCAGGCTCCATAGCAAGTGCTCTTGCAATGGCAACACGCTGTTTCTGTCCGCCTGAAAGCTGTGAGGGGTAAGCGTCTGCCTTATCCTCAAGTCCCACCTTGCCCAGAAGCTCGATAGCCTTATCGTGAGCCTGCTGCTTTGTCATTTTCTTCAAAAGCACAGGCGCAAGAGTTATGTTGTCATGTATAGTCAGGTGAGGGAACAGATTGAAGTGCTGGAAGACCATGCCCATTTTCTGCCTTATCCTGTTTACATCTACCTTTGGGTCATTTATCTTCTCGTCGTCGATAAAAATTTCTCCCTCGGTAGGTGTCTCAAGCAGATTCAGGCAGCGCAGAAAGGTGCTCTTTCCGGAACCTGAAGGACCTATGACCACCACGACCTCGCCTTTTTTGATATGCTCATCTATCCCGCAAAGCACTTCAAGGTCGCCGAAGGTCTTTTTAAGATTTTTTACCTTTATCATAAACCGTCAGCCGCCTTTCTTACCTTACGTCCGATTTTCTCAGTCTCTTTTCCAGAAGTCCGAGACATATGGTGAGTATTTTGATTATAACAAAATAGATAACTGCTGTTGCCAGCAGAGGCATTGCTGCTTCAAATGTGGCACTCTTGACAAAGTCGCTGGCTTTCTGGATATCCATAAGACCAACGTATCCCACGATAGCCGTTTCCTTGATAAGTACGATAAACTCGTTGCAAAGTGCAGGGAATATGTTTTTAAGTGCCTGGGGCAGAACTATCTTCAGCATGGTCTGGCGACCGTTAAGACCAAGCGAGCGACCTGCTTCGGTCTGCCCCTTGTCGATAGACATTATTCCCGCTCGGATTATTTCCGAAACGTAAGCACCTGAGTTTATACCAAAAGCAATAGCGGCAATGATCCATTTTTCAAGATCCACCGATGCAAAAATAACAAAGTAGATTATCATCAGCTGTGTTACCGAAGGCGTACCACGGATCACATCCGTGTAGACCTTTCCGATAAATCTTAGCGGAAGGTGCTTTGAGAGATTGAAAAGTGCGATTATAAAACCGATGATTATACCTATTACCACTGCCAGAAGTGAGACTTTCAGCGTCAGCAGTATTCCGTCAATAAAAAGCTTGTATCTGTCTTCACGGATAAAGGTCTTTTCAAAGGATTCCTGAAATCCCGAAAACCAAGAGAAAGCCGTGACCATATCCATAGCAACTACTCCTAATCCCTTGTCAAAAATTATGCATAATTATACAATATTATAATATGTCACAATGGTAATTCTAACATATATCGCCATTAAAGTCAATGGCAATTTTAACGAAAAACCGCAATGTGCGCCTGCTATTTATATACAGAAAATGCCATCTTTGCACGGGGCAGAAGATGGCATTTCAATCAAAATAAAGTCTTACGGCAAGTGCCGACAGTACAAATCCGCATATATCCGCAAAGCAGGCTCCTGCAAATACCATAGGATAGGCTTTCTTTTTAATGGCGGCAAAGTACACGGATATGGTATAAAAGGTTGTCTCTGTAGAGCCCATTATAACGCTTGCAACCCTGCCCGGGAAGCTGTCGGGGCTTACGCTTCCAAGGAGCTTGTCAACAGATGCCAGGGCACCGCTGCCTGAAAAGGGTCGTATCATTGCAAGGCTTACGCATTCCTGCGGGAAGCCCAGTGTTTGGGTGAATGGGAGCAAAAGAGCGGACAGCATATCCACCGCACCCGAACGTGTAAACATCCCCACAGCGGTCATCACCAGCACAAGGGAGGGAAGTATCTCAAAAAGGGTCATTATGCCCTCCCGTGCACCCTCGGCGAACTCCCGGGCGATATCAACCTTTTTGAAAACGCCCCACAGCAGGATAAGGGTTATGACTGAGGGTATCAGAATATCGCTCATACCTTGCGCCTGCCTATGCTAAGAGCGTATACCACAGCGCACCCTGCGGCAGCGGAAACAAGTGACACAGCAAGTATGGGAACCGTGACATCTAAAGGGGTCCTGGCACCGTGTGCAGCTCGCAGAGTACCGATGGTGGTGGGCAGAAGCTGTATTGATGCGGTGTTGAGAACGGTAAGCATGGCGATGCCTCTGCGGGCATATTTTCCCCCTTGCTTATCCATTTCCTTTACTGCCTCGATGCCCATAGGCGTGGCGGCGTTGGATATTCCCAGCATATTGGCGGCAAGATTCATGGTTATATATTCCATAGCCTTTGGTGAGCAGCCCTTGAAAATGCGGCTTAAAACCGGTCGGAGGAGTTTTGCGAAAAAATGTATGATCCCGGCTTTGCGTGCAATGCGCATAAGTCCGCTCCACAACGCCATTGTGCCGCACAAGCTTATAGCAAGGCTCACAGCGTCCGAGCAGGACTCTATCGCCGCTTTTGAAAGCACGGATAGGTTGCCCTGCACTGCTGCTGCCCATAGGGATACAGCGCAAAGCACAGCCGAAATCACACCTATCATTGTTTTTTTTCGCCACCTTTGTAAATAAATGTAAACATAAACACAAAACCGTATTAACACATACTTAAAATACATAATAAAAAATTAAAAATCGTTGTAAAAAATTCTTGACTTTTTGCAATCTTTTTGATATAATGTAGCCATGAAGAGAGATGTTGAAATATAAGGTTTTATATCTAAGTAAGGGGATGCATATTATGAAGTCAACAGGTATCGTTAGAAAAATAGATGAGCTGGGAAGGATCGTACTTCCGATAGAGCTTAGAAGGACTTATGATCTTGCTGTCAAAGATGCAGTGGAGATCTACACCGATGACGATAAGATCGTACTCAAGAAGTTTCAGAGAGCCTGCATTTTCTGCGGTGAGGCTGAGAACGTAGTTGAATTCAAGGGCAGAACTGTATGCGAAAAGTGTGCAGCTGAACTTGGCAAAAAGTAATTTGGTTTATAGTAATTGATTGCTTTACAGGGTAGGGTTTGACCTGCCCTGTTTTTATTTATATGTGGATAAAAAAGAAAGATACCTTTTATTGGGTATCTTTCCTGCTTATTATCAGTTTTCTGAATTCGTCCTCGCCGTATCGGTAAACGCTCATGTGCAGTCTGTGGGAGTCGTGTTCATAGCTTGAGAGCCTGGTACGGCTGGTGTATTCCCAGAAGGTCCAGTCAATGTTGTCGTCAGGCTCTGAGAAAAGGCTCTCATACCACAAGGGGCAGTCGGAAAACTCGCCCTTAATGTATTTGTCATATGCTCCCGAGGAACATTTGATGACCGGGCACACCCCTGTCTTTTCCTTTACCGTGTTTACAAAGTCCCGCAGATTCGTTCCGACCTTGTTCACATCCGGAGCGAACAGCCTGTCAAACAATCCCGGGCTGATCTCTACCGCAGGCGTAAGCCAGCCTTCCATGTCACCCACAGCGGAAAGGAAGTTTTCAGCCTGTGCCTTTCCCTCAGCTTTAATGTCAAACACGTGCAGTGCCCCCACGGGTATAAGGGAGTGAAAAGCACCTTCTTTGTTTTTCTCAAAGCTTTCGTCCACATAGGAGGTGGACTTGGTGGCTCTAAGATAGCACATCTGGATATTCAGCTTTGAAAACTTTGACCAGTATATCTCGCCGCCCTTGTTATCCATAACAGGACCACGCACCGGATAATCCTTTTTCTTGGGCTCGTTGAACCAGATCTGTCCTGAATACAGCAGTATTGCAAATTCTATCAACAGCAAAACGATGCCGATGATACAAAGCCTGAGCAAAAGCTTTCTTACAAATCTTCCTGTCTTTTTACGTTCCTGCCGCTGGTCGGGCAGCTCCTCAGGCTCGTCCTCAATAGGATATCCGTCCTCGTCAATGGGTATTGAATATTCGGGCTGGTTATTATCCGGTCTTCTTCTCATTCTGTGCAAGTTCCTTGTCTATGGCTTCCTGATCCTTGGACAGCAGTTCAAAATCATAGCTATCCAAAAGCTTGTTGACCTGCTTTGTTATCTCGGCAAACGCACGCTGATTGCAGCATTTACCGCTTGCGCCACGGTTGCATTCTCCGTCGGGTGCAAGGCAGCGTGAAAAGCAGTATGTACCTTCAATGGCTTCCACAACGGTTTTAAGGGAAATGTCTTTGGGAGCTTTGTTGATCCTGTATCCTCCCTGAACGCCCTGGTATGACTTTACTATATCAAGTGCCACCAGCTTGCGCAGTATTTTCACAGCAAACCGCAGGGGAACTCCTGTATGGGACGAAAGTGTCTTGGCATCGATCTTTTCGTTCTTCTTGCAAAGCTCTGAAACGATGCGCACGGCGTAATCTGTCTCAAGTGTTATATACATTTCTTATACCTGTCCTTTTTATCAATCAAGATAATCCCTGACCTTGTTGCTTCTATTGGGGTGACGAAGCTTTCTCAGTGCCTTGGCTTCGATCTGTCTTATTCTCTCACGGGTGACATTGAACTTTTTGCCGACCTCTTCCAGTGTTCTTGATCTTCCGTCCTCAAGACCGAATCTGAGTCTGAGCACCTGCTCTTCACGCTCGGTAAGAGTAGAAAGCACCTGGTTGATCTGTTCTTTCAAAAGTACAAGTGATGCAGCCTCTGCCGGTGCCGGAGCGTCATCGTCCGGGATAAAGTCGCCAAGGTGGGAATCCTCCTCCTCACCGATAGGTGTTTCCAGCGACACAGGGTCCTGTGCGATACGCATTATCTCACGCACTCTTTCAACGCTCATATCCAGCTCCTGGGCGATCTCCTCCGGTGACGGGTCATGTCCGTTCTTATGCAGAAGCTGTGAAGAGGCTTTCTTTACTTTTGTTATTGTTTCCACCATGTGCACAGGTATACGTATTGTTCTTGCCTGGTCAGCGATAGCTCTGGTGATAGCCTGTCTGATCCACCATGTTGCGTATGTGGAGAACTTAAAGCCCTTGGTATAATCGAACTTTTCTACGGCTTTGATAAGTCCCATATTTCCTTCCTGGATAAGGTCAAGGAAGCTCATGCCTCTGCCCACATATCTTTTTGCGATAGAAACCACAAGACGCAGATTTGCCTCGGCAAGTCTTTTTCGTGCCTTTGAAGCGTCTTTCTCGTTGTTGCTTGCCATGCTTTCGGCAAGCTGTATCTCTTCCTCGGAGGTAAGAAGGGGAACACGGCCTATCTCTTTGAGATAGATCTTTACAGGGTCGTCGATAGCCACGCCGTCGGTGGAAAGTGAAATATCAACGTCAGTCTGCTCGATATCCTCCTCGGGATTGGAAATGTCAAGATTGTCGTCCACAACGATATCGTCTATGATCTCAATGTTAAGGCTTGCACAGGTGTCATAGAAATTATCCATCTGTTCAACGTCATAGTCAAGCTTTTCCAGAGCGTCTGTGATCTCCTTTGTGGTCAGCTTGCCCACAGCCTTTCCATGCTCCATAAGGTTGTCCATGATCTGCTTCTTGTCTGTCATAAAAAATGCTCTCCTATCTGAAATATAATAATTGACCTGTTAAACGGGATATGCCCGTGGGGGTGAAGTCCTATCCGTTGTTTTTATTTCTCAGCCGTTCAAGTTCCTTCAAAAAGCTTTCGTTGTCTGCGGTAACGTCTTTTTTTTCGCTGTTTTCGTGATACTTTTTAAGCACGTTGATATAGTCGCTGCAAACCTTCTCGTCCACAGAAAGCTCCTCGTACTTGCCCAGCAGCCCTACTATCCGTCCCACCTCGTCGGGGGAGAATTCAGCGTTAAAGGCTGCCACCGAGAAATCTTCATTTTCCTTTATCTTAGCCGTAAGGCTTTCAAATATCCGCCTGTTAAGGTCGGTGACAAACTCGCCGGGAGTTATTTTTGCGCACACATTATCGCATTGGTCGGGATTGGTGAAAAGATAATAGATAATGCCCTGTTCGGCATAGTCCTCCTTTGGGTGTTCAAAAGCCTGGGGGTTGACCTGGTCACGATGCTTATCGGTAAATGTCACCGTGCGCTGCCACTCACGCTTTTCCTGCTGCTTTCTGGCGTTTTTGCGCCGCATCTCAACTTCCTGTTTTATGGCTTCCTTGCTCACACCGAACTCTCTTGAAAGCTTTGATATGTAAATGTCACGCTCAACAGGGGAGTTAAGCCCTGCCAGCACGCCGTAAGCCTTTTTAAGATAGTCTATCTTGCCGATGTCCGTGTCGGTATCTATTCCCTCACGTCGTTTTTTCAGCTCGTATTCCACCGAGCCTTCCGACTCTTTCAGAAGCTGCTTGAATTTTAACGGACCGTAAAGCTTAAGATACTCGTCCGGATCCTTTGCACCCTTTATTTTAACCACCGTGGTCTTGAAGCCTGTGTTTTCAAGGATACCGATGGCTTTTGATGTGGCTTTCTGACCTGCCTCGTCTGCGTCATAGCAGATAAGAATGTGGTCTGCATATTGGTTAAGTGACCTTGCCTGCTTGTCCGTCAGTGCAGTTCCGCAGGATGCCACAGCGTTTTCAAAACCTGCCTGGTGCATGGAAATAACGTCAAGGTTTCCCTCGCAAAGAATTATCTGCCGGCTTTTTACCGCCGCATTTTTTGCAAAGTTCAATGAGAACAGAAAACGCTCCTTGCTGTATACCGCCGTGTCCTTGGAGTTAAGATATTTTCTTTTGTCGTCGGCTGAAAGCGCTCTGCCGCCAAAGCCCACTATATGTCCTGTAAGGTCAATAAACGGGAACATGGCACGGTTGACGAAAAAGTCAAACGACCGCCCGGTCTTTGCCGATACGGAGATCAGCGAGCCGTCGATAAGCTCCTGTTCCGAGTATCCGAGGGACAGCATATGGGTCTTGAGTGCGCTCCAGCTGTTTGGTGCAAAGCCCATGCCGTATTTTTTGATTGTGTCCACCGACAGCTTCCGCTGTCTTATAAGATAGTCAAGGCACACTTTTCCGCTCTCTGTTTTAAGCTGTGAATAGAAAAACCGCGCGGCGTCCTTGTTCATCTCATACATTCGTTTTCTTGTCTGACCGGTCCTGTCGCTGTAACCGGGGGTAGTCTCGGGCAAGGGTACGTTGCCCCGCTCCGCCAGCATTTTTACAGCTTCCCAGTAGTCAAGGTTGTGATACTTCATCACAAAGGTTATCACATCTCCGCCAGCTCCGCATCCGAAACAGTGGAAGAACTCCTTGTCGGTGTGGACATGGCAGGAGGGTGTTTTTTCGTTATGGAAAGGGCAAAGGCAAACATAGTCCCTGCCTGCACGTTTTAATGTAACATAGCTGCCCATGACCTCATCAATGGGGTTGGCAGCCTTCAGCCGGTCAATAAAATCCTGCGGCAGAGGCATTGTCTTTTCTCCTTTCGATTTTTTGTTTATTATTTATGTATATATCAGCTCAGTGTTGTTTTTTTGCTTTTAACGTCGTCCATAGTGGCTCCGCTGAGGATGAAGGTGGCGTATACTCCGCCGGGAACTCTGGTCATAGGATAAAGAATAAACTCTTTTCCGCTTGCGGTCTTATAGTTGTAAAAATGGTCCTCCAGATGACCTGTCATCACACATTTATTGTCGGCAAAGATCTTTTTCAGATCTGATTCTTCCTTTACCATTATGGTCTGTTCCGGGTTGCCGTCTTTATCTGTGGTATTGGACAGCTCAACATACTGGGCGCCAAATGAAACTCTGATAACAGCTGTTATGTCGCCAAAGCTTGTTTCGTCCCCTTTGAGAAGAAAGATCTCCACAAAAATAAACTGTATCAGCATAAGCGAGCCAAAGATGATCCCGACGATCTTCAATCCTTTTTTTACAGTATCCATAGTTTGATCTCCCCTGTATTTATTGTCCCTTAATACTTCGTCCAGCCTTTGGGGATAAACAGCTCCTTGAACGCCTCGACCGCAAATCCGTCTGTCATGCCTGCGATATAATCGCACACTGCTGTGTCGGCTCCGAATTTGTACGCACCGCTCAGATAGACCTGTGGCAGCACCTCGATATGGGAGATATAGTAGTCGTACAAGGCACCTATCATTTCCTGTGCCTTGCCCTCCTCAGCCTTGCATTTGGGATTTGTGTACACAAAATCAAACATGAACTTGTGCAAAGCGTGATACGCCTGTGCCACATTGTCATCCATATGCAGATCTTCTGCGCCGTTATTGATTATAGAGCTTATCAGGGAGGTTATCCTCCGGGATTTTGAGTTTCCAAGAATATCTGTAATGCTTTTTGGAATGTCCTCTTCACGCAGTATACCTGCACGGACGGAATCGTCTATATCGTGGTTGATGTATGCGATAACATCGGCATAACGGACTATCTGTCCTTCTTTAGTCTCTGCCCACTGGTTGGTGTGCTTTACTATGCCGTCCCTGACCTCATAGGTAAGGTTAAGACCTTCGCCGTTGTTTTCAATGTAGTCTACCACACGCAGACTCTGCTCATAGTGGTGAAATCCATTTGGATTAAGCTTGTCCAGCATCCTTTCGCCTGCGTGTCCGAAAGGGGTATGTCCCAGGTCGTGCCCCAGTGCGATTGCCTCTGTAAGGTCCTCATTGAGCCGCAGGGCTCTTGCCATTGTCCTTGCTATCTGGGAGACCTCAAGGGTATGTGTAAGACGTGTCCTGTAATGGTCGCCTGCAGGGGAGAGGAAAACCTGAGTTTTGTGTTTTAAGCGTCTGAAAGAGTTGCAGTGCAGTATCCTGTCCCTGTCACGCTGGAATTCTGTGCGAAGGCGGCATTTTTCAATGGGCTCTTTACGCCCCTTTGTCTGACTGCTAAGGCAGGCAAATTCACATAACGTATCTTTTTCAAGTTTTTCTGTATACTCTCTCGGCTCCACCCGGAACCCACCTCCTGTCATAACGTCTCTATAAGACATTATACTTTATAAAATAATAAAAACCTTTATTTTTCATAAAGGTTTTTACGTTTTTGTACTTTATGACAAAAATCAGGCAAAGTCAGCCTCGAGATTTGGTTCTTCCGACAGGTCTATCTGTCCGTTAGATATATCTGTAATTTTCTCTCTGAACGCCTTGCAAAGCTCAGCTTTGACCAGAACGCTGATGTTCACAACGTCTGCAAAGTCCTCTTTTTCCTTTATGACCTGAAAATCGGGGAGGACATAGCTGATCTTGCCGTACATATTGTAATCGCATGAGAACTCAAAGCGGGAACATTCGTGCATCTGCATTATCCTTGCAGCATTCACCGCAAGCTTGCAGCCCTGTGAATATGCCCTTACCAGTCCGTTTGCTCCCAGCAGCACACCGCCGAAATATCTTGTTACAACAACGCACACATCTGTCAGCCCTGCTTTTTGCAGCACATCTAAAACGGGGATCCCCCCTGTTCCCTGAGGCTCGCCGTCGTCAGAATAGCGAGAGGTGTTTTCGCTGCGAAGGATATATGCATACACATTGTGGCGGGCTTTGCGGTTTTCCGCCTTTATTTTCTCTATAAAAGCCACAGCCTCTTCAGATGTCTTTACCGGAGCGATGTGTCCGATAAATTCGCTCTTTTTTTCCACAAAGCTGTCCTGTGCCTGTTCATATATGGTTTTATAGCTCATTTATCTTTCCTCTGTTTTATTGTTTCTTGCAGCTTTTGCATATGTCACCCAAGGGGCAGTCTGCACAGCGTTCACCTCGTGCTTTGCAGAACTCTCTGCCAAAAAGCACCATGCGGTGACAAAAGTCGGATGACTTATCCGGTGGAAGTATATTACGAAGATCAGTCTCCACTTTCTGCGGGTCCTTGTTCTTAGTCAGCCCGAGTCTTCCGCAGATGCGTATGCAGTGGGTATCGCACACAACAGCAGGCTTGTGGAACACATCTCCCATTACAAGGTTTGCAGTCTTTCTGCCGATGCCCTCAAGCTTTGTAAGCTCCTCAATGGTGTCGGGTATCTCTCCGCCGTAGTCCTGCACTATCTGTCTGCACATACCTACTATGGACTTTGCCTTTGTTTTGTATAATCCGCAGGGCTTGACGATCTTTGCAACATCGTCAACATCAGCATTTGCAAAATCCTCGATAGAGCGGTACTTTGCAAAAAGCTCCCTTGTAACTATATTCACCCTTGCATCTGTACACTGAGCTGACAGCCTGCCTGCTATCATAAGCTCGTGAGGCTTTTCATACACAAGCGAGCACAATGCGTCGGGATAGGTCTGTTCAAGTCTTTGTATTATTGTGCTCACAAGCTCTGATTTTTTCATGTCATTCCCTCCGTTTTACAGCATACATCATTATACACCTTTTTGCATTTTTCGTCAACGGCGGTTTTCTTTCATTTTTGCAAGCTGATGCAGGCAGTTATGCAACCGTTTTTTGCAAATCCGCCAAAACGGACATATTTCAGCTGCATTTTTTCGTATTATGTATAAAAATTTGAAATTTCAGCGATTTACTCTTGCAAAATTTTAAAGTGTATGTTATAATAAGCCTATCGTAATTAAAATGTCCGGGAAAGATGGTCCGGACGGGTTTACGGCAATAATTTAAAGATGGGAGTTTTTAAGATGGCATTGAAAAACGAGTACCTTCAGAAAGTGTACGAGAACGTTGAGAAGAGAAACCCCGGCGAGAAGGAGTTTCTCCAGGCAGTATATGAGGTTCTTGAGAGCCTTGTTCCTGTAGCAGACAAAAGACAGGATCTTATTGACGCAGGCGTTTTCGACAGGATCGTTGAGCCTGAGAGACAGGTAATGTTCAGAGTCCCTTGGGTTGACGACAACGGCAAGGTACAGGTCAACAGAGGTTTCAGAGTACAGTTCAACTCAGCTATCGGACCATATAAGGGCGGTCTGAGATTCCACCCGACAGTATGTGCATCTGTAATCAAGTTCCTGGGATTTGAGCAGATCTTCAAGAACAGCCTTACAAGCCTTCCTATGGGCGGCGGCAAGGGCGGTTCTGACTTTGACCCACAGGGCAAGTCCGACGCTGAGGTTATGAGATTCTGCCAGAGCTTTATGACAGAGCTTTGCAAGCACATCGGTGCTGACACAGACGTTCCTGCCGGTGACATCGGTGTAGGCGCAAGAGAGATCGGCTATCTGTTCGGTCAGTACAAGAGACTCAGAAACGAGTTTGTTGGCGTGCTCACAGGTAAGGGTATGCAGTACGGCGGATCACTTATCAGACCTGAGGCAACAGGCTTCGGCGCAGTTTACTACACAGTTGAGATGCTCGAGCACTTCGGCGACAGCATCAAGGGCAAGACCTTTGCAGTATCAGGCTTCGGCAACGTTGCTTGGGGTACTATCAAGAAGGTCAACGAGCTGGGCGGTAAGGTAGTAACAATTTCCGGTCCTGACGGCTACATCTACGATGCAGACGGAATCACAGGCGAAAAGGTTGATTACCTGCTTGAGATGAGAGCTTCCTGCAGAAACAGAGCTCAGGATTACGCTGACAAGTTCGGTGTACCTTTCTTTGCTGGCAAGAAGCCTTGGGAGCAGAAGGTAGACATCGTAATGCCTTGCGCAACTCAGAACGAGGTAACTCTTGAGGACGCTAAGAACATCATCGCTAACGGCGTTAAGTACTATGTTGAGGTTTCAAATATGCCTACAACCGCTGATGCTGTTGCATATCTCAGAGAGAACGGCGCAATCGTTTGTCCTTCTAAGGCTGTTAACGCAGGCGGCGTTGCAGTTTCCGGTCTTGAGATGAGCCAGAACTCCATGAGATACAACTGGACAGCTGAAGAGGTTGACGCTAAGCTGCACCAGATCATGAAGAACATCTTCTCCGCTTCCGTAGCTGCTGCTAAGGAGTACGGTCTTGGTGATGACCTCATCGCAGGCGCAAACATCGCAGGCTTCCTGAAGGTAGCTGAGGCTATGAAGGCTCAGGGCGTTGTTTGATAAAAACTTCTATCTGTAAATATAAAGAGGCTGCTGTAAAAAGCAGTCTCTTTTTTGTTGCAAATCTGCTGAAAATGTGTTATAATGCTTTCAGCAAGGAGATGATACAGTGAACATCATCGGACATTTTAAAACCATTACCACCCACCGCCACGCCGTTATCAGAAACTGCTTCAAGGCGGGTATCGGCTTCCAGGGGCTTTTCCACGACCTTTCCAAGTATATGCCCAGCGAGTTTTTCTACGGCTGTAAATTCTACCAGGGCACCCGATCCCCTAACGAGGGAGAACGTGAGGACCACGGGTTTTCATATGCCTGGATGCACCACAAGGGCAGGAACAAGCACCACTTTGAATACTGGACAGACTACAATCCCAAAACACGCCGTATGGAGCCTGTGAAAATGCCGCTGAGATACGTCAAGGAAATGTTCTGCGACAGAGTGGCTGCAAGCAAGATATATATGAAAGAAAACTACACCGATTCAAGTCCTTTGGAGTATTACAGCAAGGCAAAGGGCATAAGGGTCATTCACCCCGAGACAGCGGCGCTTATCGAAAAACTGCTGACTATGCTTGCGCAAAAGGGCGAAGACAGGACATTTGCGTACATCAGACGACTGAAAAGATACTGATAAAAATATAAAAAATATGAGGGATAACAAAAATGAACAAAACAATTTCAAAAGTCGGCTCGGCGATAGTAACGGTGACAGTATTCCTGTTCGCACTGTTTCTGCTCATCAACTATTCTTTGGGCGGTTACTTTGTGTGCCTTATCCTGCCGGTAGGGTTTATCATGATGACGGCAGGTCTGCACAACGAAATTGAAAGCGACCGCAAAGTTGCTGCGAACATCGGTATGGTTCTTGCGGCAGTGTACAGCGTGTTTATTATGCTTGTCTACTTTACACAGCTGACCACGGTAAACAACGAGCAGCTGAACGAACAGGCGTCAAAGCTGTTAAAGTTTAACAGTTTCGGACTTATCTTCAACTACGACCTGCTCGGCTACGGCGTGATGGCACTTTCGACTTTCTTCACGGGGCTTGCGATGAAACCGAAGAACAAGGCGGACAAGTGGCTCAGAGCACTTATGATGATACACGGCGTATTCTACTTCAGCTGTACGTTTATGCCGATAACGGGTATGTTCTCAAAAATGTCGTCCGGCGGCGACGGTCTCGGCGGAAGGCTCGCACTTGTTGCGTGGTGTGCATACTTCCTGCCTATCGGTATACTTGCATTTTTGCATTTTGGCAAGGAAAAGAAATAGGACTTTCAGCGTCTGCAAAAAGCAGGCGCTTTTCTATTAAAAATATGTGTGCGGGACTTGACAAGCGAAAAAATGTGTGTTATACTTATAAGGCTGTTCGGAATGGGCAGCGAATAATGATAGCTACATAGAACTACTGTCTAAACTGAAATGATGGGCTTCTATGAGTCATAATTTTAGTTTAAAAGGAGGTTTTTGCAATGAGAGAGGGCATTCACCCTAACTACGAGGAGACTACTATCACCTGCGCTTGCGGCAATGTGATAAAGACTCGTTCCACAAAGAAGGACATCAAGGTAGAAATCTGCTCAAAGTGTCATCCTTTCTACACAGGAAAGCAGAAGCTTGTTGATACAGGCGGACGTGTTGACAGATTCAAGAAGAAGTTTAACCTTGACTGATAAGGAAAATAAAGGAGCGGATAGGTCATATCCGCTCTTTTTTTGTCTATAAAAGAAGATACCCGAGTCCAAGGAGCAGCTTTATGTCTGCGCCCTGCTTGTACAGTATGTAAATGAGCATACCGATAAGGGCTTTTTCCTCATCGATTGGTATGCCTGCGATATCAAAAAGCTTGCCATCTGAGTGTCCGCCCCCAAGCAGACCGCCAATGAGCGAGCTGAGGTCGGGGCTTTTTGCAGCTTCATCGGCAGCTGTGCTGTTGGCGGTATTGGGAGTATCCTGCTGCGTGCCCAGCGCACTCTGAGAACGCTGCTGCATTTGTTTCACACGGCGGATAGCCTCCTGCTTCATGGTGTTGAAATCATCAGAGTATTCCAAACAGGTCACCTCCCAGAAGACCGCTTTGCTTTAATGCAGGGTAAACGGAAAACAGCTTGAATATTTTTATAAGTCTGTCTATCTTCACCTGGTTCTCCTCTTTCAGAAGTGGGCGCAAAGCCAGCAGCAGGTCCACGTTTTTGTCGTGCTTGTTTGCCTGCTGTAAAATAGTCTGCAGCTGCATAAGCTTTGCAACGTCAATACCTGATGTTGACGGGGGAGCAGGCTGCTGAGGCTGAGGCTGAAGGTCAAGTCCTTTGAGCAGCTGGGAAAAATCGTTTGGAACAGCCTCTCCGGCGGCAGGCTGTGCCTGTGAGGCATCGTCACCGGAAAGTGCTCCTGCCAGCTGTGAAAGCTGTTTCATGCTCTGTTCATCGTTAAGCACGCTCTGGAGCTTTGCCATAAGGTCATCCATAGATTATTCACCTACTTGCCAAGCTTTTTGTAGATCTCCTGAGCCTGTGGGGACGATAACACGCTTTTTGCGGCATTTTTGTCACCGATCACCTGCTTCAGGGAATTCGCCTGATCCTTGGGGAGACTTGATAACGCACTGCTGAGATCCCCCCGTTCAAGCTGATCTTTAAGCGCCTGCGGCGAGGTGCCAAGCTTTTTTGATGCCATTGCCAGAAGCAGCCCTAACTTTTTCTGATCCATGTTGCTGTTCATAAAAAAATCTCCTTTTACCGTTGTGTTTATAAAATATTTATGTTATACTTTACTATTATATGTGAGGAGGGGAAAAAGGTTGAGTGAAAAGAAAAATATGCGCATTGTGGTTTTTTCCGATTCTCACGGCAATTTCGGAGCGGTTCAGAGGATCTTTAAGCAAAATCAGGACGCACACCTTTTTATTTTTCTCGGCGACGGTGCCGGGGAAATAGATACTATCAGCACTTTGTACCCCCAAAAGCAGATATTAAGCGTTAAGGGCAACTGCGATATTATAAGCCAAGCCCCCAAAGAACTTGTATATACCGCACCGGACGGAAGAAAAATATTTGCCTGCCACGGCAATACCTACAGCGTAAACACCACAAAGAACCGGCTTTTTTACAAAGGCATGGAGCTTGGAGCATCGGTGGTCCTTTTCGGGCACACCCATTGCAGGTTTCTGTCTTACGACGGGCAGATGTATATGCTCAACCCCGGCAGCGCAGGTCAGCCCCGTGACGGACTTCCTCCGAGCTATGCGTTTATTGATCTGCTTGACGGCGGAGGAATATTCTGTTCCCACGTTGAGCTGAAATAAAAAAACGCCCTGTAAATACAGAGCGTTGGCCTTTTAGTTTTCAGATTGCTGTTTTAAAAGCCTGTTCCAGTTTATAAAGCCGTATATATCGTTTACAAGGAACACCGCAAAGCAAGTCAGCATTGGGACGTATGAGGTGTTCTCTATACTTGCAAGCAGCCACAGCACAATGAGAATAACGTCGTTCATGGCGTAAGCCACAGCATACAGTGCGCACCGGCGGAAGGTGAGTGCAACCGCAAGAAAGCTGGTTGCCACCGAGAGGGTGGAGGGCACGATGTTTGCGGTGCCGAAATAATCAAGTATAAAATAAAACGCAACAGTTACCGGGATCGTGATAAGAATGATCGCCGCAAGCTCCTTGCCGTTTGCGCTGCGGACCCTGACCTGTGCACGGGATTTTCCGTAGGGATTTTTCAGCCATACATACAGTGAAGCTGCAGCCATAGGTGCTGTCATTGTGGCATATGTGACCATCTCTCCGTAGTAGTGCATACGGTAGGATATAAAAGCATAGATCATGCTGAAAATAATGATAAGCAGCTGTCCCACAGGATTTCCCTTTGCACAGAAAATCAGGGAAAACGCACCTATGAGCGAGGCGATAAAGGACAGGGTCCCCGAGCCTTTGAAAACAATATATGATGCGGTCATAACCAGCAGGGAAGCTGTCAGGAGTATTTTTTCAAACAAAGTAAAATAGCTGTACATCAATCTTAGCTTTGATTTCATTGAGCCCTCCCAAAAAACAACACCCCTCACACATCTTCAAAGACCTAACGATGTGTAACGAGTGCTTGTGCACCGCCTACCCGGTGGCAGTCATATTATTGCATGAAAAATATATCATATTTTATGTAAAATGTCAAGTGAAAGGAAATAACAACATGGCACAAAACGTCTTTACAGCAGACATACGTGATAAGTCGGATTTTGACAACGGTCACCTGCCCGGCTCTGTGAATATGACGGCACAACAGCTGCTGGAGCATGAGTTTGACGGGGACTGTAAGGTGGAAGTTGTCTGCCGCAACGGAAGATTCAGCGAGCAGACAGCGAAACAGCTCCGGGAAAGGGGTGTGGATGCTCATGCCCTTGAAGGGGGGTATTCAAAATGGCTTTTTGAAAGCATCGACGGAAGCGACCGCAGCCGTGAAATAGAGCAGAGCATTCGCAAAAAGTTTGCACGTCCCATATGGAGCAGATTTGCAAGGGCGATAATAAAATATGAACTTGTAAAGCCGGGGGACAGGATAGCGGTTTGTATTTCCGGAGGTAAGGATTCTATGCTCCTTGCCAAACTGTTTCAGGAGCTTAAAGCCCACAATAAGTTCGATTTCCAGCTTCGCTTTCTTGTTATGGACCCGGGATACAGCCCTGTGAACCGCAGCCTTATCGAGAAAAACGCAGGCATACTTGGCATACCAATAGAAATATTTGAAACTAATATCTTCAATTCGGTGTTTAACGTAAAAAACAACCCCTGCTACCTTTGCGCAAGGATGCGAAGGGGACATCTTTACAACAAAGCAAAGGAAATGGGCTGCAACAAGATCGCACTGGGTCATCACTATGACGATGTTATCGAGACTATTCTCATGGGAATGATATACGGCGGTCAGGTACAAACTATGATGCCAAAGCTTCACAGCGCAAATTTTGAAGGTATGCAGCTGATAAGACCAATGTATCTTATCAGGGAAGCGGAGATAAAACGCTGGCGTGATTATAACGACCTGCATTTTTTACAATGCGCCTGCCGTTTTACTGAGGAAAACACTTCGGTAGGACAAACAGGTGAGTCTGACTCAAAACGGCTTGAGATAAAAAACCTTATCGCACAGCTGAAACAGCGCAATCCACAGATCGAGGCAAACATTTTCCGCAGCGTTGAAAACGTAAATCTGAACACGATCATTTCCTACAAGAAAAACGGTGAGATAACACATTTCCTTGACGGATATAACGATTAAAAAAGCAGGCAGCATATTTCAGCTGTCTGCCTTTTTATTATCCGTTTAATTTTTGCCTGTGTATTTTATGCAAAGCATTGTCAGATCATCAAACTGCGCTGCATTTCCCACAAATCTGTCCACCGCTTTGTTGACCGTGTCCAGGATCTCCTTCGGGGACGCATCGGGTGATTCGTTGAGAGCATCCACTATCCTCTCTGTTCCGAACAGCTTTTCTTCAGTGTTTGTTGCCTCTGCCACACCGTCGGTGTACAGGAACAGAACGTCGTCCTTTTGCAGTTCAAACTCATATTCGGTGTATTTTACCCCGTCCATGCCGCCAAGCACAAATCCGTGTTTGTCCTTCAAAAGGTCATACTTTTCACCGTTCTTTCGCAGTATCGGGTATTCGTGACCTGCATTTGACGCAACAATGTGACCTGTTTTAAGATCAATAATGCCAAGCCATGCTGTAACGAACATATTGTTTGGGTTGTTTTCGCAGATGCTGTTATTTGCACAGGAAAGAACCTGAGCAGGTGAGAGCTTTGCCATGACATAGTTCTTTATAAGGATCTTGGTCATCATCATAAACAGCGATGCCGGGATACCCTTTCCGGATACGTCGGCGATGACCATTCCCAGGTGATCGTCGTCGATAAAGAAGAAGTCGTAGAAATCTCCGCCTACTTCCTTAGCCGGTTTCATATATGCGAAAAGCTCATAATTGTCCATTTCGGGGAATTTTTTGGGAAGTGAACCGGACTGGATGTTTGCAGCAAGGTCAAGTTCGGCGGAAACTCTTTCCTTTTCCGTTGCAAGCTGTACATTTTCATTGGTATATCTGTCGATCTCAACGGCAAGCTGTGAAATATCGTCTGCAAGGATACCAAACTCGTTTTTGGATCTTATTTCACTCATGCTGCGTACAACTTCGTCCTTATCCTTGTTTTCCATATAATTCTGCACACCGTGCTTTACCTTTCTCAGAGGCTTGATCGCAAATATATAGATGAAGAACAGCACAAGTGCGCTTGACATAAGCGATCCGCCAAGTGACAGGACAGCCATGATCTTAAGGTTTCCGGACAAACTGGAAGCAAATTCACTCCAGTTGTATGAAATACACACAGTCACGCACATATCATCGTTTTTTGCCACAGTGACATATCCGATGTAGTGCTTATCCTTTTCGCCGCTGCCCTCCACTGTTTCAAAGACGATTTCCGATTCGTTCTGAGTTAGTATGTTATCTATGGCGGGGTGGTCAGAAGAGCTGTAATCAATTATTTTTCCGGTTTTATATTTTTCTTTGTATTCGTCAATTTTATCTTCCTCGGGGATTATATAATCACCGTTCAGATTATCATAGTCAAAGTAGAAGAAGGTGAACCCACGTGATGCTTTTCCGATATCGATACAGTAAAGGGAATCATAATTATACTCCCTGTTGCTGAATGCAAAGTCGATCATTACTGAGTAATACAGTATTTTGGCTACTCGTTCTTTTTCCGCATCTGTAAGTTTTTCAAGCCTTGGGTATCTTATTTTTTTATACGATCCGAACACCGATGTATCTTTGCCCGGGAAAAGGGTCTGGTCGATCTTATTGTCCAGAGAATCATTGACATCATAAGGTTTGGCTAGGTCGTCCCCTAATTTCTCCCACTCTTTAAAAATCCATGAAGACACTCTTTTATCCTCAAATTCAAAGGGCTTTTTGATGCGCTCCAAATCGGCGGAGATCATATCATTTTTTGCTTGAAGGTACATTTTTACACTTCCGCCGTAGATGGCATATATATTTATAAACACCGAAAGTGAGAAGATCAGTGTCAATATGATACCGATCTGTATCAGAAGCCTGTGGTGTATCTTTTTTTTGGTTTTACCACTCATAAATTGTTCCCCTCAACAAAAAAATGCACAATGTCCGGATGTATAATATAACATTATACCATATAAATCTTTATAAGTCAATTATATACATGAAGAGCTTTTTTCTGAGTGTGTACAGTTGTCAATGAATATTTGGGGCATGCATAATTTTTCCGTATGTATGATCTGAACGATGAGAAGTATGACTTTATTGAACTGCTCTCAGACTGCGGTGTGGTATCCACCGTGTATGCCTTTGTGTGATTTAACAAACTTTCCCTGACGCAGAACGAGAAGTATCTGTTCAAGATACTTGTGAGAGATATTCTGGCGTTGAGCAATGTCCGAGGAACGAACAGTCTGTCCGTCTTCGGAATGGATCGCTATATCAGTGAGTGCGACTATGCCCAGCTCCACCTTGGTATTTATCTTCATTCCGGTTTTTCCCCTTCTGTTTTATTTCTCCTCGTCAATAAGCTTTTCCATCGTGTTCCAGCTAAGCAGTGCACATTTTACCCTTGCGGGCATTTTTGAAATGCTCAGCAAAGAACCGGCTTCTTCAAGCTCTTCGATCTCGTCGTCTGTAGCTTCGCCGGCTATCATCTTTCTGAAAAGTTCTGTGTAGTGCCTTGCCTCATCAAGGGATCTTCCTATGATCAGCTCAAGCATTATATCCGCACTAGCCTGTGAGATCGCACACCCTATTCCGGCAAAAGAACCGTCTGCAATAATACCATCGTGAATGTCCAGATTAAGCAAAATGTTATCTCCACAGGTCGGATTCAATCCCTTGCAGCAGTGGGTTGCACATTTAAGTTCATGCTTGTGCAGCGGGTGCAGATTGTGATCGGCAAGCACCTCTCCGTAAAAACTGTCAGTTGTCATAACCCATTCTCCTTCTTATCGACCTGAGTGTTTGTATAAATCGTGTTATATCCTGCTCGTCATTGTAAAATGCAAGGCTCATTCTTG
Source organism: Ruminococcus sp. FC2018 (assembly GCF_000621805.1). GTDB lineage: Bacteria > Bacillota > Clostridia > Oscillospirales > Ruminococcaceae > Hominimerdicola. The sequence continues at coordinate 152,934 of NZ_JHXH01000004.1, read as the reverse complement.
CTGTTGACTGTACATCAAGATATTGGTGCAGGGGCTGTGCACAGTGATGACCGGCACGTATTGCAATGTTGTCAGCATCAAATATCGCTGCGATATCGTGCGGGTGTACACCGTCTATTGTAAATGTCAGTATTCCGTGATGATTGCTTGCATCATTTGCACCGATTATTTTCACGTGGGGCGTTTTATTCATTTCGTTCAATGCGATCTCCGTCAGCTCATTCTCACGCTTTTGGATTGTTTCAAATCCGATCTCTTTGATATAGTCTATCGCAGCAGCAAGTCCGACAGCACCACCGGCGTTTACTGTGCCCGCCTCAAATCTGTGCGGCAATTCTGCGTAGGTCGCATCCTCACGTGTAACATATTCTATCATCTCGCCGCCCGAAAGAAAAGGCGGCATTTTTTCAAGTATTGCCTGCTTTGCGAAAACAACTCCAATTCCCATAGGAGCAAGCATCTTATGTCCTGAAAATGCGAGAAAATCCACGCCAAGATCCTTCACGTCAATGGGGATATGCGCCGCACTTTGTGCAGCATCACAGACTATCAGAGTGCCGTTTTTATGGGCAATGTCTGCAAACTCTTTTATCGGATTGAGCCTTCCGAAAACATTTGATATCTGCGCTATAGTCAACAGCTTCGTTTTTGGAGTCAAAGCCTTTTCAAGAGATTCGGCTGTGTATTTTCCGCTTTTGTCACATTCAAGAAATCTTAGCACTGCACCCTTTTGTTTTGCAATTATCTGCCAGGGTAAAAGGTTTGAGTGGTGCTCGGAAATGCTTATAAGTATCTCATCACCCTGTCTGATGTTTGCCTGTCCCCAGCTGAATGCTACAAGGTTGAGACTTTCGGTTGCGTTGCGTGTAAAGATTATCTCCTTTGTGCTGTCTGCATTGATAAAATCCTTGACAGTCTTGCGGGCATTTTCATAAGCGTCTGTTGATTTTATGCACAGATCGTAAAGCCCCCTCAGCGGATTGGCGTTTTGCTCGCTATAATACTTTACTACTGAATCTATGACTCTCTTTGGTTTTTGCTGAGTTGCGGAATTATCAAGGTAAACAAGGTCCTTGTATTTATCAAAAACAGGGAAATTCTCTTTCCCTGAAAGGGGCTTAGCCATTTTCATTATCTCTCCCTATTATATTGTATATACGTTCCCGTACCTGTTCATCTGAAATGGTGTTTACTATCTGAGCGATCTTTGAGCGTGCCATAAGCTGCACTGCCTTATCCTCGGGCAAGCCTCTTGACTGCATATAAAAAATGTGCTCCTCATCAACTCGTCCGATAGATGCGCCGTGACTGCCCTGAACGTCCTCCTCTGCGCACAGTATCAGTGGAACAGTTTTATTTTTGACCTTTTCTCCGATAAGCAGAACATCCTCATTTTCTGCACCGACTGCACCGCAGCAGCCTTTTATAAAGTCAATAGTTCCCTTGAAGACCTTTTTGGAGCTGCTGTTCATAACGCCATTTGCAGTTATCTGCGAATTAGTTTTTCTCCCCAGATGCCTTGCGATCAGGTTAATATCCAGCTTGTTGTCTGCGCTGAGCAGATAGCCAATGTTTGCTGTGAATTCGGATTTTATGCCGTTAAGCTGCGTGTTGATCTCACTGAGCGTGTCACTCGTCCCAAGAAAAAGCTGGACAAGCTCAAAGCTTGCATTGTCAGAAAGGCTTGCATCTACATTTGAGACAGTCTGTGCCTTGCTTTCAAACACCTGCACCAATCTGACAGAAGAGCTGCTTTCGACGCTGACAGACGTATTTATCTGCGTTTTGCCCCGGGGATCAATAAACATGACCCCGGTCTTGTTCTCACCACAGTGTGCAGTTATCTCAAAAGCTGCACTTTCCGAAATATTGATCTCATTTATATCACCGTCAAGTGTAACAGCCTTTATGCCGTTGTGTTCATGTTCTCTGTGTGTATCGTTCACTCCCAGCCACGAGAATGTCTGCACGGGAAGTGTGTTAAGTTTTACCGTACTCATTTTCATCACCCTATGCTTCCGTGCATTTCAAGCCCAATAAGATTATTCATCTCCATCGCATATTCAAGCGGAAGCTCCTTTGAAACGTTGTCTGCGAAACCTCTGACTATCATCGCCCTTGCGTCCTGTTCGCTTATCCCTCTGCTCATCAGATAGAAAACAGATTCGTCGCTGATGCGTCCTATTTTCGCTTCGTGTCCGATGTCGGCATATTTTGTGCGTATGTCCATTGCGGGAATGGTATCCGAGCGTGAAATACTGTCGAGCATCAGCGATTCACAGCTTACGGCGCTCTTGCTGCCGTGTGCGTTCTGATTTACCACAACAGCACTTCTGAACGTGCTTTTCCCACCGGATTTGCTGATGGACTTTGTGTTCATATACGATGAAGTGTTCGGTGCATTGTGGACCATTTTTGCACCCGTATCAAGATTCTGTCCCTCACCTGCAAAGGTTATGCCTGTGAACTCAGCCCGAGCGCCCTCGCCATTGAGTATACTCATCGGATACAGATATGAAACGTGTGAACCAAAGCTGCCTGAGACCCACTCGATCTTTCCACCCTCGGACACAAGTGCACGCTTGGTGTTAAGATTATACATATTCTTTGACCAGTTCTCGATGGTAGAGTAGCGCAGCGTTGCGTTTTTGCCTACGTACAGTTCAACACATCCGGCGTGAAGCCCTGCCTCATAGTATTTCGGGGCAGAGCAGCCTTCTATAAAGTGGAGATATGAGTCCTCTTCGAGAATGATCAGCGTGTGCTCAAACTGTCCTGCACCTTTTGCGTTAAGTCTGAAATACGATTGCAGAGGGATATCGAGTCTGACACCCTTTGGAACGTAAACAAACGAACCGCCTGACCATACCGCTGCGTGCAGTGCCGCAAACTTGTGGTCTGTGGGCGGTACGAGCTTCATAAAGTGCTTTTTTATCATTTCAGCGTAGCGTTCGTCGTGCATTGCACTTTCAAGGTCTGTGTATACAACTCCGGACTGAGCGACCTCTTTCCTGACATTATGATAAACAAGCTCGCTGTCATACTGTGCCCCTACACCTGCGAGAGATTCTCTTTCTGCCTGTGGTATGCCAAGGTTCTCAAAAGTCTTTTTTATGTCATCGGGAACGTCGTTCCAGTCAGTGTTCATACGACTTTTTTGCCTGATATAAGTGATTATCTTGTCTACATCGAGCTCATCTATCGACGGTCCCCAGTCTGCCATCTTTGTCTTATTGTATATCTCAAGTGAGTTCAGCCTCAGAGCTCGCATCCATTCCGGATCGCCCTTTTCCTCCGAAATAGCAGTTACTATCTCGCTGTCAAGTCCGCTGCCGAGGAAGCTGCTTTCATCCTCTTCAAATCTGAAGTCATAGCGAGAACGGTCAATATCCGCAACATAAGTCTTTTCACTCATATTTTCACTCCTTGCCGTTATATCTGTCAAATCCGTTTTGGATAACATCATCAACAAGCTCTGCACCACCATCACAAACTATTTTTCCGGCAGAGAGAATGTGTGTTGTGTCAACGGTGAGTGACTCAAGCATCTTTGTGTTGTGCGTGATGATAAGCAGCGAACCTCCTGTACGGGACTTGTATTCGTTTATCCCCTGAGAAACTGCTTTTACCGCATCAACATCAAGTCCGGAATCTGTTTCGTCAAGTATGGCAAGCTTTGGCTCAAGGATCAGCAGCTGAAGTATCTCGGATTTCTTTTTCTCACCACCTGAAAAACCAACGTTGAGATCTCTGTCTGCATAGGAAATGTCCATATTCAGAAGCTCCATTGCTGCTTTTAGTTTCTTTTTGAAATCCCACAGCTTCATGTGCTTGCCGCTTATCTGCTCCAGCGAGTTCCGCAGAAATTCCCACAGCGTTATCCCGGGTATCTCAACAGGGTTCTGGAATGAAAGAAAAATACCTCGCTTTGCTCTCTCGTAAGTTGACTCGTTAGTTATGTCTGCACCTTCAAATACTATTTTTCCACCTGTGACCGTGTATTCGGGGCTTCCCATTATCGCAAGACCGAGGGTTGATTTTCCGGCACCGTTGTGACCCATCAGAATATGAGTGCTGCCGTGTTCTATATTTAGTGATACACCGTGCAGCAGGGTTTTCTCCTCCGCACTTACGTAAAGGTCTGTTATTGTAAGTAGCTGTGACATATTCATCCTCCTGAATTTATAAAGCTATGTATAATTCCTACCATCACACTATGGTATACAAGCATTTTAACATTAAAAACCTACCAAGTCAATAGGTTTATCAAGACTTTTATAATATCATACAACATCGGTAGGCTTATATTGTGTTTCTTTGTACAGTATTTCCTATTGACTTTGTAGGATTTTTGAGCTATACTTAAAACATACCAATCTGATAGGAAATAGGTTTTACACACACAAAGGAGTGCTGATAATGACGATTATTTTTACTGTGCTTATCCGAAATAATTACTGCTGCGGACGAATGTGTATTGGATGTAAGAAGTAAGAGGCGAGAGATAAAAGAATAAACACATTCATTATAAAAGGAGTAAAGACTTATGAGCAATTATAGATTTGAAACATTACAGCTTCACGTTGGACAGGAACAGGCAGACCCCGCAACAGATTCAAGGGCGGTGCCTATCTATCAGACCACATCATACGTATTCCATAATTCCGAGCACGCAGCAGCACGTTTTGGTCTTGCTGATGCAGGCAATATCTACGGCAGATTAACCAACTCAACTCAGGACGTTCTCGAAAAAAGAGTAGCAGCTCTTGAGGGCGGTGTCGCAGCACTTGCAGTTGCATCAGGTGCGGCAGCGATCAGCTATACCATTGAGGCTCTCGCAGGAAAGGGCGAGCATATTGTTGCACAAAAGACTATCTATGGCGGCAGCTTTAACCTGCTTGCGCATACACTTCCGCTTTACGGTATCGACACGACCTTTGTGGATATACATGCGCTTGATGAGGTAAGTGCAGCTATAAAGCCCGAAACAAAGGCTATCTTTATTGAAACACTTGGTAATCCCAACAGCGATATCCCTGATATTGAGGCACTCAGCAAGATCGCACACGAGCATAACATTCCGCTTGTTATCGACAACACTTTCGGTACACCGTTTCTTATCAAGCCTATCGAGCTTGGTGCGGACATAGTTGTTCACTCTGCAACAAAGTTCCTCGGCGGTCACGGAACTACACTTGGCGGTGTTATTATTGACTCGGGCAAGTTCAACTGGACAGCTGAAAAATTCCCCGGTATCGCTGCTCCTAATCCGAGCTATCACGGTGTATCTTTTACCGCAGCAGCAGGTCCGGCAGCATTTGTGACATATATCAGAGCTATCCTTCTACGTGATACCGGTGCTGCGATCTCACCGTTTAATGCATTCCTGCTTTTGCAGGGCATAGAGACCCTTTCACTCAGACTTGAGCGTCATGCAGAGAATACAAAGAAGGTCGTTGATTATCTTGCGTCAAATCCGCTTGTTGAAAAGGTGAACCATCCGTCACTTCCGGATCATCCCCAGCACAACCTTTATAATCGGTATTTTAAAAATGGCGGTGGATCCATATTTACCTTTGATATCAAGGGCGGAAAAGAGGAGGCGTGGAAGTTCATCGACGCACTCAAGATATTCTCGCTGCTTGCCAACGTAGCTGATGTTAAGTCTCTGGTTATCCACCCTGCATCTACCACACATTCGCAGCTTTCAGAGAAGGAGCTGATTGATGCAGGTATCAACCGGAACACTATCAGGCTCTCTATCGGTACCGAGCATATTGACGACATAATCGCTGACCTTGAAAACGGATTTGCGGCTATCAGATAAAAGAGCAAAAGAAGATCATAATACAATGCTATCCCCGTGACGAAACTATTGTTGCCCTTCTTCCTGACAGCTGTAACAGATACTATTCAACACCATTGTTAACACAATGAGATAATAATTAAAGCGGAATGCCGGCTATCACCGATGTTCCGCTTTTCTTGTATGCTGAAGTATAAAAAAATCCGCCCCGACAGATCGGGACGGATATTAAAAAACTTTCGATAAAGACCAGACAAAGACCATGAAGAATTTGCAAGGTCTGAAAAGTGCCAAAAATACGGCGAATTGAGAAAGTGAAGATTATCTCTTTGAGAACTGAGGAGCACGACGAGCAGCTTTCAAGCCGTACTTCTTTCTTTCCTTCATTCTTGGGTCTCTTGTCAGGAAGCCTTCCTTCTTGAGAAGGGGACGGAAATCGTCGCTTGCCTGAAGCAGAGCTCTTGAAAGACCGTGTCTGATAGCACCTGCCTGACCTGTAACTCCGCCGCCTGCAACTGTGCAAACGATGTCGTACTTGTCAACGGTGTTGGTAACTCCGAATGGCTGACGAACGATCAGCTTGAGTGTTTCAAGTCCGAAATAATCGTCAATATCTCTTCCGTTTATTGTAACTTTACCTGTTCCCTCGTAAACACGAACACGGGCAACAGAATGCTTTCTTCTTCCGGTACCATAAAAATATGGCTTCTTTGATTCGTACATCTATATTGCTCCTTTCAATTACAGTTCGTATTTTACAGGCTTCTGAGCAGCGTTGTTGTGCTCTGCACCCTTGTATACTCTGAGTCTCTTAGCGCAGGCTCTGCCCAAAGAGTTGTGAGGCAGCATTCCTGTTACGGCAATGGTCATGGCTCTGTCAGATTCCTCAGCCATAAGCTTGGAATACTTGATCTCCTTCAGACCGCCGATCCAGCCTGTGTGCCATCTGTAATACTTGTCCTCAAGCTTGTTTCCTGTGAGAACAGCCTTGTCTGTGTTGATGATGATAACATGGTCGCCGCAGTCAGCGTGTGGTGCGAAAGTTGGCTTGTGTTTGCCACGAAGAATGTGAGCAGCCTTAGCAGCAACTCTACCCAGGGACTGACCTTCTGCGTCCAGGATATACCATGTGCGGCTGATATCTGCAGCCTTAGGCATATAAGTTGACATATGTTTTCCTCCGTTCAATTTTGGTTAGTTAGTTTCCGCAGGACATACTGCGGACTCGCAACATTGTCCATTATACAGAATGTCCTTGTAAAAGTCAAGGGCTAAACAAGCGAATTTTTAATTTATATCCCTCATTCTCTTTAAATCTCTCTGTTTTTCTTCGTTTCTCTCGATTTCTCGTTTTCCATTTCACTTTTTAACGATATATTAACAGCCCTGAAAACAAGCGGTTTCAGAGCTGTTTTTTGTGTTTATTTCTCAGTTCTCCTGCGTCAAAGGCATAACGTGGACAGAGTTTACGATGCAGTCGGTGGGCTTGTTGAACTCAAACTCCGAAGACATATGCGCATCACATCTCCTTGTTACCGGCTGTCGGTTTCTGATGAGCTTGATCTGCCGGAAGATCTGCCCTCTTTTTTGTCGGTCTCGTACTTTATAAAGCACTGGTCAAGCACTTCTGTTTTGCTGTCCTTATCAAGCTCCCGGTCGTTTTCAAGGATTTTGTCAATATAGAAATCGTGATAGGTAAAGCCGTCAAACTCCACCACAAACACCATGGAAAAGCATTTGTTGTTATGCTTTCCCTGGGCAGTTACCTCAAATCCGTAATCTGTTTTTTCGGAGTTCCACTTCAGCTCCTCGCTGGAATATGCTTTAAGGCATTCGCCCACAGTTGTCAGCGTTGAGCCGGAAAAGTTGTTCAGCTGGCTGAAACTGCTATTTTGCACAACGTCGGGCATTATATCGTTATTTATCCTGAGACCTTTAACAAATCCGTTGGTAAAGACCGCTCCCACGCAAAGAATAATGCAGGCGATGCACAGTGCCGCTTCTTTGCGGACAAGGACCTGTCTTCTGAAGATGTAAAGGGGCGGGAAAAGATAGGTCTTACCGAGGGTTATGGTGTTTACATCGTGCTTTTCCAGCATACGCTTGTCAAGGGCACAGCTGATGGGCATAAGTATCAGCACCAAAGCCCAGTGTATCATTGCTATCTTTGCGGAATAAGCATATCGCTCCAGAAAAAGCCCTATTGCCGGAAGAAATATGGCATACATCAGATATCCGCCGGGAACTTGTATTTTCGGCAGTCCGTAGTCAACAGTCGGTTGATAATTCATATGCATACTATCCCTCCGTTAAGATGATACATTTGTAATATTATACAGCATTTTTTCAAAATAATCAAGGGGCAGGGGCGATATGTGAATAATACACAAAAAGATTGCTGCCGCTATTACTGAAATTCGTCAGTGAAATTGTTGACTTAATGATTAAAATAGTGTAGCATTGAATTGTATGTAAATGTGGGCTTATAAGCTGTTAAGGGCGTTTTTGCAATGGTGAAAGTGAAATTTTTTACATATCGGATCCCCGGCAGAACAGCGACATTCAGTAAGGAGAGGAAAAATGGGCAAACTATTGAAATATCTGAGCCGATATAAGCTTCAGTGCCTTGCGGTGCTGTTGCTGTTGGTGGTGCAGGCACTGTGTGACCTTGCGCTTCCCGATTATACCGCCGACATAGTGGATACGGGAATAATGCAAAAGGGCGTGGACAGGCCATCGCCTAAGGTCATATCACAGCAGACGCTGGACGACATAAAGGTCTTTATGACAGATGATGAGCAAAAGCTCACACAGGAATGTTACCAGCTTATCGACTCGATAAAGGATACCGATATTGTTCCGCTGAAAGACAGTGTGCCAAAGGGAAAGGTATACAAGCTTACCACGGACGACAGCAAAAAGCTGGATGAGCTTGACAAGGCGATGCAGACCACAGTGGCAGTTTATTCGTTTGCAAGCCGCACAAAGCTTGAGAACGCACCTCAGGGCGAGGGAGAAAATCCGGGGAACGCAGAGAAGATGGCGCCCGGGGCAGCTGAAATTGCAAATGATAAGACCATGCTTGACATGGTGAAAATGGGCGGCACAGGTCTTAAATTCAGAGAGGACTTCTCAAAGAAAATGGATGAAATGTCCCAGATGACCGTTGAGCAGTCTGCAAAAGCCTTTGTACAGGGTGAATATGACAAGCTGGGCGTTGACCTTAACAGCCTTGAAAAAAGCTATCTGTGGAAAGCAGGACTTAAAATGCTGGGCATGGCAGGCATAATAATGCTTTGTACCATACTGGTGGGCTTTCTTGCGGCAAGGATCGGTGCCGGCATAGGACTTGACCTGCGTAAGGGTGTTTTCAAGAAGGTCATAAGCTTTTCCAATCAGGAAATGGACAGCTTTTCCACCTCAAGCCTTATCACCCGTTCCACCAATGACATCCAGCAGATACAGATGGTGCTGACCATAATGCTGAGAATGTGCCTGTATGCACCTATACTTGGCATTGGCGGAATGATAAGGGTGCTCAACACAAACTCGGGCATGACATGGATAATCGGAATTGCCGTTTTAGCAGTTTCTCTGCTTATCGGTCTGCTTATGTTCATTGCTATGCCTAAGTTCAAGATCATGCAGAAAAAGGTGGATAACCTTAACCTTGTCACAAGAGAGATACTTACGGGTCTGCCTGTTATAAGGGCGTTTTCCAGAGAAAAGCATGAGGAGAAACGCTTTGACGGTTCAAACAGCGATCTGACAAAGACGATGCTTTTCACCCACAGGACAATGAGCTTTATGTTCCCGGCGATGACGCTGGTCATGAACGGCGTGTCTATACTTATTGTGTGGATAGCAGCCAAGCAGATCGACCTTGGCAAGCTTCAGGTGGGAAGTATGACAGCGTTTATCACATACGCCATGATGATAATTATGTCCTTCCTTATGCTGACAATGATATCCGTGTTCCTGCCAAGAGCTGCTGTGGCAGCAGAGCGTGTGGACGAGGTGCTTTCAAGCGAGGGTACTATTAAGGATAAAGAGGACGCTGACCCCAATAAAAAGATTACTCAGGGCGTTGTCAAGTTCGACCACGTTAATTTCAGATACAACAATGCAGATGCAGATGTGCTTGAAGATATTGATTTCACAGCACAAGAGGGTAAGACTACTGCCATTATCGGAAGCACCGGAAGCGGCAAATCCACCCTTGTCCATCTTATACCGAGGTTTTACGATGTTACCGCAGGAAAGATAACCATTGACGGCGTTGATGTGCGTGATTACACCCAGAAAAACCTGCGTGATGCTATCGGATTTGTCCCGCAAAAGGGTGTACTTTTCAGCGGCGATATAGATTCAAACCTTGCCTTTGGCTGCCCCGATGCTCCCCATGAGCAGCTTGAAAAAGCTGCCGAGATAGCTCAGGCGACCGAGTTCATAACCGCAAAGCCCGATGGATTCAAGTCGGAGATATCCCAGGGCGGAACAAACGTATCAGGCGGTCAGAAGCAAAGACTGTCTATTGCAAGAGCCGTTGCAAAGAAGCCGAAGGTGCTTATTTTCGACGATTCATTCTCCGCACTTGATTTCAAGACGGACGTTGCTCTGCGTAAGGCGTTGGGCGAGAACGTAAAGGATGCAACGATAATAATTGTTGCCCAGCGTATAGTTACCATAATGAATGCTGATGAGATAATCGTTCTTGATGACGGCAAGATCGCCGGAAAGGGAACTCACCTTGAGCTTATTGGCGCCTGTGATGTTTACGACCAGATCGTAAAGTCGCAGCTTTCAGAGGAAGAATACAACAAACAGCTTGCGCTTGCAGGCAGAAAGGGGGGCGACTGATATGGCAGCACGCAGACACGGACCTCCGGGTGTAGTCACCGAAAAACCAAAGGACTTTAAAAAGTCCATGGGCAAGCTTATAAAGTACATTGCAAAGTATAAGCTGGGAATCTTCTTCGTGTTCATTTTTGCTGTGGGCAGCACCGTGTTCTCCATAGTTGGACCAAAGGTGCTCGCAAAAGCCACAGATGCCCTCTTTGAAGGTCTTACTAAAAAGATACAGGGCGTAGGCGGCATAGATTTTCAGAAAATAGGCACCATACTTGTCATACTCCTTGGGCTTTATGTTATTTCCGCTGTTATGCAGCTCTTACAGGGGCTTATTATGGCAAACGTTTCCCAGAATGTATCCTACCGTCTGAGGAAGGATATTGCTGCAAAGATCAACCGTCTGCCAATGAATTACTTTGACAGAAAGACCAACGGCGAGGTGCTTTCAAGAGTTACCAACGACGTTGACACGCTGGGTATGTCCCTTAACCAGTCTGTGACTCAGCTTATAACCTCTGTCACCACCATAATCGGTGTGCTGATAATGATGCTTACGATCTCGCCTACCCTTACCCTTGTGGCAATAGCTATCCTGCCTGTTTCCGGAATAATTATGGGAGTTGTTATGAAACACTCCCAGAAATACTTTAAGCAGCAGCAGGAATACCTTGGTCATGTAAACGGTCAGGTGGAGGAAATATATGGCGGACACATGGTTGTCAAGGCGTTTAACCGTGAAGATGCCAGCGTTAAGGAGTTTGACAAAGCCAATGAGGTGCTTTACAAGTCCGCATGGCGCTCCCAGTTCTTCTCGGGAATGATGATGCCTGTAATGATGTTCGTGGGCAACCTGGGATACGTTGCGGTTGCAGTGCTGGGAGCTGTAAAGGCTATGAACGGCACAATGACGGTGGGCGATATCCAGGCGTTTATACAGTATGTCAAAAACTTCACCCAGCCCATATCCCAGATGGCACAGGTATCCTCAATGGTACAGTCTGCCGCTGCGGCAGCCGAAAGAGTTTTCGAGTTCCTTGAGGAAGAGGAGGAGCCTCAGAAGGCTGAAAATCACGCTCCTGTTGCTATTGGCGATGTTATGGCAAACGTAACTTTTGACCATGTCAAGTTCGGATATGACCCGGAAAAGATCATTATACACGATTTCTCTGCCGATGTTAAGAATGGTCAGAAGATCGCAATAGTCGGACCTACGGGCGCAGGCAAGACCACCCTGGTCAAGCTGCTGATGCGCTTTTACGACCTTAACGGCGGCAGCATAAAGATAGACGGACATGACATAAATTCCTTTGACCGTTCTGAGCTGCGTGAGGCTTTCGGAATGGTATTGCAGGACACCTGGCTGTTTAACGGCACAATAATGGACAATATCCGTTACGGCAGGCTTGATGCTACCGACGAGGAAGTTATCGCCGCAGCCAAGGCAGCACACGTTCACAGGTTCATTGAGACGCTGCCGGGCGGCTACAATATGGTGCTCAACGAGGAAGCATCAAATGTTTCCCAGGGACAAAAGCAGCTGCTTACCATTGCAAGGGCTATCCTTGCCAACAACAAGATCCTGATTCTTGACGAGGCAACATCTTCTGTGGATACAAGAACAGAGATACGCATACAGAAGGCTATGGATAATCTTATGAAGGGCAGGACCAGCTTTATCATCGCTCACAGACTTTCAACTATCAGAGATGCAGACGTGATACTGGTAATGCGTGACGGCGATATAGTCGAGCAGGGAAGCCACGATGAGCTTATGGCTCTCGGTGGATTCTACAGCGAGCTTTACAATTCGCAGTTCGACCAGACAGCTTAACTGTACAAAATTTCGAACAAATAACAAAAAGCGTATGTGTACAAATAAATGTACATATACGCTTTTGCTTTTATTTGTTGTGTTCCCTGTAATAGTCCTCGGCGTCCTCGTAGTCCCAGAAGTCATCGTAATTATCCTCGTAGAAATCCTCGGGGTCTTTGTAATCGCCGGCGTTGTATTTGTCCTTTTTGGTAGTCGTCTTTTTGCGGGTGGTCGTCTTTTTGCGTGTCGTGGTCTGAGCTGTTGTCGTTGTCGTGTATGTTGTTGTGCGGGCTGAGGTATGGTACTTATAGGTCGAGGGATAAGTGGTGTGGCTCTCCGTTTCCTCTGCGCCCTTGGCGATCGCTGAGATGATGAGAATAAAACCAAGAAGTGCAATGAAGATAACAGCGAACTTAAATATGATCTGCCCCATAGTGATCTCTTTGTCCTTGCTAAGCTCAGCCTGCTTTTTCTCATACTCGGCTTTGTCTTTTTCAGCCTGCATCTTGTCAAGCCTTCTCTCGACCCTTTCAGCCTGCATATCATCGGGTGTTTTGTTATCAAAAAGGGTCCTGTATCTTACAACATCGTACATATTCTTTTGAAACAGGTTTCTGTCCTTCGGCGACTTATTATCCATAACAACACCTCCTGAGCGGAACTGTTCTTTTTCTTCCCTTTTATTATAACACATTATTTATGATTTGTCAGCCCGTTTTTTTGGACAGTTAGCTCTTGACAGGGACGAAGTTTTCTGCTATTATAAAGATGTCGGAAGACACCTATACAGAGTGCGTGAGGGACAAGCCCTTCGACCGCACAGCAACCTGCCCGTGAGGGTAAGGTGCTAATGCTTGACCGATAGGTAACATATTTTCATGTGTTCCTGTCGGTGACGATGGGTTCTTTTTTTGCCTCTTTGCACCTGTGTAAATATTATTTTGGAGGTATTGCTATGAACGACAAAAGAACACTTGAAAATCTGCGAAACAAGTACGAGGGGCACATCTACCTGAGCTTTCACAGCCAGGGTGAGTATGATGATTTTCTCGCCGAAGCGGAGCGTGAGGGCTTTCGCTTTGGTGAGAGCCTGCCGACAGAGCATCTCGGTGAGCCGTGGGATATTGTTTCACTGCTTGACGGCAAAAAGCTCGCTTTCTGCGGTATGGTCAGCCATACGGCGTTTCACAGCGGCGGTGAGAACGTTCACCGTGTCGGCTATGCGAAATTCATCGGCGGTGATGACGATTATCTGATTTAAAAGAAAAGCACATATGTACAATTTTCTGTACATATGTGCTTTTGTATATCAGTACAAAATTTTGGACATTACCACGGCTTTACCGTGCCGACTATCTGTGAGATGTTGTCGATATTGTTATCAATGCAGTATTGCTCCAGTCCGTCGATGATCTTTACGGGAGCGTAGGGATCGTTGAAAATGGCTGCGCCCACCTGGACAGCGCTTGCACCTGCCATCATTATCTCCACAGCGTCCTGCCACGAGGCAACGCCGCCCATTCCCATAACAGGTATCTTTACGGCATTTGCTACCTGCCACACCATTCTCACGGCAACAGGGAACACCGCAGGTCCCGAAAGACCGCCCACATTATTTTTGAGTACGGGTCTGCCTGTTTTTATGTCGATTCGCATACCAAGCAGGGTGTTTATAAGAGAAACTGCGTCTGCGCCGTTTGCCTCAACACTCTTTGCGATGTCGGTTATGCTTGTAACGTTTGGGGAAAGCTTGACCATAAGGGGCTTGCTGGTGGCATCTTTCACTGCCCTTGTTACCTGACCTGCAATATTGCAGTCGGTTCCGAAAGCTGCGCCGCCTGCCTTTACGTTGGGGCAGGAAATATTCAGCTCGATAAGGTCAACTGCGCTGCCCTCAAGCATAGCCGCAAGCTCGACACACTCCTCAACTGTGGCACCTGCAATGTTTGCGATAATGCGTGTGTCCTTAGTCAAAAGATTTGGCATTTCATATTCAAGAAACTTTTTAACGCCGCCGTTTTGCAGACCGACCGAGTTAAGCATACCGCTGGGTGTCTCTGCAACTCTCGGTCCGGGGTTGCCCTCACGCCTGTTGAGCGTTGTGCCTTTGACGGAAATTCCGCCAAGTCTTGAAAGGGGGTAGAACTGCTCATACTCCCTGCCATAGCCGAAGGTTCCGCTTGCAGGGATAACGGGGTTTTTGAACTGTACTCCGCAGAAGTCGATATTAAGTCTGCTCATTCAAAAACCACCTCCTTGCTGTCAAATACAGGACCGTCCTTGCAGACGTGAGAGTTGAACTCCTCGCCGTTTTTTACTGTTCTGCAAACGCAGACAAGGCACGCACCCACGCCGCACGCCATTCTCTGTTCGAGGGATACCTCGCAGTAAATACCGTTTTCGGCAGCGATCTGTGTCACGCTTTTGAGCATCATCATAGGTCCGCAGGCGTAAATGATATCCGGCTTTTCCTTTGCAAGCTCCTGTCTGAGCGCATCGGTAACAAAGCCTTTCATTCCTGCTGTCCCGTCGTCGGTGCACAGGATAGTTTTGTTGCCGTTTGCCATAAAGTCGTCCTGCAAGATGACCGCATTGGCGCTGCGAAAACCGCTTATCACGGTGGCATTGTTATCGTACTGTTTTGCAATTTCCACCATGGGTGGAGTGCCGATACCTCCGCCGATGCAGATAGCCTTTTTGCCTTTTTCAAGCACCGTAAAGCCCTTGCCAAGGGGAGCGATAATGTCCACAAGCGAGCCTTTTGCAAGCTGGGATATCTTGTCTGTTCCCTGACCTCTTACCTCGAACACAAGGCGTATAGTTCCCTTGTCCTTGTCCACCTCGCATATGGAGATAGGTCTGCGCAGGAAAAATCCCTCCGCAGCCACCTGAGCGAACTGTCCCGGCTGGGTAACAGCGGCGATCTCGGGGCAAAGCACAGTCATATCAAAAATGCCATTGGCGATCGCCTTTTTGTCGGCAATAATAAACTTACCCTGTTTATACATTTTTGTACCTCCGAATACTATATTGTAATAATTATATCTTATTTTGACCATACTGTCAATAAGGCACAAAAAAGCCCTCGTCGTGAGGGCTTGTGAACTTATATATTGAGCAATTGTTTTTTCTTGGTGTTATAGTCATCTTGGGTTATCAGACCCTGTTCTTGCAGTTTTTTCAGTTCTTCAAGTTGCTCAGTCATTGACTTTGAAGATGCTTCCGACTTTTTTTCTCCACAGCGATGACATGTTGTTTCATAAGAATAGTTCTGTGCACCGCATTTACACCTCCATTGTCCTTCTTTACCTGTATTTTGTGCAAGAGTTGCTGGAGCAAGCTTTGCACCGCAGTTTTGACAATGAAATGATGATGAACTGTTAGTTGCACCGCAGGCGATACAAACAATTGTGCTAGCTCGATAACTATAATTTGAACGATTATCAGGTCTGCAAGCAACAACGATCAATCCAATTATACCAAGAAAGAATCCCCATGCAAAACCATCGTTATAACCTTTGCTTGAACTAACTGATCTCGTGACGACACCCCATATTAATCCCCAAATAAGTATACCTAAAAACCAATATAATATAGTATCATCATTCACAACGACCACCTCCAAATTTTTCTATATTATTATTATGGCACAAAATGTTCCATTAGTCAATGGCTCAAAATGTTCCGTGGTATAATATTTTTGAGGTGATATTTGTGCAATATGAACGAATTAGGAATTTGCGTGAAGATAGTGATATGACGCAGCAACAGATTGCAGATAAGCTTTATATATCCCGCAGAGCATACTCAAATTATGAAACAGGTGTTAGGGGTATCCCCACGGAGATCCTCTCGCAGATAGCCGATATTTACGGCACAAGCGTTGATTACCTTATCGGGCGCACAAATACCAAAAAGCCATATCCAAAAAAGTAAACCGCTTACGTTTGAGATTAAACATAAGCGGTTATTATCATGCTTACACAATAATTGTTGGGGGCTTTCCAATCGCCCCCAAACCCCTTCGGGCATAAATTATAGGCAGGGTATTTGTCTTAACGCTTTTACTTTTCAACTGCCTTTATCGGCGGAATGTGGGAGGTGATGTCCTCTTTCATTCTGATGACCTCACGGCGTGCAGCCTTTGCAAAGTCCTTTTCGTCGCAGTCCTCTTCCTTCTTGTAGGCGCACATAACACCTCTGGAGGAATTGACTATCGCACCCAGACCGTTCTCGTCAAATGCCTTTGCAACGCCCTCTGCGCCGCCGCCCTGTGCACCGTAGCCGGGAACAAGGAAGAATGTGTGGGGCAATGCAGCCCTCATTTCAGCAAGCTGCTCGGGGTAGGTGGCACCCACGACTGCACCGACTGCGGAGTAGCCGTATTTGCCTATATTGTCACGTCCCCACCTTTCGCACATTGCCCCCATTGTGGCGTAAACGCTCTTGTTGCCGATCATCAAATCCTGAAGCTCACCGGAGGATTTATTAGAGGTCTTTACCAGCACGAAAATGCCCTTGTCAAACTCTTTGCACTGTTCAAGAAGTGGGTCGATACCGTCTGTTCCCAGGTATCCGTTTACCGTCAGCGCATCAGCACCGAAAGCGGCTATCTTTTCGCCGTCAACATCGGTAAGTCCCAGGTGTGCTGTGGCATATGCCTGCATCGTTGCACCAATGTCGTTGCGCTTTCCGTCGGTCATAACGAACATACCCTTGCTCTGGGCATATTCAATGGTTTTGTAAAGCGTCTTAACGCCCTGATAACCGTACATTTCGTAGTATGCAGCCTGTGGCTTGATAGCCGGACAGATGTCGTGTATCTCGTCGATTATCTCCTTGTTGAACTCAAGAATTGCCTTGGCGGCACCCTTTAAGTCTTTGCCGTACTTTTTGAAATTTCTGCGCCTGATATACTCGGGCACATATTCAAGCTTCGGGTCAAGTCCCACAACAGAGGGGTTCTGGGTGCGCACGATATTTTCAATAAGTCTGTCAAATCCCATTTTTATTCTCCTTTAGCATTGCTTTGATATTCAAAAACTACTTTACCCTTGCATATAGTATACAGGTTTTTGCCCATTAACCTTTCGCCTTTAAAAACGCTGTTTTTGCTTTTTGAATGGAGCTGCTCGGGAACGACCTCCCACTCATAGTCAAGGTCGATTATCGCAAGGTCAGCCCGCTCGCCGACTGCGATTTTTGCAGTAGGTATCCCAAGTATCTGTCTTGGTCTTATGCTCATAAGCTGTGCGATCTTGTCGAGTCCGCACTTGCCTGTGTGATACAGCTTTGTAAGTGTTGCAGCCAGCGACGTTTCAAGTCCTACCACGCCGTTTGGTGCAGTTTCAAAGTCAGCCTTTTCATCTGCGCTGTGGGGTGCGTGGTCTGTGATGATGCAGTCGATGGTGCCGTCAAGCACTGCCTCCTCAACAGCCTGTCTGTCGTCCTCTGTGCGCAGAGGGGGAGACATTCGGTAATCGGCATCACGGCTGAGCAGCTTTTCGTCAGTAAATGTGAAATAGTGGGGAGCAGTCTCGCAGGTCACATTAACTCCATCTTTCTTGGCAGCCCTGATGATGTTTACCGATCCCCTTGTGGAAACATGGCAGATGTGGATATGACCGCCGCAGCTCATTGCCAGAGCGATCTCACGGGCAGTTATAGAGTCCTCGCTGGCTCTGTCCATGCCCTTGACACCAAGTTTTTGGGAGACCTCACCCTTGTTGATGATACCTCCGTTGATGATCTTCATATCCTCGCAATGTGAAAGCACCGCAAGTCCGTTGTCAAGAGATTTTTCAAGAGCCTGACGCATAAGCTCTGCATTTTCCACAGGTCGTCCGTCGTCGGAAAGCGCACATACTCCTGCGGCTTTGAGTTCGTCATAGTCACAAAGCTCCCTGCTTTGCATACCCTTTGTCACGCAGCCGATGGGAAGCACGTCAATGCCTGTTTTCTGCCCCTTGTCAAGCACGTATTTTACAAGTTCAGCGTTATCGATAACAGGCTTTGTATTCGGCATACAGGCAACGCCGGTAAAGCCGCCTGCTTTTGCAGCGGCGGCTCCGGTGAATATATCTTCCTTATGTGTTTGTCCCGGGTCACGGAAATGAACGTGCATATCAAACAGACCCGGCAATGCAGCAAGTTTTCCCTTAGCGTCAATTACCCTTTCGGCTGACTCATCGGTTGCGCCTATAAGGCTTATCTTACCGTCTGTAATACCTATATCGGTGATCTCGTTAAGGCCGCACTGAGGGTCAACAGCCAGAACGTTTTTTATAAGGATATCCATAGATCATCATTCCTTACTTGCCGCTGATCTCTTTACCGTAGAAGTTGACCTTATTCTCGTCTCTTTCGCATTTATAAACCTTTCCGTCGGCATTCTGGAAAAGGAATGTGCAGGAAGCGTTTTTAACAACTCTGTTATTCTTTACATCTTCCTCATTGGGGTACTTCAGATCTTTATAGGAGAGTGTGCAGAAGTACCAGAGATTGATACCGAAATTGATATCTTCGGAACGATCGCCGTGAAGCAGAAGGATCTTGATGACTTTCTTATCTTCATTGACTTTGAAATAGCCCTTGCCCAGAACCTTATCTGCTTCTGTATCCACCATCTTAAAGTCGCCGTCTTCGCCGAATGTAAACTTTATGTGATTGTCAATGTCTACCCAGTTACCCATGATAAGCTGTCTTGAGTCACCGTCTTTTGAAGGCGAGCCGAAAACGTATGTTGCTATAACGATACCGACTATAACCAACAAAAGAAAAATCACACCTAAAATACTGGAGATAACCTTTCTTGCAGTACTCTTCTTTTTCATTTCAATTTTCCTCCCATAATTATGTTTATTTGGTCTCAAGAACTGCGCCTCTGTTGGCTGATGTTACAAGAGAAGCATATCTTGCCAGATAACCTGTCTTGATTTTTGGTTCCTTGGGCACCCAGTTCTTCTTTCTTTCCTCAAGCTCCTCGTCGGAAACTTTCAGCTGGATACTGTGGGCATTTATGTCTATGGAGATGATGTCGCCTTCGTGAATAAAGGCGATAGGTCCTCCAAGGGCAGCCTCAGGAGAAACGTGACCGATAGATGCGCCTCTTGTTGCACCGCTGAAACGTCCGTCGGTGATAAGTGCAACTGTGGAGCCAAGTCCCATGCCGGAGATAGCCGATGTGGGGTTGAGCATCTCTCTCATTCCGGGACCGCCCTTTGGTCCTTCGTATCTGATGACCACAACGTCGCCGGGGACTATCTTTCCGCCTCTGATAGCCTCAATAGCCTCGTCCTCGCTGTCAAATACCCTTGCAGGTCCCTCATGCTTGAGCATTTCCGGAGCCACTGCACTTCTCTTTACAACGCAGGTGTCGGGGGCAAGATTTCCTTTAAGTACAGCGATACCGCCGTTTGGCATATATGGGTCGTCAATATCTCTGATTATGTCGTGATTCTTGTTTACGCAGCCCTTGATATTCTCGCCAACCGTTTTTCCTGTGCAGGTAAGGCAGTCTGTGTTGATAAGATTTTTCTTTGCCAGCTCACCAAGCACCGCATAAACTCCGCCTGCCTCGTTAAGGTCCTCCATATAAGCGTGACCTGCAGGAGCAAGGTGGCAGATATTAGGTGTTCTCTCGCTTATTTCGTTTACCATGTCCAGATTCAGCTCTATGCCGCACTCGTGTGCAATAGCAGGAAGGTGTAGCATTGAGTTTGTGGAGCAGCCCAGAGCCATATCAGCGGCAATAGCGTTCTTGAAAGCGTCCTGTGTCATTATGTCACGGGGTCTGATATTGTTTCTGTAAAGCTCCATTACCTGCATTCCTGCGTGCTTTGCAAGCTTTATTCTTTCAGAATAGACTGCAGGGATAGTGCCGTTTCCTTTAAGACCCATTCCCAGAACTTCTGTCAGACAGTTCATTGAGTTTGCCGTGTACATACCCGAGCATGAACCACAGGTAGGACAGGCTTTGTTTTCAAACTCCTCAACATCTTCAAGGGAGCATTTGCCTGCATCGTAAGTTCCCACAGCCTCAAACATACTTGAAAGAGAGGTCTTTGAGCCTTTGACATGACCTGCCAGCATAGGTCCTCCCGAAACGAATATGGTTGGGACATTGACTCTTGCAGCCGCCATAAGCAGACCGGGAACGTTCTTGTCGCAGTTTGGTATCATTACAAGAGCGTCAAAGTGGTGCGCCAGTGCCATACATTCTGTGGAATCTGCGATAAGGTCACGGGTGACCAGGGAATACTTCATTCCCACGTGTCCCATAGCGATACCGTCGCAAACTGCGATAGCGGGGAAGACCACAGGGGTTCCGCCTGCCATGGCAACGCCCAGTTTTACAGCTTCAACTATCTTGTCGATGTTCATATGTCCCGGAACGATCTCATTGTATGAAGAAACGATACCAACCAGAGGTCTTTGCATTTCCTCCTTTGTCATTCCAAGTGCGTTGAACAGTGACCTTTGGGGAGCCTTGTCAACACCCTCGCAGAAATAGTTTTTACAGTCTTTACATTCTGACATTTTAAATTACCTTCTTTATATTAAGATTTGTGTTTGTCTTAACCGCTTATGCTTGTGATATCTATGCTTTGTATCTCAAAGTCCCTTGCATTCTTCAGGACATCTGCCATTTTCTGTTTCAATTCCATTATACAGTTCTGAAGCTGATCGGCAGGCACCTGCTGTCTCATCAATATGTCGAAATAAGCCTGCTGCGGAGCAGATTTAACGGTCAGAGCAAGTATCTCCTTGTTTGATGGATCATATAAAGCCTTTGCAGT
The DNA here is from genome assembly GCF_000621805.1 of Ruminococcus sp. FC2018. Lineage (GTDB taxonomy): Bacteria > Bacillota > Clostridia > Oscillospirales > Ruminococcaceae > Hominimerdicola. The sequence goes on along the minus strand of NZ_JHXH01000004.1, from coordinate 131,666 downwards.
TACCTTACCGAACATTTTTACGCAGACATTATTGCCGTTTGTGTCCTGATACGGCATAATAGAGCAATCGATACTGAAAGGCAGCTCAACGATCTCGTCTTTCATCACATTTCTTTCTTCCTTGCTCATTCGCTCTGGTTCTTTAATGCCTGCAGCCTCTCTGATAGCTTTCTGCTGATCTGCAATTTCCTGTGCCCGTCTGAGTGTTTCCCTCTCCTGAGGTGTCATTGATGCAAACGGGTCATTCTTTGCAGCAGCTTCAGCTGCACCGCTGTGTTCGGGCTGTGCGTTTTCAGCAGTCTGCTGTTCTTCATTTGGCTTTGCATTAGAGCCGTTTATCTTGCCGTCATCAAGAAAGTCCTTTACCTTGTCGAAAAATCCCATATCAGTTTACTCCCTTATGATCCTGTCCAAGGAACGCAGCGCCGATTATGCCTGCATCGTTTCCAAGCTTTGCAATAACTATCTCCGTGTTCTTTGCAGAGTTCTTAGTGTATACCTCTTTAGCAACCAGCTCTTTAAGAGGAAGCAGCAGCGGGTCGCCCTCGTTGCAAACGCCTCCGCCGATGCAAAGTATATCCGGCTGGAAGATGTTTATTGTATTGGTGATACCGCAAGCAAGATATCTTATGTACTTGTCAACAACAGCCTTACCTGCTCTGTCGCCTGCTCTCATAGCGTTGAATGCAGTTCTTGCAGATACCTTTCCGTCCTCTTCGTTCATCTGCCACATAATAGAAGCCTTGTCCTCAAGCATAGCTTCCTTGGTCATTCTCACAAGACCGGTTGCAGAGGAGAACACCTCAAAGCAGCCCTTTCTTCCGCAGGTACATTCCGGACCGTTAGGGTCAACCACGGTGTGACCGATCTCTGCGCCTGCAAAGTTAAAGCCGGAATAGATCTTGCCGTTGATTATTATTCCGCCGCCTACACCTGTTCCCAGGGTAATGCATACCGCATCATTTGCGCCCTTTGCTGCGCCTGCGATAAACTCGCCGTAAGCAGCTGCGTTGGCGTCGTTTTCAACATAGAAAGGCTTGTTTATGTGCTTTTGCATAAGCTCAACAACCGGCAGATTCAAAAATCCCAGGTTGTTTGAATACTCGATTATACCGGTTTCCGAGTTGGCTGTTCCCGGTGTACCGATACCTACGGACTGAATATCGTCAAGTTTAAGTCCTGCCTGCTCCATAGCTTCCAGAGATACCTTTGCCATATCGGCGCAGATCTCCTCCGCAGGTCTTGGAAGCAAGGTCTTTGTGGTAGCCTTTGAGATTATCTCGTAATTCTCGTTTACCACTCCTGCCTTGATGTTTGTTCCACCCAGATCAATGCCTATGTAATACTTCATTGTTAGCCCTCCGTTTTATTTATTTTCATTCAGCTTATTTTTCCGAATAGATTTGCCGCAGTCACAGCACCGCCCACCGAGCCGATAAACGCTCCTAACAGACCGATCACAGTGCACAGAAACACCGCACCGTGAACATCGCTTTTTTCCTTGTGCCTGAAATAGCATATAAGACCGGCGAAAAACGCTGTAAAGACTACCGTTACCGTGGTAAATCTGGGAATATCCAGACCGGGCATAAATCCGTGCTTTGCATGAAGATAGTAATAAAGCACCATAAGCCCCAGATTTATAGCTATGGAAGCAAGAAAAGTGATAAAGAATTCCTTGCCGTTATTTTTCACCAAAAATATCAATCCCTTTCTGAAGCTTGCGTGAGAGAATAAAACTGCATCTGCCGTTTATCCTTACACTGCCGCTTGATGCATCTATAAAAAAGCTGTCGCCTTTTTTGCCGATAAGTTCGTCTATCTTTGCCTCACCGTCGATCATCAGCAGGTGTGCAAAGCTTCTGTGGTCAATATCAAGCTTCGCCTTTGACTGAACATCGTACTTCACTGCGGTGAAATATTTGCAGTCCGCAAGAGTAGTGCAGGAATATCCCTCATATTCCACAGCCACGGGCATGGGTGACATTGTTACCGGCTTTGTGTCCGTAACGTCTATGGCTTTGTCAATGTGAAGCTCTCTGGGTTTTCCGTCGTTTCCCACCCTGCCATAGTCGTATACACGGTAGGTGGTGTTGGAATTCTGCTGTATCTCCGCCACAAGTATGCCTTTGCCGATAGCGTGGAGAGTACCCGAGGGGATAAAGAACACATCTCCCTTTTTCACCCTGACCTTGTTCACGTATTCAAGCAGGGTGTTGTCCCTTATCATCCCGGCAAACTGCTGTGGTGTGACTTTTTCTTTAAAACCGTAGATAAGCTCTGCGCCGTCAAGGCAGTCTATTACGTACCACATCTCGGTCTTGCCCGGCTCGCCTTCGGTCCGCATGGCATATTCGTCATCCGGGTGTACCTGTACCGAGAGGTCGTTTTTAGCATCTATAAGTTTCACAAGCACCGGGAACACCTTATCGTTCTCACAGCTTGTACCCATGATCTGTTTACCTTTGGTATCAATATACTGTTCAAGGGTCAGCCCATTGTATTCGCCGCTTGCAACAGTGCAGCTGCCGTCCTTGTGACAGGCAAGCTCCCAGCTCTCGGCTATTGTGTCAAAATGGCATTGCTTGCCGAATTCATCACGCAGCCTTGTTCCGCCCCAGATATAATCCTTAAAGCATGGGCTGAGTTTAACAACAGCCATTTATGTTCTCCTTTTGTACTTAGCAGCCACGACCCATGTCCCTTGCCTGAAAGGCGGCGGTCATATCAGTCTTTCGCCAAAGGGAAAAGATCACTCACCGAAACTCTGATGAGCTTACCCCGGTCTGGCTATAATTACGGGGCAATGCCCCTTTTTAAATCAACTATTAGTATATCACATTATATGCCTTTATGTCAACAAAAAGTGGGTTACAAAACGTTGTTTTTTAGATTTTTTTATACGTTTTTGCTTGACTTTGCATACAGGATGTGTTATAATCTGCGGCATGGTATAAACTATCGGGAGGGAAGAGGATGAAAATACTTGCCGTTGATTACGGTGATGTGCGAACAGGAATTGCAATAAGTGATAATTCCGAGTTTCTGGCTTCGCCTGTGGGAACTGTAACTGAAAGAGACCCTGCCCGTCTGGCACAGAAGGTTGCGGACACGGCGAAAGAACGAGGTGCTCAGCATATCATAGTGGGGCTTCCCATAAATATGAACGGTACAAGGGGTCCCCGTGCGGAGAAGTGTGAGGAGTTTGCGGCTCTGCTCAGAGAGCTGGTGGATTGCCCGGTGCAGATGTGGGACGAGCGTTCAACGACAGTTACGGCGCATAATATTCTCAACACCACCAATGTCCGAGGCAAGGCAAGAAAGGCTGTTGTGGATACTGTGGCAGCCAGCATAATCCTTGAAAGCTATCTGGAATACAGGAGAAAAAATTCCCGGGCAGCTCAGACAGATTAAAAAATAATTAGAAACGGCACGGGGACGATCATGATCCTCATGCCGTTTTTTTTTGCAGTAAAAAAGCTCCGCATAAGCGAAGCCTTTGTTTTTATCAGTCTATCTCGACCATTATTTTCTGATCTTTTCTTGAAGCGCTTGCTCTCATAACAACTCTGATAGCCTTTGCAATACGCCCCTGCTTGCCGATGACCCTGCCCATATCCTCGGAAGCCACGTGCAGATGATACACGATTATGCCCTCCTCGTTTGGCTCGTCAACAACCACTTCTACAGCGTCTTTGTTTTCAACAAGCTCTGAAACTATTGTTTCAAGTAATTCTTTCATGTCTGAACTCCGTTCTCCCACAAAGAAAACGGTGGGTCTCCCCACCGGATAAACCGGTAAGGCTGTGGTGGGATAAGTGCCTTACTGGTTTTTGAAGTACAAGCTTATATGTTGTTCTTCTTGAAAAGTGCCTTAACTGTATCTGTGGGCTGAGCACCCTTTGCGATCCAGGCATTAGCCTTCTCAGCGTCTACCTTGAATACGGTAGGCTCCTTGGTAGGATCATAGTAGCCAAGCTCCTCGATGCAGCGTCCGTCTCTTGGGTATCTTGAATCTGCAACAACGATTCTGTAGAAAGGAGCCTTCTTAGCACCGATCCTTCTCAGTCTGATCTTTACTGCCATTATATTTTCACCTCCGATTGTCTTACTTGTATAAATAAATATCCTTAGTTGATATCTATCGGTCTGTTACTGCGGGAAGCCGTCTCCGAATCCTCCCATGCCGCCCATGCCGCCCATGCCGCCCATGCCGCCAAGTCCTTTGAGCAGTGCGGAGCGGTTCATCTTGGCTTTTTTGCCGTGCAGATTGCCGCCTATGCCAAATTGCTTCATCATCTTCTGCATCTGATCAAACTGCTTTAAAAGCTGGTTTATATCGGACACCTGAGTGCCGCTTCCGGCAGCGATCCTGCGCTTTCTCTTAGGATCTATTATTGACGGCTTTTCACGCTCGATCTTGGTCATGGAGTTTATCATTGCCTCTGTCTTTTTCAGCTGCTGTTCGCCTTTTTCAAGCTGTTCGTCGTCAATTTTTCCCGCACCGGGGAGAAGCCTGATAAGGGACTTCATAGAGCCCATTTTGTGTATCTGTTTCATCTGATCCAGCAGATCGTTAAGGTCAAAGCCTTTTTCCTGCATCTTCTTTGCAAGTTTCTTGGCATCCTTTTCGTCCACCGTCTGGGTAGCTTTCTCGATAAGCGTGAGCATATCGCCCATGTCAAGTATTCTTGATGCCATTCTTTCCGGGTGGAAAGGCTCGAACTCGCCCAGCTTTTCACCCATGCCCACAAACTTGATCGGCTTACCTGTTACCGCAAGCACTGAAAGAGCCGCACCGCCACGGGTGTCTGAATCAAGCTTTGTGAGTATTACGCTGTCGATGCCCAGAGCTTCATCAAAGCTTGAAGCGACCTTTACTGCGTCCTGACCGATCATTGCATCCACTACAAGCATGATCTCGTTAGGCTCTGCAATAGCCTTTATATCCTTCAGCTCGTTCATAAGCTCCTCGTCTATGTGCAGACGTCCTGCCGTATCTATGATGACCAGGTCGTTGCCATAGTCCTTGGCGTGCTTTATGCCCTCTTTGACTATCTTTCTGGGGTCGATCTGTCCCATTTCAAAAACCGGGACTTCTGCTCTTGCACCCACGACCTTCAGCTGTTCGATAGCGGCAGGTCTGTAAACGTCAGCGGCAATAAGCAAAGGTCTTTTGTCCTGATCCTTGAACATCTTTGCCAGCTTTGCTGCGTGAGTGGTTTTACCTGAGCCCTGAAGTCCGCACATCATAATGATGCAGGGGGGCTTGTTGGGAAAATTTATCTTTGCATTTGCCTCGCCCATGAGCTTGATAAGCTCTTCATGAACGATCTTGATCACCTGCTGTCCCGGGGTAAGGCTTTTAAGAACATCCTCTCCCACGGCACGTTCGGAAACATTATTTACAAAATCCTTTACGACCTTGTAGCTGACGTCGGCTTCCAGCAAAGCCATTTTGACTTCACGCATAGCCTCCTTAACGTCAGCCTCGCTCAGACGTCCTCTTGATCTGAGACGCTTGAACACGCCGTTAAGTTTTTCAGAAAGTCCTTCAAACGCCATATATATCCTCCGTTAATCCTTTGATTCTTCCTCCTGCGGCTCCGGATTCTCGTAATCCGCAAGCCTTTCATCGAACGTTTCCAGCAAGGTCACTATCTTTTCGGCTACCGAGCGGAAGGAGCGATGGGCATTACACTCGTTGAATGCATCCAGCGCAAGCTTTTTGTATTCAAGTATTTCCTGCTTGTGAGCGTTGTCTGCGTCCAGCAGTCCCAGCTTGCTTTCGTATTCCTCAAGGGCTTCATCACCCCGCTTGATCGCATCGTGGACACCCTGGCGGGAAATATCGTAATGGTCTGCGATCTCGCCAAGTGAAAAATCATCGTTATAGTACATATCCATTATGTCACGCTGTTTCTCGGTAAGCAGACCGCCATACAGATCAAGAAGCTGACACATTCCTAAATTCTTGCTCAAGAAGACCGTCTCCTTTCCAAAAATGTAAAGCTGATTGCCTTTACAACACATCTAATTATATATCAAGTAAACTTACTTGTCAAGCCCTTTTCGCAATTTTTTCTTCACAAGGGCAAAAACAGCGTATCTGCGCCATCAAAAGCAAAAAGTCCGAAGGGTTCAACCCTTCAGACCTCTTGACTGTCTGTCCATATCCTCAACGACGATATCATAGATCTCTCCCAGGCTTGCGCAGTACTCCAGGACCTTCCATGGCTCATTGGTGTGATAATGTATCTTCATTACCTCTTCGTCACCTATAGCCAGCAGGCAGTCGCCTTTAAAGTTTTTCTCAAAGTATTCGCTTACCTCGTCCTCGTCAAGGTTTTCAGCATCAATAAGAAGCTGGGTATCGTATCTGTATTCGATATCTTCCATGATAAAACCTCCGTTGCTAAAAAATCATATGCTGTTGATTAAAAGCATATATTTGTTGTACCAATATGTTGTGAATAATTTAACAAAAAATTTTGAAATTGGCGTAAAATTTATGATATACTTTTCTTGTAGTTGATTGAATTATATAAGGGGGAGATGTGTAATATGATAAGCTACACGCTGAAAAACGAAAAATACCAGATAGAGCTGCCTTCGCTCACTTTTGGCACAAGTGATTTCATGCGCCACGACAATGACGATGTGTATTTTGAGCTTCTGGATACATATTGCTCCTGCGGTGGTTGGTTTATAGATACCGCAAGGGTCTACTGCGACTGGCTGGAGGACGGTCATAATTCAAGCGAGGGAGTTATCGGGCGGTGGATAAAGGCACGCAATAACCGTGATAAAATAGTTCTGGCGACAAAGGGCGGTCACCCTGCCATGGGACACATGGACGAGAACCGACTGAGCAGGGAAGACCTTGAAAAGGACATAAATGACAGCCTTGAATGTCTTGGCACAGATCATGTGGATATATTTTTCCTGCACCGTGACGATACAAAGGTCCCTGTTGAGGAGATAATGCCTGTGCTCAATGATATATACCAAAGCGGAAAGGCGCACTTTATCGGCGTATCAAACTGGTCATGCCAGAGGATACAGGCGGCAAATGATTTTGCAGCAAAAAACGGCATGGAGCCGATCAGGATAAGTCAGATCTATTACAGCCTTGCACACGCAAGCAGCAGTATTCTGGGCGATCCCACACTTGTTTGCATGGACACAAGGGAGTTTCGCTGGTACAGCGAGAACAAATTTCCGCTTATGGCGTTTTCACCGCAGGCTAAGGGCTTCTTTTCAAAGCTTGCCAAGGGCGACGCTGCCCAGTATCTCCCGGAGGGTCAGTATGCAAGCACTGCAAACCTTGCAAGGCTTGCCAGGGTAAAGGAACTCAGTGCAAGGACCGGCGCATCTCCGGCAGTAATACCCTTTGGATATCTTTCCAGCCAGCCGTTTTTTGTAACCTCTGTGTTTGCGGCTTCCAGACCGTGGCAGATAGAAGAAAACATGGCTGCTCAGGATCTGAGGTACGATGAAAAAACGGTAGCATTTCTTGAAAACAAGATATGACAACGATCTATGCCCACTGTCATTCAGGCAGTGGGCATTTTATTGTATACATTAGCATACAAGCAAAAGAGAGCAGCAAAAACGCTGCTCTCTGTATATTTCAACTATCTAAATGCATATGTACTAAAATTGGTTAGCACATCGCAACTCACTCCAATCAAAAAGAATAATTGGTTTGAAATCAAATTAAGCCATTGGACTTTACACCTTTCGTAGAATTAAACGTCCTGTGAGTGAACAAACGCTGTTCACATCATTCATTTAAAACAGAATTTCGGACTCACACCTTTCGGTTAATTATCGTAAAGTCAAATTGAAATCATAAATTGTACTTTGGACTCACGCCCTTCATAGAATTTCGTCGACAGAAATCAGCTATTTCTCTCGGATCAATCTCCGAAAAGGTCCGGGCTGTCGAAAAAACACCGACCTGCCGGATTTATTACCTATGGAAATATGAGATCTGCGGACATGGTAAAAGTAATAATTTAAGTACGTGCATTGTAAAATGCGTTTAATCAAGCCATTGGTTTAATTTCCTTTCGGATAGAATGATATCAAATCAAGTAAAGCTTTCAACTAAAGCTTAAAAACTGAACTTTCTGGCGGTCTCACTCCTGTCTGTCAAATATTCAAACACTTTGTGCACAGCATTTTCATAGTGCACCACTCCCGTCTGTAAAAATAGTTCAGAATTCTTTTAAAAAGAGCTTCAAACTCGTAAATGTCTTGGCGGACTCACTCCTTAATTTCAGATGTTCAAGAACCTTGTGCAAACTATTTTCATAGTGCATCACTCCTAAAACATATATACGAGATATTACAAGCTAAAATACATATTACACCGGAATCACTCTTTCATCATATTTCTTTCTCGTCAAAATAATCAAAATCGTGCATGGGAAACAACTCCATTCCAATATAATAAAAACGTTACGTCAATTTGGCATCCAAGCCGTAAATATTCAGTTGTAAAATATGGCAGCCTTGCTTTGAAGGTCTGAAATTAGTTCGTGTTCCATCAGGCAAGGCGGTAAAGTCTTATGTAAATCATTGAATTTTGATCTGACGGCTCTTACGTCCGTGTCCCGATCCTCTTAATTACCTAAACCGCCGAGCCTATGGCTACCACTCTTAATATCCAGTGCGCCCATGGGACTCGCTCCTTTCGTGTCTGATTAAACTTCACGGAGTTCCTCGCTGTATCCATAACTCCCGATAACATCAAGAGCTCGCAGCGTGTTCACTTCAACCCGGTATAGTTCACGATCAAAGTAATCTCAAACCGTCTGTCTTCGGCTTCGCTACAGAAACATCGGTCGGATGTATGCAGCCATCTGCCTACTATACAAAACCACCTGCGAACGCTGTGTGCGCCTGCGCCGGTGCACCGCTCTTTCCGCCTGTGTTCAGCCTCACCTCCAAGTGAGTTGTTCGGTCTTTGATTTCTTGTACATAATATAGCACACTTTTTGTTACTTGTCAATAGTTTTTTTCAACATTTTCTAAAAAATTATATTTAATATTACTTTTACAAACAAACCCTTGACATCTTATATAAGATGTAGTATAATGATATAGTTGCGGCGGGCAAGTTGGCTTGATAGCCTTTTTGTTTAGCCGTTTTGCTGTATATTAGGGTAGTTTCTGACCGGGCGGGACAGGCTCGGGGGGCGGATCATTTATATCGGAAAGGGGGAGGCTTCCGCAAAGGCGGGGGCTGAAGGCGGACATGAATGAAGAATACACACCGGATCTTTACGAGCTTGAGGACGAGCAGGGAAACAAGCAGAGCTTCGAGCTTCTTGATGTAATGGAGTATGAGGGCGAGAAATACTATGCGCTGACTCCATATTATGATGAGGATGACCTTGAGAATATGCTTGATGACTCAGGAGAGGTGGTCATTTTAAGATCTGAGTTTGATGAAAACAACGATGAGATCCTTGCGTCCATAGATGACGAGGAGGAGTATGAGCGCATCGGCGACATATTCATGAAGCGCATCGAGGAGATGTTTGACTTTGACGACGAGGAAGAGACTCAGGGCGCAGACGATAAGCATTTCAGCTGATGACCGGTTTATTGTACAAATATTCGTACAATAATTTGTATAAAATCATACTTGAATAATTGACGAAAATGTGGTATTATAATAACAGTAAATAAGATTTCTGCCTTGTGCGTTAAGCACGGTCATTATAAATCCAACACACAAATAAAAGGGAACCGGGTCTCCGAGAAACGGATTGCAGACCTCCCGGCATACGCCGACTTTGTGCCGTGTATGTACGGACGCTGGGAGCGAGAAGTCATTGGGCTGGTACCCACCTGCGAGAGCGGGTTTTATCAACTGTGCGACGGCAAGGCGGTTATTTTTTAGCGTACCACACGGTATGTGTTAAAGCGAGGTTCTTATGAGCCTCGCTTTTTTTGCGCTATGTATGTTATATTGAAAACATAAAGTGAACATAGCAATATTCCGAGAGAACAAAAAAAGGACCCGTAAATTTTTCGAGTCCTTTTTTGGTTTAAATGCCGTTTAAAAAGAGTTGCACGGAATAGGTGTACTTACTTCCGTTTTTATATACATAATATATCCCGACTCCGATATATGTGCTGCTTTTATCCAACATTGTAGCTTTATGTCCAGGACTGTTTTCCCACGCTTGGTAAATATCTTTGCCTTCTTCATAGCCTGTAGAACATTGCATCTGTATATTCTCCCCATTTGGACAAGCGTTTCTATTATATTCGAGCGAAATAGTCCCCCCGCTGTTACCGTTCGGTCTTGTATGACTATACAATGTTGCCAGCTCTTTTGCTCTCGCCATAGCTGCCGCTGTAAGTCTGCTATCCGTTTTAAGTGAGCCAAATCCATACGAAGCACGAAGCTTGTTCGTAAGGTCTACAACTATCTGTGCTTCTGTTCTCGCTTCTGCATCTGTCCCCTTTATATCTTTAGGCAAAGGTTCTGGTTTGAGGTCAGGACGGCAGGAGTAGCATTGATATATAGTTCCCCAAGGTGTCCAAGCTTCTATTCCATTTGAGGAGCTGCATACCTTTCCACAGTTATAGCATTTGTGAGCATTTTTGCAAGCATTGCAATAAAATGTACCATCACCGAGTTTTACGCAATTGCTTGATGTTACACCACTTCCGCAAGCGTGGCACTTACCGATGTAATTAGTGGCTTGTGCTTTTGTAGTGGTCTTCGTAGTAGCTTTTACAGTTGACTTGATGGTAGCCGCAGCTTGCTTTGTGGTGGTATCTGCCTGCGCCTTAGCGGTCGTTGTGGTTGCGTCTGTCTGGTTATCACCTTTGCTGTTTTTGTCCTCGGTCTTTGTCGTGTTCTTTTCCTCTTTTTTAGATGTATCCGCAGGAGCAGAAGCTATCAGATCGGGTGTCCAGTCTTTATTGCTTTCAGTCACCACAGTAGTTGTAGTATCGGTTGCCAAACTGTTCTCGGTCTTACTTGTATCGTCCACGCTGTCCCCACTGCACCCTGTCATAAACAGCACAGTGAGTCCGAGTAATGCACTAATTATTTTCTTTGTCATGAAGACCACCCCTTATCATGTAAATAATACCACTTTTTTGCAGCTTAGTCAATACCCCGAGGCACCACGCATCCGCTGAGCGCATAGTATAGCATAGCGGCAGTTATGCCTTGCAGCGCTTCGGGTGGCAAGGCGCAGTTATCGGCTTGTCCGCAGAACAGCCCGAACAGGCGGTGCGGGGAGCAGACTGCCGAAAAAATATGGAGTCGGTTTTATCCGGCTCCTTTTTGATTTATATTATGCTCTTGCGGAAAGTCTGTCTGCAATTATGAAGATAAACTGGCTGTTTGTTGGACGCCATCTTTCATCGTGAGCAAAGGTCCCGAAATACTCCCGCTTTACAGACATACCTGTGCGGGTCCATGCGCTCTGGATAGCTGTGCGTATGTTTCTCTCCACGCTCCCGGGAGATACATTGAATCGGGCAGCGATAGCGGGGTATATCTCTTTTGAGACGCAGCGTGTGAAATTAGACGTTTCAAGAGCCATTTTAATGGCTTCCAGAATAAATATGTAGCCCGTATAGTTCTTGGTGACGCAAAGGTCAAAAAGAACATCGGCAATAACGGCGTCGTTCATCTTTTTATCTTTATTGCCTGTGGGGAACCGGTATGGGTCAAACAAGTGCACACGCAGCTTGTCAACTATGTTTTTGTCCTGCGGGTCAAGGATAAGGTCGGCGTACACGCAGCCGCAGCCGTTGGTGTTGTGGTTTTCACAGATCAGGACGATATACGGCGGTCGTTCTGACCTTTTGAGAAGAGCGCAAAGCTCATCGTACTTACCTGTCAGGCTTGAAAGAATAAGGGCGTGGGGTCTGATACGCATAAAATCGTTGAGTATGTGCAGAACGCTGTCCTCGGTATAGCTGATAAACGCTCCGCTTGAGGCAAGCACCTGCCCCAGCTGCAGTGCTTTGCCGTGATCCCTTCCGATAAGGATACTGATCTTTTCTTCATTCATTTTTCTATTTCCCTCCATGTAACTTTTGATTGTCACAATATGCTATTATATCATAATAAGCGCACCAATTGGCTGTGTTATCAAAAACTAAATCTTGATTTAATCTCAACGTTAACGATTATTAATAACAACTTAACACCGGTCGCATAAAACGATATTTTTCGACAATGCCCCAAGGGGAGAAATGTAGGTTGCTTTTTGTATGATGATCGCAGGCAGTTGTGCTTTGAGTCATGATAAGTCTGGATCATACCCAAAGCTCGTTAGCGTGATATTGCGGTGCTTGACAAAACAGTGTTGTTGTGCTAAACTAAACCTGTAACAAAAGCGCAGATCTTTGTGCGCAGCTGTTTAAAAATTATCGGGGGGTCAGGACAATGAAAAAAGATATGTTCAATTACATCTGGACAGATAAAAAACGCACTCTTTTCGGTTTGCCTCTTTCGTTTACAAGATATTTTCTCACCGAAACAAAGTTTATTACCCGCAGCGGTGTGCTGAGAGTGCAGGAGGATGAGCTGGAGCTTTACAGAGTTACCGATAAAAAGCTTATCCTAACTCTGGGACAGAGATTGTTCAAGTGCGGCACTATACAGATGCACGTGCGTGATGTAGATACACCTATAAAAATAGTAAAGTCTGTGAAGAAGCCAAGGGAGGTTCTTGAGCAGCTGGATAAATACATCAATATCAACCGTGACAAGTACCGTGTAAGAGGCAGAGATATGGTTGGAGGTTCCTTTGGCGATCATTCGGACGATGCTTTCATCGAAGGTGACATTGATTCAGACGGTTATTATTATTGATATTGACTTTAAGGCGGAAATTGAGTTTTCCGCCTTTTTTCGGAGGTAAAGATGTTGAACGGACTTGACAGGAATTCTTTTGAGAGTCTTGAGGATTGCTGGGGGCGGCTTGAGCGCACGGACAAACCCATATACATCTACGGAATGGGAAACGGGAGCGAAAAGCTGCTGGGGCTTTTCAGGCGTATGGGAATAAGCTGCAAAGGGATCTTTGCCAGCGATGATTTTGTAAGAGGACAGAGCTTCTGCGGGTACAGGGTGGAGAAATTCAGCGATGTTATGCAGGACTCCCGGGACAAGCTGGTGGTGCTGGGCTTCGGCAGCAGCCTTGATGAGATAATGAGGCGCATAGAGAGCATTGAGGACAGATACGAGCTTGTTATCCCGGAAATATCCGTGACAGATAAGGGATATTTTTGCAGGCAGAGATTTCTTGACCTGTACTCAAAGGCGCAAAGGGCATACTCGCTGCTGGAGGACGATTTTTCCCGCAGGACATTTGAGTGCATCACCGCATTCAAGATAACAGGACAGGGGAGGTATCTGCGTGAGTGCTTTTGCGACGAGCAGGAGGCACAGAGCCTTTTGCAGCTGGGGAGCCGGGAGATGTATTTCGACCTGGGGGCTTACCGTGGGGACACCATAGAAAGCTTTGTTGCCCGCACCAACGGACAATATAAGAGCATAACAGGAGTGGAGCCCAACAGACGCAACTTTAAAAAGTGCGTGCAAAACACCGGAAAATATCCGAACATCACCCTTTACAACGCTGCTGCGTGGAATGTGCAGACACAGCTGCTTTTTTCAGCAGGAGCCGGAAGGCAGGCTAAGGTTTCCGAGAAAGGTGAACTTGTAGATACGCTGACTCTGGACAGCATTGCGCAAAACGGTTGTACCTATGTGAAATACGACGTTGAGGGGGCGGATTATGAGGCACTTGCCGGCAGCATAAAAACCATCAGGAAATATTCCCCTAAGATATGCGCTGCACTTTATCACAAGCCCTATGACTATTTTCTTCTGCCTCTGATGATAAACAAAATAAACAGCGATTACAGATTCTATTTGCGCCAGTCAAGATATTACCCGTGCTGGGAGACCAATCTTTACTGCGTGCCACGGTAAAATGTCAGCTTTCACAAAAATAAATCTTTAACTTTGTGTAAAACGTCACAATAAAAAACACGCTCCTTGTTCGTATATCTGTTGTAAACGTTAAGCAAGCAGATAACGAATAAGGAGTGTTTTTATGTTTAAAAAGATAATAAGCGCAGTTATAGCAATAACAATGGTAATGGGTATGTGTTCCTGCAGCGAGCAGGCTTCATCACAGCTGACCGCAGCTCCCACACCTTCAATAGTTACCCGGCCACAGCCAAGTGAGCCAGAACCGCCTGCTGTAACAGTCGGCGGAAATGCTTTACAGCCGACGGCAAACTATTCCTTTGCCCCTGCATCGAAAAACGAGGAGATAACAAATGAGTTTGCCCAGGGCATGAACAGCTTTTCCGTGGAGCTTTTCAAGCAGTCTGTAAGACAGGATCTGGAGCAGGGGAAGAATACACTGGTATCTCCCGAGTCGGTAGCCTTTGCTCTTGGCATGACAGCAAACGGTGCAAATGAAAACACGCTGAAGCAGATGCAGGAGGTTTTGTGCAAGGGCGTGAGCATGGAGGATTTCAACAAGAATATGCACCTGCTCATTTCAGATGCACATAATAATAACACCGAGAATTCAAAGCTGAACATTGCAAATTCCATATGGCTGAAGGATATGAAGGGGCTGACACTGTCGGAGAGCTTCGCAAGGACCTGTAAGGAGCAATTCAATGCGGAAATGTTCAAAGCACCCTTTGATGAGGGCACAGTTGAAAATATCAACAGCTGGGTAAACGAAAAGACCGACAAGATGATCCCAAAGATACTGGAAAAACTGGACGCAGACGCAAGAGCTGTGCTTGTAAACTGTATAGCTTTTGATGCAAAGTGGGCAGTTCCGTACGAGGACGACCAGATAGAGGAAAACAGCAGCTTTACCAATGCAAGTGGTAAAAAGATAGACTGCACAATGCTTTGTTCAACGGAGAAAAGCTTTGTTAGCGGAGAGCACGAAACGGGCTTTGTAAAAACTTACAGCGGCGGAAAGTATGCTTTTATGGCAATTCTCCCGAACGAGGGCACAAGCATATCCGAATATGTATCATCTCTTACTGCGGATAGCTTTGCAAAGCTTTACAAGAGCAGAACAGGCAGATATGAGGTGATTACAAGGACACCGCAGTTCAAGTATGACTATGATATTACTCTCAATAAGGCACTCAGTGATATGGGCATGGAGGAAGCCTTTACAATGAATGCGGATTTCTCCAATATGACCGGGGACAAGTCCCTTTATATAGGCTCAGTGCTGCACAAAACACATATCGAGCTGGACGCAAAGGGGACCAAGGCTGCGGCTGCAACAGTTGTTACAATGGATGCCAAATGTGCTTTGGAAGAGACAGAGACTAAAAGAGTTTATCTGGACAGACCTTTTGCATATGCAATAATGGACACCGAAACAGGACTGCCTGTATTTATGGGTACAATGTGTGACCCAAGCGTTCAATAATTCACAAAATATCCTTGAATGTGTGGCCACAGTGTGGTATAATCATTGATGTAAGGAATGTGATTTCCGTATATCTTCTAATGGGAGGAATGTAAAATGTCAATGTATATCACCTGTCTGGATCTTGAAGGAGTGCTGGTTCCCGAGATATGGATAGCCTTTGCTGAGGCAAGCGGTATCCCGGAGCTGAGAAAGACCACCCGTGATGAGCCTGATTACGACAAGCTGATGAAGTACCGACTTGCCATACTCAAAGAGCACGGTCTGGGACTTAAAGAGATCCAGGAAACTATTGCTAAAATAGATCCTATGCCGGGCGCAAAGGAGTTTCTGGATAAGCTCAGAGATCTTTCACAGGTCATCATCATAAGCGATACATTCACACAGTTTGCAAAGCCTTTGATGAAAAAGCTGGGTATGCCCACTATATTCTGCAACACCCTTGAGGTAGCTGAAAACGGGGATATAACAGGTTACAAGATGAGAGTGGAGAAGTCCAAGTACACCACTGTCAAGGCTTTGCAGTCCATAGGCTTTGAGACTATCGCATCCGGCGACAGCCACAACGACCTTGGCATGATAAAGGCAAGCAAAGCAGGCTTCCTTTTCAAGAGCCCTGACAACATCAAGGCAGAAAACCCCGATATCCCTGCGTATGAGACTTATGACGAGCTTTATGAGGCTATCAAAAACGCAATGGATTGATAAACTTACAAAAAGAGACGGACTTGATTTGATTTCAAGTCCGTTTTTTTGTACCATTATTTATTCTATCGTTCCTCCGCCTATAAGATAGTCCCCGTCATAGAATACTACTGCCTGTCCCTTGCAGATCGCCTTGTGCGGCTGCTCAAAGTCCACTCTTACACGCTTTTCGCCTATGGGCGTTACCGTGCAGGGCATATCCTGCTGGTGGTATCTCGTGCAAGCTGTACATTTAATTGGACTGTTAAGCTCGTCTGTGGTGAGCATATTCACATCGCACGCTGTCAGCGTCGAGCGCAGCAGCTTATCGGGAGTGCCCATAACGAGCCTGTTGCCTGCGCAGTCTTTTTCTATAACAAACAGCGGTTCGCTGTATGAAACGCCAACGCCTCTGCGCTGTCCGACAGTGTAATATATAAGTCCCTTGTGCGTGCCCAGCTTTTCCCCTGTGGTCAGAACGATATCGCCGCCCGCTTGCTCACCCGTGCGTGCAGTTATAAAGTCTGCGTAGCTGCCGTCGGGGATAAAGCAGATGTCCTGTGAATCGGGCTTGTCTGCATTTACAAGTTGGTTTTCATCGGCGATCGCCCTGATCTCGTCCTTGTTCATCTCGCCCACAGGGAACAGGCTGTGCTCCAGCTGATCCTGTGTGAGAGAATACAGCACATAGGTCTGGTCTTTTTTTCTGTCCGCCGAGCGCTTCAGAAGCCACCTACCTGTTTTCTCGTCTCTTACCTTGGTAACATAGTGCCCCGTTGCAATGTAATCAAAACCAAGCTCCTGCGCTCTGTTGAGAAACTTTCCGAATTTGAGATGACGGTTGCAGTCAACACAGGGATTTGGCGTGCCGCCGCTGAGATAGGTATTCACGAATCTGTCTGTGACATGAGTTCTGAACTCGTCTGCAAAGTCGAAAACATAAAAGGGGATACCGAGTTTTTCAGCGACGCTGCGTGCATCGGCAACGTCCTGCTCGTGCTCGGGACAAAGGCTCATCGTTGCGCCTGCGACTTCAAAATTTTTTTCTATCAGCAATTTTGCGCAGACAGAGCTGTCAACGCCTCCCGACATTGCCACAAGAACTTTTTTGCTTTTTTCCATATGACCTCCAGTATCAGGGTTCCTTAAACTTTTGCGACTGTTCCACCGCAAGCCTGTCGCAGCGTTCGTTTTCCGGGTGACCTGCGTGTCCCTTTACCCATACGAACTCGACCTTGTGCTTATCAAGAAGTGCGAGCAGCTTTTTCCAAAGCTCTGTGTTAGGCACCTTTTCGCTGCCTCTCATCCAGTTCTTTTTCTCCCAGTTCTTGACCCAGCCCTTTGTTACCGAATCAATAACGTATTTTGAGTCGCTGTACAATGTGACCTTGCAGGGCTCTTTGAGCATTTCAAGGGCGGTGATCACGGCGGTCATCTCCATGCGGTTGTTGGTGGTGTGTGCTTCGCCGCCGGAGATCTCTTTTTCCACTCCCTTGTATTTTAAAATCGCACCGTAGCCTCCGGGACCCGGATTGCCCGAACAGGCACCATCGGTAAATATCTCAACTTCTTTCATACTGCTCTCCGTTTCAAACAAAAGATTCTGTCTGCATATTTATCACGTATCTTGCCTGTGAACGCATATTTTTCTTTACGCTCTCAATGTTCTCCTCAAGAATCGTAAGAGGTATGACGGCATAGTCCCCAAGAAGCTGTAAACAGTCATCAATTAGTCCGTCCTCATCACTGGTGATAACTATATTCTCCAGCAGCTCACACAGCTCGTTTTCATAAGAAAGCCTGTTTCTGTGATAAGGGTCAAGGTACCTGTCAAGGCAGAAAAGTACCCTGCGAGCCTGTTCAATGTCATCACCGAGAAGTACCGACTTTACATTGTCAAAGCCGCTTTCTATCAGCCGCTTTTCCTTGTCACCGTATCCGAGCATTTGCCTGCCTCCTTACTTTGTTAAACCAGAATTTACCGCAGTACCCTTGGGTAGCAGCTGGGGGAACTCTTTTAAGAGAAGAGTTCCCCCAGACCCCCTCAGAAACCTATTAATGATTTTTCCCCACCCCGTCTGCGACGGGGCAGGAAAAAATAACTATAAGTCCTAAGGAGATATGAGAACCCCCTTAAGAGAAATCCCCAACTACTACGCAAGGATAATGTGGTAAATCCGAGTTATCATCATACGTTTGGTAAATATTTGGGTTGACCTCTTGAAAGTGTTTCCCTTAATCTCTCCTCCTGAACTCTCACTACTTTTTCAGTGCAAGATGTCGCAGACATCTTGTGCAGAAAAAGCAATAAAAGTTTTAGGGGTGGGGTTTGGGGGAGATGGAGTAACCGTTACCACGGTTACTCGGGAGAATGGCGATGCCATTCTCCAACCTTCTTTCAAAAGGGTCCTCCCCGAGTATTCGCCAAACGTATGATGATAAATTCTGATTTATATTATAATATACTTGAAAAGGTATGTCAACAAAAAAAGGCTGCGAAGCTCGCAGCCCAAAAGTATTATTTGAAAATCTTATCCATAAAGGTCTTGTCGTTGAAATAGTTGATACCGATAGCGTTGCGCACCTCGTTGACAGTTTCATTTGAAACCTCAACTGCCTTTTCGGTGCCTTTTCTGAGCATATTGAGCACCTCTCCCATGTCCTTTGCGTACTCCTCACGTCTTGCTCTGATAGGTGCGAGATACTCCTGCATTACGCTGTTTAGCAGTTTCTTGCACTTCATATCTCCAAGTCCGCCACGCTCATAATGCTCCTTCATTTCCTGAAGGTTAGCATAATCGGGGAGATACTTTTTAAAGTCCTCATCTGTTGAAAATGCCTCGAGATAAAGGAAAACAGGGTTATTTTCGGTGTGACCCGGGTCGGTGACGTTTATGTGAGTGGGGTCGGTGAACATGGACATTATCTTTGTCTTGATAGTCTTTTCATCGTCCTTGAGGTAAATGCAGTTTCCAAGTGACTTACTCATTTTGGCGTTTCCGTCGGTGCCAACAAGTCTGTTGCAGCTGTCCGAATCGGGGAGCACAGCCTCAGGCTCAACGAGGATATCGCAGTTATACACTCTGTTGAAGCTGTTTACGATCTCTCTTGCCTGTTCCAGCATAGGCAGCTGGTCCTCTCCAACGGGAACGTATTTTGCCTTGAAAGCGGTTATGTCCGCAGCCTGGCTTATGGGGTAGGTCATAAAGCCCACGGGAATGCTGCGCTCGAAGTTACGCATTTTTATCTCGTTTTTTATAGTGGGGTTACGCTCAAGTCTTGACATTGTAACAAGGTTTGAGTAGTACATTGGCAGCTCATAAAGGGCAGGAATATGTGACTGGACAAGGAAAGTAGTTTTGTCCGGGGTAAGCCCGGCGGCTAAGTAGTCAAGCATTACCTCCATAATGTTATCACGTATTTTCTGCGGGTTGTCGGCATTGTCGGTAAGCGCCTGCAGGTCAGCTATCATTACAAACTGCTGATACTTGCCTGTGTTTTGCATCTCGACTCTTTTTCGCAGAGAACCCACATAGTGTCCAAGGTGAAGTGACCCGGTGGGGCGGTCGCCTGTGAGAATAATATTGTTTTCCATGTTTTTACTCCTTATCAAGATTATTGTACAACTGATTTTTTGCTGTCTTATTTGCCGTAAAAAAAATAAGCCCTATCCTCCGCTATGGGACGATAGAACACCGTTTTGCCACCCAATGGCATTTAAAGGATACTTACATATCCGTCCGCTTTAACGCAGGGAACACGGCAGGCGATACTTGCTTTAAAGATAAAGCGTTCCCGCAGCTCCTCACAGGTCCATTCGCACAAGGTCTGCCTGCTGCCTCGCACCCAAACGGCAGCTCTCTGAAAGGTTTATCCACGGCTACTTACTCCCGGTCACAGGATTTATCATATTTCACCTATCATTATATTCTTTTTTTGATGCTTTGTCAACAGCTTATTGCGCCCCTTGGGGCAGGAATGTTTTAATATTATGTGAACGAAAGCGGGAGCAGATATGCTTGATATGGTGAAAAAGATAAAATATTTTTCAAAAAGGTTGCATTTCTGCCTGAAAAGGTGTATACTAAATATGTATATGTATGTAAATGCCATAAAGGCATAACGGAGTGGTAGAATGAAGATAGTACCTAACAAAAAATACAATACCGTGGCGTTGTATGCGGCGTTGGTGATTGCGGCAAATGTGCTGCTTATTGTTGCCATACTCAAATTTGATGCCATAGCAAACGTCTTCGGTACTCTGATGAAGGTGCTCAGCCCTGTGATCTGGGGACTTATCATCGCATTTCTGATGAACCCGATAATGGTCAACACGGAAAAGCTTTTCAAGAAGAAAAAAAATGGCGGCTCCGGCAAGCTTATGCGTGCCTTTTCCGTAACAGTGGCATCCCTTGTGTTCATTGGCATTGTGGTAGGACTTCTTGTGATAGTAGTACCTGAGCTGGTCAAGTCGATCAAGGATCTTTTCAACAACATGGGAGATCTGCGGGATAAGCTTGAAAACTGGATAAAAAACACTTTCAGCAATTACCCCAGTCTTGTAAGGACTGCCACCGAGAAGATAGACGATTTTACCAAAGATGCCTCGGTTATATTTGAGAAGATCCAGCCAATGATGGACGATCTTGTTTCGGGAGCATGGGACGTTCTTTCGTTTATCAAGGACTTTGCTCTGGGCTTTATCGTTTCAATTTATATGCTGTGCAACAAGGAAACTTTGCTTGCGCAGATAAAAAAGACCATTGTATCCATAACCAAAAAATCCACCTGCGCAAAGATAATGAATGTTTCGGCGCAGGCAAACAAGGTTTTCTCCGGATTTATCACAGGAAAGATAATAGACTCCATAATCATTGGTCTTTTGTGCTTTATCGGTCTTACTCTTATGGGTATGCCTTATAACATTATGATAGCGGTTATCGTGGGCGTAACCAATATTATCCCGTTCTTCGGTCCGATCATCGGTGCCGTGCCGTCGACTATCCTTATGGTGATCGTCGATCCGAAGAAAGCAATACTTCTGTTTATATTCATCCTTATACTTCAGCAGTTTGACGGAAACGTTCTTGGACCGAAGATACTGGGAGATTCCACGGGTCTTCCCGGATTCTGGGTGCTTGTTTCCCTTATTATATGCGGAGGACTTTTCGGATTTGCGGGAATGGTTCTTGCAGTTCCGATGTTCGCACTTTTGTACAGCTTTACAAGGTCATGGGTCGAAAACAAGCTGAGAAGGAAGAAGCTGCCTGTAACAACAGAGTATTACAAGCAGGATATCGAGCATCTTTATGCTAAGCCGGAAAAGAAGAAACCGCTGACAGTTGAGGAGCTTGAGAAGATAGTTATCCCCACCGCCGATGAGGTGAACGAGATAAAGTTCGAGGGCGATGAGGACATAAAGGAATATAAAATAGGCGAATAAAAACGACCTCGGAGTTTGGAGCTCCGAGGTTTTTTGTTATGACTTGTCGGCTTTTATAAGCAGTTTTATGGCTTCCACGCTGCAGCGTATTGCTCTGTCTGTGTCAAGGGTTATGCTCTCATCAGCACCCTCGTTAAGGTTTTTCTGGCAGTTCCACAGGCTTGCAAGCACCGCACCGCAGCGGACATTTCTTGCCTGTCCCACAGAGAAAAGAGCAGCACATTCCATTTCCGACGCAAGGCAGCCGAGCCTTATATAGGAATCCCAGCGACCTTTTACTTTGTCGCTGACAGGGGAGTTGTCAGGCTCCAGCTGTCCGTAAAAGCTGTCCTTGCTGTGGACAACGCCTGCGTGCCAGCCATTGCCTTTGCGGTTATCGCTTAATGCTTTTGCTGCCTCGACAAGTGCCGTAACCGCCGTGAAATCGGCAGCGGCAGGATATGTGGACGGCATATATTCGTATGACGTGCCTTCACCCCGGACGGCAGCAGTGGCTATAATAAGGTCGCCTGCGCTGACTTTATCATTCATTCCGCCGCAGGTGCCTATTCTTATAAAGGTATGTGCGCCGCATTTTACAAGCTCCTCAACTGCGATCGCTGTTGACGGTCCGCCGATACCCGTTGAGCAGATGCTGACCTTCTCGCCGTCAAGCGTACCCGTGTACACGTTGAACTCACGGTTGTGAGCCACCTGATTGGCGTCGTCGATGTAAGCTGCTATCTTCGGTACTCTGAACGGGTCGCCGGGGAGTATCACATATCCGCCGACCTCGCTTGGAAGCGTGGCGATATGGAATTGTCTTTCAGTATCAATTAGGCTTGCCATGTGCTCAACTCCTTAAATCAAAGCAATGAAAGTTTTTCATACTTCATTGTAAATGTTTTTCTCTTTCTCGTAAAATGACCTGATGAACAGTTCAAATTCTTTTTCCGACTGGCATGCATTTTTGCAAGCCGCTTTTTTTGCATCGGAGTTTTCCATAGCTTTCTTTATCTTTTCACATACAAACTCCCTGCATTCACTGCATCTGCTGACACCGTGCCTTTTCACACATTCCAGCAGTCCGAATGCGCAGACTCCCTTGCTTCCGCAGCCTGTGCAGCTTATCTCCTCGTTTGAAACGATCCTGTCACGCCAACCCGCCTTGTGCCAGAAAACTGCTGTTTCGTGAAGCTGCTGGTCTGTTTTGGCGAGATAACGAGGGCAAACCGCACAGTCGTCTCCGCACAGCGAGATTATCGGCTTTGCGTTTTGCAGATCGTAATACTTATCTGTGTACCATTTCATTTTATTTATCCATTTTCATTGATATGTCAAAAGCCTTTACCGAATGTGTCAGCGCACCGAGAGAGATAATATCCACACCCGTCTGAGCGATAGCCGCAATAGTCTTTTCGGTAACGTTGCCCGATGCTTCAAGCTTTGCTCTGCCTGCGGTTATCTCCACAGCCTTTGTCATATCCTCGCATGACATATTGTCCAGCATAATTATCTCAACGCCCAGATCAAGTGCCTCATTAAGCTGTTCAAGGTCTGAGACCTCGACTTCTATCTTTACCGTGTGCCCCATTTTTTCACGCAGGGCGTTGACAGCACCGGTCATGGAGCCGTATGCGTCAAGGTGAGTGTCCTTGAGCATGGCACAGTCAGAGAGATTATATCTGTGGTTCTTTCCTCCGCCGACAGTGACTGCATATTTCTGCAGCACACGCAGTCCCGGGAGAGTTTTTCTGGTATCGGCGATAGACGCCTTTGTGCCCTTTACAAGCTCAACGCATTTGTTTGTTGCAGTGGCGATGCCGGACATATGCTGAACAAGGTTCAGAGCTGTTCTCTCGCCTTTCAGAAGTGCTCTTGTGGAGCCTGTTATCCTTGCGATGATGTCGCCCTTTTTCACCTTTTCTCCGTCGTGGATAAGAACCTGTGTTTTTACATCTTTGTCCAGCAGCTCAAACACTCTCAGGGCAATATCTATACCGCACAGAACTCCATCGTCCTTTGAAACATATCTTGCTGTGGAAATACTGCGTTCATCAACAAGGTAGTCGGTGGTAACGTCGATATAGTTTATATCCTCCGCAAGGGCTGTTTTTATAATATCGTCTATCTGAAACTGCATAAGCTTCATAACGTTTTTCCTTTCTGTGCGGCAGCTGCCGTTATTTATCTATATTCATCTCTGCGTTTTCCGTGGCTATTTTGAATGCCTCTGTCAGGACGATATATGCCACCGTTGCCAGTGAACGTGCCTCCACAAGGTCCTTATCCAGCTGATAGCTTTGCTTATAAAGCATATCCTTTATCTGTGTGACCTTTTCAAGCCCCGGTCCCAGCTCCTTTACATTTGGCAGGACAAAATATGCCTTTTGCATTATGGCTCTTATCTGTGTGCGCAGACCCTTTGGCATATGGGGAGCATCTTTGTCAACGGTGAACTTATACTCCTCAAAGTCGTCTGTGCATTCTTTGATATTAGCTGCAATATCTCCTGCTGCACGTCTTGAAAATACCAGAGCCTCAAGCAGAGAGTTGCTTGCAAGGCGGTTGTTTCCGTGTACTCCCGTGTGTGAGCATTCGCCGCAGGCATACAGCCCTGGAATATTGGTACGTGCATAGGTATCAACGTTTATGCCGCCCATAAGATAGTGGTGGCACGGGAAAATAGGGATAAGGTCTTTTGTCATATCTATCCCGGCATCCTTGAGGTTTTTGTATATCATTGGGAAGCGATTTCTGATAAAATCGGGGTCCTTGTGGGTGATGTCCAGGTAGAATTTATTTGAGCCGGTACGCTTTGCCTCAAAGATTATGGAGTGGGACACCACATCTCTGGGTGCAAGCTCCAGACGCTTGTCATAGTTGTGCATAAACCGCTGTTTGTTGCAGTTGCGCAGGTATGCGCCCTCGCCTCTGACGGCTTCGGAGATAAGAAAACACTGTCTGGTATGCTCGTCGTTGAAGGCTGTGGGGTGGAACTGTATATAACTCAGATGCTTTATCTCAGCACCCATATTGTATGCCATTGTGATACCGTCGCCTGTGGCAATAGGGGAGTTGGTTGTGAACTCATACACCCTGCCTATGCCGCCTGTGGCAAAAATAGAATAGTGGCAGTTGTAGGTAGTGAAATCATTGTTACGCAGCACAAGGAAAGAAAATCCTGTCTTAGTTCTTTTCACATCGCATATAACTGCGTTCTCCAGGATAGTCACATTTTCAAGCTTCTGTACAGCTGCGATAAGCGTGCGTTCTATCTCTGCACCTGTGGAATCTTTATGGTGGAAGATACGGTGTTTGCCGTGACCACCCTCAAGTGTCCTGTGATAGTCGCCGTCAGGCTTTTTGTCAAAGTCGCAGCCCAGCTGGATGAGCTTTGCAATGTCGGTTTTAGCCTCGTTTACAAGTATATCCGTTGAGACCGGGTCGTTTTCAAAGCCACCTGCCACAAAGGTATCGTGTTTGTGAAATTCGGGGCTGTCCTCGGGGCTGTTGTAAACACCTGCGATGCCGCCCTGGGCAAGAGCGGTGTTGCAAAGGTCCTTTTGCATTTTTGACAGCACAAGCACACGAAGCTCCTTTGGAAGGTTAAGCGCTCCATACAGACCTGCTGCGCCGCTACCGGCGATTATAACATCATAATTTCTGTTCATATTCAAAAACCTCTTGACCTTTCAGATTTAGACCAAAGCGAGAATTTCAAGTAAATATACTTATTTTAGTATAACACATTTATCCGCAAAATTCAACACAAAATCGGCATATTTTAAAGGCTTTTTAAACTTTTTTACTGAATGCAAAAGCATTATTGCGAAGGGTGTAAGGCTTGTAAAACAAGAGGCAAATTAACAGTTATTTAACAAAACATCTGATATATATATACATATATGCTATAACAGTTAATATTTGAAATAGTGAACGGAGGATTACAATTATGAAGCTCAAAAGAACGCTTGCGGTTCTCGCAGCAATAGTAATGATGTCTATGACCGCCTGTGGTGAATCGGAAAAAAGCAGCAACAACAGTAGTTCAGGCGATAAGAGCAGCACAGGCAGTGCAGACAGTTCTGCGGTGACGACAACTGTATCTGAAACGACCAAGGAATCTGAAACAACGACAGAGACTACAACAGAAACGACCACACAAACCTCTGAAAGCAGCGAAGATTTTTCCACTGACAATGAGTTGAAAACACTAAATGATGCCATTGGATCCCATCTCGAACAGTTCGGGAAAAATAATACAGATATTGACAAACTCGGCAGTATTGTTGTAAAGACGTTTGGTATTACATCACAAAGGAAAGATGAATCAAGTTCAAACGGAATATATACAAGAAAAGAATACATTTGGGAAATGGATAAGACTATCAACGGAATAAGATTCACTAAAATCACGGTTTATTTATTGGACGGTGTAACTGGTTTATACGAAAATACTTTGGCTTATATAAGCCTTGAAACAGATATACCTGGGAATGACATTGATGATAAAAGAGAGGAAATCAAATCATACTTTGAAAAGTGCGGTTTTGGAGCTGGTAAATCTATAACGTTACAAAAAGCCGGTGTGAGATATGCTTTTGATTTTAGAGACAGTAAAATTGGTTATGCAGAAATAGGAAAAAGTACAGATTCTAAGACTCTAAAAATCACATTCGAAATTTCATAAAAAGAAAATACAAAAGCGGTGCCAGCAAAGCACCGCTTTTATGTTTGTCTTATTTTCCGTAGTATGCTGCCAGGTAGATCTCCTTGATCTCGCTCATCAGCGGGTATCTCGGGTTTGCACCTGTGCACTGGTCGTTGAAAGCGTTTTCTACCATATCGTCCAGCGTTGCCAGGAAGTCTTCCTCCTTGATGCCGTAATCTGCGATAGTCGGCTTTATCTCGATAGTCTTCTTGAGTTTTTCTATCTCCTTGAGAAGGTTATCAAAGGACTCCTTATCATTCTTGCCGCCAAAGCCGCAGTAGCGTGCGACCTCTGCGTATCTTTCCAGTGTGTGCGGGTACTGATACTGGGAGAAAGTACCCATTTTTCTCGGTGTGGGATCGGCATTGTAGCGCATAACTCTTGTAAGGATAAGCGCATTTGCAATGCCGTGCGGCAGGTGATGATAAGCGCCGAGCTTATGCGCCATTGAGTGATTTACGCCAAGGAATGCGTTTGCAAAAGCCATACCTGCCATGCAGGCTGCATTTGCCATTTTCTCCCTTGCCACAGGGTCGTTAGCACCGTTAATATAAGCCGACGGCAGGTATTCAAACACCTGCTTTGCAGCCTTTAATGCCAGAGCATCGGTGTAGTCAGATGCCATAACAGAAGCGTATGCTTCCAGAGCATGGGTCAGCACGTCGATACCCGATGCACAGGTCAGTCCTTTTGGTGCGTTCATCATCATATCCGCATCAACTATAGCCATATCAGGCAGAAGCTCGTAGTCTGCGATAGGGTACTTTGTTCCTGTCTCCTGGTCGGTTATAATAGCAAACGGCGTGACCTCCGAGCCTGTGCCTGCCGATGTGGGAACGGCAACAAAATACGCTTTTTCGCCCATTTTCGGGAACTTGAATATTCTCTTTCTGATATCCATAAAGTCCATGGACATATCCTCAAAGCTAACATCCGGGTGCTCGTAAAGTACCCACATTATTTTTGCTGCGTCCATAGCTGAGCCGCCGCCCAGGGCGATGATAACGTCCGGCTCAAACTCAGCCATCTCGTGGGATCCCTCGGTAGCATTTGCCAGCGTAGGGTCGGGCTGAACATTTGAAAATACATGGTGTGCTATGCCAAGCTCTTCAAGCTTGTTGGTTATACATTTTGAAAATCCGCTTTTGTACAGGAAATTGTCCGTAACAACAAATGCTCTTTTTTTACCCATCTCACCAAGCTCTTCAAGGGCAACAGGCAGACTGCCGTTTTTAAAGTAGACCTTTTCCGGTGCTCTGAACCAAAGCATATTCTCTCTCCTCTCCGCAACGGTCTTGATGTTCAGAAGATGTTTCACGCCTACATTTTCCGAAACGGAATTGCCTCCCCATGAGCCGCAGCCCAATGTCAGCGAAGGTGTCATTTTAAAGTTGTACAGGTCACCGATACCGCCGTGAGAAGAAGGCGTATTTACAAGAATACGGCAGGTCTTCATCCGATTCTGGAATTTCTCCAGCTTTTCTTTTTCCGTAAGCACATTGCAGTAGATAGATGAGGTATGTCCAATGCCTCCGTCTTTTATAAGTCTGTCTGCTTTGTCAAGGGCATCGTCAAAATCCTTTGCCTTGTACATTGCAAGAACAGGTGAGAGCTTTTCGTGTGCAAATTCCTCGCTTATGTCAACGCTTGTGACCTCTCCGATAAGGATCTTGGTGTCCTCAGGCACACTGACTCCTGCCAGCTCTGCGATCCGGTGAGCCGACTGACCAACTATTTTGGCGTTGAGCGAGCCATTTATGATAATAGTCTTTCTGACTTTGTCTATCTCATCTTTTTTCAGGAAATAACATCCCCGGAGCTTGAATTCTTTTTTCACCGCATCATATATCTGCCTGTCAACGATGACCGACTGCTCCGAAGCGCATATCATACCGTTGTCAAAGGTCTTTGAGTGTATCACGGAAGATACCGCCAGCAGTATGTCGGCGGAGCTGTCTATTATGGCGGGAGTGTTTCCTGCGCCTACGCCGATAGCAGGCTTTCCGCTTGAATACGCAGCCTTGACCATTCCCGGACCGCCTGTGGCAAGGATACAGTCAGCTTCCCGCATCACCGTCTGGGTAAGCTCAAGTGAAGGAATGTCTATCCAGCCGATTATACCCTCCGGTGCCCCTGCCGCCACCGCAGCATCAAGAACTACTCTGGCAGCCTCAATTGTGGAATTTTTAGCCCTGGGGTGGGGAGATATGATAATGGCGTTTCTTGTCTTTAAGCACAAAAGCGCCTTGAAGATGGCTGTTGACGTGGGGTTGGTGGTGGGTATTACCGCAGCGATAACACCGATAGGCTCTGCAAGAGTCGTAGTGCCGTAAACCTCGTCACGGTCTATCACATCACAGGTCTTTACATTTTTGTATTTATTGTATATATACTCGCTGGCATAGTGATTCTTTATGACCTTGTCCTCAACTATGCCCATGCCGGTCTCCTCAACTGCAAGCTTTGCAAGTGGGATACGGGCTTTATTGGCAGCCAGAGCTGCGGCTCTGAATATCTTATCCACCTGCTGCTGTGAGAAGGCAGAAAACTTCTGCTGAGCCTCTCTGAGCTGTGCTATTTTCTTTTCCAGTGCGGGTACATTATCAACGACGAACGGAGCATTTTCTGCTGCAGCCATAATATACGTCCTCCTGTCAGTATTTAAGTGCAATTTTGCACCATATTATATTTAATACATTATACAACAGCCGAGATTTTTTGTCAATTTTAAAACATAGATTTTTCAGCATATTTCAACACTTTTCTTGGTTACTTTGTCAATAAAAGACCTGTGGTGAATGCTGTTGCGGGGAAAAAGTATGCCGAGGATCAAATTGTGTGAATTTTTTTTGATTATTTTAAATCTAAAATATATACACTTGTGATAATAACGAATTAAGTCTTGACATTGTTGAAAAAGAGTGTATAATATAGACAGTAAAGGACTGCGAAAAGAGGTGCGTCCTATACGAGCCAAAAGACAGAAAGGATAAAAATTATGAGCGAAAAAAGATTACTGGCGCAAAGCGATATATATGATGTTTATGAGCGTGACGGATTTGCCGTAAGAGAGTACAAGGATAATATGTACAAAGAAAAGTGCCTTTATGCGGCTCTGACCCATGCCAGGGTGGAGACCACGCTGGTCAACTCCTTTATAAAGATACCTACTTTGCATGAGGTCTCAGTGGTTGACGGCAGGTGGTCGGTGACTATGGATTTCATTAAGGGAAAGACCATGCAGCAGCTTATGGAAGAGAACCCGGAGAATATGGACAAATACCTGAACCAGTTTATCGACATACAGACGGAGATACACGCACAGTATATGCCGCTGCTTTCAAAGCTCAAGGACAAGATGACAAGGCAGATCAAATCTCTGGGACAGATAGACGAGATAAAGAAATATGAGCTGCTTACAAGGCTGGATTCCATGCCAAAGCACATTAAGCTGTGTCACGGCAATTTTGCTCCGAAGAACATAATCATCAATGACGAGGGTACATATGTTATTAACTGGGGCTCTGCAAGACAGGGCAATGCTTCTGCCGATGTGGCAAGGACATATCTGCTTTTGTGTCTTAACGACCCTGAGATCGCCGAACCTTACCTTGATAAGTACTGTCTCAAGAGCGGAACATCGAAGCAGTATGTTCAGGCGTGGCTGCCGATCGTTGCGGCTGCACAGCTTATAAAAGGCAAGCCCGAAGAAAGGGAGCTTCTTATGCGCTGGATAGATGTTGTGGACTATTCCTGAGAGCAAATGTGATAGCATTGTGAAAATGTAATAAATCAGTAACCTGTCTTTGTGCAATATTGTACAAAAAGATTTTATGCCGGTAGTGTTTTTGTTCACTATCGGCATTTTTGGTAACAATTCGGTGCAATTCCTTTACAACTGACATATGTTGTGTTATAATTTGGAATGAAAGATAACATATAGTATTTTTGAAAGGAGAAGGTGGGGTTTCCGCCTTTGTTGATATGAAAAAGTTTTTGATTATAGCACTTATGTCTGCCGTTGCTGCACTTTGCGTAAGCTGTGGTGAGACAGGTTCAAACGAAGATACAAGCGATATCGTTCCTGCACAGCAGAGCGTGGCTGTTGAAGAGTCATCACAGACTCAGCCTGACAGCAGGATGTTCAGCGTTTTGCCCGAGGGTGCAGAAAAGGCTCTTGACGCTGCGGCTAAAAGCGCAGATATTGCTTATCCCGCACAGAAGGACTATCAGAGATCCTTCGGTTATATGGGCAAGGACAAGGTGAACGGGGCAGATTGCTACTGCTTCAAGGTATATGACTGCAAGGACGAAAAGTTTGACCACGTTGCTGATGTTGCCGTAAGCGTATCCGACAGCAAGGTGTTTACAAGGCAGGACGGAAAGGCATATACGCCTGCTGCGTAAGATATGTTGACAAGCCTATTTCTATTTTAATTTTCATACACGATAAAAAAGACTGCTGCATTTATTGCGGCAGTTTTTTTGCGTTAAAGTTGTAACCTTCTGCTATGGATATGTGTCTATATAAGTGAGGCGCTTCAGAAACGGAACGGAGGAAGATAAATGTCCAACGACGAATTGATAGCTTTGCTGGAGGTCAAGGACAAAAATGCTCTTGTGGAACTGGAAAACAAATACGGTGGATACTGTAAAAGCATTGCTATGAATATTCTGCGCAGCAGGGAGGATACACAGGAATGTCTTAACGACGTTTATCTCAGTGTGTGGAACAGCATACCTCCCGGTAAGCCGGAGGATCTGAAAATGTACATAGCGGAGATAACAAGAAACACCGCAATAAATCTATGGCGCAGAAAGCACGCCCAGAAGCGCGGCTCGGGGCATATAGAGCTGCTGTTGGAGGAGCTTTCGGATGAGGCTGCTTCGGAAAGCGCACTGGAAAAGCTGGATGACACACTTGCGCTCAGAGAGGCGTTCAACAGCTTTCTCGGCTCACTGAAACCGGAACAAAGGCGTATTTTCCTGCTGCGGTATTGGTATATGCATACTGTCCGGGAGATAGCGCAAAAGCTTGAGATCTCCCAGAGCAAGGTCAAGGTAAGTTTGCACCGCACCAGGGTCAAACTGAAAAAACTATTGGAAAGAGAGGGATTGTTATGAACAATAAGATACTTGATATTATAGGACTTGCAGATGAAAAATACCTGCATGAAGCACAAGGAGAGGGACAGATAAAACAGACAAAGCACCGCCGTAAAATCTCGGCAAAGTTTGTAGCTGTTGCCGCAGCAGCAGCGGTAATGACCGTCACCGCAGGTGCGGTAGCGGTGGCAAAGCTGTCGAATAAGGAAGGTGTACGCGAGTTTTACGACTCAAGCGCAGTCAGCAAAATGGAAAGCAGGGGAATGCTTTCTGGCAAGACGAGTGAAAATGAGCACTTCCGTTTCAACATGCAAAGCGTTATAAAGGATGACTATGTTTGCAGCTGCATATTTGCTGTCGAGCCGCTTGATGAAAAGGCACAGGATTATCTTGAAAAGGTTATGGGGTTTGATGCTGATGCATTTTACGCTGACAATAACGAGGCACTATATATGAGCGCGCTTACATCATGGGGCTGGAAAGAATATAAAAAGGGTGATAAATCACTCAATTTTGAATTAGATATAACCGCCCATTATGGCAAGAGAAATGTTGATTTCTCAAGACCGATAA
Source organism: Ruminococcus sp. FC2018 (assembly GCF_000621805.1). Lineage (GTDB taxonomy): Bacteria > Bacillota > Clostridia > Oscillospirales > Ruminococcaceae > Hominimerdicola. Next base: position 99,694 of record NZ_JHXH01000004.1, on the reverse strand, counting down.
GGCTTGAATTCAAGCAAGCTGAAAATGATCTGAATAACAAACCGTATAAAGATGAAAAGCTTCTTGACGGCATAGTTCTGGATATTCCTCAGGCGCAAAAGCTGAAAGATGTAAAGCTATATTCTGATGACGGAAAAGAGCTTTATCTCTCCGAAACCGGTTTTGTTGCACTTGTTTCAATGCCGATAGCAAAGAGCGAGGCAGAACACAAGATGCTTGTAGAAAAAGGCGAATATGATCTCGACTTTAAGATCAAGTTCAAAGACGGTACAGTAAAAACAAACTGGGATGAAAATATGGAAGCAGGTGGCTTAGGTTTGATGCTTGATGATACAGACGTAGGATTCCGTCAGGCTTTCAGAACAATGGTCGATGTTGACAAGGTCGAGTCTGTGACGTTCAAAAACAGAGAGTTCAAGAGAAAGTAACTGTCCAAAAATATGTACCCAAAAAGAGGGCTTCCCAAGCGGGAAGTCCTCTGCTTTTAACTATCCAAAATTTTACCCTAATATCTTTACAAGTCTCTCGTTTACAGCCTTGAGGAAATCCTCGGTGTTTACCTTGGTCTTGTTTTCAAGTGTGGAGAGCAGGTAAAGGTCGCCTGTCATTACGCCGTCCTCGATAGTCTGGATAGTAGCCTTTTCAAGCGAATCAGCAAAGTTCATAAGCTCGGGAAGCTCATCAAGCTCGCCTCTCTTTCTCAGTGCGCCTGTCCATGCAAACAGAGTAGCAACTGAGTTTGTCGAGGTCTCCTCGCCCTTGAGGTGCTTGTAGTAGTGACGCTGTACTGTGCCGTGAGCAGCCTCGTACTCGTAAACTCCGTCAGGCGAAACGAGGACCGATGTCATCATAGCCAGCGAGCCGTAAGCGGTAGCAACCATATCGCTCATAACGTCGCCGTCGTAGTTCTTGCAAGCCCAGATGTAGCCGCCGTTTGAACGGATAACTCTTGCAACAGCGTCGTCGATAAGGGTGTAGAAATACTCAATACCAGCAGCCTCGAATTTCTCCTTGTACTCTTTTTCAAATATCTCTGCAAAGATGTCCTTGAAGGTGTGGTCGTACTTTTTGGAGATAGTATCCTTTGTAGCGAACCAGAGGTCTTTCTTGGTGTCGAGGGCGAAGTTGAAGCAGGCTCTTGCAAAGGAAGAAATGGAGTCCTCTCTGTTATGCAGTCCCTGGATTATGCCGGGAGTGTTTTCAAAATCAAAGATCTGCTCTCTTGTTTCCTTGCCGTCCTTATCGGTGAGGACGAGCTCAGCCTTTGAGCCCTGCGGACACTTCATTTCAACGTTCTTGTAAACGTCGCCGTAAGCGTGACGGGCAATGGTTATAGGCTTTGTCCAGGTAGGAATGTAAGGTGTGATGCCCTTAACGAGGATAGGTGTTCTGAACACTGTTCCGTCAAGCATTGCTCTGATAGTACCGTTAGGAGATTTCCACATTTCCTTCAGGTTGTACTCAGGCATTCTTGCAGCGTTAGGAGTGATAGTTGCGCACTTTACTGCAACGCCGTACTTCTTTGTAGCGTTAGCCGAGTCGATAGTTACCTGGTCGTTGGTCTCGTTCCTGTGTACCAGTCCGAGATCGTAATATTCGGTCTTGAGGTCGATATAGGGCAGCAGCAGGATATCCTTTATTTCCTGCCAGATGATCCTTGTCATCTCGTCGCCGTCCATTTCAACCAGCGGTGTTTTCATCTGAATTTTGTCCATTTTACATTCCTCCGTATTATAAAATCAGTATGCATTATTTATCGTTTGTTGTAAAGGACGATAGTAAAGATTATTCCCAGCACAAAACCGACTATCGGCAGTGCATCAGCCTTCATTGCCTCAATGGGAGATGTGTTGTCGATCACAAGAGATTTGACAACGAACACGATAAGCGCAATAAGGGAAGCTATCAGCGGGAACAGGTAAAATGATGCGTGGAATAGTCCTGCAATGCCTGCGCCCAGACCCAGAGCAACGAGATAAAGTAGAAAATCCTTGCTTATCTCTCCGGAGCCCTCTCCACATGCCCTGTAAAGATGGCGTGTCTTGCTTGTAAGCGCAAACATAGCTATTTGTTCCTGTCTGTTCTTACGCCTGTCCTGCTCCTGTACCATGCTGAAAAACTGGTCGGGAGCCATTCTGTTGGGGTCCTCACGAAGATTGGTGGGGTTTTGCGCCATATAATCGTAATCAGCCTGAGTATACCTGGGAGCACCCTGAGCGGGAGAGCTGTAATAGTTATTCTGCGGCTGCTGATAGGTGTTGTCATAGCCCTGCTGATAACCGTCGTAGCTCTGGTAAGCATCACCCATCTGGGCGCTGTCGTAGTAGGTATTGTTATCGGTGCCGTATGATTGCGCTGTGTTGTATGCGCTGTAGTCGTCCTGATAGTATCCGCTGTCCTGATAAGCTGCGGTATCGTCCGCACTGTTGCTGCGATATGTGGGGTTGTTTGCAAAATTATCATAATCCGACTGTGAATACTGGTCATAGCCCTGTGTTTTCTGACCGTTGTTCCAATCTAAGGGATCATACGAGTCTTTCATATTTTGTGTCTCCTTTTAAAGTCACTTTGAAAGTTGTTCTCTTGTGTAATCAAGCAGACCTCCTGCCAGAATAATGTCCTTTGTTCTTCCTGTAAGCTCACACAGAACCGGTATCTCAGCACCTGTTGTCTTATTCTTTACTGTGAGCTGAGTTTTGCCGCTTTGTATATCTGCACGCACGTTTTCTATGCTTATTTCGTCGCCCTGGCTTATCTTATCATAATCTGTCTCGTTTACAAAAGTAAGGGGCAGGATACCTGCGTTTATAAGGTTAGCTCTGTGTATTCTTGCAAAGCTCTTTACAAGCACAGCCTTGATGCCAAGATAAAGCGGAGCAAGTGCAGCGTGCTCACGGGAGCTGCCCTGACCGTAGTTGGTCCCGCCTACGATTATGGACCTGCCCATATTCTTTGCACGTCTTGGGAAATCCTCGTCACATACTGTAAAGCAGTGCTGTGAGATAGCAGGAATATTTGAACGCAGCGGCAGTATCTTTGCGCCTGCTGGCATGATGTGGTCTGTGGTAATGTTGTCGCCGACTTTCAAAGATACCTGACACTCAATATTGTCCACCAGCGGTGCAGTCTCGGGATAAGGCTTGATGTTTGGTCCTCTGAGGACCTCAACGCTGTCCATTTCCTCCACGCTTGCGGGAGCAACGACCATATTGTCGTTTATCTTGAACTGGTCGGGAACTTTTATCTCAGGCATTTCTCCCAGAGTCCTGGGGTCTGTGAGATAGCCGGTAAGTGCAGAAGCAGCAGCGGTCTCGGGAGATACGAGGTAGATCTGTCCGTCCTTTGTTCCGCTTCTTCCCAGGAAGTTTCTGTTGAACGTTCTCAGCGAAACTCCGCCGGAGTTGGGAGCCTGTCCCATTCCGATGCACGGACCGCAGGCAGATTCAAGTATCCTTGCGCCTGCATCTATCATTGTTGCGAGTGCGCCGTTGGAAGCCAGCATATTCAGCACCTGTTTTGAGCCCGGGGCAATAGCCAGGGAAACGCTTGGGTCAACTGTCTTGCCTTTGAGGATATACGCAACTTTCATCATATCAACGTAAGACGAGTTTGTGCATGAACCTATGCACACCTGGTCGACCTTCAGCTTTCCTATCTCCTCCATGTTCTTCACATTATCGGGGGAGTGAGGGCAGGCTGCCTGAGGAACCAGTGCACCAAGGTCGATGTCAATGACCTCGTCGTAAACTGCATCGTCGTCTGCTTTAAGCTCGGTCCAGACCTCACCTCTGTCCTGTGCCTTGAGGAAGGCTTTTGTTATCTCGTCGGAAGGGAAGATAGAGGTGGTAGCACCAAGCTCTGCACCCATGTTTGTTATGGTAGCTCTCTCGGGAACGGAAAGGGTCTTTACACCCTCGCCGCAGTATTCCATTACCTTGCCTACTCCGCCTTTTACGGAGATGCGTCTGAGCACTTCAAGGATAACGTCCTTAGCGGATACCCATGGTGAAAGCTTGCCTGTAAGATTTACCTTGACTATCTGCGGGTATGTTATGTAATATGCGCCGCCGCCCATTGCAACCGCAACGTCCAGTCCGCCTGCGCCGATAGCGATCATGCCGATACCGCCGCCTGTGGGGGTGTGGCTGTCAGAGCCTATAAGGGTCTTTCCGGGGATACCGAATCTTTCAAGATGCACCTGGTGGCATATGCCGTTTCCGGGGCGGGAGAAATATACGCCGTGCTTTTTGCACACAGAGCCGATAAATCTGTGGTCGTCGGCATTTTCAAATCCCGACTGCAAAGTATTGTGGTCAATGTATGCCACGCTTTTTTCTGTCTTTACACGGGGAACACCCATAGCCTCATATTCCAGATAAGCCATAGTTCCCGTAGCGTCCTGGGTAAGAGTCTGGTCGATGCGGATACCTATCTCGCTGCCCTTGACGAATTCGCCGTCAACAAGGTGCGCTTTCAGTATCTTTTCAGTCAAAGTAAGTCCCATAATTTAAAACACCTTTCTTGTTAAAAATCATATACTATCATTTTACCTCAAAATCCGCTTTTTGTCAAGAATCGAGCTCACCGCCCGGGTCAATTTTTCCTCAGACAGTGGACACACGGGGCATTTCTTGACAGGACAGGCAGTATAATATATAATAAGTAGGGTAAATACAGGGCGATAAGGGGGAACGTATATGAGGTTCAGACCTTGCATAGACATACACAACGCAAGCGTAAAACAGATAGTAGGTTCAAGTCTTGCCGACAAGGGAGATTTTGCCCTCGATAATTTCGTGTCACAGCAGGACGGCGCATATTATGCAAAGCTTTACAGGAAATATGGCCTCAGAGGAGGGCATATAATAATATTGAATCCCAAGGAAAGCCCCTATTATGAGGCTGACCTGAAACAGGCCCTTTCTGCGCTCAGAGCCTGGGAGGGCGGCTTGCAGATCGGCGGCGGGATAAATGCAGAAAATGCAAAGCAGTTTCTTGACAGCGGTGCCAGCCATGTTATCGTTACCAGCTATGTTTTCAAAGACGGACAGATCGCCTGGGACAATCTTGAAAAGCTTGTAAAGACCGTTGGCAGGCAGCGTCTTGTGCTTGATCTGTCCTGCCGTGAAAAGGACGGAAGGTACTATATCGTTACCGATCGCTGGCAGAAATTCACTGACGTGGAGCTTGATGACAGGACACTTGACACTCTTTCGGGGTATTGCGATGAGTTTCTTGTCCATGCGGCGGACGTTGAGGGCAAATCCGGGGGCATCCGGGACGATGTGGCAATAATACTGGGTAAGTATTCACCTGTGCCCTCTACCTATGCAGGGGGTATTTCAAGCTTTGAAGACATCGAAAAGCTAAGGGTGCTGGGCAGCGAAAAGGTGGATTTCACCGTGGGGTCGGCGCTTGATATTTTCGGCGGAGATATGAGCTTTGAGCGCATAGCCGGATACAAATAGAACCACTTAGGCAAAAGCAACAATATTGAGATGTATTTTCGGCGTTATTTGTAGGAAATATATTTGCAATCACGGGCGTTTTGTGGTAAAATATATTGATAACTTTTTTGGTAATATCACATCGAAGGGAAGAGATCAGAAATGGCTAAGATCCGTGTAGCTGTCATATTCGGAGGTAAGTCCAACGAGCATGACATATCGCTGGTTTCGGCGACTCATGTAATAAAAAATATACCCAAGGATAAATATTCCGTGGTGTGTATCGGTATAACAAAGAAGGGTCATTGGCTCAAATATATAGGTGATGTTGAGGATATCCCCGGAGGCAAGTGGGAAAAACACCCGGACAATGTTCCTTGCGTGCTCAGCCCGGACCCTATGGACAAGGGATTTATTGCGATAAATGACGACGGTGATGTCAGCCGTGTGAAGGTGGACTGCGTTTTTCCTGTTCTTCACGGTAAAAACGGAGAGGACGGCACTATTCAGGGACTTCTGGAAATGGCACAGATCCCCTTTGTGGGCTGCGACCATATAAGCTCTGCAAACTGCATGGATAAGGAGCTTACCCATATCGTTCTTGGAAGCCACGGTGTAAAAATGGCTGAATACGTGGCTGTGACATATGCAGACCTTTCGCAGCTTGATGAAAAGTGCACACTTATTGAGGAAAAGCTCAGATATCCCATGTACGTTAAGCCTGCAAACTGCGGCTCTTCGGTGGGAATATCCAAAGCCACGGACCTTGATAGCCTTAAAAACGGCATAAAAATGGCTTTTGCACACGACAGGAAGGTTATCGTGGAGCAGGAGGTCAAGGGTAAGGAATGTGAGTGCGCCGTTATGGGCAACGACAAGCTTACCGCTTCGTCAGCAGGCGAGATAGAGGCTGCCAACGAGTTTTACGATTACGATGCAAAATACTGCAACTGCGGTTCCAAGACTTATATTCCCGCAAGGATACCCCAGGACAGGATAGAGGAAATAAGACAGACAGCCCTTAAAGCTTACAGGGCTATGGGCTGCTCCGGACTTGCAAGGGTGGATTTCTTCCTTTGTGATGACTCAACAGTGGTGCTCAACGAGATAAATACCATGCCCGGACATACATCCATAAGTATGTATCCCAAGCTTATGGAACATGACGGCATGACTTTTGAACAGCAGGAGGACAGGCTGATAAGACTTGCCCTTGAAAGAGCAGGGGTAGACTATGAATAATTCGGCTATCGGAGTTTTTGATTCGGGCGTTGGGGGACTGACTTGCGTTGACGAGCTGAGAAAGCTTATGCCAAACGAGAATATAATCTATCTGGGCGATACGGCAAGGATACCCTATGGCACCAAAAGCAAGCACACGATCTATTCTTACGCAAAGCAGGATATTGCTTTTCTGGAGCAGCACGATGTGAAAATGATACTTGTTGCCTGCGGCACGGTATCATCGGTGATGATGTCCATGCCTGTGTTCGAGGACAGCACCACAGAGCTGAAAAGCGGAGTTGTGCTGCCTGCTGCACACGCAGCCTGTGCAGCCACAAAGAACAAGCGTATCGGTGTTATCGGCACCAGTGCTACCATAAAAAGCGGCAGCTACGGAAAGGTAATGCATGAGATAATGTCTGATGTTAAGGTAGTTGGCATGGCGTGCCCCATGTTCGTGCCGCTGGTCGAGAACGGGTATACCGCAAAGGACTGCGAGCCTGCACGTTTTTTTGCAAACCAGTATCTGGAGATAATGAAGCGGGAGCAGGTGGACACACTTATACTGGGCTGTACCCATTATCCCCACCTGAGCGAGCTTATCTCGGATATTATGGGAACGGAGGTAACGCTTATATCTTCCGGTGCAGAGCTTGCAAAGCACGCCCTGAAGACCCTCAGCTACAATGACGCTCTGTGCGGCAGGGACTGTCCCGGCGAGCTGGAGCTTTACTGTACCGACAGTGAGGAGCTTTTCAGAGAAAATGTCCAAAAGCTAATGGATACAAATATAAATGCAAAGATTTCAAAATGTACCCTTAAATTTTAAGGAGGATAAGAATTGCGAAAACAGGATGTTTCTATGAAACTGGTGAGCAGTCAGTCGGACGGGGACAAAAAGGAGTCCACTGAGCTGCTTTCCAGAGCAATATATGAAAAAACGATCAGCGGATATAAACTGACTTATGACGAGTCGGAGGCTACCGGCTATGAGGGAAGCACCACGACCATCGAGCTTTTTGAGGGGAAAAAGGTTGTTATGTCCCGCACAGGCTCGGTAAGCTCCAATCTGATAGTTGAGCTTGGTACAAAGCATCATTGCGTTTACGGCACACCATACGGAGATTTTATGGTGGGCGTGAATGCAAAGTCCATTGATTCGGAGCTGGACGAAAAGGGCGGAAAGCTGGATTTCAAATATGTTATCGACGTCAATTCCAGTTATGTGGGAGATTTTGACGTTTATATCGAGGTAAAAAGTTAAACACAGAGAGGACGAAAAAGATGACAAATCTTGTTAATGATGCGTTTATGCAGGTAAAGGAGCTTGTTATGACCGCTCTGGGAGAGCTGGTGGCAGAGGGCACTTTCCCTCAGGAGCCTATACCTGCTTTTATTTCCGAGATACCCGCCGACCCCAAGAACGGCGATGTATCCACCAATGCGGCAATGGTCTGTGCAAGACCTTTCAGGAACAACCCCAGGGCTATTGCACAGAATATAGTTGAAAAGATAAGGCTTGAAGGCTCCTGCTTTGAAAGATGCGAGGTGGCAGGTCCGGGATTTATCAACTTTTTCTATTCTCCCGTGTGGTATGCACAGGTGATGCAGGCTGTGCTTGATGAAAAGCAGAGCTACGGCACCACGGATATGGGCAAGGGCAAAAGAGTTCTTGTTGAGTTCGTTTCCGCCAACCCCACAGGACCTATGCACATAGGAAACGCAAGAGGCGGAGCTATTGGTGACTGTCTTGCGGCTGTACTTGAAAAAGCAGGTTATGAGGTCGAGCGTGAGTTTTATGTAAACGATGCGGGAAACCAGATAGAAAAATTCGGCAAATCCCTTTCCCTGCGCTATATGCAGATACTCAGCGATGCGGGACAAGCTGTTGCTGCCAAGGACCTTGACATAGAGGATTTCTGCAAAGAGATCTACGGTGAGGACGGAAACAGACCTGAGTTCCCGATGCCGGAGGACGTATATCTGGGAATGGATATAATCGCCCATGCCAAGAATTATTATGACAAGTTCGGAAGAATAGCAGGGGAAATGTCCGAGGAGGACAGACGAAAGGCGCTTGTTGATTTCGCTTTGCCTGTGAATATAGAGGGACTGCACCGTGACCTTGAGAAGTACCGCATAACATATGATACATGGTTCAGAGAGAGCACTCTGCACAACGACGGCTCTGTCAAGGAAATAATCCAGAAGCTTAAAGAAAGCGGTCATACCTATGAGCAGGACGGTGCGCTGTGGTTCAGGACCACTGATTTCGGCGACGAAAAGGACAGGGTGCTTGTGCGTGAAAACGGTATCCCTACCTACCTTGTACCTGATATTGCGTACCATTACAACAAACTGGCTGTTAGAAAATTCGATAAGGCGGTGGACATTTTCGGTGCCGACCACCACGGATATATACCCAGAATAAAGGCTTCCATGACTGCTCTCGGAGTCGACGAAAAGAAGCTTGACATTGTTATAATGCAGATGGTAAGACTGGTTAAGAACGGTGAGGCTTACAAGCTTTCAAAGCGTTCCGGCAAGGCAATAACCCTTAACACTCTGCTTGATGAGATACCTATTGATGCAGCAAGATTTTTCTTTAATCTGCGTGAGCCTAATTCCCAGTTTGATTTTGACCTTGACCTTGCGGTTTCCGAATCAAGTCAGAATCCGGTTTACTACGTACAGTATGCCCATGCACGTATCTGCTCGGTAATTAAAAAGCTTGCAGAGGAGGGCATAACGGTCAAGCCGTTTGACGACAGCAGCGCAAAGCTGCTTGAAAGTGCTGAGGAAAAGGAGATCATCAAGCTGCTGGCTAATCTGCCCAATGTTATCAACGATAGCGCAAGAAACTACGACCCTGCAAAGGTTACAAAGTATGTCATCGACCTTGCAACGCTGTTCCATAAGTTCTATAATTCCTGCCGTATCAAAGGCGAGGAAGAGGCACTTATGCAGGCAAGATTGTCTTTGTCGCTGGCAGTAAAACAGGTTATTGCAAACATTCTTGATATGCTGAAGATCACCTGTCCGGAGTCAATGTAATGGGATTTATTAAAGATCTGTTTGGGTCAATGACTGCAGTGCGCTGGGTGCTGCTGGTCATTGAGCTTTTACTGCTGCTCTGGTTTGCGGCGGCGTTTCCCTTTGGCAATGCGGGAACAGTCATAGGCGGTCTGATGTGCTGTGCCCTTATTGTGCTTATATTGAAGTGGAATGGCTTTACCGGGGTTTTAAAAGGACTGTGGAAAAGCGGTGCAGGCAAAGGCGTGGTCATATCGGGCATTGTGGTGGTCGCTGTTGCGGCAGTTTATTTCGCAATACTTAGTGTAATGATGCTGCGAGCTATTTACAGCAAGCCGGACAAGCCCAATGTAGTTGTGGTGCTTGGCTGTAAAGTCAGAGGAGAAAGTCCGTCAAAGATGCTTCGTCTGCGCCTTGATGCGGCAATAAAGCTGCTTGATGAGTACCCCGATGTAAAGTGTGTTGTGTCCGGTGGAAAAGGCAGCGACGAGAAAATATCCGAGGCGGAGTGCATGAAAAACTATCTTGTTGAAAAGGGCATTTCTCAGGACAGGATAATCGTTGAGGACAAGTCTGCGACTACTTTTGAAAATATGAAATTCACTATGGAAAAGCTTGACGAGCTGGGCATAAGCCGTGATATTACCATAGTTACCGACGGATATCATCTGTACCGTGCAGGTCTTATTGCCAAGCAGCAGGGGGCGGACAGCGTAACCTACTACGGCGCAGATACCGAGTTCAGGCACGTTGCTTCGCACTGGGTGAGAGAGTGGTTTGCGCTGACGAAATTCTTTATTCTGGGAAGCTGACAGTGAGTTACAATGGAAATAAGAAGATTCAGGAATCGTGATGCCGATGAAGTTGCACAGCTTATCGCTCACACGCTGAGGATAAGCAACAGCAAGGATTATCCCGAAAAATACATTCAGATGAATATTGATACACATTCCTCCGAGGTCATTGTCGAAAGGGCGGAGCAGGGGCATTTTTACGTTGCCTGCCACGGCGAAAGGATAATCGGCTGCGGCTGCATCGCACCCTACTGGGGGAGCGTTACAGAAAGTATCCTGCTGACGATTTTTGTTCTTCCCGAATATCAGGGCAATGGTGTTGGGAGAAAAATTATTGAAACGCTTGAGCAGGATGAGTTCTTTTTCAGGGCAAAGCGTATAGAGATACCTGCTTCTCTTACCGCTGTGGATTTTTACAGGAAAATGGGCTACGCTTTTAAAAACGGAGCTGAACAGCCAGAGGACAGACTGCTTTACAGACTTGAAAAGTTCAGATAAAAACAAAAGAGCTGCTGTACATTTTTTTGTACAGCAGCCTTTCTTGTTATATGCGATATTTACTGTTCGTTTGCGTTGTTGATAGCCGAAAGCAGAGCTCTTATCGAGGATACGATGATGTCTGAGTGTCTGCCTGCGCCCCAGTAGGTCTTACCGTCCTTTGATATGGAAACGTAGGACACAGCCTCGGAGTTTGTCTTTCTTTCGATAGCGTGCTCCTGATAGGATTCAAGTGCAAACTCAAATCCGATAGCCTTACGCAGAGCGTTTGCCACAGCGTCAAGACGTCCGTTGCCCTCGCCCTCGTATATCTTTGCCTCGCCGCCGCCCACAGATGCAGTTACCTTTGCCAGGATACGCTCACCTTCAAGCTGAGTGTAGTGCTCCTGAGTTGCGTTGACAAATGTTGCTTTGTTGAGGTACTCTTTCTTGAATATTTCGTAGACCTCATCAGGTTTAAGCTCTTTGTGCAGATGATCGGAAACGCTCTTTACCTTGTAGCCGAAGTCCTCGCGCATCTTCTTGGGCAGGTCGTAGCCAAACTGAGTCTGGAGCACAAAGCCGATACCGCCCTTGCCCGACTGGGAATTGATACGGATAACGTCTGCGTCGTACTCTCTGCCCACATCGTGGGGGTCGATAGGCAGATAAGGAACGGTCCATGCGTCGATCCCTTTTTCCTTGCGCCAGTTCATGCCCTTTGCGATAGCGTCCTGATGAGAGCCTGAGAATGCAGCGAATACCAGTGCACCGGAGTATGGACTTCTTGGGCTGACGGACATTCTTGTTACTCTTTCATAAAGCTCGACCAGAGTAGGCATATCCGAGAAATCCAGCATAGGGTCTATACCCTGTGAAAACATATTCATTGCAACGGTAACAATATCGGCGTTGCCTGTTCTTTCACCGTTTCCGAAGCAGGTACCTTCTATTCTGTCACCGCCTGCCAGCAGTCCCATTTCGCAGTCAGCAACTGCGCAGCCTCTATCGTTATGCGGGTGCAGGGAAACGATAAGGTTTTCTCTGTTGTGCATAGTCTTGCACATATACTCTATCTGCTGTGCATAAACGTGAGGCATGGACACCTCAACAGTAACAGGCAGGTTGATTATCACCTTGTCCTCAGCCGTAGGCTTCCAGATGTCGATAACAGCGTTGCATATGTCTCTTGCAAACTCCATCTCAGTGCCGGTAAAGCTTTCGGGAGAGTACTCAAATCTGAAATTGGACTCGCCTTTGTACATCTCTCTGTACTTGTTGAGCAGCTCGGCTCCGTCGGTAGCGATCTTTATGATCTCCTCCTTGCTCTTTCTGAACACCTGTTCTCTCTGAGCCACGGAGGTGGAGTTGTAAAGGTGAACGATAGCGTTCTTAACTCCCTTGAGTGCTTCAAATGTCTTTTTGATGATGTGCTCTCTTGACTGTGTGAGCACCTGGATCGTCACGTCATCGGGTATCAGATCCTGCTCGATAAGTGTGCGGCAGAACTCATACTCTGTTTCCGACGCAGCAGGAAAGCCGATCTCGATCTCCTTGAATCCTATCTTTACAAGGTGCTTGAAGAACTCCAGTTTTTCTTCCAGGTTCATAGGTATAACAAGTGCCTGGTTTCCGTCACGCAGGTCTACCGAGCACCATACAGGTGCCTTGTCCACATGATCCTTCTGTGTCCATTCCATACATCTTTCCGGCGGCAGAAAATAACCGACCGAATACTTCTTGTAGTTTTCCATACCAACAATTCCTTTCTCTTTTGTGATTTAAAATCGTTTGTACGGGGAAATAAAAAATCGCCTTCCCCCGAAAACAGGAGAGACGAGATTACCCGTGTTACCACTCTCATTCGCATACAGCTCACACTGTACACCTCAGTCACATCCAAACAATGTGCTTTCCTTTTAACGGCGGAACCCCGGAAGCGACTACAACAAAACATTTTCACCGCTCCTGCTCAAGGATGAGCTATTACAGACCGTACACGCCAGGCTTACACCGACCGCTGGCTCTCTGTGCAGTACGCACCTGCTTTTCTTCCTATCAAAGCATTTAAAATATACAATATTTAGAATATACAATAATTATAACCACCACCGACCGCCTTGTCAAGCTTTTTACGAAATTTAACATTTTGTTTATATATCCCCCGGGGTGGCAAGCGTTGACAGAAGACTGTATTTGTTATATAATAATGGTGTATGTTTAAATTGCGATATAGATGAGGAATGGAATATAATGAAGCTGTTTGGAAAGAAAAACAAAATATTGACAACTGTTTGCCTTGTGTTGGCTGTGGCATTGACGGCAGCGTTGGCATTTTACACTGTACATGGTCTTTTGCGCAAGTCTGCAAGGCAGAAGGCATATGATGTCAAGCCTCTTACGGATATACAGATACAGAAAATAAGGGACAACTCCAAGGCTAAAAAGCTTATGGTGGTAGCGCACCCGGACGACGATGTTATCTGGGGCGGAGCGCACCTTATGGACGGTGATTACTACGTTGTGTGCATAACCAACGGAAGAAACGACACCAGAAGACCGGAGTTTGAAAAAATGCTTGAAAAGTCAGGCAACAGCGGTATCATTCTTGAATATCCCGACAAGGTGCTTGGCGAGCGTGATGAGTGGACCTATGTCTGGGACAAGATAAAAAACGACCTTGAAAGAATAATGAGCTGCAAGAAGTGGGAGCTTATTGTTACCCACAACAAGGCAGGGGAGTACGGACATCAGCATCATAAGTATTCTCACACCATTGTTACCGAGATATATGACAGACTGTCCATGACCCAGCCTCTTTACAATTTCGGGACCTATTACTCACCGAAAAAACTTCCCGATCATGAGAGCGAGATGACTAAAGTCAGCCAGGAGCGTTTTAAGTATAAGGACGAGCTTGTAAAGGTGTATGAGTCCCAGGAGAACACGGTGAAAAAACTGTGGCATATGGGACCATATGAGATGTGGACACAGTATGAGCAGTACAGTGAAAACCCAACTTACAGAAAATGATCCTTGAAACAGGGGTAATGATATGAAGCTTAAGAAGAAAAATTATATACATATTCTCATTCTTATGGGAATGTATCTGTTAATGGTGCTTTGTATAACCAGATTCACCTATGCATACGGCTCGACTCTGGACTGGGGCGCACAGCACTTTGCTATCCCGGATAACTTCAGACGATCCTTTTATGAGTCCGGTGAGCTTTTCCCCAGCTTTCTTTTAAATCTGGGAGCAGGTGAAAACATATACAATCTGTCCTATTACGGACTGTTTTCTCCCGTTATATTGCTTTCCTACCTTTTCCCCTTTGTTCCAATGTATATTTACATACAGATCGTCTCTGTCCTGGGGATGTGCATAAGCATATTCCTTTTCTACCGCTGGGTAAACAGAAAATTCGGTGCCGCAACAGCCTTTGTGCTCACGGTTATGTTTGAGTTTTCGTCGGGCTATTCTCTGCACAGCCACAGACATATTATGTTTGTCAGCTATATGCCGTTTCTTATCCTTGCCTTTGGTGCGATCGAGGATTATTTTCAGGGCAGGCGCAAGTTCTCCCTGGTCATCTATACTTTTCTGTGCATCATGTGCTGCTACTTTTTCGGAGTTGCTGCCCTGGCAGCTATTGTGGTCTACGGGGTGTACGAATATCTGCGGACTACGGAAAAGGTTACATTCAAGGACTTTTTCAAAAAAGGCTCCCACTTTGCGGGCAGGATAATAACTGCGGTTCTCATGGCGGGAATACTTTTGGTGCCCACGCTGAATTGTATGCTCAGCGGACGTGACGCTGGAAACACCAAGATAGATCTGTCAGGTCTTATCCCCAAGGCAAATATCGGCTTTTTCTGCTATGACAGCTACGGAATGGGGCTGACTATTGTTGCCCTGATCGCCATATTGAATGCGGTGATCTCCAAAAACAAAAAGCACACACGCTTTCTGGGCATTACCATGCTGGTGCTTATGTCACTGCCTGTATTTCTTCTTGTTATCAACGGCGGACTGTACGTTGACGCAAAGGTGCTTATTCCCTTTGTGCCTGTTTGTCTGCTGCTGGTGGGAAGACTTCTTGAGCAGATATCTGACAAGAGCTTCAATTACAAGTGGTGCCTTGCTGTCACAGCAGTTATTATCGCCCTGGCTGCCGTTTTCGGAGAAAGCGGAGATTACAACAGCGTAAACAAGCAGATAGTCAAGGCTGCGGTGGCAGATCTTGGGGCTATGCTGGTTATAGGCGTGCTGTTTTTTAAGCTGAAAAAGAAGATTATTTTAAGAGGCGGGCTGGTGGCAGTGGCGGTCTTTGCAGGAGTTATAGTCAACTGCAGCGATTCCCTTATTAAGCTCAAAGATCTTGACAGTTGGTTCTCACAGGATATGTATGCCCTTACCGACACCATAAGCCAGGATGACAAACAGGTGCGTACTGCCAACCTTATAAGCCGCAGTGATACGGTGAATTATGTCTACAACAACGATTATCTTGTAAGCAATATCTATTCCTCTTTGCATAACAGAAAGTACAACGACTTTTACTTTACACACATATATAACGAAAATGAGTTCAGGAATCCTGCCTTCACGACCCAGTCACAGAGTCTGCTCTATCAGATCTATATGGGACAGAAATACCTGATAACAAACGATGACAAGGCACTTCCTTCCCATGAATATAAGAAGATAAAACAGTCAGGGGAGCTATCACTTTACAAGTGTGAC
This sequence comes from Ruminococcus sp. FC2018, assembly GCF_000621805.1. GTDB lineage: Bacteria > Bacillota > Clostridia > Oscillospirales > Ruminococcaceae > Hominimerdicola. The sequence continues at coordinate 83,972 of NZ_JHXH01000004.1, read as the reverse complement.
AAAGTCTTCCCCATAGGATACAGCACCTCTGCCACACTCAATGAAAAGGCGTTGCTTGATATGGATTATCCCCAATCCCTTTGCGCCCTTATGAACAATATCGTTGTTGCGCAAGGAGGTAAGGACAGCTATGAGTGTAATATGATAAGTTCGTTCCCGTCCTTTGAGCTGCCCAGCAGAACAGGTATCAGCAGATCCGGTGACGGCTACGAGATAAGGCTGGAAAAGACAGACGAGTTTGTAATTGATCTTCCCCGGAAGGTGAGCGGAGATAAGCTTTTGCTGGTAACTATGGATATGGACAATGATATGTCCGGCAAGGGGCTTTCCTCAGATGATGCAAAGATATTTATAAACGGCATAAAGAATAACCTTACCGATCCCAGCTGGAAATACTATAACAATAATACGACCTTTAAATTCGTTGTGTCCTCAACAGACGGAAAGGATATTGATACCCTTAAATTGAAACTTATGAGTGGCAACTACGATATCAAAAACATAAAGTGCTATGTTATGGATATAAGCGAGCTTATGCAGGTGGACGAGTTCGTGTTTGACAAGCAAAAGACCAAGGGCGATAATATAGAGGGAAGCATCGACGTTTCAAATGACGGATATTTCAAGCTCTCTGTTCCTTACGCCCGGGGCTTTACCGCTTATGTTGACGGAGAAAAAACGGAAGTTGAATGTGTGGACACCGCCTTTGTGGGCTTTGCCATTACAAAAGGTCACCACGATATCAGAATAACCTTTACCGCTCCCCTTAAAAATGCAGGACTTCTTATGTCCGCATCAGGCGTGGCTGTGCTGGGAGTGCTTATCACTGTCGAGCTTTTAAGCAATAAGAGGAAGAACAAAACTACCGAAAAGGATGTGTGATAGTTGGGCTTTGACTTTAGCAGAGTGAGCGGCTTTTTAAACGGCTTGAGCTATGATGCTTACGAATATATGGGTGCTCACCTGTGTGACGGGGGTGTGCATTTTGCCACCTTTGCCCCCAACGCCGAAAATGTCAGACTGATGCTCAACGGTAGTTTTTACGATATGCAGCGTGATGACAGGGGAGTGTGGACCGCCTTTTGCCAAGGGGCAAAGCAGGGGGATATCTATCAGTATGTTATCACCACCAAGACCCTTGAACAGCATTACCGCTCGGACCCCTTTGCCTTTTACAGCGAGCTTCGCCCTAAGAATGCCTCCATAGTCTATGATATGGACAATTTTAACTGGAACGATGAAAGCTGGATGAGCCGGCGTGATAAAAGCTACGAGCGTCCCGTGAATATATATGAGGTACACTTTGGCAGCTGGAAAATAAAAGAGGGAATGCAGGACGCACAGAGGTTTTATTCTTACTATGAGCTGGCGGATATGCTTATCGGCTACGTGAAGGATATGGGGTATACCCATATTGAGCTGCTGCCTCTGACAGAGCATCCTTTTGACGGCTCGTGGGGGTATCAGGCAACAGGCTATTTTTCCGCCACATCAAGATACGGCGAACCCAACGGTCTGAAATACTTTATCGACCGCTGTCACACACAGGGCATCGGTGTTGTTCTGGACTTTGTCCCCGTACACTTTGCAAGGGACTTTTTTGCCCTGCATATGTATGACGGGGGATATGTTTTTGAAAGCCAAGACCCGATGAAGCGTTACAGTGAGTGGAACACTGCACTTTTTGACTACTCAAAGCCCCATGTGCTCAGCTTTATGAAGTCGGCGGTAAATTTCTGGATAGATAAATATCACGTTGACGGCATACGGTACGATGCTGTGGCAAATCTTATATACCAGCAGGGCAGGCAGGATATGCCGTACAACGACAGCGGACTGTGGTTCGTGCGTGATACCAACTACACAATGCAAAGACTTCACCCGGATGTTATGTTCTTTGCGGAGGACTCCACAGGCTATGAAAAGGTCACCGCACCGGTGGAGTTCGGCGGTCTCGGCTTTGATTACAAATGGGACCTGGGCTTTATGAATGATACCATAAACTATATCAAAACACCACCTGTCCAGAGACCGAAGCATCACCACAAAATGACCTTTTCCATGAGCTATTTTTACAGCAATCTGTATATGCTCCCTTATTCCCATGACGAGGTGGTCCACGGCAAAAAAACAATGCTTGACAAAGCGTTCGGATCCCAGGAGGACCAAATGGCAACCATAAGGGCGCTTTATATGTGGCAGATGACACACCCGGGGAAAAAGCTTAACTTTATGGGAAATGAGATCGGAGAATATATGGAGTGGCGTGAGGAAAAGGAGCTTGGCTGGAACATTCTTTCGTACCCCGCTCACGATTCCCTGCACCGGTATATAAAAAGGCTCAATCAGATCTACCTGACCGAGCCTGCACTTTATAAATACGATTACAATGCCGCATCCTTCCGCTGGGTGGATGCTGACAACCGTGGAAGATGTATTTTCGCATTCCAGCGAAATGACCTTGAGGGACATCTTATATACTGCGTTTTCAATTTCTCTGCAAGCAGACAGAACTATGTGCTTAATGTGCATATGAACGGGGAGTACGAGGAAATGCTCAACTCTGACCGTGATATATACAGCGGTTCAAACTGTCTCAACGAGCACTGTATCGCAAACGGATATAAGCTGAATATCTGCCTTGCACCAATGTCCGCAGTAATGCTGAGGAAAAAGGGTTAAAGCAGATCGGAAGGCTCAAAGGCTATCTGAGCACCCTCACGGATAAGCTCTGTCTGACCACGGTATCTTTCACTGTCCGTCTGATAGGGCGGGATAACGAAAACATCCGTGCCTGCTGTAAGAGCATGGGAAACTGTGTTGAGACAGCCGCTTTTTGCCGAAGCTTCCACCACAAGAAGCTTTGAACTCAGCGCTGCGATAAGCCTGTTGCGCTGTGTAAAATTGCTGCGAACAGGCTCTGAATACGGCGGATACTCCGAGATCACTGCACCCGATGCGGCGATCTCTTTTTGTATTTCAAGGCTGCCGTAAGGATAATCGCAGCCTATTCCGCAGCCAAGGACTGCAACTGTACGGGAACCTGAACGGATACAGCTCAGATGAGCACATCTGTCTATGCCTGAGGCAAATCCGCTGATTATCACCCTGCCGCTGCGGGCAAGCTCGCTTGAAAATCTGCTGCATATTTTCACAGAATAGTCGCTTGGGTGCCTTGCACCGATTATTCCCACAGCATCACTTGATAAAAGCGTGTCAGGGTCGCCTTTGACGTATAAAACTATCGGCGCAGGCACAGCACCAAAGCTGCGGAGGTAGGAAATGTCCTTCAAAGTTATTATCTTTACACCGCTTTTGCGGCAGTTATCCAGTATACTTTCTGCTGTTCCCACGCTGACCTTCCCAAGAGGCAGCTTTGACTGATGGGCGTGATCCAAAGCTTTTTCCGGGCTTGAATGTTTTTCAAAAAGCTCCCTGAAAAGCTGTTCTTTGCCACGAAATGCTAAGGAACATTCTATCCATTTTATCAGGCTGTCCGCCATTTTCCCTGCCTCCTTCCCGGTTTTTTCATATATTGATGATAACATATTCTGTGCGCTTTTTCAACCGCCTCTGTGCTTGCATTATTGCACAATCCTGTGATGATCTATTTGTTAAAGTATACAAAAGTTTGGCATTCCCCCAAAAAGTTGTGTACTATCGTTGTATAATGTGATACAATGTACTTGTAGTTGTATCTCTTTTCCGAAAGGCGGTGCTTCAAATGCTTGAAAAGCTGAAAGAAAAGTATAAAAAGATACGTTGGACAAGGACTTTGTGCAGAAGAACAGGCTTGACACTTGCTGCGCTTTTGATCTTTTTCCTTGCTTTGACAACCCACCCGGTGGAAAAAACCGCAAGTGCAGATAACTCGTCAAGTTCCTCTGAAAGCGGCACATCTTCCGCTGCGGAAAAGAAAAGCTATGAGACCAAGTATGAAAAATTTGAAAATGACAAGGTGAATAATACAGGTTTTCTTGTGCTGGATAACAAGGTCCATTCCTATACCGCAAATGCCCAGGACCTTGTTCCTATTTATTCGTATCTGTTCAACGCAAAGGGCGAACAGGTGATGACCACCAGCAGTATGAATGTTTCGGGCAATAAAGATATGTTTGCCCACCTGAACTCGATGATAAGTGATTTTGCTGCGGCTACCTCGCTTCGCACCATAATGGTCACCAACTCATCTTACCTGCTGGACGGAAAGGTCTACAAGACGCAATATGATATCCCTGCTCAGCAGACACAGGACGATAAGGCAAAAGAAGAACCCAAAGAAGCCCAGGAGAAGACTGAAAGTGGGAATACCCCGTCATCCGCAGGGTGCTTTGAGCATCTCACGGGACTTGCGGTGGATCTTCAGCTTTACGAAATGGATAAGGGAACTTATCCGGAGTTCACCGGAGAAGGCAAATATGCATGGATAAATGAAAATTGCTGGAAGTACGGCTTTGTGCTGAGATACCCTGCTGAAAAGCTGAGCGTGACCGGTGTGGAGGGCAAGAAAAACCACTATCGCTATGTGGGGCAGGCTTATGCCAAGGTGATGCACGACAACGACCTGGTGCTGGAGGAGCTTTACGACTTTCTCAGCAAGTATACATATGAACAGCCCCTTGTGATAACCACATCAGACGGCAAACAAAGAATGATATACAGCGCAGAGCTTGATAAGGAAAACTCCACTACGACAATACCCACCCCGGAGACTTCCAAATCTGATATGGGCTATGAGATAACCGGAAACGGCGGCGGCAGGGTATTTATATGTGCCGACATAGGTGTAAGTGTTACGCCGCCTGACGAGGAGTCTTCCAAGTCGGAGACCCAGAGCGAGAAAACAGAATAGATAGTCAAGCACGACCCATGACCTCCGCCTGAAAGGCGGAGGTCATTTCAGTCTTTCGTCAGGGGAATAGCTCCCCGCCGAAAGACTGAGGCTTACGCCGGGTCGTGCCTTAATGACGCAGTGCTGCCGCTTAACGAACAGCTGTACATTTATTTGTACAGCTGTTTTTGTGTCCCTTTTCGGCTCAATAACATACTATATACAAAATAACGTCCGTTTTGGCGGACGAAACAGGAGGATATCGTATGTCGGAAAAATTCTTTCTCGGCTCAATGACACCCAAGGGGTTTGTAACGCAGTTCGGTGAATATGTGAATTCTGATAGCTATTATACTTATATTCTGAAAGGAGGAGCGGGAACAGGAAAGTCCTCGCTTATGAAACGCCTTGCAGACAGCTTTGAGGAAAGCGAAAATGTTACCCGCTATTACTGCTCGTCGGACCCGGATTCGCTGGACGGTGTGGTGCTGCACAGTTCAAAGACTGTTATAGTTGACGGGACAGCCCCCCACGTTTTTGACCCGGTGTATCCGGGTGCCTGTCAGAGGATAATCGACCTGGGAAGCTGCTGGGATAACAGTATGCTGAAGGATAAAAAGGACAGTATTGTCCGGGCGGTGAGGAAAAACAAGGCACTTATGACAAGCGCAGCAAAATATTCAGCTGCTCTGGGGAAAATATGCGAGGATACTCTTTGCTGCGCTCAGGATTGTCTTGATAAGCAGAAGCTGGAGGGCTTCTCAAAGCGTTTCTGTAAAAAGCTCTTCGGCAAAGCACGTGGACACCGGGGCAGGAGCTTTGTCCGCTATCTCAGCACAATGACACGATACGGGTACATCACATTCCGTGAGACCCTGGAAAATTATCTTGATGTGTATTATCTCTGCGATGACGCCTTTGCCGCATCGGATATGTTTATTTCAGCCGTTGCAAACTACGCAATGCAAAGGGGCTACGATGTGAAGCTGTCCCCGTGCCTGCTCTTTGGAAACACGGTATATGAGCACATTCTCATTGACGAGATAGGGGTTGCTCTGGTGTCCGCAAGCCCTCTCAATGGACTTGATGCAGCTGGCAAAAAGATAAATATGTCAAGATTTTACCACAAGGCTCTTTGGTCGGAAAACAAAAGCCGCCTGAAAGAAAATGCCACCCTTGTCCGTGCGCTGAAAGACGCCGCCGGACGAACAATGGACAAAGCAAAGCAACAGCACGACGTGATAGAAAGCTATTATATAAATGCCATGGATTTCAAAGCCGTTGGAAAAATATACAAGACAATTTCCGGGGAAATATCCGCAAAATAAAAAAGCAGGAGAGCAGCGCATTGCTGTTCTCCTGTTTTATGTTGTCTTTATTTTACCGCCTCAAGCAAAGCGTCCACCTTGTCGGTCTTTTCCCATGCCACACCAAGATCCTCACGACCCATGTGACCGTAAGCGGCAAGTGCCTTGTACTGTGGTTTACGAAGCTCAAGCATCCGGATAATTGCCGACGGACGAAGGTCAAATACCTTATTTACAGCCTGTGAAAGCTTTTCATCGCTGACCTTTCCCGTGCCGAAGCTGTCCACCATAACGGAAACCGGTCGTGCCACACCGATAGCGTAGGCTATCTCCACCTCGCACTTGTCTGCAAGACCTGCGGCAACAATGTTCTTTGCAACGTATCTTGCGGCGTAAGTTGCCGACCTGTCAACCTTTGTGGGGTCCTTTCCGGAAAATGCTCCGCCGCCGTGGCGTGCGTATCCGCCGTAGGTGTCAACGATTATCTTTCTGCCTGTAAGACCGCTGTCTCCCTGAGGTCCGCCCACAACAAACCGTCCCGTGGGGTTGATGAAATACTTGGTGTCCACAAGCAGCTCCGGGGGGATAACAGGCTTTACCACATTTTCGATAATATCTGCTCTTATCTGCTCCAGAGTAACTTCTTCATCGTGCTGTGAGGATACTACCACTGTGTCTACTCTTACGGGTTTGCCGCCGTCGTATTCCACAGTGACCTGTGTTTTTCCGTCAGGACGCAGATAACCCATCGTGCCGTCCTTGCGGACAGCGGTGAGCCTCATGGCGAGCTTGTGCGCAAGAGATATAGGCATTGGCATAAGCTCGGGAGTCTCGTTGCAGGCAAATCCGAACATTATTCCCTGGTCGCCTGCACCGGTGTCATTTTCTCCAGCATCTCTGCCCTCGAGTGCATTGTCCACACCCATGGCAATGTCAGGTGACTGCTTATCTATCGTGGTGATCACCGCACAGGTGTTGCAGTCAAAACCAGTCTTTGAATCGTTATATCCTATCTCGTTTACAGTGTCCCTCACTATCTGGGGAATATCCACCACAGCTTTTGTGGTTATCTCACCCATGCACATTATCATTCCAGTTGTGGTCACAGTTTCGCAGGCGACCCTTGACATAGGGTCCTGCTCAAGCATAGCGTCAAGAATAGCATCAGACACCTGGTCGCATATCTTGTCAGGATGTCCCTGTGTTACCGACTCGGATGTAAAAAGAAATTTAGACATTTGCTTACCTCTTTCTATGTAAATAGGGTCCGGCTTTTCGCCGTGTGAATGAGTCAAAAATAGCCGAAAAAAAGCACTTCGTTTCCGAAATGCCTGAAATACCAATGATTTCCTCATCTCTCGGAAAACTCCGCAGGATTTAGCACCTTGTGTAATAAATACCCAGGTTGCCGGGCTTCATAGGACCTGTCCCTCCGCCACTCTTGATAAGGCTATTATTTTAACAAGGAACATTATACAACATATATCTGCCTTTGTCAACACAATACGCAAATGCTTTGTAAATTTTTTATGTACTGAGAATTGTTATAAAAATGTAAAAGTTATCCCTTGATATTTACATTGTAAATTTTATATGTTATAATCATTTGGTGAGAGCGTGCCGATGGACGGTATGCTACATCAGTTAAGCCTATCAAGGAGGAAAAAATAATGGTTAGAGCGATAGTCGGTGCTAACTGGGGCGACGAGGGTAAGGGAAAGCTTACCGATATGATGTCCCAGGAGTCTGACATAGTAATCAGGTTTCAGGGCGGTGCAAATGCCGGTCACACCATTGTGAACCATTACGGCAAATTTGCCCTTCATACGCTTCCTTCGGGAGTTTTTTATGACCATACCACAAATATAATAGGCAACGGCGTTGCGCTTGACGTTGAAAAGTTTTTCAACGAGGTGAAGGATATCACCTCAAAGGGCGTGCCTATGCCAAAGATACTTATCTCCGATAGGGCACAGATGGTAATGCCTTATCATGTGCTTTTCGACCAGTACGAGGAGGAAAGACTGGGCAAGGCAAGCTTCGGCTCAACAAAATCAGGTATCGCACCTTTTTATTCCGACAAGTATGCTAAGATAGGTTTCCAGGTACAGGAGCTTTTCCATGAGGATACTCTGAAAGTCAAGATAGCAAGAGTGCTGGAACAGAAAAATGTTCTCCTTGAGCACCTTTACCATAAGCCTGCCATTGATCCGGATGAGCTTTTTGAAACACTTATGAGATATAAGGAAATGCTTGAACCTTATGTGTGCGACGTTTCCGCTTATCTGTGGAAGGCTATAAAGGAAGGTAAGAATGTCCTTCTGGAAGGTCAGCTGGGATCCTTGAAGGACCCCGACCACGGGATCTATCCTATGGTCACATCTTCCTCCACCCTTGCAGCTTACGGTGCTATCGGTGCAGGACTTCCCCCTTATGAGATCAAGACTATCGTTACCGTTGTAAAGGCTTATTCCTCTGCTGTGGGCGCAGGCGCATTCGTTTCCGAGATATTTGGTGATGAAGCTGAGGAGCTGAGGAAAAGAGGCGGCGACGGGGGAGAGTATGGCGCAACCACTCACAGACCAAGAAGAATGGGCTGGTTCGACTGCGTTGCCACAAAGTACGGCTGCCGTATACAGGGCACCACAGATGTTGCCTTTACGGTCATCGATGTGCTGGGCTATCTGGATAAGATACCTGTGTGCGTGGGCTATGAGTACGAGGGCAAGCTCCTTGATGATTTCCCCACAACTCAGGTGCTTGAAAAGTGCAAGCCTGTGCTTGAAGTTCTTGACGGCTGGAAGACTGATATCAGAGGCATAAAGAATTATGAGGATCTGCCGGAGAACTGTAAGAAATATATCGAGTTTGTTGAGCAGCATATCGGCTTCCCGATAACAATGGTCTCCAACGGACCCTCAAGAGACGATATTATCTACAGAGAAAGCAAGCTTAAATAAAAAGACAACGAGCATCGCCTGTGAGCGGTGCTCTTTTTTTGCCGCCCGGCTTTTAAAATGCTGTAAATTTTATTAAAATTAGACAAAACCACTTGAAAAAAAACGGCAAATGGTTTATAATATACATGAATGTATGAGCTGTACATTTACTATTTAATGAGAGGAGTTTATAAATGATTTATTCTCACGAAGTTGAAACAATGTGCCCTATCGCACAGGGCGTTGCTCATGGCGCTGCTCCTATCCCGGAGGAAGCTAAGTGGGTAAAGGCAAAAGAGATCAAGGACATCTCCGGCTTCACACACGGAATCGGTTGGTGTGCACCTCAGCAGGGTACCTGCAAGCTCACACTTAATGTTAAGGATGGAGTTATCCAGGAGGCACTGGTAGAAACTATCGGATGCTCCGGCATGACCCATTCCGCAGCTATGGCAGCTGAGATCCTTCCCGGAAGAACTATTCTTGAGGCTCTCAACACAGACCTGGTTTGCGATGCTATCAACACTGCTATGAGAGAGCTGTTTTTGCAGATCGTTTACGGTCGTTCGCAGAGCGCATTCTCCGAGGGCGGACTTGTTGTAGGAGCAGGTCTTGAGGACCTTGGAAAGGGACTTCGTTCACAGATCGGAACCATGTACGGAACATTGGCAAAGGGACCTCGTTATCTTGAAATGACAGATGGCTATGTAACAAAGCTGGCTCTCAATGCGGACGACGAGATCATCGGCTATAAGTTCGTTAACTTCGGAAAGATGATGGACTTCATCAAGGCAGGCGATGATGCTAATACAGCATTTGAAAAGGCACAGGGTCAGTACGGCAGAGTTGATGACGCTGTTAAGCTTGTCGATCCAAGAAAGGAATAAGGAGGTAACGAGTTATGGCATTATTTGAATCATATGAGAGAAGAGAAAAGCAGATACTTGGTGTTATCAAAGAGTATGGCATAAATTCTATTGAAGAGTGCGCAGATGTCTGCAAGGAAAAAGGTCTTGATATCTATCATCTTGTAGAGAAGATCCAGCCGATCTGTTTTGAGAACGCTAAGTGGGCTTACACCGTAGGCTGCGCTATCGCTATCAAGAAGGGCTGCACAAAGGCTTCCGAGGCTGCTGCCGCTATCGGCGAGGGACTTCAGGCTTTCTGTATCCCCGGATCTGTTGCAGACCAGAGAAAGGTTGGTCTTGGTCACGGCAACCTGGGCAAGATGCTTCTTGAAGAGGACACCGAGTGCTTTGCATTCCTGGCAGGTCACGAGTCTTTCGCAGCTGCTGAGGGCGCTATCGGTATCGCAGAGAAGGCTAATAAGGTTAGACAGAAGCCTCTGAGAGTTATCCTTAACGGTCTTGGAAAGGACGCTGCCCAGATCATCGCTCGTATCAACGGTTTTACATATGTTGAGACAGAGATGGATTACGAGAAGAACGAGGTCAAGGAAGTATTCCGCAAGGCTTATTCCGACGGACTTCGTGCAAAGGTAAACTGCTACGGTGCAAACGACGTAAGAGAAGGCGTTGCTATCATGTGGAAGGAAAACGTTGACGTTTCTATCACAGGTAACTCTACCAACCCTACAAGATTCCAGCACCCTGTTGCAGGTACATATAAGAAGGAAAGAACAGAGGCAGGCAAAAAGTATTTCTCTGTTGCTTCCGGCGGCGGCACGGGAAGAACTCTGCACCCGGATAACATGGCTGCAGGTCCTGCTTCCTACGGTATGACCGATACAATGGGAAGAATGCACTCCGATGCACAGTTCGCAGGCTCGTCTTCAGTTCCTGCTCACGTTGAGATGATGGGACTTATCGGTATGGGCAACAACCCGATGGTTGGTGCAACAGTTGCTTGCGCAGTTGCAGTTGAAGAGGCAATGAACAAGTAATATACTTGTATATAATAAGTTGTATATAATAAGGAGCTTGTGTTTTGGACAGGCTCCTTGTTTTTTTCTTGAAGTTTTCACAATCATCTAAAGTCCATTTAAGGTAGACAGATTATTATTAGCACATAAGGAAAAACAAGAACAAAGAACATGGAGGTATTCAAAATGTTAAAGAAAACTTATGCTATAATAATCTCACTGGCGCTTGCAATCGCAATGGCAGGCTGCTCTCAGTCATCAAGCAGCACAGACGCAAACACAGCCACCTCTTCTACAACAACTTCATCCGTACAGACCTCAAAGGGAACAGTCACTAATGCCAATGCAGGCATAGGAGAGGCCACATCCTCGACAGAGGATTCGTCTTCGGAACAAAACAGTACAAAATCTGACTCTGACAGATTTACAGAGCGTGACCTTCAGCAGACAGCCGATACATCCAATGCCAAGCAGCTCACCGTTTCCGACAACAGCACCATTGACATAACCTCGGAAGGCGTGTATGTTATAAGCGGTACAGCTTCAAACTGCACTATTAAGGTGAATGCCGGCAGTGAAGATAAGGTACAGCTGGTGCTTGACGGGGTGAATATTATAAACGACGATTTCCCGGCAATATATGTTTTGTCCGCAGATAAGTGTTTTGTGACCACCACCGAAAAGGAAAACAGCCTCAGCGTAACAGGCGAGTTCAAATCCGACGGCGAGACTAATACCGATGCGGTCATCTTTTCAAAGGACGACCTGGTGTTCAACGGTAAGGGTACTCTGAAGATAGTTTCCAAAAACGACAATGGCATATCCGGCAAGGACGACATTAAATTTACAGGTGGAACTTACGAGATAACCAGTGCAAATGACAGCGTTGAGGCAAACGATACGATCTCTATCTGCGGCGGAACGTTCAATATCACCTCGGGTAAGGATGGACTGCATTGTGAAAACGATGACAATGCAACGCAGGGTATCATCTATATCTCAGGCGGCACATTCAACATAAATGCCTCCGGCGATGCGATCCAGGGCAACACCAATGTCCAGGTTGACGGCGGCACACTTAACCTTAAAGCAGGAGAGGGTATCGAATCCACATATGTGCTTATCAACGGCGGAACGATCAATATCCAGGCTACCGATGACGGCATAAACGCTGCTAATAAGAGCAGCGCATACAGCACTCCGAACATTGAGATCAACGACGGTGAGGTCACCATTTCCATGGGACAGGGCGATACCGACGCCATTGACTCAAATGGAAATATCACCGTAAATGGCGGAAAGATCGATATTACCGCAGGAACGTCCTCCTTTGACTGCGACGGAAAGGCTGCCTATAACGGCGGTACTATCATAATCAACGGCACCCAGGTGGACTCTATCCCTCAGTCCATGATGGGCGGCGGCGGAAAAGGCGGAATGAGAAGCGGCAGAGGCGGCTTCTGACATTTAAACTGTACAAAAAAATACCCTGTTCGGCTGTTAGCCGGACGGGGTATCTTTGTTTTTTGTAAGCTCCCAGAATGCGATAGCTCCTGCGGTTGCAACGTTGAGTGAATCAACACCGTGATACATGGGTATCTTAACTGTAAAGTCACAGTCTGAGATCGTCATTTGATCCAATCCCTCACCCTCAGTTCCGAGAATCACAGCAAGCTTTTGCTGCCGGGATATGATCGGAGAGCTTATGCTCACCGTGTTGTTGCGAAGTGCCATTGCTGCTGTGGCAAAGCCATGTTCTTTCAAAAATCTCACGTAGTCGGGCACAGGCTGCTCCAGAAATGTCCATGGTATCTGAAATACCGTTCCCATGCTCACCCTTACGCTCCTGCGGTAAAGCGGATCGCTGGACGCCTTAGTCAAAAGGACAGCGTCTATCCCCAAAGCTGCTGCGTTGCGGAATATGGCACCTACATTGGTCTGATTCATTACGTTTTCAAGCACCGCTACCCTCGTGCAGCCTTTCAATATGTACTCAGCCTTTGCCGGCTCCCTCCGCCTCATGGCGCAGAGCAGCCCCTGCGTCAGCTTGAACCCTGTCAGTTCCGTAAGTACGTCGCTGGCTGCGGTGTATACCCTTACACCGTCGCAGGCTGAGATTATATCCTGTGCCTGCCCGTCTATGTATTTTTTCTCGCAAAGCAGCGATATAGGCTCATATCCCGCTTCAAGTGCACGTCGTACCACCTTCGGACTCTCGGCAATAAATATTCCCGGTTTGGGCTCATAATATCTCTTTAACTGTACCTCGTTGGTGCAGACATACGGCTCAAGCTCCTTTGCTCCAAGATCCGTTATCTCAATTATTTCTGCCATTTTCTTCTCCTTTATTTGCCGGCTTATCTCTCTTTGATTTTACCCCAATGTCCCCACATTGTCAAGCAAGTTCTTTCCTATATAGCTCTTTCTGCATATATTTTACATATGCGTACAAAAAAACGGACTTTTACAAGAAAATCGAACTAATGTTTGACAAATTCGAACATACGTGCTATAATGTAAATCAGAATTTGCCGCCGCGGCGGCACGCTTGTCCGTCGCATATCGGTTTGAGCAGGCAGCGGCTTTCGTGCCGCTCCGGGCTTTCACTTTGTGATAACTGTACAAGAGTAGAGCTGTGTTGTGCAAACCTCGGTAAATCCGCATTTGTTGAGGTATACCTGTCAAGCAACTGTGGGTATTCTCTTGGGAGCGTTTTTTCTCAAACTCTTTTTCTGAACTCTCTAACACTTTTCAGTGACGGGAGCTTTGCCTCCCGTTGCTGAAAAGTCATTAAAAGGTTTAGGAAGGGGGTCTGGGGGAGAACCCTTCTCCAAAAGGGTTTCCCCCAGCTGCTCGACACGCATACCCCGACAAATTCTGATTTAGCAAAGGAGGTGGAGTGGATGGAGAGGGTATATATAGCGATAGATTTAAAGTCATTTTATGCGAGTGTAGAATGTGTAGATCGGGGATTAGACCCGTTGGACACAAATCTGGTGGTAGCGGACAGCAGCCGGACGGAGAAGACGATATGTCTTGCGGTTTCGCCGAGTCTGAAGAGTTACGGGATATCTGGCAGGGCGAGGCTTTTCGAGGTAATTTCCCGGGTTGAACAGGTAAACAGGGAGCGTGCACGCAGAGCGCCCGGCAAGCGACTGACGGGCAAGAGTTTCGTCCACTCCGAGGTCGTGGCAGATCCTTCGCTTGCCCTTGACTACATTACCGCAACGCCACGTATGTCGCTTTACATGACAGTAAGTGCGCAGATATACGGTATCTACCTTAAATACGTTGCGCCTGAGGACATTTTTGCTTATTCGGTAGACGAGGTGTTTATTGATGCAACGGGGTATCTGAGCACATATAATACCGACGGACATGGCTTTGCCAGGATGCTGATACAGGACGTCCTCTCCGCCACGGGTATCACCGCAACAGCAGGTGTAGGGACTAATATGTACCTGTGCAAGGTGGCGATGGACATTGTGGCAAAGCATATTCCTGCGGACAAGGACGGGGTGCGGATCGCCGAGCTTGACGAGCAAAGCTATAAGGAAAACTGGTGGGATCACAGACCGATAACCGATTTCTGGAGAGTTGGAAAGGGAATTGCGGCACGGCTTGAAAAGCTGGGCATCTACACTATGGGTGACATTGCCCGTCATTCCCTTGACCGCTACCGCATTGGCAAATTGTATAAGTCTCTGGGCAAGAATGCAGAACTGCTGATAGATCACGCCTGGGGCATTGAGCCAACGACCATGGAGGCGGTCAAAGCATACAGACCACAGAGCAACAGCATCACATCAGGTCAGGTGCTGCAAGAGCCATGCGACTATGAGCGCACACGTCTTATCCTGTGGGAAATGGCAGATATGCTGTCTCTGGACCTGGTTGATAAAGGGCTTGTTACAAACCAGATCGTGCTTACGGTGAATTATGACCGTGAAAGTCTCGCCGACGGGCAGTACAAAGGCGAGGTCACAACAGACTATTACGGCAGAGTCGTCCCCAAGCACGCCCACGGCACGATCAATCTTGACAGACATACCTCGTCCACAAGAAAGATAGTGGACAGCACAATGGAGCTTTTTGACCGTATAATTGACAGGACTTTGCTGGTGCGAAGGCTGACATTGGTGGTGTGCAGCGTTATATCTGAACAGGATATCCCGGATAACGAGAGGTTTGAGCAGATAAGCCTGTTTGATGTGACAAGACCTGACAGTGACAGGGCACTTGAAAAGGAGCGTGCGCTGCAGGAGGCAATGCTGAAAATAAAGCACCGCTACGGGAAAAACGCTGTGCTCAAAGGAAAGAACTATACACAGGGAGCAACGGCGAGAGACCGCAACCGCCAGATAGGCGGGCATAAGGCATGATCTGCCGGGGCATAACCGTTACGAAAGCTCTGACCTGAAGGCTTTGAAGAAATAACATGGAGGTTGAATGTGTCTGATAATTATAACGATATAAAACAGCTTTCCCGTCCAAGGTATTATGACCTGCACCCCATGCCTATGAGCGACAGGGCAGCGCAGTTCTCACCGTTTGCGGCGTTGACAGGCTATGGCGATGCCGTGGATGAGACCGCAAGGCTCACCGACAGCAAGCTGGAGCTTACCGAGGACGAGGCGAATGAGCTGAATAAGAACCTGTATCGTCTGCTGGAGACTTGTGACAGTATGCCCGCCGTAAGGGTGACATACTTTGTCCCGGATAAGTATAAATCAGGGGGCAGATATGTTGTCAGAACCGGGACTGTGCGCAGGATAGATGAGTACGCAAGGACGCTGATATTTGCCGACAAGTCGGAGATACCCATAGACGATATGTTTGAGATAACATTTTGTGAATAGCAAAAAGGCTCACAGACCAAAAAGCGGTGTGAGCCTTTACAATTTGTCTTATGTACAAAAAAACGTACAGTTTATACTTCCCGTACAGCCCAGTCGATGGGTTCGACGCCCTTTTGCGAGAGGAAGCTGTTTACCTTTGAAAAATGCCTGCACCCGAAAAATCCACGGTATGCCGAAAGCGGTGATGGGTGAGGTGCCTGAAATACTCCGTGATTGGGGTTGGTGATAAGCTGAGCCTTTGACCTTGCGTTTGAGCCCCAGAGGATAAACGCAATGGGCTGAGGAGCGTTGTTGAGCTTTCTGATGATCTCGTCTGTGAGCAGCTCCCAGCCTTTGCCGCTGTGAGAGTTTGCCTGTCCCTGTCTTACGGTCAGAGAGGTGTTGAGCAAAAGCACGCCCTGCTGAGCCCAGCAGGTCAGATCTCCGCTTTGGGATATGGGGCAGCCCAGGTCATCGTGAAGCTCTTTGTAGATGTTCTGCAGCGACGGCGGAAGAGGAGTGCCCTTTTGCACCGAAAAGCACAGACCGTGAGCCTGTCCCGGCTCGTGATAAGGGTCCTGACCGATTATAACTGCCTTGACGTTTTCATATGGCGTGAATTTCAAAGCGTTGAAAATGTGGTACATATCCGGATAGACCTTGTACCTTGCATATTCACGCTTCAGAAACTCTCTTAATTCCAGATAATACGGCTTTTTAAACTCCTCACTGAGAATATCGTCCCAGCTGTTTCCTATGTGGACCATATCAGCTTACTGCCCCTGCGATAGCTGCCACTACAACGCCCAGAACCAGCAGAGCAACCATAGCCAGTGCGATTATTCTCACCATAAGAGGTTTTTTGTTGTTTTTCATTTTAAAAGCATCCCTTTCCTGAACATTCTTTTATTTATACGCCTTCAAAGCCTTGGCAAGCTGATCCGGACAGGAGGTTCCTCTGCCGTTGCAGTTTATGCCGTCAAGCTTTTGTATAACATCGTCGATATTCATGCCCTCAACCAGCTTTCCTATGCCCTGGAGATTTCCGTTGCAGCCGCCTGTGAATTTTACGCTGCGGACAACATCTCCGTCAAGCTCAAACTGTATCTGTCTTGAGCATACGCCCTTTGGTATATAGCTGATTTTTTTCATAAAGCTTTCCCCTTTCAGATCTTTGCCACGCCTGTTTCACGAGCTGCACGGGCAACTGCCTCGGCAACAGCCACAGGGACTTTTCTGTCAAATGCATTCGGAAGGATAAACTCCGCACAAAGCTGGTCTTCGCTCACGCAGCCTGCGATAGCCTTTGCCGCAGCCATTTTCATCTCCTCGTTTATATCCCTTGCCCTTACCGCAAGAGCACCCTTGAATATTCCCGGGAAAGCCACCACGTTGTTTATCTGGTTAGGGAAGTCCGAACGTCCCGTGCCTACAATAAATGCACCTGCTTGCTTTGCCTTGTCGGGCATTATCTCGGGAACAGGGTTTGCCATTGCGAATATGATTGGTTTATCCGCCATTGACCTCACCATTTCCTCGCTTACAAGGTCAGGCTTTGAAACGCCGATAAATGCGTCAGCACCCCTCATTGCATCAGCCAGGGAACCACGGATATGGTTTTTGTTTGTTACCTTTGAAAGCTCCTCGTGAGCCTGATTGAGCATTTTGTCACCCTCACAGATGATGCCCTCACGGTCCACCATAATAAGGTTGCCCACTCCAAGGCTGAGTATAAGCTTTCCTATGGCGCAGCCTGCTGCACCCGCTCCGTTTATAACGATAGTTATGTCGCTTATTTTCTTTCCTGCCACCTTGCAGGCGTTCATAAGTGCCGCACCCACAACGATAGCCGTACCGTGCTGGTCATCGTGGAAAACAGGTATATCAAGCTTCTCCTTGAGCTTTGCCTCTATCTCAAAGCACCTCGGCGCAGCAATGTCCTCAAGGTTTATGCCTCCGAAGCTGTCGCCAATAAGAGCGATAGTGTTCACGATCTCGTCCACATCGTTCGAATTTATGCAAAGAGGGAAAGCATCAACGTCTGCAAATTCTTTGAAAAGTGCGCATTTTCCCTCCATTACCGGCATACCTGCCAGCCCTCCTATGTTGCCCAATCCGAGAACTGCGCTTCCGTCTGTGATGACTGCCACAAGGTTTGCCCTTCTTGTAAGCTCGTAAGAAAGGTCGGGATCCTTTTGTATTTCAAGGCATGGTCTTGCAACACCCGGTGTGTAGGCAAGGGTAAGATCCTCTGCGTTGTTTATCTTTGTGCGGGATATGACCTCGATCTTGCCCTCCCATTTTCTGTGCATTTCAAGTGACTTTTCCATTACGTCCATTATTACATTCCTCTTTCGCTATAAATTCGCTATAAATATGAGGAACACTACACCTGTAATGCTCCTCTTATATACTGATTTTTTTACTGTTCTGTCTTCTGGGGTACCTTGTTTGTCTTCTGAGAGTTTTTGCTGATAAGCTTGAACATCTTGTCAAGGTTCTCCTGGTCGGTAACGAACTTGCCGATGTGGGTCATGGTGCTGTTGTAAAGGCCGTGGAAATCGGAACCGCCGGTAACGATAAGATCATTGTCTTTTGCCAGCTTTTCCAGCATCTGCTGCTTCTGAACAGTAGCAGAGAAATGGTAAGCCTCGATGCCGTCGATCTTTCCTGCCGCAATAAGCTCTTTAAGCAGCTCGATGTTATCAAACATACAAGGGTGAGCCATAACAGCGATTCCCCTTGATGAATGAATAAGATCAATAACAAAGTTAACGTCCGGATATTCTCTTGTAACAAGGCATTCACCGTTTGGCCATGCAAAAAGCTTGTCGTTTACCGAACCGTAAAACTCGGTGGCGTATCCGTAGTTCACCAGTGCCCTCATGATGTGAGATTTATAAATGCTCTTTGAACCCTTGGTGTACTTTTGTACCGAGTCGGAAGGGATAGGGTATCTGTCCAGAACTTTCTTTATCATGTCCTTTGCGCACTCTGTCCTTATCTGGCAGGACTTCATGCACAGTCCTTCCAATCTGTCCGGTTTCTGGGGAGCGTAGCAAAGTATATGTACTTTATTGTTGCGCTTTTTATCCCATGCGGAAAGCTCCACCGCAGGAATTACCTGAATACCGTATCTTTCGCCCAGGATCTTGGCTCTGCTTGAAGACGAAAGGGTATCGTGGTCGGTTATGGCAAGAAAATCCAGTCCCATTCTTTTAGCCTGAACGATTGTTTCTTCTATACCGAGGCTTCCGTCGGAAAGCGTGGTATGGCAGTGAAGATCGCCTGTCATAGTAAACCCTCCAAAGAGTGATGTATTTGTCGAAAAATTCAACTGTTTGATTATATCATATTTTCGGGGCAATATCAAGCACCCACACAAAAATTGTGTGTTTTTGTCGAATTTTAGCTTGTGTTTTTGGTGCTATTGCTATACGCCGCAGCATAACTGCCAGAAATGCCCATCTGGCATAGATACTACAGGTTGAAATATTTGTCTGAAAACCATACTTTTTCCACCTGGAAACTTCTGCCCCTGAGATATTCAAGACAGCCTGCATCGGTTGGGAAGTCAAAGGTGAGCTTGTAAGCGCAAAGGACTTGTGTCTTAACATTATATTCCCGGTTTACGGCGTTTATGCCATACTTCCCGTCACCAAGCAGCGGATAGCCTATGTGTGCAAGATGCGCCCTTATCTGATGGGTCCTGCCGGTTATGAGCCTTACCTCCAAAAGTGCAAGCTTGCCGTCGCTGCTCACGTCAAGGACTTTGTACTGTGTGGTCATGGTCTTGTTATACGGGGTCTTTGAGTCGGTTATCTTTACAACTTTGGTCTTTTCGTTGCGCTGGTGATAGGCTGTAAGTGTGTCCTCTTTCTTTTTCGGGACACCCACAGTAACGCAAAGATACCGCTTGTCTATCTCTCTGTCCTTGACCTTCTGATTGAGTATCCGAAGGCTTTGTGCGTTCTTTGCACATATGACGATGCCGCAGGTGTTTCGGTCTATGCGGTTGCAAAGAGCGGGCACGAATGAGATTTCCTTTTCCGGGTCGTATTCTCCCTTGTTGTAAAGATAGTGTAGTATGCGGTTTATAAGGGTGTCGCTAACACCGCTCTCGTCCTCATGGACCACAAGCCCTGTTTTTTTATCGCAAAGAAGGATATTATCGTCCTCGTACACAATGTCCAGTACATCCGGGGCTTTGAGGAAGGCAGGCTTTGACGTGTCGCCCTCAAAGAACTCATCGTTTATGTAAAGCTGTAAAACGTCACCCTCTCTGAGCCTGTCGGAAATGGCACAGCGTTTGCCGTTAAGCTTTATGCGCTTTAGACGTATATATTTGTACAGCAGGCTTTGCGGCAGGTCCTTCACCGCCTTGGTCACGAATTTGTCAAGCCTTTGTCCGCTGTCATTTTTGTTTATCACAAATTCACGCATAGCCCATTGTCCTTTCACGAGTTGTCAACAAAGATTGTACCACATTTTTTACCGTTTTTCAAGAGCCGCAGCACTTGTTGGAATGTGCTGTTGAAAAGTTTATCAAAAAAGTCTTTACATTAAAAATATTATGGAGTATAATTATGTGTAACGTTTGTTATGCACAAAAGGAGTTATTATGGATCACTTTGAACTTGTCAGCGATTATAAGCTTGCCGGGGATCAGCCCGAGGCTGTAGACGCATTGGTAAAAGGTCTTGAAAGCGGAATGAAGGAACAGACACTTATGGGAGTAACAGGCTCGGGAAAGACCTTCACCATGGCAAATGTTATCCAGCGTGTCAACCGCCCCACTCTGGTTTTTGCCCACAATAAAATACTTGCCGCACAGCTGTGCTCCGAGTTCAAGGAATTTTTCCCCAACAACTCCGTTGAGTACTTTGTGTCTTACTATGACTACTATCAGCCTGAGGCGTATGTGCCCAGCAAGGATGTGTATATCGAAAAGGACTCGGATGTGAACGAGGATATCGACCGCCTGCGCCATTCTGCAACCGCCGCTGTTGCCGAGCGCAAGGACGTAATAATAGTTGCCAGCGTTTCCTGTATCTACTCAATGGGCGACCCCTCGGAGTACAAGTCCATGATGGTATCTATACGCAAAGGACAGGAGATCTCCCGTGAACAGCTGATCGCACAGCTGGTGGGGATACAGTACGAGCGAAACGATATAAACTTTACAAGAACAAAGTTCAGAGTCAGAGGCGATACCGTTGAGATAATGCCTGCCAACTCCACAGATATAGCTGTAAGAGTGGAATTTTTCGGTGACGAGATAGACCGCATCAGCGAGATAAACGTGGTGTCAGGGGAACTGATCGGGAGTTATCTGCACTACATGATCTTTCCTGCCAGTCACTATGTTGTAAGCAGGGATAAAATGCAGGATGCTATCCACGAGATAAAGCAGGAGCTTGATGAGCGTGTTAAATATTTTAAGGACAACGAAATGTTCATCGAAGCAGAGCGTATTGCCCAGCGCACAAACTATGACATCGAGATGCTGGAGGAGATAGGCTTTTGCAGCGGTATAGAAAACTATTCACGTGTGCTGGAGCGCAGACCTGCCGGCACTGCACCCTTTACACTGCTTGACTATCTTCCCCGGGACTTCCTTGTTATAATAGACGAGTCCCATGTTTCCCTGCCCCAGATACGGGCAATGTATGCAGGTGACAGACAGCGCAAGCAGACTCTGGTAGACTACGGATTCAGACTGCCCTCGGCACTTGACAACCGACCGCTGAAATTTGACGAATTCTATGAGCGCATAAACCAGGCGATATTTGTCTCTGCCACCCCGGGACCCTTTGAAAAGGAAAAGTCGGGACAGATCGTGGAGCAGATAATAAGACCCACAGGACTGCTTGACCCGGAGGTTATCGTAAAGCCTATCGAAGGACAGATCGAGGACCTTATGAGCGAGATAAACAAGCGCATTGACAAAAATGAAAGAGTGCTTGTGACAACCCTGACCAAGAAAATGGCGGAGGACCTTACCGATTATCTTAAAGGCTTTGATATAAAGGTACGCTATATGCACAGTGAGATAGATACCATAGAGCGTATGGAGATAATCAGAGACCTGCGCCTCGGTGAGTTTGATGTGCTTGTGGGGATCAACCTGCTCAGAGAGGGTCTTGATCTGCCTGAGGTGTCGCTTGTGGCTATACTTGATGCAGATAAGGAGGGCTTTCTGCGTTCCGAGTCTGCCCTTATCCAGACCATAGGCAGAGCAGCACGAAATGCCGGCGGACAGGTCATAATGTACGCAGATACTGTCACCCGCTCAATGGAAGCTGCTATCACCGAGACTCAGAGAAGACGTGAGCTTCAGGCTGCCTTCAATGAGGCTCACGGCATTGTGCCAAAGACTATAATAAAGGACATCAGGGACGTTATCGAGATATCCTCCAAGGAGGACGTTGAGTATAAGACACGGCAGAGTCTGAAGATGTCCAAGCAGGAGCGCCTTGCGCTGATAGACAAGCTCACACGGCAGATGAAGGAAGCCGCAAAGCTGCTTGACTTTGAACACGCCGCATTTTTACGTGACAAGATAAAGGAACTGCGTGGAGAAGACAAATAATTGTTAACAGGAAGGTTATTATGGCAAAAAACGAAATAATTATCAAAGGTGCAAGAGAGCACAACCTGAAAAATATAGACGTTACCATTCCAAGGGACAAGCTTGTGGTGATGACCGGACTTTCCGGCTCGGGCAAATCATCTCTGGCGTTTGATACCATTTATGCCGACGGACAAAGACGGTACGTTGAGTCTTTGTCCTCCTATGCAAGAATGTTTCTCGGACAAATGGACAAGCCGGATGTGGACACCATAGAGGGGCTTTCTCCTGCAATATCCATTGACCAGAAAACCACCTCAAAGAACCCACGTTCCACCGTGGGAACGGTCACGGAGATATATGACTATCTTCGTCTTTTGTACGCCCGTATAGGCGTGCCGCATTGTCCTGTCTGTGGCAGGGAGATAAAGCACCAGACCATAGACCAGATAGTGGATAAGGTAATGTCCCTTGAACCGGGCACCAAGATACAGGTGCTTGCCCCCATTGTCAGAGGCAGGAAGGGCGAGCATACCAAGGAACTTGAAAGGTGCATGAAATCGGGATTTGTAAGAGCAAGGGTGGACGGGATAACCTATGAGCTTACCGAGGAGATAAAGATAGATAAGAATAAAAAGCATAACATCGAGATAATCGTTGACAGACTGGTGATAAAGGACTCCATCAAGTCACGCCTTACCGACAGCCTGGAAACCGTCTGCTCCATGTCGGGGGGGACGGTGATAATCGACGTTATCGACGGTGAAGAAATGATGTTTTCCCAGAACTACGCCTGCCCCGAGCACGGTGTGTCCATGGAGGACCTCACACCGAGAATGTTCTCCTTCAACAACCCCTTTGGTGCC
Organism: Ruminococcus sp. FC2018; assembly: GCF_000621805.1. GTDB lineage: Bacteria > Bacillota > Clostridia > Oscillospirales > Ruminococcaceae > Hominimerdicola. The sequence continues at coordinate 60,738 of NZ_JHXH01000004.1, read as the reverse complement.
TGTCCCAAGTGTACAGGTCTTGGGGTGTTCAAGAAAATAAACCCCGACCTTATAATACCAAACAAAGAGCTTACAATAAGACAGGGAGCTATCAAAGCTTCCGGCTGGAACAGCCTTGACGAGAAGTCGATTTCCATGATGTATTATGAGGCTATCTCAAAGCAGTACGACATCTCACTAGATGTGCCTGTTAAGGACCTGCCGCAGGACGCAATAGATATTTTCCTTTACGGGACCCAGGGGCAGAAGCTGAAGCTGACCAGAGGGGGAAGCTTTTTCTACAATGCCCAGTACGAAGGTCCGTTTGAGGGCATTATCCCCAACCTTGAAAGAAGATACAGAGAGTCGGCAAGCGAGTATTCAAAGGCGGATATCGAAACCGTCATGACCGACGAGCCTTGTCCCGAGTGTCACGGTCAAAGGCTTAAAAAGGAAAGCCTTTCGGTTACCGTTGGAGGGATAAATATCCATGAGCTTACCTCTATGTCCGTAATAAAGTGCCTTGAGTTTTTTGAGGGACTTGAGCTGACGAAAAAAGAGACGCTTATAGGCGAGCGCATCATAAAGGAAATAAAGGACAGACTGCGCTTTTTGTCCAGCGTAGGACTTGATTATCTCACCCTTTCACGTTCCAGCGGCACCCTTTCGGGAGGAGAGAGCCAGCGCATAAGGCTTGCCACGCAGATAGGCTCATCGCTGGTTGGAGTTCTGTATATCCTGGACGAGCCGTCTATTGGTCTGCACCAGCGTGACAACGATAAGCTTATCGCCACATTGAAGCGTCTGCGTGATATCGGAAACAGCGTAATAGTCGTTGAGCACGACGAGGATACTATGCGTGCGGCGGATTTTATCGTTGATGTAGGCGTGGGAGCAGGCGTCCACGGCGGAGAGATAGTGGCAGCAGGCACCGTTGAGGATATAATGAACTGTGAAAAGTCTGTAACAGGTCAGTATCTCAGCGGAAAGAAGAAAATACCGATTCCCGCTCAAAGGCGCAAAGGAAACGGCAAGTTCCTTGAAGTGCTGGGAGCACGGGAAAACAACCTTAAAGCCATAGACGTAAAGATCCCTCTTGGTACATTCACCTGCGTTACAGGTGTGTCCGGAAGCGGAAAATCATCTCTTGTCAACGCAATAATACAGAAAGAGCTTTCGGCAAAGCTCAACCGTGCAAAAACATTTCCCGGCAAGTTTGATAAAATGCTTGGCATTGAGCATCTTGACAAGGCTATCGTTATTGACCAGTCACCCATAGGCAGGACACCACGTTCAAACCCTGCCACATATACAGGTGTGTTCAACGATATCCGTGAGCTTTATGCAAATACCAACGATGCCAAGATGAAAGGTTATACCGCAGGCAGATTTTCCTTTAACACCAAGGGCGGACGCTGCGAAGCCTGCGAGGGCGACGGCATAATAAAGATAGAGATGCACTTTCTGCCTGATGTATATGTACCCTGTGAGGTCTGCGGCGGAATGAGATATAACCGTGAGACCCTGGAGGTGCGATATAAGGGAAAGAATATTTACGATGTCCTTGAAATGACTATTGAAGAGGGAGTGTCATTTTTCGAGAACCATTCCAAGATAAAGCGTAAACTGGAAACGCTGTTTGAGGTGGGACTGGGCTACGTAAAAATCGGTCAGCCTGCAACCACACTCTCCGGCGGTGAAGCCCAGAGGGTAAAGCTTGCCGCAGAGCTTTCAAAGCGCAGTACCGGCAAGACTATCTATATCCTTGACGAACCGACAACAGGTCTGCATACCGCAGATGTCAGCAGGCTGCTCGAGGTGCTTGAAAAGCTTGTGGATGCGGGCAATACCGTGCTTGTTATCGAGCATAACCTTGATGTTGTAAAGACAGCGGACTATATCATCGACCTGGGTCCCGAGGGCGGCGACGGCGGCGGAAATATCGTCTGCACAGGCACACCAGAGCAGGTGGCAAAGTGCAAGCAATCTTATACCGGACAGTTCCTTGTGCCAATGCTGAAAAAGTAAAAAGGGATATAAATGCGGTAAGACACACTATTAAGAAAGTGTAATAACATACGCCCCCGGGAGCATATGCTTTCAGGGGTGATGCTTTTGTTTGTCTGTGAGATAAAAGGGGTAAAGCTGCGGCTTTGTTTTTCGTTCCCTGCGGTGTTGTCGCTGAGCTTCCTTCTGGGAGAGGGCAATTCAGGAAAATTGCTTGTAATGCTTGCCTGCTGCGCTTTGCATGAGTGCGGACATATTGCTGCCATGCTGCTTTGCGGCTGCAAGCCGGGAGAGCTGACCCTTTACGGCGGAGGCATAAAACTTACCACCCCTGTGCGCCTGAACTCGTTTAAAAAGGATATTTTTATCCTTGCCAGCGGCTGCGGAGTCAACTTTCTGCTGGCATTTGCAAGCTGCCTGGTAAAAGGGGAGCTGACTTTTTTTGCACAGGTCAACCTGCTGCTCGGGGGCTTTAATCTGCTGCCTGTGGGTTATCTGGACGGGGGAAAAATGCTTGAGCTTGTCCTGAACGGAAGGGGAGCGGTATGGATAAAAGGGTGCTTTGCCCTTCTTGTTGCCGTTCTTGCAGTGCTTTGTGCCGTAAACGGGCATATGAGCGTTACCCTTGTGTGCGTTTTGCTGTATATGTTTATAAGCTATATAAGCGCATTTGTCTCCTGATTGTGCAATAAATACAAATCACGAGTAAGAAAAACCACGATATTTTACGAAATGCACAGTTGAAATTCAAGGACAAATGTGGTATAATATACAAGCATTTGATACCGTCTCGGATAAGTCTTCGGAATTGTTCGTGACGAGAGTTAGTGCCTCCCCTCGGGGTGACATTAAAGCGGATAGTCCTCTGACTTTGCGGAATTTGTTTTCGCCATAAAGTGTATGAATGTCTGAAAATATTAAGGAGGAATTTAAAGTGGACGCTTTAAAACTTATTTCTGAGTCAAGCATGAGAAAAGAGATCCCTGCATTCAACATCGGTGATACCGTAAGGGTACACGTTAAGATCGTTGAGGGCGAAAAGTCCAGGATCCAGGTATTTGAGGGTACTGTTATCGCCAAGAAACACGGCGGCATCAGCGAGACCTTCACAGTAAGAAGAGTTGCTCACGGCTGCGGCATCGAGAGAGTTTTCCCTGTTCACTCACCATCTGTCGATAAGGTAGAGGTAGTAAGAAAGGGTAAAGTTCGCCGTGCTAAGCTTTACTATCTGCGTAACAGAGTTGGTAAGGCTGCCAAGGTCAAGGAGAGCGTATAATTTATCAACAACTGAAAAGAGCCGCATTTGCTGCGGCTCTTTTTTTGTGGGCTAATTGTTTTTTATGTGCATATCTACCTGGTTGAACGGGATGGTGATGCCTTCCCGGTCGAATTGTTCCTTCACTCTCTGTATAACATCGTACCTTGTCGCCCAGTATTTCTCCGTTGGCAGCCATGCCCTCATCAGAAGCACAATGGAGCTGTCGGCGTGTGCCTCCATAACGCACATAGGCTCATCGGGAACATCGATAATATCAGGATGAGTGTTGAGTATAGCCAGGATTATCGACATAGCCTTTTTGTGGTCGTCCTCATAGGCAATGTTGAATCTGAGTTCAAGCCTGCGCTTTTGCTGTGCGGTAAAGTTTATGACAATGGACTCTGTCACCATTTTGTTGGGTATGCTGACTCTCTTGTTCTCCATGGTCAGAATGGTGGTCTGCAATATGGATATGGAGTCCACAAAGCCTTCAACGTTGTTTATGCTTATGAAATCGCCTATTTTAAAGGTCTTTGTCAGCAGTATTATAAATCCGCCCGCAACGTTGGAAAGGCTGTTTTGAAGTGCCAGACCGATCGCCAGACCTGCCGCACCGATAGCTGCGATAATGGAGCTTGTGGATACCTGAAGTGCGGAAAGCACCATCACAAGTATAAGTATCATCATTGCAACATGGACCACAGATGTAACGAATTTGTGCAGCGTCTTGTCAACACGCTTGACCTTAAGCCCTTTGTTCATTATCTTGATAACTATTTTCATGGCGATCATGCCGCCGATGTAGATTATCAACGCCGCAACAATGTGGGGAAGATAGTCCACAAATCTGTCAAAAAATTTCTGCATAATATCACTTCCGTATCGTAGCTGTAACCTTTTACTGCTCATCTGCATACAAGGATAACTATATGTTTGCGTCTTTTCAGCATACAGTATAGCATATTTTTTCCTTGTTTTCAATAGCAAACGCCCTTATGGCAGCTATTTTGTATATAAGGGAAAATAATTGTGAGTTTCTTAACAATTTTGTGCAAAAATTGATGAAAAAACACTTGTAAAATCTGAGAAACTGGTGTATAATTGTTTTAACTGGTGTATAAGCTAAAGTGATTTTTAAAATTACATAATTTATATAAAAGGAGAAGTGTCATGCAGGATATAGCAGTGCAGATGCTGGCAAGCAAGCTCAGCGGTCATGACTATTCAGGCACGGATATTGCCTCGGTGGTCATCACAGGCATGAGCGTTGTGTTTATCGGACTTATACTTTTGGTGCTGTTCGTTTCCATTTACGGAACAGCTTTCAAACGCAAAAACGAGAAGAAAAAAGCAAAACTGGAAGCGGAAAAGGCTGCGGCTAAGGCTCAACAGCAGGCTGCTGCCCCTGCCCAGAAGGCTGAATCAAAGCAAAGCGGACCGGTAATTGAGGACGGGATCGATGATGAGATCGTGGCAGTTATTGCCGCTGCGGTGACAGCTATATGTGCTAAAAACGGCAAAAAGCCTGTCATCAAAAGTGTCAGAAGGTCTGTTGCCCAGCGTGATCCATGGGCTGCTGCAGGACTTGCAGACAATACAAGACCGTTTTGATCCACACCCAATTCAATGAAAGGACAGTTTGAGAAATGTTAGATCAGTTTTTGAGCACTATTGCCGATCTTGCAAAAGCTTCGGGCGTCGCCGGATTTTTCGTTGACGGCGGCTGGAAAAATATAGTGATGATATTGATATCCTTTTTGTTTATGTACCTTGCCATCGCGAAGGGCTTTGAGCCGCTTCTGCTGCTTCCTATCTCCTTTGGTATGCTGCTTACCAACCTTCCCGGTGCGGATATGTACCACTCGGAATTCTGGGTTTATCAGACGGTGGGGGACAATGACCACTACATAGACTACGGAAATATATTGCAGCACGGCGGACTGCTGGATATTTTGTATATGGGCGTAAAGCTACAGATCTATCCGCCTTTGATATTCCTTGGCATAGGCGCCATGACCGACTTCGGACCTCTTATCGCAAACCCCAAGAGCTTCCTGCTGGGAGCTGCTGCACAGGGCGGTATTTTCTTCACCTTCCTGGGTGCTGCAGTCCTGGGAATGAGCGCTGCGGAGTGCGGTTCTATTGCGATCATCGGCGGTGCAGACGGTCCTACATCTATCTATGTTTCGTCTAAACTTCTTTCAAATTCGGACTCTATCGGAGTGGGTACCATAGCCCTTGCGGCGTATACGTATATGGCACTTGTGCCTATTATTCAGCCGCCTATAATGAGGGCGCTCACCACCAAGAAGGAACGTTCTATCGTTATGGGACAGCTCAGACCTGTTTCCAAGACAGAAAAGCTTATTTTCCCTATACTGGTTACAGTTGTTATCGCTCTGATGATCCCGTCAGCTGCTCCGCTGGTAGGTATGCTTATGATGGGCAATCTGCTGAAAGAAAGCGGCGTGTGTGACCGAATCGCTAAAACTGCTCAGAATGAGCTTATGAACATAATCACAATATTCCTCGGAGTTACCGTTGGTGCAACAACAACCGCAAAAACTATTATGACCCTTTCCTTTGCAAAGGTCATAATCCTGGGAGTTATCGCATTTTCTATCGGAACTGCCTGCGGAATACTGCTCGGTAAGCTTATGTGCGTTCTTACGCATGGTAAGGTCAATCCCCTTATTGGCTCTGCGGGAGTTTCCGCCGTTCCTATGGCAGCCAGAGTATCCCAGAAGGTGGGACAGGAAGAAGTGCCCACAAACTACCTGCTCATGCACGCTATGGGTCCAAACGTTGCCGGCGTTATCGGTTCTGCGGTTGCAGCCGGTGTGCTTTTGAGCATAGTTGCTCACTGATTCAAGAAAATTGGTAATATCGCACTCTTTTCGGGTGCGATATTTTTTCCGGAGGAGAAAAATGGATAGCTATAAGTTTTTTGCGGTGATCTCAAGAATGAAATATATCGACCGCTGGGCACTTATGAGAAACACAATAAAAGAAGATATAAGCCAGCATTCCCTTGATGTGGCGTTTATTGCCCATGCCCTGGCACTTATACGCAACAAGCGTTTTGGCGGCAGCGTATCTGCGGAAAGATGCGCCCTGCTTGCCATGTTCCACGATACCACCGAGATAATCACAGGGGACCTGCCCACGCCTATAAAGTATTATAACAAGCAGATCAAGGGTGCCTATGACGAGATAGAGCAAAAGGCTAAAGATCAGCTTTTAAGCTATCTGCCCGAAGATCTGAAAGAGGATTATGAGCCGCTTTTCTGTAAGACCGAAGCCGAGGCGGAACTGTGGCAGCTGGTAAAGGCAGCTGATAAGCTGTCGGCGTTGATAAAATGCCTTGAAGAGCGGAAAATGGGCAATGCGGATTTTGCATCTGCCGAAAAAGCCACAAGGGAAGCGGTGGAGAAAATGAACCTGCCGGAGGCAAATGTGTTCCTGGAAGAATTTATCCCTGCATATGAGCTGACACTTGATGAGCAAGCCTGAAAGGATGTTTAAAATGAATGATATTATTGTTTCTCCCTCGCTGCTTGGCTGTGACCTGGGAGACCTTGCAGCTGAGGTAAAAAGAGTGGAAGCTGCCGGTGCGGACTGGCTGCATTTTGATGTTATGGATGGGGTGTTCGTGCCGAATATCTCCTTTGGTCAGCCGGTGCTTAAAGCTCTGGCAAAAGCCGCATCAAAGCCGATAGATACTCACTTGATGATCACAAACCCTATTCGCTATATCGAGGATTATGCAAGCTTTGGCTCAAGCTATATAACCTTTCATGTGGAAGCTGCCGATGACCCTGTAAGCGTGATCGATAAAATACACAGCTGTGGTGTTAAAGCAGGCGTTTCCATAAAGCCGGGAACCCCTGCGGAGGCAATAAAGGACATTGTTCCGCTGGTGGATATGGTGCTGGTCATGACGGTTGAGCCGGGCTTCGGCGGTCAGGGATTTATTTATGATACAGTGGATAAGATCACACAGGTGCGAAAGATGGTTGACGAGACAGGCAGAAATATCTACGTTGAGGTAGACGGAGGGATCAACGGCGAAACAGGGGAGATATGCCGCAAAGCAGGCGCAGATGCCCTTGTTTCCGGGTCGTACATCTTTAACAGCTCCGATATGAAAAAAGCTATTTCGTCTTTGAGATAAACAAACAGAGCGTGGAAGGATCCACGCTCTTTTTTATCGCCGTTATACCTTGTCTGCAAGCTCCGCCCACAGCTCCATATCTTCCTCAAGTTTCTGACGTGCCCGGTCCAGCTGTGAGCATTTTTCGTTTATCGCCGAGTAATCCGCCGCTACCGCCGGATCGGATATCTCGCCCTCCAGCTTAGCTATAAGCTCCTCGGTCTGCTCGATCTCCTTTTCCAGCTGCCGTATCTGCTCACGCCTCTTTGCGTCAAGAGCACGCTGCTGCTTGCTTTTGTGGCTCTGCTGCTTTTTTTGTTCGTATGCCGCAAGCTCTGAGGCTTTCTTCTGCTGCTCTGCCTGAGCCTGCAAAGCCTGCTGCTGAGTGGTGTACTCACGGTAATATGCATCAAAATTGCCCTCGTAGGAGTTCACACCCTCAGCTGTCACCTCAAGTATCCTGTCAGCCACCTTGTTCAGCAGATATCTATCATGAGAAACAAGAATAATAGTGCCTTCAAAGGCAGCAAGTGCATCTTCAAGCACCTCCTTGGTCATCATGTCAAGGTGGTTTGTAGGCTCATCAAGAACAAGTACGTTTCCACGGTTCAGAGCCATTATAGCAAAGTAAAGCTTTGCCCGCTCACCGCCTGAAATGACCGAAACAGGCTTAAAAACATTCTCCCCACGGATAAGCACCGAGCCCAGAACGTTTCTTGCGTCACCGTCTGAAAGCCGTGGATTTTTCCGCTGTACCTCACCGATGACCGTGTTGTGCCTGTCAAGCTCCTTGTGCTCCTGGTCAAAATACGATATCTTTACATTGTTTCCCCAGCTTATGCTGCCCCCGTCGTGAGGGATAAGACCCTGTATAAGCTTTAATATGGAGGACTTTCCAATGCCGTTGGGACCGATTATTCCAACGTGCTCTCCACGGCGGACATTAAAGCTGAGGTCTTTGATAAGCACCCTTTTCTGTTCTCCCTCGCCCACTTCAAGGGGACACTGTGACACCTTTACTATGTCCTTGGTCGGCTCAATGTCATAGCAAAGGTCTATTTTCGGCGGCTTGGTATAGCTTGACGGCTTGTCCAGCCTGTCTATCCTGTCCAGCATATGCTGACGTGACTTTGCCATTTTAGCCGTAGAAGCCCGTACCTTGTTGCGGGCAATGTAGTCCTCAAGCTTTGCTATCTCTTTTTGCTGGGCTTCAAATTCCTTCATCATCCGCTCGTCACGCATTTTTCTCTGGACCAGATATGCGCTGTAATCGCCTTTGTAGCTGTATATATGCCCCTGCTCTATCTCACAGATCCGTGTGCAGACACGGTCGATAAAGTATCTGTCGTGGGAAACCACCAGCACAGAGCCTTTGTAGCTTTTAAGATGCTCCTCCAGCCACATAAGCGTGTTAAGGTCAAGGTGATTTGTGGGCTCGTCAAGGATAAGGAGATCGGGCTGCTCTAAAAGCAGTTTGGCAAGGGCAAGTCTTGTCTTTTCACCTCCCGAAAGAGTGTCCACCACCTGTGAGGTGTCCGTTTCGCCAAATCCCATGCCGCCAAGCACCTGCTTTATCCTAACGTCCATGCGGTACCCGTCACGAGCCTCAAAATATGTGTTGAGCCGGGAATACTCATGGCTTATCTTTTCAAGCTCCTCCCCCTGTGCAGTCTGCATCTGCGATGAAAGAATATCCATTCTTTCCTTTGTGCTTATAAGCTGCTCAAAGGCACTTCGCATCTCCTCCTCAATGGTCCTGTGCGATTCAAGCCCGCTGTTCTGCCGCAGATACCCCACCACAGCCCTGGGGTCAACAGATATGCTTCCCGACCCGTCAGGTGCCTTGTCAAATTCCTCACATCCGGTTATAATGTTCAGAAGGGTGGTCTTTCCGCAGCCGTTTGAGCCGATAAGACCCACCGTTTCCTTTTCCTCAATGGTCAGTGAGATGTCTTTCAGCAAGACCTCGCCGTTAAAGTATTTATTTATGCTTTCTATGCTTACTATCATGATAATTCTCCCGCTTGTGCGTTTGTGTTATTACTATTATAACTTATGCCGCCGCCTTTTTCAATAGGCAGAGTTTGAGAGAAGAACGCTTGATTAAAGTTATCGTAAATATGCATAAACTTGTAGAGAGGCATTACTCAATAATTGTGCAGATATACGAAAAACAACAGAAAAACGTTAATTCTGTTCAAATGAGGTTGTAATTTGGGTAACAATTTGTTAAAATAATATCAAACAAGTGTTATTTTCTAAAGTATCCGGAAGGAGGGGTAGTTTTGAAGCTTTTCGGAGAAAAACAGTCTGAGGAAAAGGGTAAGGGAGAGCTGAACGCCTGCTGTAACGGTGAGCTTTGTGCCCTTGAAGATACAGGTGATGACATAATGTCCTCGGGAATACTGGGAGTGGGGTATGGAATATATCCCGATTTTGAAAGCGGCTCGGCAGAGGTTGTAAGCCCGGTAAGCGCAAGGGTAATAGATGTTTCCACAAAGCCTGATGCAGTTGTTCTGAAAACCGCCGACGGACTGAAAGTGCTTGTCAGCTTCAGCGCATTTTCCCGTGAGGAGATAAAGCTGACAGCAAAAATCGGTGACAATGTGGAAACAGGGGATAAGCTGGCTGTGACGACCCCTGAGGGTGACATAAAGCGTGCGGTGTTCGTTGTTGTGGAAAACAGCGATATACTTATGGATTATAAGCTTAAAAAGGGCAGTATTGCTGCCTCGGAAACTGCAATGAAGTATTCTTTATAAATAGCATATAAGCGTCCTCGGAACGATTGAACCGGGGACGTTTTAAGTTTGACCTGAAAGCAGGGCGGTTAATAGCATAAAGACAGGAAAAAATAAAATATGAAAATAATAAAAAAAGTTTGTAAAACTATGTACTTTTGCGAAGAAGTGTGATATAATCATACTGCATATATGTGCCCTGTGGACGTTGTGCTGTATTTTATCCGGAGAGGACGGGATGATAGGGTTGGAGCAGAAGCTTTCACTGTACGGATTCAATAATCTTACGAAAACTCTTAGCTTTAATATCTATGATGTATGCTATGCAAAAACAGAAAGAGAACAAAAGGGCTATATAGCCTATATCGACGAACAGTATAATTCCGAGCGTCTTACAAAGATACTGTGTGACGTTACGGAAATGATCGGCGCAAGAGTGCTGAATATATCAAAGCAGGACTATGAACCCCAGGGTGCATCGGTCAACGTTCTTATTGCCGAAAAGGCTCTGGACGAGGACTCCATTGACCCGTCCTGCAACCAGGGTATACTTCCCGAGGCAAAGCCCAGAACAGTGGCTGCGCACCTTGATAAGAGCCACGTTACGGTGCATACCTTCCCCGAGTATCACCCCGATAATGCCATTTCCACCTTCAGAGTGGATATTGACGTTTCCACCTGCGGTATGATATCCCCTCTGAACGCCCTGAATTATCTTATCAGCAGCTTTGATTCGGATATTATCACAATTGACTACCGTGTCAGAGGTTTCACAAGGGACGTTCTGGGCAAAAAGTTTTTTATCGACCATAATATCACATCAATACAGGATTATATCGACAACGATACCCTTACAAGATACGATGCGATAGACGTTAATATGTACCAGTCCAATATCTTCCATACAAAGCTCCTTATAAAGGATATCGAGCTTCAGAACTATCTTTTCAAGACCGATGCCCTGGAGCTTACGCCAAAGCAAAGGCTGGATATAACCGATGCCCTCAGGCGTGAAATGATAGAGATATACAGTGGAATGAATATTTATTAAGTAAGAGGAATTATGAATTGAAACTAAAGCAGGAAAATGCGCCCGTGTATGAGGCGCTGACAAAGCACATGAAAAACCGTGTGGTAAGGCTTGATGTTCCGGGTCATAAGGGGGGCAGGATGAACAAGCCCCTTCGTGATTTTCTGGGGGAGCAGTGCCTGCGGTGCGATGTGAACTCAATGAAAAATCTTGATAACCTCTGTCACCCTACCGGGGTCATAAAGCAGGCTGAGGGGCTTGCGGCAGAGGCTTTCAATGCGCATAATGCCTTTTTTATAGTCAACGGAACCACCGCCGCTGTGCAGACAATGGTCTTTACAGCCTGCAAGGCGGGGGAGAAGATAATCATGCCCAGAAACGTCCACAGAAGTGCGATAAATGCCCTTGTGGTCTGCGGAGCTGTACCTGTTTACGTAAACCCCGGGACAAACAAAAAGCTTGGGATACCACTTGGTATGTCGGTGGAGGACGTTGAAAAAGCAATAATCGAAAACCCCGATGCCAAAGCCGTTCTGGTGAATAACCCCACCTATTACGGCATATGCTCGGATATCAGGAGGATCGTGGACATCGCCCACAAGCACGGAATGCTGGTGCTTGCCGACGAAGCTCACGGCACTCATTTTTATTTTGGAGATAACCTGCCTGTAAATGCTATGCAGGCAGGTGCGGATATGGCTGCGGTGTCCATTCACAAAACAGGAGGAAGCCTTACCCAGTCATCACTTCTGCTTTGCGGAAAGAACGTATCCGAGGGCTATGTAAGACAGATAATCAACCTTACCCAGACCACCAGCGGTTCGTATCTGCTCATGGTATCGCTGGATATGGCAAGGAGAAATCTTGCGCTGAATGGTAAGGAGCTTTTTGCAAAGGCGTGCGACTACGTGAGCTATGCAAGGGGCGAGATAAACAAGATCGGCGGATATTACGCATTCGGGCAGGACCTTGTGAACGGCAGGGACATCTTTGCCTTTGACGATACAAAGCTGTCGGTGCACACAAGGGCAGTGGGGCTGGCAGGAGTTGAGGTCTACGACCTGCTGCGTGACGAGTATGATATACAGATCGAGTTCGGCGATATAGGAAATATCCTTGCCATAGTTTCCGCAGGGGACAGAGAGCTGGAGATCGAGCGATTTATCTCGGCACTCAGCGAGATAAAAAGGCTGTATTCCAAAGACCCCGCAGGGCTTTTTGACCACGAGTATATCAACCCCATAGTAAAGGTCACACCCCAGAAAGCCTTTTACAGTGATAAAAAAGCTGTTCCCGTAAAGGAGAGCTGCGGCAAAGTGTGTGCTGAGTTCGTAATGTGCTATCCTCCGGGAATACCTATACTTGCGCCGGGCGAAATGATAACAAAAGAGATAATCGAATATATAACATACTGCAAAGAAAAGGGCTGCCTTATGACAGGCACAGAGGACTTGGAGATAAACTATATCAATGTCATTGACGAGTAGAAAACTTTGGAGATGAGCATATGAACGAGTTTGAGTCTTACGTAGTGCAGCAACAGCAGGCACAGGCGAGAAAAGAGCCTAAGGGCTGGATAGTAGCGCTTATCATCTTTTTGTGTATCCCATTTATGATATATGTGGGATTGATGTTTCTATTGACATCAGGCTCGTCTGATGAGGAAGAGTACACGGGCAGCTTTACGACCGAGCTTGGAGATACTTTTGATAACTATTATGTAACGGAAGAATGCTTTCTGCAAGGCGATAATTTCTGCGAACTCAGACAAAAGGGCAAAAGCGATTATCTTATACGTTCAAAAGAGTCTTATTCAAATGATGATGTTGAGGTAATAGCTGATGAGGAACAGTTCAGGGCATATCTTGTTCGCGGTAATATCATCTATTCGTCAGGCGGAGAGGATTTCACAAAGATGTATCAGCTGTCCGAGGCTGACGGTAAGCTTATAACGTATGCTGGGCAGCATTTGCTTTCAAGTGAAGAATTTATGTGCAATTATTACAGCGATTATTTGAAGTCACATCCTGATGAAAAGCAGACTATCGAAGATGGTTTAAGAATGTTCAAAAGCAATGGAAGCAGTGCCTCTTTGAAAAAATACGGATTCCCTGATGACCCGAAGATGCAAAAGGAAATAATGGACAATATGTGGCGATATGTTGATTCGGATAATGACTCATTACTGAAAAAATAAGGCATATATAGTTATAAGCGAAAGGAGAACCTACCATGGACTTATGGTTTACCGAAAAGCACACCGATGATGTGAATTTCACTATAAAAGTTAAACAGCAGCTGTACAGCGGAAAAAGCTACTACCAGCAGATAGATGTTTTTGACACCTACGAGTTCGGCAGAGTGCTGGTGCTGGACGGCTTTATAATGCTCACAGAAAAGGACGAGTATATCTATCACGAAATGGTTACTGCCGTGCCTATGGCGGTCAACCCGGACATAAAGAACGTGCTCGTTATCGGCGCAGGCGACGGCGGAACTATCCGTGAGCTTACAAGATATGAAACGGTAGAGAAGATAGATATGGTGGAGATAGACGAGCAGGTGGTCAAGGTTTGCAGGGAGTTCCTGCCCCGGACAGCCTGCAAATTCGATGACCCAAGGGTCAACCTTTTCTTTGAGGACGGGCTTAAATATGTCCGCCGCAAGGAGAATGAGTACGACCTTATAATCGTGGATTCAACAGACCCGTTTGGTCCCGGTGAGGGGCTTTTCACAAAGGAGTTTTACGGCAACTGTTCAAAGGCACTGAGTGACAAGGGAATACTTATAAACCAACACGAAAGCACCTACTACGATTCCTATGTGGATATGGTAAAGCGCACACACAAGCGCATCAGCAGCGCATTCCCCGTGTCAATGGTGTATCAGGCGCATATCCCCACATATCCTTCGGGACATTGGCTTTTCGGCTTTGCCTCGAAAAATCTTCACCCCGTATATGATCTCAAAGCGCAGGAGTGGGAGAATTTCGGCATAGCTACAAAATACTACAATACCGAGCTGCACAAGGGCTGTTTTGCCCTGCCCAATTATGTAAAGGAGATACTTGCCGATGAATAAGAACGTATTTACCTTTATCGGCTGCGATTGTGAGTATGATGACGCAAAGATAGTAATTTTCGGAGCACCCTTTGACAGCACCACATCTTTCCGCCCGGGAACCCGCTTTGCATCAAGTGCGATACGAAGCGAAAGCTTTGGCATTGAGACTTTTTCGCCATACCAGGACAAGGACCTGCTGGACTATAAGGTGTTTGACAGCGGAGATCTGGAGCTGCCGTTCGGAAGTCCCGAGCAGGCACTTTCAGACATTGAAAGCAGGACAAGACAGATACTTGACGACGGCAAGATACCCTTTATGATCGGCGGCGAGCACCTCGTTACGCTGGGCGAATTCAGAGCCGTTGCGCAGAAATATCCTGATGTGCACATAATCCACTTTGATGCGCATTGCGACCTGAGAGATGATTACCTGGGCGTAAAGCTTTCACACGCCTGTGTTCTGCGCAGATGTCACGACATTGTCGGCGACGGAAGGATAAATCAGTTCGGCATAAGAAGCGGCGACAGGGACGAATTTGAGTTCGCAAAAACTCACACCTATCTGCACCGCTTTGACCTTGAAACCCTTGACGAGGTGGTGGAAAAACTCAAAGGAAAGCCGGTGTATTTCACACTTGACCTTGACGTTCTCGACCCGTCGGAGTTCCCGGGAACAGGCACACCTGAAGCCGGAGGAGTCAGCTTCAGGGAGCTGCACAAGGCGGTAATGACGCTTTCAAAGCTCAACATCGTGGGACTTGATATGAACGAGCTTTCGCCCGTTTATGACCCCTCGGGCAGAAGCACAGCCCTTGCCTGCAAGCTGCTGCGAGAGATACTGCTTGCTATCTTGTAAGGAGAAAAACGCAAATTGCTTCTGACGAGCTTTGGCGGTGAGATACTGAAAATATAAATAATATCAAACTAATAATAGATAACGGAGGTTGATCTGAATGGGAAGAGCATTGATAATAGGTGCCGGTGGAGTTGCAGGCGTGGTTATCCACAAGTGCTGCCAGAACAGCGAGGTTTTTGAGGAGATATGCATTGCAAGCCGCACAAAATCAAAGTGCGACAAGTTCAAATCAGAGCTTGAGGGAAAGACAAAGACTAAGATAACTACTGCGCAGGTGGACGCTGACAACGTGCCGCAGCTTGTTGCGCTTATGGAAGAGTATAAGCCCGATATATGTATAAATGTTGCCTTGCCGTATCAGGATTTGCACATAATGGACGCCTGCCTTGAATGCAAGGTGGACTATGTTGACACAGCAAACTATGAGCCTGAGGATACGGCAAAGTTTGAGTATTCCTGGCAGTGGGCTTACCGTGAAAGATTTGAAAAAGCAGGCATCACAGCTTTGCTGGGCAGCGGCTTTGACCCGGGAGTTACGGGCGTTTTCTGCGCTTACGCTCAGAAGCACTATTTTGACGAGATAAACTATATCGACATTCTGGACTGCAACGGCGGCGACCACGGCTACCCCTTTGCAACCAACTTCAATCCCGAGATAAATATCCGTGAGGTTTCGGCTAAAGGCTCCTACATTCAGGACGGCAAGTGGGTCGAGACCGAGCCTATGGAGATAAAGAGAGTGTATAACTTTGATGAAGTGGGCGAAAAGGATATGTACCTTTTGCACCACGAGGAGCTGGAATCCCTGGCTCTGAATATCAAGGGGATCAAGCGTATCAGATTCTTCATGACCTTCGGACAGAGCTACCTGACACATCTCAAATGCCTTGAAAATGTGGGTATGACATCTATCGAGCCGATAGACTTTGAGGGTAAGAAGATCGTTCCGCTGCAATTCTTAAAGGCTGTTCTTCCCGATCCTGCAAGCCTTGGTCCCAGAACAAAGGGCAAAACAAATATCGGCTGTATCTGCCGGGGCAAAAAGGACGGCAAAGACGTTAAATACTACGTTTACAACGTCTGCGACCACCAGCAGTGCTACAAGGAGGTAGGCTCCCAGGCTATCAGCTACACCACAGGTGTTCCTGCAATGATAGGCGCAATGATGGTCATGACAGGCAAGTGGAAAAAGCCGGGTGTACACAATATCGAGGAGTTTGACCCGGACCCGTTCATGGACGCACTGAATAAGTGGGGACTTCCTTGGAAAGAGAACTTTGACCCCGTGCTGGTAGACTGACAGGTGAACTATGGCAAGGATAAGACGTAAAAATGGCAGACGCAGACTGCTGATAATGCTTGTTGTTGTGCTGCTTTTTGCATGGTATCTGGCTGTGGGAGTAATAATGTCTTATATGAAGATCTCCATGCTGCCCAAGATATTTGCGCTGACGCTGCCGTCGTTCTTTATGGGCGTGGCAGTCACGCTTCTGGTACTGGATATACGCTACGGCACACATCTGAAACGGCGCAGAAAAGAAAGAGAAAGCGGTGATGAAAATGCTGATAATGATTGACGACGTACAGTTTGAAAGCAGGGAAAGGTTCTTTGACTATATCAGCAAGGCACTCGGCTGCGGTGAAGGGAAAATAAATTCCGTGTCAAAGCTATTTGATGTGCTTTGCGGCTTTGAGAACGAGGCAGAGGTCACATTCTATGACACAGACGAGATATCTGATGAAATGAGACCCTTCGCTGAGGAGGTGCTTGCCGCATTTATGAATGCCAAAAGCACCAACGAAAAGCTTTCCGTTAAATTTGAGAATACAACGTATTAGGGTGAAAAGATGTTTGATATAAAAAAGGTCAAAACGCCTTGTTACGTTATAAGTGAAAAGGCACTGGCGCATAATCTTGATATACTGGGCACAGTTATGGAGCACACAGGCTGTAAGATACTGCTGGCGCAAAAGGCGTTTTCAAACTTCTGCACTTATCCGCAGCTTTCAAAGGTGCTTTGCGGAACTACTGCCAGTGGACTGTATGAGGCAAGGCTGGGCAAGGAGGAGTTCGGCGGCGAGGTGCACGTTTACAGCCCGGCGTATACAGACCGGGATATGGACGAGCTTGTGAAAATAGCAGACCATATTGTGTTCAACAGCATCTCACAGTGGAAAAAGCACCGTGAAAAGGTGAAAAACTGTGGGCGCAATATATCCTGCGGACTGCGCTGCAACCCGGAGTATTCGGAGATAGAGACGGATATTTATAACCCCTGTTTTACCAACTCACGGCTTGGCATCACACTTGAAAACTTTGACGAAAACCAGCTTGACGGTATCGACGGACTGCACTTTCATACCATGTGCGAGCAGGGTGCAGATGTTCTGGAGCGCACGATTGTGCATATTGAGGAAGAGTTCGGCAAGTATCTTGGAAAGATGAAATGGCTCAATCTTGGGGGCGGACACCACATAACCAAAGAGGGCTATGATCTTGCAAAGCTGGAAAAATGCGTGAATTATCTGCATGACAAGTATGGCGTGCAGGTGTATCTTGAACCGGGTGAGGCTGTTGCCCTTAATGCAGGCTGGCTTGTTACGACCGTTCTTGATACTCTTAAAAACGGCATGGATCTGGCTATAGTAGATACCTCGGCTGCCTGCCATATGCCGGATGTGCTTGAAATGCCTTACCGACCAATGATAATAGGCTCAGGTGAGGCTGGGGAGAAGGCTTACACCTACCGACTTGGCGGACCGACCTGCCTTGCAGGGGATGTGATTGGTGATTACTCGTTCGATTCGCCGCTGAAAGAGGGGGACAGGCTTGTTTTCACCGATATGGCTATCTATACAACTGTGAAGAATAACACATTCAACGGAATGCCTCTGCCTGCGATATATCTTGAAAAGCTTGACGGCAAGCTTGAGCTTGTGCGTGAGTTCGGATATAACGATTTTAAACAAAGGCTTTAAAACCAAAATTCCTTTCTGCATTTTGCGGAGAGGAATTTGTTATATACTTATTATTTACGGGAGGTAATGGGAATGAAGGCACTTATCATCAATTGTTCACCTGTCAGGGACGGAGCGACCGCAGAGATAACAAGCATTATCTCAGATGAGCTGTCACAAAAATATGAAACTAAACAGGTCTGTATTGACGATTACGACATCGCCTTTTGCAAAGGCTGCCGAAGCTGCCACAACACAGCAAAATGCGTTATGACCGATGGTGTACAGCAGCTGATGGCGGAATTTGAAGCCGCTGATGTTATCATTTGTGCTTCGCCTTCCTACTGGGCGGACGTACCCGGGCAGTTCAAGGTTTTCATCGACCGCTGCACTCCTTACAGCAACACCCATGAGCCCCACGCACGTCTTTCAAAAGGCAAAAAAGGGTATGCAGTGGTCCTGCGTACAGGTCCGAATATGAAAGAGTGTGAACGGCTTATTCAGACTATCGAGCACTTTTACGGACACCTTGAAATAGAGTGCTGCGGACACATCGGGCTTTGCAGCATTGAAAACAGGGAAGCGGTGATCCCAAGGACTAGCGAGCTTACAGAATTCTGCAAGGAGATATAAAAAAACTGTGCCGCCATAAATAGCAGCACAGTGCATTGTCATATTTTTATTGCAGGCAGTACTTTTTGACCTCTTTCATCACGCTATTGTCGTTGTTGGAGCCGGTGATGAAGTTGGCAGCACGCTTTACCGAATTGTGAGCGTTTGACATGGCGAAGCTGTAGTATGCGCAGCCAAGCATATCCACATCATTAAGATAATCGCCGAATGCCATTATCTCGTTGTATCCCACCCCAAGGCGGTTGCATATCTTTGAAAGAGCAGCACCCTTGTTTATGCCGCTGTTCATAATATCTATCCAGTACTTGCCTGACAGCTGGACTGTGTTTTTGGAAAAAGCTTCTCCCATTACGTCATACTGAAACTCGGAAAATCCTTTTTCATTGAAAACAGCGATCTTGAAGATCTCGTCGCTGCAGCTGTGCAGATCTTCGATAAAGTGACAGTCAACATAGTACTTTGCTATCTCATCAGCATAGCTGCTGCTGCTCGTACTGTACCATGCCCCCTGTTTCCCGCAAAGA
Source organism: Ruminococcus sp. FC2018 (assembly GCF_000621805.1). Taxonomy (GTDB): domain Bacteria; phylum Bacillota; class Clostridia; order Oscillospirales; family Ruminococcaceae; genus Hominimerdicola. Next base: position 41,536 of record NZ_JHXH01000004.1, on the reverse strand, counting down.
AGCACCGAGTATCCCTGCTGTTCACAGTAGTCGATAATGCTGTCAACAGTGGATCTGTCCATTACCGAAACGCTGATAACGCTGCCACGGTCAACTATATATGCGCCGTTGTCGCAGATAAAAGTGAGGCTGTCAAGGTACTTGACGAACTGCATTTTAAGCGCACCAAAGCTTCTTCCGCTTGATATAACAAAGCGAATATTCTTTTTTATCAGCTTGTGGATAACGTCCTCAAAGTTTTCCGGGAGCTGCTTGTTGTCATCAAGAAGTGTACCGTCCATATCTGTGGCGATTATCTTTATCATAAGTATCCTCCGCTTTGGTTTTTCTGCTTAGATTATAATATAAAAACCAACCTTTGGCAATGATTTTCGACAAGGTTTTGAAAGTTTGTAGACTTACATATTTTTAATTAAACCTCGGTGATTTTATTGAGCTTTATTGACAAAAGGCAAGAGCCGGAGAAAATTGCCATTGTGATTGATGCAATTATTTTATAAATGGTGCGTTCTTTGGCTTCTTTTTTTAGTCAAAGTTATAAAAAGAAGGGCTAAATCTTGACTTTCAACGCATCTGATATTATAATAATGGTGTATTTCAGCAGGAAAGCATATAGTTTTATATATAGTGTCGGAACAAACCGGATTTTAAGGAGAAAGATCGGACAATGAAAGAAAAATGCAAGAAAGTGGGTATAATGGTCCACGACTATGCCCGTGACAATATGCTGCCTTTGATATTTGTTCTGTCGGCAGTAATAAACGGCTTTATCCTCAGGGCTTTCACGGTAAAGTTTGAGTATAACCAGATAAAACCTCTGCTGGCGGATATAGGTATGTGTCTGTTAATCGGTTCGCTGGCTGTTTTAATCAAAAAGCCGAAAAGACAGTTCATACTTCTTTTGGTGCTGACAATAATTCTGGATGTTATCTGTGCGGGCAACTCCATATATTATACCAACTTCAGATCCTTCATGTCCGTATCCATGCTATCTACAGCCTCACAGCTGGGCGGAGTAATGGATGCGGTGACCAAGAACATCATGGAGATAAAAGATCTGACGTTTTTGTGGTCTATCCCTGCGCTTATCGTAAGCTATATCCTCATAAAGAAAAAAACCAAGGGTTATACCACCCAGAATAAGGAGAAAAAGCACCGCAGGCTTGCAGGACTTGCCACATTCGTGCTTTCGCTTTGTTTTCTTGGTATCGCAGCCAGCCTTATGACCGGCACCGATTATTCACGACTCCAGAAACAGTGGAACAGAGAGTATGTCCTTGCCACATTCGGCGTTTACACGTATCATGTAAGTGATGCAGTTTCCTGTGCAAATGCCCAGCTCAATATGATGTTCGGCTACTCCGACAGTGAGGAGCTTTTCAATAAGTTCTACGACAACAAGGCTGTTGAGGACGTAAGTGCACAGGTGAAGAAAAATAAGTATTCAAATATGTTTGCAGGCAAGAACCTTATCTTTATCCACGCAGAAAGTATACAGGGTTTTACCCTTGATACATACATAAACGGTGAGCCCCTTACTCCGACTATAAACAAGCTCGCCAAGGAGGGTATATATTTCACTAACTTCTACGCCCAGGAAAGCGTAGGAACCACATCCGATACGGAGTTTACCCTCTCAACATCCCTTATGCCTGCATCAAGCGGCACTGTGGCAATAAATTACTGGGATAGGGATTATACCACTACCCAGAAGCTGCTCAAGTCAATGGGTTACTATGTGTTCAGTATGCACGGAAACAACGGTTCCTACTGGAACAGACTCAATGTGCATAAGTCATATGGCTACGATAAGTTCTATAATTCCACCACCGATTTTAAGGTGGATGAGACCATAGGTCTGGGACTGTCCGATAAGTCCATGTTCAGGCAGGCTATCCCGATCATAAAGGAGATAGCCCAGAAGAATAAAAACTGGATGGGCGAGATACTTATGCTCACCAACCATACCCCTTTCACCGATATCGAAAGAGTAAGCGACTACAAGGTGGACTTCAAGTATAAGAAATATAACGAAAAGACAGGTCTTTACGACGAGGTCAGCGCACCTTTCCTTGAGGGCAGAAAGCTTGGCTCGTATTTCAAGTCCGTCCATTATGCCGATGAGGCAATAAAGCAGTTCCTTGATGATATGGACAAGGAGGGAATGCTGGATAATGCCGTTGTGGTGCTGTATGGTGACCACGATGCAAAGATAAAGGAAGAGGAGTTCGAGTATTATTATAACTACGACCCGTTCAATGACAAGGTGCTTTCATCAAGCGACCCCGGATATATCCCCGTTGACCCGTTCTGCTATAATATAAACCGTAAAGTGCCCCTTATAATCTGGAGTAAGGACGGGGGATATGAACCCAAGGAGATAGACAAGGTGATGGGTATGTACGACGTACAGCCTACCGTGGGAAATATGATGGGCTTTGAAAACAAGTACGCCCTGGGACACGACATATTCTCCATTGACGAGAAGGAGGATAATGTGGTTATTTTCCCAAATGGTAACTATATCACCGATAAGGTCTATTATGACAGCCAGAAAGATGCTTACTTCGACCTTGAGGGTTACAGGAATGTGGCAAAGTTCGCCTCCTGCAACCAAATATTCAAGGAAGACCCCTCGCCCCTTTACAACGATAAGATAAAGGGTAGTTACAAGGCGGCAGCTGATGCCGAATATAACGAAGAAACGCTGCAAAAACGCAGAAACGACGAAAGGGTTGACCAGCAGTACATCAAGAAATACTGCGACTACGCCGACGAGAGAATAGATATCTCCAATGCCATAATCTATTTTGATATGATAAACAAGACAGAGGAGGGCTTCGCAGGAAAGGGCAAGCAGAGTGCCCCCAAGTCGTCTGATTCAGGCGACAGTGAAACTCTGTTCTCTCCGCCTTCCATACGCAAGGACAGATATCTGTACGCTGTGTAAGTCATATAAATAATAACAGACTGCCTGAGACATATGCTCTCAGCGCAGTCTTTTTGTGCTTGCGGGAAATTCGGGACAAAAAAAGACTGACCCCCTAAAGGTCAGCCTGTTTTTACGTTTTAACATATAAAGGGCAAGAGAAAGAAGCTTACGCTCTCTCTACCTTTCCGGAACGCAAGCATCTTGAGCAAGCGTAAACATGACAAGGAGTACCGTTTACAATAGCCTTTACTCTCTTAACGTTTGGCTTCCATGTTCTGTTGGATCTTCTGTGAGAGTGGGAGACCTTGATACCGAAAGTTACACCCTTTCCGCAAATATCACACTTTGCCATTAGTTTGCACCTCCTTTAACTTAATAACTAAATTCGCAACGTAAGTTATTATAGCACACCCGACAGGAAAATGCAAGTGTTTTTTTGCGTTTTTTTCAAAAATCATAAAAAGTTAATATATTTGTGGCAAAAGAGCACAATAATACTTGAAATCTTTTTTAAAATAGTGTATAATAAAACGTGGTATGTTCTTTGGAGAATGTACGTTTGGGAGGCGACGAGATCTTGACTTTTACGGTGGAAACAATTTTAAAATACGGTGCAAGAATAATGATCGTTTTTATGATCATTCCCCTGCACGAGTTTGCTCATGCCTGGTCGGCGCACAAAATGGGTGACCCCACTCCAAGACTTCAGAACAGACTGAACCTTAACCCTTTTAACCATATAGACCCCATAGGCGGACTTATGATACTTGTGTCAGGGTTTGGCTGGGGCAGACCTGTCCAGGTAAACCCAAATTATTTCAAAAAGCCCAGAAAGGGCATGGCTCTGAGCGCAGCGGCAGGACCTATCGCCAATGTTATCGCCGCAGTTGTGGGAGTTATTATCTACAAGGTGATGTATTACGCCTATTATGCCAACCCGTCAGATGTACTTTTTTGGATGACGCTGCTTTTCAGATTTTTTACCCAGATAAATCTGGGACTGGCAATATTCAACCTTATTCCTATTCCGCCTCTTGACGGCTCAAAGATACTGAGCTATTTTACCAGCTATAAAATAGACAGAAAAATCGAGCAGTACAGCTTATACATTATGATAGGCTTTGTTCTGCTGGTGTTCTCCGGGCTGCTTGACAGACCTTTGGGCGCAGTAAATGATGCACTGTTCTGGATCATAGATAAGCTTACCTTCTGGGTAGATCCAATTATGAGGTCAATATTCGGTCTGTAGTGATACAACCATAAATGAAATCGAAAGGATAGAACCAAATGTCTTCAGCACAGTTCAAGCTTGATATGTTCGAGGGACCGCTGGACCTGCTGCTCCACCTTATATCAAAGCACAAACTGAATATACACGATATCGAGATATCGCTGCTGCTGGAGCAATATCTGGAATATATGCATCAGCTTGACCATGAGGATCTGGAGGATGCTGCGGATTTCCTTGAAATGGCAGCAAGGCTGATATATATAAAGACAGTATCCCTGCTGCCTCAGGACGAGGAAGCGGTGGAGCTTAAAAAGGAGCTTGAGGGAAGACTTATCGAGTATTCCCAGTGCAAGCTGCTGGCAAAGGAGCTTGGCAGGGTGTACGCAGGGGGCGACATTTTTGTGCGCAAGCCTGTGGTGATACCCGTTGACAAGACCTATACCCGTGAGCATGACCCACAGGTGCTCCTTGAAGCCTATTTCGGGCTTTCGGAAAAGGCAAGGAACGAGAAGCCTATAAATGCAAAGATATTCCAGCCCATTGTATCATACAAAGTGGTGTCGGTGGGCTCAAAGATAGTTTATGTGCTTAAAAAGCTGTATACCGTAGGGGTGTGCGATCTTTCCCATATCTACGACGGAATGGAAACAAAAAGCGAGAGAGTGGCTACTTTTCTGGCTATTCTGGAACTTACAAAATCCGGAAGGATATGCCTTAACGACGACAATACGCAGATATTTTTCAGCGAAAAGAGCAGAAAGCGCAAAAAGCACCTTGATAACCCGGAGGATACCAGCTCGGCTGACGTGCTGCCTGCTGAGGATATCGCAGAGGAAATACCGCTGCAGCAGGAAAGTGCGGAAGACTCTGAGACAGAGCAAATTCAGGCACAGCAGATGCCTCGGGACAGCGAGCTTGACTGTGATGAAGCTGACGGACAGGCCGAGGAAAACAGCGTGATTACTGAACCGGCAGAGGAACTTGCTGCCGTACAAGAGCAAACTGAAGCTCTGCAGGCTGAATTACCTGTACAGATAGATGATACGGACGAAACCGAAGAAATCGAGCAAGCTTCTCAGAAGCCTGTGCAGGACAAAATGTGTGAAACCGAATCACCCGTGGAGGATATCCCTGTCTTTGTGCCAGACGACGTGGTGTATACCCCGTCGGAAGCTGTTAAAACGAACATGCCCAAAGGCGAGAACAGACCTGCTGCGGAGCGTGTGCGTGAAAGCAGTGCACTGATTTATAAGCCTGTGGCAGTGGAAAGGATCGTTGCCCAGAAGCTTGCCCAAGAGCAGATAGTGCCCCGGGAAAATGAGCCTGTGCCTGAGCAGGATACTGCGCCTGTGAACAGCGAAAGTGAGCAGGCTTTGCCGGATAACGCCCAGGGCTGTAGATTCAAGCCCAATTACTGGAACAGACTGCGCCGGTACTGGGGTAATGTTTCGGTAGGCGACGACGCTGCGGGAAATTACTGGAGATATGGAAAATCATAAGGATTTGAGAGGATAGATATGGAATTTGAAGATATGCTGCCTGTTGTGGAGGCAGTGCTGTTTGCAGGGGGAGAGCCTGTTGAGGCATCAAGACTGTGCGAGATAACAGGGCTTGTAAAACAGGAGCTCGAGCAGGTGATATGTGCCCTTGAGGACAGATATAAAGACCCGGGCAGCGGTATCGAGCTGCTGCGGCTGAACGATTCCTACCAACTGGCAACAAAACAAGAGTTTGCCGCATACATAAAGTCTGCGCTGGAGATAAAGAAGAACTCACAGCTTTCCCCTGCGGCACTTGAAACACTGACAATAATAGCTTACAACCAGCCTGTAACAAAGGGCTTTGTTGAAAACGTCAGAGGCGTTGACTCCTCGGGAGTTGTAAATTCTCTGGTGGAAAAGGACCTGCTTGCCGAAGCAGGCAGACTTGACCTGCCGGGCAGACCTATCGCATATAAAACCACCGATAATTTTCTGAGAGCCTTTAAGCTTTCAAGTCTTAAAGACCTGCCGCCTCTGCCCGAGCCAAGCGAACAGGTTACTATTGACGAGATACTGGAGAATTCCCGCAGCGAACAAGACGGGGAACAATGATTTATATATGTGACAATTTGAAAGGAGCTGATGACTATAATAGTTCTGTATATACTGCTTGGCATTATAGCTTTTATTGTCATATTGCTCCATTTTTCTGTGCGAGCCACGATAAAGGCAAGCAAGCAGGGTGTGGAAATAAAGGTCAAATGGCTTTTCTTCACGTTGTATCCGAGAAAACCGAAGAAGCCTAAAAAGCCCAAAAAGAAAAAAGGCGAGCCTGAAACGGCTGATGAGCAGCCTGTGGTTGAGCAGCCCAATCTTTCCGAGGAAGCTCTTGAGGAGTTTATTAAACAGGCTGAGCAGACACAGCAAGAACAGGAACGATCCTCACAGCCTGATGAGCCGGAGATTTTGCCCCGTGAGAAGGCTGCCGCCGAGAAAAAGACGGATAAGAAGCAAGCAAAGAAGGCTGAAAAGGAAAAACGGAAAAAACAGCATGAGCCTGATATTGAACCGCAGGAGGGGAAAAAGGAAAAAGGCAAGCTTGCCCAGCTCAAGGACAAGTTCAATATGGTCAAGCCCTATATCCCCATGGGTTGGAAGTATTTCAGGAAAATACTGAAAAAGATACGCATTACCAATGTGCAGGCAGACGTTACCGTGGGTAAGGAAGATGCCTACGAAGCAGCACTGTGGTACGGCAAGGTACAAGGCTTCTTGTTCTCAACAATAGGTTGGCTGGGCTGCATTTTCACAGTGAAGCTCAAAAGGCTGGATGTCCATTGTGAGTTCAACGAGAAGATAATGGACGGCGAGATCTATCTCAAAGTCAAGGTCAGACCAAGTACAATGATACACATAGCCTTTTGTATGGCTATCAAGGCACTGTGTATTTTTATAAGGCAGAAAAAAGAGCAGAAGCTCAAAGCCGAAACCGCACGAAAAAAACGTGAACAGCTTAAAAAAAAGCAGCAGAAAAAGGCTGCATAAATCAGGATAACAAAGACTAATATACAGAAAGGTTGATAGATATGAATTCAAACTCAAAGATCGAAGCTCTGGTAAACACCGCCATGTCAAAGCTGCGTGAGATCGCAGACTGTCAGACTATTGTGGGAAAGGAAGTTGTTACCGCTGACGGAACAACGATCATTCCTATCTCAAAGGTCTCCTTCGGATTTGCATCCGGCGGAAGCGACCTGCCCACAAAGGCAAAGGATACCTTCGGCGGCGGCTCCGGCGGCGGAGTTTCCATTCAGCCAATGGCTTTCATCGTTATCTCCGGCGGTGAGGTCAAGCTGCTTCAGATGACTGCAAATGCGGATAAGGGCAACGCTATCGTTAATATGGTCCCTGAGGTCATCGACAAGATCACGGATTTTCTCGGCAAAAAGAAAGAGGGAAATGATTCCGCTGAATAAGCTGAATTTATAAGACGTTTGTGCACAGAATATCTATTGATAATCTGTGTAAGGACGTGAACATAATGAGAAAACTGCTTGGAAAGGCTCTTTGCGTTTTTGCGGCTTTATGTACAATTTTTTGTACTTGTCCCGCTGCAACTGCGGAAAATATGCCGTCTGTGAGCGCAAAGGGTGCCATAGTCATGAACGCTTCCACAGGGGAAGTGCTTTACAGCCATTTTGTAGAGAAAAGGCTTCCTATGGCAAGCACAACTAAAATAATGACCACCATACTTGCCATTGAGCACGGCGACCTGGATAGCAGGTTTACCGTTGACCCTGTGGCGGTAAGGGTGGAAGGCTCATCTATGGGCTTGAAGGAAAACGACAAGGTGACTCTGCGAGACCTGTGCTACGGTATGATGCTCCCCAGCGGAAACGATGCGGCAAACTGTACCGCCGTAAGAGTGGGAGGCAGCGTTGAGAACTTTGTAAAGCTGATGAACGACAAGGCGAAACAGCTGGGTCTTGAAAACACCCACTTTGTCACTCCGTCGGGACTTGATGACTACACCGAGGAGCACTATTCCACAGCCCTCGATATGGCAAAGCTCACACGCTATGCCATGAAAAATAACGAGTTCAGAAAGATATGCTCTGCCGGAAGTGTCAAGCTCAGCTTTGGTGACCCGCCTTATGACAGGTGGCTGACCAACACAAACAAGCTTTTGAAGACCTGTCACGGAGTTATCGGCGTTAAAACAGGCTTTACCGATAAGGCAGGCAGATGCCTTGTGTCCTGCTGCTCAAGAGGCGGTGCGGAGCTTATCTGCGTTACCCTAGGCGACAGAAATGACTGGCAGGATCACAGCAGGCTTTATGACAGCTGTTTTCCCCTGGTTGCAAGGCAGGAGCTGTCCTGCGGCAGAAAAGGTTTTGTGCTTAACGTAGCAGGCGGCGAGTGCGATAAAATAAGATGTACATTTCAGCCTGCCTATGCCTGCATCTCAAAGGACAGCAGTGAAAGTGTCAAGCCTGTGGTGCATCTTCCAATGTTTGTGTATTCCCCGGTGAAAAAAGGGGATGCCGTGGGCAGAGTGGATTTCTGGTATAAAGGCGAGCTTATAGCCCAGAGCGTTATCTTTGCCGACGAGGATTGTCAGGTGGCGCAGGGACAGGATAAAGGCTTCTGGGGAAAAATGAAACAGAGGCTGGTCTCATGGTTTTCATAAAAAATAATACCTTTGCAGGGAGTAACTGCAAGGGGTACATAAGGAGATAAAATGGAAAAAGTCAGGATACAGAAAATAATTGCTGACAGCGGACTTTGCTCCCGAAGAAAAGCGGAGGAGCTTATCGAAAAAGGACAGGTCAAGGTGAACGGTCACCCCTGTAAGCTTGGAGATAAGGCTCTGCCCGGCAAGGATATTATTTCCGTGGGCGGAGAGAATATAACGGTGGATAATCGCAGAAAGCTGTATTACATAATGCTGCATAAGCCCCGTGGATATGTGACGACCACCAGCGACGAGCTTGGCAGAAGATGCGTGACCGAGCTGCTGGAAAATATCCCCGAAAGAGTCTACCCCATAGGACGGCTCGATAAGGATTCTGAGGGACTTTTACTTTTCACCAACGACGGTGGCTTTGCCAACGATATGATGCACCCCTCACGGCATATCTCAAAGACGTACCGTGTCACAGTCAGACCGGATATTTCCGAACAGCAGCTGGTGCAGCTTGCCGCAGGTGTGGAAATAGACGGCAGAAAGACTGCCGAGTGTAATGTGGTGGTGTTGGATAAACAGCCCGGAAGAGTGGTACTGCAGATGACTATCTTTGAGGGCAGGAACAGACAGATAAGAAAAATGTGCGAAGCCGTGGGACTTGAGGTTGCAAGGCTGAAGCGAACTGCCGTGGGCCCGGTGAAACTGGGAATGTTAAAACCCGGCACTTACAGAGAGCTTAAACCTGACGAGCTGAGAGCACTTAGAAATGCGGTCACTAAAAAACAGGGCTAATTGTAAAATTAAAGTGAACTCTGTAAAACTGCTTGTAAAAAATGCAAAAAAATAGTATAATGATTATGTGTGATAATTATGCTTTTAATATACTTTGATTGGAGGATATCTGTATGTCTGACAAGATGAAAACTCTTGCGGAGCTCAGTGCAGCGGCAAGCCGTGACAGCGAAGCAAGAAACAGGCTTACATATTTGTTTGATGAAGGAAAATTCACCGAGCTTGACCCCTATGCCATGAGCGGTGAGGACCTTTCAGGTGTTATTACAGCTTTCGGCTATGTGGAGCAGAATCCCGTCTATGCTTTTTCCCAGGATATTTCCGTAAAGAAGGGCGCAATGACGGAAGCTCATGCCAAGAAAATTTCAAAGGTATACAGCCTTGCGGCTAAAACAGGTGTTCCCGTTGTGGGTATCTATGATTCATTCGGTGCCGATGTTACAGATCCGTCCTCGGCGCTTACCGCCTACGGCTACCTTCTTTCCAAGGTGTCTAACCTTTCAGGCGTGGTTCCCCAGATCGCCGTTGTGGCAGGTACCTGTGCAGGCTGTGCGGCTATGCTCGCTGAGTCCGCAGACCTTACGGTCATTGCAAAGCAGGGAGAGCTTTATGTGGCTCCCAATGCAGATATAAAGGATTTGGCTGAAAATGCTGTAAAAAACGGCACCGCTTGTGCTGTATGTGAAAGCGATAAAGAAGCCTGCGAGCTTGCTAAGGAGCTTATCGCAAAGCTTCCCCAGAACAATCTCTCGCCTGTGCCTATGTATGAGTTTGAAGAACCTGCCTTTGAAGGAGCAGATGATGCACAAAGCTCAGTAAAGAGCGTTTTTGATGCAAACAGCGCAACCGAGCTTTATGCCGACTACGGCAAGGCTTCCTATACAGCTCTTGCAACTCTCGGCGGCGCAACCGTGGGTGTTGTGGCTACAAATAAAACAGAGGATAAGCTTTCCTCTGGGGACTGCTCGAAGATAGCAAGATTTGTAAGGCTTTGCGATGCCTTTGCTGTTCCCGTTGTGACATTTGTGGATACTCAGGGATTTGAGGCTAACGACACTACTGAGATGCAGGGTGCAGTCAAGGATATGACCAAGCTTGCCAGCGCATATGCGGAAGCTACAACGATCAAGCTTTCTGTGGTCACAGGAAAAGCTTACGGTCCTGCGTTTGTGGCACTTGCAGGCAGAGGAGCAAATGCAGACCTTGTGTATGCTACTGAAAACGCCGCTATAAGCGCACTTGACCCGCTGACCGCTGTGGAATTTATGCAGCATGACCAGCTCAAAGGCGCAAGCGATCTGACAGCTAAGAGAAATGAGCTTGCACAGCAGTATATCAAGGAAAATGCAAGCGCAGTCCTTGCAGCTGCAAACGGATGCGTGGACAGCGTTATAGCTGCCGGAGATATCCGCAAAACACTTTTGGATTCCATAGAGATAATGGCTGGCAAGAGAGTTACAAATCTCCCCAAGAAGCACAGCAACATCCAGCTCTAATAAAAGTATATTATACAGATTGGTGGTTTTATAAATGAAAAGATATAATATTACAGTAAACGGTAAGGCTTATGACGTAGCAGTTGAAGAGGTGGATGCAGGCTCAGCTTCCGCACCTGCTGCAGCAGCACCTGTTGCAGCACCGGCAGCACCCGCAGCTCCCGCACCTGCGGCAGCAGCACCTGTTGCAGAGGGCACAAAGGTGACCGCTCCAATGCCGGGAACTATCCTTGACATCAAGGTCGCAGTGGGGGATACGGTCGCTGCAGGACAGGCAGTTTGCGTGCTTGAGGCTATGAAAATGGAGAACGATGTGAATGCTCCGTGCGCAGGCAAGGTGCTCAGCATCAACACCACCAAGGGCTCGGCTGTTGAAACAGGCGCAGTTCTTGCTGTTATCGGATAATTTCTCACTACATATTAACGAAAGGACATAAAGGATAATGGCAAAGCTTAATATAACCGAAACCGTGCTTCGTGACGCACACCAGTCCCTGCTTGCAACAAGAATGTCCATAAACGACATGATAGACATTCTTCCCGAGCTTGATAAGGTCGGCTTTTATTCCGCAGAGGTCTGGGGCGGAGCAACTTTTGACTCCTGCATCAGATTCCTTAACGAGGACCCCTGGGAAAGACTCAGGATAATCAGAAGGGAAATGCCCAATACCAAGCTGCAGATGCTGTTCAGAGGACAGAATATGCTTGGCTACCGTCACTATGCCGATGACCTGGTTGAATATTTCGTTCAGAAGTCTATCGCAAACGGTATCGACATCATCAGGATATTTGACGCACTTAACGATATAAGAAACCTTGAAACCGCTATCAAGGCGGCTAACAAAGAGGGCGGTCACGCTCAGGTAGCGATCAGCTATACCACAGGTGAAGTTTTCACCCATGAGTATTATGTTGACTACGCAAAGCGAATAGAGGCTGCGGGGGCAAAGTCCCTGTGTATCAAGGACATGGCTGCGCTGCTTACACCTTATGAGGCTTCCACCCTTGTTAAGGACCTTAAAGCAGCAGTAAAGATACCTGTCCAGCTGCATACACACTATACCTCCGGTCTTGCTTCAATGTGTATCATGAAGGCTGCCGAGGCAGGCGTTGACGGCGTTGATACCGCTATGTCACCTCTGGCAAACGGTACTTCCCACGCTCCTACCGAGTCTGTGGTGGCTGCTTTCCAGGGAACCGAGTATGACACAGGTCTTGACCTTGTAAAGCTCAACGAGATAAGAGAATACTTTATGGGTCTGAGAAAGAAATACATAGACAGCGGTCTGCTTGACCCGTCAATGCTGGCTTCAAATACAAAGGCACTGCTTTATCAGGTGCCGGGCGGTATGCTCTCCAACCTGCTTTCACAGCTCAAGCAGGCAGGCAAGGCAGACCAGCTTGAAGAGGTGCTCAAGGAGGTGCCCAGAGTTCGTAAGGATTCCGGATTCCCGCCGCTTGTTACGCCGACCTCACAGATAGTCGGTACACAGGCTGTGTTCAATGTTATTACAGGGGAGAGATACAAGACCGTTACCAAGGAGTTCAGGGGACTTGTCAAGGGCGAGTACGGAAAGACTCCCGTGGATATCGACCCCGAGTTCCAAAAACAGATACTCAAGGACGAAAAGCCGATAACCTGCCGTCCTGCAGACCTGCTTGAACCTGAGTTTGAGACTATGAAGAAAGAATCTGCCGAGTGGACAGAGCAGGAGGAGGACATTCTCACATACGCTATGTTCCCCAAGGTCGCTCCAAACTTCTTCAAGGCAAGAAGAGATAAAAAGTACGGTGTCGATTCCAAACATTCCGATGCCGACAGCAAAGTTCATCCTGTATAAAAAAATGTCAGCCGGCGGCGTAAACTGTCGGCTGTTTTTTGTTGCAAAAATGCCTGAAATGTGGTATACTGGTAATCAGCTACTAAAACGGAGGAATGGCAAAAATGAATAAAAAAGAGATAAACGAGATAAAAAGAAATCTTGATAAGGATAGCGGCTTTTTCACCATAAACCATGTGGTCACAGCCTGTGTTGATGCGGAAAAGAAGGTCAAGTGCATGACCAACCGTATGAATAATCTTATCCCGGAGGATGAAAGCGAGCTTATCGTGGCGTACCTCAAAAAGATACTTTCAGGCTCTATCGGAAAGAATCTGCTGGAGTACCATTTTCCTAAGGACGCTTACCTTGAAGGGGGAGCACAGCTTTTTATGAACCAGGTGCTGCGCAGCAAGCTTACCGATGAGGAGCTTGTCAATAAGTATATCCAGCGTATTATCGAGAAAATGGAGTATATATCCACCTATACTATTTTTGTTGCCCATTGTACATATGCGGTCATAAGCAAGAACAAAAATCTTGAAAGCGATATGGAGAGCGATAATAACTATAACTTTATCATAACTGCGATATGCCCTGTAAATCTGCGTATCGACGGGCTTATCTATGACGAGGAAAGCAACTCTATCGCTAAAAAGGATACCGCCGACAGGATAGTTGACCCGCCAACAGACGGCTTTTTGTTCCCCCTGTTTTCCGACAGACAGTCTGACATCAACGGGGTGCTGTATTATACCAAGAATGCAAAAAAGCCCAATTCGTCCATTGTAGATGAGCTTCTGGGCTGTGAGTATTCCATGAGCGGAGTCAGCGAGAAAGTAACGTTCCACGCCATAATGAACAATGTCTGCGGTGAGGAGCTTGACCTGAAGGTAATCAATACAGTCAATAACAAGATACAGGATATAATCGACCGAAGTGCCCATGACACCGAGATACCAACGGTAAACAGCAGGGATATATCCTCTATCCTGTGGGAATCGGGCATAAGCCAGCAGAAACTGGAACACCTGCCAAAGGTGTACGAAACTGCCTTGGGTGAAAAGGAGCTTACCTGTGCAAACCTTGTGGACAAAAAGACCGTGCTGTCTGTCCCCGGCGTAACGGTAAACATCTCCAAGGAGGGAATGGACAAGGTCCGCACCCAGACGGTAGGCGGTAAAAAGTGTCTTGTTATCGAGCTGGACGATAAAATGTCTGTGAACGGACTTGAAACTGCCATTGAAGAAAATAAGATAGCCGAACCGGTATGATTAAAAAAGCCACCCGAAAAGGGTGGTTTTTGTTTTGCTATTCAAGTGACATCAGACAGAATTGTCCGTTTTCAAAGATAATGTAGCTGTGAGACGAGTTTTCCTTTGGTATGGCAACAGACCCGCAGTTTACATATGTGTAGTCGCCCATGTCCTTTATCATAGGAATGTGGGTGTGCCCGTTAAGGAGAAAGTCGCCCTTTGAAAGAGGCGGCAGCTCCTCCGGGTTAAAGTGGTGTCCGTGGGTCAGAAACAGCTTGCAGCCGTCTGCGTATATCCAGCAGTAATCCGCAAGCACAGGGAAGTCCAGTACCATCTGGTCAACCTCCGTGTCGCAGTTGCCACGCACGCAAAGGATCTTGTCCCTCAATGGGTTGAGCATGGCAATGACCTGCTTTGGGTCGTATCCGTCGGGCAGTTGGTTTCTCGGACCGTGGTAAAGGATATCTCCAAGAAGAACAAGCTTTTCAGCACCGCTGTTCTCAAAAGCGTCCAGCATCTTCCTGCACCAGTGCGCCGAGCCGTGGATATCCGAGGCAATAAAGAGTTTCATCAGCTTTCACTAACTTTCTGTGTTATCTCGCTGTAATGCGGCTTGATGATGTTGTAATATTCGCAGCCCTTTTTCTTCTGGAACTCCTTGACCATGCTTATGTAAAGCTCCTTTTTGCTGGCGGTGTTCTCGATACATCTGCGAATGCGCTGGATGTTTTCTGCCGAACAGCTTTGTGCAAGTATCTCGTCAAGCTTGTCGGCGGGCTGCTCCTGCTGTGGTGCAGGTGCCTTTGCAAGCTCTTTTTCCAGCTTTTCTTTGAGCTTTATGTACCTTGATTTCACAGCCTTGTATATTTCCGTGCCGTCCTGCTTGTATTCCTTTGCAAGTGAGTTGTGGAATTCCTCTTTTGTCTGCGACTTAATGAAAAGCTCTTTTACGATGCCGTAGCTGTTTTCATCGCAGGCGTCCTTTAAGAGCCCCTTGAAGGTGGTGTCAAAGTCCTGAACCTTTCTTGCCGAAGACCTGCGCTTTGCAGAAGGTTCGCTTTTTTCCTCAGCAGCTTTCTCCTGTACTGCCTGCCGGGTCACAGCTTCCTGCTGTGCATCGTCCGTATCCTCAGACTCTGTTTCAGCCTCTGCTCTGACCTTCTGATTTGAAGCTTCGTTTATTGTGTACTCGATAGCTCCACTTATGGTTTTTGTCCTGTAAACATGGGTCTTTGGCGTGTCGATATAGTTACCGCCCCAAAAGGCGTGGAGAAAATCAAATCCCTTGTCGTTGCTTATAACAAAGATATGGGAGTAAGTTTCCTTTGCTACCATGTAACCCAGCAGGGTGGACAGTTGAAAATCAAGGGCATTCTTGCCGCCCACGCTAACCTTGAAATATTCTATATCAGCCTTTGACGACAGCACCTTCTGGTGCATCTCAAAGCTGAGTGTGTCGGAGTTTTCGCTGAAAAAAATGATAACGCTGTCTGTCTCGCTGAGTTTGTCAACTCCCTCAAGACCTTTTGATTTAACGTTCTCAAAATCAACAAGATATATCTTCATTGTTTCCTACCTTTCAGTCTGATCTCTATCTGCTTTTTTTGAACTTTATCATAACAATGGCAAACACCGCAATAAATCCGCCGAAGAACAGCCCCAGAGTAACATAAAGGGTGCTTTTATCTATTTTTTTATCGCTGCCTTTGCTGTCATCATCGGTGAAAGATTCCGATGTGCTCTCTACGGAGCTGTCCTTGTCCTGCTGTGATGACGTTTCCTGTGATGCCGCAGAGCTGCTGTCCTGCGCTGGGGAAACAGACTCCGGTGCGCTGCTTTCAGTCGGTGATGAGTTTGTCACCGCAGGCTTGACCTGGACGCTGTATTTTTCTGTCTTTATTATCTTGTCAAGCTCATCTGCGATCACCTTGTGACCAGCCGCAGATGGGTGAATATCCAGTTTATCTATGTTTGTGAGCTGTGACGATTTTCCTGCAAAAGCCTTGGATATATCGCATACCGTGTAGTTCTTTCCTGCGTCGGAGCAATCGTTTATCGCCTTGTTCAGTTCTCCAAGCTTTTCATCGACGATCTTTGAAAGGTCTGCGTATCTGGGTTCCGAGTCAAGGGGGTTGTATACCGTCTGGACAATGATCCGGGCATTTGTTTTGCTATGGATCATCTCGGATATCTTTCTGATGTTTTCGGTGAAAGCTTTAATGTTCATGGTGATAAGCGCCAGAGTGGGCTTCATTTTAAGCTCAGTCTTAGGGTCTGAAAAAACCTTCGGGTCAAGCTTGTTCATGTCCTCCTGTGACTTTACCCCCAGTCCCACATAAACAAATGCAAGCAGCGGTCCCATAACGTCGTTTCCGCCTGCGGATATGACCACAACGTCGCTGCCTGTGAGCTGCTCCAGTGTCTGCTGGTTCTCAAGACTTTTAAGCACCTGTGTTGATGTGTACCCCGAAACCGCAAGGTTGACCATCTGAGCCTGTGTGATGTCTGAAAGTTCACCCTTGTATTTCTCACCAAGTATGCTTGCATAGCTGTCCTTTGGACTTGCTGTTGTGGAACCGGTGTAGCCCGCAAGCCCGTAACCTGCCGCAATAGAGTCACCAAGGAAAACTATTTTGCCGGGTGCGTCGGTCTGAGTCAGGCTTGCCGATTGGGAGCTGTCATCTGCAAAGGCGGTAAAGGACGACGTAAATACAAATGCGCAGATAAGAAATATGCTCAGGATTTTTCTTTTCATGTCATGACCCCCTTGGCTTAAAAAGGCACTTTGTTTTCAGACTCATTATACCACAAATGATAATTTTCTTCAAGTGCTTTGCTAAAATTCTTGAAAAGGGGAGACAAGTGTGGTATAATGGTGTGGAGGATAAAAAGGAGGTCTTTTAGCCATGAATGCAGTTCTTGATGAGTTTTTGGAGCAGGAAGTAACCGATGCAACCTATGAGGATCTTTTTAACTTTGTAAGCTCACGCCATGTCTGCCGAGGCACTTTTGAGTGTCTGAATCACGTCCTTATGAAAGTCAGCTCTTCACAGCTGATAATCTATAAGAACTTTGTTGGTGCCGAGAACACCAAAGCGCAGGAGGCTGTGCTCGTGGCAAGGGAGTATCTGCTCTTGAAGATCAACAGCCGTGCTTATAAAATGAATTTCAGCATGATAAAAAATGTACTTGACGAATGACAGGCAGGAATAAAACATGGGAACACCACTTGCAGAAAGAATAAGACCCACAGTCCTTGATGATGTAGTGGGACAGACACATCTGGTAGGTGAGGGCAAGCCGCTGCGCAGGATAATTGAAAGCGGCAGGATACCCAATATGATATTTTACGGTCCGTCAGGGGTGGGCAAGACAACTATCGCCAGGATAATTGCAAAGCGTACGGATATGGAGCTTCATAAGCTCAACGGCACCTCTGCGTCTATCTCCGATATAAAAGAGATAATCGCCCAGACACGGACTTTCAGCGGAATTAACGGGATACTTCTGTACCTTGATGAGATACAGTACCTTAACAAGAAACAGCAGCAGTCGCTTTTGGAATATATTGAAGACGGAAGCATAACACTTATCGCTTCAACCACCGAAAACCCGTATTTTTATGTCTATAACGCCATAATAAGCCGCTGCACCATGTTCGAGTTCAAACCTGTTATCCCGGACGAAATACAGTTGGCGGTTAGAAGAGCGTTCCAGTTTATGGCTGATGAGCTTGGAAGAAAGCTTCAGCTGTCAAACGGGGTGGTGGAGCATATCTCACAAGGCTGCGGCGGTGACGTGAGAAAGGCAATGAATACCGTGGAGCTTTGCCTTTTGAGTGCCGACGATGACGGCAGCGTGCTTAAAGTCACCATGGACACGGCAAATGCTCTTACCCAGCGCAGCAATATGCGCTATGACCGTGACGGAGATGAGCATTACGATACTC
Source organism: Ruminococcus sp. FC2018 (assembly GCF_000621805.1). GTDB lineage: Bacteria > Bacillota > Clostridia > Oscillospirales > Ruminococcaceae > Hominimerdicola. The sequence goes on along the minus strand of NZ_JHXH01000004.1, from coordinate 23,392 downwards.
TTTCTGCCCTGCAAAAGTCCATCAGAGGCTCCGATCCCGATGCAGCAGTGCATTATGCCGCAAGACTCTGCGAGGCAGGGGATATAATCTCTCTGAGCAGGCGTCTGCTGGTCATCGCCAGTGAGGACATAGGGCTTGCATATCCAATGGCTGTGCCCATAGTCAAAGCCTGCGTTGACAGCGCAATGCAGCTTGGACTGCCGGAGGCAAGGATACCCCTTGCCGAAGCTGCCATACTGCTTGCCACAGCACCTAAGTCAAACAGCGCAATAATGGCGGTGGATATGGCACTTTCAGACGTGAGAAATGGCGAAGCTACGGGCTTTCCCCGAGCACTTCAGAATAAGCACTTTGATGGCGATGAGGCTTCTGAAAAGGGACAGCACTATCTCTATCCTCACGATTTTCCCAACCATTGGGTGCAGCAGCAGTATCTTCCCGATAACCTTGCCGGCAGGAAGTATTATGAGTACGGTGACAATAAGACCGAGAAGATGTCAAAGGCTTATTGGGAGAAGATAAAAAAGTAGTCTTTGTTCCCTGGTTTCTTCAATAGTTACAGCTTTGTAATAAAATTGCACAGAAAAGATGTTGCAAGCGGTAACAATTTGTAATAAATGTATAGGTTCAAAATGCTTTCCTATACTATATATAGTGTGAGCCGCATCAGAGTTTATCTCCGATGCGGCTTTTTGTGTCAAAACTCCGTAGATATGTGCTTATTGGCGTTTGATGTGGAATAGACCCAGCTGTCTATGTGACCTGAGTTAATGAAGTAATCGTATTTTGCCGGGAAGGCGCAGTTATCAAATACATCTATGATTATCAGCTTCACCTTCATTTTATCGGGTATTATCGCCTTTATGTATACGCTTGCCGACTGTCCCACACGTATCCCTCCCTGCGGTTCTGCAAGCCCTGCAAGGTTAGGCGTAAGCTCCACAAATACGCCGTAATCCTCAACCGAGCGTATTATCCCACCTACCGTGTCGCCGGTGTGAAAAAGGGCAGCGTTCTGTTCCCAAGTTCCCAGAAGCTCCTTGTGGGAAAGGGTTATCCTGTCCTGAGAAATGTCCTTGACAACGGCAAAAATGTCCTGCCCGTTGAAGAAACGATCGCAGGGATGTGCTATCCTTGAAACGGATATGGAGTCTATGGGAATAAGGGAAATGATACCGCAGCCGATGTCCACAAAACATCCGAAAGGCTCCAGATGCGTCACTCTGGCAGGTATTATATCTCCCCGTTTAAGAGTATCTGTGTACTGTCTGCGGCACTCCTCCTGAGCTTTGCGCCGGGAAAGTATACATATAGTTTCGCCGTCACTGTGGGTTATTTCCATGATCTTAAAGCAGACTGTCTTGTTGACTCGTGAAAGAAGCGCAATATCCCGTACAGAGCCGTCCTCAATTCCGATAGCACCCTCACTTCGGGGAATTATCCCCTTTCCGAATGGCAGCTCAACTATAAGATCGTGCTTTGGGTCACACATCAGAGCATGACTTTCCAGTATCAGATCCTGCTTTTTTGCCTCCTCAAATGTGGCTGCATCCCGAAGATAATACCTGTTCTGAGGGGTGTTTAAAAGCCGTCCTTCGGGTAGATAATTCCTCATAAAATAGCCTCTTTTCCCACTAAAAAGTGATTTTTTTAACGTTTTAAATGTAAACTTTTTGTTAACAAGCTGACATTTTATGTAAAATTGTTTGCTATTGCAAAAACTGCGTAAATACGCCTTTTTCTTCGTATATTTAATTTTATGCTGATTTTTGGTTTTTTATTCTTGATAGTCTGAAATTGAATGTTAACACTTTTTCACAAGGCAAGAGTTGACAAAATAGAAATGATGTGTTACAATTACTACACTGTTTGTAATCAATTTGTAATCATACGGGTTCAGATTTTACAAATCAGAAAATAACACAGTAATATTTAATGAAAAGCGGAGATATACATATAGTAGCTTTTCAAAGAAGAAAGGGTGTGAATCTTCGGCAGCTTACGGCGCATATCAATTTGAGTTGTCGAAAAATTATGGTTAAGGAAAACAGATCAAGGAAACTTGTATCCAGATGTGTTGTTGCAGCAATGGCACTTATAATCACAATGAGCTGTGCCGCTGATACTTCAAACTCATCGGATGCTGTGAAAGCCGCTGATGCTTCAGAAGCTGCACAGGCAACTCCCGTGGGCAATACAGGCGATATCACAGACAGTACGGTCACATTGAGTATGTCGACCTTCCAAGCTTCTCAGAATGCTTCTACCAGTTCAATATTCAGCGCAGCACAGACTGAGCTGAAAACAGCTGTTTCAACAACAGCAACCAAAGCAAGTGAAAAGAGTGCGACAACTACCGCTGCTAAGAAAGCGGCTGCCACTGCGGCAACCACTGCAAAGGCTGCAACAGCTGCTAAGTCGGCTGTAACCACAAAGGCAGCTCCTGTGACCACAGCTAAAAAAACTGTTGCGACCACAACAAAGGCTACCACAGCAGCTCCTGCCCCTGTAACGACCACAGTTGTTCCGCTGGTTGGAAACAATAAGGGCGCAGCACTTATGATCGCTGAAAAGACCTACGATACGGATTATACTCATCCGTACAATGCGCAGACAAATAAGATACACGTTCACTGGAATCCGGTTGCAGGTGCATCAAAGTATATGCTCTTTGTTAAGGGCGGTCAGTATACAGGCTGGACAAACGTTGCAACTGTTGCCTCTGCCGATTACACAGTATCAGGTCTTAAGAGAGATACAATGTATGCGTTTGCAGTTAAGTCTGTTGACGCTTCAGGAAAGGCATCGGAGCTTTGCAAATCAATAAACATCAAGACAGCCAGAATGGATTATTCCGCAGCAGGCTGGCAGGCAATGTGCCGTATCGTTTACCATGAGGTGGGCGGTGCAGCAGGTTCCTTCTGGGATAAGCCTATCGTTTATGTTGCAGACTGTGTAACAAACCAGTATGTATGTGCAAAGTACACATACCAGGGCAACTGGGCATCATATTACAGAAGATACTCAAATGTTGAGAGCATAATCTATACCAGCGGCGGATTTGCTTCCGATGCAACACTTGCGGCTCGAGGAGCTACTTATGCAAGAGTTACAGACAGAGTAAAGAGAGCAGTATGGGGCGCAGCTTATGGCATCACATACTACAACAACATCGCCAATGACTACAACATTTACTACTGGAACAGCACATCACATGCAGTTTCAAGTCCGAAACTCGGCTACTCCTTCAGAACCCCTTGGGGCAACTACGTAAACATCTGGAGACAGTACTGGGGCTGATAAAAAATCAGAGACCGTGTAAAAACCGGTCTCTTTTCTTTTCGTGTGATAATATTGGCGTAAGTGACAATATAGGCTGTGTCGCAATATACAGCCGGTCAATGGTATGTTTCCCTTGACAGTCCATGGGATTTGTGGTATAATCACATTGCTGTGTTGGTGATTTTGTATGCAAAGACGAGGCTGACACGTTAAGTTAATATGCGGGTGTGTGTGAACATGCTTGCTGACGCAAGCAGGGCATACACGGCAAAATATATGCGGGTGTGGTGAAATTGGCATACACGGCAGTTTTAGGTAGCGTTACAACAGTGGTATTTTTCCAGACTATTCCAATAGGCTGAAAATCAATAATTGGAATAATATGCGGGTGTGGTGAAATTGGCATACACGGCAGTTTTAGGTGCTGCTTCCGAGAGGAGTGCAGGTTCAAGTCCTGTCACCCGCACCAAATTTCAGAAAGGCAGGTGAATGATATGAATATTCGTAACAGAAAAATCGGAAACTTCTATCATTCACATTTGCTTGTTTAACATCCTTTTGTGAATAAGAAATCCAAGTGTTTTCGATTTTTCGGGAACACTTTTTTTGTACACGAAAGAAGGTATTTATGAACAATATTGTCATTGAAAAGCTAACAGATAAGAACTTCAACGAATATTCTCTTGATAACTTTATAAGATATCAGAAAGTAAAAGAATGCTGGCGGTTTGTAGGTGAGGAATGGAAATTAGTCACCAATGAGTATATTGAGGACTGGGATCTGAAAAAACGCAGAGAGATCGCCGCTTCCATCTGCAAACTACTTGGTTTGGAATGGACGGCATACGGTGCATTTCTGGGCGAAAAAATTGTAGGATACATAGTGATCTCAAATAAGCTGTTTGGAAGCAATGCTCAGTACCTGGAGCTTGTGCTTTTTCATGTTTCACAGCCGTTTCGCAGAATGGGCATAGGCACCGGTCTTTTCAGAGTGATCTGTCGTGAAGCAAGACTTTTAGGAGCTGAGAAACTGTATATTTCAGCACATTCGTCGAAGGAAAGTCAGGCGGCATACCGCAAACTGGGTTGTGTTGACGCAGAAGAGATAAACCGTGAAATTGCTGAAAACGAGCCGTTTGATGTACAAATGGAATATGTCTTATGATGACGGGGCGATGCCAATTATTGAAGAACAATTAAGGCTGATGTGATCTGATACGCACCAGCCTTGTATTATTTTATTTGCCTATTGACTTGTTTGTTCTGCCGTGATATAATGAATGCAGACAATTTGATATGGGAATGATGTTCTCCCCTGGGAAACCTAAACCGCTTATTCAAGCTGATGACTTCTGCGTTTTACGCAATAGTTATCGGCTCTTTTTTATTCTGTTTGGAGGTATTATTATGATTTTATCACTTGCGGTCATTTTTCTTGTCGGTTTGTCTGCCGCTGCAATATTTGAGAAAATAGGATTGCCTCGTATAATTGGTATGCTTGGCGTAGGAATCGTGGTAAGTCCATATGTTCTTGACCTGCTCGACTCGAAAATACTCGGCATATCCTCAGAGCTTCGGCAGATAGCACTTATCATTATACTGATAAAAGCTGGATTGTCGCTTAACCTTTCAGACTTGAAGAAGGTTGGCAGATCTGCTGTGATGATGTCATTTGTTCCTGCATGCTGTGAGATAGTCGGATATATTCTGTTCGCTCCGCTTCTGCTCGGTGTGAACCGTATTGAATCAGCTGTCATGGGTGCGGTACTGAGTGCTGTCTCTCCTGCAGTCGTCGTGCCGAGAATGGTGAAACTGATAGAAGAAAAATGTGGAACACAGAAAAGCATTCCGCAGATGATTCTTGCAGGAGCGTCCTGTGATGATATCTTCGTTATCGTGCTGTTCTCCACATTTGTGACGATGGCGCAGGGCGGCTCGGCAAAAGTCACTGACTTTTTGAATATCCCCATATCCATAGTTCTCGGCGTTCTGCTCGGTGCGGCAGTCGGACTTCTGATTTATTTTCTCTTTGAAAAATCATACCAGAACAAGCTCAAAATCAGAAACAGCACAAAGGTCATTATCCTGCTCGGAACATCCTTTTTTCTGATGAGTGTTGAATATCTTGTGAAGCCCTATGTTGCCATGTCGGGATTGCTTGCTGTTGTAGCTATGGCTTGCGTGGTGAAGCTGAAAGCCAACAAGAGCGTTTGTGCAAGACTGTCTGAAAAGTTCGGCAAGCTGTGGATAGCCGCCGAAATAATGCTGTTCGTGCTTGTAGGTGCTGCTGTTGATGTTCGCTACACACTTACGGCAGGCGGTATGGCGGTTCTGATGATATTCATAGCTCTCGCTTTCAGGTCTGTGGGTGTAGTCTTATGTCTGGTTGGCACGGAGCTTAACACAAAAGAACGTTTCTTCTGTGTGATAGCCTATCTTCCGAAAGCAACGGTGCAGGCAGCTATAGGCTCGGTACCGCTGTCGCTTGGTCTGCCATGCGGAAAGATAGTGTTATCAGTTGCGGTGCTTGCGATTCTGATCACAGCTCCGCTTGGCGCTCTAGGAATCGACCGCAGCTATTCTTTCCTTTTATCGACCGATATCGGTACTGAAAACAATAGAAGACAAAAAAGTGAGGCTGATGCAGTTTGATCTGCACCAGCCTTTCTTTTTATGCCTGTTCGTCATCATACTTTGTCACGCTCTGCTCGAATGCACCGTTGAATATAAACTGTACATCAAGGCTCTTGTCCTCGTTTTGATGCACAAGCACCTTTTGCACCAGCATTCGCAGGTCGGAATCCGATATCTTCGGCTTGAAATACAAGCGTTCCGCCTACTGTATCAAAGCAAGCTGCGCCAGTCTTTTGCCTTCTTCAATGCTTTTCGGATCAGCGATCCGCAGATCTACCATTTCCTCTTCACAGATCATTTCAAACTCACCTCGTTTTTTTAAGAAATTACAGGCACATCTTGAATATCTCCTCAACATCGGCAGGGGTGAGCGTTGTAAATCCGACCAGCTTGCCCTTTGCACTGCAGGCTTTCTTTGCCATGAGTGCGAAATTCTTATCGTCAATGCCCAGGTCGCTCAGTCGGCTCTGAAGTCCGAGTGTCTCAAAGTAGAATTTCTCCAGAGCCTTGATCGCAGCCTTTGCGCCGTCCATATCGGAAAGTGACGCATCTACACCGAGGACATTCACACCGAAACGCTTGATCTTCGGTGCTGTCTTTTCGCTGAGAATATAGGTCAGCCATCTCGGAATAACAATAGCAAGTCCGTGACCGTGGGTGATGTTGTAGAAAGCGGAAAGCTCATGCTCGATCATGTGAGCGATAGCGTCCTGAGAAATGCCGCTGAACAAGAAACCATTGAGCGCCCAGCTCGATGCCCACATCAGATTGGAACGTGCTTCGTAATCATCGGGCTTTTCGATAGCGACAGGTGCGTACTTGACTACGGTTTTCAGCACCTCCTCCTGCATACGGGTGAGCATATCCATTTCTTCCTGATCGGTGAAATATGCCACATCAAAAACGTGCGCCATAATGTCCGCACTTCCGCTTGCGGTCTGGTATGCGTTGACGCTGAATGTATTTGTAGGATCGAGGAATGAAACGTTCGGTCTTAATGTCGGTCCGAAAATTGGCTGCTTTTCATTAAGCTCAACATTGCTGATAACACCGCCGATGTCCATTTCGGAACCCGTTGCCGAAAGGGTAAGCACCGATACGATTGGCAGATTGTCGGGCACGAAAGCCTTGCCTGTGATGATGTCCCAGCAATCGTCACCCTCGTATTTTGCAGTTGCAGCCATAGCCTTTGTTGCGTCGATCGTCGAGCCGCCGCCGACTGCGAGAAGTACATCAATGCCTTCCTTTTTGCAAAGCGCAGCACCCTTGTTGACGGTGGTGTGGTGCGGATTAGGCTCAACGCCGCCAAGCTCAAACACCGTCATATCAGCCTTTTTCAGTTCAGCCATCACCTTATCGTACAAGCCGATCCTTTTGATAGAGCCGCCGCCGTAAACCAGCAGGACTTTCTTGCCGAACTTAGCGATCTCCTCACTCAGATGATGGAGCTGATCCTTGCCGAAATAAACCTTTGTTGTGTTGCTGAATACAAAATCTTTCATACCGTACCTCCTGTTAAATCATAATTTGTACGGCATAAGTGCCGGTTTGATGATACTATCGAAAAATGCATCGGTCTTGGCAGAGCCGACTACCGAAGCATCGCTCATGCACCAAGCAACCATAAGTCCGTAAAGCTGTGTGTTGATAAAAAGTGCAAGTTCGTCAGCGGGAACATTCTCTGTAAGCTCGCCTCTGCTCACACCTTCCTCTATCAGTGACCTCATCGCAAGGTGATCGTGGTCATACTTCGTGGTCTCCTTGTCCGAGATAACTATCCTGACGGGAGCAATATTGTTGCGTATCCACTACCTGCAGATCTCTATCCCGACACGCTCTATTTCCCCCAGAAATTCACGGCAGTAGTATTTCAGCCGTTCATCAAGATCCTTTTCTGTCATCTCATTGGTTATCTCCGCAAGGCGATAGAAGTTCGACTGATTCAGCTCCTCGATAATATCCTCTTTCTTTTTGAAATAGGTATAAAACGAGCCTGTCGATACCTCGGCTTGTTTGGCAATATCCTCGATGGATACGTTCTCAAAGCCGTTTTCCGTGATAAGTTTTTTTGCTGCCGAAACTATTTTTTTCGAGTTTCAGCTGCTCTTACCTGCCTGATCTTAACTTTTTTCTCCAGTGTTCCCACCCCCTGATATTTTATCTTGAGAACAGTCTATCTCAAAACTGAATTGAATTCAGTATTTACGGAATTTTAATATTTACTCGGTATATTTCACTTAAAAGTACGGGTAAATACATTAGCAGCGCACATGAACCTTAGTGCGCCATAAAGCTTTTCTTATCGTGAAATCGTTATGGGGGATTTTGAAAAGGGCATAAAAATGCCCCCTTTCGTTAGATTCATAATTGGTATATTTCTATTATACCACATTGTCTAACAAAAGGGGAGCATTTCAAAATAGGTCCGGGCAGGGCTTGTTACCGTTGTCAATAAGTTTTTCCGGTATAGATTTAATCCATGTCTTTTCTCTTGACAGCCAGTGAACCAACAGCTATCAGAAGTACCGCAGCTGTTATAGTGTCACCAACATGACCTGTCGGCGGAGCAGCATCCTTGTCAACAACTGCCTTTGCAGGCTCTACCTTTGCCTGCTGAGGAGTTTCCTCGGGAGCAGCTTCCTGTGTAACGCCGTAGAACTTGTCGATGCACTCCTCCAGCTTTGCAAAATCATAAAATCCCAGGTAGCTTGTGGTTCCGTCTGCATTCTTTGCCGTGAGGTCAAAATCAACCGCTGCGCCGGCGTCCAGATCCGTGCCATCCTTGCGATTCATAGTGTAAAGTCCCGCAGCTGCAAAGTAAACACTGTCAGCGTAACGATGCTGACTTCCCATACAAGTTCCTCCGCCTGATGTTTCGCCCAGGATCAGTATGCCATTATCCTTTGCCAGACATGGCAGCATATTTGCGCTTGAGAAAGATGATTTAGACGTAAGTATAGCATAGTTGAAATCATAGTATACGCTCTTGTCCTTATCGTCTATCGTACCGTTGTGGTCAAGGTCCAATACATATTTAGTGTTGATGGTGTTGCCGGTTGGCGCACTATGCATTTTTGTAACGACCGCATTGTTGTTTTTCTGCTTGTTAGCCATCATAGCATTAATAAAGTGTGCGATCGTTTCTTCTCCGCCTCCGTTAGCAGCTACATCTATAACAAAATTCTTTACGCCGTTTTTAGAAGCGTAATCCAGCGACCATACGAAATCATCAACAACAGGATGTATAAAGCCGGCAAATTGGAACAGTGCCGTTTTACCGTTAACGTAAAGAGCTACTCCGTCCTCAGGCCATTCCTTTACCTTTGTGGCATTTTTCAGCTTTTCTTCTCTTGCAGCCTGGACCCTATCCCGAGTGTTGTCAGGCGTCTGCATTTTTGCGATCTGCTCCTGCGCCTTTAACGATTCCTGTATCCGAACAATATACTCCCCGATCAGATTATCCTTCTGGTCTTCAGGGAATATCTGCAAATCTCCGAATATGCCATAATACATTGCCGTATGTCCGCCGTCATCGGTTGCATCGTCCAGCAAAAGCGTACCAAGATGGAAATCAGCACGGCTCTTTGACAAAAGCAGCTGCTTTATCTCAGGATAATCATCATCAAGTGCCTTATCGAACCCTTTTTCCGCAATAGCCTTTGAGATTATAGCCTTGGACGGTTTGCCGAAGAAATAATCCATATACACGCACAGCTCATTGTAGGTATAATCTATCATTGCCTGTGAACGCTCTTTTTTCAAATAGATCGGTGAACGGTCATAGTATCCGCTTCCCGTACCTGACCGTGACATAACCGATGTAAAGTACAGATTGCCGTTTATATATTCAGCCAGACGGTATACGCAGTCAAAAATATTTGAAATTGATGTCAATGGTAAATACAGCTTTCCGTCGTCACCTATAAGGTCGATCTTGTACTTTGAATAATCAATGGAAACCGGCTTTTCTGTACCGTCTATGGATGCCTCCGGCTCAGTGACGTATTCAGGATTATCTTCCTTTTTTTCAAGCTCAAGTATATTCAACTGGAAGTTTGAATCAAATCCGTTGATAGTGAGCGTTTCCTTAGCTGTATCCGCAACAATGGTCATGCCGTTTCCGCTTACGGTGTAAACATCACCGTCTGCCGAGGTAGTAAAATCCTTTGTGTATATACTGTCAAGGTAAGCCTCAACATCTACATACGGAACGTCCGGCAGATCATTCAAGAACAGGCATTGCATTTTTTCGCTCTTATCCATGCTGTACTTGTAAGCAGTAACTTCCCTTTTTTCGTATTTCGCTTCCTTGTCGGCAAAAGCGGAAAGCGGAAAGACTGAAACTGCAAGCATCGTAGCCGCTGCCACTGCGACCAGCCTTTTTTTGATCGTCATCTTTTTCTCCTCCTGATTCTGTTATTAACGCCCATATTTTTACAACATCGGCATTTTTTAGAGAGTATTCGCCCGACATCATTATAACACTTTTGTTTCTAAAAGTCAACTATTTAATATTAAAAACAAAAATAATAAATCTATTGTTTTAACTATCGTAATATAAATAAAAAGCTTCTCCGTGAAAACAGAGAAGCCTGTGTATCCGTTATTATGTATCAAGGCTTATTTGTCGTCCTTGATAGGCGGAGTGATCTTCGGACCCTTAGCCGCCGGAATTACCGAAGCGTTGCTGTTGGGACCTGCGATCTTTTCAAGAGCCTTTATTTGCTGTGAGATCGCAGACTGCGAAATAAAATGCTCCTCTGCGGCAGCTGTGAAGCTGCCAAGCTGCACCACCGACTGAAAATAGCGTATCTGTTTTAGCATCATATCACCTCAATTGGTCGAGGCGCTCGCAAGTGCAAAGCGCCACTCGCTGTTTTTCTTCACAAGCTGAAACCTAAGCTGTAACCGCCAGGTATGCTTTCCGCCTCCGAATACCGCAGCCGTGACTTTGCTTTTTCCGATAAGCACAGCAGTATCACCATTGATCTCCGCCTGCATATGTTCATGTTCGGCAGAATAATAATTCAGCGTACCGTCCATGATCGAGCTTATGTAGACCTCTTTCGGCTGGCGCATACCTGTCATGTGGACAAGCACAAAGCTGTCATCATGGACACGTTCAAGTTCTGCTCTGTCCTTGTTCACCATTGCAGTGTACATCTCTTTGTAGAGCTGTATGATCTGTTCCTTGTCGGTCATAGTATCACCATCAGTCATGAATTTTGTAATTGTTCAGCAGCATTTCGCCAACACCCGGAGCTTCGGGATCGTGGGAACCCTTGCCTGTATCGAGCGCACGGATAGTATCCATTTCCTCAGCGGTCAGTTCAAAGTCAAAAATGTCGATGTTGCCCTTGATACGCTCGGGATTTGTGGACTTCGGCAGAACGATAAAGCCCTCCTGCACCTCAAATCGCAGAATGATCTGTCCTGCGTTCTTACCGTACTTTTCAGCAAGTGCTGTGATCGCCGGGTTTTTAAGCAGTGACTTGTCACCGTGACCGAGGGGATACCACGCTTCTAGCTTTACATCGTCTTTTGCAAGCACCTCTCGCAGAGCCTTCTGCTGGAAAAGCGGATTGCATTCAACCTGATTTACCGCAGGCTTTGTTGCAAAATCAGCAGTCAGTTCGGTGTAGAGCTTTGGTGTCATATTGCTGACACCGATAGAACGTATCTTACCCTGTGCTTTTGCTTCTTCAAGAGCCTTCCACGCACCTGCCACATCGCCATAAGGCTGGTGGAGCAGATAGAGGTCGATATAGTCAAGACCCAGCTTGGAAAGCGACGCATCAATGCCTTTCTTAGCAGCTTCATAGCCGTAGTCCTGAAGCCACAGCTTGCTCGTGACGAAGATCTCCTCACGGGTAATTCCGCTGTCACGGACAGCCTTGCCGACTTCCGCTTCGTTGAAATATGCGGCAGCCGTGTCAATGTGGCGGTAGCCGACCTTCAGCGCTTCAAGCACTGCCTTGTATGTCGAGCCGTCGGCAGGGATCATGAACACGCCGAAACCTACCGCTGGGATCTTGTTGCCGTCATTCAAAGTAATGTAATTCATAATAGTTCCTCCTTAGACAGATTTCTTTGCCCACGCAGCGACCTTGCTTTCACTCTCTGCCGATTCTGCTCCGTGAACAGAAAGCCCGGCCTTGACAACTGCGCCCTTACAGAGATTTTTAAGATCACGCTCGCTTGAACCCATACCGCTGCCCTCATTGGTGCAGAAAGGAATGATCGTCTTGCCTGCCAGATCATACTTTTCAAGCAGTGTGAACATACACATCGGCATCGTTCCCCACCAGTTAGGGAAGCCCACAAAGATAGTGTCGTAGTCTTCAAAATTGTCGGGATAAGCCTTTATCTCAGGACGAGCCTTTGCACGAAGCTCCTGCTTTGCCTCCTCGATGCAGGTCATATAGCTCTCGGAATAGGGCTTTACGGTATCTACTTTAAAAAGATCACCGCCCACTGCATTCTGAATGAACTCAGCCACACGCTCGGTGTTGCCCTTTGCGATGGTTTTAAGACCGCCGTTCCAGTAGTTTTCGCCCTTGCGTGAATAGTAAACGATAAGAATGTTAGCCATAAGTGTTACCTCCGTGATTTATTTGGTAATTATAGTTTATCATAGTTTTCAAATAAATCAATCTGGATTTCGGGTAAATTAGATAAGTTTTTCTTATGCAAACTTGAAGAGAAGTCGATATTACATCTCTTCATGCCTGAAATCACCCCTTTCGATAGGAGAGCAGGTCCAAGTCACGGGCGTTCACATAACGGCTGCACCCACATAAAAAGTGAGGCTGATGCGATCTGATACGCACCAGCCTTTCTTATACCTTTTCGTCACCATACTATGTCACGTTTTGCGCTCTATGATAGCCTGCATCTTGTTGAATGTCACCTTGTCGATGATCGCAGGGACAAAGTTTTTGTGTCGGAATCTTTCTTCCCCGGGAACAACTCGCTCAGGGTTGCTCCCGTTTTTTTCGTATTGTGGATTGAAAATCGGGGCTGATTATGGTATAATAGGTAATATAATCAATGTGCGAGAATGCTCGCACAAATCGGAATTTATCTTAGAGATAATTGATGGACGAGAATTACCAGAATATATGACAATGAATAAGGGGAAGATATGTGGCTGATCATGGCGGCTTTGTCCGCGCTCTTTGCCGGACTTACGGCGATACTTGCGAAATGCGGGATCAAAAAGACTGATTCAGACGTGGCGACTGCTCTGCGGACGGTCGTTGTACTCCTTTTTGCCTGGATCATGGTGTTTATCGTTGGCTCTGCTGGAACGATCACGGAAATATCGGCAAAATCTATCATCTTCTTAATTCTGTCCGGCCTTGCGACAGGAGTCTCGTGGATCTGCTATTTTAAAGCCCTGTCCGTCGGCGATGTGAACAAGGTCGTTCCCGTCGATAAATCCAGCACGATTCTGACAGTGCTTATCGCAATCATCCTTTTCAGTGAGACAGAACATCTGGCGGTCAAGCTGATCGGTACTGCACTTCTTGCGGCAGGCGTGTTTCTGATGATCGAAAAGAAGAAAACTGAAGCAAAGGACACAAAGCGCACGTGGCTGCCCTACGCGATCGGTTCCGCTGTTTTTGCTGCCCTGACCTCTATTCTGGGAAAGATCGGCATAACGGATGTAGAATCAAATCTCGGGACGGCGATCCGTACAGGTATTGTTCTTGTTATGGCTTGGCTGATCGTTTTCGTTAAAGGCAAAGGTGCTGAACTGAAAAATACTGATTCCAAAGAACTTGTATTCATAGCTCTGTCCGGGATTGCCACAGGCGCATCATGGCTCTGTTACTATTACTCCATACAGAACGGCGTCGTCAGCGTTGTCGTACCGATCGATAAGCTCAGCATTATCGTTTCCGTCGCTTTTTCCTATTTCGTATTCAAAGAAAAGTTGAGCAGAAAGGCGCTTGCCGGGTTGATTCTGATCGTTTTCGGCACTTTGGCGATGGCAATCTGGGCATAGGAAACAAATAACGGCAAATTCTGATTTAGCATAGCAAATAAGAAAGGAGTGAACCCCATGTGTACTTGGTTCTATGCAGAAAGATCCACGCTGTCACCGATCATCACAAAGGCACAGCAGCTACCGCTTGCGAATACGATCAGGAACACTATGTCACGTTCGGCGGAAATGTCGGGCAATATCCGTCCAACCGATATGGCAGCGGTATTCGCTCCGAATAAGCAAGGTGTGGTGCGGATATTTGACAGCTATTCACAGGAGCTTGTTTTCATGGACAAGTCCAGGATAAACATTCAGGCTATCAGCAGGATAGAAATAACGGAGGACGATCATGATTAAAGATAGCATTCAGCCTATCACTATGGAGCATATCAAGCGCTATGGTGACATATACGCAAGAGCCTTTTCGGGTGAGCCGTGGAATGATCCGTGGAAACCGGAAGATGCGGTCATTCACGTTCGGGAGCTGTTGGAGTCAAAGCAATCCTACGGTCTTGAATATGTCCTCGACGGCAAGGTCGTCGGCTTTATCCTGGGAACATCAATGCTGTTCCATTACGGCAGGACATTTGAGATCAATGACCTTGCGGTTGATCCCGAATATCAGCGCAGAGGTATCGCAAAGGAACTGCTTGAAAAGTGCCTTGCAGATATTAAGGCACAGGGTATGGCGGGCGTTCACCTTATAACCGCCGCAGAGGGCGTCCTGCCCGAGTTTTACACTAAATACGGCTTCAAAAAGGAAACCGAGGTCATACTGATGGGAGCAGAGTTCTAAAGTAATGAGGTATAAACATGAAGCAATACATTGTTGACGCATTCACAAACAAGCCTTTTTCGGGCAATCCGGCGGCGGTGTGTGTTATGGATAAATGGGTATCGGAAGATGCTATGATGAAATTGGCGATGGAGAATAATCTCTCGGAAACGGCATTTATCGTCAAGGAGGGAAAATATTATCATCTGCGGTGGTTCACGCCTGTAACAGAGGTAGAGCTTTGCGGTCATGCTACGCTGGCTTCTGCTTTTGTGATAATGAATTACTATGAGCCTGATGCCGATTCCGTTCGGTTTGAAACAATGAGTGGAATGCTTACCGTTACACGGGACGGTTCGTTTTACAAAATGGATTTCCCCACATATCCGCTTCGGGAGATACCTGTCACGGACGATATGGAAAAGGCTTTCGGTGTAAGACCTGTCAAGGCTGTCCTCGGACTGGATCTGATCTGTGTTTTTGAAAATGAAGAACAGGTACGCACTATGGACCCTGATCAGGAAATGCTCAAAAAGGTCGAGGGGCGCATCCAGAATGCAACGGCAAGAGGTACGCAAACAGACTGTGTATCACGCAGCTTTTGCCCAAAATTCGGAATAGCCGAAGATCCTGTGTGCGGCTCGGCGCACTGCCAAATAGCAGACTATTGGTCTGAGATTCTTGGAAAGTCTGTCATCAATGCTTATCAGGCTTCAAAGCGTGGCGGTCATCTGAAATGTGAGCTGCTCGGCAGCGGCAGAATAGCGATCAGCGGCGAAGCCGTGCTTGTTTCGGTGGCAGAGCTGGCGGTCGAGTTGAAATAAAACGGAGGAATATCATGCAGTACGAATTCAAAATAACAGTTTCGGATACCAAAGTATTCCCCGAATTGCAGGAGCAGTACCTTCAGACCCGAAGCCCGGCAAATGTCCGTTCTTTAGTGCCGGTGACACCTTTGTGCTGAAGCATAGGCGGGGATATCTATAATGTTTTGGAAAGCATATAAAATAAAGGCTGTTGCACAGTTATCATTATGTGCAATAGCCTTTTATGTTTTAATACTGCTTTGGATCCGGACCTGGTCCAGAGCTGCGATCACTCACGAGAAGATCAGCAGGTTCTATTTGGAGAGTGTTGATATTTGAAGTAATTGGATATGATAAAGGGCGATCTCTTCCACGCAGGGAGGACATTGCCCTTTTCTTATATTACTGATCCTGAATCTGCTGCATCATAGCCGCACCGCCCTTGAAGCCGGGCACAATGACAGTATGCCGTTATGCTGCCATTTGCTGCTGCTCCCAGGAGGCTTGCAGGTCTAAGTCACGGGCGTTCACATAACGGCTGCACCCACAAAAAAAGTGAGGCTGATGCAGTTTGATCTGCACCAGCCTTTCTTTTTATACCTGTTCGTCATCATACTTTGTCACGCTCTGCTCGAATGCACCGTTGAATATAAACTGCACATCAAGGCTCTTGTCATCGTTTTGATGCACAAGCACCTTTTGCACCAGCATTCGCAGATCGGAATCCGATATCTTCGGCTGGGAGAGTATCTCGTCAAGCAGTTCGGCAGTTGAGCGCAGCTGGCTGCTCTTTTGGGAACTTACCTCGTCAAGCCTTTGACATTCGCTTATCCTGTTTTTGAGGTCCTTGATCTCGGCTTCTCGCTTTTTTATCATATCATCGTACATATCAGCGTGAGCCTTGTCGGTTATGCGTTCCATAAGTATTCCTTGAATCTGCTCCTGAAGCAGGTTTATCCGCTGGGTGTACTGCTGTATCCGCTGCTCGAACCTCGGCTTGTTCTTCTGCCACTCCCTGACTATCTTTTCGTACTTTTTGCTTTCTTCCTTGAGCCTGTCACGCAGGCGGTACAGCTCATCAGTCACGCATTTGTCCAGCTGACTTTCGTGTATGCGGTGGGGAGTGCAGTACTGCTTGCCGTACCTGTGGTGGCTGTTGCAGGTGTACTCAACATACCTGTCATCGCCTTTCCCCCGCCACTTAGCAACAAGTATCGCACCGCAGTCAGCACACTTTATCATTCCTGAGTATCGGTGCAGCGTACCTCCTATCTTTGTGCGGCAGGTGTTTGCCGTTCTGCTCTCTATGACAGCCTGCACCTTGTTGAAGGTCACCTTGTCGATTATCGCAGGGACAAAATCTTCGTGGCGGAATCGTTCCTCCTCGGGAACAACTTTCTTGGTCTTGTATATCTTGCTGGTGACCGTCTTGTGATTGACAAGGGTGCCTGTGTATATCTCGTTGGTCAAAAGCCTTTTAATAGTCGTCTGTGCCCACAGGAACTTCTTGCACATCTGTGTCCGCTGTGCGCCTATCTTTCTATGGGAGTAGAACTCGGGAGATTTGACGCCCCGTCTGTTCAGCTCTCTTGCGATAGATGACAGTCCTCGACCTTCGAGATAGGAGTGGTATATCTCTCTGACGATGTCGGCGGCGATCTCATCGACTCTGACCTCGCCCGTGAGCTTGTCCTTGTAGTAACCCATCGGGAGATTGACTATCAGCCCTTGCTTTTGTTTCTGGTTGATGCCCGTTCTTATTTTTCTGCCGATGTCCTTGGCGTAGAAGTCATTGTATATCTGCTTGAATCCTATCAGCAGATCGTCGTCCTCATCGCTGGTATCTATGCCCTCGGTGACGGAATACACCTTGACATTGTTCTGCCGCAGGTGATCGATGAACAGGGCAGTCTGCGTTCTGTGCCTGCCAAGTCTGCTCAGATCCTTGACGAGCACCAGCTCGACTATCCCTTTGTCAACAGCAGCTTCAAGCTCCTCAAGACCTTTTCGGTTGAATGACATTCCCGATACGTTGTCATCAAAGCTCTCACCCACTATTTCCAGACCTTTCTGCTGTGCGTAGTCAACAAGTATCTGCCTTTGATTTTGCAGGCTGTTCATTTCACTGTCCTCATCACGAGACAGCCTGTAATATAACCATGTTTTCAAGTTTTTTCATTCTTTCATTTTTAAGAAACGCATAAGCCTATGCCGATATGGCAAGCTCTGTTTCTGCTGCGGCATCGTAATTCTCTGCGCCGCTTTCGTTTAGAAAATCAGTTAGCAGCGATTCTATAAATGTGTCGAACAGATCTGTCCTGCCGTTGTAATCAACAGTTACAGAATTTATAACAGGCATCAGGCTTTGCGAGTATAAGATGTTCACCGGCGAGACAGTAAAGAGACTTGCAAAGTATGCAGCAGACAAGGGAATGACGGTCCGTAAGCTGCTCAATGCAAACGGCTTTGACAAAGCTATATCCCTGAAAACGCAAACCTGATCACAGAAAAAGCATGGGGCAAGAGCAGCTCAACATTCTGGGGACAGGAATACGAAAGAGCCTGGTACAAGGGGATCAACATTGACGAGCTTGGCGCAACCGAAACTAAGATACAGTTTATGGACGCAGGATATGATCCTTGGAAAGAGATTGGCGATGGATTCGTAGAGGTCGGAACACTCGGCACAAAATCGAAGAACTCTCATGAGTGGGGATACATGAAGGAAGGCTTTGCCTGCGCATTACAGAAAGCGTAACTAACGCCGAATATGAAGCACAGCTAACATCAATTGAATATAGTGTTTGTGATTACTCAGAGGACAGCCCTCGCACCCGAAAGGTGCGGGGACTTGCTTTTTTATGGAGAGTGAAAAGAATCTTTCAAAATATCCGAAAAACAAACACAAAATAAAACGCAAAGGAGCAATCACTATGAAAAGCACAAACAAGAAAATAATCGTAAAGTTCGCAGTATTCGTAATCCTCTTTATCACATTATCATTGGTCTCAAATTATGTTGCCGGCAGGATAATGGACCGAACGATCCTTTTAAATCAAATTGTGGGTGCTGCAAATGAAAGTAATACTCTCAAGAAAAGGCTTTGATTCGTCAAGAAAAGGGTACGGGGTGCTTGATTTCAGAAAAGACCGTGTTTTGACAATGGAAGGCAAAAGCAGGGGACTATGGAACGAATATGAGTTTCTTAAACCTGAGCATATCTATGGCAAAAAGAAAAACTCCGCAAAAGGCGATGGCATTTACTATAATGGCATCTGGCAGGAGCTTGTGGTATATGAATCAGACGACTTGATTGAGTGGGTAAATAGAATTATAAGGTGATATATTTAAAGTAGAAGGAGCGCTGTATGCTCAAAGGAACACTTGGTTTTTTATTGAAATTTTAAATCCGTGTAGTACCCGACAAAAAATGCAGATACGAAAGAATTTAAAAAATAGCTTGGAGCAATATCAGCGTAGGAATTTTGGATCACTACTGTAGTCATGGTAATACAGTTGCATTCCTCCGTAAAATATGGTATAATATATTTATCAAATACTACTTGAAAAGGAGGCTGGGCTATGTCTGATAATAAGAAATGGCAGTATGATCTTGATGAATATATCAGGCAGGGTGAGCCTGAAAAGGCGATGAAAAGCTATGCCTGGAAAACTGCTATCGGCTTGCAGGATGTAGACGGGCTGAAGACCTCCGATTATCTGCTTGAGACTGCAAAAGAGCACATTGAGGGAAACATAACCATTGAATCTGCAAAGGATAGGATCCAAAGCTATTACAGGCAGCGTGAGTCCCGTGCGATAATTGAGGCGGGCACACAGTCAGCGTTTTCCCGTCAAGGGGCAGCCTGTCCACCGGTACAGCGATAATAACGCTCTTGCCGCCGCTTCCATTGTCCCTTACAGATATTTCAGGCTTGTTGATATGATCGTAGTCAAAGCTGTACTTCTCTATATCATTCATAGTGCCGTCTGCGGTATAGATAAGCCCGTTTGTGTCCACAAAGGCGAATTTTTCAAGGGTATAGAGCTGTCTCATACGCCGCTGATACGCCTGCAAATGTGCTGTATCGCTGAGATCGTCCTTTGTCAGCAGGCTGACCGCAGTCTGCATATTCCCGATATTTCGTTTCAATGCAGAAGCAACCACCTGTTCACGCCTGCCGGCAAGTTCGTCAAGATAAAGCTTACTTACAGAACTTACTGCCTTTTCGGTATCCTACTGTGCTTTCTGTCCCGACCAGTATGTGCCAAGTATGAGTATAGCTGCTATCATAAGGCTGCCTATAACGGCTGCATACAATCCTGTTTTATTCTTTATCTTTTTCATATCAATCTTTCTCTTGTGAGATAAATTTATAAACTGCACAATGTTTCAAACTGCTCTTTTGCTTCAACTAAAAGAGACGAATAATCGGTTACCGTTCTGCTGCGAAGCAGTTCCGTTATTTCGCTGAGCGGTTTTGTCAGCGGTGAAAGCGACAGATTTGCATACATACCTTTCAGCGCATGAACTGTCTCAAACGCCGCATCGAGATCGCCTTCGCCGATCTGCTGTTCAAGCAGAGGAAGCCTGTTGTCAGCAAGTGCCTTTTTTACAAGTCCAATATAAAAATCTTCCATATTCATGCACCTTGCAAGACCCTCGTCCACATCAGCACCATATTCTC
Organism: Ruminococcus sp. FC2018; assembly: GCF_000621805.1. Classification (GTDB taxonomy): domain Bacteria; phylum Bacillota; class Clostridia; order Oscillospirales; family Ruminococcaceae; genus Hominimerdicola. Next base: position 3,214 of record NZ_JHXH01000004.1, on the reverse strand, counting down.
TCAGTTTATCAATTGTAAGCATAATTTGTCTCCTTCAGTTCTTTTTCTACCAAAGCTCCGAACTCCTCGGGCGGAAGCGGCTTTGAGAAATAGTAGCCCTGTATAATGTCACATCCCAGCTTTTTCAGCAGTTCCATTTGTTCCTTTGTTTCTACGCCCTCTGCAATAACAGGGACTTCAAGAAGTCTTGCTATGTCGATCATGATACCGACAAGACGTTCGTTTTTTTCACTTTCGCATATTCCTCTGATAAACTTCATATCCAGCTTCAAAGCGTCTATCGGCAGAGAGGTCAGCATATTCAGTGAGGAATATCCGCTGCCGAAATCGTCCATTTCTATCCTGAAACCGCACTTGCGAAGTTTTTTCACTGCTTCGATGATCTGGTCGGAGTCATCGGTATAGGCAGTTTCTGTGATCTCCAACAGCAACATGGTATTATCCAAGCCGTTTTGTTTTGCAATGTTCTCTAAGATATCCGCAAGATGTGCATTGAACATATCGACTCTCGACACATTGACCGACACGGGAATGTGTATCCCATATATGTCTTTCCACAGCTTTATCTGCACCGCTGCTTCATTCCACACGAATTGGTCAAGCTTTTGTATCAGACCGTTTTCCTCAAATAGCGAGATGAACTGTCCGGGGCTTATCATACCAAATTCAGGGTGAAACCATCTGATAAGTGCTTCAGCGCTGAAAAGCTGCGGTCTGTCACCCCTTATTGAATATTTCGGCTGATAATAGACCTTGAACTGCTTTTCGGACAGTGCCTTGTCCATATCATTGATGAGCCTTTCGGCGTACAGCTCTTTGCTGTGCTGCTCATCGTTATAGAAGTCAAAGCATGATACATAGCTGTTTCTGAGCTTCTGGCAGGCAAGTCTGGCATAATCAAAGCGATGTTCCATACACTGTTCACTGCCATCGTCGGAATATACGCCAAACCGCAGACTGATATTACTGTCGTTTATGCGCTTGTCTATCACAGCGATATACTGCGGCAGCTTGAGTTTAAGCTCGTCACTATGGGGAAGATAGACACAAAACTGATCGTTGTCACGGCGGCAGGCAAGTCCGCCTGTTTCGCTGACAAGCTCATGAAGGCTTTCGCCGATTTTTTTCAATACAAGATTGCCGTAGCTTCTTCCATACAGCTCATTCACCACATGAAAACGATTTATATCGATTACCACTGCATCCATCGGCATATTGTTATTCAGTTCGTCAAGCCTTTTGCCGTATTGAAAGAAAAATTCCTTATGGAATAGTCCCGTTAGTTCGTCACGCTCTGTCTCATGGATAATAACGCTGTCCTCGGCAAGCTCAATAGAGCGACCGACTCTTGCACAAATGACCTGCGGCATATCAAAGGGCTTTGTGATAAAATCCGCTGCCCCGATCTTCAGACTCTCAACCTCTGCACCCTTTTCAGAGGTCAGCACGATAACAGGGATACGCCTAAGTTCATTGTCGCTGCGAAGCAGTTTCAGCAGACTGTAACCATCAAGTTCCGGCATGTGCAGATCAAGTATCACAAGTGAGAGCTTCAGCTTGTCCCGCTTTATGATGTCCAGAGCTACCACACCGTTTTCGGCATAGCTGACTTCGTACTGATCTTTCAGCATCTTTCCGAGTATCTCTCTTGCGATATAGTCATCATCAACGATCAATATGCTTCTGCGAAGACCTTTCTTTCGTTCCAACAGTTCCTGCATGTGGGATCCCCCTTACATAATATTCCAATAAATAACAAGCTGCATTATTGTCAAATCGACAATAGATGTACAATGCTGTCAGAATATATAGTTTCTCATAATTATTTTAACACAAAAAGCGAAAAAAGTCAACGAAATATCTAAAAATACGCTCAAGTCCTTGTACATAGCAGTGATGAACATTTACACGTTTGTTTTTTCCGGCATAGTCATATCGGGCAGGGATCTGAAATCAGCGACCGCCTTGACAAGCTCCTGCAAAGGGTCTGAAAGATCAAGTTGCAAAAATTGCACAAGTTGATTTTCAAGAATACTAAAAAATAAAATCACTTGACATTTCAGCTCTTGTGAGTTATATTAAGACCACGAAAACGGCCGTATCTGCGAGGAAAATAACTAATTTCGTTGAGCTGCCATTAGGTTCTATTGTCAACAACGTGCAGGTTCAAGATCTGTCAGGCGCATTCTTTGGAAAGCTCGTACAGGGCTTTTTTGTATCTGCTCAATGATTGACAATGCAATGTTTGTGATGTATACTCTCATATATGAGATTTTGTCCGGAAAGGGGATAAAACGGTGGAAGCAAGAGAATTTCTGGATATACTCCATGTGGCTGAGAGGCTGAAGGATACAAAAAGGCACTGCACTACAAGCAGCGGACGCACAGAGAGCGTTGCCGAACATAGCTGGCGTGTGTCTCTTATGGCACTTCTGCTGAGACATGAGTTTGCACAGCTGGATATGGACAGGGTGATCTCAATGTGTATCGTTCATGACCTGGGGGAGTGCTTTACAGGAGATATTCCCACTTTTGAGAAAACTGAAAGAGACAGGGCAAAAGAGGATGATATTCTGGCTGTGTGGACAGCCTCGCTGCCGGGTGAGGTATCGGACGATCTCTCGTCGCTTTTTGACGAGATGCAGATGCAGCAGACAGCAGAATCAAAGCTGTACAAAGCACTTGATAAGCTTGAGGCTCTGATACAGCACAATGAATCCCCCCTTGAGACCTGGTCGGAAAACGAATTTGAACTTAACAAGACATACGCATTTGATGCAGTGGAGTTTTCTCCGAAGCTTACCGAGATAAGAAACGAGATACTTGCCGACACTATGGAAAAGTTAGACCGTGAAAGCAGATAAACAGCAAAAAAGACCGCCGGGGCATTGAACTGACCCCAAAAAGTTAGACAAACTTTTTAAAGAAAAAATATGCAAAGCGACTAAGAGAGATCTTGGTCGCTTTTGTTATGCGGCATTGAGCCTGTATTCAACAGGTGACATACCATCAAGCTTAAGCTTGATGCGCTTTGTGTTGTACCACTCTATGTAAGCGTGAAGCTCGGATATGAAGTGTTCTATTGATGTGAATTCTTGTAAATACAGCAATTCTGTCTTGAGTAATCCGAAGAAGTTTTCTGCACAGGCATTATCAAGACAGTTGCCTTTTCGTGACATACTCTGTCTTATGCCTTTATCTTTGAGCATTTTCT
>NZ_JHXH01000003.1 GCF_000621805.1 Ruminococcus sp. FC2018 | reverse complement strand
ATAAAAGGTTTAGGAAAGGGGTCTGGGGGACAACCCTTCTCCAAAAGGGTTTCCCCCAGCTGCTCGACAAGCATACCCCGATAAATTCTGATTTAGAGCAGATAAATTATACAACAGAAAGAGGAAAGAGAATGAAACTGCTGATAAAAAAGCTTGATGAACGTGCGGTAATACCTGCGAGGCAGACACAGTTCAGCGCAGGGTACGACTTGAGTGCCTGCTGCGGTGAGCCGATAACGGTCAAGGCAGGGCAGACGGTCAAAGTCCACACGGGCGTTGCTATGGAGATAGACGGCGACAAAAGCACCGTTGGGCTTATCTACGCACGCAGCGGACTTGCCACAAAGTTTGGTCTTGCGCCTGCCAACTGCGTGGGGGTTATCGACTGGGACTACCGAGGCGAGGTCATCGTTGCACTGCACAATTCATCGGAAAACGACTTTGTGATAAATCACGGCGACAGGATAGCGCAGCTGGTGCTTGCCCCTGTTTTCACTCCGGAGGTGGAAGTGGCAGACGAGCTGAGCGGCACGGTGAGAGGAGAAGGGGGCTTTGGCTCCACAAACAAGTGATATGGGCGGATTTTTCACGAAAAATCCCACGGTGATACTTGCGCTGATAGGGCTTTTGCTGTCGGTACTTAACCTTGTCAACCTGCTGAAAAACCGCAAGCGTGACCACTTTGTTTCGGGGATACCGCTGTTGGGCGGACTGTTTATACTTATCGGCTTTTTGCTTTCGCACCACAAGATCTGGGCGCTTTTGTGCTTTACGGATTACTCCTGGCTGATGCTGCCGTGTTCGCTTATATTCGGCGGAAAAACTAATCAGAAGAAAGAGGATAACAAGGAAAATGAAGATAGTAAACGCTAAGATTTATACCTGCGACGAGGTTTTCACGGTCATCGACAACGGCTTTGTGGAGGTGCAGGACGGAAAGATAGCGCAGGTGGGCGAGTGCGCTGTCGGCAGTGCAGGGGACATTGATGCCCATGGCAAAAGCCTTTTCCCCGGCTTTATCGACTGCCACACACACCTGGGACTGACCACAAGCGGTGTGGGCTTTGAGGGCGAGGACCTTAACGAGTCGGTTGATGCTTGCACGCCGCAGCTGCGGATAATCGACGGCATAAATCCCCTTGACTACTCCTTTGAGCTTGCACGAAAGGCAGGAATTACATCGGCAGTGGTTTCCCCCGGCTCGGCAAACGCTGTCGCAGGGCAGATATATGCCATTAAGACCGCAGGAAAGCGTATTGACAAAATGTCCATGGGACAGGTGGGGATAAAATTTTCGCTTGGCGAGAACCCAAAGATGACTTATAACGACCGTGACGAGACACCTGTCACAAGAATGGCAGTCGCTGCGGTGATAAGAGAGGCTTTATACAAGGCGAAACGCTACGGACAGGACATTGAAAAGGCGCTCGGCGAGGACGGCGATATGCCCGAGTACGACATAAAAAGCGAGGCGCTTTTGCCCCTTGTGGATAAAAAGATAAAGGCGCATTTCCACTGCCACAGGGCGGACGATATTTTCACGGCGGTGAGGATAGCAAGCGAGTTCGATCTTGACTACACGCTTGTCCACTGCACCGACGGGTATCTGATAGCTGACGAGCTGGCACAGGAAAGCTGCTCGGCGGTGATAGGACCTGTTATTTGCGACAGGTGCAAGCCCGAGATGGCATCACTTAGCCCCGAAAATGCGGCAATTCTGGCGAAAAACGGCGTGACGGTGGCTGTGTGCACAGATCACTCGGAAGTACCGATAGAGTATCTGCCGTTGTCGGTGGGTATCTGCCGCAAGAACGGTCTGAGCTTTGAGGACGCAGTTCTGAGCGTGACGAGGAACGCCGCCCGGATCGCAGGGATAGCGGACAGAGTCGGCTCGATTGAGGTCGGTAAGGACGCCGATATCACGCTGTTTGAGTGCGACCCGTTTGAGGTCATGAGTTCACCCGAAATTGTAATGATAGGTGGAGAGATAATAAGCTAAATCAGAATTTACCGCCGCGGCGGCACGCTTGTCCGTCGCATATCGGTTTGAGCAGACAGCGGCTTTCGTGCCGCTCCGGGCTTTCACTTTGTGATAACTGTACAAGAGTAGAGCCGTGTTGTGCAAACCTCGGTAAATCCGCATTTGTTGCGGTATACCTATCAAGTAACTGTGGGTATTCTCTTGGGAGCGCTTTCTCTCAAACTCTTTTTCTGAACTCTACTACTTTTTCGGGATAAGGTGTCGCAGACACCTTGTGCCGAAAAAGCAATAAAAGGTTTAGGAAAGGGGTCTGGGGGACAACCCTTCTCCAAAAGGGTTTCCCCCAGCTGCTCGACAAGCATACCCCGATAAATTCTGATTTATAGTAAGAGGGACGATGGAAATGGGAACATTATATGTAGTCGGCACGCCGATAGGCAACCTTGGGGATATGACGTACAGGGCGGTAGAGACGCTTGAAAAGGTGGATTTTATCTGCGCTGAGGACACCAGGGTGAGTGCTAAGCTGCTGAATTACTTTGAGATAAAAACGCCGCTTGTGAGTTATCACGAGCACAACGCAGCGCAGGTTGGCGAGGGGATCTGTGACAGGGTCGCCGCAGGGGAGAGTGCAGCGATAGTTACCGATGCGGGAATGCCGTGCATATCCGACCCTGGGGAGCTGCTGGTCAGGATGTGTTATGACAGGGGGATAAGAGTCGAGGTCGTACCCGGTCCCAGCGCAGTAATATCGGGGCTTGCCATAAGCGGACTTAACACCAAAAATTTTCAGTTCGAGGGTTTTTTGTCGGTGACGAAAAAGCAGCGGCAGGAGCATCTTGCGGCGGTGAAGAATTCCACACACACCCTTGTGTTTTACGAAGCACCCCACAAGCTGCTGAGCACGCTGGAGGATATGCTGAAATTTTTTGGGGACAGGAAGATATCCCTTTGCAGGGAGCTGACAAAGCTCCACGAGGAGGTCATACGCACCACTCTTTCCGGGGCGGTGGAGATGTATAAAAACGTCAAACCAAAGGGCGAGTTTGTGCTGGTGATCGAGGGCGCAAAGGAGTCCGAGCTTGTAAAGGCAGAGACTGTTGACGAAGCACTGGTGCAGGTCAGAGCGTTGATGCAAAACGGAATGAGGGGAGCCGACGCCTGCAAGGAGATAGCCAAGGCGACGGGATTTTCAAAGGCAGAGCTATACGCAAAACTGCTTGAAGAGAGGGAGTAAAGGGAAATGAAGATAAAAGACTTCTTTTTGATGACACCAAAGAAATTCAAGAGAATAATGAAGGAACAGTTTGCAAAGCCTGAGGGCGTTGCGGGAGATTTTTTTACCCTTGCCATGAACGTGATAAACTTTAAGCTTTACAACGCAGTTTATAATTTTGTGGGCAAGGACGAGGGCTCGAAAATACTGGATGTTGGCTTTGGAAACGGAGATATGCTCAAAAGGCTGGACGAAAAGCTGGATAATGTCAAGCTGTACGGTGTGGATATTTCCGACCATATGGTTGTGGTGGCAACAAGTGTGAACCAGGATGCGGTGGACAAGGACAGAATGTTTCTGCAAAACGCATCGGTGGAGGAGCTGCCCTACGACGACGATTATTTTGACACGGTGTACACCATAAATACCATTTATTTCTGGCAGGACAGGGAGAAATCGCTCAGCGAGATATTAAGGGTGCTCAGACCGGGAGGAAAGTTTATCTGCGCCTTTTACAGCAGGGATTACTTTGAGAGAAAAAAGCAGTTTATGTCCGAGGAGGAAACCTACTATTCTCCCAGAGAGCTGAGAGATGTTATCAGCGATGCAGGCTTTGACAACGCAAAGATAAAAGTTGTTGACAGCAAGAAATTTATGTATTGCCTTGTGTGCGAAAAAAGAGGGAACGATGCCGATGCAGATAAAACTCATGGACCGCAGCAGCTATAAAGACGCTGCGGCAATAATGGCACAGTGCCTTTCGCAGCCATGGAGCGAAAAGACCTTGTTTCAGGAGCTTTCAAACCCCAATGCACATTCCTATGTTGCCTATGAAGACGGGGAAGCGGCAGGCTTTCTCAGCGTGTGGGAGGTGTTCGGCGAGGTGAGCATAAACAATATCGCCGTGGTGGAAAAGTTCCGCCGAAGGGGTATAGCAAAGGCTCTGATGGAGCATATGCTCGGAGAGCTTTCCCACGCTTTGAGCGTTACCCTTGAGGTGAGGCGTTCAAACGCCGCTGCAATAGCTTTATACCAAAGCTTTGGCTTTGCTGTGGCAGGGGAGAGAAAAAACTTTTACTCTTACCCCACAGAGGACGCCATTCTTATGACAAAATATCTGAACGGAGAAAAGTAATGGAGCACACCGACCTTACATTTGAAGACCTGGGAAAGGGATTCAGGGTATGTATTTCCACCGAGCACAGGTTCGGAACGGACGCATTCCTGCTTGCGGATTTTGCACGACCAAGGCATAAGGATACCGTTTGCGACCTTTGTACGGGCTGCGGGATAATCCCAATGATAATCCAGAGGAATTTTCAGCCAAGAAAGATATACGCTGTGGAATTGCAGCAAAAGGCGTATGACCAGCTAAAGCTTTCCATAAGAGAGTCCGGGGCGGATAATACAGAGGCGGTGCTTGGGGATCTGAGAGAGTGGAAAAGCCCTGAGCAGCTTGATGTTATCACCTGCAACCCCCCTTACAAGATAAGCGGTACGGGAGCGAAAAATAACAGCCTGGCGGTGTCTATTGCACGCCATGAGATGATGTGTACCGTGGACGATGTGTGTGCCGCTGCGGCAAGAAATCTTCGCTTCGGCGGGCGGCTCTGTCTTTGCAACAGACCTGAAAGGCTCAGCGATATAATCACCGCTATGCGTGCAAACGGCATTGAGCCGAAACGGCTTCGCACCGTTCACAAAAATCCCGAGTGCGCCCCATGGCTGGTGCTTGTGGAGGGGCGCAAGGGCGGAAACAACTTTATCCGGATAGAAAAGCCCCTGTATGTGAGGTCAAGCGACGGCGGCATCTCTGAAGAAATGCAGAGCATCTACACCGCAGAGATAAGAGAATAGTTGGGGAAAACCCTTTAAAAGGACTGATAGACAATGAAGATACTTGGAATAGAAAGCTCCTGCGACGAGACTGCCTGCTCGGTGGTGGAGGACGGAAAGACCGTCCTTTCAAACGTCGTTGCAAGCCAGATAGACGAGCACAGGCTTTACGGTGGAGTCGTTCCCGAGATAGCCTCACGCCGCCATGCGGAAAATATCGGCTGGGTGACCAGGGAAGCTCTTGAAAAGGCAGAGTGTACCCTTGAGGACATAGATGCTGTTGCGGTGACTTATGCCCCGGGGCTTATCGGTGCGCTGCTTGTGGGTGTGAGCTTTGCAAAGGGACTTGCGATGAGCGCAAAAAAGCCCCTTGTTCCCGTGCATCATATCGCAGGTCACATTGCGGCAAACTATATCTCCCACCCGGAGCTGAAACCGCCTTATCTGTGCCTTGTGGTATCGGGAGGACATTCCCACATCGTTGAGGTGCTTGACTATACAAAGTACCACGTTATCGGGCGCACCCGTGACGATGCCGCAGGCGAGTGCTTTGACAAGGTCGCACGAACACTGGGTTACGAATACCCCGGAGGGAAATTCATTGACGCTGCGGCGAAAAACGGCGATGACAAAGCTTTTGTCCTGCCCCACCCCAAGGTCCAGGGCAGCGAGTACGACCTGTCGTTTTCGGGGCTTAAAACAGCGGTGATAAACCTTGTTCACAATTCACAGCAAAAGGGAATTGAAATAAACCGTGAGGACATGGCGGCATCTTTCCAGAAGACCATTGCGGATATACTTTGCCAAAAACTTATGCTTGCATCGGAAAATTACGGGTATACTACCATTGCGGTGGCAGGAGGAGTGTCGGCAAATTCCGGGGTGCGTGAAAAGATAGCGGCGGAGTGTGAAAAGCGCAATTACAAGCTTTATCTGCCCGAGCTGAAATACTGCGGCGACAACGGCGCAATGATAGCCTGTCAGGGTTATTACGACTACCTTGCAGGCAGACGGGCGGATATGTCCCTCAACGCAGTTGCAACTTTGTCCCTCGAAAACCTTTGAACAGTTTGTTCGTGAAATAATTGGGGAAAACCCTTTTGGAGAAGGGTTGTTCCCCAAACCCCTTTCCTAAACCTCTTAATGCAATTCGAGGATATGGGGAAGAACCCCATATCCCCGAATTGTACTGAAAGTCTAAGAGAGAGTTCAGAGAATAGCACTTCCAAGAGGATACTCTCAATTATTCGGCGGACAGACTGTTCAAAAATACCAAGAAACAGGAGCATACACTTATGGTTTTACTTGCAATAGACGGAAACAGTATAATGAACAGGGCGTTTTACGGCATAAAAGCGCTTTCAAACTCGAAAGGTCAGTTCACCAACGCCATCACAGGCTTTATGAACATCTACCTCAAAGAGCTTTCACAGGTACAGCCCGACTGCGCTGCGGTGGCGTTTGACCTGAGAGCACCTACTTTCCGCCACAAAGCCAATGCGGACTATAAAGCCAACCGCAAGGGTATGCCTGCGGAGCTTGCCCAGCAGATGCCTGTGATAAAAGAGCTGCTCACCGATTTGGGGGTAAGGATAGTTGAGTGTGAGGGCTACGAGGCAGACGATATTCTGGGTACGCTGTCAAAGGCGTGTGCCGACAGCGGAAACGAATGCTTTATCCTCACAGGCGACAGAGACAGCTTCCAGCTTGTGTCGGACAAAGTCACGGTCCGCCTTGCAGGCACAAAGGAAACAAAGATATATACTCCCGAAAGGATAATGGAAGAATACGGCGTACAGCCCCGTCAGATGATAGAGGTCAAGGCGCTTATGGGGGATGCCTCGGACAACATAAAGGGCGTTGCGGGCATTGGCGAGAAAACAGCTCTCAGCCTTATACAGCAGACAGGGAGCGTTGACGCACTTTATGAAAAGCTTGCCGATATAAAGCTTACCCCGTCGGTGAGGGCAAAGCTTGAAAACGGGCACAAGGATGCCCTTGACAGCAGATTTCTTGCGGAGATCTTTCTTGAAGTGCCTATTGACACCAATATTGAGAATTACAAGCTTACAGGGGGCGACAAAGTAAAGACCGGTGAGCTTCTGGCAGGGCTTGAAATGTTCAGACTAATGGAAAGGCTTGGCGCAAGCGGTGAGGGAGTACAGGCAGAGCCGGAGGAAAAGCTGAAGCTTTCACAGCTTGAAAAAATAGACTGTGAAGAGCTTGACCAAAGCTGTATCGGGATCTTTGAAAAGGCAAAAAGAATCGGCTTGCAGCTTAAAGACGACACCCTGAAAGTTATCTGCGGCAATACGGTCTATGTGACAAAAGACAGAGAGCTTATTACGGCGGTGCTGGAGTCGGAGTGTGTAAAGGGGGCTTTTGAAGGCAAGAGCCTGCATATGTTTGCGCTGGGACAGGGCACCGTGGTGAGAGAGCTTGCTTTCTGCTGCGACCTGGCAGGCTATCTTTTAAACTCCCAGTCAAGCGACTACACCGTGGAAAATCTCTGTCTTGCATACAAGGTGACATATCGCAGCGACTGCGGTGAAAATGCCGATATAGCCAGCCTGCCCGGACTGTGGGAAAACCTTGAAGGGCAGCTGGAGCAGACAGGTATGACAGGGCTTTTCAATGACATTGAGCTGCCCCTTTGCCGGGTGCTGGCATCTATGGAGTTTTATGGTGTAAAGGCTGATGTTGAGGGCATAAAGCAGTTCGGAGAGGGGCTTAAAGACAAGATAGCTCAGCTCACGGGACAGATATACGAATATGCCGGCGAGGAGTTCAATATCGCATCTACAAAGCAGCTTGGGAGCATACTCTTTGAAAAGCTGGGACTGCCCGCCAAAAAGAAAACCAAAAGCGGCTATTCCACCGGCGCAGAGGTGCTGGAATCGCTTTCGGACAAGCACCCCATAATTCCGCTGATACTCGAATACCGCACTCTAACAAAGCTTGATTCCACCTACGTTGAGGGGCTGCTCAAACAGATAGGACAGGACGGTCGTGTCCACTCTGTATTCAAGCAGACGGAGACAAGGACCGGGCGTATATCCTCGGCGGAGCCGAATATGCAGAATATCCCCGTTCGCAAGGAGATAGGGCGCAACATGAGAAAGTTCTTTGTTGCAAAGGATGGGTATGAGCTTGTGGATGCGGACTATTCCCAGATAGAGCTGCGTGTGCTTGCCTGTGTGTGCGGCGATGAGAATATGCAGCAGGCGTTCCTCAGCGGAAAGGATATCCACCGCTCAACGGCGGCGCAGGTATTTGACCTGCCGGAGGATTTTGTAAGCGATGAGATGAGGCGTGCTGCAAAGGCAGTTAATTTCGGTATAATCTACGGTATCGGTGCCTTTTCTCTTTCAAAGGATATAGGAGTCACCGTGGCGGAGGCAAAGCAGTATATCAAAAACTACCTTGCCAACTATCCGAAGGTGTCGGAGTTTATGGATAAGACCGTGCAGGACGGCATAGCAAACGGCTATGTCACCACCATTTTCGGCAGGCGCAGATATATCCCCGAGCTTCACGCATCAAACAAAATGGTGCAGGAGTTCGGCAAAAGAGCAGCCATGAACGCCCCCATACAGGGAGCTGCGGCTGACATAATCAAGCTTGCCATGGTCAGGGTGTATCAGAGGATAGAGCAGGAAAAGCTTGATGCACGGCTTATATTGCAGGTGCATGACGAGCTTATAATAGAGGTATCGAAAAAGGATAAAGACAAGGCTGAAAAGCTCCTTAAAGAGGAGATGGAGGGCGCAGTAAGACTTGCAGTGCCCTTTACCGCAGATGTACACAGCGGGCATAGCTGGTATGATGCAAAGAGCTGAGCCTTGGAAAAAGTGACAGGCATATATCACGTAACAAGAGGGTGATGCGATTGTTGGAAATAGCCAATGAAGATTTTGTAAAGCTTGTAAAGTTTATAAAAGACCGCTACGGACTTAACCTTGAGGACAGAAAAATACTGGTGGAGAGCCGTCTGAGCAACTATGTTCTTGACTGCGGATTTGACAATTTTTCCGACTATCTCAGGCTTGTTTATAACGATTCCACTCAGCGCGAAGTGGCGAATATGATAAACAGGCTCACCACCAACCATACATACTTTATGCGTGAAACAGCGCACTTTCAGCATATGATGGGCATTTTCCTGCCCTATGCGGAAAAGAATGTCAAGGATAAGACCCTGAGTATCTGGAGTGCAGGCTGTTCTTACGGCAACGAGCCTTATAATATTGCCATGTGCCTTGACGAGTACTTCGGCGAACAAAGAAAACAGTGGGATCTGAAAATACTTGCCACGGATATTTCATACAATGCATTAAAGAGTGCATCAAACGGGGTTTTCTCCCCCTCTGCCATTAAGAATGTGCCGGACAGGTGGAGGGAAAAGTATTTTACCCACACCCAGTTCGGAGATTATAAGGTCATAGACGAGATACGAAATAACGTTGTGTTCAGGTATCACAATCTTATGGAGGACATTGCCTTCAAGAGAAAGTTCCACCTTATCTTCTGCCGCAACGTAATGATATATTTCAACGACGAGGCAAGGGCAAAGCTTTGCAAAAAGTTTTACGATGCCACAGAGCCGGGGGGATATCTCTACACAGGGCACGCCGAGAGCATACCCGATGATATGCCATACAAACGCATATCTACCGCCATTTACAGAAAGGTGGTGGAGAGCAGATGATAAAGGGAAAAGGGAAAATACTTATCATTGCTGATGACCAGCGCTTCACATCTGTAATTCAGGAGCTGGTCAAAAAGCAATCGTGCTCTGACCTTGTGATAGAGACCTGCCTGCTGCCCCAGGGTAAAAACTCAGTCAAAGAGACTATGCCCGATGTTATAATCATGGACGGGGACAGGTACTCAAAGGAAAAAACAGCGGAATATATCCGAAATCTTATGCCCAAGTATTCAAGACCGCTTATCGTGTGTACTGTAAAGCATAACTCAAATTACGGCTTTATGAGTGCAGGAGCATCGGACGTTGTGATGAAGCCGGAGGAGGATAGCGAGCTGTTTTCGTCAAGGCTTTGTTCCAGCCTTGAAAGACTTTTGAAAAAAGGGTATGTCGCAAGTACAGCCCCGGTAAGCCACCTGGGACACAGGCTTGGTAAGCTGATCGCTATCGGCGGCTCCACAGGGAGCACACAGGCTCTGCCGGTTATACTTGAAGGGTTAAAAGGTGATATGCCCCCTATCGTTGCGGTGCTGCATATGCCAAGGGAGTACACCCGGATATATGCCCAGCAGCTTGACAAGACCACTCGCTTTGACGTTGTGGAAGCGCACAGCGGACTGTATCTTAAAAACAACATGGTTGTCATTGCAAAGGGCGGAGAGCATCTCAGAGTTTTCAGCGACAAGGAAGGCTACTTTGTCACTTCCGAGGAGGGTATAAAGGTCTCGGGGCACTGTCCCTCGGTGGATGTGCTTTTTGACTCGGTGGCTTACTGCGGAAAGAAAAATGCGCTGGGAGTTATCCTTACAGGAATGGGCTCGGACGGTGCCGCAGGTTTGCTCAATATGAGGAAAATGGGTGCTGTGACGCTGGGACAGAGCCGTGAAGGCTGCGTTGTTTACGGAATGCCCAGAGCTGCCTTTGAAAACGGCAGCGTAAAGCGTCAGGTGAGCCTTGAAAGAATGGCAGGGGAGATCGAACTGAGGCTTAAAACTATGGATAAGGAAGGTGAGCGGTAATGGATATGGCGGAAGCTGAGAAATACCTGGTGTTTGAGGTGGACGGACATATTTTTTCGGTGGACTTTAAAAACGTAAGGCAGATAGTGCCTGCGGTGAAGCCGGAAAGTATACCCGACTTTCCCGATTATGTTCCGGGGACATTCAGGTTTGAGGAGAAGTATGTGCCGGTAATAGACCTGCGCAGAAGATTCGGATACACCCCAAAGGAAATAGGGGACAGGGACTGCTTTATCGTTACAAACACCGAGAAACGGGCGGCTTTGCTGGTGGACAGGATATTCGGATTTGAGGAAAAGACCGCTGAGCAGATACAGCCTGCGGTGGAGCTTAACCGGGATGCAAGCGCAAGGTTCCTTGAAGGGGAATTTACCGATGCCTCAGGCAGAGAGTGCAGACTTATCGACCCGGAAAAGGTGATAAAACTGGGCGATGAGAGGATATTTGAAAAAGAGGAATAATAAAAGACCGGGAGCTCCCCGGTCTTTTTTATGCCTGTGTGCTATTTGTGGTTGAAATAAAATATAGCCAGCTGGGTGCGGTCACGCAGGTCCAGCTTTTCAAGTATCTGGCTGAGATAGTTGCGCACGGTGCCCTCGCTGAGGAACATTTCGCCGGCTATCTCCTTGTTGCTCATGCCTCTGGCAACAAGAGTTGTAAGCTCCCATTCCTTATCGGTAAGCCCATAGCGGGAATAGTCAAAGCTTTCGCTTCCCGAAATAAGCTCCGGCAGCCGGTCAATTACCGATTCCCCGAACACCCGCTGTCCGTTCATCACCGCCTGAAGCGCAGGCTCGATGCCGCCGTAATCCTGCTTGAGGATATATCCCTTTGCGCCGATGTTCAAAGCCTTTACTATGTACTCGTCGTCGGAAAAGGTGGTAAGGTACAGTATCTTTGCGTCCTTGTGTGTGGAAAGTATCTTTTCACCCGCCTCAAGTCCGCTCATTCCCTGCATACGAATGTCCATAAGCATAACGTCAGGGAGGTAACGCTCGTAAAGAGTTATTGCCTCCTCGCCGCTGTGTCCCATGGCGGAAATATTTATTTTGCCTGTGCTTTCCAGAATGGTTTTAAGCGATATGGCAACAAGCTTGTCGTCGTCAATAACTACTATGTTCATCAGTTTTACTCTCCGTTCTTTTTCATTATGCTCACAAATATCTTAAAACCCTGTTTGCCCGGGGTTATATTGAGCACGCCCCCAAGCGCAGCCACACGTTCATGCATATTTTCAAGACCGATACCCCCGGTGCCTATACTTTTGCTGCACTGACCGTTGTCCTCAACGCACATGGTGCACATACCCGGGTGGTCCCGTACGGTAATGGTGACAGCATCGCCGTTTGAGTGTTTGATGATATTGTTCACCGCTTCCTTGGCAATGGCAATAAAGCAGTATTTTATCTTGCCGTTTATGTGGTCAGAAATGTCATACTCAAAGTTCACCCTGTAATTGTCCCTCAGCGGAGCAATAGCATCACGCAAAGAGCCCTCCAGGTCAATGGAATCGTCGTGCAGGTCATGGACACTTCTGCGTATTGAGTCCATTGCCTCATCAAGGGTGGTTTTAATGCTTTCCAGAGGTTCTTTAAGCTCCTCGTCCTTGTTGATTATCTGTATGGCACCCATTTGCAGTATGGTGCGTGTGAGCATATGTCCCACGTTGTCGTGTATCTCACGGGCAATGCGGTTACGCTCCTTGAGCTTGGCAAGGTGCACCTCGTTGTCCTGGGCTTCAAGCAGACGCTGGTTTTTTTCCATAAGCGCATTGCTGTATTCCACGGCACTGTCACGGGTAACGATAAGCTCCCGTCCCAGCCTGCCGGAGCGGCTGCTGAGTTTTTCAACCAGCACAGCCACCACCACAAACGCAGGCACCTTTACAAGAAGCCACATATTTTCCTCTGCCGTGCAGTATATAAGAGCAGCCAGCGCAGGGGCTATAAGAGGATAAAGTCTGCGCCGTGAAATGTCGTAAGCTGTCAGAGGGAGATAAAGCGCAAAAACAGGGTGTGCAAAGCAGCATATGATATACGCCGACGAGATGATATACTGCACAGCTCTGCTTTTTGCCACGGTGGAGAGGCAGCCCAATGTAATGCAGCTCAGGACTGCTATAACAGGCATGACGGCGGTGTATTCCATGTCAGAAAGGCAGGTGGAACACATAAGCACAAGTATGAGTTTTTCTGCAAGCTCAGATATGATGTCCGCCCTCCTTTTTAAGTTTCCTGCGGTGTGATTCATAACAACTATATCACACTTTCACGCTTTTTGTCAATCACAAACAATATTACATTTGTCATGTTGATTTGTTACGGTGTTCACTTACAAAAACGTTTTCGTTGTGATATATTTAAGTTACAGAAAAAATAAAGCGGGAGGAATCGAAATGGCAAACACAGTAGTAAAGATAGAAAATCTGGTAAAGAGATATAAGGAGCTTATCGCAGTTGACCACTTTGACCTTGAAATAAAGCAGGGTGAGGTGTTCGGTCTGCTGGGACCAAACGGTTCGGGAAAGACCACGACTATCAACTGCCTGCTTTCACTGCTTGATTTTGACAAGGGCGAGATAGAGATCTTCGGAGAGAAAATGACTCCCACAAACTACGCCCTGAAAAAGCGCATAGGAGTTATCTCACAGAACGTTGCAGTTTACGACGAGCTTACGGTCTACGAGAATATAGATTATTTCTGCGGACTTTATATCACCGATAAGGCAACAAGAAAACAGTATGTTGACGAGGCAATAAAATTTGTCGGGCTGGAGGAGTTCACAAAGTTCAGACCCAAAAAGCTTTCCGGCGGTCTTTTAAGACGTCTGAACATCGCCTGCGGGATAGCCCATAAGCCTGAGCTGATAATACTTGATGAGCCGACCGTTGCGGTTGATCCCCAGAGCAGAAACAGGATACTTGAGGGTATCCTTGAGCTTAACGCACAGGGCGCAACTATTATATATACCTCCCACTACATGGAGGAGGTAGAGCAGATATGTTCACGGATAGCAATAATGGATAAGGGCAAGAATATCGCCCTTGGCACCAAGGCAGAGCTTAAAAAGATGATAAAGAACACCGAAACGGTGTCCATCGAAACAGCACAGCCTGAGGACAGCGTGATACAGCAGCTCAGAGAGCTGCCCCATGTTTACGAGGTAAGCTACAACGACGGAAAGCTTTATGTTTACTGTTCCGGCGGAAAACACAATCTCATAAGGATACTGGGAGTTTTGCAGGAAAAGGATATCCACTTCGGCAGAGTTTATTCCGAGCTTCCAACCCTAAACGACGTGTTCCTTGAAATCACAGGCAAACAGCTGAGAGACAGCGAATGACATGGTAAAGGAGAAACGATATGTTCAGGCATAATTTCAAATATGACATTCTTACCACCTTGCGTGTCAAAGAAGTTATCATATGGCTCATCATCTACCCCATAGCTCTTGGCACATTCTTCAAAGTGGCTTTCGGAAACATCTACGACAACGACATCAAGTTCACCGCCGTCAAGACCGCCGTGGTGATAAATTCGGAGCAAAACGGCAAAGCCTTCCGTCAGGTGGCAGAAGCGATCGGGCAGGATGACGACGCAGCGTTCAGTTTTGTCTACACCGACAAGGATGATGCTCTCAAACAGCTCAAGGACGAGGACGTGCGGGGAATAATCTTTGTTGATGATAAGCTTTCCCTTACCGTTGCATCAAACAGCCTCAAGAGCACCATGCTTGAAAAGTTTGTTGAAAAGTATAACCTTAACGCAAAGATAATCACAGACACAGCAAAAATCGACCCCGCTAAGATACAGACGGTAACACAGGCTCTCACAGAGGAGATAAGCACAGTCAGATCACAGGCTCTTTCAAAGGGCAACACCAATATGTACGACCAGTATTTTTATAATCTCCTGGCGATGGTAGCAATGTTCGGCTCGCTTGCAGGTCTGCACGTTGCAACCCATAATCAGGGAAATCTCTCACCCCTTGGCGCAAGAAAGTGCATCTCCCCCACACCCAAGATAAAAACCATACTTTCAAATCTGTGCGCCACATTTGCCGTACAGGCGATGTGTATGGCGATAGCGGTAACGTTCATAATCACAGTGCTTCGTGTGGATATGGGAAACAGGATCCCTCTTGTTTACCTCACGGCGATACTTGCAGGCTTTGTGGGCAGCTCTCTTGGCTTTGTGATAGGCTCGATAGGAAGATTCAATGAAAGCACAAAGAACGCATTGTGTACTGCATCATCGCTTCTGCTTTGCTTCTGCAGCGGGCTTATGGACGCAAGCATCAAGCAGAAGATCGCAGAATCCTCGTTTGCTTGGTTCAACAAAGTCAACCCGGCGGCAGTTATGTGCGAGAGCTTTTTCAGCCTTAACATCTACGAGGACTACACAAGATATATTCAGTGTGTAGTAACTATGATAATAACGGTAGTGGTATTTATCACACTTGGACTTTTAATGACAAGGAGGCGCAAATATGCAAGTCTTTAAGCTGTTTTTCAGGATATCAAAGACAAAGTGGCTTTCAATGCTTGTGTACATTGGGATATTCCTTATGATACTCAACTTTACAAATGTCAGCGGCGAAAGTAATTCCTTTGCCACTTCAAAAATGGCGCTGACCGTCTACGATAAGGATAACACGACTGCCAGCAGGCAGCTTTGCGAATATCTCAAAAAGGACAACATCATCGTTGATTTTGAGGACGACAACGACAAGCTTATCGACGCTTTGTATGTTACCTCCACAAACTATGTCATCACCATAAACGAGGGCTACCAGGATAAGCTTTCAAAGGGGGAAACAGACGGACTTTTCTCCACACGCTATCTCCACGACAGCTACACAAACAAGCTGGCAGATTCCACCCTTGACACCTACGTTTCCACTGTAAAGGCTTACATGGCAGGGGGCATGGAGCTTTCCAAAGCCATTGACGCAGCCGCAGAGGCACTTTCGGAAAAGACGGACGTAACTTTCGAGACGTTCTCTAACGAGTCATCACAGAGCAAGGCAGCATCATTTTTCAACTACCTTCCCTATGCTCTTCTGAGCATGATCGTCAGCGCTCTTTGTCCGGTGATCGTTGCCATGAACAAGAAAGAGGTGGGTTTCCGCACAAAGTGCTCCAGCATAAAGACCTCCAGCGTATCCGTACAGACTATTGCCGCAAGCAGCATCTTTGTAGTCATCATCTGGCTGATACTTATGGCGCTGGGCATAGGCAAGAACGGCGGAATGTTCTCGGGCAATATGTGGTATGCGGTGCTCAACAGCGTTGCATTTACCCTGGTGTGCGTAGCTATCGCACTGCTGTTCGCAGAGCTTGGCGTAAGCGACAACGCTCTTTCGTTCCTCACTCAGGTGCTCGGTCTTGGAATGGCTTTTCTGTGCGGAATGTTCGTCCCTATGGAGACGCTTTCAAGCGGTGTGCTCTCCGTGGCAAGATTCCTGCCGGCGTTCTGGTACGTCAAGGCAAACAACATGGTGTGCGGTCTTGGTTCGGAGCAGTTCAAGCTCTCCACCGTCATGATGTGCATCGGCGTGCAGGTACTGTTTGCAGCGGCGATCTTCGCAGTATCCCTCATTGTCAAGAAACAGAAAAAAGCACTTTAAGAGATAAAAATGACCTCTGCATTTTGGTGCAGAGGTCTTATATTTTTATAAACGCTACGCTCGTTTGTCCGCCATGAACATTCCCATTATCCGTGTGCCCATAAGGTCGGTTGCCTCAACTTCTTTTCCGTCCTCCACAAGCTTGGTCACCACACGTTTTTTGTTCTCCACGCCGAAATATACCTCATATTCCTTTCCGGCTCTTTTCCCGGTGAAATAAACCCCCTTTGTAAAGCGGTAATGCCACCAGCCGGAGTCAAAATAGTTGTATATTGCCTCGCCGTATGTATCGGCTACCAGCGGGTTGGAGCCGGGGATATCGAAATCATATGTATCGTTTTTGGTTATAAGTATCATTATACCGCCAAAGGTAAAGTAAAGGAACACTATCGCAACGATTATCCAGCCCAGCTTGTTTAGAACAGGGTGCAGGGAGCTTTTCTTTTCGTTTCCGCTGGTAGTCTCAAGCTCCGTGGCACGGAAGCTTTTTGCCTGGGCATCAAAGTTGGTGTTGGCAAAATTCATCTTAATGGAATTGTTTGAGTTCTGTCCCTTGCGGTTTTTGCTGTAGACCTGATCGGCAACGTGCTTGCGGACTTTGTTGTAGGTCTGGTTGCTGGATTCCATTGTAGGCTGGAACTGCCTTTTGGAATCGGTCATCTGCTCGTTTTTATACATACCGGTGTTTATTGCGCTGAACTGATTGGCTTGACTGTGGACAGCAGCCCGGTGGGTCCTGGGGACCACCTTTCCGCAGTTGGTGCATATCATTGAACCGTCTTCAAGTGTTGCTCCGCAGTATTTACAGGTGTTGCTCATATCGATGCACTCCTAAATAATAATTGTTTTTATTGGATATATCTCATTACAGCTACGACCTTGCCCATTATCTGGACATTGTCCGAGATTATAGGCTCCATAGTGTCGTTTTCCGGCTGAAGGCGGAAATGACCTTTTTCCTTGAAAAATCTCTTTACCGTGGCATCTGACCCGTCCACAAGTGCCACAACTATCTCGCCGTTTTCCGCATACGGTGTCTGCTCCACGATAACCGTGTCGCCGTCAAGGATCGCAGCGTTTATCATGGATTCGCCTTTTACGTTCAAAGCGAACAATTCGTTCTGATAGCTTTTCTGTGGAACAAAGCTCACATAATCCGTAATGTCCTCAATGGCAGTTATAGGCTTTCCCGCAGTGACACGCCCCACCACAGGGACTCGTACTGCGCCTCTGCCTGCCAGTCGTATGGCTCTGTTCTGATTGCTGCCTTTTTCTATAAGACCTTTATCGGCAAGGGAATTGATGTATCTGTGAGCGGTGGAGGTGGATCTGAAATCCATCTTTGAGCATATCTCTCTCACCGTTGGAGGATACCCCTTTTCGATACTGTCTCTTATAAAATCATATACCTTTTTTTCGGTTTCGTTAAGAGTCATGTTTTCTGTCCTTTCGGCAAAATCACATTTGCTTCAGCTTCTGTGCCAGCATCTTCGCCAGCTTGTATACATCTCCGCAGCCCAGCGTTATCACCAGATCGCCCTGCTGTGCATTTTGAGCAATATAGTCCACACACTGCATGAAGTTGTATTCCTTCTGCTGAGCAGTCTGCTTGTCCACAAGCTCATGGTCGGTGAGAAAATAAACCGAATCTTTTATCCTCTCGCCTAGCATCTCGGCATAAATGCCGTCTGTGTTTTTCTCACGGCTGCCCATAATATCGGTTATGACCGCAGTATCAGCTATCTCAAGGGCACTTACAAAATCGTCCATAAGTATCTTTGTCCTTGAATAGGTGAATGGCTGGAACACCGCCCAGACTCTGTTGAAGTCAAGTCCCTTTGCGGCTTTTAGAGTACATTCTATCTCCTTGGGGTGGTGAGCGTAATCGTCAACTATTGTCACGCCCTTTACCTCGTCTATCTTCTGAAAACGTCTTACTGCGCCGAAAAAACTGTCAAGCCCCTTGCGGATGCCCTCCCAGGACACTCCCTCGTACCTTGCCGCAGCGATCGCCGCCAGGGCGTTGAGCACGTTGTGGTCGCCGGGAACGTGTATAGCCATTTTTCTGGGCTGCATATCCTGCTTGCAGTAAACCTCGAACTCTGTTTTTAAGCCCTTTTTATTCAGGATAACTGCGCTGTAATCGTTGCTTTTGTCAAAGCCGAAGGTTATCTTTTCCTTGTCCACGCCGTCAACTGCCTTGTGGGAGTTTTCGTCGTCGCCGTTGAAGATTATGCACTTGGTGGTTTTTTGCGCAAAGACGTTAAAGCTCTTTATAATGTTTTCAATGTTCTTGAAATATTCCAGGTGATCCGCATCAACGTTGAGTATAACCGCAACGTCCGGGTGGAATTTGAGGAAATGGTCCTGATACTCACAGGACTCGCAGACCATAATGCTGCTGGAGCCGCTTCTGCCTGAGCCGTTAATGCTTGGCAGCTTGCCTCCGATAACGCAGGAAAGGTCAACTCCCTCGTCCAGGAATATCTGTGTGAGCATTGAAGAGGTGGTAGTCTTACCGTGGGTCCCGCAAACGCACACCGCATCCTCGTACCAGCCTGTGATAAGCCCCAGGATATCCGCTCTCTCGCAGACATAAGCTCTGCCTTCCTTTTCGGCTTGCTTAGCCGAGATAAGCTCCGGGTTATCCGCCATTATTGCGGCGGTGTAAATTATAAGCTGAGCATCGCCTATATTTTCGGCTCTTTGTCCCATAAAGACCTGAATGCCCATTTTGCGTACTGCATCAAGGGTCTCGGTCTCGTTGTTGTCCGAACCGGTTATTTTATATCCTTTGCTGTGAAAGATCTGCACGATCGGGTACATTCCCGAGCCGCCTATGCCGATAAAATGCACACGCTCAATATTTTTCAGGATCTCGTCATTTATCATGGAAAAGACCTCGCTTCAGATTCGAATATTTGTTCACCTCTATTATATTACATTTTTTACGAAAAATAAAGCACTTTTTAAATGAAATTTTGAACTTGCGGCAAAAAAATTATTACCATATGTTTAAGGGAGGCGTATAACTTTGGAAACAGGGGGTCGTTGTTGACAAAAAGGCATATTGGTGGTATATTATTAGTGTATTTTTATTAAGAAAAGTCTGCCCGGCAGACAAAAGGAGAGGAAAAATATGCTGGATATAAAACTGGTGCGTACAAATCCGGAGCTTGTTAAGGAAAACATTAGAAAGAAGTTCCAGGATGAAAAGCTGGTGCTTGTTGACGAGGTGCTGGAGCTTGACACAAAGTTCAGAGCAGCCAAGACAAGATGCGACGAGTTGCGCAATAAGAGAAAGGTAATGTCCAAGGAGATCGGCGGTCTTATGGGCAAGGGTCTCAAGGACGAGGCGGAAAAGGTAAAAGCCGAGGTGACCGCTATCGGTGCAGAGCTTGAGCAGCTGGAAAAGGACGAGACCATCTACGAATCTCAGATCCGTGAGAGAATGCTGGTCATCCCTAATATTATCGATGACAGCGTGCCTATCGGCAAGGACGACAGCGAGAACGTTGAGATCCAGCGTTTTGGCGAGCCTGTTGTGCCTGATTTTGAGGTACCGTATCACGTTGACATTATGGAGAAGTTTGACGGTATCGACCTTGACGCTGCAAGAAGAACATCGGGCAACGGTTTTTACTACCTCAAGGGCGACATTGCAAGACTTCACTCTGCAATTCTTTCCTATGCAAGAGATTTTATGATCGACAGGGGATTCACATACTACGTTCCCCCGTTTATGATCCGTTCCGACGTTGTTACAGGCGTTATGAGCTTTGCGGAAATGGAGAACATGATGTACAAGATCGAGGGGGAGGACCTTTATCTTATCGGTACATCGGAACATTCCATGATAGGCAAGTTCATTGATACCATCACCCCCGAGAGCGAGCTTCCCAAGACGCTGACAAGCTATTCGCCATGCTTCAGAAAAGAGGTGGGTGCACACGGCATTGAGGAACGTGGGGTATATAGGATACACCAGTTTGAAAAACAGGAAATGATCGTTGTCTGCAAGCCTGAGGATTCAATGGCGTGGTATGATAAGCTGTGGCAGAACAGCGTTGACTTCTTCCGCAGCCTTGATATCCCGGTAAGAACTCTGGAATGCTGCTCGGGCGACCTTGCAGATCTGAAGGTGAAGAGCTGTGACGTTGAGGCGTGGAGTCCAAGACAGCAGAAGTACTTTGAGGTAGGCTCCTGCTCAAATCTGGGCGACGCACAGGCAAGAAGACTTGCCATAAGGATAAAGGGTGCAGACGGACAGAAGTATTTTGCACACACTCTTAACAACACCGTTGTTGCGCCTCCGAGAATGCTTATCGCATTTTTGGAGAACAATCTCCAAGCCGATGGCAGCGTAGCTATCCCCGAGCCTTTGAGAATGTACATGGGTGGAAAGGACAAGCTTTCAAAGTAAGATATGACCGGTCGTGCTTGAATAACGGGACGATATCCCTTATTGAAAAAAGCGCCCTCTCTTGTCTGTAAACGGACAGGGGAGGGCTTTTCTTTTTTGAGCTCAAAAAATTTTGGGTACAAAAAAGCGGCAGGAAAATTCCTGCCGCAGGATGTATGTAATTAGGAAATACCCGTCCAGACGGTTCCTGCCTTTGTGGTCGCCTCGGTAGCCTTTGTGGTAGCCCTTGTCGTGGTAGTGGCTCTCGTGGTTGTTCTTACAGTCGCCTTGGTAGTCGCCTTGGTAGTCGCCTTGGTAGTAGCTTTTGTAGTTGCTTTTGTTGTCGCCTTTGTGGTAGTAGCTGCTGCCGCCTTGGTGGTAGTTGCCGCATAAGTCCTTGAGCTTTCCTGTGTCTGCTGTGTCCAAACCTGCTGCTGTGTGCTCTGCTGTGTAGCAGATTCCATCTGCTGAGCTATGGTAGACTTCTTTGTGGTTGTGGCAGTCTCTTCCTTTTTGGTCTCAGCACTCTTTGCAGTGGTTGTGACCTGGCTCTGAGCCTGGGGAAGATCAACGTTCCATTCGCCCTTCTTGTCGGTCTGCTTTACGTCCTCGCCCTGGGAATCAACCGTGCGGATCACCTCGATCTCCTCAACATCGGGAGAACCCTTGTCGCTGGTGGTGTCTTTTGCACAGCCCGAGAAAAGGCAAAGTGCCAGACTTGCAGACAAGATCGAAGCAAAAAGTTTTGTTGTTTTCATTTTTACACTCCCTTAAATATCTGTATCTCATAAGGTTTTTTACGTCGTTGTAAGTCACATTATAACACATAGTTTCGCATTTTGCAAGCCTTTTTTCAAAAAAAATAGCGGCAGATTTTTCCACCGCTTTTTTATACCATATGTAGTATTTTGTTGTATTTTTCACCACGTTATCTACCAAGCGTTCAGATATCCGCCGCTGAGATCTTACTGATAATACAGCTGAGGCTGGGTGTATACAGGCTGTGTCCACTGGGTAGTCCACTGCTCGGTAGGCTGCGCCCACTGGGTAGTGGTGGTGGCAGAAGTTGTAGTGGTAGTTGTAGTTGACTCCTGGGTGGTAGTTGTCTTTTTGGTGGTAGTTGTCTTTTTGGTGGTAGCTGCCTTTGAGCTGTCGTCCTTCTTTGAGCTGTTATTGGTGGTGGTTTGCTGAGAAGCTATGGAATAAGTCTGCAGCTTTCCCGAATATTGAGACTCGTCACCGCAGCTGGTCAGCGCAAGGCACATCGCTGCACACGTGAGCAGGGCTGTAATAGATTTTTTTATCATAATGAGAATGGCACTTCCTTAGTTTATAAAATGTCTAGCTATAATTAATGTTTTTTCTTGCACTCTGATTTGCCCTTTAGGGCAAAAATGAGCTTGACATCAAGAAATGTGATGCGCAAATTCCCTATTATGTTAAGAATTTGCGCTCCCCGAACGCAGTTCGGGGCAATAACCGCTTGACAGCGGTTATTAAGGACACATTAATTATAACACATATTAAAATCTATTGCAATACCAAAATTCCAAAAAATAGAACCAAAAGCGTAATTATTTTGCAGAATTGTTTTTTTAAACTTTTCTTTTTCCGATAAGCACTAAACTGAACACCACAGAGCATACGGTCACCAGCGTGGTGATTACTATTGCGGGGATTATCGTTGAAATGCTTTGTGCGCCGGTGCAGAAATTCATACTGTCTGTAAGAGTTGACGGAAGATATTTCTTGACCGGATCGGCAACACCGATCACCGACATCACGAAAACGACGCAGCCCGTGCCTATCATCACCTGAATGTGCGTTTGTGCAAACGATGCGAAAAAGTACATCAGGCATATCACCATTACCGAGAACAGCCACCACAGCAGCAGAGTCGGGATAAGGCTCTGCACAGAGTCATCCTTCCAGTAATACGCAGTGTAGGCGTAGGTTATGCCAAAGCACAGCCACAGCCCCGCAGACCATGTTATCAGTGCGCTTGTGAGCTTTGAGAGCATAAAGGCGGTGCGCGAAAGTCCTTTGGTGAGAAGCGGTATAATGCTGCCGCTTGAAAACTCGCTTGTGACGCTTGATGCAAAGACTATCACAAAAACAATCAGTATGACAGGCAGGTTCCCGAAGAACTGATCCCACGAGACCGCAGCGGTCGAGGTCACGTCTTTGACGATAACGCCCTGCTGCTCGAACTCGTCAGACATCAATTTAAAAAGCGCAGGGGTGAGCTTTGCCAGCGCAGGCGCTTCGATGCCGAAGAATACAAAGAGTATACCGAAAAGCAGCAGTCTGCCCTTGCGGTAAAGCTCGAAAAACTCCTTTTTCAGAAAGGGTGAAAAGCCGTTCATTTGCCGATCACCTCCATAAAAAGCTGTTCAAGGTCAGGCTCGGTGTGCTCGATTTTCTGCACGGCGATCCTGTTTTCGCTTATTATTTTGAGTATGCTCAGCATCTTTTCCTGTGATGCATTTCTGACTATAACAGTGCCGCTTTGCGCCTCGCCGCCGAGCAGCTTTGCAGCCTTTTCGGTATCGCCCGCATTTGCAGGCACTATCTGCACATCGCTGCCCGAGCGCTTTGCCTTCAGCTCGCTGACGGTGCCGCACAGAGCAGTCCTGCCCTTTTCGAGTATGGCGGTATCATCGCAAATCTTTTCAACGTCCGAAAGGATGTGTGTTGAAAAAATGACGCTGGTCTCGCCCTTTGCAGAGCGGATTATTTCAAGTATCTCTTTTCTGCCGACGGGGTCGAGAGCCGATGTCGGCTCGTCGCAGATTAGCAGACGCGGCTTGTTGATAAGCGCCTGCGCAATTCCAAGACGCTGTTTCATTCCTCGGGAATAACCTTTGATGCGGTGCTTTTCGCCTGCAAGTCCGACAAGCTCCAGAAGTTCGGCGGAGCGTGACTTTATCTCGCTTTGTTTCATTCCCGTGACCTCGCCGCACAGCTTCAGATATTCCCTCGCCGTCATGTATCCGTAGAATTCCGGCACGTCTGGCAGATACCCTATGAATCTGTTCGCTGCCGTGCTGCCGTAAGTCACTTTCTCGCCGCAGACGGTGACCTCACCGCTGTCGGCTTGCAGCAGACCGAGGATTATTTTCATTGTAGTTGTTTTGCCTGCGCCGTTTCTGCCGATAAAGCCAAATACGCTGCCCTCGCTTACCGAAAAGGTCAAGCCGTCAAGCACCGTCTTTGAGCCGAAGCTTTTGTGCAGGTCTTTAATTTCAAGCACGTTCATTTATTCTTCCTCGTCAGTTTTGCCGAGCACGAAATAGAGGATAGGTCCTACCATGCTGACAAGCAGCGTGATCACTACCCAGACTGCTCTGTTGCCTGTTTTATATGTTTTGTGCCTGAAAATGCTGACAAGTGCGGCGATCATCAGTCCGAACTGCAAAACGCACAGCGGAATGATAAACGGCAAATATTCTTTAAGGTCCTCAAAGTTTTTTATCTCTGCTAAAATGTTCATAGTTGTTTCCTCCGATTATTCTTTATTTATTCTTCGTTCTTTGTGAGCACTTTTTTGCACCAGCCTTTTTCGTGGCAGTGCGGACATCTCATTTTTCTTGTTCTGCCGATATGCTGAGCCATATAGGTCTGCTTCAGTGTCGGCACGAAAGTGTGCTTGCAGTGCGGACACTCATAGTAGCCTGCGGTCTGCTCTATCTTTATGCAAACGTGCATCGACACCGCAAAGATAATAGCTCCGATAATGCACGGTACGATACGCCATACCTGTGAAAGCCCCGGCGCAAAGACCCCGAACAGCAAAAGTGCAAGAAATGCGGCTGTTGAGATGAAACCGATGACTACTTCCATCGTGAGCATATTTCTGCTTGCCTTTTCCTCTCTCTCTTTGAGGTCAAGCAGGTTTTTCTCTGCTTGTTCATTATAGTTTGTCATATCGTTTAGTTTTTCCCCGCTGAGCAGTTCGTTGACACTTATCCCAAGCTCTGCGCAAAGCTCAAGCATTATCGACGCATCGGGAATGCTCTTTCCTGTTTCCCATTTGGAAACAGCTCTGTCGGTGATGCCGAACTTCTCTGCAAGCTGTGCCTGAGTGAGTCCTTTTTCTTTTCGGCACTGACTGATGAATTTGCCGATCTTTATCATATCGATCATCGGGGAATGTCCTCCTTTCATGTACTCAGCATAGCACACGAATAATGAAATGTAAACAAACTGACGGTTGAAAACAACGCATTTGCGCCACTCAACTGATAGTTTGGGGGGGCTCTTTTGGAGAAGAGTTCCCCCCCAACCCCCCTTCAGAAACCTTTTATTGCTTTTTCGCCATCGGGGATCTTCGACCCCGATAACGAAAAAGTAGTGAGAGGCTCAGAGAGAGTTAAGAGAAAACTTTTTTCAGAAGAAATACCCTCAGCTGTCAGCTGAGCAGACGCAGATATGTATTTCAGACAACAAGTTCTTACATCTTATCTTTTTTTCTTAAAAACTAAAAGCCGAGATCTCTCTCGGCTTTGTATTTATCAGAATCCTGCCGAATAGTTCGGAGCTTCCTTTGTGATATAAATGTCGTGCGGGTGGGACTCTTTCAGTCCTGCGCCTGTGATCCTTATGAACTGTGCCTTTTCCGCAAGCTCGTCGATAGTGTGGCAGCCGCAGTAACCCATACCCGATCTGATACCGCCTACAAGCTGGTAGATAGTATCGCTTACAGGACCCTTGAAAGCAACTCGTCCCTCTACGCCTTCCGGAACAAGCTTCTTTGTGTTGGTCTGGAAGTATCTGTCCTTTGAGCCGCAAGCCATTGCAGCCATTGAACCCATGCCTCTGTAAACCTTGAAGGAACGTCCCTGGTATATCTCTACCTCGCCGGGAGCTTCTTCGCAGCCTGCCAGCAGCGAGCCGAGCATTACTACGCTTGCACCTGCGGCAAGTGCCTTTACAATATCGCCCGAGTACTTGATACCGCCGTCTGCGATAACGGGAACACCGTACTTTGCAGCCTCACAAGCAGCGTCATAAACCGCTGTGATCTGGGGAACGCCGATACCCGAAACAACTCTTGTTGTGCAGATGGAGCCCGGACCGATACCTACTTTTATAGCGTCTGCGCCTGCCTCACAAAGAGCCTTTGCAGCAGCAGCGGTTGCTATGTTTCCTGCGATCACGGGAGTGTCCGGGAACGCAGCCTTTACCTTTTTGAGGCAGTTGATAACGTTCATCGAATGACCGTGTGCAGAGTCAAGCACCAGTACGTCCACCTGTGCATCTATAAGCGCACCTGCTCTTTCAAGTACATCCTGGGTCATGCCGATAGCTGCACCGCAAAGCAGTCTGCCCTTTTTATCCCTTGCGGAGCTTGGATATTTCTCCGCTTTTTCAATATCCTTTATAGTGATAAGTCCTTTGAGGACGCCGTCTTTATCAACAAGCGGGAGCTTTTCGATCTTATGCTTCATAAGGATCTGCTGTGCGCCTGCAAGGTCTGTGCCTACGGGTGCTGTGACAAGGTTGTCCTTTGTCATAACGTCTTTTATCAAAATAGAATCAAAGTCTTTGATAAATCTCAGATCCCGGTTTGTCAGGATGCCAACGAGTTTGTTCTTTTCGTCAACGATAGGAACGCCGGATATTTTGTATCTTCCCATAAGTGCGTCAGCCTCGGCAACTGTTTTATCGGCTGTAAGAGAGAACGGGTCAACGATAACTCCGTTTTCCGACCTTTTGACCTTGTCCACCTCGTCAGCCTGCTGAGCAATGGTCATGTTCTTGTGGATTATGCCGATACCGCCCTCACGAGCAATAGCGATAGCCATTCTGGATTCGGTGACCGTATCCATTGCCGAGGTCATTATTGGTGTGTTGAGAACGATGTCCTTGGTGAGATGGGTGTGAATGTCCACCATGTCGGGAGTACAATCGGACTCTCCTGGTATGAGCAGCACATCGTCAAATGTGATGCCTTCTTTTGTAAATTTCTTGTTTTCGTTTGTTTCAAGCATAATTTTACCTCCCGTTTTCCTTCATACTTCAAACTTCGTCAAAAATATTATTCTTCATGATACACCATTTCAGCCTAAAAGTCAATAAACGCAAATGTAAAAAATATCAAACTCACTGTTAACAAAAACAGCAATTTGCACATATGGTGGATTGGGAGAAAAAAGTTTGCAAATGCTGTTGAAAAAAAGTTGTAATTGTGATACAATGTATGACAGCGTCAGTTTCTGATGCAGCGGAACGGAGAGAAACGATATGATAATGAATACACTTTGCGCACTGGCAATAGGTTTTGTGCTTGATGCGCTGCTGGGAGATACCTCGGTGGGGAGATTTCTTCCGGGACTGATAAAAAAATACATAACTGTCGTTGACAGCAGGATAAAAAATGCATATGCCGATTCAAAGGAAGCAAGAAATGCAGCCGGGGGAATGTTTGAGTTCATCGTGCTGCTGAGTGCGGTGATACCCTCCGTGGGTCTGTATATCCTTGGATATCTTATTTCAAATGTGGTAGGGATCTTTGTGGAAAGCATCATGTGTGCAGCCGCACTTTCCATAAGAAATTCAAAGACCCTTGCCGCACAGATAATGAGGTCGCTGCAGAAAAACGACCTTCAGAGTGCAAGAGAGTTTTTTACAGAGCTTACCGGAATGAATGCCGATGACCTTGACTCGGAGGATATCGTAAGATGCACCCTGGAGTCTGCCTCGGCTAATATAACCGACCACGCAGTTGCGCCTATATTCTGGATAGGACTGCTTGGGGGAGCCGGGGGATTTGTGTACCGCTGTGTCAATATCGCCGACAGAGTCGGCGGCAGGATGGGAGGCTACGAGGATACCTCCGGACGGGTCCCCACGGCAATAAATAAGTTCTTTACTTTTGTGCCTTCAAGGATCGCCGCAAAGCTTTGCGTTGCCGACGGCTCGCTGCTTATGCTGGATTCAAAAAACGCATCCCAGACGGTGAAAAGATTTGCAGCAGATTCGGCAAACAGGAATGCGGCACAGACCCAGGCGGCGTGCGCAGGACTGCTGGATATTTCCATTGACAGCGGCTATCCCAACAGCGTAACGATGACGCTGGGAAAAGAAACACAGACTCCCGGCACCGCCAGTATCTATTGGGTCAATCAGCTTATCTCCGGCTCGTCGATGTTCATGCTCATGCTGGTCGCAGCGGTGAGAGTGGGACTGTTTTTCCTGATGAAATATATCTGAAAAATTGAATCAGAAACAATATGTATATCAAGCGGATTTTTCCATTGCCTGCCGATAAAAAACGGCGGGCTTTTTTGTTACCCGTGAGAAACTTTCACGATGAAAGTCTGCGTTTGAAAATGACACGGGCACATCATCAAAAATTTAAAATAATTAAGGGAAATTTTTTCAACAAAAAAGCGGAAAGCTATTTACAAATCAAAAAATAAGTGATATACTATAATAGTTAAAATGACAGAAAGTATTTTTGCGTTTTGCTTTTTGTCTTACGCAGAGTTTAAGCTTTGCAAGAGGTCAAGTCTGCCGTGTGCTTTGCCGGGCAGACAAAAAAGAATTTCTAATTTTGCCTGAGGGCTAAATATTCAGAAAGGAATGATTCAAGAAATGGCAAGAAAAATGAAAACCATGGATGGTAACAACGCTGCTGCATGGGCATCATACCCGTTTACAGAAGTCGCTGCTATCTATCCGATCACACCTTCTTCCGTTATGGCAGAGGTAACAGACCAGTGGTCTGCAAAGGGACAGAAAAACCTGTTCGGCGCACCGGTAAAGGTTGCAGAGATGCAGTCTGAGGCAGGCGCTTCCGGTACAGTTCACGGTTCTCTTGCAGCAGGTGCACTGACAACTACCTACACAGCATCCCAGGGACTTCTCCTTATGATCCCAAATATGTACAAGATCGCAGGTGAGCTTCTCCCTTGCGTTATCCATGTATCTGCAAGATGTGTTGCTTCCCATGCACTTAACATCTTCGGCGATCACTCTGACGTGTATGCTTGCCGTCAGACAGGTTTCGCAATGCTGTGCTCATCCAACCCTCAGGAGGTTATGGACCTTGGTACAGTTGCTCACCTTTCGACAATCGAAGGCAGAGTTCCTTTCCTTCACTTCTTCGACGGATTCAGAACATCTCATGAGATCCAGAAGATCGAGACATGGGACATCGAAGACGTAAGAAGCATGGTAAACTTCAAGAAGATCGACGAGTTCAGAAAGAGAGCTCTCAACCCTGAGCATCCTGTACTTCGTGGTACAGCTCAGAACCCTGATATCTTCTTCCAGGCTCGTGAGGCTTGCAATCCTTACTATGACGCTATCCCCGGCATCGTTGAGGATTACATGAACAAGGTAAACAAGAAGATCGGTACAGACTATAAGCTGTTCAACTACTACGGTGCTCCCGATGCAACTCACGTAATCGTTGCTATGGGCTCTGTATGTGATACTATCGAGGAGACTATCGATTACCTCAACGCTACCGAAGGCACAAAGCTTGGTCTTGTTAAGGTAAGACTTTACAGACCTTTCGTAGCTTCCAAGCTGGTAGAGGCTATCCCAAGCACCTGCGAGCAGGTTTCTGTTCTTGACAGAACAAAGGAGCCGGGTTCTCTTGGCGAACCTCTGTATCTGGACGTTGTTGCAGCTCTCAAGGGCACTCAGTTCCATGATGTTCCCGTTGCATCCGGCAGATACGGTCTTGGTTCCAAGGATACAACTCCTGACCAGATCAAGGCAGTTTACTGGAACGCTTCCTGGAAGGATACCTTCAAGCCAAGATTTACTATCGGCATCGAGGACGACGTTACAGGCCTTTCACTCAAATCCGAGGGCAAGCTTAACTCTGCTCCCGAGGGCACAACTGCTTGTAAGTTCTGGGGTCTTGGCGCTGACGGTACCGTTGGTGCAAACAAGAACTCCATCAAGATCATCGGTGACCACACCGACCTTTATGCTCAGGCTTACTTCGCTTATGACTCCAAGAAGTCCGGCGGCGTAACAGTTTCTCACCTCAGATTCGGTAAGACACCTATCAAGTCCACTTACCTCATCAACCAGGCTGACTTCGTTGCCTGCCATAACGAGTCGTACATCAACAAGTACAACATCGTTAACGACATCAAGCCGGGCGGAACATTCCTGCTCAACTGTCAGTGGACAGAGAAGGAGCTTGACAAGCACCTCCCCGGACAGGTTAAGAGATATATTGCCCAGAACAACATCAAGTTCTATATCATCAACGGCGTTAAGATCGGTAAGGAGATCGGTCTGGGCAACAGGATCAACACCGTGCTCCAGTCTGCATTCTTTAAGCTTGCAAACATCATTCCTATCAAGGACGCTATCAAGTATATGAAGGACGCTGCTACCGCTTCTTATTCCAAGAAGGGCGAGGCTATCGTAAAGATGAACCATGACGCTATCGACGCAGGCTGCCAGCAGGTAGTCGAGGTCAAGGTACCTGAGTCCTGGAAGAACGCTAAGGATTCCAAGATGGGTATGCCTAAGGTTAAGGTCGCAGGCAACAAGACACTTCAGGATTTCGTAAACAGCATCCAGATCCCATGCAACGCTCAGGAAGGCGACAAGCTGCCTGTTTCCACATTCGTGAAGATGGCAGACGGTACATTCCCACAGGGCTCAGCTGCATTTGAGAAGAGAGGCATCGCTGTTGACGTTCCTGCATGGAACAATGAGAATTGTATCCAGTGTAACTTCTGCTCTTATGTCTGCCCGCACGCAGTTATCAGACCTGTTATCATGACAGATGCTGAGCTGAAGAAGGCTCCTAAGCTTGCTCAGGAAAAGGCTATCCCATGCATGGGTATGCCGGGATACAACTTTGTAATGACAATGTCCGCTCTGGACTGCACAGGCTGCGGTTCCTGCGTAAACGTATGTCCCGGAAAGAAAGGCAACAAGGCACTTTCTATGATGCCTCTGGAGAGCCAGCTTGCTGAGCAGGAGGTATTCAACTACGGTCTGACTCTTGCTGAAAAGCCTGAGGTATTTGCAAAGTTCAACGAGAAGACTGTTAAGGGCTCACAGTTCAAGCAGCCTCTGCTTGAGTTCTCCGGCGCTTGCGCAGGATGCGGTGAGACACCTTATGCTAAGCTCATCACACAGCTGTTCGGCGACAGAATGTATATCGCCAACGCAACAGGATGCTCCTCTATCTGGGGCGGCTCCGCACCTTCAACTCCTTACACAACAAATAAGGACGGCAAGGGTCCTGCATGGGCTAACTCCCTGTTCGAGGACAACGCTGAGTACGGCTACGGTATGTTCCTGGCTCAGTCCGCTGTAAGAAACAGAGCTATCGGCAAGGTACTTGACCTTTCCAAAGCTACAAAGAACGCAGGTCTGAAGAAGGCTTGTGAGGAATATCTTGCAACCGTTGACGACGGTGCAAGCAACGGCGCTGCAACAGAAGCTCTGGTAGCAGCTCTGAAGAAGAACAAGTCAAAGGCAGCTGATGAGATCCTTAAGGATGCTGATTACCTCAAGAAGAAGTCCATGTGGATCTTCGGCGGCGACGGCTGGGCTTATGATATCGGATTCTCTGGTCTTGACCATGTTATCGCTTCCGGCGAGGACGTAAACATCTTTGTATTCGATACCGAGGTTTACTCCAACACAGGCGGACAGTCCTCCAAGTCAACTCCTACCGGTGCTATCGCACAGTTCGCAGCAGCAGGTAAGGAAGTTAAGAAGAAGGATCTGGCAGGTATCGCAATGTCTTACGGCTACGTTTATGTTGCACACATCGCAATGGGTGCTGACATGAACCAGTGTATCAAGGCTATCAGCGAGGCTGAGGCTTACCACGGACCATCCCTTATCATCGGTTATGCTCCATGTATCAACCATGGTATCAAGGGCGGTATGTCCATCGCTCAGACTGAGGAGAAGAAGGCAGTACAGGCAGGTTACTGGCATCTGTACAGATTCAATCCTGAGCTGAAGGCAGAGGGCAAGAATCCGTTTACTCTGGACTCCAAGGCTCCAACAGCTGATTATAAGGAGTTCATCATGGGTGAGGTAAGATATAATGCTCTTGCAAGACAGAACCCTGAGAGAGCTGAAAAGCTGTTCAGCAGCGCTATCAAGAACGCAGCTGACAGATATGATTATCTGGTAAGATACGCTAAGCTCTACAACAACGAGGAAAAGAAGTAATTTTCCCATAAACATCAAAGAGGTCGGACCTTATGGTCTGACCTCTTTTTTGTGCGGCAGAAAAAAGAGGCATGAGCTGTATGCTCATACCCCGTTTATGTTTTATGTTATATCTTTACCCTGGGTACCCTTGCGGTTATGCCGCAGACTATCTCGTAACCAATGGTATCTGTAAGATGTGCGATGTGGTCAGCGGTTATCTCACTTCCGAAAAGAATTACCTCATCATCTGTGGATACCTCATCCAATTCGGAAACATCGCACATGAACTGGTCCATGCAGATACGCCCCACAATAGGACATCTTACACCCCTTACAATGACCTCCCCCTTGTTGGACAGTCCCCGTGGGAAGCCGTCAGCATATCCTGCGGTAACAGTTGCCAGCTTCATGCGCTTTTGGGCGGTAAAGGTGCGCCCGTAGCTGACGCAGGTGCCTTTTTCTATGTATTTTATCTGGGAGATCACCGCTTTAAGCGTCATAACAGGCTTTGGAACAAAGGGCAGCGAAAGACCGGGGTCGGGATACAGCCCGTAAAGAATTATCCCGAGCCTTGCAAGGGTGCTTTTGTCGGTGGTGTGATACACCCCGCCGGCAGAGTTGAGAAAATGCACCTGTTCAAGATCAAGCCCCTGCTTTTTGAGCTCGTCGTATACAGCCAGTATCTTCTGCGTCTGTGCGGCGGTGTATGCGACGTTGTCCTCGCTGTCCGAGTCGGCAACAGCATAGTGGGTGAATATTCCCTCAAGGGATATGTTTTCAAGCCGGGAGATCTTTTCAAGTTCGTCGGCGTTTGCCTTAACGTCCCCGTGAAGCCCGATCCGTGTCATTCCTGTGTCAATGGCTGCGTGCAGGCGCACCCTGCCCTTTGAAGCAGCTTGTGAGAGCTTTTCAGCAAAGCTGTACTCGGTGCAGGCTTGTATTATATTGCTTTCAATAAGCCTGTCAGCGTGCCGTGGGGGAGTGTATCCCAGTATGAGTATCTCGCCCTTTACGCCGTATTCACGCAGCTGTAAAGCCTCCGTGAGATTTGCCACCGCAAACCACTTTACGCCCAGCTCCTTTTCAAGACAGGGCACGATAATATCTGCTCCGTGACCGTAGCAGTTGGCTTTTACAACGCACATAAGCTCTGTGGGACTTTTTATGCAGTTTTTGTACTGCCGTAGATTGTACCGCAGGCTGTCCATGTCTATTTCAGCCCAGCAGCGGCGTAAAAATTCCATTTTCATTACTTCCTTTGTCTGTATTTTTGAAGGGAATAAAAGAATAGCTATTGAAAAAAATAAAACAATGTGCTATAATATTCTAAATGGTGTGTGGGCGGAGGTGAAACCGGTTGAAAGAAGTCAGCATCAATAGCTTTGAGTGCGACAGGCTTTCTACCTGTTGTTTCAGCGGTCACCGCAGCCGTGATCTGCCATTCAAAGGCGACCTGCATAAACAGGGGATGAAGTGCCTTTACAGCACCCTTCAGCTGCTTGTGGTGGAGGCGGTTTCCGACGGCTTCAAGACCTTTATTTCCGGAATGTCCGACGGCATAGACCTTATCTGTGCCGATATCGTCCGACAGTTGATCCTGAGCAAAAGATACGGCGACATCAGACTTATCTGCGCTCTGCCTTACCGTGAACAGTATAACGAGATACACAGTGCTCTTGACAAATACAAGTATTCCATTATAATAAACAGCTGCGATGAAAGGGTGATCGTTTCCGAAAAGAGCGATCCCGACAGATATAAGCTGCGCAATAAGTTCATGGTGGACAATTCGTCCAGGATCATAGGCGTGATGAAAGAAAAGCAGAGAGGATCCGGAACGCTCCAGACGCTTAATATGGCAAAGCGTGCAGGGATAGAAATGAAGATAGTATCACTTGCGAACAATCCGCAGCTTTATGTTGATACCGATTTGGGTATCGACCGCAAGCTTGAGATATACAACGAAAAAAACTTACCCTTATAGTTTACACCCAAACGGTTATAAGTTCAATAGTTTTGCGAAAAAAACTGAAAAAATAAATAAGGAGAAAGAAAAATGGCAAGAAAAAAGGCAAAAAAGAGATCTCAGGCACCGGTTGCCCTGGTGTATTTTATTACACTTTTGCTGGCATTGTCGCTTGTGGGAGGAGTGTCTTATTATTTTCTGAAAAAATATGATGTTTTCAAGTCCGAAGACGAAAGCTCCCAGTCGGAAAAGTCCACCAGTGTAAATCTGCTTTTTGCAAGGGTGAGCGAAACCGGCGAGTTCAAGGATCTTTGCGTTTTCAGAATAGACTCTGTGAAAAAAGAGATAATAATAGTACCTCAGCCCGATGTTACTAAAACAGCCACAGGAAAACAGTACCGTGAGGTAATGGCGGAGTCCGGCATCAACGGTCTGGAAAGAGCCGTGGGACAGGCTCTGGGAATACAGATAGACTACCATGCAACAGTTACCGATTCGGCATTTGAGCAGGTGGCAGACATAATGGGCGGAATGACATATACCGCACCCCAGGAGCTTTACCACATTTCTCAGAAGAGCGGAAAGGACGATATATCGCTGCAAAAAGGCGACAGAGCTACCCTTAACGCACGGCAGATAAGAAATCTTATGGACCTTAAGATCTTCAATAATAATAAGCAGGGCAACCTGGAGTTTATGGGACAGGCAATGGAGGAGATCGTGAACAACGGCTTCAGACAGGCAACAATGCTCAAGGACAACCTGTATAACATTTACGAGATACTTATGGTGGGCAGCGACACAAACATAACCAAAGAAGTCTTTAACGAGATAAGAAAATATCTTAATACCATGCTGGACGAAAGAGATATCCCTGCAAGGGTAATGCAGCCCGAGGGCTTCTGGAACAACGACTACACCGCATTTACCATGAAGGATGAGTTCAGGTCATCCGTTGCGTCGGCATTCGGTGTGAAGCAGCCGGAAAGCTCCGTAGTTACCACCAAGCCTACCGAGCCGGAATAAGATAAACAAATTTACGGGAGAACACAATAATGAAGCTAATGGTTATAATCCTCAACAAGACCGATGCCCTTGACAGCCTGCTTGAGGGAATGTCCGCAGCAGGTCTTGGAGGCGCAACGATAATAGAATCCTCGGGACTTGCCACCACTCTTTCAAGGCTGGACAGCAGCATTATAAGCGCATCTATCAGAGCTATACTCAGCGGTGCCGAAGAGGATAACCGCACCATTTTGTCGGTTATACGCAATGACCAGCTTGAGATAGCAAGAAAGGTGGTCTATAACACCGTTGGCGATCTGTCTCATCCGAACACAGGTATAATGTTCACTGTGCCCATAGACTTTGTGGAAGGCACAAGGAAAAACCGCAGCAGCTTTGAGCCTGCGATTGCGGAGCCTGATGAACAGACTGCTGTGCAGCAACAGAGCAAGGAGCCTGAAAAGGCGGCGAAAAAGCATAAGCTGTTCGGAAGGAATAAAAAATCAAGAAATGAGGAGAGTTAACAGAATATTTACAAAATACCCCTGCGAATATTCATCAAATCCTCTTTAAAAACGGTTTTTAGCCTTGCAAAAAAACAATAAATATGGTATACTAACTACAATAGGCTTTTATTAAAAGACTGGAATTTGACTTCCGGTCTTTTGATTTTGTATGGAGGGATTTTATGGAGAGTAAAAAAAGCACCGTTGAAAAAGTATGGGAGCTTGCACAGCCCATAGCCGATGAACTGGGGCTTTTCCTTTGGGACGTGCGGTTTGAAAAGGAAGGTTCGATGTGGTATCTTCGGGTGCTTATCGACAAGGACGGCGGCGTGGATATGAACGACTGCGAGGCGTTCACCAGACCTATGAACAAAGCCCTCGATGAAGCGGACCCTATACAGCAAAGCTATGTGCTTGAATGCGGAAGCCCGGGACTTGGCAGAGAGCTGAGAAGAGCGGAGCATTTTCAGGTGTGTATCGGTGATGTTATAAGAATAAGGCTCATAAGACCCGATGAAAACGGAGAGAGAGATTTTGTCGTGGGGCTTGTGGGGTACGAAAAGGATAAACTGCTTTGTCAGACGCTTGACGAAAACGGCAACGGAGTGGAAAATGTTGAGTTTGAGCTCAGCGACTGCGCTTATGTCAGACTCAACGACGACGAAGATCTGTTTGACGGGATATGACCACGACCTGTGACCCTTATCAATATACAGATATATCATCTTAACTAACGGAGCATTGCTCCTTATCAATAAAAATCAACCAAGCCGAAAGGCAGACCATAACAGAAAGGAACGGTAGGAAAAATGAACAAAGAGATATTTGACG
The DNA here is from genome assembly GCF_000621805.1 of Ruminococcus sp. FC2018. GTDB lineage: Bacteria > Bacillota > Clostridia > Oscillospirales > Ruminococcaceae > Hominimerdicola. The sequence continues at coordinate 158,560 of NZ_JHXH01000003.1, read as the reverse complement.
CACTGGGCGCATTGGAAAAGGAAAACCATATTGAAAAGGACGTGCTTATCGAAAAGATAAAGCAGGGCATCATGAAGGCGATCAAGAGAGATTACCCCATGAGCGAGCACATTGTAGTGGATATCGACCCGGATAACAATAAGTTCGAGATGAAGCTGCAAAAAGAGGTCATGGACGTTAAGTATGTTGACGATCCCGACAACGAGATCTGGATAGAGGAAGCAAGGACATACGATCCCAACGTAATGGTTGGCGACTGGATAGATATTCCTCTTGATCCGGCAAGGTTCGGAAGAGTTGCTGCGCAGAACGCAAAGCAGTCCATAAAGCATGACATCAAGGACTACGAAAGAGCTAAGCTCATCGAACAGTATCAGGACAAAGAGCGTGAGGTGGTGTCCGCCGTTGTTCAGAAGGTGGAGCCGGGAACACTTAACGCTATCGTTACTATTGACAAAAACGAGGTATATTTCATAAGAAAAGAACAGATACCGGGCGAAGTCCTCAAAGCCGGCGACATGATAAAGGTGTATGTGGCAGGCATAGCAAATTCCGAAAAGAGACAGCCTGTTATCAGAATTTCCAGAACACAGAGGGAATTTGTCAAGAGGCTGTTTGAGATCGAAGTTCCCGAGATCGCAGACGGTACGGTGGAGATAAAGGCTATCTCAAGAGTTGCAGGCGCAAGAAGCAAGATCGCTGTTATCTCAAATGACCCCAATGTTGATGCGGTAGGTGCCTGCATAGGACCGAGAAAGTCCAGGATATCTGCTGTTGTAGACGAGCTTAACGGCGAAAAGATAGACGTTATAACATACAGCGAGGATCCTGCGGAATTTATCGCAAAGGCTCTTGCTCCTGCAGAGGTCATAAGAGTTGACCTGCTGGAGGATCTGGTGGACGGAGATAAGGTACAAAAGAGATGCCAGGTCATCGTTCCCAACAATCAGCTTTCGCTGGCTATCGGAAATAAGGGTCAGAACGCAAAGCTGGCTGCCGGACTTACAGGATACAAGATAGATATTCTTCCCCAGGTGCCTGTAAGCGAATAACGAGGAAATGCCTATGAAAACCAAAAAGATACCTATGAGAATGTGCGTGGGCTGCGGTGAGATGAAGCCGAAAAAAGAGCTTATCCGCATAGTCACCGACTCCGAGGGAACTGTGAGCGTTGACCCCACAGGTAAAAAAGCAGGCAGAGGCGCATATATTTGTAAAAGCACCGAATGTCTGAAAAAAGCGGGAAAGTCCAAAAAACTCAGAGTGACAGATGAGATAATACAGCAGCTGGAGGCTGAGATAGAAAATGAGCAGTAACAAAGCAGGGATAATAACCATGTCACGCAAGGCAGGAAAGCTTGTTACGGGTATGGATATGGTGAAAAGAGCCTGCTGTGATGCCGCAGCGTCGGCAGTGTTCGTTACAAAGGACTTATCCGAAAAATCGTTCAAGGAAGTCAGATTTACCTGTGCAAAGTACAATGTGAAGCTTTACCGGCTGGATATGACAATGGACGATATGGATCTTACAATGGGTAAAAGAACGGGAGTTGTTGCAATGACCGACAGGGGCTTTGCAAGGTCCTGTGCAAAAGACCTTGAGGAGATCGGAACTGATAAAAACCAATTTGAATCATGATCTGTGAAAGCGCTTCATGTAGGGGCGCTGCAGCAAGGAGGACATAATTGCCTATGGAAAAGAAAGTAGTAAAAACCAAGCTTGGTGAGCTTGCAAAGGACCTGAAGGTGTCAAACGGTGACATCGTCAAGTGCCTTGAAACATATGACGGCGAGACCCGCAAGACTCAGGCGTCACTTGTGCCCGAGGAGGTGGGATACGTTCTTGAGTACTTCACCCAGAATAACCAGGTGGAGAACTTCAACGAGTACTTTGCCAACAATGTTCGCCCCCAAGGGGAGAAAAAGCCCGAAAAGGCAGCTAAGAAAACTGTAAAGAAGGCTGAAAAGCCCGAGGAAAAGCCCGAGGCAGCCAAAAAGTCTGAGCAGAAGGCGGAGAAGCCGGAGAAGGACGAAAAGGCTCAGCCAAAGGCAGCTGAAAAGCCTGCCGAGAAGAAAGAGGTCAAGCAAGAGGAGAAAAAGGCTGAAAAGAAGCCTGCAAAGAAGCATGAGCCTGCAAAGAAGAAGGACGTTGGCGTAAAGACCCGTCTTGGCGGATTTGCCTCTGCCTCTGATGATAAAGGCTACACTCTTTCCTCTGACGATGAGGGCGGATATTCAAAAACCACTACCATTGACACAAGGGGAAGCTATGTAGAGCTTGATAAGTACAACGAAAAGTACGATAATCTTGCCAATACCAAGCATAATAAGAGCAAGGATAACCAGGCAAGAAAGCAAAAGCTGGTGCAGAAGTCCCAGCAGCATAAAAAACAGCAGTTCTCACACAAGAAGGAGACCGAGGCTGAAAAGCTGCGCAGACTGGAGCTTGAAAGAGCAAGAAAGCAGCAGCTCAAGGTCATGATACCCGACGAGATAGTTGTTTCCGAGCTGGCTTCAAGACTTAAAGTCACAGCAAGCGTTGTTATCAAAAAGCTTATGGGTCTGGGCGTTATGGCAGGCATCAACGAAGTGGTGGACTTTGACACGGCGGCTATCGTTGCGGATGAGCTGGGCGCAAAGGTGGAAAAGGAAGTCGTTGTTACTATCGAGGAAAGGCTTATCGTTGATGATGCGGACAAGGAAGAGGACCTCAAGCCAAGATGCCCTGTTGTGGTCGTAATGGGTCACGTTGACCACGGTAAGACATCTATCCTTGACAAGATAAGAAACGCTCACGTTACCGACGGCGAGGCAGGCGGTATCACTCAGCATATCGGTGCATATCAGGTAAATTACAAGGGCGAGAAGATAACCTTCCTGGATACCCCGGGACATGAGGCGTTCACGTCAATGAGAGCAAGAGGTGCAAATATCACCGATATCGCTATCCTTGTTGTGGCAGCCGACGACGGTATCATGCCTCAGACAGTTGAGTCTATCAACCACGCAAAGGCAGCGGGAGTTTCCATAATCGTTGCCATAAACAAAATGGATAAGGATACCGCAGATCCCGACAGGATCAAACAGCAGCTCACCGAGCACGACCTGGTCGTTGAGGAGTGGGGCGGCGACGTTATCGCTGTGCCTGTTTCCGCAAAGACCGGAATGGGTATCGACGACCTGCTTGAAAATATATTGCTGGTGGCTGAGGTCAAGGAGCTTAAAGCTAACCCTGACAAGCTGGCAAAGGGTACAGTAATCGAGGCAAGGCTTGATAAGGGCAAGGGACCTGTTGCTACACTTCTGGTGCAAAACGGTACGCTCAATTCGGGCGACGTGCTTATTGCAGGCACATCTGTGGGCAGAGTGAGAACCATGACCGACGACAAGGGCAGAGCTATTGAGCATGCAGGACCTTCCACACCTGTTGAGATAACAGGTCTTGGGGAAGTGCCAAGCGCAGGCGACGTGTTCAATGCGGTTGCAGACGAAAAGCTGGCAAGAGAGCTTGTTGAGCAGAGAAAGCACGAGGCTAAGGAGCAGGAGTTCAGCCAGTACAATAAGGTCACTCTGGACAATCTCTTTGAGCAGATCAGCGAGGGCGAGATGAAGGAGCTGCCTGTCATCGTAAAGGCAGATGTTCAGGGCTCTGTGGAGGCTGTAAAGCAGTCGCTTGAAAAGCTGTCCAACGAAGAGGTCAAGGTCAAGGTCATCCACGGTGCAGTGGGTGCTGTCTCCGAGGGCGATGTAATGCTGGCAAACGCATCAAAGGCTATTATCGTGGGGTTCAACGTGCGTCCCGATCCCGTTGCTAAGATGAACGCAGAGCAGAACGGTGTTGACATAAGACTTTACAGGATAATCTATGACGCTATCGAGGATCTTACCGCTGCAATGAAGGGTATGCTTGCTCCTAAGTACAGAGAGGTAGACACCGCAAGAGTAGAGGTAAGACAGGTTTACAAGATCTCCAACGTGGGTACCGTTGCAGGATCTTATGTTCTCAGCGGAAAGATCGGAAGAAACGACCTTATCCGTGTTGTGAGAGATGGTATAATAATCGCAGACGACAAGATGTCCAGCCTTAAGAGATTCAAGGACGACGTTAAGGAAGTTGCTGCAAACTTTGAGTGCGGCATCACACTTGAAAAGTTCTCCGATATCAAGGAAGGAGATATCCTTGAGGGCTACATCATGGAGGAGTACAGAGATTAGTTTTTTAGCTTCAAAAACAACGCCAGAAAACTATTGACACTATTATTTTGTAATACAGATATCAGGACCTTAGAAAGATCCGCAGGAAGGAGAATTGCTATGGGCTCACACAAGGCAGGACGCATGGGCGAGGACATAAAAAGAATAGTCTCGGGCATGATGCGGGAGCTTAAAGATCCCCGCCTGCACGGCGGCATGATGCTGACGGTGGTAAGGTGCGACATGGCGCACGACGGCTCATTCTGCAAGGTGTATATTTCAAGCTTTGAGGGATTTGAAAGCGCAAAGGAAGCAGTAAAGGGACTTGACAGTGCCAAGGGACTTATCAAAAAGGAGATCTCAAAGGTACTGGGAACAAAAAAGTGCCCCGAGCTGAGCTTTGTGGCTGACAATTCCATAGAGCGTTCGGCAAGGATAACCAACAGGCTCAAGGAGCTTGTGCCGGATGAGCAGCAGGATGAGGAGCAATAAGCAGTGACAAAGATGTGAGAAAGGACTTTTATATATGAACTTTCAGGAGATCGTGGACATCTTGAAAAGCAACGACAATTTCACCATACTCACCCATAAAAGCCCCGACGGAGATACCCTGGGTTCAGGATTTGCACTGTGGCATTTTCTGAAAAATATGGGCAAAAAGGCAAATGTGCTCAACAGCGAGGAGCTGCCCGACAGGTACAGCTTTATGTATGAGGGATATGCGTCTGAGGAGTTTGAGGAAAAGTTTGTGGTGGCGGTGGATATCGCCGACCCCAACCTTATCGGAAGCAGGCTTGCACAGTATCAGCAGCCCGGTGCAGTTGACCTTTGTATAGACCACCACATTTCAAACAAGCAGTTCGCAAAAAAGACCTATGTTGACGGTGACGCTTCTGCAGCGGCTATGCTTATATATAAGGTAATAAAGGCAAGCGGCGAGAAAATGACCGACATAATGGCAAAGTGCCTTTACACAGGTATTTCCACCGACACAGGCTGCTTCAAGTATGAAAACACCACACCCGAGGCGCACATTATCGCTGCGGAGCTTATGGCGTACAATATCGACTATGCCAACGTGAACAGAATGATGTTTGATGTGAAAAGCCACGGAAGGATACAGGCTGAGCAGCAGGTCATCAGCAACATGAAATACTATTTCGGCGGCAGATGCACCATGATAGTGCTCACCAAGCAGCTTATGGCTCAGTGCGGTGCGGACCAGTCGGAGTTTGACGGACTGGCATCGGTGCCCCTTTGCGTAGAAGGGGTGGATATCGGCATAACGGTCAAGGAAAGACATACCGATTATTATAAGATATCCGTAAGGACTACCGATAAGCTCAACGCATCGGAATTCTGCCAGAGATTCGGCGGCGGCGGACATATAAGAGCCGCAGGGTGCGAGATAAAGGGAAAGCTGGATGATGTGGTAAAGATGCTGCTTGACGAGGCGGCAAAGCTTTTTGAGTAATTATGAGCGCAAGTGATAATAATATAATGGGCATACTGCCTGTGAACAAGCCAAAGGGCTGGACATCCTTTGATGTGGTGGCAAAGCTCAGAGGCGTACTGAAAATAAAGCGTCTGGGACACGCAGGAACGCTGGATCCTATGGCAGAGGGAGTGCTCCCTGTATTTGTGGGAAAGGCAACAAAGGCGTGCGACATACTCCCGGACACAAAAAAGGTGTACACCGCAGGCTTCAGACTGGGCGTTACCACCGATACGCTGGATATTACCGGTAAGGTGCTGAGTGAAGATGCCGGCGATGTGACGGCACAGCAGCTGGAAAAGGTAAGGGAGCAGTTTGTTGGTGAAATAACCCAGCTGCCGCCTATGTATTCGGCTGTTAAGGTGGACGGAAAGCGGCTTTACCAGCTTGCAAGAGAGGGTAAAACGGCGCAGCGCACACCAAGAAAATGCCTTGTACATTCCATTGAGATAATATTATACGACGAGAAAACCCGTGAGGGGGAAATGACAATTTCCTGCGAAAAGGGGACCTATGTGCGCACTATTATCGACGATATGGGAAGTGCCATTGGTACGGGAGCGGTGATGACAAGCCTTGTGAGGACATACTCGGGAGGCTTTGACATAAAGGACTGTCTCACCATAGAGCAAATAGAGGATATCTGTGCCAGGGGCAGGCTCAGTGAGGCGATGATGCCTGTGGAAAAAGCCTTTGAAATGTACGGTGAGATACATCTTGACCGGCGGCTCACGGGACTGTACAAAAACGGAGTGAAGCTTTACCGCAGACAGGTAAAGACGGACACACCGGCAGAAAACACTTTCAGGGTGTTTGGCTCTGAGGGCAGCTTTCTGGGGCTTGCGGCGTTTAAGGACGATATGCTCACAAGTGTGAAGAATTTTTATTAGGTGATATTATGTTTCAGGATATACCTGACAGTGTGGATATAGAGTTTGACCCGCTGCCTGCAAATGGCGGCGACAGCGTGCTGTGCTTTGACGGCAGGAGCGTGCTGGTGCGTATTGATGAAAACAGAGCGGTGCTGCCAAAGCTATGTGAGCTGGTAAGCGGCATTAAAACTGTGTTTGCGTTCAAAGCGGACGGCATAAGGTTTTTTCTCTGTCTTGAAAAGGCTTGCGCACAAGGGTTTGAGTTTCAGCCCCTGAACAGGATAAGACACGTTGAGCCTGACACAGCCCAGTATGCGGTGGTAACAGGTTTCCACTATTATTGCTTCCACATGGAGAATAAGTTTTGCAGCGTATGCGGCGCAAAGCTGGAGCATGACGGAGCAAAGCGGTGCATGGTGTGTACAGGCTGCGGCAACGAGGTGTATCCCAAGATAGCCCCTGCGGTCATACTTGGTATAATCGACCGGGAAACGGACAGTATATTGCTTACACGCTATGCGGACAGGGAGTATAAAAAATACGCCCTTGTGGCAGGCTTTGTGGAAATGGGCGAAAGCGCAGAAGCGGCTGCAAAGCGTGAGGCTATGGAAGAAACCGGGCTTGAAATAACGGATATAGAGTATTTTGCTTCCCAGCCATGGGGCTTTGCACAAAATCTGCTTGTTGGATATTTTGCGCAAGTCAAAGGCTCACGTGAAATCAAAATGGACACACAGGAGCTTTCTGAGGCGGTGTGGGTAAAGCGTGAGGACGTGCCTGCGCAGCCGGGAGGGATAAGCCTTACGGGAGAAATGATGTGGGCTTTCAAAAGCTCACAGAGGTAACTTCGGGGGTAATATTTTGATATACCTTAAAGATGATGAAACGGTAAAAGAAGGTACTGCCTGCGCTCTGGGGCTGTTTGACGGGGTACACCGTGGACACCAGCTGGTGATCGCAAAGGCGTGCGGATATAAACAGCAAGGTCTGCGCTCTGCTGTATTTACCTTTAAGACGGACACGGTGACCACAAAGGGAAATAACGGCAGAATAGAGATGATACTCACGGACCGTGGGAAGCACAGGCGTATTGAAAAGCTGGGAGTGGACTACCTGTTCTCTCCGGGCTTTGGAGAGTATAAGGATATGTCCTGCGAGGATTTCGTAAGGGGCGTGCTAAGGGAAAGGCTCAACTGCAAGGCGGCGGTATGCGGAACGGATTTCCGTTTCGGAAAAGCAGCGGCAGGAGACCACAATACACTGAGTGAGCTTGGTGAAAAGTACGGTATCAAAGTCGAGGTTGTACGTCAGCTTTGCGATAACAACGGCGTTATAAGCTCCACCGTAATAAGAAGCGCCATACGCTGCGGAGAGATCGAGATCGCAAACTCCATGCTCGGGTACACATTTTTCATGGAGCTTCCTGTTGAGCATGGCAGGATGATCGCAAGAAAGCTGGAGCACCCCACAATAAATCAGAGGATACCTGACACACAGGTTATCCCCAGGTTCGGTGTGTACTGTACCAGAGTGCTGATAGGGGAAAAACAGTATGCAGGGGTGACCAATGTGGGCGTAAAACCCACCTTTGAAATGCACACCTCACCTCTGGCTGAAACATACATAATCGGCTATGACGGGGACCTTTACGGACAGACCGTACAGGTGCGCTACGACAGCTTTATCAGAGCGGAAAAGAAATTTGATGACCCGGGGAAGCTGAAAGAGCAGATAAATGAGGACACAAGGCAGGCGCAGCAGTACTATAAAGGCACAGGCGCAATGCTGAAAGAGTAAGCGGAAAGGACGAGATGAAAGATGAATAAGGTAAGGACAAGATTTGCCCCCTCACCTACGGGCTATATGCACATAGGAAATCTTCGTACTGCGCTTTTTGCGTATCTTATCGCAAAACAGCAGGGAGGCGACTTTATACTGCGTATAGAGGACACCGACCAGGGAAGATATGTTGAGGGTGCAGTGGATGTTATATACAAAACCCTTAAAGATGTGGGACTTAACTGGGACGAGGGACCGGATATCGGAGGTCCTGTGGGACCGTACGTACAGTCGGAAAGAATGGGTATGTTCAAAAAGTATGCCCTTGAGCTTATCGAAAAGGGCGAGGCATATTACTGCTTCTGTGACAAGGACAGGCTGGACGGACTGAAAGCGGAGCTTGAAGCTCAGGGCAAGACATACAGCTACGACAGACATTGCCGTGACCTTTCCAAAGAGGAGGTTCAGGCAAAGCTTGATGCAGGCACACCTTATGTTATAAGACAGAAAATGCCGACCGAGGGTCAGGTGACTTTCCACGACGAGCTTTACGGCGACATCACTGTTGACTGTGCAGAGCTTGAGGACCAGATCCTTATAAAGACCGACGGTATGCCCACATATAACTTTGCAAACGTGGTTGACGACCACCTTATGGGTATAACCCATGTTGTGAGAGGCAACGAATATCTCTCCTCCGCACCAAAGTATGAGCTTTTGTACAAAGCCTTCGGCTGGGAGGTGCCTACGTACATACACGTTGAGCACATTATGAAAGATAAACAGCATAAGCTTTCCAAGCGTGACGGCGATGCTTCTTTCCAGGATCTTATGGAAAAGGGCTATCTGAAAGAGGCTGTGCTGAACTATATCGCACTTCTTGGCTGGGCACCAAAGGGGGAAAACGAGATATACTCCCTTGAGGAGCTGGTAAAGGAGTTTGACATTCACGGGCTTTCAAAGGCACCGGCCATATTCGATCCGCTGAAGATGAAGGCGATAAATGCAAAGTATATCAAGGCTCTGGAGCCTGAGGTGTTTGCGCAGTACGCTATACCATATATAAAGCAGTCGGTAAAGAGAGATGATGTTGACCTTGAATATATCGCATCACTTTTACAGGCAAGGACAGAGGTGTTCACCGACATTCCCGGAATGGTGGACTTTATCGACGCCCTGCCTGAGTACGACAACGAGATGTACTGTCACAAGAAGATGAAGACTAACCTTGAAAACTCCCTTCAGTCGCTCAAGCAGGTGCTGCCTGTAATGCAGGCGCTTGAAGACTGGAGCATTGAGAGTATTCACGATGCGCTGTTCGGACTTATCGAAAAGCTGGGCGTAAAGAACGGCTTGATCCTGTGGCCTCTGCGAGTTGCGCTTTCGGGCAAGCAGTCAACACCCGGCGGAGGAGTTGAGATAGCCTACATTATCGGCAAACAGGATACTATTGACAGGATAAATAAGGGCATAGAAAAGCTCTCGTAAAACAAAGCAGAAAACGAAAGGAGGACACAAAGTGATAGAGGTAAAAAATATCACCAAGCGATACGGTTCGCAAAAGGCTGTTGAAGATGTGTCCTTCTGCGTGAACGAAGGGGAGATACTGGGCTTTCTCGGTCCCAACGGAGCAGGAAAGTCCACGGTCATGAATATTATCACAGGCTATATATCCTCCACCTCCGGCAAGGTGCTGGTGGACGGAAAGGATATAGTGGAAGCTCCTGCCTATGCAAAAAAACAAATGGGATACCTTCCCGAGATACCGCCTCTTTATGAGGACATGACCGTAAAGGAGTATCTTTACTTTATATATGACCTGAAAAAATGCAAGCTCCCTAAAATATCCCACATGAAGGACATCTGCTCTCTTGTTGGCATAGACAGCGTGTACAACAGGGTGATAAAGAACCTTTCGAAGGGATATAAACAGCGTGTGGGCTTTGCCCAGGCACTGGTGGGGGACCCGAAGATACTTATTCTTGACGAGCCTACCGTAGGGCTTGACCCACGGCAGATAGCGGAGATAAGAAGCCTTATCAAGAAGCTGGGGAAAAAGCATACGGTGATACTTTCCTCCCACATACTTCCCGAGATACAGGCGGTGTGCGACAGGATAGTGGTCATAAACCACGGAAGAATAGTTGCCGACGACACAGAGGAGAATATTCTGACTTCCTTTGAGGAGGAGAGAAAGCTTTTCCTTACCGTTGAGGGCGCAGGAAGAGAAACTATCCGCAGTGCAGTGGAAAAGCTAAAGGGCGTTAAGACAGTCAGCTTTGCAAAGGAGAGAAAAAGCTCGCTGGATGTGGAGATAACGGCACAAAAGGACTGCGACATTCGCAAAGCGGTGTTTGACACGGCGGCTAAAAACGGCTGGACGATCCTTGAGATGCGTTCGTCAAAGCTGACGCTGGAGGAAATATTCATACGCCTTACCGAAAGCGGCACGGATGTGCAAGAGGAGGTGGGCTGATGAGAGCGATTTTCAAGCGTGAGCTGAAGGGCTATTTCATCTCGCCCATAGGCTATGTGTTCCTTGCGGCATTTTATTGCTACGCAGGGCTTATGTTCTATGTTACAGGGCTGTCGGAGGGCAGAACTCATATGGATATGCTTTTCAGCTCCCTGCTGATAATACTGGTGGTCATCGTTCCCATACTGACCATGAGTACAATGGCACAGGAGCGCAGGGCAAAGACCGACAGATGTATCCTCACCTCTCCGGTAAGCATATGGTCAATGGTGCTGGGTAAATTCTTTGCAGCCTTTACAGTGTATCTGATGGCGATCTCAATAACTTTGGTAATGGCACTTATCTGTGCGGTTTATTCGCCCCCCGACTGGAGCGTGGTGCTGGGCAGCTTTACAGGACTGGCACTTCTGGGCGCAGGCTGTATAGCCGTGGGGATATTCTGTTCCGCTTGCACGGAAAGTCAGGCGGTAGCTGCGGTGCTGTGCTTCGGTGTGCTGATGTTTTTCAGCTTTATTTCCGCCGTGGCTGCACAGCTGCCATTTGAATTTCTTGTTAAAGCTGCGGACAAGATAGCTTTTTCAAAGAGATACTACGCATTTACCTACGGGCTTTTTGATATGTCAAATCTACTGTTCTTCCTCAGCGCAGTTTTCATCTTCCTTTTCCTTACGGTAAGGGTCGTTGAAAAGCGCCGCTGGAGTTAGGGGGTGCAGAGATTGAGTGACAAGAAAAAAGAAGTCTGCGAAAAAAAGAGAAAGCCCTCAAAAGGCTTGTCCGCAAAGTTCAGGCACTCCACATTGTCCATGATACTTACGGTAGTTGTGGTTGCAGCGGTGGTACTGGCAAATGCAGCGGCAACAATGGTCTTTGACCGTTATCCCCTTACGATCGACATGACGGACAAAAAGATCTACACTATTTCCGATAAGTCCCTTGAATATGTGAAGAAGATAGACACCGATGTTACGGTCACCGTCTTTGCCGACGAGGAGACATATACGTCTTTCAATTACCCGTATAACAAGCAGGCAATGGAGCTGCTGAAAAATTACAGCCGTGAAAACAGCCGCATAAAATACAGATTTGTGGACATAGACAAGAATCCTGATATTGCCCGCAGCTATAATGATGTGCGGCAGATGGACATTGTCTTTGAAACAAAGTCGGGAGATATATCCAGGACCAGAAAAGTCGGAGTATCGGATATCATCAATTTTCAGGACAGACTTGTTGAAGGACTGTCAAATTCGGGTTATACTGTTGATTCCTACGCTAAAAATAATCTCGAAGGGTCGCAGGCTGCGTTTGTGCAGTACTTTTCAAACTATATCCAATCGTCAAATGCCGAGCAGGCGTTTACCTCGGCGCTTCTGGCTGTGACAGACCCAAAGCCTGTGAATGTAGTCTTTCTCACAGGGCGTGGGGAGCTGGCTGAGCTGGGGTATATGAAAACTCTGCTGTCGGCTAACGGATATAACGTATCTTCGCTGGATATTACCGGCGGCGAGATACCGGCAGATACAGATGTTGCCGTTATATGTGCACCTCGGACTGATTATATGCAGCCGGAAACAGATAAGCTTGAAAAGTTCCTGTCGGGGAAAAACAAGCATATTCTTTGCTTTTCCCATGCGGCACAGAGTGACACGCCCCTTATCAACGGCTTGCTGAAAAAGTACGGCGTGAGTGTGGGAGAGGGAACGATATGCGAAAGGGATACGGATAAGTATTACAACCAGCCCTATTACACCCTTGCGCAGGATATTTCCCGTGAGCTTGAAAAGCATATAGACAGCAATGCTCCAAGGCTCCTTGTGGCACAGTCACGACCTGTGGAAACACCGGATACGGGCAGCTCGGATATTAAGGCGGAAAAGCTGCTGCAAAGTTCCGACGCAGCATTCACCGCAAGGACAGATGAGCTTGTGAACGACAATGTGGTGGTGCTCAAAAACGCAAAGCAGTGCTATGCAGCTCTGGGTACAAACACCGTTACAGGGTCGGGCGCAGCAGTTATCGGGACCTCCTCACTGGCGGAGGACCGCTTTATGGCATACGGACAGTATCAGAACAGAGAGTTTATCTTAGCTCTGTTTTCTGAAATGACTGACAAGACCCCGGGGATAAAGATAGAACCGAAAGTCCTGCAAGGCGGTGCCTTCGACATTACCCAGGGGCAGAAACAGGTGCTTAAATGGACATTTATCGTGATCATCCCTGTGGCTGTGGCAGTTACAGGCATAGTGGTCACGGTGAGAAGAAAACGCAGATAGGCGAGGCAGATGAAAAAGAAACTTGTGGGGATAATCGCAGGACTGCTGTGCTGTGGGTGCTTTATAGGAGTTATAATATATATGAGCCTGCCGGAAAAAGAGCAGGAGCATGAACATGAACACACAGAGCAGTCGGGCGAGGTGCATGAGCATGATGACATGGTGATAGTAAGCGGTGAGGATATTTCCGCTGTGACTGTGTCAAAGGGCAGCGAAAGCTTCACCTTGGAGGTTTTGTCCTCGGGGGAAACTCAGATAAAGGAGCTTTCCGGTCTGCGCCAGGACGAGATACGCAAAAAGGCACTTTTGGAGCTTTGCAAATCGGTAAAGGCGGCAAAGCTGGTGGAGGAGCACCCGCAGAGCCTTGAAAAATACGGACTTGATAAGCCGGTATCTGCTGCGACAATAAACTATAAGGACGGCAAAAGTGTCAAGGTGTGCATGGGGGAAATGTCGGTGGACGGCAGCCAGTGTTACACCATGATACAGGGGCAGGACAAGGTGTGGCTGGTCGAGAAAAATATACAGATGTATTTTTCCGGCAGCGCAAGGGACTATGTTTCCACGGTCATGTCCCCTCGGATAGATAAGGATAATACGGCTGATGCTAAGATCACCGTAACAAAGCCCGGGTCAGAGGACATGGTCCTTGAGCGCAGGGCAGGTGACTGGTCGATGAGTGCGCCGATAAACGCCTATGTTGATGAGCAAAAGTCCACGGGCACAATAAACGGCATATTCAGCCTTACCGCAGAATACTGCGAGACGGTCCACCCTGATGATGAGGCAAAGAAAGCCCATGGGATCGGTGCTGATTCGGTAAAGGTGAAGCTTGAACAGGGAAAACAGACATTTGTGCTGTATATCGGCTCTCCCGCAGTGAAATCACAGGGCGAGGAAAGAGATAAGCTTTACTGTTATCTTGAGGGCGAGCCTTCGGCAGACTGTATATTTGCCGTGGACAAAGAATACGTCCCCTGGGCGGAGATCACGCCGCAGGATATTATCTCACAGACCATGATACCCAATTATCTTGTCCGGCTTAAAAGCATTGTCATAAACGCAGAGGGCAAGACAAGGGAATACACTATATATAATACGGGCGAAGGAGTCGCAAGCGGGGATATTTCAAAGATCACCACCGAAAAGGTCACTAAGGACGGGGCGGAGTTGGATCTGGCGCAGTTCAGAAGATTCTACGAGTTCCTTATGAAATGCCCCGTGTCACAGATATACACAAAAGATGATAATAACAGCCCACGCATAACCGTGATATACAACAGGTCTGACGGCAAGGCTGACAAGCTGGAGCTGGTGCAGACGGACAAAGGCTATGGGGCAAGGATCAACGGAAAAATGTCGTACCTTGTGGATAAAAGCTGGGTGGATGCGCTGGTTGTTAATATAACTGCTCTTGAACAGGGCGGAGAGATCAGGACATAAATATAAAAAGCGGAAAGACCGCAACATTCAAGGAGGAATAAATATGGCAAACGAAAAAAGCAAGTTTTTCACCTACAAGGGACTTCCCTTGGTGAGAAAGGGCAATCAGCTCTATTTCGGAAATATGTACGATGAGTTTGTGGTGCAGATGGAAATACTGAGCACCAAGAAGGTGGGCGAGCTGGAAGTGGCTGACAAGGTCATGATAAGAAAAATGTCCACCGATATGACTATCAGCCCTCTTGAGGCTATTGTTAAGACCGCAAAGAAGGACAGCCTTTACGATGCGCTGGATATCGCCTGCGCATGGCTCAAGGTCTCCTGAGGGCAAACGGTGGGCTTAACGCCCACGACCGGGGCAGCGAAGCTGCCCCGCCCTGCGCCTGCGGCGCAGGCGTTTGCCCCTGATGGGGGATAAAAAAGCCGGGTTTTAATAAAAAAAGATAAAAACGGCGAAAAAGGGCTTGACAAAGGATATAAAATGAGGTATAATAGCTTTACCTCGTATTGAGGTCTATTTTTTTGCGCCCGTTTTTTGACGGCGGGAGAGCAAGGATCATAAGTTACCTCAGGGCTTGAAAAAGCCATAAAGTGAGGGAGGCAGACTGTGCTCCGATAGTTCTTGCGGGGTACAAATTTCGTCAGGAGGTGCCGAAATGAGAGTAAAGATCACACTTGCATGTACAGAATGTAAGCAGAGAAATTACAACACAAAAAAGAACAAGAAGAATGACCCTGACAGACTTGAAATGAACAAGTATTGCAAGTTCTGCAAGAAGCACACTCTTCACAAAGAGACTAAGTAATAGTCAGAAAGGAGCTATGAATAATGGCTAAGAATGATGTTACTAAGTCTTCAAAGGACAAGGCTAAAAAAGCTGTGACACCGATTAAGAAGAAAGGTGGGCTCAGACGCTGGTTCAAGGAGCTTAAAAGCGAAATGAAAAAAGTCGTTTGGCCAACAAGGAAAAAGGTCATCAACAACACAGGTATCGTTCTGGGCGTTATGACGTTCATGGGAATATTCCTGGGTGCGGTGGACCTTGGTCTTACCAAGCTTCTTGAAAATGTCATACTGAAAATAGGAAGCTGATAGTCCTTGTAGGTTTTAAGACAACTTCGAGATATGGAGGTCAAAAGCATGTCAGAGGAAGCAAAATGGTATGTGGTGCACACTTATTCCGGATATGAGAATAAGGTAGCAGAGAATATTGAGAAGGTTGTTGAGAACCGTAAGCTTCACGATCTTATTCCCGAGGTCAAGATCCCTACGGAGATCGTTACCGAGGTAAAGGACAGTAAGACCGTTGAGGTGGAGAAAAAGCTGTTCCCAAGCTATGTGCTGGTGAAAATGGTGCTGACAGATGACTCCTGGTACATTGTGAGAAACACAAGAGGCGTTACCGGATTCGTTGGTCCTGCAAGCAAGCCTGTTCCCCTTTCGGAAAGAGAGGTCAAGGCTCTGGGCGTTGAGACCAAGAGAAGCGAAAACATCACTGTAAGCTTCAAAGTTGGCGACAATGTTGAAGTAACAGGCGGATCCTTTGAAGGATTTGTGGGCAAAGTCGAGAAGATCGACCTTGATGCACAGACCGCAGATGTACTTGTTTCAATGTTCGGCAGAGAAACATCAGTTACCCTTCCGCTTACACAGGTCAAGCCTGAGGCGTAAGGAAAGAGGGAAAAATCATTCGTAACGGAAGCAATTTTTTATTTATATAAAAGCTTCCAAAAACGTGGGAGAGCTGAAAGAGTCAGCTCGCCTTACCACTTAATTATGGAGGTGCAAATAATGGCACAGAAGGTAGTAGGCTATATCAAGCTGCAGATCCCGGCAGGAAAGGCAACTCCTGCACCACCGGTTGGTCCGGCACTCGGTCAGCACGGTGTAAACATTATGGCATTCACAAAGGATTTCAACGAGAGGACCAAGAACGATGCAGGTCTTATCATCCCTGTTGTTATCACGGTTTATGCCGACAGATCATTTACATTTATCACAAAGACACCGCCTGCAGCAGTTCTTATCAAGAAGGCTTGTAAGATCGAGCACGCATCAGGCGAGCCAAACAAGAAGAAAGTCGCAAAGATCACCAAGGAGCAGATCCAGAAGATCGCAGAGCAGAAAATGCCTGACCTGAACGCTTCCAGCCTTGAAAGTGCAATGAGCATGATCGAGGGCACATGCCGTTCAATGGGCGTTGTAGTTGAAGGTTAATTGATCGCTGCGTAAAATTTTGCGCAGAGGTGGGAGGATTATTCCGCATTACCACTTTAGAGGAGGAAATACTAATGAAACATGGCAAGAAGTATGTTGAGAGCGCAAAGGCTGTCGACAGAACTAAAGCATATGAAGCTCCTGAGGCTCTTGAACTGGCAGCTAAGGGTGCAAAGGCAAAATTTGACGAAACAATCGAGCTCCACGTTCGTCTGGGCGTTGACTCAAGACACGCTGACCAGCAGGTAAGAGGTGCTGTCGTACTTCCTAACGGAACAGGTAAGACCGTAAGAGTCTGCGTATTCTGCAAGGAGGATAAGTACGACGCTGCCAAGGAGGCAGGTGCTGACTATGTTGGCGGCATGGATCTTGTTGACAAGATCATGAAGGAAAACTGGATGGAATTTGACGTTGTAGTTGCATCACCCGACATGATGGGCGTTGTAGGACGTCTTGGTAAGGTCCTCGGTCCTCGTGGACTTATGCCAAACCCAAAGGCAGGTACAGTTACACCTGACGTTGCAAAGGCTGTTACAGAGGCTAAGGCAGGTAAGATCGAGTATCGTCTTGACAAGACAAACATCATCCACTGCCCCATCGGTAAGGCTTCTTTTGGTGTTGAAAAGCTCAACGAGAACTTTGAGACACTTATCGGCGCTATCGTAAAGGCTAAGCCGGCTGCTGCAAAGGGTCAGTACCTTAAGAGCGTTGTTGTAGCTTCTACAATGGGTCCCGGAATCAAGATCAGCACTGCTAAGTACGGCAACTGATTTGATATAACTGAATGGAATTGTGAATTTAAAAGAGCTATGGTTTGTTCCATAGCTCTTTTTGTGTGCCTGAAAATGCAGAAAAAATATCCCCTGCATGTGCAGGGGATATTGATATAACTAGCCCATTACTACCTCAACGGTGTGCTCTGTGCCGCTTTCAAATACAGGCAGAACATTTCCATTTACCTTTACGCCGTCACAAACAACGGACTTAACGCCCTTTGAAACGTGATCCGGGTTGGTAATGGTGATGTTGTAGGTGTTTCCTCTGAACATTCTTCTGAGCTTGAAGCCGTCCCAAGCTTCAGGAATAGACGGATCGATCTTCAGACCGTCATAGTCAGGGATACAGCCAAGGATGTACTGGGAAATTGCAACAAAGTTCCAGGAAGCTGTACCTGTTAGCCAGGAGTTCTTAGCCTCGCCGTGACGCTTAGCATCCTTACCTGCTATCATCTGAGCGTAAACATATGGCTCAGTTCTGTGCAGATCGGAGATGTCCTCAAGATATGCCGGAGCGATCTTGGAGTAGTACTCAAATGCCTTGTCGCCGTGACCGATAGCAGCCTCAGCGCAGATTATCCATGCGTTGTTGTGGCAGAAGATACCTGCGTTCTCCTTATATCCGCCCGGATAAGTGGAGATCTCACCGTACTCTTTATAATACTTTGTAAATGCAGGGTTGTTAAGAACAAGACCGTACTTGGTATTAAGGTACTTGTCCACGCTCTGCATGGTAAGGATATCCTTTCCGGACTCCTTGCCAAGACCGGCCATAACAGCAAAGCCCTGTGGCTCGATGAAGATCTTGCCCTCTTCGCACTCCTTGGAGCCCATCTTCTTGCCGAAGTCATCATAAGCTCT
This sequence comes from Ruminococcus sp. FC2018, assembly GCF_000621805.1. Classification (GTDB taxonomy): domain Bacteria; phylum Bacillota; class Clostridia; order Oscillospirales; family Ruminococcaceae; genus Hominimerdicola. Next base: position 140,173 of record NZ_JHXH01000003.1, on the reverse strand, counting down.
GAGGAACCACTCGCCGTCGAAAGCGTGATCCATTGTGTTCTTGTTCATCTTGTCGATCTCAGCCTGAGCCTTGTCAGCCTCGTCGTCAAGACCCTGATGCTTGCAAAGTGCAACGTACTCAGGTCCTACAAATGCCATCATTGTAGCAACCAGAACGGACTCTGCAACACGGCTGAACTTCTGCTCGCCGTACTTAGGGCTGGTATATGTCTGGAAGCTCTCGCCCGGAGTGTCGGAATGACAGCTAAGGTTGATACAGTCGTTCCAGTCAGCACGCATAGCCAGAGGCAGTCCGTGAGGACCAACGTTTGTTGCAACGTGCCAGAAGCTCATCTTCAGGTGGTGCATAAGGGACTGAGCCTTGCTCTCGTCGTTATCGTAAGGAACCTGCTCGTCAAGAATTGAGTAGTCGCCGGTTTCCTTTATGTACTGTGCGGTAGAAAGGATCATCCACAGCGGGTCGTCGGAGAAGTCGCCGCCGATAGCATCGTTGCCCTTCTTTGTAAGAGGCTGGTACTGGTGATAGCATCCGCCGTCCTCAAACTGTGTAGCGGCAAGATCGAGGATCCTCTGTCTTGCTCTGTCAGGGATCTGGTGAACGAAGCCGAGAAGATCCTGGTTGGAGTCACGGAAGCCCATTCCTCTGCCGATACCGCTTTCAAAGTAGGAAGCAGATCTTGACATATTGAATGTAACCATGCACTGATACTGGTTCCAGATGTTGACCATTCTGTTGAGCTTTTCGTCGCTTGTTTCAACGTGATACTGTGCAAGCAGAGCGTTCCAGGAATCCTTCAGATCAGCAAGAGCCTTGTCAGCCTTTTCAGCTGTGTTCATAGCCTCGATCATAGCGTAAGCCTTGGATTTGTTCATGCTTCCGTCAGCGTTCCACTTGTCTGCGCCGTTCTCAACATAGCCCAGGATAAACACCAGAGTTTTCTCCTCGCCTGCTGCCAGAGTAACGTCAACGCAATGTGAAGCAACAGGTGACCAGCCGTCTGCAACGGAGTTGGAAGGCTTGCCCTCAAAAACGGTGCCCGGGTTAGCAAAGCCGTTGTAGATGCCGCCCATGAAGCTTTCTCTGTCGGTATCAAAACCGCTTATATCGGTGTTTACAGTATAGAATGCAAAGTGGTCTCTTCTCTCTTTATACTCGGTCTTATGGAATATAGTAGAGCCTTCGATCTCCACCTCGCCGGTGTTGAAGTTTCTCTGGAAGTTTTCACCGTCGTCCTGAGCGTTCCACAGGCACCACTCAAGGAACGAGAACAGCTTAAAGCTTTTTGGTGCGCCGGAGGTGTTCTTGAGAACGACCTTCTGGACCTCGCCGTTATAATTCTGAGGAACGAAGAAGGACACCTCAGCCTCGATCCCGTTTCTTTCGCCCTTGATGATGGTATAACCCATACCGTGGCGGCAGGAATAGTTTTCAAGCTCTGCCTTAACAGGGCTCCAGCCAGGATTCCATACATCACCGTTATCGTTGATGTAGAAATATCTTCCGCCCATATCAACAGGAACGTTATTGTAACGATAACGTGTTATTCTTCTCAGTCTGGCATCCTTAAAGAAAGAATATCCTCCTGCGGTGTTGGAGATAAGGGAGAAGAACTCCTGTGTTCCCAGATAGTTGATCCATGGGTATGGAGTACGTGGGTTTGTGATGACATATTCCTTGTTTACGTCATCAAAAAATCCAAATTTCATAAGTGTTCCACCTTTCGTGTTAATATGTATAAAAATTAATTTTCATTAATTATTACCCTGTTGAAACAAGCTCTGCACTTTTGTATATTACGGATCTGTCGTAGTATACTATTTTTGCGTTTGAACGATAAAAGGAAACGTCGGTATATTTGTCCTTTGCTTCCGATATCTGGTTATAAGCAAATCCGGAGCCTGTGTCGGAATAATTTCCTGCGCAAAGCTCGCTGTATTTATCCTGCGGGATCTCAAGAAGTATCCCGTCGCCGTTATCATCAAAGGCGGCGTAGTATTTCCCCGACTTGTCCTTGCAAAGGGTATAGCTGCTCAGCTCTGCGGTGCGTGGATGTTTAAGCTCGCCCCTTATTCTAAGAACAGGCATTAGTGAAGTTGCCGCAAAAAAGATGACCAGGATGCCTGTGCCGAATGAAAATATCAGTTGTTCGATAGAGCTTTGTCTGCCGTTCCATGTCTTTATGAATACAACGATAAAAGCAATTATTAGTACACACATTATCACAAATCGCACCAGATTTGCTCTGAAGAACTTTTCCACCGTGGCTTTTCCGCCGAGATAATCGGCACCCTTTACCATGGCTTCCTTTATGAGCGCTGCGCCTATACACAGCAGTGCGAAAATTGCGAACAAAGGTCCCCATTTTGACTTTTCTTTCTGCATCGCACGGTATCTTTCCGCCGCCGCATCAAAACTTTCCCACAGTCTCATATCTAAGCTTTCCTTGTGGCAAATCTCTGCCAGCAGGTGTAGACTTGTCCCTTTGAAAGCTCGCAGTATCCCGATACTTCATGGGGAAGTGAAAGATTGGTGCAGTTTATCATTGCCGTCATAGGCTCTGGGCAGAAGTAGTGGTTTACTCCGTTGTGGTTCCACATATTCCAGAATCTGAACTCCCTTGACACCTCGTTGAGAACAAGTGTGCCCTTTGCGGTATCCTTAACATATGCGCCATAGAAATCCTCGTCGTCAAGCTTGTTCGTTCCGGCTGTGTACATATCGTTGTCAATGACCTGAAGGGTAGGCATTTTGCCTGTGAGATACTCCTTGTCCCAGTCGTTAAGCTCCAAAAGCTTTTCGGTGGGCAGGCATCTTTCGTTCAGCTCGCATCTTTTGCCTATGGGAACGAACAGCCTCAGATCCTTTTCCTCTCCTCCGTCCACCATTGGAGCATTGATGGTCGTGTGGGTGCAAAGGGTGACCGGAAGAGCTTTTTCGCTGAGATTTATAAGGTTTATCTCCTGTTTCAGACCCTCATCGGAAAGGGTGAAAGTATAGGATATCCTGAAATCAACAGGGAAAAATGTGTACATCTCATCGCTGCTGTCATGGGTGAATGATGTTACAAGCACGCATTTGTCGTCAGTGTCACTTGTGCTCTCTATCACGTGGGGGCGTCTGTGCACCCAGCCGTGCATATAGTTGTGCTGATCCGGCACGTTTATCGGCATTTTGTAAAGTCCGTCCGAGGTCTTTATTTTTCCGTCCTCAAAACGGTTGGGAAGATAAAGAGTGGGAAGTCCCCAGATCTCTCGCTCGGTTTCAAGCTGCTGTGCAGATGCGTTTTCATCATAACGGAAAACGTCTATCTTGTTTTCTTCGTCACGAAGACGAAGCACCGATGCGCCCAGAGAAGGAGCCACAACACAGGAATATTTTCCGTGCTGCATTTTTACACACCTGATGCCTTTGAAGTCATAGTCACTAATTATACTGTTCATTTGAACTTTCCTTTTTCTTTGTTTGATTTACATAAAGTTATTATATCACATTCTCTATTTTTTGTCCAGTATTTATACAAATTATTTCATAGAATTTGTCCGTGTTTTTTAAGTAGTATTTACCAAAAAAACGCTGAATAAAAACAAAAGGAAGGTCAATAATAGTCATACAGAGCACGATGATGCTCTGAAAGGAGGTTTTTAAATGTTAGACAGGATAGCATTGGTGCTGCTTATCATAGGCGGCATAAACTGGGGACTTATCGGTATATTCCAGTTTGACCTTGTGGCGTTCCTTTTCGGCGGAATGGGAGCGGTCATCAGCAGGATAATCTACAGCCTGGTAGCAGTAAGCGCATTGTGGTGCATCTCGCTGCTGTTCAGAGACAACGAGCTTGTAAGAGAGCAATAATTCCTGCGGCTTGGCTTCGGCATTGGGCAGGGAAGTCTTTTTTCGGCAGTTTTGCGGTGCAGAAAAACAGGGTCTGCATTACGCCGCAGAAACACCGAATCAAGGGCTTCCTTTCCCAGTGCTGAAGCTTTTTCTAAATTATGAACGAAAAATCAATACATATCCCGGCTGGTAGAATATAGGCTTGGCATTTTTGTGCAAAACAACAAAATATGACAAAAATAAGGGAATTTAATAGTTAAGCCTTGACTTTACGGAGAAAACAATATATAATCATAATTGATGATAAGCACGGGGATAATGCCCGTCTTAACATCCGTTTTGTTGTCTCCTTTCTTTTGTTCTACACATAGTTTTTTTGTTTTGTTTCAGCAGAGCCTCGTAGCTCTGCCATTTTTTTGCCCTTGTGACGGAGATATGCTCCAAGGGGCGGTTCACAAAAAATTTATAATCTTTGCTTTGTATGCCCTTGACAAAGCACAAAAGCTTTGTTATAATATATGAGCATTCGTATCTAAAGACAGCTGGCAGAGCGGAATTTCCGTTTGTAAGACCCGCCGAGGAAAGAATAGCAAAGTTTATAGCTTATATTGACTTTGTTTCTCTTTTGTCTTTGCGGCGAAAGAGTTTTTCTTTTTTAGTTTACGCTTTGCAAATCATTTTCAAAGAGGTGAATATAAGAAGATGCCAAGTGAAAAGGTTTTGCTTGCAAAGCAGGAAAAGGTAGCCAAGCTTACAGACCTCATCAAGAATTCGGCAGCAGGTGTACTTGTTGATTACAAGGGACTTACCGTTGAGGAGGACACAAAGCTCAGAAGAGAGCTGAGAGAGGCAGGCGTTACCTACTTCGTAGAGAAGAACACTATCCTTCGTTTTGCACTGCACAACGCAGGTTACGAGAACTTTGACGGAGTTCTGGAGGGAACCACCGCTTTTGCGATCTCCAATGACGACCAGACAGCTCCTGCAAGAGTACTCGGAAAATTCGGTGAGCAGTTCAACGGTGAAAAGCTTATCCTCAAGGCAGGTTACATCGGTGAGGATACTTACGATGCAGCCGGCGTGAAGGCTCTTTCCAAGATCCCTTCCAGAGAGACATTGCTTGCACAGCTGGTTGGCTCCCTTCAGGGTCCTATCCAGAAGCTTGCTGCTACACTCAAGGCTGTTGCAGACAGCAAGAGCGGCGACGCTGCATAATTGCGGCACAGCGGCTTGAACGGCGGATGAAAAGGTCCGCATAAAGCGTGGCGAAAAGCTCCGCATGAGGCAGGGCGAAAGCTCTGAAAACAGGGGGATATCCCCGCGGCGTTTGCCGTAAATGTAAAATATGATTTAAAGGAGAATTATTATCATGGCTTCAGAGAAAATTATGAATTTCGTAGAAGAGATCAAGACACTTTCCGTTCTCGAGCTTTCCGAGCTCGTTGACGCTATCCAGGAAGAGTTCGGCGTAACAGCTGCTATCGCTGCTGCACCTGCTGCAGGCGCTGCAGGTGCTGCTGCTGAGGAGAAGACAGAGTTTGACGTAGTTCTTGCTTCCTTCGGTGACGCTAAGATGGGCGTTATCAAGGCTGTTAAGGAGATCACAGGTCTGGGACTCAAAGAGGCTAAGGAGCTGGTTGAGGCTGCTCCTAAGGCTATCAAGGAAGGCGTTTCCAAGGCTGACGCTGAGGAGATCAAGACTAAGCTCGAGGCTGCAGGCGCAACTGTTGAGCTCAAGTAATATAAGACTTGAAATAATAAAGACAGCATCTTTTTCAAGGTGCTGTCTTTTTTTGTTGTAGTTATTTGTCTAATTTTCGTCAAGATCTATTGAGTAGCTTGCCGCCGCCGTGGAGCTGCTGCTGTCGTCGCCCCAGATCTGCTTTTTGAAAAGCCAGAACACGTCGATGAGGATAACGGCGATAATAAGTATTATCAGAATTATGGGAACTACAAGCGAACCGCCTTTTTTCCCGGGGACTGTTCCCGGCATATTGGGAGATGCAGGGTTTACGTAATCGGGAGTTTCCTGCTGCATATCCTGTCCCGGCTGTGTGAAGCCCGGCTCAATAGGTGCCTGAGAGTATGACTGACCCAGTCCGCTGTTGTCGTAGCTGAATGGCTGCTGGGGAGCATAGTTCTGCTGCGGCGGGAACTGATTGGGCTGGTCAAAGGTTTGCTGAAGGTTCTGAGGCTGCTGAAAGCCGCCCTGGAAGCCCTGCTGCATTACAGGCTGAACAGGTGGTGCTGACAATGGCTGCTGAAAGCTGTTGTCGTTTATTACCGGGGGAACTATTTCCTCCATTTCGGGAGCAGCTTGCTGCATATACGGTTGCTGTATCTCGCCGGTGAGATCGTTGTCTAAATGTGTCCCGCAGCCGGTGCAGAATTTTGCATCGTCTGATAATTGGGAATTGCAGATCGGACAGTATTTCATTGTTTACCCCTTCTTTTATCCTAAAATTTAAATGACTCGATAACATCGCCGTAAATGTACCAGCTATCATCTATAAGCACCACCGTAAGATCCTTCACAATGGTCCTTTTGCCGCCTGCGATGGCAGCGCTCAACAAAAAGGCTTTTTCTATCGTGTCGTTTTTTGAATAGTTTTTCTTGTATTGGTGCTGGAGTTTTTCTTTTTCGCTGTCGGATATTTCGGTGCGGGAAATTATTTCACACCTAAGCTCGCTGTCACTTTCCAGTCCGCTTTTTTCAAGCACTCCGGCAACTATTTCTTCCGGTCCCGCAGAGTCCTTTGACGCCAGATAGGCTTTCCTGGCTGCGGGCATAAAGCAATTAAGATAAGTTGCTCCGTCTTTATGGGAAATACTTGAACAAAGATTATATACAGGGCGATCGTGGTTGGTGACAAGAACGCTGCTGCTGCCTCCGCAGCCGCTGAACATCACGCATGACAAAACGGAGATCATAAGAAAAACAAAAAGTCTGATTTTTTTCATATCCGGTACCTTAAAAATAAAAGGCACACCCGGCCGTAGTGTCGGGCGGGTATGCCGTAATAAAGATCCTGCTGCGTCAGGTCAGAGTAGGTGCGCTTCCCAGACACCATTTTCCGTCTGTTTTAAGAACTTTGACGGTCTTGGTGACGGAGCCTTCCTTCTTGGAACCTGCTACTGTGAATTTAACCTTGAGGGTATATCCCTTGTCCACAAGACCAAGGGTCTCGGTGGTGCTCATTTCGGTTTTTTCAAGTATCTCATAGGAGATCTTGTAATCCTCGCCGTATTTGTTGATGATGTTCTTGACTCTGCTTGAGTACTGGGATTTAGCCCCGCTCTCGGAAAGGGTAGCAAGTGCTCCCAGAGATCCGCTCGGAGTTACAGACTCAACAAAAAGATCAACATCCTGCTTTTCAAGCGCCTTTACATAGTTCTTAAGCGGCTTTTCATATCCTCCGCCAAGAAGAACGATGAGAAGCCAGATGATAAGACCAAGTGCAACTGCACTGCATCCGATTATGATCGCCAGCTTGGCATTTTTGCTCATTCCTGCCTTAGGAGCACCCATAGCACCTGCCTGCTGGAAAGCCGGCTGATTGAACTGTGGCTGTGCTGGAGCACCCTGAGCCTGGACAGGAGCACCGCAGCTGGGGCAGAATGTAGCGTTATCCGCTAAAGTTGTACCGCAATGACCGCAAAATTTTGACATACCTATATCCTCCCAAAAAATTTCTCTCCAATAATGTCACCTGCGTCGGTAACATTTCCATTGAACATTATAAACTAAACATTCATATTTGTCAAGCGGTTTTGCGCTGTTTTGCAGATATCGCCACGGCTTGGGAGCGAGTCTTTTTCGTAAGCCTTTTCTTTTTCATATACCTTTATAATAGAAACGTAAAATGACGGGCACTGAATTTAGTGGGAGACAAGCCGATAAATACTACATATTGTTGCCGTCGTTAAATGATACAGCTGCGTTGTGCAAAGTGTATAAAAAGACGATTAAAAAACAGCAAAAATTCTACGGGAGAATTGAGAAAAAATGCTTGAAATTGCCTATGTTATGGTGTATAATGACACTTGCGTGACTGCACAGATTGGATCTGCGTGAATACAGATCCAGCAACACCGTTCTTACAGACGCTTGTAAAATGCCTGATGGGCTTCGACGGGAGCACATGAGGTAATCGGATGACCCGACGGGGTCTGCCGTATCAGCACGGGCATCGGCAGAACGGTCAAGATATGCGTTGAAGCGGAAGGTTGCCGGCGGTTGACCGGGTAATTTCCGTGGAGTATGTCCGATTTTAAACCGGGCGACTGGAATACTGACACAGTATGTGCTTATGCTTCTTGCGATGGCAGGGGATGACCTTGCTTTGGCATGGGTGTGTATGGCTATGTGGTGTCTGCTATCTAACGTCCGAACCGTATTGAGCGGTTTCGGAATTTTTTGTGAGAAGGCAGGGAACACACGGCAGAGTGTAAATTTATAATAAGGGTATTCCGGAAAGGTCTTGGGCAAAACCTGTCAATTGCGTTTGCGATAGACAAGGACAAAAAGCGGTGAGTCGATCGTAGACGCAATTGACTCAGGCTTTGCCGGAAAAACAAGGCTTTGCCCCCTAATTCAAAAATTTTAAGGAGGCGGATCAAAGTGGCAGTCAATGAAAAGATCAGAATCAAGATCAAGGGTTATGAGCACGCTGTAGTAGATGCAGCAGCGGTAAAGATCGTGGAGGCTGTTAAGCGTTCCGGCGCACAGGTTTCAGGTCCTATCCCACTTCCTACCGACAAGGAGATAATCACAATTCTCCGTGCGGTACACAAGTACAAGGACAGCCGTGAGCAGTTCGAGATGAGAACTCACAAGAGACTTATCGTTGTTATCAGACCTACAAAGGAAACAGTTGCATCCCTTGAAAGTCTTGAACTTCCTGCCGGTGTAAACATTGTTATGGAAACCAAGTAGTTTCCAACGGAGATCACAGGTGATCTCAAAACACAATGGCACGCAGGTCATGTTGGGAAACCAACCAATAACCAAAGGAGGAAAAAATAATGGAAAAAGGAATCATCGGTAAGAAGATCGGTATGACACAGATCTTCGATGAAGCAGGAAAAGTAGTTCCTGTAACAGTAGTTGAAGCCGGTCCATGCGTAGTTGTTCAGAAGAAGACTGTAGAGAACGACGGTTACGAAGCAGTACAGCTGGGATTCGGCGATATCAGAGCCAAGAGAGTCAACAAGCCTCTCCAGGGTCATTTCAAGAAGGCAGACGTTGCAATGAAGAGAACACTCAAGGAGTTCAGACTCGCTGATTGTTCAGCGCTCAACGTAGGCGACATCGTAAAGGCTGACACCTTTGCAGCAGGCGACATCGTAGATGTAAGCGGCACAAGCAAGGGTCACGGATTTTCCGGAACGATCAAGCGTCACAACGGCCACAGACTTAAGGAAACCCACGGTTCGGGTCCTGTACACAGACATGCAGGTTCCTACGGCGCTTGCTCCGATCCTTCAAGGATCTACAAGGGCAAGAAGATGCCGGGACAGTACGGTAACACAAAGGTGACTGTACAGAACCTTGAGGTGGTAAAGGTAGACGCTGAAAATAATCTTATCGCGATCAAGGGCGCTATCCCCGGTCCTAAGAACGGCACCGTAACGATAGTTGACTGCGTTAAGAAGGCTTAGTGGAAGGAGGAATAGATATGTCACAGATTTCAGTATTTGATATGACAGGTAAAAAAGTTACCGACACTGAGCTTAACGATGAAATATTCGGCATAAAGCCAAATAAGGCTATCCTTCACGCAATGGTAGTCAACTACCTTGCAAATCAGAGACAGGGCACACAGTCCACACTTACCAGAACTGAGGTAAGCGGCGGCGGAAGAAAGCCTTGGAGACAGAAGGGTACAGGTCATGCAAGACAGGGTTCCATCAGAGCTCCTCAGTGGGTTCACGGCGGTATCGCACTGGGACCTAAGCCAAGAGATTATGGCTATTCGCTCAACAAGAAGGAAAGAAGACTGGGAATGAAGTCCGCACTTTCCGTTAAGGTGGCTGACGAGAACATGGTAGTCGTTGACAACATCGCAATGGATGAGTTCAAGACAAAGACTATCGTTGAGATGCTCAAGGCACTTAAGGTAGAGGGCAAGGCACTTATAGTTACTGCCGAGGCAGATGCAAAGGTAGTAAAGAGTGCAAATAACATCCCCGGCGTAAAGACAGCTACAGTAAACACACTCTGCGTTTACGACATTATGAATTACGATAAGTTTATCGTTTCCTCAGAGGCTGTAAAGAAGATCGAGGAGGTTTATGCATAATGAAAACTGCTCAGGATATTATTATTAAGCCTGTCATCACAGAAGATGCAATGGACAGACTTCAGAACAATGTTTACACCTTTAAGGTAGCTAAGGACGCTAACAAGATCGAGATCGCAAAGGCTGTTGAAGAGCTTTTCGACGTTAAGGTCGCAAGCGTTAACACTATGATCGTCAAGGGCAAGGAAAAGAGAATGGGTAGATTTACCGGTTACCGTGCCGACTGGAAAAAGGCGATCGTTACTCTTGACGGAGAAAAGACTATCGAGTTCTTTGAGGGTATGTACTAATACCCGGGACCGTCTGAAAGAGGGTGCGGCATAACGCCGCATACGGACTTTGCGCCGAGCTATACCGAAGCGGCGCAGAGGTGACCTGCGAGGCGGCGAGGGCTGCTGGTCAGAAAGCGGCGGAGCAAGTTGATGCAAAGCCGGAACAAATGACCGCATTTACCGCAGGCGTAAGTATGGAAGGGTGCTTGGCTGAAAAGCTTTGACCTTTTCGCAAAACTTCAGATTAAGGAGTGTATCAATTATGGCAATAAAGAGCTACAAGCCTACGACAAACGGTCGCCGTGGCATGACTGTTACGGACTATTCCGATCTGTCAAAGGTTGCTCCATGCAAGTCTCTGCTTGAGCCTCTGAAGGCACATTCAGGCAGAAACAGCTATGGTAGGATCACCGTTCGCCACAGAGGCGGAAGAGTGAGAAGAAAATACCGTATTATCGACTTCAAGAGAAATAAACTTGATATGAACGCTAAGGTGCTCACCATAGAGTACGATCCAAACCGTTCAGCTTTCATCGCACTGGTTGAGTACGAGGACGGAGAGAAGAGATATATCATCGCTCCTAACGGACTCAAGGTAGGCGATACCGTAAGAGCAGGCGCAGATGCCGACATCAAGCCCGGCAACGCACTTGCACTGGCAAACATCCCTGTGGGTACATTTATCCACAACATCGAGCTTTATCCCGGAAAGGGCGCTCAGCTCGTAAGATCAGCCGGCAACATGGCGCAGCTTATGGGTAAGGAAGACAAGTACGCACTTGTAAGACTTCCTTCCGGTGAGATGAGAAAGGTGCCTATCAACTGTATGGCTACTATCGGACAGGTCGGCAACATCGACCACGAGAACGTAAACATCGGTAAAGCCGGCAGAAAGCGCCATATGGGCTGGAGACCGACAGTTCGTGGTTCTGTAATGAACCCATGCGATCACCCACACGGTGGTGGTGAGGGCAGAGCTCCTATCGGACGTCCTTCCCCTGTTACACCTTGGGGTAAGCCTACAATGGGTTACAAGACTCGAGCAAAGCACAATCGCTCCGATAAGTTTATCGTAAAGCGCAGAAACGGTAAGTAAGCTGAAAGGAGGACGATTTTAAATGAGCAGAAGCGTAAAGAAGGGACCATACGTACAGCCGGTCCTTCTCAAGAGAGTCAAAGCAATGAACGAAGCAGGTGAAAAGAAGGTGCTCAAGACCTGGAGCAGAGCTTCCACGATCTTCCCTGATTTCGTAGGTCATACATTCGCAGTTCACGACGGACGTAAGCACGTTCCCGTATATGTGACTGAGGATATGGTAGGTCATAAACTGGGAGAGTTCGCACCCACAAGGACCTTTAAGGGTCATGCAGGCTCCAAGACCTCAAATAGTGGTAAGTAGTGCGGAAGGAGGAAAACAACATGGAAGCAAAAGCAATAGTGAGAAATGCCAGAATTGCTCCTCGTAAAGTACAGATCGTTCTGGACCTTATCAGAGGAAAAGATTTTGAAGTTGCAATGGCAACTGTAAAGCATACACCAAAGGCTGCAAGTGAATATCTGGAAAAGCTTCTCAAGTCCGCCGCTCACAACGCTGAGAACAATCATAACATGGACAAGAACAATCTGTTCGTAAGCGAGTGTTATGTTTGCCCGGGACCGATCATGAAGAGGATAATGCCAAGAGCACAGGGCAGAGCCTTTAGGATCCTGAAGAGAACTTCTCATATAACAGTAGTTCTCAAGGAAAAGGAATAAGCTAAGAGGAGGTAAACTATGGGACAGAAAGTTAATCCACACGGACTTCGTGTAGGTGTTATCAAGGATTGGGATTCCCGCTGGTTTGCAGATAAGAGCACCTTTGGCGACACACTGGTAGAGGACTTCAATATCCGTAAGTTCATTATGAGAGAGCTTAACAGAAGATCGAAGAACCCTAACGATAAGTGCGTATATGCAGGTGTTCCGAAGATTGAGATCGAAAGATTCGCTGATAAAGACGGCAGTTCAAAGGTCAAGGTGCACATTCATTGTGCAAAGCCGGGACTTGTGATCGGCAGAGGCGGAGCAGAGATCGACAAGCTTCGTGCAAACATTGAGAAGATGATCGGCAAGAGTGTTGCCGTAAATATCGTAGAGGTAAGGTCACCTGACCTTAATGCACAGCTGGTTGCCGAGAAGATCGCACACGATCTTGAGGACAGAATCTCGTACAGAAGAGCTATGAAGCAGTCCATCGGCAGAGCTATGAAGCTGGGCGCAAAGGGTATAAAGACAACAGTATCCGGCAGACTTGCAGGTGCTGAGATCGCAAGAAGCGAGAGCTACCACGAGGGTACTATCCCGCTTCAGACAATCAGAGCTGATATCGACTACGGTTTCGCAGAGGCACTTACCACATACGGTAAGCTGGGCGTAAAGGTCTGGATCTACAGAGGAGAGGTCCTCAAGGGTGAGGCTGCTCCTTCCGACAGAAGAGACCAGGGCGAGAGAAGCGACAGAAGACGCAGACCCCGTCAGAACGACAGAGCTAAGGATAACCGCAGAGAGTATAACAAGGCTCGTGAAATGAAAAGAGAAGGAGGTAACAACTAATGCTGCTTCCAAAGAGAGTTAAGTACAGAAAACAGCACCGTGGACGCATGACCGGTAAGGCAATGCGTGGAAACAAGGTTTCAAACGGTGAGTTCGGTCTCCAGGCTCTTCAGCCTGCATGGATCACATCAAATCAGATCGAGGCTGCCCGTATCGCTATGACAAGATACATCAAGCGTGGCGGTCAGGTCTGGATCAAGGTGTTCCCGGACAAGCCGGCAACAAGAAAGCCGCTTGGTACCCGAATGGGTAAAGGTAAGGGCGCTCCTGATTACTGGGTAGCAGTTGTTAAGCCGGGCAGAGTAATGTTCGAGATCGCCGGCGTTAGCGAGGAGGCTGCAAGAGAGGCTATGCGTCTTGCAATGCACAAGCTGCCTATCAAGTGTAAGTTTATAACCAGAGATACTCAAGAAACGGGTGGTGAGCAGTAATGAAGGCAAATGAAATCAATAACATGACAGCCGACGAGCTTAACAGCAAGCTGGCTGAACTCAAGCAGGAGCTTTTCAACCTTCGTTTCCAGCACGCCGTTAATCAGTTGGAGAATCCAATGAGATTAAAGGCTGTAAAGAAGGATATTGCTCGTGTTAAAACAGTCATTCGTAAGCAAGAGTCTGAAATTCAGTAAAAGGTGAAGGAGGAACTACTGTGAGCGAAGAGAGAAACCTCAGAAAGACCAGAGTCGGTGTTGTAGTATCCGATAAGATGGATAAGACCATCGTAGTTGCTATCAAGGATAACGTTCAGCACCCTCTGTACAAGAAGATCATCAAGAAGACCGTTAAGCTCAAGGCACACGATGAGAAGAATGAATGCGGCATCGGTGACAGAGTAAAGGTAATGGAGACCCGTCCGCTGTCCAAGGACAAGAGATGGAGACTGGTTTCGATTCTTGAGAAGGCTAAGTAATAAGTATCGTGCAAAAGCACTTATATTTGAAAGGAGGAACGCACTGTGATACAGATGCAGACTTACCTTAAGGTTGCAGATAACTCCGGAGCTAAGGAGCTTATGTGCATCAGAGTTCTTGGCGGAACTCGCAGAAAGTATGCAAACATCGGTGACGTTGTCGTTTGTTCTGTTAAAAAAGCAACACCAGGCGGAGTTGTTAAAAAGGGCGATGTTGTTAAAGCAGTAATCGTTCGTTCAGCAAAGGGTCTTCGTCGTTCTGACGGAACATATATCCGTTTCGACGAGAACGCAGCTGTAATAATCAAGGAAGATAAGAACCCAAGAGGAACCCGTATATTCGGACCTGTTGCAAAGGAACTGAGAGAAAAGGATTATCTGAAGATCCTGTCTCTGGCTCCTGAAGTTCTTTGATCGGAGGTGTCGTAAATGAATAAGGTACACGTAAGATCAGGCGACACCGTCGTTGTTCTTTCCGGTAAGGATAAGGGCAAGCAGGGTAAGGTACTTCAGGTATCTCCCAAGGAAGGTAAGGTAATCGTTGAGGGACTTAATGTTGTAACAAAGCACGTTAAGCCCAGAAGACAGGGCGAGCAGGGCGGCATCGTAGAGGCTGAGGCAGCTATGTATGCAAGCAAGGTACAGCTGGTTTGCCCTAAGTGCAGCAAGCCTACAAGGATCGCTCACAAGATCCTTGAGGACGGCTCTAAAGTCAGAGTCTGCAAGAGCTGCAGCGAAGAAATATGATAAGGAGGAGTTAAACGATGTCAAGACTTAAAGAAGAATATGTGAACACCGTAGCTCCTGCTATGATGAAGAAGTTCAACTATTCAAACGTAATGCAGATCCCAAAGCTCGATAAGGTAGTCATCAACGTTGGCTGCGGAGCTGATAAGGATAACAAGAAGGTCATCGACGCTATCATGGCTGACCTTGCAGCGATCACAGGACAGAAGCCTGTAGTGTGCAAGTCCAAGAAGTCTGTTGCTAACTTCAAGCTTCGTGACGGACAGGTGATCGGCGTTAAGGTAACACTCAGATCGGAAAAGATGTATGAGTTTGTTGACAGACTTTTCAATGTTGCATTCCCACGTGTTCGTGACTTCAGAGGCATCAGCGCAAACTCTTTCGACGGCAGAGGAAATTACTCCACCGGTATCAAAGAGCAGCTGATCTTCCCTGAGATCGAGTACGATAAGATCGACAAGGTTCGTGGTATGGATATCAACTTTATCACTACCGCAAACACCGATGAAGAGGCAAAAGAGCTGCTCTCACTGATGGGCGCACCTTTTGCAGAGAAGTAAGAAGAGGAGGATATAAGTAATGGCTAAGAAGTCTATGATAAACAAGCAGCAGGCTGCGCCTAAGTATTCAACTCGTGCTTACAACAGATGTAAGATCTGCGGAAGACCTCATGCATATCTGAGAAAGTTCGGCATCTGCCGTATCTGCTTCAGAGAACTGGCTCATGAGGGTAAGATCCCGGGCGTTAAGAAGGCAAGTTGGTAAAGGAGGTTAACAAGCATGCAAATTACTGATACAATAGCAGATTTATTGACCAGAATTCGTAATGCAAGTTCTGCAAAGCACGCAACTGTTGACGTTCCTGCATCTAATATGAAGAAGTCCATCATACAGATCCTCGTGGACGAGGGCTATATCAAGGACTTCAAGATCATTGAGGACGGTAAGCAGGGTATAATAAGAATTACTCTTAAATATGACGAGAACAGAAATTCAGTCATCACAGGTCTTAGAAGAGTGTCTAAGCCGGGACTGAGGATCTACGCAAGCTGCGAGGATATGCCTAAGGTAATAAAGGGTCTTGGTGTTGCCATCGTATCAACATCCAAGGGCGTTATCACCGATAAGAAGGCTCGTGAGCTGAACGTGGGCGGAGAAGTTCTCGCATTCATCTGGTAAGGAGGACTAATGTTATGTCAAGAATAGGTATCAAGCCGATTAGTGTTCCTGCAGGTGTGGATGTAACAATTGCGGAAGGCAATCTGGTTACGGTCAAGGGACCAAAGGGAACACTCACCAAGAAGCTTCATGGTGATATGATAATCAAGAACGATGCAGGTGTGCTCACTGTTGAGCGTCCAAGCGAGGACAAGATGCACAAGTCACTGCACGGTCTTACAAGAACACTTCTCAACAATATGGTCGAGGGTGTAACAAATGGATTCACAAAGCAGCTGGAGATCGTAGGTGTAGGTTACAGAGGACAGAAGCAGGGCAAGAACCTGGTTCTTAACCTGGGCTTCTCCAATCAGGTAGTTATCGCTGAAACAGATACTATCAAGTTGGAGATGCCTGATGCAAACCACATCACAGTATCAGGCTGCGACAAGCAGGAAGTTGGTCAGTTTGCTTGCGAGATCCGTAAGAAGCGTCCACCGGAGCCTTATAAGGGTAAGGGTATCCGCTATGTCGGCGAGTACGTTATCCATAAGGAAGGTAAAGCCGGTAAGGGTGCTAAGAAGTAATAAAAGGAGAGAATTACTATGGTTAAAAAGCTTGACAAGGCTAAGGCAAGAGCCAAGAGACACGCAAGAGTCCGCAATAAGATCTGCGGTACTGCACAGTGTCCTCGCCTTAATGTATTCCGCTCCTCTAAGCATATCTATGCACAGATCATAAACGACGAGACAGGCGTTACACTTTGCGCAGCATCCTCAATGTCAAAGGATTTTGACGGCAAGGGCAGCAACAAGGAAGGCGCTCGCAAGGTCGGAGAGATGATCGCTTCAGCGGCTAAGGCAAAGGGAATCGAGAATGTTGTATTCGACAGAGGCGGATTCCTTTACCACGGACGTGTTCAGGAGTTAGCAGACGGAGCCCGTGAAGGCGGACTTAAGTTCTAAATAAGGAGGGTATACATTTGGCTTTAATAGATGCTTCAACATTGGAACTTAGCGAAAAGGTAGTTGCGATCAACAGAGTATCCAAGACCGTTAAGGGTGGTCGTATCTATAAGTTTGCAGCACTGGTTGTTGTAGGCGACGGAAACGGCACAGTAGGCTTCGGCATCGGAAAGTCCGGAGAAGTTCCGGATGCGATCCGTAAGGGTATCGAGGACGCTAAGAAGAATCTTATAAAGATCTCACTCAAGGGTACAACAATCCCTCACGAGATCGTTGGAAAATATGGCGCAGGCGCAGTTCTTATGAAGCCGGCTGCTCCCGGTACCGGTGTTATCGCAGGTGGTCCTGTGAGATCGGTAGTAGAGATGGCAGGCATCAAGGATATCAGAACAAAGTCACTTCGTTCAAACAATCCTTGCAACGTAGTAAGAGCTACACTTGCAGGTCTTGCTGCAGTAAGAAGTCTTGATGAGATCGCTGCAAAGAGAGGCAAGACTGCAAAAGAAATTGTAGGCTAAGGAGGAATAACAGATGGCAAACCTGAAAATCGAACTGGTCAAGAGCTTGAACGGTAGAAGCGCAAAGCAGATCGCCACTGCAAATTCTCTTGGTCTGAGAAAAATCGGTGACACAACAGATCAGCCTGATAACCCACAGACACAGGGTAAGATCAAGGTCGTATCTCACCTTATAAAAGTAACCCAAGCTTAAGCAAGGAGGTGCAATACAAATGAAACTGCACGAATTATCACCTATGCCCGGCTCAAACGTAGAGAGCAAGCGTAAGGGCAGAGGTCACGGTTCCGGAAACGGAAAGACAGCCGGCAAGGGTCACAAGGGACAGAAGGCACGTTCCGGCGGCTCGATCAGACCGGGCTTTGAAGGCGGTCAGACAGCACTGGCTCGAAGGATCCCTAAGCGTGGATTCAACAATATATTTGCAACAAAGTACGCAGTTATCAATGTTTCGGATCTTGAAATGTTCAACGACGGTATCACCGTTGACGCAGAGCTGCTCAAGGCAAGCGGACTTGTTAATAAGGAGCTTGACGGCATCAAGGTGCTTGGAAACGGCGAGCTTACTAAGAACCTTACCGTAAAGGCTGCCAAGTTCTCGGCAGCTGCCAAGGAAAAAATCGAAAAGGCAGGCGGGAAGGCTGAGGTGATGTAATTGTGATAGAGACATTTCGTAATGCCTGGAAAATACCGGACTTAAGGAAAAAACTCATATTTACATTCTTCATCATCGTCATATACAGAGTGGGCGGTACGGTCCCCGTTCCGTTCCTTGATTCAGCAGCACTCAAGAGCTGGTTTGAACAGAGCGAGAATACAGGTAACTTCTTCAGCTACCTGAACGTTCTGTCCGGAGGTAACTTCTCCAAAGCCACTCTTCTGGCACTGTCTGTTTCACCGTATATCAATGCACAGATCATTATTCAGCTTCTCACTTATGCTCTTCCTCCGCTGGAAAGACTTGCACACGAAGGTCCCGAAGGCAGGAAGAAACTGGACAAGATCACAAAGTATTTTGCTTTGCTGATCGCTATATTCCAGGGTTGGGCATACTACCTCACACTTTCAAAGGCAGGCGCAGTTGTTTATACAGACGGCTTCGCAAAGGTATTTGCAGAGATAGTTATTATCGCTTGCTTCACAGCAGGTGCTTCAATGACCATCTGGCTTGGTGAGGAGATCAACGCAAAGGGTATCGGAAACGGTATCTCAATGCTGTTGTTCGCTGGTATCATCGCAAGAGGTCCGGCAGCAGTTATCGGACTTGTACAGCTGATGCAGACCGGCAACGCAAAGAATATGATCCTCGTTCCGATCATTATCATTGTTTTCGTTCTGATGATCGCCTTTATCATCTTTATGAACGAGGCAGAAAGAAGAATACCGATCCAGTACGCAAAAAGAGTAGTGGGAAGGAAACAGTACGGCGGACAGAATACCTTTATTCCTGTCAAGATAGCAATGAGCGGCGTTCTGCCTATCATCTTCGCTATGGCGTTCGTTTCACTTCCGTCAACACTGGAAATGTTCATCAAACCAAACCCGGGCTCGTTCTATGACAAGTTCCTGAGCTGGTTCAGATATACACATCCTGTGTACGCTATAATTTATTTCCTGCTGATAATCGGATTTAACTATTTCTATGTTTCAATGCAGTATAATCCTGTTGAGATAGCTAACAATCTGAGACAGAATAACGGCGGCATCCCCGGAATCAGACCCGGTAAACCCACATCCGATTATATCAAGAGGATCCTGGGCAAGATCACATTGGTGGGCGCTATATTCCTGGGCGTAATAGCTATATTCCCTATCATCTTTACAGCTATCACAAAGATGAACATTGCAATGGGCGGTACTTCCATCCTTATCGTTGTGGCAGTTGCCCTTGAAACAGTTCGTACAATGGAGTCCCAGATGATGATGCGTCATCACAAGGGCTTCCTGGAATAACCCCCGAGTTTTTGTAAGGCAGTAGATTTTGAAAATGGATAATTCAAAATAAGCTTTGTGCAAGCCACAGGGCAAAACCTATAAAACCACGAAAGGAGGATATATCCTTGTTTACAGGGATATAGTTAAAGTATGAACATTATTCTTTTAGGCGCTCCCGGTGCCGGAAAAGGCACTCAGGCAGAGGTTATGTGCAAGGAGCTTGGTATCCCTACCATCTCCACAGGTAATATGCTCCGTGCAGCTGTAAAGGCAGGCACAGAGTACGGTCTTAAAGCAAAGGCTGCAATGGATGCAGGTGCGCTGGTGTCCGACGATATCGTTATCGGTATTCTCAAGGACAGGATCGCAGAGCCTGATGCACAAAACGGTTTTATTCTCGACGGTTTCCCAAGAACAGTTCCTCAGGCTGAGGCTCTGGATAACATGGGCGTTCAGATCGATAAGGTCATTGAGCTTGCTGTTGAGGATGAAAAGATAAAGAGCAGACTTTCAGGCAGAAGAGTTTGTCTGGACTGCGGCGCAACCTATCACGTTGTTACCAAGGCTCCAAAGGTCGAGGGCGTGTGTGATGTTTGCGGAAAAGAGCTTGTTATCAGAAAGGATGACGAGCCGGCAACAGTGATCAGCAGACTTGAAACATATCACAAGACCACCGCTCCGCTGGTAGATTACTACTCCAAGCAGGGCAAGCTGGTAACAGTTCATGGTACAGATTCCGTAGCAGAGACCAACGACCTGGTGCTTGCTGCACTCAAGGGCTAAGGCGCTGCATAGAAAGGTCAAAAAGGCATAAATAATGATATGTGTCAAATCCAATAAAGAAATAGAGAAGATGCGTAAGGCGGGACAGATCACCGCCGGCGCTATCCTCGCTGCGGGCGAAGCGTTAAGACCGGGTATGACTACCCTGGAGCTTGACAAGGTCGTCCACAGATATATCACCTCCCACGGTGCAAAGCCAAGCTTTCTTGGCTATGGCGGATTTACAGGCTCTGCTTGTATCTCCATAAACGATGAGGTGATACACGGGATACCCGGACCGAGAAAGATCCTTGAGGGAGATATCGTTTCGGTGGATGTGGGAGCCTATATCGACGGCTACCACGGGGATTCCTGCAAGACCTTTGCCTGCGGAGAGGTCTCCGATGAGGCTAAGGCACTTATGAAGTCAACCGAGGAAAGTCTGTATCTTGCAATAGATATGGTAAAGCCCGGCGTAAGGCTGGGAGATCTCGGTGCGGCTATCGCAAAGTACAACGAGGATAACGGTTACTCCGTTGTGAGAGAATTTGTCGGACATGGGGTAGGAAAGGTTCTTCATGAGGATCCGGAGGTCCCTAACTACGGCAGAGCAGGACACGGTATCAGACTTGTGGCAGGTATGGTCATCGCCATCGAGCCTATGATAAACCAGGGGACTGCAAAGGTGTATCAGCTGGACGACGGCTGGACAATCAAAACCGCAGACGGCAAGCTCTCAGCTCATTTTGAGCATACGATCGCTGTTACTCAGGACGGTGCGGTCATTCTGACCAGACCGTGAGAAGGGTAAGGCATCGTGGAGATCGTTAAAGGCTCTTTGGTAAGAGCGTGCGCAGGTCGTGATAAAGGCTTCCTTTTCGTTGCAGTGGGAGTTCACGACGGTTTCGTTTATATAAGCGACGGCAGAACAAGGAAGCTTGAAAAGCCAAAGCGGAAAAATCGAAAACACATTTCACCTATGCACGTAACGATCAGCACCGAAGAGCTGACAAATAAAAAGTTAAGAAAACTGATAAGTCAGTACATGACCCAGTCTGACTTTCAGCAGACCGAAAACCTTTGAACGAGGAGGTATTTTAATGTCAAAGGAAGATGTTATCGAGCTTGAAGGCACAGTTGTGGAGGCACTGCCGAATGCAACATTCCAGGTAGAGCTTTCTAACGGTCATAAGATCCTTGCCCACATTTCCGGCAAGCTTCGTATGAACTACATTAGGATCGTTCCTGGGGATAAGGTAACGGTCGAAATGTCACCGTATGATCTGACAAAGGGCAGGATCACCTGGAGATCCAAGTGATCAATATCCCCAAGGTCAGAATGATGCAGATGAATCAAGAGGAGGTATTTCAATGAAAGTAAGACCTTCAGTTAAGCCTATTTGCGAGAAGTGCAAGGTTATCAAGAGAAAGGGCAAGATCATGGTGATCTGCCAGAACCCAAAGCATAAACAAAGACAGGGCTAACAAACCAATAATGGAGGTGCAGCTAAACAATGGCTCGTATTGCTGGTATCGACCTGCCAAGAGATAAAAGAATAGAGGTAGCTCTTACTTATATCTACGGCATCGGTCAGAAGACTGCTACAAAGATCGTCAAAGAAACAGGCGTTGATCCGGACACTCGTGTCAAGGATATGAACGAGGACGATGTAGCAAAGCTTCGTGAATATATTGATCATAATTTGACAGTTGAGGGTGACCTCAGAAGAAATGTGGCTCTTAACATCAAGAGACTTACAGAGATCGGCTGCTATCGTGGTATCCGTCACCGCAGAGGACTTCCTGTACGTGGACAGAGAACCAAGACAAACGCAAGAACTCGTAAGGGTCCTGTTAAGACCATCGCTAACAAGAAGAAGTAAGGGAGGGTGTGAACAATGGCTCAACCTAAAAAGAAGGTAACGACTATCCGTCGCCGCCGTGAAAGAAAAAATATCGAACAGGGACAGGTTCATATCCAGTCTACTTTCAACAACACTATCGTAACCATTACCGATATGCAGGGCAACGCTATCTCATGGGCATCTGCAGGCGGACTTGGATTCAGAGGCTCAAAGAAGTCTACTCCATTCGCTGCACAGACAGCTGCCGAGACAGCTGCAAGAGCTGCTAAGGAGCATGGTCTGAAGATAGTTGAGGTTTATGTAAAGGGACCGGGTGCAGGACGTGAAGCTGCTATCAGAGCACTCCAGTCCGAGGACCTTGAGGTAAGACTTATCAAGGACGTTACCCCAATTCCTCATAACGGATGCCGCCCGCCTAAGAGAAGAAGAGTATAATCACAGTTTGAGTTATCAGTTTACTCAAAGTCAGATAAGCATTTAAGCTAAGATCTGATACATCATTAAAAACGGAGGAATTTACTATGGCAGTAAATAGAGAACCAATACTCAAGAGATGTAAGGCTCTTGGTATCAGCCCAATGGTTATGGGCGTTGCTAAGGAAACCAAGCGTGATCCTAACGCTAACAAGAGAAGAAAAGTATCCGAGTACGGACTCCAGCTCAAGGAGAAGCAGAAGCTGAAGTTTATCTATGGTATGCTGGAAAAGCCTTTCTTCCACTATTTTGAGCTTGCTCAGAAGATGGAAGGTCAGGCAGGTGCAAACCTTATCACACTTCTTGAGTCCAGACTTGACAACATCGCTTTCAGAATGGGCATGGCTATGACCAGAAGAGAAGCACGTCAGCTGGTAGTTCACGGACATTTTCTTGTTAACGGCAAGAGAGTAGACATTCCTTCTTACAGAGTAAGAGTAGGCGATGTTATCTCCCTGAAGGAAAATAGCAAGAAGAGCGAAAAGTTCAAGCAGATCATCGAGGCAACGGCAGGAAGAACCACTCCTACATGGCTTGATGTGGACAAGGAAAAGCAGACCGCAAAGGTGACCCGTCTGCCCGTTAAGGAAGACCTTGACTACGAGATCGAGGAGCATCTGATCGTCGAGCTGTATTCTAAGTAATACACACAGTCCTATGGTTCAAAAGCTTGTGGGAAATATTCTCATAAGTTTTTGCCGGACATGGCGAAACCTAAACACATCAACCGAATAACAACAAACAGTTAGAACACAGGGAGGGTTTTAAATGCTTGAAAAAATAGAGAAGCCTAAGATCGAAACGCCTGAGCTTCGCCCAAACGGAACCTATGGCAAGTTTGTTTTAGAGCCGCTGGAGCGTGGCTATGGTATCACTCTCGGAAATAGTCTGAGACGTGTACTGCTCTCCTCATTGCCGGGTGTTGCCGTTACATCTGTAAAGATCGACGACGTACACCACGAGCTTTCAACTATCCCGGGAGTAAGAGAAGATGTTACAGAGATCATTCTCAACCTCAAGGGACTGACCGCAAAACTTTATTGTGAAGGACCAAAGACCATCTATATCGAAGCAGAGGGTGAATGTGAAGTTACCGCCGCAGACATCAAGGCTGATTCCGAGGTAGATATACTGGTACCGGATATGCATATTGCAACACTGGGTGCAGGTGCAAAGCTCTTTATGGAAATAACGATCGACAGGGGTCGTGGATACGTTTCCGCTGAAAAGAACAAGAGCCTTATGACAAATGCCCCCATCGGTGTTATCGCTGTGGACAGCATCTATTCGCCGGTATTAAAGGTGAACTATACTGTGGACAATACCCGTGTAGGACAGATCACCGATTATGATAAGCTCACCCTTGAGGTATGGACCGACGGTACCATATCTGCAAAGGAAGCTGTATCAATGGCAGCCAAACTCCTCAACGAGCATCTAAATCCATTCGTGGATCTGTCAGAGGAAGTCAACGTAGTTGAGATCATGGCAGAAAAAGATGATAAGAGCAAGGAAAAAGTTCTTGAGATGACCATTGAGGAACTTGACTTATCTGTGCGTTCTTTCAACTGTCTCAAGCGTGCAGGAATAAACACGGTCAACGATTTGATCGAAAAGTCCGAAGAAGAAATGATGAAGGTCAGAAACCTTGGAAAGAAATCTTTTGAGGAAGTTAAGGCTAAGCTTCATTCTTTGGGGTATGAACTCAGTTCGGAAGACGATAATTAATGTAAGGAGTGAAAATCTATGCCAGGCACAAGAAAACTGGGAAGGACTACTGACCAGAGAAGGGCAATGCTCAGAGCAATGGTCACATTTCTTCTCGAAAACGGTAAGATTGAAACAACTGTAACAAGAGCTAAAGAAGTAGCTGCAATGACCGAGAAAATGATAACCCTCGGCAAAGCAGGCGATCTTCATTCAAAGCGTCAGGTATTTTCTTATGTAACCAAGGAAGGCGTTGCAAAGAAGCTTTTTGACGAGATCGCACCTTCTTACGAAGGACGCAACGGTGGTTATACACAGATCATCAAGATCGGTCCCCGCCGTGGCGACGCTGCTGAAATGGCTATTATTAAGTTGGTTTAATATCAATACAATGATCAAAGGGAAGTCTCAATTTCTGAGGCTTCCTTTTTTGTTATCCTCTTTTGCAGCACCGGCGGCAATATTAAAATAATAGTGGTTGATTTTTTCAGGGGAATATTGTATAATGTTGGTGTTTGGAGGATTTTTTAAATGATATTTTTGTTTTTGCTGCCGCCATATCTGGCGGTTACTATATATTTGCTCGTGAGATTTTTCCACTGGCTGAAAAACTGTAACCACAGGCTGGCATGGAAAAGATTTAAGATACCCTTTACGGTGGTCTATATAGCATTGGTACTTTCGCCCCTGCTGGCATTTGTGCTGCCAAGGAACCTTTTTGCCATTGTGGTGAGAAGAATATCCACATACTGGATGGGCGTGCTGCTGTACAGCGTTATCGCTGTGGGACTGTTTGAGGTGCTGCATCTTATCGCAAAGCACACAAAGCTGAAAAATACCAGGCTCTTTTCCAGAGGCGGAAAGATAACCGTAGGGTCTTTGCTTACGATCCTTACCGTGCTTGTGTGCATTTTCGGAGGCGTAAACGCAAGAAATATCAGAACGACCAAGTATGAGGTGAACGTAAATAAAAGCTGTGAGGGCATAAGCGATATGAACGTAGTCCTTGCGGCAGATCTTCACCTTGGCTACTCCATTGGCGTGAACCAGATGAAGGTGATGGTGGACAAAATAAATGAACAGGATCCGGACCTTGTGGTTATTGCAGGGGACATCTTTGACAACAGCTATGACAGCCTTGACGACCCGGAGGGGATCAAGGAGCAGTTTCACAGAATAAAAAGCAAGTACGGCGTTTATGCCACAATGGGAAACCATGACATCGAAGAAAAGATACTTATGGGCTTTACCTTCTCCTGGGGGGAGTCACCAGCATTGTCCCGTCAGATGCAGGACTTTGTTGAGGACTGCGGAATAAAAGTGCTTTATGACGATCACGTGCTTGTGGACAACAAGTTTTATCTTGTGGGCAGACGGGACAGAGATAAGCCAGGCACCGATGACGGAAGCAGAGCATCTATTGCAGAGCTGACAAAGGATCTTGATAAAACAAAGCCTGTATTTGTTATTGCCCATGAGCCGGACGAGCTTCAGGAAACTGCGGACGCAGGAGCGGACATAGATTTCAGCGGACATACCCACGACGGACAGCTGTTCCCTCTGACGGTCATAGTGAGAAATATATGGGAAAATCCATGCGGCGTGCTCCAAAAGGGGGATATGACAAGCGTGGTAACATCTGGCATGGGTGTTTACGGACCGTATATGCGTGTGGGCACCCGTGCGGAAATATGTTCGGTAAAAGTCAGATTCAAAGGATAGAACAAATCGGAGAAGGGCTATATCTGCGTAAAGGGGAGAGGTGTGATGAAAAGCAATAAGGCTAAAGCGGTGAGCGCAGTTGCATCTGCAAGACGGCGCACGGGCATCATCAGCGGTACGATCATAATCCTTGCCTTTGTGGCAGCTGTGATCGTGGCGGTGTACTTTGTGCTTGACCAGAATACAAGTATAAGCCGCCAGAATGTCTATACCATGAACTCCCAGCTTTCCAACGGGATCCAGAGCAGACTTGAAAAAATGGAAGAGGTCACCACCCGAGTGATCCAGAGCGAGAGTTATAAAAATTTTGAAGAGTCGGTCTATAAAGGCAATAGCAGAAACTATGATATCCGTATGGAAAACGAATTGAAAGAGTTTATGCTGTATATGAGCACTACGGATAATTATAACGACTTTTTCCTGCTGTATGACGACAACCATACTGTGGGCAGAGTGTCAAACGCTACCAACAGTTCTTTTGAAAATGATATATATTCCAAGCTCAGCGGCTATCTTAAGGATCAGCAGAAGCTTTGGCTCACAGGAGTTAAGGGGGACTATGACAGATTGTATTTCGTGCGCCGGCTTAATTCGGGAACGATACTGGCAGGATCCATTTTTACAAATGCCCTGAAATCTGTTTTCCCGGAAAATGATGCAAAGCATCTTAGCTTTATACTGGTGGACGACGGCGGAAACGAGATATTCTCCGTGAACAGGTCCTCCGTTACGGACGAAGCTGTGAAAAATCTGAAAGCAGTGTGGAGCGACGGCGAGCCTGTGGCAGTGGATAGTCTGAAGTATGCCGCAAGCTCTGCAAGGTGTGCAAACAACTGGCACATTATCTCGGTAAGTGATTTTTCATCACGAAACAGCCGCTATCTGAGAATACTCATATATTGCACAAGTATCCTGGGTGTTGCGGTGGTGATAGTGTTCTTTGTGGGCTTACTGCTTTCGTCGTCAAAAATGCCGGATAATATAATCTACCGTGGACATTATTCTACCGAGAGTATTGATAAGCTCACCGGGCTTATAATGAATGAAGCACTGGAAAATGTGATCGTAGAAAAAATAGACAGATGTATAAACGGAACCACCATGGTGCTTATGCTTGTGAGCATTAAGAATTACGACCTTATAAATGAAAACTACGGAGAAAATGCTGTGGATGAAGCTCTGGTAAAGGTCTCGGGAGTGCTGCGTGAGTTTTACGGAAAGAAAAACACCGTGGGCAAAACAGGTGAAAACGAGTTTGCCGTGCTTGCGGACTTTACCGATTTTGACCTTTTCAAAGCCCATGACAGAATAAAGGATAACGCACGTCAGCTGGAGGGAGAGCTTGATAAGCTGGAGCTGGAAAACGAACGTGGAATTATAATGTGTGCCGTGGGCGCAGCCATATATCCCGACGACAACGACGATTACGACGTGCTCTACGAGCAGGCAAAGACCGCCCTTGAGGACAGTATGAAGACCCGTGCCTGCAAGTGCAGGTTCTATAAGGACCTTCCTAAGGAAAAACAGGGAGATAAGTGATACAAAGGGGGAAACGGACATGAAAAAACGAGTGTTGAGCATTCTGATCGTGTTTGCTGTTCTTGTGTCCTTTTCCTCTTGTGAACTTGTGGATCAGACTAACGTCACCAAGCAGAGCCACAATACCGGCATATCCTTCAGCTGGTGGGGCAACGATATGAGAAGCAAGTACACCCTGGAGTCGATAAAAATATTCGAGAATAAAAATAATATCGTTGTAAAGCCCAGTTACTGCGAGCTCTCCGGATATAAAAGCTGGCTCGATGCAAAAATCATCTCCGATGAGATACCGGATGTTATGCAGATAAACTACAACTGGCTGTATGAGTATAACTCACAGGGATACGAGTTTTATGACCTTGAGACTTTGAAAGACGAAATAAGACTTGATAATTACACCCCACAGCAGCTTGATCTGGGAAGGGTCAACGGTAAGCTCCAGGGGATACCTATTTCCCTTAACAGCATAAACTTTTTCTATAATACCAATACGCTGAGAAAGTACGACATTGCTGTGCCCACCACATGGGATGAGCTTTTCCTGGCGGCACAGAAGCTGAAAAAAGAGGGAGTATATGTGCTTGAAATGGGAGAAAAAGCTTTCTGGCTGAGCTGTGTGGCATATGCCGAGCAAACAACAGGCAAGCCTCTTTTTGACAGCTCAAACCATATGCAGTATACAGCGCAGGACTTTAAGATAATGCTGGAATTCGGCAGGAAGCTGCTTGACAGCGGCGTTACCCCCCGTCCCGACGGTTTCAGACATACAGACTTTTTTAACGGTAAAACGGCAGGACTGGTATGCTGGATATCGGACGCAAAAAGCTATTTCAACGATAACTCCGGAGTAAACGCCCGGCCGGTGAATATTTCCCTTGGGGATCTTATTACCGTAAACAAAGGCAAGTCCATAGGGTGGTATAAAAAGCCAATGGCTCTTTACTGCATAAGCAAGAATACCAAGGAGCCGCAAAAGGTTGCGAAATTTGTGGACCATCTGCTCAACAGCGAGGAAATGGCAAAGCTTCAGGGTACCGAAAAAGGCATACCTCTGAGCAAGTCAGCCCAGGAGGTGCTTGAGTCAAGGGATATGCTCAGCGACCTTCAGGCGGTGGCGGACAGAAAAATGAACGCCGATACCTCAATAAAAGCAATGAGCAGTCACCTGGAGAACGAAAGCTTTTTCAAGCTGTTTTTGTCAAAATGCTATGATGTGACATATAATGGCTCTGACCCTGCGGAAAAGAGTGAGGAGTTTGTGAAGGAGATAAGATCCATCAAGGTGCTCTTCAAATGAGAATGATGATGTTTTTTGTATGGTGAGTGCTTGACAATTTCCCTCTGCGGTGATATAATCTTAGTATATTTGAAAGACTTTGACGGAAAAGGTGTAAGGGCAGTGCCTTTCAGAGAGCGGCGGGTCGGTGCAACGCCGTAAGGAAAACCCATGCAGGATCATTCCCGAGTCGGTCTGCCGAAATAAAGTAAGCGGGCACGGTAACTCACCGTTATGGAGTTTGAGCGGCAGAGAATACGGATTTTCTGCAATCAGAGTGGTAACACGGAGAAACTATGTCTTCGCCTCTGTAATAGAGGCGGAGATTTTTATTTTATTAAAAAGAGGTTGGAAATATGTTGACATTAGACAAGGTTTTTGACGCATCAAAGGTTCTTAAAGAGGTCATCAGACCTACCGCCTGCATCTATGCGCCCCAGATCAATCCCCAGGTGCATACCTACCTGAAAACCGAGAATCTTCAGGTTACAGGATCTTTTAAGGTGAGAGGCGCTTATTACAAGATATCTCAGCTCACCGAAGAGGAAAAATCCCACGGTGTTATTGCCTGCTCCGCAGGAAATCATGCCCAGGGCGTTGCTCTTGCCGCTACAAAAAACGGCATCAGCTCCGTGATCTGCCTGCCTGACGGCGCACCTATCTCCAAGGTAGAGGCTACAAAGAGCTACGGCGCACAGATCTGCCTTGTGCCCGGAGTTTACGACGATGCCTATGCCGAGGCAATCAGACAGCGTGACGAAAAGGGCTATACCTTTATCCACCCGTTTGACGACGAAAATGTTATCGCCGGTCAGGGAACTATCGGTCTTGAGATACTTAACGAGGTATCCGACTGTGATGTGGTAGTTGTACCGGTTGGCGGCGGCGGACTTATCTCAGGCGTTGCCTTTGCCATTAAACAGCTCAGACCAAGCATCAGAGTTTACGGCGTCCAGGCAACAGGTGCACCTTCAATGGTGGAATCCCTTGAAGAGGGGAAGATAAAGTGCCTTGACAATGTCCACACCATTGCAGACGGTATCAAGGTAAAGGAGCCGGGTGTGAACACGTTTGAGTACTGCTCAAAGTATGTTGACGGCATGGTAACAGTTACCGACGATGAGGTTTCCTCGGCAATACTCCACCTGATAGAGAACCAGAAGCTTATTGCTGAGGGCGCAGGCGCAGTTTCCGTTGCGGCTGTAATGTTCAATAAAGTCCCTGATATAAAAGGCAAGAAGGTAGTCTGCCTTGTTTCCGGCGGAAATATCGACGTTACTATCCTTTCAAGAGTTATCAAGAGAGGTCTGCTCAAGTCCGGCAGAAGCGACACGATGACCATTCAGCTTGAGGATAAGCCGGGTCAGCTCAAGGGCGTTTCGGCTATCATCTCCGACATGGGAGGAAACGTTGTTTCTATCCACCACGAAAGAGCAAGCGAGGACAGCGACATTACCGACTGCCTGCTTCGCATTGTGCTTGAAACAAGGGATTACGAGCACATCAAGGAAATAAGACAGTCACTTGCCGATAACGGCTTTAAGATAGTTAATAAATAAGATAAAGGAGTAATGTAAAATGGCACAGACGATCTACACAAAAAATGCCCCGGACGCTATCGGACCTTATTCGCAGGCAAAGGTAGTTGGAAACCTTGTTTTCACATCGGGACAGATAGCTATCGACCCCGCAACAGGAAATGTTGATGCGGCAACTATCCAGGAGCAGACACATCAGGTATGCAAGAACCTGAAAAACCTCCTTGAGGCAGCAGGCAGCGACATCACCAAGGCTGTCAAGACAATATGCTTCCTCAAGAATATGTCAGACTTTGCAGCTTTCAACGAGATCTACGGTGAGTATTTCACCTCAAAGCCTGCACGCAGCTGCGTAGCAGCAAAGGAGCTTCCAAAGGATGTTCTTGTTGAGGTCGAGGTCATCGCAGAGCTTTAAAACTGATAACAGAAAAAAACAGACAGTGCTTTTGTGTAAGCATTGTCTGTTTTTTGTGTTAGTGCTATGCTGTTTTTTTGAGGGCAACCCTCTTGAAAAGAATTTTTCTTAGATTCTCTCGGTGCCCTTACTCATTTTCGGCGGTCGGGAGCAAAGCTCCCAGCCGCCGAAAATCAATAAAAGGTTTCTGAAAGGGGGATAAGCGACCTTTGGTCGCTTGCGAGGATACCCGTCGGGTATCCTCGGGGGGAACAGAGTAACCGTTACCACGGTTACTCTAAAAAAATGGAGAAGTCAAAAAGACTTCTCCATTTTTTGCTTCTTCCAAAAGAGTTGCCCTCAATAATTACAGCCTTGCGTTTGCAAGCATCAGCTTGATGCGGTTTTCCTGGTTTACCTTTGTTGCGCCCGGGTCATAGTCGATAGCAACGATGTTTGCGTTGGGGTACGCCTGCTTGATAACTCGTGCGCTGCCCTTGGCAACAATGTGGTTAGGCAGGCAGCCAAAGGGCTGTGTACAGATGATATTTTCTGTGCCCGTTTCGGCAAGAGCTGCCATTTCAGCGGTGATGAGCCAGCCCTCACCCATTTTTACGCCCTGGTGAATGTACTTGTCGGCACATCTGCGCAGGTGCTCGAAATCGTGGGGAGGCTGGAAAACGCCGTGCTCCTCAATGACCTTTATCTGCTGCTTCTGGAACTTGTAAAGGATATCGTAGCCGATAGTGTAAAGCACAGTTGACTTGTCAAAGATGCCGTACAGCAGGCGGTCGTTTATCGGGTCGGATGCGCAGTAAAGCACGAAATCCAGCAGTCCAGGAACGTTCGGCTCGCAGCCCTCTTCAAGCAGAAACTCGTTGAGGTGATTGTTTGCAAGGGGGGAGTACTTTACGTATATCTCGCCCACAATTCCTACCTTTGGCTTTTTCTCGCTTGTTCTTTCAAGTGCCGCAAAATCACGCAGCATCGCCTTGTAAATGCGCTTCGTGTGAGTGTATCCTGTCTTTGTGTCAAACAGCTTTCCCATTCTGTGCTGCCAGCGGGCAAGCAGCTTGTCTGTGGAGCCGGGCACCACTTCATAGGGCTTGCACTGGTTGTAAAGCAGCATGAGCATATCGCCGTAAAGCACCGCATAGATAAGCCTCAGAGCGATGGCAGGTGTCATGGGGAACGCAGGGTTCTTTTCAAGACCGCTGAAGTTAAGTGACAGCACCGGCACCTGTGGAAACTGGCTTGAAACAGCCTTTCTGATAAGGTGTATGTAGTTTGATGCACGGCATCCGCCGCCTGTCTGCGACATTATAAGTGCCACCTTGTTAAGGTCATACTTGCCGCTTTTGAGAGCGTCCATAAACTGACCGATAACGATAAGTGCAGGATAGCAGGTATCGTTGTGGGTGTTTTTCAATCCCTCGTCGATAACGTTGCGTGAGGTGTTTGTGAGAAGCTCCATTTTATAGCCGTACTTTTCATATATCTTGATAATGAGCTTGAAATGTATGGGAAGCATATCCGGCACAAGAATGGTGTAGTCCTTTTTCATCTCCTCGGTGAAAAAGGTCTTTTGAACTCTTGTTGAAGGCTCTTTAGGAGCGAGCTTTTTCTTATCCGACATATACCCTTTCCTCCTTTTCCTCAAGAGCCGCAGCCAGTGAACGCAGCCTTATCTTTGCCGCACCCAGGTTGGTTATCTCGTCTATTTTCAGCTGTGTGTACAGCTTGCCTTTTTCCTCAAGTATCGCCCTGACCTCGTCGGTGGTCACCGCATCGATCCCACAGCCGAAGGAGACCAGCTGTACCAGCTGCATATCCTCATTTTCGCACACATACTCCGCAGCCCTGTAAAGTCTTGAATGATATGTCCACTGATTTAGAACGTCAACGGAAGGTGTGTCCACCAGTCCCGAAACGCTGTCCTCGGTGACGACTGCAAATCCCAGCGAAGCGATAAGCTTGTGGATACCGTGGTTTATCTCCGGGTCGATGTGGTAAGGTCTGCCTGCAACAACGATTATCTTCTGTCCCTTGCTGCGTGCATCGGCGATTATCTCACGAGCTTTCTTTTCAATGTTCCTGCGGTAGCGAAGCTGTGCGGTGTATGCCTTGTTGAGCACGCCCAGCACCTGCTTTTCGGTAATGCCGTATCTTGCAAGGCACTTTGACACAACGTGGGCAACGTGCTTTTTCATGTTGATGTCAAGATAGGGGGCGATAAAGTTTTTGTCGTTGAGCTTGTCGTTGTTAGCCTTCAGAAGCTCCGGATAGTAAGCAACAACAGGGCAGTTGTAATGGTTATCCGAGCCGCCCTCGTCAATGTTATAGCTCATACACGGGTAGAATATGAAATCCACCTTCTTGTCCAGCAGACTTTCAATGTGTCCGTGGCAAAGCTTAGCAGGATAGCATACCGTGTCCGAAGCGATAGTCTGCTGTCCCTTGTAGTAGGTATCCCTTGTGGATTCCTCTGAAAGCACTACCTCAAATCCAAGCTCGGTGAACAGCGTGTGGAAATACGGCATCAGGTCGTAGAAACTCAGTGCGAGAGGGAATCCTACCCTTGCCTTCGGCTTGCCCTGTGGCTTTGTCAGCTCGTAGTCCTTTATCAGCTTGTATTTGTATTCTATCATGTTCTCTGCACGGTCGGTGACTTTTATGCCTGCACCCTTTTCGCAGCGGTTGCCGGAAACGAAGCGGTGACCGTCATTGAACCTGATTATCGTAAGGTTACAGTGTGCGCCGCAGCCCTTGCACTGAACAGCGGTTGAGTTGTATGCAAACTCTTTGAGCTGCTGCGGGGTAAGAATACCTGAGGTGCAGTCCTTATGCTTTGTCTTTTCCATGGCAAACAGTGCACAGCCGAAAGCACCCATAAGTCCTGCTATTGCAGGTCTTATAACGTTTCTGCCAAGCTCTGTCTCAAACGAGCGCAGCACCGCATCGTTGAGGAACGTTCCGCCCTGAACGACGATGTTCTTTCCAAGCTCCTCTATGGTTTTTGCTCTGATAACTTTGTAGACCGCATTTTTGATTATGGATGAGGACAGACCTGCGGAGATGTCCTCCACCGTTGCACCGTCCTTCTGTGCCTGTTTTACAGAAGAGTTCATAAACACTGTGCACCGTGAGCCAAGCTCCACAGGAGCCTTTGCGAAAAGCCCCAGACGTGCAAACTCGGATATGTCGTAGCCCATAGCCTGAGCAAAGGTCTGTATAAACGAGCCGCAGCCCGAAGAGCAAGCCTCGTTGAGCATAATGCTGTCAATGGCATTGTTCTTTATCTTGAAGCACTTGATATCCTGTCCGCCAATGTCGATGATAAAGTCAACATTCGGGCAGAAGTATGCCGCCGCCTTGTAGTGCGCCACTGTCTCAACTATGCCGTAGTCCACTCCCAGACCTGCACGGATAAGGTCCTCGCCGTAGCCTGTAACTGCGGAAGATTTTATGTTAAGTCCCGGACCGGCAAGATTATATATCTCCTCAAGCTTTGCTGCAATAATATCCAGAGGCTGTCCCCTGTTGGAACAGTAATGCTGATAAAGCAGCTTGCCCTCGGGTGTTACCAGCACCAGCTTGGTGGTGGTGGAGCCGGCATCTATTCCCAGGTATGCGTCGCCCTCGTAGGTGCGTATATCCTCGTATTTAAGGTCGGACTGTCTGTGTCTGTCAACAAAAGCAGCATAGTCATCCCTTGACTCAAACAAAGGCTTGCCTGTGGTTATGCTGTCGTTGGTCTTTGCGTTTGCAATACGCTCAAGGGTCTCCTCAATGGTCGCCTCCTGGGCAAGGGTATGTGCGTGCAGCGCAGCACCGTATGCCACATAGCAGCTGGACTTTTCCGGGAGTATAGCGTGTTCGTTGTCAAGAGAAAGTGTTGTTTTGAATGCCTTGCGCAGTGCGCTGAGATATGTAAGCGGTCCACCCAGGAACAAAACCTTTCCTGCTATCTTTCTGCCCTGTGCCAGTCCCGATACCGTCTGGTCAACAACAGCCTGGAAGATAGATGCGGAGATGTCCTCTTTCTTTGCGCCCTGGTTCAGCAGCGGCTGAACGTCTGATTTAGCAAAAACGCCGCAGCGTGAAGCTATCGGGTAGGTCTTTGTGCTTTGCAGCGCAAGCTCGTTCATCTCGTCGGGAGTGATGTCCAGCAGGCTTGCCATCTGGTCGATAAATGCACCCGTACCGCCTGCGCAGGAGCCGTTCATTCGCTGTTCCACACCGCCGGTGAGGAAGATTATCTTTGCGTCCTCACCACCCAGCTCTACCACAACGTCAGCGTCGGGATATGTCTTGTTGACCGCAACAAAAGCCGAGTATACCTCCTGCACAAAAGCGATGTCGCTTGCCTGGGCGATACCCAGACCCGCCGAGCCGGTTATGGCGATCCTGAACCTGTCGCCTTTGAATTTTTCGCCGATAAGCTTCAGCTGCTGTGCAACAGTTTCACGCACCTTTGAAAAGTGCCTTTCGTACTTGTTGTAAATGAAGTTTCCGTCGTCGTCAACAATGACCGTCTTGACGGTAGTTGAGCCAACGTCTATACCTAAATCGTAAATCTTTTCCATAAAAATCTCCCTTACAGAAATCATGCTCCTTTGCGGTTTTTCGTCAATATCCGCAGGATAGAACGTATACATAGATAGTATAGCATATTTGCTGCAAAAATACAAGTGCTTTTTAGAGGTAAGATGTAGGAGGTAAGAAGCAAGAGATTTGACGGCAAATTTGCTATTGCAAAAACCGGGGGTTTGTGGTATAATTTATTCGTCGATTATTTCATTATTATTACTGAAAGGATTTGATTGAAATGCTGTCAGATATCGAGATCGCAAAGCAGGCGAAAATGCTGAAAATAGGCGAGATCGCCGCTAACCTCGGCATAAGCGAGGAGGACTTTGAGCCTTACGGTCACTATAAGGCAAAGCTGAGTGAGAGCCTTTACGAAAAGACCAAGGATAAGCCCGACGGAAAGCTCATTCTTGTCACCGCTATAAACCCTACCCCTGCCGGCGAGGGCAAAACAACTATTTCCGTAGGTCTTGCAGAGTCTATGGCGAAGATAGGCAAAAACGCTATCCTTGCGCTGCGTGAGCCGTCGCTGGGACCTGTGTTCGGAATAAAGGGCGGTGCCGCAGGCGGCGGATACGCACAGGTAGTGCCTATGGAGGACATAAACCTGCATTTCACGGGCGATATGCACGCTATAACAGCGGCTAACAACCTGCTGTGTGCGCTGATAGACAACTCTATCCACCAGGGCAACCCCCTGCGACTTGACCAAAGACGCATTCTCTTCAAGAGATGTATGGATATGAACGACCGTGCGCTGCGTGAGGTAATTGTGGGTCTGGGCGGAAAGATAAACGGTTTCCCAAGACAGGACGGATTCCAGATAACCGTCGCTTCCGAGATAATGGCTATCCTTTGCCTCGCAAGCGACCTCGACGACCTCAAAAAGCGACTGGAGAGCATTCTTGTGGGCTATGACCTTGATGGAAATGCGGTGTATGCAAAGCAGCTCGGCGGCTGCGGCGCAATGACAGCTCTGCTGAAGGATGCCCTCAAGCCTAACCTGGTGCAGACGCTGGAAAATACCCCTGCTATAATGCACGGCGGTCCGTTTGCAAATATCGCTCACGGCTGCAACTCGGTAAGGGCAACAAAGCTGTGCCTTAAACTTGCTGATTACACTATCACCGAGGCAGGCTTCGGTTCCGATCTGGGCGCAGAAAAGTTCTTTGACATCAAGTGCCGTTTTGCAGGGCTCAAGCCAAGCTGTGTGGTTCTTGTTGCAACTATCAGGGCGCTCAAATACAACGGAGGAATGGCAAGAGCAGAGCTGACAAATGAAAATGTGGACGCTTTGAAAAAGGGCGTTGTTAATCTTAAAACGCATATTGAGAATATGCAGAAATTCGGCGTGCCCGTAGTTGTGGCTATCAACCGCTTCCATACAGATACCGATGCCGAGATAGAGGTCATCAAGCAGACTTGCGAGGAAATGGGCGTTGAGTATTCGCTGGCAGAGATATTCGCAAAGGGCGGCGAAGGCGGAAAGGATCTGGCACAGAAGGTTTGCGATACTATCGACAGCAAGCCTTCAAACTACAAGCCGCTTTATGACGAAAAGCTGCCTATAAAGGAAAAGCTGGGCATACTTGCCAAGGAGATATACAGAGCCGACGGTGTTGTATATACCTCCCAGGCTGAAAAGGCTATCAAGGAGATTACCGAGCTGGGCTTCGGAGATATCCCCGTGTGCGTAGCTAAGACCCAGTATTCTCTTTCCGACGACCCTGCAAAGCTGGGCAAGCCGGAGAATTTCGAGATAACTGTCCGTGACGTAAGACTTTCCGCAGGCGCAGGCTTTGTGGTGGCTTACACAGGCGATATAATGACCATGCCGGGACTTCCCAAGCACCCTGCTGCTTTTGATATCGACTGCGATAACAAGGGAAATCTCTACGGACTGTTCTGATAACTGCTGTAAATATCACCTATCCGGCGAGGGCATTTCTCTGTCCTCGCTGTTTTGTGTCCATACTTTCCCACTGCCTGCTGTTGTTGACAAACTATGCGGTGCGTGGTATATTTATAGTTGTAGAAAAACACATAAACACCGCAGGAGAACGCATATGCCGACCGATACCGAGCTTATCACTGCCGCCGAGGAGCAGCTTGCGCAGGAGGAAAACTGTGCCGAGGAAAGCTCTGCCGAAAAGGCGGAAAAGAAAAAACGAAGATATCCCTTGAGCATACAGACCTGCGTCTGCCTGGGGCTTATTCTCGGTGCGGTCATACTGGAAATAACAGCCGTAAACAGCACCGCTTTCAGCGACTGGTACCGTGAGCATATCTTCCCGTTCTGGGTGAGTACATACGGCAGACTGACATCGGTTTTCCCCTTTTCTTTCGGCGAGATACTTATTATGATAGCCGTTTTCGGCATACCTGCGTCGCTTGTGGCAATGATAGTTCTGCTTGTGATAAAAAAGGGCAGACGCAAAAAGATCGGCAAGGTGTTCGGCTATATTTATCTGTGGATAATAACCTTTGTGGTGGTGGTCCAGGTGAACAACTGCTTTGTGCTTTACAGAACCTCCAATTTTGCCAAAACCAACGATATACCGGAAAACACCCATACCAATGAGCAGCTTGAACAGCTGGGAGATGCAATAGTTGCTGAGATTAACAAGGCAGCCGAGAAGGTGGACAGGGACGAGAAAAACCGCATAGTCATGAAGTGCGACTATGACCGCACGGCTAAGGAAGCGATGCAGGCGCTTGGCAAGGAATTCAAGAACCTTGACGGCTATTATGTTACACCAAAGCCTGTTGCCTGCTCCTTTTTTATGAGCCAGATGAACCTTACGGGGATATATTTTCCCTTTTCCATGGAGGCTAACTATAATAACCACTGTTACAAGGCAAAGCTGCCCTGCACCGTCTGTCATGAGCTTGCCCATACAAGGGGTTACATACAGGAGGACGAGGCTACCTTTATTGCCTACCTTGCCTGCATAAGGAGCGACGACCCTTATTACAGATACGCAGGCTATCTTACCGCTCTTTCCTATGTGCGAAATAAGATATTTGAGTATGCAGACGATGAGAAAAAGATAAAGTTCGATAACACCATTTCGGATAAAGTCTGGGCGGATATAGATGCCAACAGAGAGTATTGGGACAGTGTGAAAAAAGCAGAGGACACCGTTTTTGATACCCAGACCGTGAGCAAGATATCCTCTGACTTCGTGGACGGCAACCTTAAACTCAACGGAGTGCCCGACGGGAGCAAGTCCTATGGCAGAATGGTGGATCTGATGCTTAATTATTATATAGACAAAAAGTGAGGTATAGCTTTTGATATACGAATTTGAAACTGCCTCTGCCGCACAGACTATCGCCCTTGGTGAGGAGATAGGAAGACGCCTCACAGGGGGAGAGGTCATCGCATACAGCGGAGGACTTGGAGTGGGGAAAACCACCATTACAAGAGGCATCTCTCTGGGAATGGGACTGGGCGACGAGGTCACAAGCCCCACCTTTGCCCTGGTGAATGAATATGCCGGCAGGGACAGAAGCCTTTGCCATTTTGATATGTACCGGATAAACGGAGGCGTGGATCTGGAAACAACAGGTTTTTTCGATTACCTTGACGGAAACAACGTCCTTGCGGTGGAGTGGAGCGAGAATATCGCCGACGAGCTGCCGGGGGACTGTATAAGGATAAACATTGAACGTGTGGACGATAATACACGCAGGATAACATTGGACGGAGATGAACGATTTGCGGATATTGGGGATAGATACCAGCGGTAAGGTGGCGTCTGTGGCTGTAATGGACGGTACACGGCTGCTGTGGGAGAAATCTGTGTATACCACCCTTACCCACTCCCAGGTGATACTGCCAATGGTCGAGCAGGCGCTTAAAGAAAGCGGGCTTGAGCTTTGCGGCATAGATTGTGTGGCTGTTGCCAACGGTCCCGGGTCTTATACAGGGCTTCGTATCGGCATAGGTGCAGTAAAGGGAATGTGCATGGGGTGCGAAACATTAAGATGTGCAGGGGTCTCAACGCTGCTTTCACTTGCCTACAACTGCGCTGCGTTCAAAGGGAGAATAATCCCGGTCATGAGAGCAAGACCGGGTATATCCTATGTGGGAGTGTTTGAAAGCGACAGCAGGAGAGTTACAAGAATAAGCGAGGATACCGTGGCAAAGGACAGCGACATCTTTGAAAGCCTTGATACCTCGGTGCCTGTAATGCTTACCGGAGATAATGCTCAGGCTGTAAAGCAACAGTTTTTTAAGGACAATGATAATGTGCTGACTGCAAACGCTGCCTGCGAGCTGCAAAGAGCAGGTTCTCTCTGCCTTGCGGTAAATGACCACATTAGCCTTATTACGGAGGCGGACAAGCTTGAAGTGTCGTATCTTCAGGCTACAAAAGCAGAAAAGGATAAAGCCCATTCAGATAAACAGGAGGAAGAAAAATGAAGATAGCAATAGGAAATGACCACGCAGGTCCACAGTTAAAGCAGGAGCTTATCGGGTATTTTCAGGAAAAGGGAATAGAATATGTTGACCTTGGAGTGGCTGAGGGAGAAAAGTGTGATTATCCCGACAAGGCGGCTCAGGTCTGCGAAAAGGTTACAAGCGGTGAGTGCGATATGGCGGTGCTTGTGTGCGGAACAGGAATAGGAATGTCCATGTGCGCCAATAAGATAAAGGGCATAAGGGCAGCCTGCTGCTCCGACTACTTCTCTGCAAAGTTCACAAGAGCACATAACGACGCAAACGTCCTGTGTCTGGGCGCAAGGGTCCTGGGAGCGGGACTTGCTGCGGAGCTTGTGGATGTATTTCTTAACACCCCATTTGAGGGCGGAAGACACCAGCGCAGAGTGGATAAGATAACCGAATTGGAGAACAGATAAGCATAAAAATAGTCCGGGAGCTTTCCCGGACTTTTTCTATCGTCTGAAACGAGTGAATATATACACGCCCACCAGCAGCAGGATAAATCCCCAGACAAAAAAGATTATCACCTTTTTGAGTATTCTCCATACCAGCCACAGCACCAGCAGCATGATTATCATGGTAAGCACACCGACCAGCTTTATGCCAAATGGGGTGGACAGCAGACCTCTGCCCTTGCTTACGGCAATTACCTCCCCGTCCTCCACCGTAATGTGTACCGTGTCGCCTACGCTGACCTTTATTCCGCTTGGCGGAAGGGATGATATCTGAACAAAGCCTGCTGTATCGGCATATTCGTATGTGACCTGTGTGTCGCTTGCGCTGATTATCCTTGCTTTGTAGATCCTTTTCATGCTATCCTCCTTGAAAGTTCTATCCTGCCTTTATTGTAACATATTCCATGCGTTTTGTATATACCTTTTTCAGGAAATCTTCAACTGGGCAATTTGACGGACAATTAGGGCATCCGGCACCCCTCAAACCCTTTATTTATAGGTTTTCGGCAAAATGTAAAATTTTTTCTGTATTTTTTACTCATTTGAAAATTTTTCCGCCGCCCTATATATTGTGGTAGAAGTGAAACAAAAGCCTATAATTAGCAGTTGCCGAAATTGCGGTTTTGAATTGCCCCCTGTGCAACGGCAAAAGGTTACAAATTGATAACAAATCGTCGATTTGCTCTATTGACAAATCAGACAATTATTGTTATAATGTTATAAATAATCGGATTATGCGTAGTTTTTTTGTTAAATGATACACAAATCGGAGGGTGACTATGAATATCGGTAAAAAGATATTGGGAACTGTATGTGCAGCAGTTCTTAGCATACAAGCTGCCGCAGCAGTCACCGCAGCAAGCGAAAAAGACTATAGTACAGGCGGAGCTGCGGTGGTAAGCGTTGACGGTGAGGTGCAGGACACAAGTGCCGCACTTGAAAAACTGGGCATTGATGAGGACTATGCTGAAAAGTACCTGGACGAAAATGTTGCTCAGGACCCCACGTACTCAAAGCTTATCAATGAACGTGGAAGGGTGGGTCTTACGGACTTTAATTCCCTGGTAACTCACCAGAGCAGATTCAACAGCTTCAATAAGATATACGGCATAGACGTTTCCGTGTTCAACGGAGATATTGATTTCAATCAGGTCAAGAAAGAGGGCTATAGCTTTGTTATCGTCCGTGCAGGTGCAAGAGGATACGGAAGCGCAGGCACGCTCATTGACGATTCAAGGTTTGCCGAGCACGTGGATAATGCTCATAAAGCCGGACTTATGGTAGGCGTTTACTTCTACACTCAGGCTGTTAATAAGACCGAGGTAAAACAGGAAGCAGACTATACTCTCAAAAAGATAGCCGGCAGAAAGCTTGAGCTTCCCGTTTACTTTGATATCGAGCCTGCATACGACTACCCCACAGGACTTCCCGGAAGACTGGTTGCAGCAAAGCTTTCAAAGGCACAGAAAGCAGATCTTTGCGATTATTTCTGTACATATATAAAGAGCAAGGGCTATGATGCAGGTCTGACCTCATTCTACTCCTGGTTCTATACCGATATTGATATGAGCAGACTTGAAAACAAGCATGATATCTGGCTGGCTCATTATGTAAGCAATACCAATTACGGCGGACAGTTCAATATGTGGCAGTTCGCAAGCACAAGAAAAGTTCCCGGCGTTGCGTCACCAAGCACCGACCAGGACGTAAGATATGTTGAGGTTAAGAAGCCTACCGGCGATCACAATCTTAGATACGAGGTAATTGGCAATACGGTTTATCTCAGATGGACAGCAACAAATAACACCACTGGCTATTATATCTATGAGGTAGGGAGTGATGGAAAAG
This sequence comes from Ruminococcus sp. FC2018, assembly GCF_000621805.1. GTDB lineage: Bacteria > Bacillota > Clostridia > Oscillospirales > Ruminococcaceae > Hominimerdicola. Next base: position 98,321 of record NZ_JHXH01000003.1, on the reverse strand, counting down.
CAAAACTTCACGGACAGACCACAGCGACGAGGACATCAACTGCTCTAAAGGATGGAACAACCAAGTATTATGTGGTTTCATACAATGTGAGCGGTGGAAAAATCTATTACTCTGCGAATTCCAATATTGTAAGCGTTACAAAGTATAAGGTTTCCGACAACGCAAAGAAGGTAGTCCTTGCAGGACTTAACGAGTTCACTACTGCGACCGCTGTTTCCAAGCAGGCATATCCAAACGGAGCATACAGCGTAGTGCTGGCATCCAATACTTCTTTTGCAGATGCACTGGCAGCTGTACCTCTTGCAGACGGATTGTCAGCACCTATACTTCTTACAGGGCCCCAGTCCCTGCAGCAGGATACAATGAACGAGATCAAGCGTCTTAAAGCTCATTCAATATTTATTATGGGCGGAACGCTGGTTGTTTCCAAGGACATAGAGGACAGCCTTAAAAAACAGGGTTATGATGTGTTCAGAATAGGCGGAGAAACAAGATTTGCAACAGCTGCACTCGTTGCGGAAAATACCGACTATGTGCGCAAGAATAACGGCAAATCGGAAGCCAAGGAGCTGTTCTTCGTAAGCGGTGAGAATTTTGCCGATGCACTTTCACTTGGTAATATCGCCGCAAGAAGAAATGCAAACATCCTGTATATGACCAAGTCGGCACAGTACGACGGAAAAACTCAGCAGTACCTTGAAAAGATGAAGGGTAAGCTGACAAATATCTATATCGTGGGCGGACCTCTTGCTATATCCGAGGACGCAGAGAAGGTGCTTGCACCGTATGCGCCGAAGATAACCCGTATCGGCGGAGTAAACAGATTTGAGACAAGCGTTAAGCTCAACGAAGCTTTTGCATCCGACCTTACAGGCGACGCTCTTTGTACCACCACAGGTCTTAACTTCCCGGATGCGCTGGCAGGCGGAGTCCTGGCAGCAAGCCTTAAAGCACCGATCGTTATCGCAGATAACGGATATACCAGCTGGCTGGAGAATTACAGCAACAAGAGAAAGCCAAAGACAGTCTATGTTTTCGGCGGCATAACCAAGGATATTATCTGATCTTAATATGATATCAGCAGAGCGGGCAGGTCGTCCGCTCTGTTTTGTTTTCAGTATTCTTTCTTTGGACTTTCACCTGTTTATCATATTAAAAGGGTAATATATGTACAAGGTTACAGGGACACCGCAGAAAAGCTTGGACAAACAGTCAAAGAGATTTTGAAAGCTCCTGTCAAATAATAAGATTCACCTTCATATAAATACGGTTTGCTGTTCCCGGAGCCCCGGGGACGGTTATGCCGTAGAATCTCCACAAAGGCAGCAAGGAACGTTTGCTCCTTTTTCATCTTATACTTCATTGTGGGAAGCAGGCTGTTGATACAGCCGCTTTCTTTTTTGTTATTAGCAGATATCGAAAATTTCGTAAAGTACAGAAAAGAACTGCGGTTTTTTAAGGCGGTAAGATCATCCACCGAAAAAGCGTTTTCGGTGAATGTCGGTCATTTTCAGATGTTACAAAAAGGTAACAGGAGATTTTTCGGACAGTTGAAAACCCGGGCAAAAGCATACAGTTTTGTTGAAAACTCGGTTGAAAATGTTAAAAATGCAGGTTTTCAAGGCTCTTTTTGCCCAAATTCTTCAAAGTTTTCAACATTGGTACTGTTTTTGACACTGTTTTTTGTTTGAAAACGATGATTTAATATCTTCGATGTGTACGTTTTTTTGTATCTCAAAGAGTTGGGAGAGCAGCGAAATTTTAAAGGCAGCATTTTCGTAATTGAGAAGAATGTGCAAAGTGCGCAAACATAATTTGAAAATACAGAAAAAATTGCTAAAAGAGTGGAAAATGGCAGAGCGCTATTTACAATATGTGTTTTTTATGTTATCATATCAGTGTATTAAAGTGCCGTGTTAACGGCGTAAGAAAGGACAGTAAGAACATGAAAAAGAGTATTGTGAAGAAAATAGCTTGCGCAGCTATGGCAGCAATGATGCTGTTTTCTGTAGGCTGCGGCAGCTCTTCCAGCAGCAGTGACAGCAAAAGCAGCTCAGGCAGCGACGATTCCCTGAAGAAAGTTCAGGACGCAGGCAAGCTGGTTCTGGGTCTTGATGCTACATTCAAGCCTATGGGCTACACCGACGAGAACGATAAGATCGTGGGCTTTGATATCGACCTGGCGGAAGAGGTCTGCAAGAGAATGGGCGTTAAGCTTGAGACCTACAACGTAAACTGGGACACCAAGGAGCAGGACCTTAATGCAGGTACCATCGACTGCATCTGGAACGGTCTCTCTGTCAGTGACGAGAGAAAGAAGCAGATGCTTATGAGTGAGCCTTACATGAACAACAGCATGGTATTTATGGTGAACAAGGACAGCGGCATCAAGTCCAAGGACGACCTGAAGGGCAAGAAGGTTGCGGTACAGAACGGCTCCACCGCACAGGAGATATTGAAGGATTCAGATATCGGCAAGGAAACAACCATGACAGAGCTGGCAACCAACGTTGAAGCTATCCAGCAGCTGGAGCTGAAAATGGTAGACGCAGTATTTCTTGACTCTGTTGTGGCAAACTACGAGATAACATCAACCGGCAAGAGCTTTGAAGTGCTTTCCGACGGGCTTTCTGAGGAACAGTACGCTATCGGCTTCAAGCTTGGCGCAAACGAGCTTTGCAAGAAGATCGAGGAGACACTCAAGGAGATGAAGAAGGACGGCAAGGTAGAGGAGATCTCCAAGAAGTGGTTCGGAAGCGACGTAACTACTATCAAGTAATATTTGAAGATAAAACCGTTCGGGCTTGTGCTCGGGCGGTTTTTTTGTGCGCAAATCGTTGACAATAAAGCCGCAGGCGGTTATAATTGTATTATTACAAATCGGAATTTGTGGGGAGGGATGAATATGTGGTTTAAATTACATCCATGGGTTTTTCCCGCAATTTTAGGTGCTATTGGCTTATTCTATCTTTTGGTACAGATCCCTTTGATTTTCGGAAAAACAAAAGATGGTCATAGTCATTCCGCTGTACCTTTTATTGGCGGTATCCATTTTCTGATAGCAGGTCTTATATCACCTTGCAAATGGCTCGCATTACTTTGTTTATTAGATTATTATGTTATTGGGTCTATATACTGGCATTTTAATCCGGACGCATTAAATTGTAATGATGAAACGAATAATGAAGACGATGAGCAAAGTGACTCTTCGGAATAACTGAACAAATTCTGATCTATGTGCTTGGAGGTTAAACATATGGCATCAAAGAAAGGCTACCTTGACTTTATACTTGAACAGCTTTCGGGACTGGATGGCATCACTTACAAGGCGATGATGGGGGAGTTTATCCTTTACTATCAAGGCAGGATATTCGGCGGGGTGTACGACGACAGATTTCTCGTCAAGCCCACCCGGTCAGCCAAAAGGCTGATGCCGACAGCACCGCTTGAGCTTCCCTACGAGGGCGCAAAGCCGATGTTGCTCGTTGATGATATAGACGACAGAGATTTTCTGTGCGGACTTGTCAGGGAGATGTACCCCGAGCTTGACGAACCGAAGAAAAAGAAGAAATAGCAGCGCAAAGGAGACAGCTATGAAAAAGTGGTATGATGAAGAATACGAGTTCACCGTTGAGGTAGCGGGCTTTCTGCACGGTGACAAGACCGAGAGATACTGCCGCAACGGCGAGGAGATAGGCGATGTATATACCTGCACCTACGGCTGTCCCGTGAATAAGCAGGGATTTGGTATCTGCTCAAAGACGATGATGATGCTTTATCCGCTAATGGAAGCGGTGAGAAGCGGCGGCGACCTTGAAAATCTCGGCGGCGATGGAAAGTACAGCAAAACTGTCGTCTGCCCCGACGGGTGCGTGATATTCAGGCTGACGGCAAAGCCGCTTGGCAATGAGAATTTCCACAAGGGCGGGTTCTGGGATTACCCCGACGATAAAACTCAAGGAGAGGACAAATGAAGATAAAAAGAGAGTTCCCTGCGTTCACCGTTTCAAAAAAAGGCGAGCGTGAAATAAAGAGCGGACACCCGTGGGTGTACGACAACGTGATAACCGACCAGCCGGGCGAGTGCGAAAACGGCTGCATCGCCGATGTTTTCTCACAGGGCGGAAAGTATCTGGGCAGCGGTTTTTACAGCGAAAAAAGCAAGATACGCATTCGTCTGCTTTCAAATAATACAAACGAGACTTTTTCCGACAGCTTTTATCAGCGCCGTGTGCAGTACGCCATTGACTATCGAAAGACTGTTATGGGCGATGACTTTTCGGCGTGCAGGCTTATTTTCGGTGAAGCCGACGGACTGTGCGGACTTACCGTGGACAAATACGGTGATATTCTCGTTTCCCAGGTGCTTTCCTTTGGCATGGACAGGAAAAAAGATGTGATATACAAAGCGCTGTGCGACTGCCTTTCCAAAGATGGGATACAGGTAAAAGGGATAATGGAGCGCAACGACGTGGCTATCCGTGAGCTGGAGGGCTTGCAGCAGTATAAAGGCTGGTATAAGGCGGATTTTCTTCCCCAGCCGCCCTCACCGGTCACCGAGATGACAGAGAACGGGATAGTGTATACCGTTGATGTGGAAAACGGACAGAAAACAGGCTTTTTCCTTGACCAGAAGTATAACCGCCTTGCCGTTGCAAAAATCGCAAAGGGCAAGCGTGTGCTTGACTGCTTTACCCACACAGGCTCCTTTGCTCTGAATGCCGCAAAGGGCGGTGCGGCGCACGTTACTGCGGTGGACGTTTCGCAGTTTGCCGTTGATACCGCAAAGGAAAACGCTGTGAAAAACGGTCTTGACGGAAGCATGGATTTTTTGTGTGCAGACGTGTTTGACCTGCTGCCGCAGCTTGCGCAAAAGGGAGCGGACTACGATTTTATAATACTCGACCCGCCTGCATTTACCAAAAACCGCAAAACGGTGGACAGTGCCAAAAGGGGATATAAGGAAATAAACTACCGTGCAATGAAACTGCTGCCAAGGGGAGGATACCTCGCCACTTGTTCCTGTTCCCACTTTATGGACAATGAGCTGTTTGTGAAAATGCTTATGTCCGCAGCTGCCGACGCAGGGGTCAGCCTTAAAATGATAGAGTCCAGAAGACAAAGCCCCGACCACCCGATAATGCTCAACGTTCCGGAAACGGACTATCTCAAATTCTATCTCTTCCAGGTGGTTTGAGAATGAAAAAAGGGGTATATATTATGGTGTTTGTGATTTTCGCAGCAGTGGTATTTGTCCTTGGGATAGGCGTTGTGAGCTGCCTTGACTGGTGGAAAAATAACGTTGCGGCATCAAAGGTCTATTTCTGGCTTATTGTAACATTGCTGATAACAAATATGTTCTACACTGTGTTCAACATAAAGAGCATAACTTTCAAGCCGCTTAAAGAGGTAATGATATTCCTGTCGGCGGTGACATTCATCGTGCTTATCTACACCTCGGTCATTATGCTGCTCAAATACGTTTTTGGCTTTTTGCTTGGTGCATTCCTCAAACCGGAAAACCGCTTTCTTCACTTTATCAAGGAAACCAGGATAACCGTCCCGGTGCTGCTTATCGCCACAGCTTTGCTTGGCGTGGTGGGTTATATAAACGCAGGCATAGTACGCACATCAGATCATGAGATAAACGTTCAGAAGGCTTCAAAAAACAAGAGTCTGACCGCTGCGGTGGTGTCCGATACCCATATAGGCATCTCTGCCCACAAAAGTACAATAGATACTATCGTGGAAAAGATAAACGGAATGCAGCCCGACGTTGTGTTCCTGCTGGGTGATGTTTTCGATGAGAACACAACCACAGATGAAATGGAGTATTTCAGCGAGAAGTTCAAAAGCGTAAAAAGCAAATACGGCTCTTTCTATATCCTTGGCAACCACGAGGGTATGCAGGGGGGCGATACAACAGAGTATTTCACACAGGCAGGTATCAGGGTGCTTCAGGACGAAAGCGCAGTTATCGCCGAAGACATAACTCTGGTTGGTATGCGCTCGGAGTACGACACCGTGGGCTATTCCATAGACAAACTGCTTGAAAGGACAAAAGCGGATAAGACAAAGCCTCTTATCGTACTTAAACATGAGCCTCACGGTATAAAGGAGATCGCTGCCGCAGGTGCAGACGTTTCCATGCACGGGCATACACACGGGGAGCAGTTCCCCCTTACCTATCTGCCGTTTTCATTTATGAACGATATGATGTACGGCACACAGCAGTTTGGCGACATGACTGCATTCACCACACAAGGTGCAGGCGGCTGGGGCTTTCATTTCAAGTTTCCTGCAAAATGCGAGGTGGCAAAAGTAACTATAAATTTTGCAGAGAAAAAATAAAAAAGCGGCAATGAATAACGCTTATATACAATACAGAATACCATGAAACGGTGGGATAAAAATTGAAGGTCAAAAAATTCTTAATGGGTAACGAAGCTATCGGACTGGGTGCTATCCACGCAGGTGTGAACCTTGTGGCAGGCTATCCCGGTACTCCCTCTACGGAGATACTTGAAACTGTGGCAAAAAACAACGACGGCTCTATCCATGTGGAATGGAGCGTAAACGAAAAGGCAGCTCTTGAGGTGGCTGCAGGAGGAGCCTATGCAGGGGCAAGGGTTCTTGTCACCATGAAACAGGTGGGACTGAACGTGGCATCCGATCCGCTTATGAGCCTTGCCTACGTGGGCGTCAAGGGGGCAATGGTCATAGTTTCCGCCGACGACCCGGGTCCGATATCTTCCCAGACAGAGCAGGATACAAGGCACTTTGCACACTTCTGCAAGCTGCCTGTGTTCGACCCCTCCTCGCCCGAGGAGGCATACGAGATGATAAAGGATGCCTTTGACTTCTCGGAAAAATACCAAACCCCTGTCCTTTTCAGACCTACCACAAGGATATGTCACGGATGCGCTGACGTGCAGGTGGATGAAAGCTATGAAAGGCATATCCCCGATGGATTTGTAAAGGACACCATGCGCTGGGTTATATTCCCCAGAACATCTTTCCTCAATCATCAGAAAATCGAAAAACGCAATCCGCTGATCGGTGATGAGTTTTCCTCTTACCGCTTCAATACCCTTACAGGCAGCGGTAAAAAGGGTATCTGCACCCATGGGGCAAGCTACGGATATGTAATGGAAAGCCTTGAGGACAGCGGACAGGAGGTCAAGGTATTTAAAGTTGCAACGCCGTTCCCGTTTCCCGAAAAGCAGGCTCTTGAGTTCCTTGAGGGACTGGATGAGGTAATGTGCTTTGAGGAGCTCGACCCTGTGCTTGAAAGAGAGCTTGTATACATCTGCGGAAAGTACGGACTTAACGTTAAGATACACGGAAAGATAGATTCCTGCGTTCAGAGCGCAGGTGAGAATTCTGCCGAATCAGTGGCTAAGGTGCTGGAAGGCTTTTTGGGTATCAAGCCCGCAGAAAGCTCTTTCCCAAAGCCGCCTGAGCTTCCCGTAAGACCCCCTGTGCTTTGCGCAGGCTGTCCCCACAGAGCTTCCTTCTATGCGGTAAAGCAGGCTGTAAAGGGCAGAAAAGCCGTGTTCAGCGGCGATATCGGCTGCTATACCCTTGGCAACGCAATGCCCCTTGATATGGTGGATACCTGTCTTTGCATGGGTGCAGACGTGACTATCGCCCAGGGACTTCATATCGTGGAGCCGGATACTCTGAACTTTTCATTTATCGGCGATTCCACATTTTTCGCCTCGGGCATTACCGGCGTGATAAATGCGGTGTATAACCAAAACGATATGATCCTTATTGTCCTTGACAATTCCACCACCGCCATGACAGGTCATCAGCCACACCCTGGTACAGGAGTCACTATGATGGGGGAGGTGGCACAGAAGGTGTCCATTGAAGCCATACTTAAAGCCATAGGTCTTACAAGCGTTGAAACTGTGAACCCCCTTGACCTTTCCGCAGCCACTGCGGCTGTTCAGAGAGCGGCTGAAAAAAGCGGCGTAAGAGCAGTCATCTTCAAGTCGCCCTGTATCGCCGTTACAAAGTCTGCAAAGCAGTACGAGATAACCGACAAGTGCGTGGGCTGTAAAAAGTGCATAAGCCAGCTTGGCTGTCCTGCAATAGTTATAGACGACGGCAAGGTCACTGTGGAAAAGAGCCTTTGCTTCGGCTGTTCCCTGTGCGCACAGGTCTGCCCTGTGGGTGCAATAGAAAAGCGTGAGGGATAATGAAAGGGGTGGCTTGAAATGAATAATACACTTTTGTGCGGAGTAGGAGGACAGGGTACGGTCCTGGCTTCGAGAATAATAGCCCTCTCGGGCATGGAGGCAGGCTTTAATGTGAGAACTGCCGAAACTATCGGAATGTCCCAGCGGGGCGGCTGTGTGGTCAGCCATGTGAGAGTTTCCGACAAGCAGATAAATTCGTCCCTTATCCCAAAGGGCAAGGCGGACGTGATAATCGCCTTTGAGCCTGCTGAGGCGGTAAGGTGTATAGACTATCTGAAAAAGGACGGCACAGTTGTGGTGAACACCAAGGCGGTCCGACCGGTCACCGCATCACTTTCCGGTTCCTCATACGACGGAAGTGAGATGCTTGAATACCTCAAAGCTAACGTTAAGAACCTTACCGTGATAGACGGGGAGGAGATATGTGCACGCTGCGGCTCGCCAAAGGTGCTGAATATCGCCCTGCTGGCAGGTGCGGCAAAAACAGGTGCTCTGGGCATAGACATCCAAAGTCTTAAAAATGCCATAAAAAAGCGTGTCCCCGAAAAGTTCCACGAAATGAATTTAAAAGCGGTCGACGCTGTGGTAAACGGGTAAAGGGAGGAAAAGACAATGAAGATGAAAGAAGAACAGTTCAGATTTATAAAGCAGCAGCTTAAAAAGCTGACCTCGCAGGATTGCTTTTACAAGAGAAAGCTGGAGGGCATAGACGTTGATTCTATACAGTCACAGGAGGACTTTGAAAAACTGCCCTTTACCTGGAAAGGGGACCTGCGTGAGGCTTACCCTCTGGGACTTATGGCAGTGCCCGAGGAGGAGATAGTGCGCATACATTCCTCATCAGGAACTACCGGCACGCCCGTTATAATCCCCTACACAAGACAGGACGTTGAGGATTGGGCGGAAATGTTTGCAAGGTGCTATAAGACCGCAGGTATAACTGATCTTGACAGGATACATATTACCCCGGGATACGGACTCTGGACAGCAGGCATCGGCTTTCAGAACGGTGCGGAAAAGCTGGGTGCAATGGTAATTCCTATGGGTCCGGGAAATACCGATAAGCAGCTGCGTATGATGGTAGATATGAAGTCCACTGTGCTGTGTGCAACCTCAAGCTACGCTCTGCTTCTGGCAGAGGAGATAGCAAAACGAGGAATAGGCGATCAGATATGCCTCAGGAAGGGCGTTATCGGCTCCGAGCGCTGGGGCAAAAAGATGAGAAAGCGTATCGCTGATGAACTTGGCGTTCAGCTTTACGATATCTACGGTCTTACCGAGGTTTACGGTCCGGGAATCGGAATAAGCTGTGACTATGAGTGCGGAATGCATATGTGGGACGATTTTGTATACTTTGAGATAGTTGACCCCAAGACAGGAGAGGTACTCCCTGACGGACAAGTGGGAGAGCTTGTTATAACCACGTTGAAAAAGCAGGGTGCCCCGCTTATAAGATACCGTACCCACGACCTTACAAGGATAATCACAGGCGACTGCCCATGCGGAGACCCGCACCCGAGAATAGATACTATCCTGGGCAGAACGGACGATATGGTGAAGGTCAAAGGCGTAAATATCTTCCCAAGCCAGATAGAGGAAATGCTCTCCGGGGTTGACGGCGCCTCAAGCGAGTACCAGTTCATGATAGACCATATGTACGGCAAGGATATCTGCACGCTGTTTGTTGAGATAAATCCCTACGCAAATGCTTACAATATGGAAATGGCTATACAGTCTGCATTCAAGTCAAAGATAGGCATAACCGTCAACGTTAAGCCTGTGGCTATCGGCGACCTGCCAAGAAGCGAGAAGAAGTCCACAAGAGTGTTTGATAACAGATATTAAGGAGAAACTATGGCACATATAGATAATCCACGAGAGGAGTTTACCAATAGCACGGGCATAGGGATCCCCATATTGATAATGGCGATATTCTATATTTCCAACATCGCCATGGTGGTGTTTGCCGTGCTGGCTTTTTTCAGCTTTAAAAGCGACTACAACTGCCAGCAGGAGCTGATGTTTTCCACCATGAAGGGGGAGGAAACAGCACTGTCCCGTGCCATTGAAAGTGACGGCGGAAGATACAGCGTAAACTACGATAAACTTGACCAGGAGTATCAGAAGTATTTTGATAAGGATAAGCTCAGCTCAAAACGTTCCGATGAAGGACAGTCACAGCAGGCGTTCATTATCTCTCTTCTGGAGGATAAAGACATCTATTCGCCCATAAGCACCAAGACTACCGTTTTTGGTGTAATAAGCGTAGGACTGCTGGCATGGCTCATACTCCGCAGCCTCAGACAGATACGTGCTCTTTATTAAAAACCGCAAAAAGCCTACCCGGAAAGGGCAGGCTTTTTTTGTGCGGAAAATATGGCAAAAGAGGCTCAAAAGGGAGATTTGCTTGACATTTTGTCTGTATTTGTATATAATAACTGTGTGTATGGTTGAAACGAGGTAAAATGAATTACAAAAAACAGAGGGGAAGAAATGAAGGATAGGGTTTTGAATCGCAGGGAGCTGAAGAAAAAAGCCCGCAGTGCGCTGAAGCTGAATTATTTTGCCTGCATTGCGGTGTGTTTTATAATGGTCTTCCTTGCCGGTGAATACAGCACTACGGTGCAGGGCATATCCATGTGGGATATGACCCACGTTGCCGACCTTAAATACAGTCCCGAACAGAAAAAAGAGATTGTGCAGGATATGGTCGCCAACGGTCTGACTGCCGAGGAGACGGACAAAAAATGGCATATAAATAATGTTGATGCGGTAAAGAAGTGGAAAAAGACTTTTGAGGATTTCGGACTTGAAGGGCTGAACTCAAAGGAGGTCACGTTCTTTGGCACAACAGGCGATGGCTCAACGATAAACACCCTGCTTGGTGCATTTTCTATAACCAAGAGCGCAAAGGAAAGGCTGGACCAGCTGACAAGCAACAGCTTTTTTGAGAACCTGCCGGACAATGCGATATTGTATATTGACGGGCTTACAAGGAGCAAGTCGTACAAGTTTACATTTGTAGCGTCCATTGCTGCTGCGTTTTCGGAAAATAAGTCCTTCAAGGAATCCTTTGACATTTTCGCAAACTTCCTGGTATCCCTTTTGAGAGCACTGTTCGTTACAAATCTTCTTGTGGTGTGCGAGTGCAGATTTTTTATGGAAAGCAGAACATACCACAAAACAAAGGTGGGACGGCTGGGATTTCTGTTCCGAGAAAGGACCCTGCACCCCATAAAGACAATGCTCATCAAGGATCTGTTTCTTACACTGTGGACGTTTACTATCGGCGGATTTTTTGTAAAACAGTATTCCTATGCTATGGTGCCCTGTATCCTGGCAGAGAATCCCAATATGCCCTCAAAAGAGGCGATAACCCTGTCACGGAAGATGATGGACGGGCATAAGTGGGAGCTTTTCAAAACGGACTGTACCCTTCTGGGTTGGACCATGCTTTCCATGCTTTCTCTGGGTGCGGTGGGAATATTCTTCTCAAATCCCTATCGTGCAGCCATATACTCCGAGTATTATATCGCTTTGAGGCGCAAGGCAAAACAGGAGGGGATCCCGGGTGCGGAAAAACTGAACGATGAGTATATCGACCTTGAACTGCTGCGTGAGGAGATAAAAAACAGCGGCGAGGAAAAGATGTTCAAGATAAGCATTCCCGACAGCAGCGATGATACGCCTGAAGGAGAGAAAGGGGGCGCACAGCTTTGACAGAAAAAACTTATACCATTGATGAATTGTGCCAGCTGGACGAGTACCCCGGGATCGCCTACGAGCAGAAATATCACTTCAGCCGCTTTACCGGAAAGGTCATCAAACACCGGGATTATCACAGGGATTATACTATTCTGGGATATATCCTTCTGTTTTTCTCGTTCTCTATCGGCGGCTGGATCTGGGAGGTGGGTATCCACGTTATCGAAGACGGGGTGTTCATTAACCGAGGCACCATGCACGGTCCATGGCTTCCTATCTACGGCTGCGGCGGCGTAAGCGCAATACTGGTTTTCAAAAAGCACGTGGACAAGCAGGTAGCTGTATTTGTGGGCTCGGTGGTAATGTGCGGTATTGCCGAGTACATAACCAGCGTGGTCATAGAAAAAATGCAGGGGCTGAAGTACTGGGACTACAACGGATACTTCCTCAACATTAACGGCAGGATCTGCTTTGAGGGAATGGTAGTGTTCGGGTTTGCCTGCATACTGGTGATATATCTGCTTTCACCGTTTCTGGATAATATTTTCCAAAGGGTATCCAAAAAGCTGCTTACGGTGGTTGCGATCATACTGTGTGTCGGGTTTGCCATAGACCTGGTCTACTCCGTAAAGGTACCAAACCAGGGCAAAGGAATTACCGATTACAGCGCAAGCATTGTTCGGCAGATAGATATTGACAAATAAAAAAACCAAATGTTCCCCAAAGGAGCATTTGGTTTTCTCTTTTTATTTTGTGCCGAAGATCCTGTCGCCTGCATCTCCCAGCCCGGGAACGATATAAGCGTTTTCGTTGAGCTTTTCGTCAACACAGCCCACATAGATCTTTATGTCCGGGTGTGCCTCTTCAAGCCGTTTCAAGCCCTCCGGTGCAGCGATGATGCACATGAATCTTATGTCCTTGCAGCCCTTTTCTTTAAGCATATTTACTGCGTCCACCGCAGAGCCGCCTGTGGCAAGCATAGGGTCGGGCACGATGGTAAGACGCTCGTCCATATGCTCGGGAAGCTTGCAGTAATACTCGTGGGGTTCGTGAGTGACCTCATCACGGTAAAGACCGATATGACCAACCTTTGCCGAGGGACACATTGCAAGTATGCCGTCAACCATACCCACGCCTGCACGCAGGATAGGTACAACAGCCAGCTTTTTTCCCGCAAGAACAGGCTGCATAGACTGGGCGACCGGGGACTTTACAAGGACAAGCTCTGTGGGCAGGTCACGCAGTGCCTCGTATGCCATAAGGCTCCCTATCTCGCCAACAAGGGTGCGGAAATCCTTTGTGCCGGTGCGTTCGTCTCTTAAAAGGGTGATCTTGTGTTTTACAAGAGGGTGATCCATGATAAATGTATTGCTCATTTTTTAAGCTCCTTTGAGATTATTTTACAATAACCATTATATCACAGTTTTATGCGTTTTTCAACTCGATCAGCCATAAAAATCCCATTGTATTTGTGGGAAAAGACAAAAATGTGTTTTCAAGCCCGGCGCAGGCTGTGTTATCTGTATAAAAAACAGCAACGTCTTGACTTTTTTGTGACGAAGTGATATAATGTGTCCATGATAAATGCCATGACGAAGAGAAGTAGCATGAGATTTCGTTCAAAGTGAGTGCGGGACAGTGAAAACCGCATATCAGAGCTTGTGTGAATAACACTTCTGAGCAGCGACCTGAACCCGTTAGCAAGTAGGGAAGACGTTTACCGTGCGTTAAGCGGTGAGAGTGACCGCAGAAAATGCGGTAATTCAGGTGGTACCACGGGTTTTTGTATATTATCCCCGTCCTGTGTAAATGCAGGACGGTTTTTTTATTGCACAAAATTGGGTATCAGACGAAGAAAGGGAGTGTATTCAGTGCAGAAGAAAAGTTTTCTTACAAGGGTCGTTTACCGCTATACCCATATAAGTTTGATACTGCGCATATTTATCGGACTTGTGATAGGCGCATTGCTGGGCATTGCAGTGCCAAAGGCAACGGCGATAGGACTTTTCGGGACGCTGTTTGTAAGCGCGCTCAAAGCGATAGCACCGGTGCTGGTGTTTATCCTGGTCATTTCGTCGCTTGCAAACGGACAGTCAAAAATCGACAGGCGGTTCGGGTTTGTAATATTCGAGTACCTGTTTTCAACACTTATGGCAGCGCTTGTTGCTGTGGGATTCAGCTTTGCTTTTCCTATAACGCTCAAGCTGTCAGGCGAGGCTTTCAGCGCGGAATCGGTACCGTCAGACGTGGCGCAGGTGCTTGAAAATATATTGACTAATATGCTTACAAATCCTGTAACTGCTATATCTTCGGGCAACTACATATCCATACTTTTCTGGGCGGTCATCTTTGGCATACTGATGAAAAAGCTGGGCTCTGATCCGTCAAAAAGACTTTTCAGCGACCTGTCGGATATCCTTTCAACAACAGTCAAAGGAGTAATACATCTTGCTCCGTTTGGAATAATGGGACTGGTGTTCACAAGCGTTTCGGAAAACGGAGTTTCCATATTCTCCGATTACGGTATGCTGATACTGGTCCTTGTGGCATCAATGGCAACGGTAGCATTGATAGTAAACCCGCTGATCGTATTTGTCGCGCTGCGGAAAAACCCGTACCCGCTGGTTTTCAGATGTATCCGCGAAAGCGGTATTACGGCGTTTTTCACAAGGTCGTCTGCGGCGAATATCCCTGTGAATATGCGTTTGTGCGAAAGGCTTGGGCTTGACCCGGACATCTATTCGGTGTCCATACCCCTTGGCTCCACAATAAATATGGACGGCGCAGCGGTTGTGATAACGATAATGACGCTTGCAGCGGTGCACACACTGGGCATCTCGGTGAGCCTGCCGTCAGCGATCGTTCTTTCGGTGCTCAGCACGCTGGCAGCCTGCGGCGCATCGGGCGTTGCTGGAGGATCGCTGCTGCTGATACCAATGGCGTGCTCCCTTTTCGGGATACCGACCAATACTGCCATGCAAGTGGTGGGTATCGGATTTGCCATAAGCGTTATTCAGGATTCAATGGAAACTGCGCTTAACTCCTCGGGAGATGTGCTGTTTACCGCAGTGGCAGAGTATCGCAGCTGGCAAAAGCGAGGCAAAAGCCTGCCCACATTTCTGGGCGGAGAAACAAAGGTCGATATATGACCTGTTATAAACAAAATTTATAAACATAAAATAAACGGAGGTAAGGGCTTATGAAGCACATGGACATCAAGGAAGTATTTGCCCGCAAGGAGCTTGCAGGGGAAAAGGTCACGGTTTGCGGTTGGGTAAGGACTGCACGAAATTCAAAGAATGTAGCTTTTATCGAGCTTAACGACGGCACAAGTCTGAAGCATATACAGATAGTTGTGGATAAGGAATCGGGAATAGATTTTGAGGATGCTCTCAAGCTGGGCAGCTCTTTGAAGGTAGAGGGAACTGTGGTCGAGGGCAGAAACGGCGTGCCGGAGATAAATGCGCAAAGCATTACCGTAATAGGCACCTGCCCTGCGGAGTATCCTTTGCAGAAGAAAAGACATACCCTTGAGTTTTTAAGGACCATGCCTCACCTGCGTGGCAGAACAAACACATTCAATGCCGTTATGAGGGTGCGCTCGGTGCTGGCACAGGCTATACATAACTATTTCAAAGACAGAAACTTTGTATATGTGAACACCCCGCTTATCACAGGCAGCGACTGTGAGGGCGCAGGAGAGATGTTTCAGGTAACGACCATAGGCTACTCCACCGAGTATAAGAACGAGCAGGAGTACTATGAGAACGACTTTTTCGGCAAAAGAGCCGGTCTGAGCGTTTCCGGACAGCTGGAGGGCGAAATGGCTGCTATGGCAATGGGTAAGATCTATACCTTCGGACCAAGCTTCAGAGCTGAAAACAGCAACACTCCAAAGCATCTTGCGGAGTTCTGGCACGTTGAGCCTGAGATAGCCTTTGCAGAGCTTCCCGAGGTCATAGAAACAGCTGAGGATATGATAAAAACAGTTATAAGGACCCTGCTTGATACCTGCCCCAACGAGATGAAGTTCTTTGACGAGCATTTTGAAAAGGGACTTATCGACAGACTGGAGGAGCTTATCAGCCATGAGTTCGGCGTAGTTACCTACACCGAGGCTATAAAGCTGCTGAAGGAGTCGGGAGAGAATTTCGTTTACCCTGTTGAGTGGGGCTGCGACCTGCAAACAGAACACGAGAGATATATCTCCGAAAAGGTGTTCAAAAAAGCAGTGTTCGTAACCGACTATCCCAAGGAGATAAAGTCTTTCTATATGAAGCAGAATCCTGACGGAAAGACCGTTGCGGCAGTTGACCTGCTGGTTCCGGGTGTGGGCGAGATAATCGGCGGAAGCGAAAGAGAAGCTGATTATGACAAACTGGTGGCTACAATGAAGGAAAGGGGAATGAACCTGGACCTTTACACAGACTATCTTGAACTTCGCAAGTACGGAAGCGTACCCCACGGCGGTTTTGGTCTTGGCTTTGAAAGACTGATAATGTATGTAACAGGTATGCAGAATATAAGAGATGTTATCCTGTTCCCGAGGACTGTTGGAAGCATCAGATAAACCACAAAGGCTTGCTGACAGTTGAGGGAAACCCTTTTGAAAAAGGGTTGTCCCTCAAGCTCCCTTCCTAAAACTTTTAATGATTTTTCGCCATCGGGGTCAAGACCCCGATAACGAAAAATAACCAAGGGCTTCAAAAAGAGAATGAAGAAGAATCCTTTCTCATAAGGATAGCCTTAATTATCAACAAACCTTGGGGTTCATTTGATGTTCCAAGGTGCTTGAAAACAGATAACAAGGAGTGAGTATTATGTCAAAAGAATTATATATACCAAAGGGCTATAAGTCCAAGCTGACACTGAGGGAAACTCAGCACGCAATAAAATATATCAAGGACGTTTTTCAGCAGGCTCTGGCGTTTGCACTGACGCTGGACAGAGTTACTGCGCCGCTTATCGTGCGCAAGGGAAGCGGTATAAACGATGACCTTAACGGCGTTGAGCGCAAGGTGGAGTTCACTATCAAGGAGATAGATGACGGCGAGGCTGAAATAGTCCAGTCACTTGCAAAGTGGAAGAGAATGGCTCTTTACCGTTACGGCTACAAGGCAGGCGAGGGTATCTATACCGATATGAACGCCATTCGACGTGATGACGATACAGACAATACCCACTCTGTTTTTGTGGACCAGTGGGACTGGGAAAAGGTCATCACTCGTGAACAGAGAAACGAGCAGTTCCTTAAAGATGCTGTAAAGTCCATTGTAAAAGCAGTGGCTTACACCAAGCGCAAGGTTGGACTGCGCTACGGCGTGCTGGAGGGGAAGATATGCGAGGAGCCTTTCTTCATCACCACTCAGGAGCTTGAGGATATGTACCCCGATAAGACCCCAAAGGAGCGTGAAAGGCTTATCACCAAAGAGCACGGCACGGTGTTCCTTATGCAGATAGGCGGCGAGCTTAAAAGCGGGAACAAGCATGACGGCAGAGCTCCGGACTATGACGACTGGTCCCTCAACGGCGATATCCTTATCTGGGACCAGGTGCTTGACAACGCTCTGGAGATTTCCTCAATGGGCATAAGAGTTGACGAGAAGTCCCTTGAAAAGCAGCTGGAAATATGCGGTGCACAGGGCAGGATGAAATACGACTACCACAAGATGATAGCAGACGGCACACTGCCTCTGACGATAGGCGGCGGTATCGGTCAGTCAAGACTTTGTATGCTGCTGCTTGAAAAGGCGCATATCGGCGAGGTGCAGGCATCTATCTGGTCTGACGAGATGACTACAAAGTGCAAAGAAAACGGCATTATTCTGCTGTAAAACGGAGGATATGATGAAAGGCAGGCTTATTGTTATCGAGGGACTTGACGGCAGCGGAAAGGCTACCCAGGCAAAGCTTCTGGCAAAGACATTGCAGCAGCAGGGGGAAATGGTCAGGGAGATAACCTTTCCCGACTATGAAAGCGATTCCTCGGCGCTTGTAAAAATGTATCTCAAAGGCGAATTCGGAAGCCGTCCGGGGGACGTGAACGCCTATGCGGCTTCGGCATTTTATGCCGTTGACAGATACGCAAGCTACAAGAAAGACTGGGGTGAGCTTTACCACAGCGGTGCGACCATAATCGCCGACAGATATGCCACCTCAAACGGCATACACCAGTGTTCAAAGCTTGAACGTGAGCTGTGGGACGAGTATCTTGAGTGGCTTGATGATTTTGAGTATAAAAAGCTTGGTATCCCCGCACCTGACCTGGTGATATATCTCAAAGCGGACACCGACGTGAGCCAGAAGCTTATGACAGGCAGATATAAGGGCGACGAAAGCAAAAAGGATATCCATGAGGGCGATATCGAGTACCTGAAGCGCTCGCAGCAGGCTGCGGCATACTGTGCACAAAAGCTGGGCTGGAAAACGGTGGAGTGCGTCAAGGACGGACAGATGCGCAGCATAGAGGATATCCACGCAGAAATAATGACGCTTATATAACAGAAAAAACCACCTCAAACGAGGTGGTTTTTTGTTCATTGCGGTGTGTATTGTGTTCCGTTAAAGGTCACGGATACGACTTTATCGGCGGCAATATCTTTTTCAAAGTATATTGTTGCACTTGTTCCTTTGTTATTTGGGTTATCGATACTGCCTCCGAGCATACCGATATCAGTATCTGTCAGAGTAGTTCCGTCTGCATATTTTACGGTTATGTTTTTCACAGAGATCGTTGATCTGATATTATGTGCTGTCAAATGGAAATCGGAAAGGAAGAGGGTCTTGCCGTCTTTGGAACGCAAGGTTCTTTCTTTTTTGTTTTTGTTTATGGTTATTTCTATATGTCTTCCCTCTGCTGCCATCGCTGATTCCATACTTTCACTTGTGCCCTGTGCATCAGCACCGGTGATCGGGAGTCTGAACAAAGCGCTCACCGTGTCACCGTTTGCGACCTTATCGTTTTCATCATGACCGGCAAAGCCCACGTTTGCTATCAGCGTATTATCAGACACAATGTCAACGTTGCATCCTATCAATCTGTTCATCAATGCGTCGTTTGATGCCTGATAGCTAACACTAAGGTCTTTATTCATATATTTTTTAGCCTCGTCGTTCAAAGCAGTAAGCTTGACAGTTGCGATCATTCCGTGGTCAGATGCTTTTGTCTGGACAAGCTCTGTCTTGAACTTCTCATTTCCCTGCTTTGCAGGCTTGAACTCAATGCCATCATAGGTGATGCTTTCAATGTCTGCGGTGTTCAGCTTTACTCTGAAATAGCTCAGCGTATAACTCAGATAGTCTGAAGCTCCTGCGGCGTTGATGTTGTCACTATCGGTGAGTTCTTTGACCGTGCCGTCCTTGTATTTTATTGTATACAGATACCTTTTCTGAGAATCGTTAGGATTGTGTCCCGATGCAATATATTGATCGGTGAGCCAGATTTCTTCTCCCTTGTCGCTTGTGAAGCGCTGTTCACAGGGTGTGAGAGGAATGTTAAACGATACTTTTCTTCCCGGATCGTTTATCTCACCCTTTGGATCGGAGGGGAACCTTAAAAATATATCCACTCCAAGGTTGCTCTCAAATCCCGTGAATTTCTGCGGCACAAAGCTTACCTGCATGGTGCAGCTGTCGCCGCTTGCAACGGGAGTGGAAAAGGACATAGCTGCTATGCCTGTGCCAAAAAAGCTCTGATCCGATGAGAGCTGGTCGCCCTGCTCTTTGATAAGCGTCTTTCCCTTTTCGGTAAGTCCCGTAAGCTTCAATGTGGCGCACATACCGTGGGTGCCGCCGATAATATCGGTGACCTCTGTCCTGAAGTCACCCTGAGCTGAGGGAGTTATGCTGGCGGGCTGCTGAGCCGTTGTTACCTTCGGGGTAGCTGCGCCGGCAGAGGGCGAGCTTTGGGTGTCATCTGAACCGAAAGACGAAAAACCTATCCCTGCACATATTGCGATAGCAGCTGCGGCAGTGGTCACGGCAGCAACTTTACCTGTGGAGTGGTGCTTTATCCTTGCACCGGGGTTTACAGGGCTTCTTTCGCCGTTAAGCAAGCTTTCCAAAGCTGTGCTGTCGGCGTGGATGTCTGTGATATATTCTTTATACATCTGTTCTGCACTTGTTTGTTTGTTCATCATAATTCCTCCTTTTCATAGGCTTTCTGAAGCAGCTTTTTTCCCCTTCTTATAAGGGACGCAGTGGTGTTCATGCCTTTGCCGATGATTTTTGCGGTGTCTGCGATAGTTCGTCCTTCACCAAGGTGCAGCATAAGGGGTATGCGGTACTTTTCCGGCAGACAAAGCATCGCTCTTGCGGCTGCACGGCGTGCAAGCACAAGCCCGTCGGTCTGCCCGTCCACAGCCTGCTCGTCAAAGGGATCGGTGCATTTTCTGTGAGATGATTTCAAAAGGTTTTTGGCTATGTTCACCGTGACACGTATAAGCCAGGGAAGTATCCGCTCATCAGGCATATCCTCCTGAGAAAGCAGCCGCAAAAAAGCTTCTTCGGCACAGTCCTGTGCGCTGTGCATATCGCCTGTGTAATGCCATGCGGCACGCACTGCGGTATCGGAGTAACGTTCATACGCCTGTGCTACACGCTGTTTATCCATTGTGCTTTCTCCTTCCTTGAACCCGGTTCACTATATATACAACTCACAGGGCAGAATTTGTGCATAATAAAATTAAAAAATTCAAAAAGACCGAAAGTTGAAAGATGCCGGGCATCCCTTTTCGGTCTTTTTATCCCTTTCGGTACTTGTAATATTCGTTCACAAGGCTGCGCAGCCCCAGGGCTTTCAGGTGCCCGTAGCTTATCCTGTAGTTGCCTTTGTAATGCCGCCCGGTGTAAATATAACGGATATATTCCACAAGATACCTGTCTATCTCCTCAAGCCCCTTGTGTGTGGTGAGCACAGGGAAGAACCAGCGGCTCCAGGTAAAATCTTTTTCGTCCGCAGGGGCAAAGAACTTGCGGTCAAATATCTTTATCATGTTTTTTGCCGCCTTGTCATCCGCTGTGCCACGCCGGCATTTGCGGCGGTATACGGCGGCAGCCTTGCGCTTTATCTTGGCTTTCATTTTGTCCACTGATGCCTGCGAAAGGTCTATCTCACCATTGTGATATTTAAAGCCGAGAAATTCCCACGGTTCCCCGGGAGGGGTGAGGGAGAACTTCTTGCTGTTAAGGGTCAGTCCCTTGCTTTCAACGTGCTGCTTTATCGTCCGGTAGTATTGCATGGCAAGGCTGCGGCTTTGGGCAAAGACAAGAATATCATCGGAATATCTGAAATATGGCACGCCCATACTTTCAAAAAGCCTGTCCAGGTCGGTGAGATAAAGATTGGCGCAAAATGCCGACACAGGCACGCCTGCCATCGCTCCTCGGTCCTCGGTGATGACCTGTCCGCCGCACATGGATATATCTGCGGTGAAAAGATCCGTGAGGAAGCTCAAAAGCTGCGGGTCGTCGGTTATGACCCTCTCAAACTCCTTTACCAGCCTTTTTGACGGCATGGAGTTAAAGTAGTTGTGGATATCCAGCTTCAGCACCCACAGACTGTCTTTGTTTTTCAGCCCCATAACGTCTTCCATTGCCATCCGGGCGGTGATGCCCTTGCGGAAGGAATAGCAGCTTTTACAAAATGCCCCGTCATATTTATACAAAAGGTGAGTGAGCAGCTTGAGCACCTGGGTCTGCTGGGGCGGGAACATATATATCACACGCTTTTTCTGTGTGCCGCTTTTGTTTATGGTCTTTTTTTCAGGCGGTGAAAAGCAAAGGTCCTTTGCGGTGGGAAGATAGAGCCTTCGGCTGATAAACTCCTCCAGCTCCTGCTGTCTGCGGGGAGAGATATGCCCGTGGGAAAGCTTGTACTGTTTGTATTCCTCCCATGTCTGCGGGTCGTAAAGACTGTCGAGCAAGGACACGCTGCCACCTCCTTAAAAAATAAAAAGAAGAAGAGAATATGCTTTCAATTAAGCATCGCTTAATGTACCGGGCTGAACGTGCAACGGCTGTCTGCAAAGCCTTTTTAAACGAAACACGCTTCACCTTTCGCAGACGCAGCAAACGCTGCTTTCTCTTCTTCTTATTTACCGCTTTATTGTAGCACACAAAAAGTACGCTGTCAATAGCATTTTGCGTATTAACCGCTGATCCATGCACCCCGAGCCAAAGAAAATGAGGAGTATGTGCCGTACCTATTGGCGAGGGAATTGCGTTCCGCCGCAGCGGTGCTTGACTATGGCGGTAAAAAGGTGTATAATACAAAGAGTGTTCTGCAAGCTTGTTTGCAGAAAAACAAAAAAACAGGAGGAATAGAAAATGTCCAAGAAACCCTATTATATCACCACGGCTATTGCCTACACCTCAAAAAAGCCCCATATAGGCAACACATATGAGGTAGTGTTCACCGATGCGATAGCGAGGTTCAAGCGAATGCTCGGGTATGATGTTTTCTTCCTTACCGGTACCGACGAGCACGGTCAGAAGATCGAAGAGCTTGCCCAGCAGGAGGGCATAACCCCCAAGGAGCACGTTGATAAGGTAGCTGGAGAGATCAGAGAGATCTGCGACCTTATGAATACATCATACGACAAGTTTATAAGGACCACCGACGAATATCACGAGAAGGCTGTACAGAAGATATTTAAAAAGCTGTACGACCAGGGAGATATCTATAAGTCCGAGTATGAGGGTATGTACTGTACCCCGTGCGAGAGCTTCTGGACACAGAGCCAGCTGGTGGACGGGAAGTGCCCCGACTGCGGTCGTGAGGTAAAGCCGGCAAAGGAGGAAGCATATTTCCTGAAGCTTTCCAAGTACCAGAAACAGCTTGAAAAATATGTCCTTGAAGACAACCCGGAGTTCATATATCCCGAGTCCAGAAAAAAAGAAATGTACAACAACTTCATCAAGCCGGGTATCCAGGATCTTTGCGTTTCAAGGACAACTGTAAAGTGGGGAATACCCGTAACCTTTGACGATAAGCACGTTATCTATATCTGGATAGATGCCCTGTCAAACTATATCACCGCACTTGGCTATGACCCCGACGGCTCGGGAGAGCTTTATAAAAAATACTGGCCTGCGGACTGCCACGTTATCGGCAAGGACATAATGAGGTTCCATACCATTTACTGGCCAATAATCCTTATGGCACTGGGCGAGCCTCTGCCTAAAAAGGTGTTCGGACACCAGTGGATGCTTTTCGGCACAGAAAAGATGTCCAAGTCAAGGGGCAACGTTATCTATGCCGAGGACGTTGTAAAGGAGTTCGGCGTTGACGGCGCAAGGTACTATCTGCTTTCGGAGATGCCTTACAGCTCGGACGGCTCGGTGACATATGAATCTCTTATCGAAAGATACAATACCGACCTTGCCAACACCCTGGGCAACCTGGTGAACAGAACTGTGGCAATGCAGAAAAAATACTTCGGCGGTAAAATAATGCCTCCGTGTGCAAAGCAGCCGCTTGACGACGAGGTCATCAGTAAGTGTGAGCAGACACCTAAAAAAGTGGAGCAGCTCCTTGAGCAGTACAGAATGGCTGAGACCATGGACACAATTATGTCGCTTGCCAAAAGAGCAAATAAGTATATCGACGAAACAGAGCCATGGGTGCTGGGCAAAGACGAGGCGCAGAAAGACCGCCTTGCAACGGTGCTTTATGTGCTGCTTGAAACAATAAGATATCTGGGCGTGCTGTTAAAGCCCTTCCTCCCGGAGACCAGCGAAAAAATAATGCAGCAGATAAACTGCGATATCGACACATGGGAGAGCCTTGAAAGCTTCGGAAGATTACAGGTGGGCGTAACGGTAAACGACCCTGTTCCGCTGTTTGCAAGAATAGACGGAGAAAAGCTCCTTGAGGAGATAAACAAGAGGATCCAGGAGGCTAAGAAGGCAGCCGGAGAGACAGATGAGCCGCAGGCGGAGGTGCTGCCCCAGCTTGACCAGATCACCATAGACGATTTTGCAAAGGTGGATCTTAGGGTCGCTCTTGTAAAGAGTGCCGAAAAGGTCAAGAAAGCAAAGAAACTGCTTTGCCTGCAGCTGGACGACGGAATGGGCGGAAGACAGGTAGTTTCAGGCATCGCCAACTGGTATGCTCCCGAGGATCTGGTGGGCAAAAAGGTTATTATTGTTGCCAATCTCAAACCTGTGACCCTGTGCGGCGTTGAGTCCCAGGGCATGATCTGCGCAGCAGATGCACCTGACGGTTCGGCAAAGGTGATCTTCCCCGACCAGTCACTGCCCTGCGGTTCAAAGATAAGGTAATATGTTTTATTCGGAGTACAGCTTCGGCTGTGCTCCGTGATATGTGCCTGTAGCTCAGCTGGATAGAGCGTCAGACTCCGACTCTGAAGGTCGTGCGTTCGAATCGCATCAGGCATATCAAGCCCCGCAGCATTAGCTGTGGGGTATTATTGAATATACATCTGTGGAGGATGGATAACTGTGTATTTAAGAAAGAAGCTTATAACCGCACTGCGGATAAAAAACGTGCTGCTTATACTCTTCAGCGCTTTTGAGTTTGTTCTCAGCACCACATATATAATCTCTGAGTTTTCTACATACAGCGATAAACCCGAGTATGCCTGGGGTGCAGTGTCAATGAAAAGCGCAATAGTAATGACCTGTGTGGCTGTGGTGCTGCTGATAGCTGCGCTTTTGTCTATTAAGCACGTCGGCAATGCCGTGTTCTATTCGAGCTTTTTAGAGGGTGACCTTGACGGCTTTACGACCTATGCGGACTTGTCGCAGGTAATGGGCAAAAGCCGGGCTGCTGTGCGCAGACAGATGCATATCTACCGTGTGCTGTATATGAAAAACTTTAGCTTTGTCCAAAGCAGCGGCGAAGAAATAATTGAGCTGTACAGCAAAAAATGCTTGTGCGAGTGCCGCAGCTGCGGTGCCCACATAGAGAAAAGAGTTTTCTTTACAGGCACCTGTCCTTATTGCCACAGCAGTGACCTGCACGCAAAGGTGCTTTCCGATGACCATTTTTACAGCGTTTCAAACCGGCTTGGCTCGGGAAACGGCAGACCTGATTTCTATAAATCCCCGACAACAGGTCTGAGAAAAGGTCTGTACTTTGTTCTTTCGATAATAGGGCTCTCGCTCGGCGTCATCTTTCTGATATACACACTCAGTCAGGTCAGCAACTATTTTGATGAGGAGTATCAGAAAAAGATGCTGCTGGACCCATCGAACCACCTGTTTTCATACAAGCTGATCAAAGATCATATCCGTGACGGCATCATCTACGGAGGAGCATTTGCACTTGTACTTTTACCGCTGGGTCTGCTGCGCTTCAGAAAGACGATGGCACTGTTTTCCGCTGCGGATTGGGCAAATTATTTCTCACGTTCGACCAAGCCGTTCGTCAACGCAAATACTCTGCCTGATCTGGGCTTTGCATCAAGCGGAAAAAGTAAGCTCAAGCGCATAAGATATGCCATAAAAAACGGATATCTCAAAAACTGCACTCTTGAGGTGCATGATGGGCAGCTTGTTGTAGCACTTGCAAAAATGGTCGTGAAGGACAGATGTCTGTCCTGCGGCGCACCGCTTACAGGTGTTACGGACGAAAACAGCAGGTGCAGCTATTGCGGAAATCTCATCATGGGCGTGCTTGAAAAACGTTAGTGATAAGCCTCGGAAACGTGTTTTCGGGGCTTTTTAATGAGGATAAGATTTTTCATAAAAAAGGCTTGACAAACATAAAGAGAAGTGATATAATAATTAAGCTGACTACATCAGCGGAATATATGCGGCAGTGCTGGAACTGGCAGACAGGCACGTTTGAGGGGCGTGTGTTTAACGACGTACGGGTTCAAGTCCCGTTTGCCGCATAAATGAAAAGCTCGCAAACACGGCGTTTGCGAGCTTTATTTTTGTCCAAAACTGCCCTGTGGACCTTATGATGGACCTTATTGATAAAAGTCAAACGACGGGAGACTACGCATCTGCGCAGTTTCCCGTCTTTGTTTTGGGTGCTGTCTGGGTGTTATTTGTATTTTACCCTGCCGTTTTACCCTCAATAATGTCCGCTATGACGTTGCTTGCCCTGCGTTTGCTATCGGCAAAGAAGTGGCTGTAAGTGGTCAGCGTGGTCTGTGGGGTGCTGTGACCTACCATAGCTGCTATGGTGGTCGGGTCAATGCCTGCCTCGATCTCAAGCGATACGAACAGATGCCTGAATGTATGCACTCCGTAGAACGGAAATCCTCTGCGTTCACATTCCCGCATCAGCCATGAGTACGGAGTGTTTGGATGCATCGGCTCGCCGTCCCATTTGGTGAACAGCCTGTCGTGCTCGTGCCACTTGCTGCCCAGCTCTGCCTTGTAGTAGTCCTGATCGTGCTTGTATGCTTTGAGCAGCTCGACCACTGTCGGCGGCAGGTCTACAAGCCTTGTGCTTTTATCCGTCTTGGTGATATCTGTGTAAATTCCCTTGCCTGCTGTGTAGTTTGATGTGTGGTCTATCATCAGCGTTGCTTTTTCAAGATCTATGTTCTTCCACTCAACACCGAGCAGTTCACCTCTGCGGCAGCCTGTGTAGATAGCGAGCGTGAAGAACACCTTGTATTTCATCGGAGCTTCAGCGAGGATCTGCATGAACTCCCTCGTTTCCTCTTTGGTGTAGATGTGTTTCTCGGGCTTTTTGTAGACATTACCGTTGGCATCTATCTTTGGTATTGTGACTCGTGAACAAGGATTTGTTGTCACCATATCGAGTCGTATCGCATACTCGAATATTGAAGATATGAACGACAGGTGGTGCCGCATTGTCTTTTGAGACAGTGGCTGACCTGTCCTTTTGTTTGCACCCGGTTGTGCAAGTGAGTTTATGAATTTCTGAATGTCACGAGCTGATATTTTGTCGATACGAAGATGACCGAGTGCAGGATAGACCCTTGATGCTATGAGGTGTTCTCTCTGCAATGTCGTGCTGCGGTGGTTAAGTTCAGCGTACTCACTGAACCATTGCTCACAAAGTTTTTGTAGCTTTACCGCCGCCGTGACCTGTCCGTGTGAACATTCCTCATCGAACAGAACTGCAAGCCGTTGCACTTCTTTCTCTGCCTGACGAGGAGACATATCCTTTGGCGGCGTCCAGCTTTTGTACTGCACCATCTGCTTGCCATTGACATCGTATCCGCTGTACGCACGAATTCGGTATCCAGCGAACTCACCCTTGCGATTTTTTCTCTTTTCAATATACGCCATATATTTCACCTTTCCTTTCTGTATACTACCTGACAGCTTACCACATACTTACGGGCATAGCTATCAGGCAGCCATACATTTCATTTCTACAACATACTTTTCTACCTAACCGCCATACCTCCGCTGAGGAATTTGTACAATGTATCTTTGTTTATCAAATACTTTTTGCCCGCCATTATGCAAGGCAGCGCACCCGTCCTGCACAGCTCTCTGACTCTGAACTCTGTAAGTCCCTGAAAAAGCTCGGCAGCTTCCTTAATGGTAAGCATAGTGATTTTCGTTTCTGTTTTGTTTTCAGCCATTCTATTATCGTTCTCCTTCCTGATTTGATGTTGTTCCGATTTCTGATTGCATTGTTCAATTTAATCTGTCCTTTCGATTTAGATTTTTACCCACCTTATTTCAGGTCGGGTCGCTGTGGGATACCATATGCGTACCCCATATCCATACGGTGAACAATTCGTTCACCGTCAATGGGGTGTCCGTTTTGTCCACTCCCTTGGACGAGGTGGTGGTTTGCCACCCCATGATGACGGGATGTTCTGTCACGTCATGGTGAGAGATGTAGTCCTGTTTTGGGGCTCCACTGATACCGAAAGCCCGTTTCGGGAACTCGGTACCGTTTCGGTATCGAGTCACGTTTCGTTACCCCATATGCATTCCCAGCGACTCTTTCTTTTCCCATTCCTCTTTGAGCCGCTTGCGGTCAACTGCGGAGTAGTGCTTGTCCTCGTCCTCATCGCTGTCCTCTATCAACGTAGCCAGAGCAGTAATCCCGTCAACAAGCCCAATTGTATCAATTGCGAAGCTATCAGAATTTTGCACAGCTTTGAGCTTACTTTCTGCCGCCAGCTCTCTTGCTCTTTCAGCTTTGATGAGTATTCTGCGCTCATGCTCCCAACCTGTTTCAGCAGGTCGCTGCTCATTTCTTTCATCTCCTGATGTATCTGCTGACGGTTCTGTTCGCTCTCCTGCTGGTATCTGCCAAGCAGTATCGACTGGTTCTGCTCGTACCTCGTCATCTGTTTGCCGGTCGGCAGCTCTTTTAATTCTTCTCTGACCTCGTCCTGCGACTGACAAATCGAACTGAGGATTTTCAACACCGCCGTCCAGTTCTGCTCCTGAACTACCACCATAGGAGCGGTTTCCGAAGCCTCCCGAAAGCTCTCCTTGTTCTTCTCCATTAAAGATTCTATCTCTGATCTCGAATTCATATTCCATCATCTCCTTTGTAAATCTTCTGTCGTGCAGTTTATTGCACCTGCATTTCTTTCCTTTGGGCGTGGTGTAGGTGATGTACTTTCGCTGCTGCTCCCACCGCACATGGTAACCTTTGCGTTTCATCAAAGCTATGAACTGCTTTTGGGACTTTGCTTGTTTCATACAGTCTGTGATTGCGTTCATCAAAGCGAACTTGAAGCTCTCGCCACGCACAGCACTGCGGTACTCCTTGTCGCCGAGTATCTCTTTATGACTATCCTTACTAAAGGTAGGCTCTTGCAATGTGTGAACACCATACTTTTCACAGATCTCATCGGACAGTTTCATTAGCTGTTTGACATCATTAAGGTTGGAATGGAACTTTCGTCCGTTCTGAAAGCTGACCGAGTTGAACACTATGTGGCTGTGGATATGCTCTCGGTCTATGTGAGTTGCCACGACACATTCAAAGTTTTTGAGGGCTTTCTCTGCAAGTTCAACTGCAATTTTGTGTGCAAGCTCTGGCTTGATGTCATAGCCTTTCGGGAAACTCTGCACCAGATGATAGTACAGTCTGCCGCCTGTCTTTTTGTGCATCTGCTTGGTTAGCATCATTTCGTTGTAGGCATTCTCGGTTGAACAGTTCACACCCGACACAAACCGCCTGTCCTCCAGCTTGGTTTTCTTCTCTCTGCTGACATACCCGAGCAGCTTTTTCAAGCCGCCCGTTGTCTGATTCTTGCTGTTTGCAAAGTGGATTATCGGCATCACTTCACCTCCTTTAGCATTTCGCCCAGCCGACCGTAGATGTCCATAAGCAGACCTCTGCACTCTTTCAGCTCGGCAACTTTCACTCTGCCCTCGTTGCAAAGCCTGGTCAGCTGATTGAGATTGTTGCCCACAGCTTTGAGCTGCTTGCTCAACTCGTGGAAGCCGTCAAGCACAATTATCTTCTTTCCAAGCGCCGACCGCAGAACGAAATCGGACAGCTTCAGCCCTCGGCTTGCAGCTCGCTCTCTGATCTTTCTCCGCTCGTCCTCGGTACATCTGACTGTGATAGTTACATCTCTTGTTCTCAATTTCATCACTCCTTTCTTTTCGCTATGAGGGGGTCCGGGGTCCTCCCCGAGCCGGCAATGCGGGAGGCAAGTTCGAGCCAGCTTGCTGGGTTGTGGACTGCCGCCTGCGATGCTGGCGTGTCCGAATCCCTGCGGTTTTCGGACTGCCGTTTGCATCCCTCAATTTGACCTTTTCTTCTTTCGCTATCATTGGCAGAAGAGAGAAAAATACTGTGTGGCTTGACCTGCCGACTGATACTTGGAACAGTTTAATTCAGCACCTCTGTGCCGCAAAGCACTCATTCTCGGGCGTTTGTCTTTTTTTGCAATTTTGGAGTTACTATACAGATAGTAAACTCTGCGGCGAGAGTTCCTTACTCTGCCATTCGCTCACACTTGCGCCACGTTGCCCTGTGGGGCGTTCTGTGTCTGCGGCTCGGGTAAACTCTCCACCGAGGTGGAGGGCGGGCACAAATCGCGCGACAGTCGCTGGGCTATCTTCTCCTTGTCGAGCATAGTCACATTGATGACCCCGCCGCTATCTCTTATCGAGACAGTGTTGCGGTTGGTCTTTGAAACTATCAGACCGTCTTTCCTCATCTGTTTGAGCAGCTCTTTCTTGCTTATCGTGAACTGCTCACCCTGATTGCTGCACAGCTGTCTGACCTCAGAGTGCGCACTGTCCATGAACAGATAGTAGTATCTGTCGTCCTGAAGTCCTATGCAGTTCTTCTGTCTTATTGAGTAGTCAGAGCCTCTTGTTTCAACATAGCACCTGCCGCTGTCGAGTAGACTGGTGAGCTTTTCGCAGAACTTTGTCACAGGATCTTCCTCAAGGATAAGCTCGGCGCTGCTCTGAACATTCTCAATGAGTATCTCATCAAGGTTGTCAAGATACCTCTTCTGATCATCGCTGCCTATGAACTCTGTATCGAGCAGGAACTCAAGCAGCATCACAAGTCCTATCCGCAGATGCGAAAGCATATCCGGAACTCTGCTGTGGAATGCTATCTGTTTCTCAGTCAGACTGACAAGATAGTCTTTCCTGAATTCCAGGAACATCTCCGAGAGTTTCGTTTCAAAGCTGTCTGCGTCTTTCAGATATTTCTCCTTGAGCCAGTCAAGGTATGTCATCATTATTCCCGAGAGTATGTTCTGCTCTGCGCACCGCTGGTACACCGACAGCTCTTTAAGGTCAACATCATCGCTGTTGAGTTCAAGGCAAAAGTATCTTGCACTGCCCGAAACAGAGATGCTCGGTGCGAACTCAGCAGTGATGACTGCGTTGCCTGCCGGCGGCTTTGAGGCTTGTATCTCAATCTTTGAGTTGAGCCTTCCTCTGCCTGTGCGGTCACCGTAGTATCTTGAAATGTTCTGTGCGATAGTGTTCATTTCTTTTTCCTGATAGCTGCTTGACGGGTGAAAGTCATCTATGCAGGTCAGCACATCTTTGAGATAATAGCTGTTGGCAAGTATGCTGTTTGCGGTGTCGTGGAAGGACATCGGCAGGTCGCTCGCCGTGAACCTTCCGAAGAAGGACAGGAACAGTGCTGCGAGTGTTGACTTTCTCGAGCCTGTCTTGCCTATGAGTGCAGTAACAAACTTTGGTTCACAGCCAGCGTTTTTGAGAAAGTGTCCGAGCGGGGAGAGGAAAGTAACCGCTGTCAGAGGCAGCATAACTCTCTCGGGTGCAATAGTGTTGTCGAGCATATCACAAAGCAGCACAGGCTCATCGGGCGTACACTTTGAAACAAAGCGGTACCGTTTGAGCTTGCCTTGAAGTTCAACAGTGTACTTGCTGTTCTCATTCGGCATCAGGAACACATACTCTCCGTCGATAAGTTTCCAGCCTGTCTGTGTGTATATCGATTCACGGACTGGTTTTTCTTTGGGTGACATTATAGCGTGGCATATCTTCTGATGCACATTCTGTCTTGGCTGTGCAGCGCCCTGCTGCCCCCACCTTTGCAGCAGCCATTTCATCGTCTGCATATCGTCAGCAGATACCAGCTGCTCGGTGAGAACATCACCGCTTTTGTGAACAGCGGATATGAGGAACTTCTTTTTTTCTTCTGTTCCGTCATCGTAGGTGACCTCTGCTTTGAGCACGGGAACGAAGTCGGCGAGCTTGACATACTCGGTCTTGTTTTTGATCTTCACCTCCTCGTAAAGACAGCCGTCCTTTACAAGATAGGGCTGCTCATAGACGGTGTCGTCAATCTCGCTTAGGGTTTGTTCGATCTGGATTTCGTTCAATGTTTCATTCATTCTATCTCCTCCTATTCTTTTTACGCATTACACGCATTACAACTGCCGCAGAGTCAATAACCAAAGGGCTTTGCGGATTTTTCCTCGTATTACACACAGCATACGCTCGCATTACAGGTATTACACGCATTACACACGCATTACAGCTTTCAGCTCGAAACTACGCCGTTTGCGATGAGTGTAAGGCGTGTAAGACGAAATTGAGAGCAGGGTAGCTGCTTTTGTCGCACTCCACTATAGTTCCTGCCGATTTCTTTCGGCGTATTGTCCCGACTTGGTACGCTCCGAGTCCTCCAGGCTCATCATGGCTGTACTTCCCCGTGGGGTATCCTTCGTGTGTGCGGATTCAATTTTCAAGATGCTGAGATCTTTCTTCCTACTTGTATAAGGGAGAGATGTTGGGGTTTTGATAACCTTATTTTTGAGATCTGTAATAAATTTTGTTGGCTTGCACAGTAAACCGTACTTTCATTTAGTGAAAAGCACAACAGTTTTTGTTTTTTGCACATTCCTCCTTTGATCTGTCTATGGTTGTTGGCTTGTGGTTTTCATTTTACATTGGACTCACTCCTTTGACGATATATGTAGATCGTTTATTGCAAACAAAAAAATCCTTCCTCCGAAAACTTCGGAAGAAGGATCTGATATCAGTATTCAATTCTTTCAAGTAGCGGAGTTAAGTTGTCTTACTGTCATCAGGGTATAACAACCCCTTGGTTCAACCGGACACATTTTTGTCCATTGGTGAAGTAAAACATTTTGCGGTCACAGTAGTACTCAGTCAAATTGACCGGTCTCCGTATACTCGATTTGACGGCAAGCTGCTTCGTCACATAAATGCAGCTGTGTTATTCGTCAGTGTATACTTCACACGTTGACAGATAAAACACCTATGCGTTGCTTTGTGAATCAACACCCTTTCGGATGCCGCCCCCGCTTGGTAGCCAGCCTGGCGATACCTACCCGCTGCTCCGCTTGCTCGTTTTGTTAAGATTCCTGTTGTATCTGTGATTAAGTATAACCGATTCTGTGACCGATGTCAATACCAAAATGACCTATGTCACAAAATTTCAGCGCTTTAACAATAAAACCGAACATTGAAAAACGACACCGTGTTGATTATCTGTCACATTGTCACATTCTAAACGCTGTGAGACATCCGTCGTTTTGACGAAACATATGGTCGGGAAAAGTTTGGGCGGGAGAATTCTTTTGGATACTCAATAAAGTATAAATACTAATCTCTCCACTTTATCTCGCCTCTTTTGATTTCTTTACCATGGTAGTAGGAACACCACCACATCTTTTCTGGTATATTATCCTTTGTAATTCTTAGTTTTTGACCTGGCTTGATTTGAGATAAGAATTGTTTGTAATCTCCTATAGAGAACGAATCGACTGTGGCAAACTCTATCCCCGTAATAATATTTCCGGATTCGTCATACTTAGTTTCATTTTGATCATACAGGCGTATATTATTAAGGTGTTTTTTTAACTCGTTTTGTTTAGTTTTATCTGGAATGGGTTTCTTTAGTGATTCAAAAGATACGAAACTTTTGTGCGAAATGCTAATTGGTTTGTCAACCCAGTCGGGCCTTTTGCCCAGCGTAGGTTTTTCATAAACTTCTACCCCATATAGTTTTTTTACAAGTCTTGAATACTCTTGGTCATATTTATCTGAATCAGTTAAATCAAAATGTAATCTGCTTTGTAGATAAGTTGGTTTACAAATGTTGCCGTTCTCATCACGTTTCATTATTATAGGAATAAATCTATCTTGTGAAACCTCACTATAAACTCTGGCTGAAATAATCTGTGTTTCAGTCCCTACACCTCCACTATGATTGTCTGCTTTTTGTGCATATAGTGGATCAAGTAGCATTAATACATTTGTGATAGAATCATCATTCACACATTTTTCCATGAAAGCATCTACATTACAGGCGACACGCACGGCGATTTCAGGCGGGTGCATGAGTTCTGCCGCAGGTTTGAAACAACACAGGACGACATTCTTATTATCCTCGGCGACGCAGGCATCAACTACTATGGCGGAAAGAGAGACCAGAAGCTGAAAGCTATGCTTTACTTTCTGCCGATAATACTCTTCTGTATTCACGGCAACCATGAGATGCGGCCGCAGAACATCGACACATATAAAGAGGTGAAGTGGTAGGGCGGCACGGTGTATCGTGAGAACGAGTTCCCCAATATCCTGTTTGCAAAGGACGGCGAGGTGTACGACCTTGACGGCATCAGTGCGATCGCTATCGGCGGCGCATACAGCGTTGACAAAGAGTACCGCATTGAGAACGGCTGGGGCTGGTGGGCAGACGAACAGCCGAGCGACGAGATAAAGGCTCGTGTTGAAAAGACTCTTGCGGAAAGGGACAATAAGATCGATGTTATCCTCAGCCACACCACGCCGCTGAAGTACGAACCGACAGAGGTGTTCTTGTCCTGTATCGACCAGTCAACAGTTGATAAATCCACGGAGCAGTGGCTTGACAAGATAGAGGAGAACGTAGAATACAAGAAGTGGTACTGCGGACATTATCACACCAATAAGAAGATCGACAAGGTCAGTATTCTGTTTGAGGATATTGCTGCGTTCGGGGTTTAAAACTTAAAACGTACCCTCGGAACCTTAAATTTTACTTTAAAAACTTAGAATATCGACTCTAAAACTTAAAATATGCGCTTGAAACTTTAAATTTCGACTTTAAAACTTAAAATTCAAACCCGAAACTTTAAATTTTAGCATTAAAACTTAAAATTCTCGGTTGAGGTTTAACACTTGGATATAACGGGGAGCAATGTTATTGCTGCTACCGATTTCAGAACCTGACGTTTATTTGACGCTTATCGGGTTTTCAAATCGGGTAAAATTCAGCAGAGATCACAACAGGCAGGCAATCGGGAAACTTTGCAAAACCGCTGTATTTGCGCTATTTGACGGGTTTCGAAAAGCCCTCGGACGCTGTTCAAGCCCGTTTGCCTCACAAATCAAAACGCCTTGCAAATAGAGCGACTGCACAGCTTGCAAGGCGTTGTTCTATTGCCGGTTCGGAGTGGTCTTGTTATGTTCGGAATACTTTCGGTAATCGAGCGGCGTGCTGCCTGTTTTCTTGCGGAAAGCCGCCGAGAATTTGCCTGCGCTTTCGTATCCGACCGCTGCCGCAATATCAGCGACCTTCATCGACGGCTCGTTTTTCAGCAGATATGCCGCACGGTCAAGGCGGCAGTTTTTCATATAGGTATATATCGGGCTGCCGTAAATGCTGCTGAAACACTTTTTCAAAGCGGTCGGTGCGATATCGAATCTGTGCGACAGCTCTTCTATGGTGTATGATCTTGTCAGGTCAGATGTCATCAGTTCGCAGATGGCGTGTATCTTTTCGACCTGACCTTTGTAGAAATACGGCTTTTCGGTCTTGTACCTGTCTATTTCCAGTGCATCGAGAAACAGCAGCAATTCGAGTATCTTGATGCGGAAATAATCACGCCTTATCTTTGAGGGCACATTGTAAAGCTCGGAAAAGATATGGGCTATTTCGGGACACGAGGATATGACATACGGCTCTTTGTCGGTGCAGTATTTTTGCGAGATATCCGAGAGCCTGACTTTGAAATCGCTGATGTAGCTGTCAAGGGCAGGCTGGGCTGTATCAAGGTCAAAGGCGATAGTCAGCCCGTAATAGTGCTTGAGAGGAAATCTTGCTGTGCCGTTGTTGTGTCTGCCGTCGTCGATCCGCAGTTCGCCCGATGACAGACAGCAGACCGAATCGTCCTTCACGCTCGTTTCGATCCTGCCCTCACGGCAATGATCTATGCAAAGGAAATTGCCCTTTGCTGCAAAGTCAGAATCACAGCTTTGCATATGAAAGTTGTTGTGCATGATTATAACGCCGTCAAAAACATGATACAGCGTCATTACGCCTTCACCTGTTTCAGAGGTCATGCGCATTATGCGGCAGTCCTCTTTTTCAAAAACATCGGCAACATTTGTGCCAAAGGCAATGCCGTTCATATCGTGATCCACACTATCACCCTTTCGCAAAAAATCAGTATCATTCTCTGTTTTTCAGCACCTCGGCAGGTGTTATCTTATTGAGCTTTCTTGTCAGCAAGGTACTGCTGATAAAGTACACCGCCAGCACTGAAACATAAACCGCCAGATATATCAGCGGGGAAAATTCAAGCACCATCGAGCAGGCGACATTTGACACGAAGCTTGGGTAGATGCCGTCCATAACGAGCTTTGCGAGCGGTATGCAGACAAGTGCGCCTATTGCAACGATCATCAGGTTGCCGCTCGTGTAGAGCTTGCGTATCTCGCTGCGGCGGTAACCGAATATCTTTATCAGTGAGATGCCGAACGAGCTTCGGTCTATCATTACGCCCATCATCAGATACATAACCACGATGAATATCACCACGCCGACGATAAGCATAGTCCAGATGAGCGAACTCATCTGCTGTACAAAAACTCCTGCGCTTTTTTCAATGTCGGCTTTGCTCGTTGTGCTGTAAAGTCTGCTTTCGTCGATATCGAGCTTTTCGCCCGAGAACACGGCATTGAAATAGTCCTTATCCTCACCGAAAAGCTCACGCATAGAGCCGATGTCCATAAATATCGTGAAACCCGGCGAATACTGCGCTGTGCCGCTGACAGTAAAGGTGTAGTCTTTGTCGTTTGCAGTATCTGTGAATGTCACCTCGTCGCCCGTTTTATAGCCAAATCGTTCAACAAGCGAGTTGTTCACGACGGCTTTGGTTTTGTCCTTTTCGGGACGGGCATCAAAGTATCTGCTGCCATCGGTCAGACCTATCACGGTCACATCGAGAGTGTGCCCTTTGCACTCTGTGGAAAGCGTCCTGACAAATGCTTGCTCGCAGCCTTTGGGTATCTCTTTATCGGGGAATTTATACAGGTACATATACTCATAGTGGGTATCATCTGCGTTGTCAGTTTTTAATGCCGAGCACATAACGAGGCAGTCAAGCCCGAGCATGACCACAAGCATCGAGACAAACATTCCGAGCACAACGGTTATCGCAGAGCGAAGCTCACGCACCGTCTGCCTTATGCGGAAAACGGTGATAAAGCTCTTTGAGCGTATGTTGAACCGGCGATAGCTCGATGCGCTTTGTTCGTTCTTTATAAGCGAGAGCGCAGTGCGTGAGAGCCTTTTGTTTATGACTATCGCATTGACGGCTGCTGAGATTATCGGCGGCAGGATAAGCCCGTATATCAGCAGGTAAGGAGCATAGTATATGTCATACTGCGGCAGTGAGAAATGGTCGTATGCATCGTGCAGCTTTGAGCCTATGCCGATAGGTGAAAAGCCCATGCCCGTGCCGATAAGTCCGCCGATGAAAGCGACTATCGTAGGCAGTGTGATGTAGTGGCGCAGCAGGTCTTTCTTTTTAACGCCGAGCGAATAGAGTGCGCCAATGACAGACGATTCACTATCAATACGGTGAACGACAAAGACCGAGATGACATAGCCGAACAGTATCAGAATGATTATGCCTGCGGCAAGACCTGCACTGCGGTGCATCAATCTGTTGCCTGCGGCAGCCTCGATGCGCTTGTTGTCATCGGCAGTCACAAACGAAAGCAGATTCTCGCTGCCCGTGTCGGTCTTTATCGACTTAAGCTTTTCTTTGAGTTCGCTGCCGGTCACGCCGCTGCCCAGCTTGTAGGCGCAGACATAGTCCTGCGCAGGCATTCCGTCGTGAGAACGCACATTTTCATAGCACTCGTCAGTTACAAAGATAAGCCCGAAATACTCCGACTGAACCGCCGTGTCGGAAAGCTTGTCCTTCGGCTGTTCATAGTCGGATACGCAGCCAATGCCCGTGACGGTGAAGCTGATGCCGCCTGCGGTCAGCTCATCACCGACGGATATTTTGTTGCACTCGGCATAGCGCTTTTCAAGCACGCACTCGCCGTCCTTTTCGGCAAGCCTGCCATCGCTGAGTATCAGTTTGTCGATGTTCTCACGATTTTTGAACATGCGAAGTTTCGTTTCGTGATTGACTGAAAGGTCGGTCGAAAACTCTTCCTGAAGCTGTGTGCCGTCTTTTGTAAGCTCTTTGATATCATTGTCGCTCAGCGGTTGGAACACTGTGAAAAAGCCGTCCTGTGTGTTGAATTCCTCACGTTTTTCGTCTGTGCCGTGAATAACCGTTTCAGCTGCACCGACGATGCCTATAACGAGATAGATTCCCATGGCTATAACAAGCGTTAATGCCAGATAGCGTCCCCAGCCTGCCTTTAGAACACGGGGCAGGCGCTTTCTCAATACCTTTCTCATCACAGATCCTCCAGCTCGGCAGCGGGTATGCGTTCCTCGTTTTCGTAGTCCTTGAGTATCTGCCCGTCCTTGACGATGATGACCTTATGTACCATATTCTTTATGGAGTTGTTGTGGGTGACTATCAGCATCGTTGTGCCGTATTTGCGATTTATCTTTTCCAAAAGTATCAGAATATCCCGTGAGGTCTTTGAATCGAGCGCTCCCGTCGGTTCGTCACAAAGCAGCAGCTTGGGGTTCTTGATAAGTGCTCTTGCTATCGCACATCTCTGCTGCTGACCGCCCGAGAGCTGAGCGGGGAACTTGTTCTGGTGTTCGGTAAGACCGAGCACATCAAGCAGTTCGTCAATATCCAGAGGCGAGTCGGTGAGGTACTCGCAGACTCTGATATTTTCCCGAACGGTCAGGTTCGGCACAAGATTGTAAAACTGAAAGATAAAGCCGAGATAGTCACGGCGGTAGTCTGACAGCTCTGCAGGCTTCAAGCCGGATATCTCCTTGCCGTCAACTTTTACAGAGCCGGAGTCCATCGTATCAAGTCCGCCAATGCAGTTGAGCAGGGTCGATTTGCCCGAACCGCTCGTGCCCAGAATGACGCACATCTGACCTTTGCCGACCACTGTGCTGACACCTTTGAGCACCTGTATGTAGCTTGTATCCTTGCCGTAGCTTTTCTTCACATTGCTTATCTGCACAAACATAATATCTGCTCCTTTTCACAAGTTAGAAATGACTAACCATTTGCTTTGATATTGACATTATACATTACTGTTCGCAGATATTCAAGAGCCAAAAAGACAAAACTGTTCCATTTGGTCAGAAATGTGCAGGGGAGCGATTAATACGCCAAACAGCCCGACAGATTATCTTGCCGGGCTGCTGAGGCCGGTTAGGTTTTATAAAAAGATAGATGCGACGTGGTAAACGATGCAGGAGAGCAGCAATGCGCACACGATATAGAACGCTGCGACTTTTGCTGTCCATTTGAGCGAGTGAGATTCTCTGTATGTCGTGGAAAGTGCCATAACACAGGGAACGTTGAATGTTATCGCAAACATGAATGCAAGTGCCTCTGCCTGAGAGATAACTCCCTTCATACTTTCTGCAAGCGTTGCGCTGTCAACACCCGAATGTGCGCCGAATGTTGCATCGAGCATAGAGTGCTCACCGACAAAAACAGAGTTCAGAACGCCGAGCACCGATTCCTTTGCAAATGCAGAGCCGATAAAGCCTGCAAATGTTCTCCAGCCCATACCGAAGAATTTGGTCACAGGCTCAATGGCAGTTCCTATCTTGTAAAGCAGACTGTCCTCAATGTTTCCTGTGCTTGTGTACTGCAGCAGCCAGAAGATGAATGAGATGATAAACACAGTTCGCAGCGCTCTTTTGAAGATGTCCAGCGACTTGAAGCCTGCCTCTTTGAAGATGTGCTTCCAGTGTGGCTTGTGATATGGAGGAAGCTCCATTATCATTCCCGTTCTTGTCTCGGCGGGAGCGAGCTTTTTGCCGAATATCTTTGATACTACCCACATCATAAAGAACACATAGACAAGTATGCCGAGTATCACCAGAGCCATTGCCCATGCAGGGAAGAACATTCCCGAGACAACAGGGATGATAGACCATATAGATGCACAGGGAACTGCCCAGACGACAGCCATTGTGAGCATCTTCTGTCCCCAGTTGTCCATGACTCTTGTTCCGCTTGTTGCACCAATGGTACAGCCAAAGCCCATAAGCATCGGAGCTACAGCTTTGCCCTGAAGACCGAGCCTCGAAAGCACTCCGTCAAACTGATAAGCCATTCTTGCGAGGAAGCCTACTTCTTCAAGATAGCCGAAGACTATGTTGACCGCCAGAACAAATCCGCCCATTGCAACGCAGAAATACAGCGTGTTTGGTATGATGAGGCTGAACACCGAGATGAGCCACGGGTGAACATTCAGGCTGCTCAGACCGTTTGATATCGGCTCGCTGAGCAGTTTCGGTATCATTGCGCCAACGCCCATTATAGGTGCAGCGGCGAACATCGACACGATAAAGGCAAGAAGAACGATGCCTATGCAGGCTATCTTTCCCTTTCGGGGACTTGTTATCATCTTGTCGAATTTCGACAGCTTGTATTCTTTCTGTTTTGTTTCGCAAACGCCATCGAGCTGTTTGCTGATCCATTCGTACTTTGAATTTACTGCATCTTTGATATCATCATTGCTGCCCGTTTCGGGAACGCTGATGAGCTTATGGGGGTCTTTAAGCTCGGATACTATCAGCGACTTAAGCTTGTCATAATCCTTGTCATCGGCTGCCGTAAATGGCAGCACGGGTATGCCAAGACGCTCAGACAAAAGCTCGGTGTCTATCGTTACTCCCTGCTCTTTTGCAACATCCATCATATTCAGTATAAGCGCCGCAGGTGCATCGAGCTGTGCGAATTCGGCGAGCATGAACATACTTCTTTCGAGCTGTGAGGCATCTACCAGCACGAGCACCAGGTCAGCACTGCCGTCCTTGATGAATTTCTCGGTGATGACCTCTTCGTCGGAATTGCCCGAAAGGCCGTAGCTTCCCGGCAGGTCGGTGATAGAATACTTTTCGTTGTTGTATGTGAACGTTCCGTCTTTCTTTTCGACAGTCTTTCCCGGCCAGTTGCCGACATGCTGTCTTGAACCTGTGAGGTGATTGAACACGGTGGATTTGCCCGAGTTGGGCTGTCCGAGAAGTGCTATGGAATTCA
This sequence comes from Ruminococcus sp. FC2018, assembly GCF_000621805.1. Taxonomy (GTDB): domain Bacteria; phylum Bacillota; class Clostridia; order Oscillospirales; family Ruminococcaceae; genus Hominimerdicola. Next base: position 57,589 of record NZ_JHXH01000003.1, on the reverse strand, counting down.
TGCGCCTGCCTCCTCTATCTCAATCTTTTCACAATCGGCACGGTTCAGTGCAAGCAGTGTCTGCCTTGCGTAGATGAGCACAGGCATTTTCCTGTCATTTCTTACGACCTGAAAAACTGTTCCCTCTGTCAGACCGATAGATGTGATGCGGTTGAGAAAATGAGTATCGCTTCCCAACGCACACACCCTGCCGAGCTTGTCAGCTTTTAATTCACTCAGCTTCATTACTTTTCCTCCTTGTTTTTCTCTGTGCTGCAATGCGGACAGCGCCCCGAGCATCCCGGACAGCCGCAGCTGCAGCCTCCCTTTTTCTTCTGCCTTACCGCACTTCGCAGTGCCAGGGCAAAGATAATTATTACAACGGCTGCCGCTATGACAGTACCGATGTTTTCTGATAACCAGTCTATCATTGAACTGCTCCCTTCGTCAGTTAGCCGCAACTAACCAAACATCAATAATTATGCAGCAGTTTCCTGCTGCAGTGTGTATATTTCCGCTCAGAGCCCGAGTGCTTTGGATGCTCCTGCGGAAAAGAAGGTCAGTATGACCCGTATGTTTTCAAGCATTTCAGTTTTTTCGATGTTGTGCATAACAGCCTCGAACAAGCTGGAAACATAGGCGTGACATATGATGTGCAGCTGCCTTTCCGTTGGCAGGGAGATGTCACAGCCAAGCTCCTGCGCCAGACGCAGAACGCTCATTGAAACTCTTGTTTCCATACAGACAACATCGTCAGTAAAATTGCTGTAAGGCGTGCCGTTTGAACAGCACAGCAGCAGCTTTAGCGCATCGAAATTATCATATATAAAGTCAACGATGCTTTCCGCACTTACGGCTGACCACATCTGTGCTGCTCCGTCACTGCGAAGCCTGTTGGCGATATCTGTTTCTGCCTGGCTATACATCTTTTCAAGCTCATCGACAGTCGGCTGGACCAGTGCGGAGAACAGCTCCTCCTTGCTGGCAAAATGCCGATAAAGCGCACCGGTCGTAATGCCTGCATCACGGCACAGGTCACGCAGATTTGCTCGCTCAAAGCCGTTTTCAAGAAAGAACTGATAGGCGCTGTCGATTATTCTTTTGTGCGTTTCGTCATAAGTTCCACGAGCCATGATACAGCCTCCTGTTATAAGATAACATTGTTCGCTAACAGCGTTATCATTATAGCACACGAGTTTGGTGCTGTCAATTGGTAAAATGATATTTAACGATTTTTTCATAAAAGCAAATGCAGTCAGTTCGCTGCTTATCGACCATATTCAATCGCCTGAACTGCCGTATCATCGCATTATAATACCTTTTGTCAACTTGCGAACAAAATAGAGCTTTTGGAAACAAAATGGAGTTGAAATCCGCAGGAATATGTGATAGAATACTCATCGGGCCCGTAAACGGGCTTTAATTCAGAGTAGAGGTTAGAAAGAACTAACCGACGGAGGTAATTATGAAGGGAAAAGATCTTATCAACATCGGAATATTCTCGGCGATATATTTCGTTATCGTCTTTGTGGTGGCAATGCTCGGGTTTGTGCCGATATTGCTGCCAATGCTCGCAGTGCTCGTGCCGATCATCGGCGGTATACCGTTCGAGCTGTTTCTGACACGCACGAAAAAGTTCGGTATGATCTGGATAATGAGCGTTATAATGGGACTGCTGATGCTGCTCACGGGTATGAGCTGGCCGCCGCTTGCTGTGTCGGCTGTTACGGGTCTTCTCGCAGAGCTTGTATTCAAAGCTGGCAAGTACCGCAGCGCTGCTATGGCTGTGCTGACAAATGCGGTGTTCAGTCTGTGGGTGGCAGCAAACTATCTGCCATTGTTCTTTGCGGCGGAGAAATACTGGGAGTCACGCAAGGATTACGGACAGGACTATATAGACAAGGTAAACAAGCTTATGCCGACCTGGATGTGCCCTGTGATGTTTGCATCGGCTTTTGTGTGCGGCATCATCGGCGGACTGCTCGGCAGAAAGCTGCTCAAAAAGCACTTTGAAAAGGCGGGGATAGCGTGAATACAGATATCTTTGAGGCTCTTGACAAAGCGGGTTTCGGCTCGAACGTTCACGAGGTCGCCGCACAGGGCGAGTGTAGGGTACTGCGCCTGGAGGACGAAACGGGCGAGGGATTTATGACGATGTACCGGGTCTTCGACGGTGTTTATCTGATGTATAACGACTTTCATCTGAGAAAATGTGTTTCGGAGTATCAGAACGCCGAAACAGTTCTGTGCGTCGATCATTGCCGTGAGGGACGCATCGAGCACGAGAATCCCGAAGGGTGCCGATACTATATGGAGGCAGGAGATATCCGCATCGACACCCGTGTTCACCACGCAGGCAGAGTCAGCCTGCCGCTGTCGCACTATCACGGCATATCATTAGGATTTATAAAAGGTGCTGCAGACGAGTCGCTGAAAAATGAACTGCCGTTTTTATCACTGAGCCTTGAAAGTATTGCCGGAAAGTTCTGTCCCGACAGCAAGGAGTTCCTGCTGCGTGACTGCGAACAGCTGCAAACTGTTTTCTCACAGCTGTATCATCCGCCGAAAACAAACAAGCTTGAGTTTTTCAAGGTCAAGACTGCAGAGCTTTTGCTCTTGCTGTCAGAAACAGACGCACGCAGCCATACAAAGCAGCGGCAGTATTTCCCTGCAAAGCAGACCGACAAGATAAAGCAGATGCACGAGCTGATGACAGGTTCTCTTGATCGCTCGTTCACGGTGGAACAGCTTTCCGAGCGGTTCGATATGCCGCAGGCAACTCTTCGCAAAGTGTTCAGGGCGGTGTACGGCGTACCAGTTTATCAGTACATAAAAAACTATAAAATGAATGCGGCAGCCTCGCTGCTGATATCCGACCCGACACTCACGGTCTCGGACATCGCACAGCGCATGGGCTATGACAACGCATCAAAATTCTCTGCGGCATTTCGTGATGTTATGGGGTCGTCGCCGCAGGAATATCGCACTAAGGAGGAGACATAATGGGAAAGGACAAAAACGGCTCGTTCGGGTGGCTGCTCAGCCAGTCGGGTGAGCGAAAAGGAAAGTTCACGGCAAGCGTGATACTTGCGGCATTGAGCATGATATGCGGTATCGTGCCGTATTATTTCGTCGCAAAGATAGTCCGCATGCTGCTTGACGGCAGCAGAGACACAAGCGGATACATCATCAACTGTGTGATAATATTTGCGCTGTGGCTGGGTCACTCGTTGTTCCACGCAATCTCAACGGGCTGCTCGCACGTTGCGACTTTCCACACGCTCGCAGTTATCCGAAAGAAAGCTCTCGACAAGCTTTCAAGAATGCCGCTGGGCGATGTTATAAGTCAGCCGTCCGGCACGCTGAAAAGCACGATAGTCGAGCGAATCGACAGCATCGAAACGACGCTTGCACATATCCTGCCCGAGTTCACCACGGGCATCGGCGCACCGATAATCATTCTCATCTATGCGTTCTGCATCAGCTGGAAACTCGGTCTTGCCGCACTTATCACCGTGCCGCTGGGTATCGTGTGCTATGCGCTGATGATGTTCGGATACGAAAAGAGCTATAACAGAACGGTCAAAGCGACTAAGGAGCTTAATGCCGTGACTGCTGAATATATCGGCGGCATCGAGGTCATCAAGGTGTTCGGCAAGGCGCAGTCGAGCTATGACAAGTTCGCAGATGCCGCAAAGGAAAGCGCCGCAAGCTTTGTTGACTGGATGCGCAGCTGTAATGTGTATATGACATTTGCAATGTGCATAATGCCTGCAACGATGATTTCTGTTCTGCCGATAGGTGGTATAATGGCTATGCACGGCACTATCCGGGCAGCCGATTTCATCACGATGATAATTCTCACCGTCGGGCTTATCGAGCCGCTGCTGAGAGTTATGGCGTATTCCGATGACATCGCACAGATGGATACTATCGTCAGCGAGGTCAGAGGCATCATCGACGCACCCGAGATGGTGCGCCCCGAAAAGCTGACAAAGCAGTTTGACGGCGGCGACATCGTGCTTGACGATGTGCATTTTGCATATAAGGACACAGAGATACTGCACGGCATCTCGATGGCGATAAAACAGGGTGAGTTCGCCGCACTTGTCGGTCCGTCAGGAAGCGGTAAATCAACAGTCGCAAGGCTTATCGCAAGCCTGTGGGATACAGGCTCGGGCAGCATAACCTACGGCGGCGTGAACATCAAGGATATACCGCTTGACGATTACAACGACAGGATAGCTTTTGTTTCGCAGGATAACTTCCTGTTCGATATGACGGTGCGGGAAAATATACGTCTCGGCAGGCAGAGCGCCACCGATGCAGAGGTCGAAGAAGCTGCAAAGCGCTGCGGCTGCCACGATTTCATCATGAGCCTTGAAAACGGATACGATACCGTCGTCGGCACAGGCGGCGGACATCTCTCGGGCGGTGAGCGCCAGCGCATCTCTATCGCAAGGGCGATGCTCAAAAACGCAGATGTTATCATTCTCGATGAGGCAACTGCATATACAGACCCCGAGAACGAAGCGATAATCCAGCGCAGCGTTGCAAAGCTTGTTAGCGGAAAGACGCTTATCGTTATCGCTCACAGGCTCTCGACGGTAATGAACGCAGACAATATATTTGTTATCAAAGACGGAAATATCGAGGAGCAGGGAACGCACGGACAGCTGCTTGAAAAGCAGGGGCTTTACAGCAGAATGTGGACTGCACATATCAGCGCAAAGGACGGTGAGCAGGATGTTTAAGATACTTAAAAACTTCTTCGCTTTCTGCGATGAGGGCGACAGGAAACGCTTTTATGTCTCCATCGTTCTCAGTCTTGTGCAGGCGATGTTCGAGGCGCTGAAAATACCGGCAATCGCAGTAATGGTCAGGGCACTTATCGACGGAAACGTCACATCAAAGACCTGTCTTGCCTGCCTTGGCATAATGCTCGTGAGCATCATCGGAGCAGGCATCGCAAAGAGCAAGGCGACGATGCTTCAGACAGAGGGCGGATACAACACCTGCGCACAGAAGCGTATGAAGCTTGCCGAGCATCTGCGCTATCTGCCTATGGGCTACTATAACGAAAACAGCCTCGGGCGCATAATGTCGGTTACGACAAACACGATGCAGAACCTTGAAAACGTAGCGACAAGAGTCGTTATGATAGTCTGCTCGGGACTTCTCTCGACAGCTGTCATCACGCTGATGATACTCTTTTTTGACTGGCGCATCGGGCTTATCCTCTGCGCAGGTCTGATAGTCTTTTTCATCATCAACACGGGACTGATGAAAGCAAGCGCCGAAATGGCGAAGAAAAAACAGCAAAAGGACAGCGCACTTATCTCAAAGGTCATCGAGTACATTCAGGGCATCTTTGAGGTCAAAGCTTTCAGGCTTACGGGCAAGCGCAGCGGCGAGCTCAACAGAGCGATCGACGAGAACGAGCATGCAAACTCCTCAATGGAACTCAGACTTATACCGTTTATGACACTGCAAAGCTTCTGGCTCAAGGTGCTCGGCACGGTGATACTTATGACATCGGTGCTGCTTTACCTCGGCGGTTCGATGGACCTTTTCACCTGCATCATAATGATAATCAGCTCATATCTCATCTATGCACAGCTTGACAATGCAGGCACATATTCGGCACTTCTTCGCTCGGTCGATGTCTGTGTAAAGCAGGCAAACGAGATACTTGCCACACCGCAGATGGACATCAGCGGCGAGGATATCAGACCGCAGAGCTTTGACATCTGCGCAAATAATATTTCTTTTGCATACGAACAGAGAAAGATAATCGACGGCGTAAGCCTTTCGATCCCGCAGAGGACAACGACCGCAGTTGTCGGTCCTTCGGGCGGCGGAAAGACCACGCTCACCTCGCTGCTCTCACGTTTCTGGGACGTTGACGAGGGCAGCGTGACGCTCGGCGGAAAAGACGTGCGCAAATACAGTATGGATTCACTGATGAAGAATTTCAGCTTTGTGTTCCAGCGTGTGTACCTGTTTGAAGATACGGTAGCAAACAATATCCGTTTTGGTCAGCCCGATGCGCCGATGGATAAGGTCATCGAGGCTGCAAAGAAAGCTTGCTGCCACGATTTCATCATGCAGCTTCCCGACGGCTACGATACCGTGATCGGCGAGGGCGGTGCATCGCTTTCGGGCGGTGAGAAACAGCGCATCTCAATTGCCAGAGCGATAATGAAAGATGCACCGATCATTGTGCTTGACGAGGCAACTGCAAACGTTGACCCCGAGAATGAGGCTGACCTTATGAACGCTATCGACGCACTGACAAAAGAAAAGACGATAATCATGATCGCACACAGATTAAAGACCGTGCGCAAGGCGGATAACATCGTCGTTATCGAGTCGGGCAAAATTGCACAGCAGGGCACTCACGAACAGCTCATGCAGCAGGGCGGCATCTATAAGTCATTCGTCGAGAGCAGGCGTGAAGCGGCATCGTGGAGATTGTAAAATGAAAGGTATGTTTTCGACAGACATCGAGAACCGTGGGCTTGTCCTTGACCCCAGGACAAAGCTCACGGTAGTGATCGCACTGGTCGTGTTTTCACTCGGCGGTGCAGGCAGCGGCTTTTATTGCGTAAGAGCCGCTGTAATTGCGTTGTGCCTGCTGCCGATAGTTTTGCTGTTCACCGCAAGGCGATATAAAAAGGCGCTGTTGCTCGCTGCATTGTTCGTACTTGTCAAATCGGCTGAGATATGGCTCGTGCCGCAGTTTACAGGTGCGGCGCTGAGCATATCGAGCATCGTGTGCATGTTCATCGTGCGCCTTATGCCGTCGCTTGTTATGGGCTCATATATGCTTTCCACCACAACGGTCAGCGAGTTCACCGCCGCAATGCAGCGTATGCATATACCGCAGAACATAACGATACCGCTTTCGGTGATGTTCCGATTTTTCCCGACCGTGACAGAGGAGTTTTCCTCGATAAATGCGGCAATGAAAATGAGGGATATCCGCATAGGCGGCAAGGGTGCAGGCAAGCTGATAGAATACAGGCTCGTGCCGCTGATGGTCTGCTCGGTCAATATCGGCAGTGAGCTTTCGGCTGCGGCTCTCACACGGGGTCTTGGCACAAAAACAAAAAGAACGAACATATGCAAAATAGGATTTCGCCTTCAGGATTTGACAGTGCTGCTGCTCGTGCTGTCGGTGTTTGTCCTGTGGGTGCTTGGCATGGCAGGAGTGATAAAATGACAGACATCGCAGCACAGTTAAAGGGCGTTTGTTTTCAGTATGCAAACGGCGACGGCGGTGCGCTCAGCGGTCTTGATATGGATATAATGAAGGGCGAGTGCCTGCTTTTGTGCGGCAGCTCGGGCTGCGGCAAGACCACGGTGACGAGACTGCTCAACGGGCTTATTCCGCACTTTTTCGAGGGCGAACTGAAAGGTGATGTGACCGTGTTCGGTAAGACGATAAAAGACACGCCGATAGAAGACCTCGCCGGCGTTGTGGGCAGTGTGTTCCAGAATCCGAGGAGTCAGTTTTTCTGCGTCGATACCACATCGGAGATAGCATTCGGCTGCGAAAATCTCGGGCTGCCTGCCGATGAGATACGCAAAAGGATAAGCTCTGCCGCTGATGAAATGAACATCACAAAACTGCTGGGCAGGAGCATTTTCAATCTCTCGGGCGGAGAAAAGCAGAAGATAGCCTGCGCAGGCGTGGCGGCAATGCTGCCGCAGCTGATAGTGCTCGATGAACCGACCTCAAATCTCGACCTTGACTCGATAGAGGAACTCAAAAAAATACTGCTCGGGTGGAAAGCTCAGGGCAAAACGATAGTCATTGCCGAGCACCGACTCGGCTGGCTCGACGGCGTGTGCGACAGGGTGATATTTATGAAGCAGGGAACTGTATCGGCAGAGTATTCTGTGAAAGAGTTTTTCTCGCTTTCAACGCCCAAACTGAACGAAAAAGGTCTGCGTGCCTTTCGTACCGAAACTAACTATCTCGGATACCCGACAGGCATATACCCTGTAAAAGAGCATCGGAAAAGCGAAACGATAACGCTTGAAAATTTCACATACAGCTATGGAAAACAGGATGCGATAGACATCGAAAAGCTCGATATACCCAAAGGCTCTGTTACGGCTGTTGTCGGGCATAACGGCGCAGGTAAATCCACATTCATCAAGTGCCTTTGCGGTCTGCAAAAGAAATTCAGAGGCAGCGCCGTCATCGGCGGACAAAGATATAAGTCAAAGCAGCTGCTCGGACTTTCGTATATGGTCATGCAGGATGTAAACCACCAGCTTTTTGCAGATACCGTGCTTGACGAGGTACTACTTTCGGCAGGTGACGATGACAAACAAAAGGCGATTCAGCTGCTTGAAAAGCTGAACATCGCACAGTATGCAAAGCGCCACCCGATGTCGCTCTCGGGCGGACAAAAACAAAGAACGGCAATAGCCTCCGCACTGCTTGCAGGCAAAAAGCTGCTCGTCTTTGATGAGCCGACAAGCGGACTTGATTTTGCAAGCATGGAATGTACAGCACAGCTGCTTGATTCGATAGGAAACGATGTCACCGTGCTCATCGTCACGCACGATATGGAGCTTATCGAGCGCTGCTGTACGCATATCCTGCACATCGAAAACGGACGGATATGATATGCACAAAACAAAAGACAGGATTCTGTTCACAGAGCAGATCCTGTCTCTTTTTGATGTCCTGTTGATTATGCCAGCTTCCAGCTGCCTGCTGTCTGCTGTTCGTGCCAAAGTGAAGCATATCTTCCGCCTTTGCTCAGCAGCTCGCTGTGCGTGCCCTGCTCGGATATCATGCCATTATCAAGCACGATGATATTATCGCTGTTCATTACCGACTGCAAACGATGCGCAATGACAAGCACGGTCTTGTTCTTGACAAGTTCGTCTATTGCACGCTGTATCAGCAGCTCGTTCTCGGGGTCAAGGCTTGCGGTAGCCTCGTCAAGAAAAACTATCGGCGCATCTGAAAGTATCGCCCTTGCGATAGAAATTCGCTGCTTTTCACCGCCCGAAAGTGTTGACCCGCCTTCGCCGACCACAGTATCATAGCCGTCGGGCAGTGACATTATAAAATCGTGGCAGGCGGCTGCCTTTGCGGCGGCGAATATCTCATCGTCGGGAGCGTCGGGCTTGCCTATGCGGATATTCTCTGCAATGGTGTCCTTGAAAAGATAAACATCCTGAAAGACCATGCTTATCTTTGACAGCAGATGCTCCTGTGTCATTTGTGTTATCGGCACGCCGCCTATGCTTATCTCGCCGCCCTGAATATCCCAGAAGCGTGCGAGCAGCCTTGCGATCGTGGTCTTGCCGGAGCCTGATGAACCAACGAGTGCTGTTGAGCTTTTTTCGGGAATATCAAAGCTGATGCCCTTTATTGCGTCCTCTTTGCCGTCGTATGAAAAATGAACATCTCTGAATGAAATATCGATGCGGTCGGTGGTCTTTGACGGCTCACAGACAGCGAGTTCTTTTTCTTCCTTGAGTTTCACCAGTTTGTCAACGCACTGGTTTATCCTCGCCATGCTGATAACGAAAACGAAAAGCTGCATTATCGGCTCATAGACCTGCAGTGCCGCAAGCAGACACATGATGTAAAAGAACGGGCTTATCCCGCCGACCGACAGCAGATATGCACCGACACCCATAGTGATGCTTATCCCAAGGAAAAGTATCGCTCTGCCGTACATCGAGACTGCACCGCCTGCCTTTTCCTGACGCTTTGAATCGTCACGCATCTTAGCAAAGCTGTTTTTGAGTCCCTCAAAGCTGTTGCCTGTGCGGTCGTATGCCTGAAGAGTGGTGATGCCGCCTGCGTATTCGATGACCTTTGACGCAGTCTGCTGCTGTATAGAAATAAGCTCCGAACTTGTGTGTGCGACACGCTTGTAGCTTATCACGGCAAACGGCAGCGCAAGCGGTATCACTATAAAAACTGCAAGCGTCATCCTGACGCTGAAAATGCTCAGCACAACAAGTGCTATGAGCAGTCTTATAATAATTACTGCGCCGTTTGCGGCAATGCTCGATGAAAGATTCTCTATCTCTTCATAGTTGCGCATCATAAGCGTTGAAAGCTCGCCTGCATCGTGCGTCGCAAAGAATCCCATTGGCAGAGTCTTAAGCTTGTCGCCCAAGCGGAGCTTTTCTTCCTGCTGTGCGGAAACGTGTCCCACGCAGATGTCAAGATAGCTTTTCCTGCGCACTATCGCATAGGCTATCGTCTGAAAGGCAAGTATGCCGACAAGTATCCAGAACGGCTTTTGCTCATATGCCATACTGCTGTCAAGGATAGGTGACAGGAACAGGTACACCGCACACATCAGCACGCTCGACGGGATAGATGCCACAAAACTGTCAAGGAACAGCCACGCAATGAAACGCACATACTTTTTGCTGTCACCGTAGGTTATTATATCTTTCCATTTTCTGAACCGTTCACGCTTTGTCATATGATAACCTCCTCATTGTCCAGCTGTCACGGCGGTCATTGGCATTGACCATATCACGATAAAGTTCGCACTTGTCCATAAGCTCATCATGCTTTCCGACCGCAGCAAGCTTTCCGCCGTTCATAACAAGGATATTGTCGGCATTCTGAATAGTTTTAAGTCTGTGAGCTATCATAATGACTGTCTTGCCCTTTGAAAGCTTTGAAAATGCGTCCTGTATCTTTGCCTCGTTTTCTGCATCGGCATATGCGGTAGCCTCGTCGAGCACAACTATCGGTGCATTTTTGAGTATTGCTCTTGCGATAGCTATGCGCTGCTTTTCACCGCCCGAAAGCCCTGTGCTGTCGGATACGATAGTCTGATAACCGTCCGGAAGAGCCTCTATCGTTTCGGCTATGTTTGCAGCTTCTGCAGCAGCCCTGACCTGCTCAAAGCTCGCTTCGGTATTTCCCATTCGGATATTGTTTTCGATAGTGTCGCTGAAAACGAACGAATCCTGGAAAACATAGGCGATGTTTTTTACAAGCTCCGAATGAGTAACCTCACGGATATCCACGCCGCCTATCTTTATCGAGCCGCTTCCTATCTCGTAAAAATGCAGCAGAAGCTGTGCGATAGTCGATTTGCCTCCGCCCGACGGACCGACGAGCGCATTGCAGCTGCCTTGCGGTAAGTTGAGACTAACCTCATCGCAAGCTTTAATGCCGCTGCCATCATAGGCAAACGACACCTTGTCAAATCCAATATCAAATTGTGTCAGGGTCTTTCCCTCGCCGATCAGCGTTATCTCCGGCTGTTCAAGCAGGTCATCTATGCGTTTCAAGCCGACATTTATTTTTGTGCTGTCTATGCTTACATTCATCATGTTTTCAAGCGGCTCTTTCAGACCCGAGCATACCACGAGAAAGAAAAGTATCTTTGGCAGCACATCTGCATAGCCTGCCGAGCTGCCAAGCATTATTATCGCTGCGGGCAGCAGAAACAGCACCTGCGCTCCGAAGAATGCGTAATACAATCCCATTCCGTTTGCGTTGTAATACGCAGTGTCGTGTACGGACTTTGTAAAAGCATTCATATCTGTCTCATATCGTCTGAATGCTTTTTTCGTGCCGCCGAATATCTTTATCACGCTCATTCCGTGAATGTATTCGATGATCGTGCCTTCCATTTTAGCCTTGCAGTCAGCCATATTCTTCTGATGCTTTGCACCGTCGGGCTTCTTGAGTGCCATACCGAGTATCACGAACGAAAGCATTATCGGCAGCAGGGAAACAAGCGTCAGCCGCCAGTCAACGATGAAAAGAACTATTATCGTGAACAGCGGAGTAGCTATCGCAGAAGCGACTTCACACATACTGTGCGCAATAAACACCTCTATCTGCTCAACATCTTCTATGAGCAGCTTTTTTATGCTGCCTTGTGTGTTTGCGGTGTAATAACCCGATGATATCCGTCCCATTTTCTCCATCAGTTTCATTCTAAGTTCGTAAAGTATATCGAATGCTGCACCGTGAGAAAGCATAGCCGATGAGTACGCACAAATGCCGTAAAGCAATGCACTCACTGCGGTGATAATTACAAGCGTGCTTACGCTGCCGAAGGCGAATTTATCACCTGCGGAGTAACATCGTATTATCTCTTTGAGCACACCGTATATAGTAAAATAGGGTATGATCTTGAATACGCTTGAAAGAACAGACAGCGTGCAGGCGGCGGTAAGACCTTTCTTTTTGGTTCCCGCAAGCTCCATAAGGCGTGATATGCCCTCTTTTTTCTTTTTTGCTTTACTCATTGCCGCCCTCCTTAAAAATGCATTCGAACAGCAGAGCGAACAGTTTATCCTGCGTGCGCTGATATGCGCTTTCGTGCAGCGAACCACGGTTCTCTGCGGTTATGGCAAGTATCTTGAGCAGGTTGGATATTACCGCCGCATCAATATCCTCACGCACATTTTCAAACATCGAGAACAGGCGGTTGAGCGTTTTGCTCTCCTCGTCGATGTCAGTTTCGGCTTTCTGCGGCATTGCGTCGGAGAGCTTTTTCTCGTCCTCGGGTGTGAGATACTGATAAACGCTGTCCTGGTTGTTGATGATAGAGATGAGAACCTGCTTGCTCTCGCCGACGCTCAGCTTTTGACGCTCGCCCAGCATATCCTGCACGGCTGTCCAGAATCGCATACGGTTGAACTCGATGAGCTGGATAACAAAATCCTCTTTTGACATAAAGAAATTATAGAATGTGCTTTTGCCGATGCCCGCAGATGCAGTTATCTTCTCAACGGACATATGCGTCATTCCGTGCTGCTTTAACAGCTCAAGCCCGGAGTAGAACATTTTCTCTTTCAGCTCAGCTTTTTCGGTCATAGAAAACAGCTTTGGCGACATAGCTTTCCCTCCTTGCGAACATTTATTTTATATTATGCGACTAAAATATATAAAACGGTCGCAAAAGTAATATAGCATATTTCTTCCGGGCTGTCAAGGCTTTTTGCCAAAAAGATCATCAGGAGAGTTTGTAAAATGTTTGTAAACACTGTTTACTAATCTTGACTTTCCTGTCCTGCGGTGCTATTATGTTCTATGTTAGTAAACGGTGTTTACAAAAGGAGGCAACACTATGCCGAAAGATAAAACACAAATGCATGAGAGTCTGATGTGCGCTGCGAAGAAAGAGTTTCTTGAACAGGGCTTTGAAAATGCGTCGATGCGCAGGATAGCCTCGGAGGTCGGGCTGACTGTCGGTGCGCTGTACCGCCACTTTGCCAACAAAGAGGAGATGTTTGCCGCACTTGTTGAGCCGACGATCAACGGTCTTATGACGATGTATGACCAATACTGCGAACAGGGCTATGAGGTCATGAAGGGCGGCGATGTCAACAGGCTTTGGAACGAGAGCGAGAGCGAGACCAGGTGGCTGATGAGCTATATCTACGACAATTTTGACGAGTTCAGGCTTATCGTCTGCTGTTCGCAGGGGACAAGATACGAAAGCTTCGTTCACGATATGGCTATGCTTGAGGAACGTACCACGCTTGATTATTTCAAACGCATGAAAAAGTATGGAATGAGCGTGAAAGTTCCGTCAAAGCAGGAGTTCCATATGCTTGTCACCGCAAATGTCTCGGCAGTTTTCGAGGCAGTGATACACGGCTTTGGCAGAAAGCAGGCTATGCATTACGCCAGAACACTTGACGAGTTTTTCTCAGCAGGGTGGAAAAAAATACTCGGCATCTGATGCCGATATTTTTTGACATAGAGTTAGCTACAACTAACTATCGAAAGGGAGGATAATATGTCACAAAAGAAAAAGAAACGCAGCACGCTCAGCTGGGTGGCTGAGTTTGCCGGGCAGAAAAAGCCAAACTATATCCTTAGTGTGATTTTTGCCTTTGGCAAGGTGCTTTGCGGGATAATGCCGTATATCTATCTTGCGGATATAGTAAAAAAGCTTATCGAGCTCAACGAGGTCGGAGCAAAACCAACAATGAGCGATGTGTCAAAGGATATGATATTCATGGCGGTGTTCTGGGTGCTTTGCAGGGTTTGCCACAGCATTTCCACAACGCTTTCGCACGCTGCGACCTTTGAGGTGCTTGCAAACATCAGGCGTCAGCTGACGGTAAAGCTTTCAAAGATACCGCTGGGTTCGGTGCTATCGCAGTCAAGCGGAACATATAAGAACATCATATGCGAGCGAGTGGATTCTATCGAGACCACACTTGCACATATTGTACCAGAGGTCGTTTCAAATACATTCGTGCCTATCGCACTTATAATCTACATGATGACGATAAGCGTAAAGCTGACACTCATCTCGCTTGTGTGCGTGCCGGTCGGAATGGTCTTTTTCGCACTTATGATGAGAGGCAGCGGTGAAAGCTACAACAACACTATTGTCAAGACAAAGAAACTCAATGACACGGCTGTTGAATACATCAACGGTATCGAGGTCATCAAGGCTTTCGGAAAATCCAAAACGAGCTACGACAAGTTCGTCACCGCCGCAAAAGAGGGTGCAGACTGCTTTATCGAATGGATGCGCCGCTGCAATCTGTGGCAGAATCTTGCGCTGCTTCTGATGCCGTTCTTCCTGCTCGGACTTTTGCCGTTCGGTGCAAAGGCATATATGGACGGAAATATTTCGGGCAACGACCTGCTGATGCTGATAATTCTTTCCCTGGGACTTGTTTCACCGTTCCTGACGATATCGTCTTACTGGGACGGCATTACCAAAATGGGAACTATCATCGGCGAGGCGACAGAGATACTTGAACGAGAAGAGCTTGTGCGTCCCGATAAGCTTACCGAGAAGCCGAACGGCACGGACATCGTTCTCAAGGATGTCAGATTCGGCTACAAAGAAAAAGAGATACTCCACGGTATTGACCTTGAAATAAAGCAGGGCACTGTAAATGCGCTCGTCGGTCCTTCGGGGTCGGGCAAATCAACTATTGCAAAGCTGATCGCTTCCTTCTGGGATGTTGACAAGGGCAGCATCAGCATAGGCGGAGTAGACATCAGAAAGATACCGCTTGAAGAGTACAACAAAAACATCGCTTATGTTTCGCAGGACAACTATCTGTTCGATGAAACGATAATGGATAATATCCGAATGGGTGACCCGAATGCGAGCGATGAACAAGTGATAAACGCTGCAAAAGCCTGCGGCTGCCACGATTTCATAATGCAGCTTGAAAAGGGCTATGATACCGTTGTCGGCGGTGCGGGCGGACATCTTTCGGGAGGCGAAAGACAGCGTATCTCGATAGCGAGAGCGATGCTGAAAAACGCACCTATAATCATTCTCGACGAGGCAACGGCTTACACCGATCCCGAGAACGAGGCACTCGTGCAGTCGTCTGTTGCAAGGCTCGTTTCGGGCAAAACTCTGCTCGTGATAGCACACAGGCTTTCAACGATAGCGAGCGCCGACAAGATAATCGTCATCAATGACGGCGAGGTGCAGGCAGAGGGAACTCAGCAGGAGCTGCTTGGCAAGTCTGCGCTGTACAGACAGATGTGGGACGCTCACATCTCGGTAAAGGAGGGAGCATAATGTTTGCATCACTTAAAAGGTTCTTTGATTTCTGCGGCAGACAGGACAGAAAAAAGCTGTATACGGCAATAGGCCTTGGCGTTATAAAAGCGATATTTGCGGCAATGCGTATATCTGCGATAGCAGTTATCGTTATGGGCATAATCGACAAGGATATGACGAACAAAAACATTTACATCGCTCTTGCGATACTCGGTGCATCATTCTTCGGACAGCTGTTTATCAATATGAAAACGACGATGCTCCAGACAGAAGCGGGTTTTCACTGCTGTGCAAACAAGCGTATCGAGATAGCTGAGCACATGCGTTATCTGCCGATGGGATATTTCAATGACAACAGCCTCGGACATATAACAGGCGTTACAACCAACACTATGGAAAACCTCTCCGATGTTGCAACGAGAGTTGTAATGCTCACTACGCAGGGCATACTCACAACATTTGTAATTACGGCATTGGTGTTCGTTTTTGACTGGCGCATAGGTCTTATCCTCACAGCAGGCATCGCAGTTTATACCCTGTTCAATTCGCTTATGCAGAAAAGCACACGCAAGGGTGCGCCGAGAAGACAGAAAGCCGAAACGGAGCTTGTTGCATCGGTCATCGAGTTCGTGCAGGGCATAGCTGAGGTCAAGAATTACAACCTCACGCTCAGCCGTGCAAAAAAGCTTGAAAAAACTATCAAGGCAAAGCAGAAATGTGACACGCACCTTGAATTTGATGTTATCCCGTTCATCGCTTTGCAGGAGATAGTAACCAAGCTGACAGGCGTTATAATGTGTGCCGCATCGGTGTATTTCTACATAGACGGCAGCATGAGCCTGCTTTACTGCATAATGATGATGGTAAGTGCATTTATGGTCTACGAGAGCCTTGATATCATGGCGGGATACTCCGCACTGATACGAAGCGTTGATATCTGCGTCGGGCTTGCAAACGAGATAATGGCTATTCCCGAAATGGACATCAACGGCGAGGACATCGAGCCTGCTTCGAGAGATATCGAGCTTGAAAATGTGACATTTGCATACGACAACAGAATGATAATAGACGGGGTGAACCTGAAGATACCCGAAAAGACAACGACCGCTATCGTCGGTCCTTCCGGCGGCGGAAAAACCACGCTGACAAATCTTATTGCCCGCTTCTGGGATGTAAAGGGCGGCAGCGTTAAGCTCGGCGGCAGAGATGTGCGTGATTACAGCTTTGACAGCCTTATGAAAAACTTCAGCTTTGTGTTCCAGAGGGTATATCTTTTTGAGGACACGATAGCAAACAATATCCGTTTCGGCTCACCCGAGGCAAGCATCGACAGGGTCATAGAGGCGGCTAAAAAAGCACGCTGTCACGATTTTATAATGAGCCTGCCTGACGGGTACGATACAGTGATAGGCGAGGGCGGCGCATCGCTCTCGGGCGGTGAAAAGCAGCGTATCTCGATAGCAAGGGCTATAATGAAAGACTCCCCGATAATCATTCTCGATGAGGCGACCGCAAATGTCGACCCCGAGAACGAGGCAGAGCTTACGCAGGCTATCGAGGAGCTTACAAAGGAAAAGACTATAATCATGATCGCTCACAGACTAAAAACAGTTGAGCACGCCGACCGCATCATCGTCATCGACGGCGGCAGGATAGTCCAGCAGGGCAGGCATAGTGAGCTTATGCAGCAGCAGGGCATCTACCGGACCTTTGTTGAGGACAGACAAAAAGCAGTCAGCTGGAAGCTGTAACGATACCTATATGAAGAAAGCACCCGCAGGTCTTATGTCTGCGGGTGCTGTGCTTTATGCCGATTCTTTAATGATACCTGTTATCGGATCTAAGTGCGGTTTTCGGTGCGATCATGCTGAAACTTGAAAACAGCAAGTCTGTTCATTATCTTTCCTGCGAACAGGCTGCCTATCTTTCCTACAAGATGGTGTTTTCTCATCTCTGCAAAAAAGTTTGTTTCTTTTATAAGCTTTAAGCCGCTGCAATAGCTTTCAAGTTCTTTGCCGCTTTCTGTGCCAAAGGTGAATTTTGCATTTGTGCATTTGACTGTGTCATGGATCTTTTCATTCCCCATTGCGATCGGGTGCATAAGCTCGGCAAGCACGAATCCTTTTTGGAAATGCTCTGTGATCCTTTTCAAAAGCTCACGCACCTGCTGCTCGGTAAAGTACATCAGAAGACCTTCTGCGATAATGACAGTTACATTGTCATCAGGCAGGCTGTCTGTCCAGCTGTCAGCAGTCAGATCGGCTGCAACAAGTGTCTGCCTGTCGTGCGCTTCAAAAACTTTTCTGCGCACATCTATTGAGTCCGGCAG
This sequence comes from Ruminococcus sp. FC2018, assembly GCF_000621805.1. Classification (GTDB taxonomy): domain Bacteria; phylum Bacillota; class Clostridia; order Oscillospirales; family Ruminococcaceae; genus Hominimerdicola. The sequence continues at coordinate 39,769 of NZ_JHXH01000003.1, read as the reverse complement.
GTCGATGTGATACCAATGAGCAATGCCGTTGTCAACTCTGGAAAAACGGTCGTCAAAACCGCAGCCGATGTTAATGATATTTGCATCAGGGTACTTTTCAAGCAGCTTTCTGACCGTGTTGTCAAACATTATCGTTCTTGAAACAACGCCCTCATGGGAAAAGTATTTATCATATTTTTTAGTGTCTATCCCGAGTTCTTTTATGATCTCCACTGCCTTACCGTCGTAAATGCGGTTATTCTTTCGCAGGCTTTCGCTTGCCTTTATAGCGAGCGGTATCAGTGCAGTCTCCTGAACATCTCCGAGTGTTATGGCTTGATTGGTATCTGTCATATGCTTTCCCTCCGCTGTCATTTTACTGTTTGCTTATATCACGAAAAGTGAGCTGCTGCATAGTTGCAGCAGCTCTGCTTTTCATCAGGCGTTTTGTATTAATGGAGTCTTACTTTTTAACATTGAAAGCGCTCATCTGCGGATAGCAAGCAGAGTCGCCAAGCTCCTCCTCGATGCGAAGCAGCTGGTTGTACTTTGCAACTCTCTCCGATCTTGACGGAGCACCTGTTTTGATCTGGCAGGTGTTGAGTGCAACGGCAAGGTCTGCGATAGTAGTATCTGCTGTCTCTCCCGAACGGTGAGATGAGATAGCTGTGTAGCCTGCCTTGTGAGCCATCTTGATAGCCTCGAGAGTCTCCGAGACAGAGCCTATCTGATTGAGCTTGATAAGGATAGAGTTTGCAGCACCAAGCGCAATGCCCTTTGCAAGTCTCTCTGTGTTGGTTACGAACAGGTCGTCACCGACAAGCTGAACTTTGTGACCGATCTTTGCGGTCATTCTCTGCCAGCCTTCCCAGTCCTCTTCGTCAAGACCGTCCTCGATAGAGATTATCGGGTACTTGTCAACAAGGCTCTCCCAGTGTGCGATAAGTTCGTCCGAGGTGAACTCCTTGCCGCTCTTTGGCTGCTTGTAGAAGCCCTTGCCCTTTTCGCTCTTCCACTCGGAAGATGCAGCGTCCATAGCGATCATAAAGTCTTTGCCAGGCTCAAAGCCTGCAGCTTTGACAGCCTCGAGTATCTTCTCGATAGCCTCTTCATCGCTCTTGAGGTTGTTCGGTGCATATCCGCCTTCGTCACCAACAGCGGTAACATCGCCCATTTCCTTGATGAGCTTTTTGAGCGTGTGGAACACCTCTGCACACCAGCGCAGACCCTCTTTGAAGCTTGGTGCGCCAACAGGCATTATCATAAATTCCTGTGTGTCAACTGCGCTGTCTGCGTGAGCACCGCCGTTGAGAATGTTCATCATCGGAACGGGAAGCTTTGTGCCCTGGATGCCGCCGAGGAACTTGTAAAGCGGGATACCCTGTGCGGTGGCAGCTGCTCTTGCGCAGGCGATAGAAACTGCGAGGATAGCATTTGCACCGAGGTTAGATTTGTCCTTTGTGCCGTCAGCTGCAATCATAGCTCTGTCTATAGCGTAGATGTCGCTTGCGTCCATGCCTGTGAGTATCTCGTTTATCTTTCCGTTGATGTTTCTCACAGCCTGCAGAACGCCCTTGCCGAGATAGCGGCTCTTGTCGCCGTCACGAAGTTCGAGCGCCTCAAATTCGCCTGTTGATGCACCGCTTGGTGCTGTGCCTCTTGCGACTGTTCCGTCTGCAAGGAAAACCTCTGCCTCAACGGTCGGGTTTCCTCTTGAATCAAGTATCTCTCTGCCTATTACTTTTTCGATAATTGTGTATTCCATAGTGTACTCCTTCTGCCGATATGGCGGCTGTCTTTATTATTAACGCATCTCGCTGCGTTATTTACGCAGCAGGCTCGTTTGCAGCAAAGTTCGCACTTCTTTACTGTTATCTGAGAGGAGCCTGCTAATGAACTATTCTCGGTTAGGCATAACTAACCGTACTTATATTAGCACACACAAAACAGTTTGTCAAGCGTTTTTGGGCGCATAAAAATCTTTTTATCAAACCTGTTGACATTCTGCCCTGGGTGTGCTATAATTTTAGTTAGATATGACTAACCCAATGAAAAAGAGGGATAACAATGAACGAAGCAGAGGCATCAAAAATACTCAACAAATCAAAGGCATCGTGCGTGATAAGACAGCATATCCTTTCGCAGACGGACGAAAAGACCACACGCCGTGTGTGGAAAAGGGCAATAGAGGAGCTTGCACAGATACACAACAAATTCCCTGATGTGCCAAAGAGCGAACAGATGCACACAAAGGCGATCTTCAATTCTGCGGCTATCTATTTCGCACTCAAAGCGGTCGTGCCCGAAAGAGCAAAAGCGCTTTTTGAGCAGGGCATGGCAGAGTATGCAAAAAAGTCCGCAAAGAAGTTTCAGAGAATGGTAAAGATGCCGCTGGGAAAAGGCTTCTTTCTGAAGATGTTCGCAACGGGTGCAAAGACAGCGTTTGGTGAAAAGGCGGGATTCCGTCAGCAGTTCCACACGGCAGACAGGAAAATGCTGCGATTTGACATACTCAAATGCCCGTATTACGATTATCTGAAAAAGCTCGGCTGCGTTGAGATAGCACACACATTCTGTGACAACGATATCTATTGTTACGGCGATCTTGAGGGCATCACGTTCGAGAGAACGCAGACGCTCGGCACGGGCGGAGCAAAGTGTGATTTCTATATGCACCGATAAAACAGCTATCACCAACCTACCCTAACATAACGGAATATCCGCAGAGCTTTCAAAACCCTGCGGATATTTTGTTTCTCACATTTTCCACATCGCAGCCTGCTGCCGCCTTTTCACAAAGCCGCAGTAGATACCGCCCTTTTGCATCAGCTCGCTGTGCGTGCCCTGCTCGGCGAGCTTTCCGCCCGAAATGACAAGTATCTTGTCGGCGTTTTCTATAGTGTTGAGACGGTGTGCGATGACGATGAGCGTTTTGCCCTTGCAAAGCTCGGAGATAGCTTCCTGTATATAGCTTTCGTTGTCTGCGTCAACGCTCGCTGTCGCTTCGTCGAGGATAACGATAGGGGAGTCTTTGAGAATGCACCGTGCGATAGAAATTCTCTGCGCCTGACCGCCCGAGAGCGATGTGCCGCCCTCACCGATAACGGTGTCAAAACCGTCGGGCAGCTGCATTATGAAATCATAGCAGCGTGCCTTTTTTGCAGCCTCGATGACTTCCTCACGGGTCGCTGTCGGTCTGCCGAGTGCGATGTTGTTATACACTGTATCTGCAAACAGATACACACGCTGAAAGACCATGCTGATGTTATCGAGCAGTGCAGAAAGCGGCATATCACGGATATCCGTTCCACGCAGGCGTATCTCGCCCGACTGTATATCCCAAAGCCTTGCAAGCAGACTTGCGATAGTCGATTTTCCTCCGCCGGACGGACCGACGAGCGCTATCATCTCGCCTTTGTCGGCGGTGAATGAAATGTCATGAAGAACGTCTTTCTTGTCGTATGCAAAAGTGACATTTCTGTATTCTATCTCGGGTGCAGAGCTGTCTGCATCGGTGCTCGTTCCGGTGTCGTCAAGCTCGGGAGCATCAAAAACTTCCTCTATCCTGTCCATGCAGGCACTCATCACGGTGAGTCTTGCAATCTGCCCGTAAAACGACTTCATCGGAATGAACAGGTCGAACAGGAAAAGCAGTATGCCGACAAAGTAATTGACAGGCATCACACCATAGTGATACAACAGCGCACACAGCCCGAACACTGCGATCGTGCCGAGTGCATAGGTGAGGTTTATCGAGATCTGCCAAGGCTCCTGCTGACGCTCAAAGCCTATGTTCACCTTGCAGTTCTCCTCGAAGCTGTTTGTAAGCTCACGGGACTTTTCACCGACTATGTTATAGCTTTTTATCAGACCGATGCCCTCGGTGAAATCAATGACAGACTCGGTGACCTTTTCGCTTGCACTCTGCCTTTCTGCCGAATGTTTGAGCGTGCTCGTCTTCATCTTCTCACCGATGAAAAGCATAATGAGCGAAATTATCAGCGAGGTGATGCCAAGGCGTATATCGAAGATGAACATGAATATCACCATTATTGCCTGCGAGCACAGATAGCTCATCATATCGGCAATAGTTGACATGCAGTTTTCCTCGATAAATACCATGTCCGTCGAAAGCACGGAGCTTATCTTTCCGATGTTGCCCTCGGTGAAATAGCCCATAGGCATTCGCCTGAGATGATTTCCGAGTTTCATTCGCATATCTGCAAATATCATATATCCTGCCGCAGACTGAAGCCTGTCCGAGCAGTTCTGGAGTATCGCCTGAACAGCAACGCTCACCACGAGTGCGACAGCCGCATAGATGCAGGCCGTCTTTGTTATCTCACCGTCGATAAAGGCAGTGATGATAAAATACGAAACGACTATCGGTGCTTTCATCAGCAAGTCCTTGAAAAATGCCAGAACGAAAGCTCCGTATATCCTGCCCTTGTAATTGCCCGATGCTGCGAGCATACGGTGTATAAGTCCTATCATGCCTTCACCTCATTTCCGATAGACCATGCGGAGCGTTCCTGCGAAAGCTCCCACAGCTTTTTGTAATCCTCACAGCTTTCAAGAAGTTTTTCGTGCCTGTCCGCAGCGACAAGTTCGCCGTCACGGAGCACGCATATCTTGTCAGCGTTGACGATAGTCTGCAAGCGGTGTGCGATGACAAGCACCGTCTTGTCCTTGATGATGTTAGCGATAGCGGCGTTCATCTTTTCCTCGTTCTCGGGGTCGATGAATGCGGTCGCCTCGTCAAGCACGATGATAGGTGCATTTTTGAGCAGTGCTCTTGCAAGCGAGATGCGCTGGCGTTCGCCGCCCGAGAGTTGCTTTCCACCGTCGCCTGCCATTGTGTCAATACCGTCGGGCAGTCTTTGCAGGAATTCATCGCACTGCGCTTGGTTAGCTGCAACTAACACCTGGTCACGAGAAGCCGCAGGGTTGCCGAGCAAAATATTTTCGTAAAGGCTCGTGTTGAACAGGAACTGCTCCTGCGACACATAGGATATCTGCTCGTTGAGGGCTTCAAGGCTCATATCGGTGATGTCCTGTCCGCCGATAGTTATGCTGCCGCCGCCGATATCGTAGTAGTGTACCAGCAGTTTTGCGAGAGTGGATTTTCCGCTGCCCGATTCGCCGACAAGTGCGGTCATCGTGCCTTGCTTTAGGTCGAGCGAGATGTTGTGTATGACCTCTTCGTCATTGTATCCGAAAGACACATTTTTGAACGAGATGTCTCTGCCGTTACCAATGAACTTGTTGCCCTTCGTTTTCAGAGGCTCAGCTTCCATTGCCTTTTCTATCTCGGCGACTTTGTAATTGAGCTGAGGGAATTTGCCTGCAAAGTTCATCGCTTTCAGAAGCGGCATGCCTACTGCAAGTGACAGGCAGACAACGAGAACAAGGTCTGCAAGCGTGCAGACACCGTTGATGACCAGCAGTGTTCCGACAGGAATGGTCACGAGTGCAACACAAGGGATAAGGGCACTGTAAAGAGCCATCCACGGCCAGCATATCCTGTACCAGTCGAGTGTGAAATCACGGTATGATTTTATGTCTGTCTCATAACGCTTGTATGACTCGCCGTCACGGCCGAACACCTTGACGACCTCCATACCGTTGACATACTCGATGATAGTGTTGTTCATCTTTGTCGCAGCTGTGTAGTAGTCGTTCATCTTTGCCATTCCCGACTTGAACATCATTCCCATAGCAAACAGACCAAGCGGCAGAGAGCCGAGCGACAGCAGTGCAAGCCGCCAGTCCACAAAGAACATACAAATTATCGCAATAACGGCTATTCCGAGATTTGCAATGCCCTCGGGGATAGCGTGTGCAAGCAGCAGCTCGACCTGCTCAATATCGTCGGTGAACAGCTTTTTGATCCTGCCGCTGCCTTTTTCCTGTATCGTTCCCAGCGGCTGCTTTTCCATTTTTCTCTGCAATGAGCAGCGGAGATTTTTAAGTGTGTTGTAAGCTGCGATGTGTGAAAACTTCAGCCCGAGAACATAAAGCACAGCGTGCAGCACAAGGCACACGGCGCTGATTCCAAGGCTTGCCGCAAGGAATGTTCCGCCGACGCTTTCACCTTCCGTCAGCGGTTTGATTATCCTGTAAACGAGATAGTAAGGCACCATACTTGCGATTATGGCGGTGAGCATAAACGCCGCCGCAAGATATGTGTACTTAGTGTAACTGCCCATATAGGGCTTGACTTTTTTGAACATATTTATCCGCCTTTCCGTGTGAGTCCGATGACCTTTGGCCAGTCAAAAAATCTGCATATCGCTCTGCAGTGGACTTCGATCTCTTCCCATGTCATTGCGTGAATGAACGGCTCATAGACCGATGTCCAGAATGACGAGCACAGAACATGAAGTTCCTTTGCTGAAAGGTCTGCCCGTGCAAGACCTCTCTTTCTGGTCTCGCTGAAAATAAGCTCGTAGGTTTTGCTCATCATCTCAACAAAATCGTGCCGGAAATTCTCATAGCGAGTGCCTGCGCTTTTATCGAGCAGAAGAACGAACCCCCGGCGCTGTTTCCATATAAGCTTGAAGGTCTCGAGCATTGCGGGTTCGTCCATCATCCACGACCTTGCGATCTGTGCATCGCTCATCGACGCAAAATCCGCATCCGACCGTGCAGCTATAAACTCAGTCAGCTGTTTTATTGTCGGTTCGACGACTGCACAGAACAGCTCCTCCTTGCCTTTATAGCGTTTGTACACCGCACCTGTCGTGATGCCGGCAGCATCGCATATGCTTTTGAGTGAAGCATTAAGAAAGCCGTTTTTCAGGAACTCTTTCTTAGCACATTCAAGAAGCTTCGGGTCGATGCTTTTATCGGGTGTTGACATAATATACCTCCTTTTCGATAACTGCGTTACTGATAATCCGATTATCAGTATATCCTGCTGATAGTGATTTGTCAAGCACTGCACATAAAACACGCACAGCTTTTGTAACTTTCAACAACGCAAAAGCAATTATTCACAATAGGTTAGTGAAAACTAACCAATTCGCATTAACCGCATTGACAAAGCCTTTATAAAGTGATAAAATCACAATGGTTAGTTATGACTAATTGCTATTGCGGAGGTATTGATATGAGCTTTACGGACAATTTTGGAAACCCCAAGGGCTTGCTCGGACGAATGATGCTGGTCAGCATGGACAGGGAACATCTGCCTATGGCTAAATGGGCATTTGAGCAGATCCGGCTGCCGAGTGAGGGATACATCGCCGACATCGGCTGCGGCGGAGGATACAACATCAGGCGTATGCTGAAAATGACAGACGGCGCTAAACTTATCGGTCTGGACATCTCTGACGAGAGCGTGAGAAAAGCGAAAAAAGTCAACAAGGACGAGCTTGGCAAGCGAGTGAAGATAATGCAGGGCAGTGCCGAAAAGCTGCCGTTCAAGCCGGACAGCATAAGCTGTGTCACTGCGTTTGAAACGGTGTTTTTCTGGAAGGACATCGCCAAGGGTTTTGCCGAGGTGTTCAAAGCACTCAGAGCGGGCGGCAGCTTTGCAGTCATAAACAATTACGGCGACCCGAAGATAGACTGGGAAAAGAAAGTGCCCTGCATGAAGCGTTACACCGCACAACAGATAAGCGCGCTTATGCAGCAGGCAGGATTTGAAGTCACCAAGGTAAGCGAAAAGGACACGCTGTTTCTGGTGATTGGCAGGAAAGGAAGTGCTGAGAATGTTTGATGCAAATGACAGAGTAGTCGCTGCACCCGATGCGAGATGGAGCGTTCTTTACAAGCTCACAAAAGCTGTAGTCAAAGCGGCGAAGATAAAGGACTCGCTTTCGGGCACAAAACAGGAAGTGCTTGAAAAGGCGGCAAAGATGAACGAGAAAAGACAGTTCGCAATGCCGACAGATAAAAAGGCGAACTATACCGATCACATGATATTCGGGCAGTATCACTGCCTTGAGGTCAACTCAAAGGATCGCAGAAAGAAAAGAGCGATACTGTTCGTGTTCGGCGGCGGAATGATACTCGGTTCGGACAGCAAAGACGTCGGGCTTTGTGCAAAGATAGCAAGGCAGACCGGCACAGATGTATGGTTTCCTTACTATCCGATGTGTCACGAGCACGATATGCTCGAAAATGTTCAGATGATTTTTGAGTGCTACAAGCTGATGCTTGAATGCTATGAGCCTCAGAACATCGTTTTCCTCGGTTTCTCGTCGGGTGCGGCACTTATACTTGATCTTATAACATATATAAACGAACTGAATGACGGCGGTGAAAACATACCAATGCCGGGAATGCTCATTCCTGTTTCGCCCGGCAGCGTACCTGTTACGGACGAGGAAAAAAAAGCTCTGCACAGGCTTGCAAAAACAGATATCATGATACCCGAGGATTATATGTATATCGCCCGAGAGATAATGCAGCACGGCAGGGACATCCCCGAAAAGTATCTTGCGACAGCACACGGCGATTTCAGGAATGCACCAATGACTCATTTTTACTACGGCAGTGCAGAGGCGCTTTACGCTTTTGCACCGAGCTATGCAGACAGCTTCAGAAAAGCAGGTGCAGAGTGTGTTATCCATGTCGGAAAGGATATGCATCACTGCTATGCACTTCAGTATTTCATACCCGGGTGCAAACCGGCATTTGAGGAGATAATGAATCTGATAAGATGCTACTATATCGGACTTATCGAGGACGAGAAAAGCAGAAGAAAAAATAATCAAACAGGATCATAGGAGGAGAGCAAAATGGGACAGACAGCAGTTGAATTCAAGGATGTCGTAAAAACATACGGCAAGGGCGATGGTATGCAGGTCGCAGTCGATCATGTCAGCTTTACGATAGAGCAGGGCGAGTTTGTGGTGATACTCGGCCGCTCGGGTGCAGGAAAATCGACGGTGCTGAATATGCTCGGCGGAATGGATCAGCCGACAGAAGGCAAGGTCATCGTTGACGGACAGGAGATATCGGGCTTCAGCGACAAGCAGCTTTCAAGCTACCGTGCCGATACGATAGGCTTTATCTTTCAGTTTTACAACCTTATCGCAGGACTTACTGCGTATGAGAATGTTGCACTCGTAAAGGATATCAAAAAGAATGCACTCGATGCAGGCGAGATGCTTGACAAGGTCGGATTGTCAGACCAGAAAAACAAGTTCCCGTCACAGATGTCGGGCGGTCAGCAGCAGAGAGTTTCGATAGCCAGAGCACTCGCAAAAGATCCTAAGATAATTCTCGGTGATGAGCCGACGGGCGCACTCGATTCGGAAACAGGTCTTATCGTGCTTGAGATGCTGCAAAAACTCTCAACTCAGGACGGTCACACGGTCATACTTGTTACACACAACGCCGATATTGCAAAGTGTGCAAACAGAGTGATACATATGCGAAACGGCAAGATAAAGTCGATAAAAACTAACGACTCCCCGATGTCCGTCAAGGACATAGAGTGGTAAGCACGGGGAGGTCTTGTTATGTTAAAGCGAAAGATGCTTCGTGACATCAAGGGCAACTTTGCACAGTTCTTTTCTATCTTTGTGCTGTCGCTCGTTGCCATGTGGTGTTACACAGGCTTTCAGTCAAATGTCATCGGCGGAACGAAAGCGAGAAAGGATTTCAATTCAAGCACTAACTTTTCTGACGGTTGGATATACGGTGCCGATATGACGCAGCAGCAAGCTGATAATGTCAGAAAGCTTGATAAGGTAAACGATGTTCAGCTGCGATCACAGACACTCGGCAAGGCTGACGAGGATCATAATTCTGCGGAGATATACTGCTATTTCCAAAGCGACAGCGTCGTTACCAGACCGTACACGATGAAAGGCGAGGACTATGACCCGAGTGACGAAAGCGGCGTGTGGCTGTTTTACCGCTTTGCAGATAAATGGGGATTGAAAGTCGGAGACAAATTCAGCGTTCATGTTTCGGGACAGGATATAGAAAAAGAAATAAAAGGACTCGTCATAACTCCCGAATACGAGTTTGCCTGTGCCTCGACCGATGCGGACACCGATTTTCACAATATCGGCTTTGCGTATTTTTCACTCGGCGTGCTGCCGCAGGACAAGCAAAGTTTCAACCAGATAGTTTTCACCTGCGAGGGCGACCCGCTCAAGCTGGAAAGTCAGATATCCGATGCGCTTGACGGCAACTATGCTTTTATCGGCGACAGAAAGAGCATCGACGGATACAACCGTCTCACCGATGAGCTTGACCAGCATGACAGCTTTTCGTATATCTTCTCGGGCGTGTTCGTTGCAATAGCACTGCTTGTCATCACAACGACGATGAAAAGAATGGTCGCTTGCCAGAGAACGCAGATAGGCACGCTCAATGCACTGGGAATGAAAAACCGAAAGATAATGGCTCACTATCTGAGTTTCAGTATCGTGTCATCGGTGCTTGGCTGTATAGCAGGCATACTGCTCGGCATTTTCACGCTCGGAAAGCTTATGGTCGATATGTTCGGCGGCGAGTATTACTCCGTTCCGAACTGGAGCGCAGGCTATGATATGAAGAGCATAGTGCTGTCATTGGTGATAGTCCTTGTCTGCACGCTTACCGCATATCTGAGCTGCCGCAGGATACTTAAGATACATCCTTCGGAGGCACTTCGTCCTGCCGCTACAAAGACCGCAAAGAGCTGCGTATTTGAAAAGCTGCCTTTCTGGAAAAAGCTCGGCTTCAACGCACGCTACAATCTGCGTGATGTTTCCCGTTCAAAGATGCGTGCGGTCATGGGCATATTCGGAACGATGATGGGAATGCTCGTTATGACGCTCGGTCTGGGTGCGTATGACACGGTCGGATATGTGCGCCAATGGTACTTTGAGGATATACAGAACTACAACACGCAGGTGCTTTTGAAAGATGATTGCACACTCGAACAGGCACAGCAGCTGCAGATAGAATTCGGCGGCGAACTTGTCGCAATGGATATGATATCTGTTGCTGCCGAATCCCACCCTGTTTCTGATGACATCATAAGCTGCAAGCTGGCGGTCACCGAGGGCAAGCAGCTTTTCAGAGTCTCAGACAGAGACCTCAATATCGGCTCACTTGAAAAGGGTAAGGTCGCTCTGACAATGAAACAGGCTGATAAGCTGAAACTGAAAGTCGGCGACAAGGTCTATTGGAAGACCGCAACGGGCGACAAGTGGATAGAGAGCGAGATAGGTCTCATCTCCCGCCACCCGTCGGTTACGGGAATATCCATGCTTCGTGAGGATTACGAAAAAGAGGGCTTTGAATTCAGACCGTCAATGCTCGTTTCAAAGGACGACTGTTCGGGCGCAAAGGGCAGAGACTACATAACCGCCGTTCACAGCATGAGCGATCTGAAAAAAGCCTTTGACAAGAGCATGGAGGTCATGGATCTTCTGGTGTACTTTATGATCTTCTTTTCATTGCTGCTGATAATCGTTGTGCTTTATAACTCGGGCAACCTGTCGTTCAACGAGCGTGAAAAGGAATTCGCAACGCTTAAAGTCCTTGGTTTCCAGAGCCGTGCGATACGCAGGCTCATCTCTGCGCAGAACCTGTGGCTGTCTGTCATCGGCGTTATCCTCGGCACTCCGCTGGGCAGCGTGGCATTGCAGGCAATGATGGATTCAAACGGCGATGCGATCGACTGGCCGTGCAGGATACACTGGTACACATATCTGCTCGCAGCAGCGTTTGTTATGGGCGTGTCAGTGCTTGTCGGCTTTATGTTCTCAAAGCGCATCAAGCGGATAGATATGGTCGGCGTACTCAAAGGCATGGAATGATCATTGCCTTGATGAAACAGTGAAAGGAGCGGTACTAATGAAACAGCATAAATTCTGGGCATATGCACTTGCAGTTTGTCTGATGATGCTTTTTATCACAGGCAAAAAACATAAATAACGCTTACATCTTGTTCTTCCCTTTCTTGAAGATACCCGCATGGAATCAGATCCCGTGCGGGTATTTATTTTTGCCGTTTTTCAAAAAAAATCAGATTTTTTTCTGAAAAGGTCTTGACAAACAGGAAGAAATGTTGTAACATAACATTGTTACGTAACGCTGTTATGTGGAGGACAAAAAGATGCCAATAAATAACGAGAGCCGTGAAAAGCTCATAGAATGTGCAAAAAAAGAGTTCCTTGAAAAAGGCTACGAGAAAGCGTCGCTGCGCAGTATCTGCACGCAGGCAGGGCTGACGACAGGTGCGGTGTACTTTCTTTTCAAGGACAAAAATGGACTGTTTCAAGCAGTCGTGGCGGGCGCACTGGACGAGTTTACCCAGCTGATGCAGACGCATTTTGCTGAGGAAGCAAACCTTGATATCTCGGCATATACGTTCGTTGCAGGCGAACACGACGAGTTTGCAAAGCAGATGGTCGACCTGCTTTACAGCCACTACGATGAGATGATGATACTGCTCGAAAAGTCGCAGGGATCGCAGTTTGAGGATCTGCCCGACAGAATAATAGAGATGCTCGACGCAGGCTATCTGAAGTCGGCGCAGAAGTTTGCAGATGCAGTGCCCGGCAAGCGTGTCAACAGGTATATGCTGCACTGGCTGAGCCATGTACAAGTCGATGCGTTCATTCACCTGCTGACGCACGAAAAGGACAGAGACAAGGCGGAGGAAAAGATAAAGCCCGTGCTTGACATGCTGGTCAAGTCGTGGCTTGAATTTGTGCTTGAAGACGACAAATAACTTTTTTATCAGAGCATATGTCCGAATGGGGCTAACCGTCCTGTCGGACACTTGGGGCGACCGGAAAGCCCCAAATGAAACAAAACGGTTTCAGAGCAGGATCTTCTGCTCTTGATATGACCATAGGTTAGTTGAAACTAACACAGACAAGGGAGGAAACAGCAATGTATCTTGAGGTAAAGAACTTAAAGAAAAGCTACGGTAAGGATCAGAGCTACATTCAGGTATTAAAGGGTGTGAACACATCTGTGAAGAAAGGGCAGATGTGCGTTATACAGGGCACGAGCGGCTCGGGCAAATCGACTCTGCTCAACTGCATCGGCGGACTTGATGAAATGGATTCGGGTTCGGTGACAGTTGACGGACAGGAGATATTCGGTCTGAAGCCTGCACAGCTTTCCGATTACAGACGTGACAATCTCGGCTTCATTTTTCAGTTCTACAATCTTGTGCCGAACCTGACGGTCAGGGAGAATATCCGTGTCTGCGAGTATCTGACAGATGACCCGCTTGATATGGATGAGCTGCTCGAAACGCTCGGGCTGACCGAGCACCAGAACAAGTTCCCGTCACAGCTTTCGGGAGGTCAGCAGCAGAGATGTGCTATCGCAAGAGCACTCATCAAAAATCCCAAGCTGCTGCTTTGCGACGAGCCGACGGGTGCGCTCGATTCAAAAACATCACGGGATATCCTCGTGCTGCTTGAAAAGATAAACGCAAAGTACGGTACAACGATGCTGATAGTTACTCACAACAACTCAATAAAGAATATGGTGCACAAGGTCATTTTCCTTAAAGACGGGCTTGTTATAAAAGACTACGAGAACGAGACGAGAGTTCCCGCAGCACAGCTGGAGGACTTGTAAAATGAACAGAGTACTGAGAAAAAGGCTGCTGCGTGACCTCAGAAGCAACCTCGGAAGATACCTTGCACTTGTGTTGCTCATCGTTATGGGTGTCTTTCTCGTTGTCAGCATGGTCGGCTCGGCAGATGCGATAATACAGGGAACAGATGAAAAAGGCAAAGACAGCTTTGTGCAGGACGGACAGTTCACCGTCTTTGTGCCGCTGACGGACAGCGAGCTTGAAAAGCTCTCGGAAGGAGACTGCGTGATTGAGCAGCAGTTCAGCACCGATATGCCAACAGACGACGGCAAGGTGCTGCGGCTTTTCAAAAACAGGGAAAAGACAGACCTTATACAGCTCACCAAGGGCAGAAACGCACAGAGCAAGGGCGAGGCGGTTGTTGAGCGCCGCTTTGCAGAGGTCAACGGATACGATGTCGGAGATAAGCTGACCGCAGGCGGCGTGGAGTTTGAGATAGTCGGTCTCGGAACAGTTCCCGACTACGATGCACCGCTTCGCAAGCTTTCGGATACGGGCGTTCAGTCGGAGGTGTTCGGTCTGCTCTTCGTCACATCTGATGAATATGATAAGATAGTTTCTGCATCTTCGCAGAAAGCACAGGAGTACACTTACTCCTACCGTCTTGGAAAGAATGTCACCGACGACGATATGAAAAGCAGGATAAAAGAGCTTGAATTTGACTATGAAAAAGTCGAGGACAAGTATTTCAAGGAGTCGATAGCTGAGTTCCTCGATGCGAAAAAAGAGATTGAGGACGGCGTTTCGGGAATACATTCAGGCTCAAAGGAGCTATCAAGCGGTCTCGGGAAGCTCGACAAAAGCAGCAGTGACCTTATATCATCCGCACAAAAGCTGTTCGATTCATATCTTGCGCAGGCAAACAAGGCAGCGGCAGCGTTCGGAATAAAGCAGACGCTGACAGAGCAGAATTATGCAGACGTTCTCGCTGCCGCCGCAAAGGCAGACACAACAGGTCAGGCTGCATCGCTGAAAGCAAGCCTTGACAGCATTGCGGCTTTCAAAAAGGGCATAGATGATTACACAAACGGCGTGGGAGAGGCTGCCAGAGGCTCGGGCGAGCTTTACAGCGGCGTTGACAAGATGAAAGATTTCACCGACGAGCTTGTGAAAAAAGAGTTCGTGCTCGATATCGACAATCTGACAAGCTTTATCAAGGCAGGCGACAACGCAAGGATAGCCGCTGCGGCTGGCGACGTCATAATGAACAAGGTCGGCGGTCTTGTTGCAGGTGTCATAGTGCTGATACTTTTTGCGTATGTTATCTCGGTGTTCGTCGTTCACCAGATAGAACAGGAATCGAGCGTTATCGGTTCGCTGTATGCACTCGGCGTAAAGAAAAAAGACCTTCTGCGCCACTATATCACGATGCCGACAGTTGTCGCATTCATCGGTGCACTGCTCGGCACATCGCTCGGCTTTACACCGTTCGGCATCGGCTCGCAGATGCAAAAGAGCTATACATATTTCTCACTGCCTGATGTCGATTATGTGTTCCCGCCGTATCTTCTCATCTACGGTCTGCTCATGCCGCCCGTGATAAGTGCGCTGGTCAACACGCTCGTGATAAACAAGCGCCTGGGCAGAACGGCGCTCTCGCTTATCCGCAGTGAACAGCGTGCAGAGGGTTACAAGCAGTTCAGAATAAAGTCGAACAACTTTGAAAGAGTTTTTCGTATCAGGCATATGGTCAGGGAGCTTCGCTGCTCGGTTGCAGTCGTGCTCGGAATGATGATATCTATGCTCGTCATCGTGCTCGGTTTCAACACATATTCGCTTTGTACCGATGTTCGAGACAGGAATACTGCCGACACCAAGTATGAGTATATGTACCTTTACAAATACCCCGAAAAGAAAGCGCCCGAGGGCGGCGAGGCGGCTTATGTCGAGGGACTCAACACAGAGGTCGGCGGCTATACTCTCGAGGTCAGCGTCATTGGTATCGACGGCGAAAGCAGATACTTTGATGCAAAGACCGAAAAGGGCAGCAATAAGGCTGTCATCAATGACTCTCTTGCAGAGCGCTTCGGTTACAAAGAGGGCGACAAGGTGACATTCACCGACCCTGCAAACGACATAGACCATACATTCACCGTCACCGGCATCGCCAAATATTCACCCGGCTTTACTGTCTTTATGGACAGGCAGAGCATGTGCGAACTGTTCGGAAAGGACAAGGACCATTTCAATGCCGTGTACTCGGATAAACAGCTCGACATCGAGCAGGGAAGGCTTTACAGCGTCACGACAAAGGACGAGATTAAAAAGAGCGCAGGCGTATTCATAGACCAGATGACCTCGTTCATCGTAATGCTGCTCGCCGCAGGCTCGGTAATTTTCTGCGTGGTGATGTATCTTATGATGAGCGTTATGATTGACCGCTCAAGCTTCGGCATCTCGCTTATCAAGATATTCGGCTACCGTCCGAAAGAGATACGCAGTCTCTACCTCAACGGCAACCTTATCGTTGTCGCTGTCGGCGGACTTGCAGCGATACCGGCGGCTAAGTTCATCATTGATCTTGTCTATCCGTCGTTCGTCGCAAATGTCGCCTGCTGTATGGATACATCTTATCAGTGGTATGCATATGTCCTGCTTTACTGCGTGATGATGCTCGTTTACCTCGTGATAAACAGACTGCTCGTCAGAAAGATATCAAAGATAACACCTGCCGAGGTGCTGAAAAACAGAGAATGATACTGATTTTTTTGCGAAAGGGTGATAGTGTGGATGCCTTTATAAAGCGCAACACAAAGCTGATGTGGAGAAAAACTCCGAATTCAAGAGAGAAATTCCCCGAGTATCAGGAAAGAGGATACTTTGAGGCGCTTGTAAATGCACTTATCCACCGGGATTATCTTGTTAACGGAAGCGAAGTCCATGTTGTCATTTTTGATGATCGGATGGAAATCTATTCTCCCGGCGGAATGCCGGACGGAACTATGATACAGGACAGAAACATAGAGCAGATTCCGTCAACAAGAAGAAATCCTGTCCTTGCTGATATTTTTGCAAGGCTTGGTTATATGGAGCGTGAAGGCAGTGGCATCAAGAAGATAAGAATGAGCAGTTTTTCCTCTCCTAATTTTACACCTGATAAAGAGCCGCAGTTCTATTCTGACAGAGTGCAGTTTGTGGTTACTTTTCCAAATCTGAACTATGGACATAAAACAGTTCAAGTCACGGACCAAGATACAGACCAAGTTACAGACCAAGTTATCGGAAGTGTAACATTAGCTGCTTTGGTAGCGTATTGTAAGACACCTCGCACAAGAAAGGAAATACAAGAGTATTGCGGATTGAGCGGAAGGACTAATTTCAGAATAAAGTATTTGAGACCTTTGCTTAACAACGGCACTCTCAAAATGACTTTACCTGATAAGCGGAACAGTGGAAATCAGAAGTATTATTCATGATATTATGATTGATAGATTCGTACCTGCGGACCTTATTTGGACCTTATTTCTGACAAAGGCTGCTTGAGATCACTTGAAACTGCGTGAATTGATGGTGTCAAAATCGGCGCAACAGCTGAGATCAGCACAGACCGGCAGTGAACGGTGCAGCACCTTGCCATCGTTCAAGTCCCGTTTGCCGCATAAAAGAAAAGCTCGCAAACACGGCGTTTGCGGGCTTTATTTTTGTCCAAAAGTGTGTTTTGGTCTTTGTTTGGTCTTTATTTTCACCAAACGATACTAAACGATATGCCACTTTACACAGTATCTGCGCCGTTTGCGCCTGTGACACTCTTGTGTCACTTTGGCCTTTATTTAGCTGTCAACTAAAATATGTATGAAAACAGCCCTGCAAGTCTGACCCGCAGGGCTGTTGCTTTTACGGCGTTAACCGCTCTTTTCAAGGAACTCTGCAACCGCATTGCTCGCTCGCTGCTTGCTCTGTGCGAAATAGTGACTGTATGTTGACATGGTGGTTATCGGCGTTGAGTGTCCAAGCGTTGCGGCTACGGTCGTCGGGTCGATGCCTGCCTCTATTTCAAGCGAGGCGAACAGATGCCTGAATGTGTGTATGCCGTAGAATGGGAAGTTGTTTCGCTCGCACTCCCGCATCAGCCAGGTGTATGGAGTGTTCGGGTGCATCGGCTCGCCGTTCCACTTGATGAACAGCCTGTCGTTTTCAACCCATTGGTCGCCGATGCTGACCTTGTATTTGTCCTGCTCCAGTTTGTACTCTTTGAGCAGCTCGCAGATCACCTGCGGCATATTGACCGTTCTCGTTGACTTTACGGTCTTTGTGCCGTCGGTGTACACGCCTTTTTCTGCGGTGTAGTTTGAGGTCTGATGTACATAGAAAACTTGCTCATCAAAGTTGATGTCTTTCCACTCCAGCCCGAGCAGTTCGCCTCGTCTGCACCCGGTGTACACAGCCAGCTTGAAGAACACTTTGTATTTCAGCGGTGCGGTTTCTATCATCTGCATAAACTCCTTGATCTGCTCCTTGGTGTAGATCTGCTTTTCCTTTTTCGTCATCAGCTTTCCATTTGCGTCGAGCTTCGGTATGACGACTTTTCTGCACGGATTCGAGCTTATCATATCAAGGTTCTTTGCGTACTCAAAGATAGATGAGATGAACGACAGGTGGTGCTTGATAGTTTTCTGCGACAGCGGTTTGCCGTTTCGCTTGTTCGCACCGTTTCGTGCAAGCGAGTTGATGAACACCTGAATGTCGTGTGCGGTTATCTTGTCTATCCATTGGTGTCCGAGTGCGGGGTAGACTCGTGATGCAAGCTGCCTGTCACGCTGAAGTGAGGTGCTGCGGTGATTGAACTGTGCGTACTCATCGAACCACATTTCCGCAAGACGCTGAAACTTGATGTTCTCTGTGACAGTTCCGTGTGAGCATTCTTCCTCAAACAAAGTGACCTGCCTGTTGAGCTCTTTTTTGACCTGGCTTGCAGACATTTCCTCGCTTGGTCGCCATGTCTTTGAGTGGGTTATCTGTTTGCCGTAGATGTCGTATCCACAGGAAACAACTATGCGGTATGACTTTCCTCTTTTCGTTATCGTTGCCATAATCTTTTCCCTCCTTTCGTATTGGTATTCTACACAATATCACAGACTTACGGGAATAGCTATCCCGGCTGTGATGAATTAAGTTTCACAACATATTTTTTGACTATTCAACTGATTCACCGTAGAGATATTTGTACAGATTGTCACGATTGATAAGAGTTTTCTTGCCGGCAAAGACGCAAGGCAGCTCACCCGATTTGCACAGCCTGCGGATCTGATATTCGGTAAATCCGGGAACTTGTTTTGCCGCTTCCTTGATAGTCAACATCGTAGGAAGTTTCTTGTTAGGCAGACAGCTTTCGTCAATGTAGTCTGACTTATCAAGTACAGGACGAGCCTGTCTGTAACCGAATTGACCGTCCTGCTCAAACATTTCAAACATCATTCTTGCACCGTTTTTAAACCCTGTTGAGTATGTCTCTCTGTTGACGATGTCGTTCTGCCGGAGCTGCACATTGAGCAAAGTGTCAAACATAATTCTCTGCTCATCGGTCAGATCTTTTGAGAGATTGGTGAACAGCTCACGCCATTTTTCATTGAGCTTGGCAAACTGTTCGGCTCTGTCGCTGTCATCTCTGCACGGCAGCATCATTTCAAATCTCTGCTGTGAAGTTAAGTTTTCATTTTTCATTTTCTATCATTCTTCCTTTCGTTTCTTTTTGATTTTTTTTCGCTGTTAAGAATTACAACACAACTGTTTTGTTCAGCTGAAAACTGCTCGTGACGCCAGTGGAACGCCTCGCAGCACCGCCGAAAGAGGCTGATTTTTCGATTTTTGACGCCTGTACTTTTGCAAATTTTCGATTTTGACTCCAATTCTCATTTTGCAGATTCTCTCGCAAACACGCCGAGCTTTGCTCGTCGAAGTGAGGCGTGCGGCGGCAAATGACGCCGTGCTTTTTCCTGCAAAGTACTAAATGGAGCCTTTCCGGTGCCAATTCCGAGGGTTGATATCGGTTGCCGTTTCGCAGGCAGACACACTTTGTTATCATCTTCCTCTGTCAATGATGCAAGGGGGTCCACGGGGTTCTCCCCGTGCCGGTAATGCGGGAGGCTGACCGCTTCAGCGGGACTGCCACCTGCGATGCTGGCGTGTCCGGAATCAGTGCAGGTTTCGGACTGCCGTTTGATACTGATACTTGGAACAGTTTTATTCATTACTCGTAAGCCGCAAAGCGTTCAAGCACGGGCTTTTGTCTTTTCTGCAAATTCAAAAGTTACTATACAGATAGTAAACTCCTGCGGCGAGAGTTCTTTGCCCTGTCATTCGCTCACACTTGCGCCACGCTGCCCTGTGCGGCGTTGTGTTCCTGCGGGTCGGGGAGTTTGTCCACCGAGGGAGAGTGTGGGCACAAATCGGCTCACAGTGAGGGGTCAAAATCGGGTACAACTATACCTCGCTCTCTGAAAATCTTCTCCCGAAGTCTGGCTGCGCTCTGCATCAGAATTTCATCAAGTGTATAACTTTTCACCTCAACTCTCTTTCCATTGATGATTGCATACTCAGGGTCAGCTCCGCTGCGAAAAGGGACAGCTAACTGCCTGACAGGGTCAGCTAACTTTTCACAAGTGTTGTTGATGCCTACACTCGCAGAGTCAATAGAATCAGTAGTTTGTGAGCTTTCAGATTTTCCGGCAGTGACAGCAGGGTCAGCATTTTGTGACGGCTCGGGCATCAGATTTTTGCCGTCACCGGTGTCACTGTCACGGTCGTACTCCAGCATAATCAATCGCTGTCCGTTGCTGCGCTTGTGAGAGAACTTAACTCCGTAGCTTTGCAGTTCATAGCCGTGCAGTGTCAGCTCTTTCTTCATCATATTTGGAAAGAACTCCCGAGAGTATTTCTCTGCCAGCAGACCGCACAGCTCTGTCGCCGAGCCTTTGAACGAAAGCAGCTCAAGCATCAGGTCGTGAATGGCAAAAGAAAAAAGGTCGGGCGGCTTATCCTCGCTCTCGTCTGTGACCGTCCAGCTTGCACCCTTCCGGGTTAGCAGCAGTTCCGTGTCCTCAATGTCTCGACCCGTGCAGTGCAAGGTCGCTTGGTTTGCACTCCGCTTTGCTTTCATCAGCACCAGCAGTCCGTCAACGCAGCCGTTCAGACCTGTGCTGCCTGAGACCATGTTGAACGGATCTTTGTCGGCGGCCTTGCGCAGATGATGTACAAGCACGATGCTGATACCGAGCTGTTGTGCGAGAGCTTTCAGCGGCAGAAGCTCTGCATAGTCACTGCCGTAAGTTGAGTCTGTTTCACTCCTTACCATTTGCAACGTGTCGATAACAACGAGGTGCAAGTCCTCATGTGCAGACTTGAACTTGGTTATCTGTTCCTCCAATCCGCAGCCGATAGAGTCAGCCATTATCGAAAAGAACAGATTGTCCGACGGCTCATCTGTCAGTTCATAGAGCCTCTTTTGGATACGCTCGTAGCCATCTTCGAGACAAAAGTACAGTGCAGTGCCGCCGTTTGTCTCACGCTCAAACAGCTTTTCTCCTTTTGCAACTGCGAGGCAAAGCTGCAAAGCGAGCCACGATTTCCCCGCCTTCGGGGAGCCTGCAAGAATGTACAAGCCTTGGGCAAGCAAGCCGTCAACGGCGAACTCTATCGGCTTGTACAGCGTGGTCATTATCTCCTCGCAGGACTTGGTGATCAGTTTGTTCATGTGATTTCTCCTTTCTTTTTGTGTTTGTTGAGAACGATCGCCCTCTATATACTTACCGATGAGAAACGACAAAAAGCGACATTTTTCTGCCGTTCACGAATTCTTTACATTTTACAAGGCAAAAAAAGACCGCACAGATCTCTCTGTGCAGTCGATTCTACGCTGCTTTCTTTCGTTTCTTCGTGGGTTTTGACCGGGCAAGATACTTGCAAAGCCGTTTGATATTGTACGGTATCTTTCCCGTGTATTCCTCGTGGCAGCCCATTGCAAGCCTTGCATACTCTGTGCGCAGTTTTTCAAGCGCTCTCTTTCTGAGCTTCCTCACATTGCCGGGAGTTGTTCCGACTGCTTTGGCGATCTCGTCAGTATTTCTGTCCTTAAGAAAAAGCTCAATGACTTGATACTGCTTTGGTGTGAGGGCTTTCATACTTTCGCACAGCAGCTTGTCCTCAAACCGATCTTCGATGCGTTTGATAAGCTTGTTCTCAACTCGCTTTTGGAACGGGTGCACACCGTAGAATTTGCTTTTTGAAGATACCATTTTGCTATGCTCGGACAGTGACATTTCTTTTCTGCCCTCGTAGTATCTTCGGTCTGAATTGAGATGCGCTCTTTCAACCTCCTGCCACTGCTCTGATTTGTAGAATGACACCAGCTGCTCGTACTCTTGTTTCGTATGCGTTTGCTTGAACAGTTCAAGCGGCGTAGGTAACTCTGAAACGACACTCTCATTATCTTTCTTATGGTAGTATTGGATCCTCATGAATACACTCCCTTCGGTTTGGTTATGTATCATGAGTGCCGTCAGGTCACGGCTTTATTCTATCATTCGGGGCAGGATGTGTCAATAGTTAACTGTACAATTGGTTGGACAGCTGCTGGACTGTCCGTTTCTTTGTTCTAACACTTTGTTATCAATTCAGATGTTGACTTTGCCACTAACCAGAGTTAACATACAACACCACAGCGGCGGCAGGGTTCGTATAATATATCAAAACAAGATAAGCCTCCCGAAACCGACGTATATACCTATCGAGCGTGATCTTGACGCTCGAATGCCCGAGCAGCTCGCTGAGCGTTTTTACGTCGACGCCGCTCTTGACGCACTGCTTAGCAAATGTGTGACGCAAGGCGTGAAAGTTGCGGTAGGGCACACCGATTCGCTTGAGAAACGACTTGAACCGCAGCGTGTAGGTGCGTGGCTCGGTCGGTCTTGGTGAGCAAGTCAGGATGAAATCATCGTCCGAACAGCACTGTTTGAGCATCACAATCTCACCCAGCAAAAAGCTTGGTATCGGCACATCACGCAGCGAGCTTTTGCTTTTCGGAGTGTCAATAACTATCGCTGTTTTCTGCGCAGAATCACCTTGATTTGCGATGCGAAACAGCGTCTTTCGCACATGAATAAGCTGCTCGGCGATGTCGATATCTTCCCAGGTCAGAGCGCACAGTTCACCTATTCGCAGACCTGTAAACAACGTCAGCACAATCCCAAGTTCAATGCTATTGCATAAATCCGCACAGTTCCGTATTCTGCAAATCTCAAATTTGCTGAACACCGAAATAGTATTATTTTGGGCTTTTGGCAAACTAATGTGCTTCGCCGCATTTGACAGTCCATACTCAAGTTCACCGTATTCAAGCACCGAGCGAAGCAGTATCATGATTGACTGCATTGTTGTCGGGGACAGACCAAGCCCTTTCTTTCCGCCGTTTGTGAGCATATCGTCAATAAAGCGGTTGAGCATAAAGGAGTTGAGATTTTCAACTTTTAGCGTACCAAATCGCTCACGCAGATAGTTGTTGTACAAGGTCAGGTAGTTGACAAATGTCGACTGCTTGACCTTGTTTTTGCGGCTCAGATGCCACGCTGCGAACAGTTCGTCAATAGTTATCGGCTTGCTGACGGGCAGCAGATCGCACCGTGCGAGTTTGAGTTTTTCCGAGCACTCGGCGTAAGAATGAGCGTATACGGATTTGTAAACCGCCTTGTCAAGCTCGTTTCTGCCTGAAATGTAGCGTCCTTCCCAGCGTCCGTCGCTGCGTTTGTGAATGTTATCTCCTCGTCTGGACATAGAATTACCTCCTCAAATTTGATAATTCAAGTATATCGCAGCGACCAGGATTTTGACCATATTCAAGCTGAAACAGCATCAGAAATGCAGCTAAAACAGCTGTAACTGCATTGCAGTTTAGTCAATTTCACAAACTAAAGTACATATTGCACAATGTTGTTTGTGCAATACTATCAAAAATGACAATTGAAAATTATGTCATTTAATGGTATAATATACGATAGATAATTTATTCATAAATTGGGAATATGGAGGATAACTGAAATGGCAGTATTTAAGTGTAAGATGTGTGGAGGCTCATTGGAAGTAACAGAGGGTATGACCGTCTGTGAGTGCGAGTATTGCGGAACTAAGCAGACTCTGCCAAAGACGGATAATGAGCAGGCTCTCAATATGTTCAACAGAGCTAACCACTTCCGTCAGCAGTGTGAGTTTGACAAGGCTGCTGAGATATATGAAAGAATGACAGCACAGAGAGATGACGCTGAGCTTTACTGGTCTATTGTTCTGTGCCGTTACGGTATAGAATATGTTGATGATCCGCTTACAAAGAAAAAGATACCTACCTGTCACCGTACACAATATAAATCTATTCTTGAGGACGCCGATTACCTTGAGGCTCTTTCACATGCAGACAGCGTGCAGAAAGAGGTGTACAAGCAGGAAGCTGAGTACATAGACAAAGTTCAGAAAGGCATACTTGAAATATCAAACAAGGAAAAGCCTTTTGATGTGTTCATCTGTTACAAAGAGACCGATGATATGGGCAGAAGAACGCCGGACAGTGTACTGGCACAGGACCTTTACTATGGACTTGTAAAGGAAGGCTTCAAAGTATTCTTCTCAAGAATAACGCTTGAATCAAAGCTCGGAACAGAGTACGAGCCCTACATTTTTGCTGCCTTAAATTCAGCAAAGGTAATGGTAGTTGTAGGCACAAAGCCTGAGTACTTCAACGCTGTCTGGGTACGCAACGAGTGGAGCAGATACCTTATGTTAATGCAGGAGGACAGAAGCAGGACACTTATCCCTGCCTACAAGGATATGGATCCTTACGACCTGCCTGATGCGCTTTCTATGTTCCAGGCACAGGATATGTCCAAACTCGGGTTTATGCAGGATCTGATCAGAGGTATCGGAAAAATAGCAAATGATCAACCGGTAAAAAGTGTTTCAGCCCCAGCAGAAGCATCTAAGCCCACAAATTCAAACATTGAGAATCTTCTGAAGCGGGGTGCACTCGCATTGGAGGACGGAGATTGGAGCGCTGCAACAGATTTTTATGAGCAGGTACTTAATGAAGATGTTGAGGAATACAGAGCTTACGTTGGTAAACTCTGTGCAGCCCTGAACATACATTTTGAGACTGAGCTTCCATCAGCCAAAAAGGATTTTTCACAGAACGAGAACTATAGAAGAGCTATCAGATTTGCTGACGATAATAACAAGAAAAAAATGGAGACTTATAATCTTGATTCTATGTATAATGAGGCTATGCAGGTATATGAACGCTCAACAACCAACAAGGATTTTGAAGCTGCAGCCGCTCTATTTGAAAGAACACCGGATTACAGAGACTGCAAGGAAATGATCGAAAAATGCAGAGAATGTGCCAATGAATGCATATACCAAAGAGCTGAACAGGCTTTGCGGGATGCTAATAACGATTCGTCTTTAGCACATGCTGCCAGTCTATTTGCTAAAATTAGCGGCTATAAGGACAGTGCAGAAAAGAGTACCGATATTCAAGCTAAAGCATTAGAGATCAAGAACGGAACAGTTTATGCTGAAGCTATTGAAAAAACAAAATACAGTGATCCTGATAATTTGAAATCTGCTGCTAAAATGTTTAGATCACTTGGAGCATATAAGGACAGTCAAGCTAAGGCTGATATAATTGAAGACAGGATAAATAAATATAAAGAACTCGAAGATGAAAGAGGCAAAATTAGTAATAGGAGAAAAGAGATATCTAAACAGCTTAAAAATTTAGGTGTGTTCTCAGGCAAATTAAAAAAGGCTTTAGACCAAGAATATACAGAGCTTGGGAGCAAGCTTCAATACATACACAAAACCGCCAGCGATCTGCTGAAAGAAAAACTTTTTTGACACCTAGATTATAAAATAGAACGGAGTTGAAACAAATGTCAAAATTTGTTATAGAGTGTCCGCAGTGCGGTAATTATGCAGAGGCATCAAACTTTATCTTTGCTAAAAAGCACATCAACTGCTCCTGCGGAAATGTGATAGATGTCCGTGCGGACAGAATGAGTTCCCGTGCCTGCCCCCATTGCGGCAATATGGTCGTGTTTGACCAGGCAAAAGGTGATAAGGCGCTGTGCCCTGTCTGCCACAATAAGATAAACACGATGGATCAGCTTGCGAACCTTGTGAACTTCCACTGTCCGAGCTGTTCGTGCAATCTTTCAGCAGACAAGAATGCCAAAAGCTACACCTGCCCGCTGTGCGACACTGTGATTGATGTTCAGAAGCAGGTCGCTAAAGAGACCGAAAAGAAAAAAGGCCTTGCCAGTGTTATCAAGTACGAGGGCGACAATCAGACTTTTGTCTGGAAGCACCCGATCGAAGATTTCAACCTCGGCTCACAGCTTATTGTTCACGAGTCTCAGGAGGCTGTGTTCTTTCGTGACGGACAGGCTCTTGATCTGTTCGGTGCGGGCAGATATACCCTTGCAACGCAGAATCTGCCGCTGCTTGAAAACCTGTATAAGTTCCCGACAAATGTTGATACACCATTCCACAGTGAAGTCTACTTTATTAACAAGACTGTGCAGATGGGTATCAAATGGGGAACAGACAGCAAGATAAGATTTTTTGATACGGTTTCAGGCCTTCCCATTGAGATAGGTGCAAGCGGTCAGTTTAACCTGAAAGTCAGCGATTCACGAAAGCTGCTCATCAAACTTGTCGGCA
Organism: Ruminococcus sp. FC2018; assembly: GCF_000621805.1. Taxonomy (GTDB): domain Bacteria; phylum Bacillota; class Clostridia; order Oscillospirales; family Ruminococcaceae; genus Hominimerdicola. Next base: position 13,518 of record NZ_JHXH01000003.1, on the reverse strand, counting down.
CTGCAAGTGAATTCACTCAGGCAGATGTAATTGATGGCAGCTACGGAATGAAACCGACTATTGCAAAGTTCCGTGCGATGATAATGACCAAGGTCAAGAGCAATCTTGCCCGTGTCATCAAAGAAAAGAATATAAATATACTCGAGGTAGATGAGCACCTCGACGAGATCTCGACAACACTTTGTGATGTTATCAATGAGAACCTGGTTGAGTATGGTCTGCTCATGCCGGAGTTCTTCGTTACAAACATTGTCACCCCGGACGATGATCCAAATTTCCAGAGGCTCAAGCAGCAGCATGCGGATATGTACCTCAAGGTGCGTGAAGAACAGGTGCTCAAAGCTGAGGCTGAGGCAAGCGCTGAGCGTCAGGCTGTTGAGGCTGCAACTGCCGCAAGAATGAAAGTCATCGGTGCTCAGGGCGAAGCAGAAGCATACAAGCTCAAGGCTGAAGCAGAGGCTGCCGAGATGCGCATGAAGGGCTATACATACCAACAGGAAACTGCTCGTCAGGTCGGTCTTGCTGCTATGGAAAATATCGGCAGCGGCGGCGGTGCAGGCAGCGGTATAGGTGATATCGCAGGTCTTGGTGTTACACTCGGAGCTATGGGAAGCGTTATGGGTATGACAAGAGAGGCGCTTAATCCTGTTGCCGCTAATGCACAAGGTGCAGGACAAGCTATCGGAGATACTATCAATCCTACTGCAAACGGCTGGGATTGCGAGTGCGGGCACAGGAATATCACAACTAAATTCTGCCCTGATTGCGGAAAACCGAAACCAGAGCCTGCTACAAACAATAGCTGGGATTGTGCTGAGTGCGGAACAAAAGATATAACCTCAAAATTCTGTCCGAACTGTGGATCAAAGCGCCCGGAACAGCCAATCGGCTGGACTTGTCCTAACTGCGGAGCGCAAAACATAACATCTAAGTTCTGCCCTGACTGCGGTAACGCAAAGCCTTCAGAGCCTGAAAAGTGGGATTGTCCGAACTGCGGACATAAAGATATAACAAGTGGATTCTGTCCGGATTGTGGTCACAAGAAAGGAGAATGAATATGAGCAAGAGTAATAAAGCTGTAATCGTTTTAGTTGTTATTGCCGTAATGTTCTCCGTAGTGGCTTTTGCCGTTCCGTTCCCGAAAAACGCATCGTTCTGGATAGCATACGTTGCCGAGATCATTGCTATAGCACTGCAAGTGCCTATTTTCAAAGTTGCTTTCGGCGGAGCTGATGACCTGAAAAGTAAGTTTTTAGGCTTCCCGATCGCTCGTGTCGGTTATACATACCTCATTATTCAGACAATACTCAGTGTGATGTTTTTCTCTATGGGCTGGATCCCTGTTCCTGCATGGATAACCGCTGTTGTATGTGTTCTTGTTTTAGGCATAATGCTTGTGTGCAGCATCACAGCTGACATAGCAAGACAGACAGTTCAGAAAATAGAACAGACCACAAAGGCAGATACAAACCTTATGGTGAGTCTGCGTACACGCAGTTCACAGCTTGTAAACAGGACAAATGATCCTGCACTGAAAAAAGAACTTGAAAGGCTTGCTGAGAACATTCAGTACAGCGATCCTGTAAGCAGCGCTGCGATAGCTGTTGAAGAGCAAAGGCTTGTATCGGCTTTGACACAGCTTGAATCGGCAGTTATAAATAGTGACTCACGAGCTATTGATATGTGCAGAAACGTGCAGATAGCACTTGATGACAGAAATGCAGCATGCAAAATGAATAAGAGAGGATAAGAATTATGGCAGTATTCAAGTGTAAAATGTGCGGAGGTTCGCTGGAAGTAACAGAGGGTATGACCGTCTGTGAGTGCGAGTATTGCGGAACTAAGCAGACGATTCCGAAAAGTCACGATGATGTGCTCACCAATAACTTCAACCGTGCCAACAACCTTCGTATGAAAAATGAGTTCGATAAGGCACAGGAGCTTTATGAAAAGATAGTTTCTGCAAATCCAACAGAGGCTGAAGCCTACTGGGGTATCGTTCTGTGCAAATACGGTATAGAGTATGTTGAAGACCCTACAACACTCAAAAAAATACCGACCTGCCACAGAACACAGTATGAGTCTGTTGTATCGGATGTGGATTATCTTTCTGCCATTGAAAATGCCGATGCCGGACAGAAAGAACTGTTTGAAAAAGAAGCCGCAGAAATTGACAAGCTTCAAAAGAATATTCTTGAGATAGTACATAAAGAAAAACCCTTTGATGTGTTTATCTGTTACAAGGAAACAGACGAAAACGGCAAGCGTACATCTGACAGTGTTATTGCAAATGATATTTACTATCAGCTGACGCAGGAGGGATTTAAGGTCTTTTATGCAGCGATAACCCTTGAGGACAAACTCGGACAGGAATATGAGCCATATATTTTTGCTGCACTTAACTCGGCAAAAGTAATGCTTGTTATCGGCTCAGATCCTGAATATTTCAACGCTGTCTGGGTTAAGAATGAGTGGAGCAGATACCTCAAGCTGATGAAGAATGATAGGTCAAAGCTGCTGATCCCTTGCTACAAGGATATGGACGCATACGATCTACCGGAGGAGTTTGCACATCTTCAGGCGCAGGATATGAGCAAGATCGGTTTTATCAATGATGTTATCCGTGGAATAAGAAAGGTGCTTTCAAAAGAAAAGACTTCTGAAAGTAAAGCAGAAACCAAAACTGTAATCAAGTCATCAAGCGGTAATGTTGAAAACCTTTTAAAGCGTGGTAACATTGCGCTGGAGGACGGAAAGTGGAACGATGCCAAAGGTTACTTTGACCAGGTGCTCAACGAAGATGTTGAGGAGCACAGGGCTTACATAGGTTTTTTGTGCGCTGAATACGGCATAGCAAACGAGCAGATGTTGGTTCAGGTGAATGATGATTTCACACAGTCGGAATACTATCAAAAGGCTTGCCGCTTTGGCGGAGAAGAAGTAAAGAACAGGCTGTATGGCTATTATCTGCAGAGTAGATATAACCACGCATCCTATGTGCTGAGTGAGGCAAAAACAACTAAAGACTGCATTGCGGCTAAAGAGATCTTTGAGTGGCTCGGCGAATACTCCGATGCACAGAAAAAAGCAGAAGACTGTGAAGAAAAACGCAAGAGTATTATCTACTCACAGGCAGAAGAAATAATGAAGATCGCCGTGAATAATGATTCTTTCACACAAGCGGCAAAGCTGTATGAGTCACTGGGCGGTTACCATGACAGCGAGAAAAAAGCGGAACAATGCCGCAACAAAGCAAAAGCATTCATTGAAAAAGTTACGCAGGAAAAGAAACAAGGTATATACGACAATGCATTAAAAGCAATAAAGGATAAGGACAGTTACAGCGAATCTGATATAAAGTTACTCGAGAATTCGATCAAAGATCTAAAAGCTCTTGGCGATTTTAAGGATTCAAAGGAGCAGATAAAGAACTGCGAGGACAAGATATCGGAAATAGAAGATTATCTGGAAAAAGAAAAAGCTGCACAAGCAAGAGCGAGGAAGAAAAAGAAGAAGATCACTGCCATTGTTTCGGGTTCTGTTGTAGCGGTAGCGGCAGTTGTGATTGTATTTGTAACAGTTATTCTACCATTAATGAAATACAATGATGCAAAGAAGTTACTCGATGACGGCAAATATGATGAAGCAGTTGAAGCCTTTGAAAAGATGAAGGATTACAAGTATTCTGAGGAGATGATCATAGAGGCTAAATTCAGAAAAGCTGTTGCATTTAGTGAAAATGGAAACTATGATGAAGCAATTGAGGCTTTTGAAGAATTAGACGGATATAAAGACAGTACAATTCAGATTGCAAAATGTAAAACAGCTATCAATGATGGCAAATACAATACTGCACTCAATCTATACAACTCTGGGAAGTACGACGAGGCGATCACGGCATTTAATGCGTTGAACGGATATAAAGACAGTACAATTCAGATTGCAAAATGTAAAACAGCTATCAATGATGGCAAATACAACACTGCACTCAATCTATACAACTCTGGGAAGTACGACGAGGCGATCACGGCGTACACTGTATTGGATGGCTATAAAGATAGCGCTGAAAAAGCTGCTTCTTGTTTGTTTTTGAAACAGAAACCAGGTTTGACAAACATTTCTGTTGGTTCAACAATCAAGTTTGGCTTCTACGAGCAAGACAACAATACCTCAAACGGCAAAGAAGAAATTGAGTGGAAGGTACTTGCAGTAGAAGGAAACAAAGCACTCGTTATAAGTCAATATGCGTTGGAATGCCTAAGGTTCAACAGCACATATACAGATACTACTTGGGAAAAGTGCACGTTAAGAACTTGGCTGAATGGAACATTCTATAACACGGCATTCGGTTCGGATCATCAGAAAATGATAATAAAATCCACCGTTACAGCTGCTAAGAACCCGTCATACAACACTTCACCCGGAAATAACACAACAGATAATGTGTTCCTTCTCAGCATCACAGAAGTGAATAAATACTTCAGTTCGAACAGTAGGCAGTGTCAAGGCACTGCATACTGTTATGCAGAAGGCGCATATAAAGCCGGAAATGGTAACTGCTGGTGGTGGCTGCGGTCGCCAGGCAGTAATTCTAACTACGCTGCTTGTGTTAACAGCGGCGCCTCCGTCATAAACGGCGGTAGCTATGTCCACAACGATCGTGGTGCTGTCCGTCCCGCTTTGTGGATAAATCTGAAATAGTTCAAGCAAATGACTTTTGATATAATCATATCAAAAGATGAGCATTATTGAAGGAGCAAACAGGAGGGAAAATGAGCAATTCAAGGTTTAAATGGAATCAATTTGGCAGTTTATGTTCAGTAAAAGAATTAGCTAACTATATGCAAAGAGAGTATGATCATAGTAATTATTATCATTATACAAAGCTTTGTGTGATTGATTCAATATTAGAAAAGAATCAAATCTGGGCATCGTGTGTAAAGGGTGTTAATGATAAAACTGACAAAAAACAGTTTGGCAATGTGGAACAGCAACGAGAATACTACACACTTTGTTTCTCTACTGGCGTACATGAGAATCTTCCGTTATGGTATCTTTACAGTGGAAAAGATGGAAAAGGGGGGAGGATAAGGTTTACATCCCAAATGGTAAAAAAGCTAATAGAAGAAAGTACATATTTACTATATGAAAGTAATGGTAAAGCTCTTGTAGGAGAACCAATAACACTGCTCCCCAATAAAACCTTTACCTATAGTTTCAAAGATGTACTATATTGTCATCAAGAACAGAGTAATATCGCACTAAAGTATAATACTATGACAAACTATCATATTAGTAATAGTGAATTTGAAGAATTGAAGAGAGAGTTCAAGCATTTTGTCAAAGGATTGATTTGGTATTATGAGAAAGAAAGCAGATTAGTGATACATCTTGAAAATGAAGCTAAAAAAATAATTAAAAATAATCCTAAAAATGATTATAAGGTAGTAATAGCTTTTAATGATAAACTCAAAAAGAACATCTCGATTAATCTTGCTCCGAACATCGTTGATTATAAAGATGAAGAGATAAAGAAATTCAAACATATTTATTCTCATATCTTTGATACCTCAAAGGTACAATTAAGTATGTACAAAGGCGAGATAGACATGAAGTTAGATTAAGGAGTGACCATTATATCAAAATTTGTTGTTGAACAAACCATACTACATACTTAAATGTAATAATGTGTGCTCAAACTAAATACAACAAGCTCCCCTGCGGTTTGATTCGCAAGGGAGCTTTGTTCTATTCTGTTCGGTTGTTTGGATTTTCCTCTTTGAGCCTCACACATTGCAAACCTTGGTCTTTGTTTGGTCTTTATTTCGGCAAGATACTGCATGATATTACGCTATATTATGACATAGCCCCTTGTGACAGAATCGCCGCAGGAGCGGGCAAAGAAACACCTCAGATGCGTGGATTTTGGCAAGCGGCAGCGCTTCAAGTCCTGGTTATAAATGAAGAGCTCGCAAACAGCGTGTTTGCGAGCTCTTTTTATTCAATTCATAGCTAAAGCTTTTTTTCTCAGTAAGACTGGGGAATCGGATTACAATTAGGAACTATTGCTTACTTGTAACAGCCCCTTTTTTTGTTCTATTCCAATCGTGGCTCTGATCATTGTATCAGCTATATTTTTTTATCTTTTCAGCATCAGGATGGTCTGTCCATTCACAAATAAATCCGTAGGTCGAAAGATCCTCACCTTTGCCGCTTCCATCGGTATCGATCCAGCCTCCTTTGTTCATATACCAATCTTCATATGTTACACTTTTGCCGGCAATTCTTGCGTTGTATTCCCGATTCTCTAAATTATCGGGCTGCCAGAATTCTTTGCCTTTTGAGTTTTTCCACACATCCCAATGTGTATAAGAAAAATCACTTCCGTCGATCCAGTGCCAGCTATTGTTTTTCTTCTCAAGCCCGATCCAGTAATTATCCTTTGAGCCGAGCACACCAACAATGAAGTCTTGTTCGCTTTGTGAGTTGATAGATACAAGATGTCCGCCCATTTCCACACAAGCTTGTTCACTCTTGTAGGCATCGTATTTGTCCGGGTTTGAAAAGACCATATAATAATGTCCGCTGAACTCAACTACACCCTCCGGCAGGATTGCTTGTTTTGTATCTGTCCCACGATCCGATAAGATGATAAATTCTTTGGAAGCTTTATCAAACGTCATTTCGTGATTGGTCTGAATGTGACCACCACCTTCGTCTTTTATCTTCCGTTCAACAGCATATGCTTTTCCTTCTTTGGTGAAATCAAAGCCGCTGTATTTTCCTGACACGGAAGGCTCAAAGAATTTGTCTGCGTCTACTCCGAACACATACCCGGTCGTTGACCAAGTGCCGGCGTGAAGCGATATGCTGAAGAATTTCAAACCGTCTATTGTGTTTTGATAGGAATCATCATAATAACAATCAAGCCCATTGAACTTTTTTGCCTGGCTTATTTCACCTTTCGAGTTAACGAAGTAAATACTATCCAAATTATATATCTTTGATTTATCACGTATCTCTCCGCCTTTTGATACCACGACAAACAGCTCGGTTTTGCCGTCTCCGTCATAGTCAGCTTCTGCCCATAGAACTATTTTTCCGCCACTCATTTTTTCGATATTCTTTTTGAGTTCATCCTGCTTTGCGGGATCACTGTTGCCAGGACTTTTTAGATTAAGCCATTGAACATATTTTATTTCTCCCGCTTTAACACTAACCGTCTGATCATCTGATATTTTCTGGTCCTTTTCGGCTCTTATAATATATTCCCCTTCTGGAAGTATCAGTTCAAAATGTCCATTTACATCTGATGTATTACTATGCTCGTTTATTGACAGCTTGATCTCATCTGTTCCGTTTCTTTTATAGATTCTTATCGCTACATCAGGAATAGCAATAAGGTCGGTCCCGTTTGAAGCATCAGTAACATAACCGTATATCGCACCATAATCATTATGACTGCTTTGCTTATGGTTTGCCTGACTGGTAGATGCAAGAGAGACAGCAATGCTTGCATCCGCAAGATATTTAGAAGATTTATCCGGGGCGGTGTAAATCTGTTTATCGTCTTTATGAGATCTTAGTACAATGCTTTTTACCTCAGCGCCGGTCAGTTCATTGTTGATGCTCCATATGTCAGCACATATTCCTGCAATATGCGGCGAAGCCATTGATGTACCATACTTGACTCCGTATTTATTATCAGGTAAAGTTGAAAAGATTTTTTCACCGGGTGCGAAAACGTCTACACGATTGCCGGCATTTGATGAATTGGCAGCTCTGTATTTTTCATTCATATTGCCAACAACGATTATACGATCATATACATTTTTATGCTTTTCGGCTGAGATCAGATTCAGCCATGAGGAATACTTGCTTTCAAGATGTCCGATGGATCTGTCTGAATCATTTCCGGCAGCACTCACTAAAACAAAATCGTATCCTTTAACTAATAACCTGCTTAAAAAATCTCCAAGAACAGAAGCTTCGTTCTCAAAATCGCTGAAATCATTATTGGAAATATAGCTATGCAGATATTGATAGTTCGTTTTTTCTGTTCCTTCGATAAAGAATATTTCTTGTTTATAATAATTGAAACCCAATGATTCGTTGATTACTTTCACATCTCTTAGTATTAGTTCTCCAAGAGCAATTTTCTGAAACATAATCGACCTGTGGTTATTATTGCCTGCATATTTGCTGTCCAGATTAACTCCATAAAGATTATCGCTTGCATAAGGATAAATGCCGCATATACCATTACTATCCTTTGAATCAGCAGCCATTATACCGGCCACATGAGTTCCGTGTTCTGGCGATTGTCTTTTTTTTACATCTTCTTTGGTATATCCGTTCTGTCCTTCGCTGTTATAAAAGACACCGTTTCTGGCAAATTTAAGATCCTTGTGAGATTCGTCAAAACCACAATCTACGAGTCCGACTTTTACAGGTTTTATCCTGCTTTTGATTAAATCCATGGCTTTCCAGGCATATGGTGCATTTATTGCCTGAGCTCCCCATGCTCTTGAGCGTCGTATGTCAAGACTTGAAAAAGCTTCCTTTACCGGATCAGCTATCCATTCATTTCCGGTGTTAATATCGTTATTATCATTAGTCGTGCCCAGTTCTGCGATATAATTCAACGAGGCAGATTCAATTATTGTTTCTTTAGTAATAAGATCTACAAGCTTTTGCGGATCGTCATTATCAAGCCTGAGCTGATAGTCGCCTGTTTTTTCTATACACCCTACCACCTCTGCATTATAATTCGCTGCAAGCTCTTTGATGTCTTTCTTTGTAACATCCGGCTTAGCTACAATCAGTATTTCGTTATCCGCATAATATACTCCATTCCCTGAAGAGGCAATGTGGCTCTCATCTATCGGAGCACAATATATCTCTCCGATGTCTTCAACTTTTTTATCTGGTTTATCCGAGCCTTTGTGCAGGAATGAAAATGTTCCTATACCGACCGCAACAGCAACGGCTGATGCGATGATAATTATCAGCTTTTTCATTCAATACCTCCAAAATCAATAACTATTCACTCTTCTCTCTTGTGGTAGCAGCAGGTGCAGGACTTGTGCTTTTCGTCATTTATCTTGCCGCAGTTTGCACATTTCCAGTCGCCTGGCTTGATATTTCTGCCTTTAGATGAGGGGAGGTTTGCCAGCATTTCAGTTTTAGCTTGCTTCACGTATGGGTATGTCACTTTTTCAGCAAGCTTTGCTCCTCCAATGCCCACAACGATGAGCAGGACTGCAAAAATACTTATTCTGAACGAAACAAGTTCCATAGCCTTTGACAGTTCCTTGGTGCTCACGCCATACTTGCTTGCAGAACCTGAAATAGTTATATAATTAAAGGCAAATCCGGCGACAACGGCGAGTATTCCCGTGATCCCCATAAATACCAGTCCGCTTGTTGTTTTGTCAAGAGATTCGCTATATTTCGTGTTGACTTTTAACAGACCTGTAACTATCTTTGTCATACCGATACAGCCGGTTATCAGCATAGCAAGACATAATAAACAGAATAAAAAACCGAAATAGAATATAGTTCCGTGTGAAGCACTTACATATGTGAAAATAGCAAAGACATTACCGTTTGGTATCTCATTGCTTCGATTCATCAGCAACGGACAAAGAGACAGAATTATTGAGAGTATTCCTATTGCTGAAGCAGTATAATACTTATAGTCATGCTTTATCACCTTGTTGATGACCGAGTTGGTATGAGCAGCTGTGCTTATAGTTGATTCCTCAACAGATGCACCGCACTTGCTGCAAAACTTAGTACCCTGTGCTATTTCAGCACCGCATTTTCCACAGAACATTATTATTCCTCCTATTATCAAAATACAATTAAAATAGAATTAAAATCAATATGATTCCGGGATGGTAATTTTAACCGGCTTGTTCTGATTCGTTTCGGTCCCATTTCCAAGATTACCGCCATTGTTATTTCCCCACATATAAAGAGAGCCATCCTTATCAACATAGGCATTGCTCGAATAACCCATAACAAAATAATCAACATTGTCTGCAATTTTAGTGGGGGTTTTTAGCGCACTTTCTTTATAAAACAAGGCATCACCGGTGACATCAAATTCTGTTGCACCCCAGTACATTAATTCTCCTGAATCATTAAGAGCCATAAATTTGTAGTTGCACGCATCAACTTGTTTAATATTTTTTAGTAAGAGTCTTAACTCTACATTTTGATCTGCAAAGCCATTGAGGTTGTCGGTGCTTTTTGAACCTGCTGTGTAGAAATCTCCGTTGTTAGTCAATAGTCCGAGACAATCGAGGGTGTTACAAACAGAAGCTACATTGCTCATGATTTTTTGAGGTTTGCTCTTTTTTCCATCGTCTTTGGTGTCACCGCCAAGCGTGTAAACATCACCATCGTTAGTTAAGACAATTGAACAGTTATATCTACCTAACACACCATAATAGCCAAATATTACATCTTTTACATTCCCAATACTTGATTTTTTAGGTGTTGAGTGCTCTTCATAATCTCCAAGACCAAAACAGCCGCTTTTGTTGTCGCCAAAGAAATACAATTCATCAGACTCTGTAATGATAGCACACTTTTCATCTGTGAGTACTACTCTTTTTACTTTGCCCATTACAAATCCCTTTTCAAAGTTGTATCGCCGAGCGCATTCTCCATAAACATAAAGATCTCCATTGTTCATAATAACGGCAGTTGAATTACTTGAAAGAGAGACATCCTTTACATCACCCATTACTCGCACAGGAGTATCGTATGCGGATGAATCATATTTCTCTTTTCCCGGCATTTGTTTATTGTAATTTGAACCCCAAACTAATAAACTGCCATTCTCTAGAACTGCAGCTGAATGCGTTATTCCAAAATCAACATCAATCGTTTTATTTGATATTAACAAGTTTGGTTGAGTTACATTACCTATCAAATGTTTTACTCCAGATTGATGGTAATCATTTCTTCCCCAAACATACAGTTTGCCCTCATTGTCAATAAGAGCTGTATTCCTAAACCCAAGCACCAGTTTACTTATTGAATGATTATTGACCTTTTCAGTCGCCTCTGACTCCAACGAGCTGTCAGCAGCGCTTGTCTGTGAGCTGATCGTGCTATTGACGGTAGTTGTTTTTGCAGCCGTTGTTTTGGTTTTGGAGCTGCTGCAGCCACACATACTTATCGAAAGCACTATAGATATAATAACAGTCGGCATTCTTTTCATTACAATTCTCACTCCTCTTTTCCGTCTGCTCTTTTTTCAAGCTCTGTTTGTATATACTTTGCCGTTTCCTCTTTTGATGAAATCAGGTGATATTTTTTCAGCTCGTGCAGATATGCTATAACAGAGTCAGTTATACCTTTATCGCTAGCCACCACAACGAACGGCTTTTCATCAAAATCGTATACTCCTATGATACAGCCGTTTGCAAATATATTCATGCCTATGAACGGCTGCTTGTTGAATCCCGGGATACGCAGACCGAGCGGATGGTAATACGATTCGTGCAGAGTCACCATTGAATAATTAGTCAGGGTCTGTCTTCTGAATTGCTTTGACATTGATTTAGAGAAGTGTTTGCCCAGAAGATAATAGTCCTGCTCATCAAGAAAATCACGCATACCGTATACCGAGAACACATCGTAGAAGTTTTCTATGTTTGTAAACACATCTCTCAGAAAGATGCCGTACATATTTGCTATTTTGTCGCTTTCATCAGTATCCGTATAATCATATATGTCCGTTCTGGAAAGATCAAGACAGGTACAAGGTTGGTTGGATATTGTATAACAGTTGCTTTTATCAGCAAGAACTGTGGGTATTTGATTGTTGAGCAGTATAAGTGCGTCGTTTGCCTTGTCAAATGACATCATCAGCAGTTGTGATTTTTCTGCAAGACTTGAAAAACTTGTTGTATATATCTCTATTATTTGTCTGTCACAGAAAAACTGACCGTTGCGAAGCTCACTGTCAAATATCAAAAGCCCGTTTTCAGTTATCAAATAAAAGGGGAAAGGGGTGCTCTTCAGCAGGCTTTCAACATCATTCAGAGTTTTCATTACTGTACATGACTTAACGCACATGACCGACAGACAATTTGCCAATAGCGAGAAGTTCTGTGAATCTGAAACATCCTGTCTGTTAAATGGAGCCAGCCATTTTATGCCTGTACTTTCCGGTATGCAGTTAAAAGCCGAACTGATCCTTTCGGCAGCTTCGACCGTTATCGGAGAAAAGAAAAGCATCGGTTCAGTTTTGCTGTTTTTCATCATTGAGCATAATGAATCTAAAAGCTTATCTGCACCGATTATCTCAGAGTTAATGAGCTTGGTATGCATTTTATTATACTGTCCTAAGTGAGGGTATTGGAGAAAATACACCTGCTTGAAGGAGCGCCACATTTGTTTATTTTCACCGACAGATTTGCTGACCAGGTATGAATCCGTCAACATTATTTTTTCGTCAAGTGACAGTTCCATAGCCTCCATTATCTTTTCAACTATATCATATGAGGAAGGCAAAAGGTCACCGCTTAGCATTTTACTAATGTATGGTCTTTTTAAATTACTATTTCTGTGTATATCGGCTGCCTTGACATCATATTTCTCCATCAGAGCGTTCAGACACTCGTAAAATTCCATAACAACACCTCTTTTGTATATTTTACCACACAGACATTTTTGTTGCAACAATGTTTCCTTTTGGTATGGCAGCACTGGAAACACTGTCAATGGAGAAATTGAATCCCTGGTACATATAAAAAGATTATCTAACGTTTTCGTGAGATTATTTGACATTTTATTGCTTTCACAGTATAATTAAGGTAACCCTTCATGCATAGACGGAGAGGAGAATCGGCAATGGCAGTGTATATGCTTGGGTTTGGAAGCTATAGTGGGTTCATCGGTGAATAGTTCACTGGAAAAAGAAAACGAACCATAATGTTATAATTCGAGCAAATACTTTATGATTCACACTCTTGGTCTTTGTTTGGTCTTTATTATTGTATAAAACTACGCAATACTGCACGACGTTACGGTATAGCCCCCTATGACAGAATCGCCGCAGGAGCGGGCAAAGAAACACCTCAGATGCGTGGGTTTTGGCAAGCGGCAGTGCTTCAAGTCCCGTTTGCCGCATAAATGAAAAGCTCGCAAACAGGTTGTTTGCGAGTTCTTTTTATCCTGATAAAAAAACCACCTGCTATGCAGGTGGAATGTATAAACTTTAGTAAGAGCATAATCTGTCCCGCACAATAGACAAAAACGCCTCCTTGATATACAATGTAATAGGCTACCAACCGTATTACAAAAAACCAAGGAGGGATCACCAGATGGATAATAAATCTAATGATACGTATAGTTTAGCACATACGAGCTGGAAATGTCAATATCACATAGTATTTGCGCCAAAGTACAGACGAAAAGCTATCTACGGAAAGCTAAAACGAGATATTGGAGCAATACTGAGAGAGTTGTGCGAAAGAAAGCATGTGAGTATAATAG
>NZ_JHXH01000002.1 GCF_000621805.1 Ruminococcus sp. FC2018 | reverse complement strand
AGATCTTCTTGGACTTCCTTTTTTAGCTTTGTAGGACGGCCTGTCGACTTGCGTCCTCGGCGCTCAACATAAAAACCTTCTTTGCCTTCTTCAAGATAGATGCGCTCCCAGTCTGAGACTCTATTATGATTACTCACATCGAATTCCCGTGCTGCTTCCCTGTGGCTCAACTTTTCTTTGTGCATCGTTTCAACAACCTTGATTTTGAATTCCGGTGTGTATCGCTTATTTGGTTTTCCTTTAGGCATAAAAATGCCCCCTTTCGTTAGATTTCTAATTGGTATATTTTTATTATACCACATTGTCTAACAAAAGGGGAGCATTTCAAAATGACGGTCTTTATTATGCTGTGCGATCAGTTGGGATCAAAGCTCAACCTTGAAGTCCTCTGCGCCCTTGCCGTTTACGGTGTAGTAAGCTGCATTGTCCTCAGGCTTTACATATACGCATACGTTGCTTGCGCTCTTATGTCCCTTTGCCTTGTAATCAGCCTTGCAAGCCTCAACAAGTGCCTTCATCTCAATGTCCTTGCCGTTGTACTGAAGAACAACGTTGTCGCCTGCGGGCTTCTTAGCTGCTGCCTTCTTTGCAGGAGCCTTCTTAGCTGCGGGCTTCTTAGCTGCTGCCTTTGCGGGAGCCTTCTTAGCTGCTGCCTTTGCAGGAGCCTTCTTCTCAGCTGCCTTTACCTCTTCAACCTTCTTCTCAACCTTTGCTGCATCTGTCTTCTTAACTGCCATTGTTAATACACTCCTTATCTCAATTAGTAGATTACTTGTTTACAACTTCCTTAAGAGCCTTGCCTGCCTTGAATGCAGGAACCTTCTTAGCTGCAATGTGGATCTTCTTCTTGGTCTGTGGGTTGATGGAATCCTTAGCAGCTCTCTGTCTTACTTCAAAAGAACCGAAGCCGGAAATGGAAACCTTCTCGCCCTTTGCCAGTGTGTCTGTTACTGTGCCGATAACTGCCTCAAGAGCCTTTTCTGCGTCCTTCTTTGTATAGCCGCCCTTCTTAGCAATAGCACTGAGTAATTCTGCCTTTGTCATTTTGATTACCTCCGTTTTTTTACTTGGTTGGATCTTTTCTATGGTCATATTATATCCTATTTACGCACTTTTGTCAAACTATACGGATATATTTGTAGCTTTACATAAAAATATGCAAAAAGCCGTGCAAATTATTTGTGCTTATTCACAGAATATTTATAACAAATCGTCCGTTTTGCGTCTTTATGCGCTGTCAAAGCACATGATTTTCCCCTTAAATAGCCGAAAAAACCTTATTGTGCAAAATCACAGAATATATAATAAGTCTTTCATTTTATTCATTTAAAATTTACAAACCCTATCTTCGCCGGTGAATTTTTATAAGCAAAAAGAAAAAGCCCTCCTCCTTATGTCGGAAAGCTTTATCAAGCACAAAACAGTCATCAGATAATAAATTTCTTTGCCTTATTTACGATACTGCGGTCATTTTCATAGGCAAGCACTTTCCCTGCCAGACCTATCTCCACCCACTTTATCTCCGCTATCTCGTCCTCCTGTGGGTGATAATCGGTATTTTTTGCTCTGCCGATAAAGTAGACCACATTTTTCTGAGTATCCTTTTTAGGTGAATAAGTAACGATCTCCCTGAATGTAGTATCCAGATTTACGTCAATACCCGTTTCCTCCATTATCTCTCTCTTGGCGGTCTCCTCCTCGGTCTCGCCCTCTTCAACATGACCCTTGGGGAACGACCAATGCCCACTGTTAATATGCTTGATCAACAGGATTTCTGTGTTGCCGTGATATTTTCTATAAACAATGGCACCACAGGATTTTTCGTGCATCATCGTTATTTTTGTCCTTTCGATAGATTTTGCATACTGCTGTTATTGTGGTAATTATACCACATTTTCTCCCGTTTGTCTACCGCTTATGAAAAAATATCTTATTTTTCTTTTTTTATCCCCAAAATGGCGCAAAAAAAATACCCCCGATGCTGTCGGGGGATCTTAATATCATATTATTCCTCGGTCTTGGACTCGATATACTTAACGATATCGCCTACGGTCTTGATACCCTCGACCTCTTCATCAGGGATTTCGATATCAAAGCTCTCCTCGATGCTCATTACCAGATCCACAACGTCCAGAGAATCTGCACCCAGATCGTCCTGGATAGTAGCGTCCATTGTTACCTCTGCCTCGTCAGCATCAAGCTGATCAACGATAATGCTCTTTACCTTATCAAATACCATTTTTAATTCCTCCATTTCAAGTTTCGCAGGATCCTCGGGGCTTTGTCCCTTTATCCTGTTATTGCCGATCGTGGGGATTCTTTGAACTCTCCCACAATTCTAAACTTATTATAGCGTTCATTTACCAATTCGTCAAGCCCTTTTTTCAATTTTCTTTCAAGTGCTTTGGAAATATAGTCGCTGATGTTGTTTGCTGTCATATTAGGGTCGTTATGGGCACCTCCCGGAGCCTCCGGGATAACGGCATCGCACACGCCCAGTCTGGTAAGATCCTTTGCGGTTATTTTCATTATATCGCAGGCTTCACGCTCTCTTGATGGGTCCTTCCACAGAATGCTTGCAAAGCCTCTTGGCGAGATCACGGAATAGATAGCGTTTTCCAGCATTGCAAGCTCGTCGCACACGGCAAGTGCCAGCGCACCTCCCGAGCCTCCCTCGCCCAGTACGATAGAGATTATGGGTGTCCTCAGCGTCATGAACTCCATAAGGTTCTTGGCGATCGCTTCGCCCTGTCCTCTTTTTTCCGCATCCACTCCGCAGAATGCACCTGCGGTGTCCACAAGACAGATGACCGGTCGGTGGAACTTTTCCGCCTGCTTGGCAAGTCTGAGGGCTTTGCGGTAGCCTTCCGGGTGAGGCATTCCGAAGTTGCATTTCTGGTTTTCCGCAAGATCTCTGCCCTTTACCTGGGCAATGACCGTGACCGGGGTGCCTTTAAAATAGGCAATACCGCCCATGACAGCTCCGTCGTCGCCGTAGAGCCTGTCTCCGTGCATCTCCATGAACCTGTCAAAGATACGGGGAATATAGTCGTTTACGGTAGGTCTGCCCTTATGTCTTATAATATCCAGGCGCTGGCTGGCTGTAAGCTCGCTCATCTGGCAGCCACCTCCCCTGTATAGTTATGCATTCTCAGTATATGCGAAAGCACTCTTCTCATTCTTTTTCTTTCAACTATCATATCCACAAATCCGTTTTCCAGCATAAACTCTGCGGACTGGAAGTCGTCGGGGAGCTTCTGGTTTATAGTTCCCTCGATAACACGCCTTCCTGCAAAGCCGATAAGCACCTTTGGCTCGGCGATAATAATATCTCCCAAAGATGCAAAGGACGCTGTCACGCCGCCTGTGGTAGGGTCTGTCATAACGGCAATATAAAGCTGTCCTGCCTGGTTATGTCTTGCCACGGCGCCGCTGGTCTTTGCCATCTGCATAAGGGAAACGATGCCCTCCTGCATTCTTGCGCCTCCCGAGGCGGTAAAAGCGATAACAGGCAGCTTATGGGCTGTGGCATACTCAAAGGCACGGGTTATTTTCTCGCCCACCACGCTTCCCATAGATGCCATCATAAAGTTTGAGTCCATTACTATTATAACGGTATCCTTATTGTATATCTTAGCCCTGCCTGTGAGAACGGCATCTTTAAGACCTGTTTTCTCACGCATGGCTATCTGTTTCTGCTCATAATCGGGGAAATTTATGGGGTTTGCGGATATCATATATCTGTCGAACTCCCTGAAGCTTCCCTTGTCAACGGTTATATCCAGCCTTTCCCTTGCGCTGAGCCTTGAATGGTAGTTGCAGGCAGGGCAGACCTTGCCGTTTTTGTTGAACTCGTCGGAAAAGGTAACGTTTCTGCACCTTGGGCACTTGAACAGCAAGCCCTTGGGTATATCGGTCTTTTTCGTGTCGTCATCTGTCTTGTCGCCGTTGAACCTGACCTTGACCATTGAAAAAAGATCCTCAAGCATCAGCTATTACTCCTCTCCTGATCGTTTTAGAATGTCTGTACGGTTGAGAAAACCGTTATCGTAGCTGCCGTCTGTAAATTCCGGTGTTCTGATAAGTTTGAGCTGGAAGTCAACATTTGTGCTGACGCCTTCAACGATAAACTCGCTCAGCGCCCATCTCATCTTTGCAATAGCTTCCTGTCTGTCCTTGCCGTAGACTATCAGCTTTCCTATCATGGAATCGTAATACGGCGGGATATCGTATCCCTGATACACTGCTGTATCCACCCTTATCCCGAAGCCTCCGGGGATAAACAGCGACCTTATGGTACCCGGGGAAGGTCTGAAGCCCTGCTCGGGATTCTCGGCATTTATCCTGCACTCGATGGCATGACCTTTTATCTGCACGTCCTCCTGCCTGATGCTCAGATGCTCGCCCTGTGCGATAAGCAGCTGCTGCTTTACCAGGTCTATGCCCGTCACCTGCTCGGTAATAGGGTGCTCCACCTGTATGCGGGTATTCATTTCCATAAAGTAAAAATTGCCGTCCTTATCCACAAGAAATTCGATGGTACCTGCATTGCGGTAACCGCAGGCTCTTGCGGCGGTGCAGGCTGCCTTACCCATTTTCTCCCGCAGCTGTGGTGTCATAAAGCTTGCAGGGGACGGAGCTTCTTCAAGCACCTTCTGATTCCTGCGCTGCATGGAGCAGTCACGCTCACCTAAGTATATCACATCGCCGTAGTTGTCGGCAAGTATCTGTATCTCGATATGCTTGGGGTTGACGATGAATTTTTCCATATAGACCTCGTCGTTCCCGAAGCAGGTAAGTGCCTCCTGCTTTGCGGCAGTCATCTGCTTTTCAAGCTCGCTGTCGTCATTAACTATCCTTATGCCACGACCGCCGCCGCCTGCGGAAGCCTTTATCAGCACAGGATACCCCAGCTCCTTTGCCAGGGTATGGGCAGCGTGGATATTTGAGATAGCTCCGTCAGAGCCCATTATAACAGGCACACCGTTTTCCTTCATCGTTTCCTTTGCCTGTGCTTTATCGCCGAGCATCTCGATAGAAGGTGCACGAGGACCTATAAAGGTTATGCCGCACTTTTCGCAGGTGCGTGCAAAGGAAGGGTTCTCGGACAAAAAGCCAAAGCCCGGGTGAACAGCGTCCGCACCGGTTATCTCGCAGGCTGCGATTATAGCCTTCATATTCAGGTAGCTGTCCTTGCTGGGGGCAGGACCGATGCAGACAGCCTCGTCTGCTATCATCGTGTGCAGGGCATTCTTGTCGGCAGTCGAATAGACAGCGACGGTCTGAATGCCAAGCTCACGGCAGGCACGGATTATTCTCACAGCTATTTCGCCACGGTTGGCGATAAGGACTTTCTTGAACATAGTTTACACCTTTATCTTAGTTTTTGTAGTGCATTAGTTTTGTTATGAAATAAGTCTTATCACAGCATACTCGCTGAACAGCTGAGGATAGTTCTTCTGAAAAGAATTCTCTCTGAACTCTTTTAGGCATCTCTCAGTCATTTTTATCTATCGGGGACTTGTTCCCGATAGATAAAAATCATTAAAAGGTTTCTGAAAGGGGTTTGGGGAAAACTCTTCTCCAAAAGAGTTGTCCCCAACTATTCACCGAATACGCTGCGGCAGAACTTACTTTATAGCAAAGGTAATCTCCGCTGAAACTGCTTTCTTGCCGCCGACGGTAGCAACAGCCTTGCCCACGCCGATAGGTCCTTTGACTTTGAGTATCTCGACCTCTATTTCAAGAGTGTCGCCCGGCAGCACCTGCTGTCTGAACTTGCAGTTGTTTATCCCGCCGAAAAAGCCTATCTTTCCCTTGTTCTCCGGCAGCGACAGCAGAGCTACTGCGCCTGCCTGTGCACACATCTCCACCATAAGCACGCCCGGTGTCACGGGGTACTGTGGGAAATGTCCCTTGAACCAGAAATCGTCAGCCTTTATGTACTTGGTCGCCTTTACACGCTTGCCCACTTCAAGCTCGTTTATCTCGTCTATCAGCAGAAACGGGTCACGGTGGGGTATGACCTCCATTATCTGCTCTTTATTCATTACTACTGCCATTATTCCTGCTCCTGTGTTTCCTGCTCCGCTCGTTCGGAGCTGTTTTCGTCCTCGTTTTCGGTTTGTGTATCCTCTTCCTCGCCGCTTTGCTTTGCTTTATCCTTTACCGGCTTTTTAAGCTTGGGCATTTTTGCATATTCCGCAAAATAGGTTATCATCATCACGCAGCAAACCACTGCCGGCAAAAACATAACATAGCGCCACGCTTCAAATTCAAGCTTGAATATCCAGTATCCTATGGACGGGATATACAAAAACGAATACACGGTGCAGAGGATATAAAGAATGTTTATCTTTTTCACTCTGAGAAGTAAAAATGCCGCTATAAGGGCAGTCTCGATGCCAAGGGAGATCCAGCCCGATACATTATAGTCCTTGTCTGCGTCGTTCATGACCACCGACAGAGGGCTGAGCTTATAGAATATAGATGACGGGCTGAGCAGCATTACCCACTTTATCAGCACGAACAATCCCCAGAGCAGTAAGCAGGTGGTCGTTTTCTTTTTTACTTCACTGTTCATTATCCGATCACCATCACAGTCTGGTCAAAGTCAACAGGATCCCCGTCGCTTACCATTATCTCCTTTACCACTCCGTCAAATTCACTGAGTACCTCGTTCATCACCTTCATGGACTCGATGATAAAAATAGTGTCGCCCTTTTTCACCGTTTTGCCCACTGTAACAAAAGGCTCTGCATCAGGTGACGGGGCAGAATAGAACGTTCCCACGATAGGTGCTTTTACGCTGTTACCGGAGGCTTTTTCCTCACGGGACACAGCCGGAGCCGAGGCGGGAGCTGCCGGTGCTGCAGTGACAGGAGCCGGAGCTGAGCCTGCAAGGCAGACCTTTCCCTTTACGCTTATCCTTTTGTCGCCGTCCACTACGGTTATCTCACCCAGGTCGTTTGATTTTACGATATCAGCAAGCTTCTTTACGGTCTCAAGGTCAAAACCGGAATTCTTCTCACTCATTTATGCACACCTCTTATCCTTCATATTTCTTTATGCATATCGTTGCGTTATGTCCGCCAAAGCCCAGAGAGTTTGACAGCGCACCCTTTATATCCACACTTCTGTTGGAATCAGTGGCGTAGTCAAGGTCGCACTCGGGGTCGGGGGTAGTATAATTTATGGTCCTGTGGACAAAGCCTTCTTTTACGGAAAGTGCTGTGACCACGGCTTCCATGCCGCCTGCTGCACCAAGAAGGTGTCCGGTCATGGACTTGGTGGAGTTGATGACTGTTTTTCTTGCGTTGTCCTCGCCCAAAGCAAGCTTTATGGCGATAGTTTCGTACTTATCGTTCAGCCCTGTTGATGTGCCGTGGGCGTTGATATAATTTACCTCCTCAGGTCTCAGACCTGCCTCCTCGTATGCCATTTTCATCGCATGAGCGGCAGCCTCACCTGTGGGTGACGGGCTTGTCATATGGAACGCATCGCCTGTTGCGCCGTAGCCTGCGATCTCAGCGATGATGTTTGCGCCTCTTGCTTTTGCGTGCTCATACTCTTCAAGGCAGAGAATTCCGCAGCCCTCGCCGAGCACGAAGCCCTGTCTGTTGAGGTCGAAAGGTGTTGATGCTTTTTCAAGCTCTGTTGCTCTTGAAAGGGCGTGCATATTGTTGAAGGAGGACAGGGAAAATCTTGAGATGCAGGCTTCCGAGCCGCCGCATATCGCAGCATCAAGATAGCCGTCCTTTATCTTTCTGAAAGCCTCTCCGATAGCATGGGTGCCTGAGGAGCAAGCTGTGGTGGTGCAGAAGTTGTCGCCCTTGAAACCTGTTTTCATAGCCACGGTCCCTGCTGCCATATTTGCTATCATCATGGGTATAAAGAACACAGACACCTTATCCGGCTTTTCATTGAATTTGGTTACCTCTGCCTCTGTAAGCAGCAGTCCGCCTATTCCCACGCCGATCATAACGCCTACTCTGTACGGGTCAAGGTCCTTGAAGTCGGTGCCTGCCATTTTCAGAGCCTGGAGTGTGGAGCACACGGCAAACTGTGTGAAGCGGTCCATTCTTCTTGCTTCTTTCCTGTCGATATACTCCGAGGGGTCAAAGCCCTTGACTGCGCCCACATACTTAACATCAAAATCGCTTACATCAAACTGGTCTATCAGGCTGATGCCGTTCTTATTTGCTTTTATATTCTCCCAGAACTCCTGCACGTTGTTTCCCAGAGGGTTCACGGTGCCAAGTCCTGTAATAACTACTCTTCTCATCTGTCCGCTCCTTATCACATCATTATTCCGCCGGATATCTCAATAACTTGTCCGGTAACGTAACCTGCGTCCTTTGATGCAAGGAAAGAGATAACTCCTGCGATGTCGGATACCTCTCCAAAACGTTTCATGGCTATCTGACCCAGCATCATGTTCTTCTGCTCGTCGGTGAGTTTATCGGTCATTGGTGTCTTGATAAAGCCCGGTGCCACGGCGTTGCAGGTTATCCCTCTTGAGCCAAGCTCCTTGGCAACGGTCTTTGTCATGGCGATTATTGCACCCTTTGAAGCGGAATAGTTTATCTGTCCCGGGTTGCCGTAAACGCCTGCTACCGAGGCAAGGTTTATTATTCTGCCCGACCTTTGTCTCATCATTATATTGCCCACGAACTTACACATATTGAATACGCTTTTCTGGTTCACGGCAATAACGGTATCGTACTGCTCCTCGCTCATTCTTGCCATAAGTCCGTCACGGGTGATGCCTGCGTTATTTACGAGCACGTCGATAGAGCCGAAGCGCTCCTTTATTTCCTTGACTGTCTTTTCTACCTGCTCGAAATTCGAAACGTCGCAGATATACTTTTCGCACTCAACGCCGAGCGCTTTTATGTCGTCTATGATAGTATTGTTTTCAAACATTGCTTCGCTGATGTCATTAAGAGCGATATTATATCCGTCCTTAGCAAGACGCAGTGCTACTGCTGCACCTATTCCTCTTGCCGAACCTGTTATCAGTGCTGTTGCCATTTAGATTTCCTCCAAAATAAGATTTTTGATTTTTCTAAAAGTATGTGTCCGAAGGGGTTTGGGGGCGACCGGAAAGCCCCCAACAGAGAGCTCATCACCACTAAACCCAAACACTGCTCAAAATGATTATTTCCCAAGCAGCTTGTCTGCCTGTGCGAACATTTCCTCTATTATTTCCTTTGCGGGCTTGACCTCTTTTATCATTCCTGCTATTGCACCGCACAGGAACGAGCCTTCCTCAAGGTTTCCGTCCTGTACAGCTTTTCTCAGCGAGCCAAGTGTCAGCTGTTCAAACTCGTCGGGAGTAAGGCTGCCGTCCTTTTCGCCCGATGCAAGCTTTTTGGTGAACTTTGTCCGTACATTCCTGCACGGATGACCTGTATATCTACCGGTAACAATGCTGTCGGTATCCTTTGCCTTGACCACAAGCTCTTTATATGTGGGGTGTATCTGACATTCCTCGGCGGCAAGGAACCTTGTGCCCACCTGTACGCCCTGTGCGCCCAGCATGAACGACGCCGCAACTCCTCTGCCGTCTGCAATACCGCCTGCTGCGATAACAGGGATATCCAGCGCATCTGCCACCTGCGGCACAAGGCACATGGTGGTGTTTTCGCCGATATGTCCGCCTGACTCGGTACCCTCTGCAATGACCGCATCAGCGCCTGCTCTTTCCATTCTCACTGCAAGAGCCACGGAAGGGACCACAGGCACTACCTTAACCCCTGCCTCTTTCCAGGCAGCCATAAATTTTCCCGGATTGCCTGCGCCTGTTGTTACAACGGGTACTTTCTCGTCGATAACGAGCTGTGCAAGCTCCTCAGCATTCGGCGACATGAGCATGATGTTCACGCCGAAAGGCTTATCGGTGAGGGATTTGCATCTTCTTATCTGCTCACGCAGGTAGTCGATAGGTGCAGAGCCTCCTGCGATTATTCCCAGTCCTCCTGCGTTGGATACCGCTGCGGCAAGGGTGGATTCGGCTATCCAAGCCATACCTCCCTGGAATATGGGATACTCTATGCCAAGAAGCTGTGTTATCTGTGTTTTCATTCAACTCTCCCCTTTTACTTATCAATACTCAAAGATAGCTGCGCCGTAGGTCAGACCTCCGCCAAAGCCTACAAGGCAAACCTTATCTCCACGCTTTATCTTTCCTTCGCTCACTGCCTCGCAGAATGCGATAGGAATGGACGCAGAGGATGTGTTGCCGTATTTGTCTATATACATGGGGAACCTGTCCATGTCGACCTCAAGGTTTTTGGCTGCGGTCTCGATTATTCTTATATTCGCCTGGTGGGGAACGATAGCGTTGAGCTCACCCGGCTGCATCGATATCTTTTCGCACGCCTTCTCCACAGCCTCCGGCAGTGCCTTTACTGCGAACTTATAGACCTCCTTGCCGTTCTGATAAAGGAAATACTCCTTTGTCTGCGGCATACCCATATCAAATTCCTCCCGGTTCTTTCGGAAAGCATTTTCAGCTTTCAAGCCCCTTGCAGCAAGGAACTGCGCTCCGTTTCCGTCGGCACCGAGGAAGCTTGAATAGAGTGTATTCTCTTTCTTTTCCAGCACAAATGCCGCTGCGCCGTCGCCGAACAGCACACAGGTGGTCCTGTCGGTATAATCCACAAACTTTGAAAGCTCCTCCGCTGCAACCAGCAGAACATATTTCAGGCTGTCATCTGTCTGAAGGTATCTTTTTGCCATATCAAATCCGTAAACAAAGCCCGAGCAGGCACAGTTCACATCCATCGCCATTGAGCCTGTCGCTCCGATCTCACGCTGGATAAGGCAGGACAGAGATGGTGTATAATAATCGGCTGTTACCGTTGTGGCGATAATAAGTCCGATATCCTCCGCCTTTATCCCTGCGTTTTCGATCGCCTTTGCAGCCGCCATGGCACCAAGATGATATGTAGGCTCTCCGTTTGTTATATGACGCTGTTTGATACCTGTTCTCTGAGTTATCCACTCGTCGCTGGTCTCAACTATCTTTGTGAAATCCTCGTTTGTTGCGATCAGCTCCGGAACGTGCATTCCGATACCTACCACATTGACTCCGCATACTTTGTTTTCAGCCAATTTAAACTTACCTCCGTTTTTTTTGCAAAAATATATTGTGAAACACAAAAAAATGTGTTATACTGTTTGTGGCGATCGATAATTTGATAAAATAAGAAAATCAATTCATTTCAAGCCCTTAAATCAAGGCATAATCTACTTAACAATGCTAATTTATTATACTCTTTTTTGGTTTTTTAGTCAATAACAAATTGTGAACAACAGCGTGCCTTTTTTAACTTTCGGGGAATTTTTTAACATAATCCCGCTGAAAATTAACGAAATATGTCCTAATTTAAAACTCGGCGACAATAGTTAAATGTTTTTAAGTTTGCACTTCTCTGCCGTTACATTATGGCAGACATAAATCAACAATAAGAATGTTAGGAGAAATATCATGTCAAAAACAATGCTTTTGTTTTCCGGTCAAGGCTCACAGTACGTGGGCATGGGCAAGGAGCTTTATGACAGCTCCGACAGCGCAAAGGCTGTTGCAAAAACCGCCTGTGAAGTGCTCGGCTACGATATTTGCAGCATAATGTTCAGCGGTCCCGAGGAGGAGCTGAACAAGACGGTAAATTCCCAGCCTGCAATCATGCTTTGCTCGCTTATGGCACTTGAATGTGCAAAGGAAAAAGGTCTGGGTTTTGACGGCGTGGCAGGTCACTCCCTGGGCGAATACGCTGCAATGGTAGCTACCGGCGTGGTAAGCGTCGCTGACGGTTTCAAGCTTATCAAGGCAAGAGCAGAGGCTATGCAAAAGGCTGCCGAGGAAAGCGACGGGGCAATGTACGCTATCATAGGACCTACGGCGCAGGAGATAGAGGACGCCTGCGAAAAGACGGAGGGCTACGTTGTCCCCGTCAACTACAACTCCCCTGTCCAGACGGTAATCGCAG
Source organism: Ruminococcus sp. FC2018 (assembly GCF_000621805.1). GTDB lineage: Bacteria > Bacillota > Clostridia > Oscillospirales > Ruminococcaceae > Hominimerdicola. Next base: position 228,541 of record NZ_JHXH01000002.1, on the reverse strand, counting down.
GTGAGAGCGCAGCTGCCGAGGCGGCTTCAAAGCTCATAAGCGAAACCAGCACCGCAAAGCGTGTCAAGGTGGTCAAGCTCAAGGTGTCCAGCGCATTCCATTCTAAGCTTATGCAGTCCGCTGCCGACAAGCTGGGCGAGTTCGCAAAGGGTGTGGAGTTCAAACCCGCAAGCAAGGAGTTTTACTCCAATGTCCTCGGCGAAAAACTCACCGACTTTTCGGCAATGCCGCAAATGCTGGCAAAACATATCGTTTCCCCCGTTAAGTTCACAAGCGAGCTGGCGCAGATGCAGCAGGCAGACTACACGGATTACATAGAGCTGGGACCCGGCAAGGTGCTCACAGGACTGGTAAAGAAAACCCTGGACGGCGTGAGAGCCGTGAATGTAGAGAATGTAGAAACGCTTGAAAAGGCGTTTGAATAATAAATCAGATTTTATCGGGGTATGCTTGTCGAGCAGATGGGGGAAACCCTTTTGGAGAGAGGGTCGAAGAACGGCATAGCCGTTCTTCAGAGTAACCGTGGTAACGGTTACTCTATCCCGTCCAGACCCCTTTCCTAAACCTTTTAATGACTTTTCAGCAACGGGAGGCAAGCTCCCGTCACTGAAAAGTGTTAGAGAGTTCAGAAAAAGAGTTCGAGAGGAAACACTCCCAAGAGAATACCCACAGTTACTTGACAGGTATACCACAACAAATGCGGATTTACCGAGGTTTGCACAACACAGCTCTACTCTTGTACAGTTATCACAAAGTGAAAGCCCGGAGCGGCACGAAAGCCGTTGCCTGCTCAAACCGATATGCGACGGACAAGCGTGCCGCCGCGGCGGCAAATTCTGAATTAAAATATGAGGAGGAGAGGTATGAAAAGGACGGACTACATCAGCTGGGACGAATACTTTATGGGGGTATCGTTATTAGCGGCTCAGCGCAGCAAGGATCCCAACACGCAGGTAGGCGCCTGCATAGTTTCGCAGGATAACAAGATACTTTCGGTGGGCTACAACGGAATGCCGTCGGGGTGTGACGATGACGATATGCCCTGGGAACGTGAGGGTGAGATGCTGGACACAAAGTACGCATTTGTCTGTCACGCAGAGCTCAACGCCATACTCAACAGGGGTGAGACATCTCTCAAAGGCTCAAAGCTGTACGTTTCACTTTTCCCCTGCAACGAGTGTGCAAAGGCGATAATCCAGTGCGGCATTTCCGAGGTCATATACTGCGAGAACAAGTATGCAGGCACCGACGGTGTCAAGGCAAGCATGAAAATGTTTGAAATGGCAGGGGTAAAGATGACCCAGTACATTCCCAGCGGCAGAAAAATAACGATAGAGGTTTAAGAATATGCAGCGAAAATACGCACTTTTAGGCGGAAAGCTGGGGCACACCCTTTCCCCGCCCATACATCAGAGACTTTTTGAGCTTAAAGGCAGAGAGTTCAGCTACGGACTTATCGAAGCCGAACCACTGGAGCTTGAGGGGAAAAAGAGCGAGCTTTCACAGCTTGCAGGCTACAACGTGACTATCCCTCACAAGCAGGCGGTCATAAGCTTTATGGATAAGCTTGACGATTCGGCAAAGCGTTACGGCGCAGTAAACTGCGTTGACAACAAAAGCGGTATCTCAACGGGCTACAATACCGACTGTGACGGCTTTCTGCGCTCCATAATGGCAAGCGGTGGACGGCTTGGCGGCAATACCCTGCTCCTGGGAGCAGGGGGCGTAGGCAGGATGATGGCGATCGAGACCTGCCTTGCAGGGGGCAGGCTGACTATGGCGGTGCTTGAAAGCTTCATGTCCCAGACCGAAAAGGTAAAGGAAGATATCCTTGCCCTTGTGCCGCAGGCAGATGTACAGATCGTAACGTTTGACAAGATCCCGGCGGAGCAGTTTGACACAATGATAAATGCAACTCCTGTGGGAATGTACCCCAAGTGCGACGAATGTGTGGTCACAGACCGTGTGATACAAAGCGCAGGCTTTGTTTTTGACGCAATATACAACCCCAGGGAAACGCTGCTTATCCGCAAGGCAAAAGCAATGGGCAAGCCCGCTGTGGGAGGCATGGCGATGCTGGTGTGGCAGGCGGTCTCCGCTCACGAGGTATGGGACGGTGACAGTTACACCGACGCACAGGTACAGGACATAATCGACGAGATGTATGAAAGAGTGGAGAGGGATTTCAAATGACAAAGACCGTGTTTCTCTGCGGATTTATGGGCTGCGGAAAATCCACCGTAGGAAAGGTCGCCGCAAAGATGCTGGGCATGGAGATGGTGGACCTTGACGAATATATCGAGCAGCAGGAAAAAGCGTCTATCCCCGTGATCTTCAGCACCAAGGGCGAACAATACTTCAGGAGCTGCGAAAAAAAGGCTATCGGTCAGTTCGAGGGCAGATGCGCCGTTGTGGCAACAGGCGGCGGAGCAATGCTCAGCCGGGAGAATTATGAGGCTGCGAAAAAGGCAGGCACAGTCATTTTCATTGACACGGACTTTGAGACATGTTACAGCCGGATAAAGGACGATCCCCACAGACCCATCGCATACAATTCCACAAAGCAGCAGCTAAAAGACAGATTTGAACAGCGCAGAAAGCTGTATCAGCAGCACTCTGATCTTACCGTCGACGGTTCTCTTTCCCCTGCGCAGATAGCAGCGGAGATAAAGCAGGCGGCAGCAGGTCAGATGATTTGAAAGGAAGGACACAGAATGAAAAAACTATTGTGCATATTACTATGCCTGCCCCTTTTGTTCACAGGCTGCGGCGAGCAGTCAAGCTCAATGACCCAGAGTCAGATGGTCGATGAAGCTCTGGACACAAGCCGGTATGACAGCCATGTGGCATTCAAGATCGAAGGAGCATCAACAGACGAGGACTATAAAAAGGCATTGGACGAGTTGGAAAAGCGGCTTGTTAAGGCATTGGCTGTATTGGACCCCAGTATAAATTCATTTTACGGGATCAAAAATTATAACCAGGCTTCCAAGACCGTGGAGTTTCACTTCAACAACTCCCCCGGTCTCACCGAGGAAGCCGTTAACGCAATGATCTCTTCCTGCAAGGCGGAGTTGCGAAAAGGCGATAAGCCTGACGGACAGATACTTTTTGACAACGAGCATCTTTCCGGTGCTTCCGCAAAGCTCAGACAGGGCGGAAAAGACTGGGTAGTCACTCTTAAATTTGACATTGAAGGCTCAAAGCTTTACACTAATTTTGCAAACGCTTCCGACTCACAGGACAAGACATTGACCCTGTGGATAGACGGAAAGACAGCCGCAGGGACTGTGGCGAGAGAGTCTGTAAGCTCGGCAGATATCGTTGTCAGCGGAGACTTTAACGAACAAAGCGCAAAGGATCTTGCCCACAAGATCAAATCGGGCTACATACCGTACAAGGTATCCGTTTTCACCTGCGATCTTGCTCACAGAAAAACCGACGATAAACAAGCATGATCGTCAGATCCTGCAACAAAAAAAGACCCGGAAGATCCCGGGTCTTTATTATTATTCTTCTTTCTTTTCTTTTTTCTCTTTTTTATCCTTTTTCTCAGCCGTCGCCATTTTATCATGCAGACCGAGAAGGATCTTTCCGTCCTCGATAAGCTCAAGAGCACATTCAACAATGTCCGGGTCAAACTGAGTTCCGGCATTGCCCTTCAGCTCCTGCTTTATCACATCAGGGGGAAGATGAGGTCGGTAGCACCTGTCCGAGTTCATTGCATCAAGAGCATCCGCAACGCAGATTATCCTTGCGTAAAGAGGTATCTTATCCCCTTTCAGTCCCTCGGGATAACCGCCGCCGTCATATCTTTCATGGTGGTACAGCGCACCCTCGACAATGCCGTCAATGGCACTGAAATCTTTAAGCACCTTTCCGCCATAGGTGGTATGTCCCTGCATTATCTTGAATTCCTCGTCCGTAAGCTTTGACGGCTTTGTAAGTATCTCATCGGGTATACCTATCTTACCGCAGTCGTGCATCAAAGCGATATAACCCACATTTCTTACCTCGTCCTCGTGGAATCCCAGCTTTTCTGCTATCCTTGCGGAATAGTATGACACACGGGTGGAGTGACCCTTTGTATAGGGATCCTTTGCATCAACAAGATTTGCAAACGTATTCATGGACTGGGAGATTATGCTGTCCATATTTTTCTTATAGCGTTCAAAGTGAGCGTCACGGACTCTGTAAAGTATATACGCCACCACCGAGGTGCACCATACAACGAACAGCACCATTACAAACCAGAAATTGAAATAGCTGGTCAGAGGTCTGTCTTTATATCCGGTAAGCTCATAATGCTCAAACTTCATCAAGCCTTTGGAGATAATTACCGCACCAAAGCCTGCATCCATGCCTGCACGGACCGGGTCCACCTTTTCGCCGGCGGTGAATGTTATCTTTCCGTCCTGGTAAACATAATCACCGTTCCAGTAGCTGTCCACTACTACGTCTTCCTTGTCTGCACCGGGAACGTCGATAATGACCTTCCAGCGTGTGATATCGAGGTCGGTATTGTTGCGCACGGTACAATCATACTGGGCACCGTAGGTCTGGCGCTGTGTACCCTCGTCGTTTATCCAGTGCTTGGTGATACCGGTAGTTATTGTATAATCGTTGGAGCCCTGGGGCTTTGAGTTGTCTATCTGTACTGTAAACGGAGTATTGGAGTCGTTGGCAGCTTTCATTTTAACGGCACCGAATGTGGCTCCCAGCAATATAAGCGTTATAAGCAGAACTATTGTACCCTTATGCCTTGGCAGATGCACTCCGTCACTCCCTTTCACTTTAATAATACCCATGCAGCATCATTATACCACGGTTCACAGATGAATATGTTAAATATTTATTAAATACAAAGACGCCGAAAAACAATTCAGCGTCCTTGTATTAAAATCAAGTCTTTTCAGGCTTTTTCAACAGCTTTTTCCGCATTCTCCGACAGATAACACTCAAACACCTTTTCGGTATGCTCCTTATCCTCAGGCTTCTGTCGGGTGATAAGGGACACGACGGGGACTATCACCAGACCGAACAGCATTGCAAAAGCGCCTGCATTTATAGGTGACGCAAGGCTCAGTCCGCCCAGCGACATGGGAAGGTCAAGATTGCCCCATTTAAGGGTATAAAGGCACATATGCACTGTTGTTATGCCCACTCCGCATATAAAGCTGGTAACAACTGCGGCTTTGGTAACTCCCTTCCAGAAAAGCCCGTACATAAACGGTGCCAGGAAGGCTCCTGCAAGGGCGCCCCAGGATATGGACATAAGCGTGGAAATAACCGTTTTGGGGTCCTCGAGAGTGATTATTGCAAGCACCACCGAGATAACCAGGAACAGAGCTATGAAAAGCCTCATTACCCTCAGTTCCTTCTTCTCGTCCATGTTTTTAACACGGGGCTTTATAAGGTCAATGGTAAGGGAGGAGCTTGATGTGAGCACCAGGGACGAAAGCGTTGACATAGATGCCGACAGCACAAGCACTATAACAATTCCGAACAGCAGCGTAGGCAGCTTTTCCATCATGTGTGGGACGATAGCGTCAAAGCCCTCCACCGGGTTGCCTGTCTTTGGGTCTGTATCCATAAATAGTTTTCCGAAACCGCCCAGGAAGTAGCAGCCGCCTGCCACCACAACGGCGAACACGGTGGACACCACTGTTCCCGTCTTGATTGCTTTATCGTCTTTTATCGCATAGAATTTCTGTACCATCTGAGGAAGTCCCCATGTACCCAGAGATGTGAGGATCACCACTCCGATAAGGTTTATCGGGTCAGGACCGAACAGAGAGTTCAGCGTGCCGGTATTGCCCTTTGCGTCCTTGACATCGCCCATAAGGTCCAGTGAAGACGAAAGACCGCCGTTCTGACCCAGGACTGCAAAAACCACCGCAACAATGCCCACCAGCATGATTATGCCCTGGATAAAGTCATTGAGAGCTGTGGCTTTATAGCCGCCCAGGATAACATATATTGCCGTAAACACAGCCATTCCGATTATACAGTATTTATAGGGTATACCGAAGCCTTTTTCAAAGAGCCTTGAAAGTCCGTTGTAGACCGAGGCGGTATAGGGGATAAGGAAAACAAAAACTATAAGCGCAGAAAAAGTTTTGAGCTTGGGAGAATTGTATCTCTTCTCGAAAAACTCGGGCATGGTCTTTGCCTCTATAAACTTGGTCATTATCCTTGTTCTTTTTCCCAGAATGACCCATGCCATAAGCGAGCCGATAAGGGCATTTCCTATACCTACCCATGTGGCAGACACGCCGTAGCTCCAGCCGAATTTTCCGGCATAGCCCACGAAGATAACTGCCGAAAAATAAGAGGTACCATAGGCAAACGCAGTAAACCAAGGACCTATTCCCCTTCCGCCCAGCACGAAATCATTAACGCTGGATGATTTTTTTCTGTAATAAACGCCGATAACTATCATCAGAGCCAGATAAACCACCAAAACAACCCATCTCAAAGCCAAATCCAACAACTCCCAATCATTGTGCATATTTTCACACGGCAGTGCATACCATATACTACAAGCCAAAAATACAAGCTGCACGCCGTCTGTCTGCGGAAATTCTGCCGCATCCGTCTTCATCGGTTTAAAGCTTTTGCGCTTTTACTCAATAAAGCAATATAAAGTATACCGCACAATCGGAGTTTTGTCAATATGTTTTTGATAAAAATAAGCATAGTAAACCTGCGGATATTTCCACGGGTATATGGCAGAATGTCTGAAAGTCCGCAGAATCAGGGCTTATCCTGCACCCGGCATCTTTTGAAAAAAAAGCTTGACAAGTGCATTGTGATGTGATATAATATTCAAGTACCGACTGAGGAATCCGGTTGTAAAACATATCGCGGGATGGAGCAGCTCGGTAGCTCGTCGGGCTCATAACCCGAAGGTCGTAGGTTCAAATCCTGCTCCCGCAACCAGTGTAAATACGCCGTTTGAGACAACTCAAGCGGCGTATTTTTTGCCCAAAAAACCGCTTTCAGGACACCTTCAGGACACATTTTTCAGAAACCTGTTTTTGATCTTCAAAATGCGCAGATAAAGGATTTTTGACCAGTTTCATATTTTCCATAGGTGTTCTAATAAACACAGCCGAGATTTTTCATCTCGGCTTTATTTATGTACTTTAGTATTATCATACTATATATTATGTAAACGAAAAAGTCGCACAGTTTTTTCTGTTCGACTTTTTTCTTTCCGCTTATTTTTACTTGCTTTTATGTGAATTATTTGCCAAACCACTTGACAAAGTTATAATAATGTGATATTCTATATTTTGTAAAAGGAGTGATGGTTAATGTCTACATTTAGTGTTAGGTTATCGGAAATAATGAATCAACGGCATATTTCACAGAAAGATTTAGCTCAAAGGGTTCAGGTAACAGAATCGGCTATGTCTTACTATCTTAAAGGTGATCGCACCCCTCGCAGTGATGTTTTAGGCAGAATCGCTTCAGCGTTAGGAGTGACGACTGACTATCTCCTTGGAACAGATAACAATCAAGCTAACAATGATGACGATAAGCTTCAATATTTACAAAGAAATCTCAGCAAATTGGATGCTGACAGACTTGAAAAAGCTGAAAAGATACTAAAGACTGTGTTTGACGACATTTTCGATGACGATGACGACGAGGAGTGACTGATATTGACATGCATTAAACCAGATTTCAAAAAAGCATATATGCTGGCCAATGACATTCTCGTATCATCTAAAACTGTTTTGGACTTTCCAATTTCTATCAAAAGCATTGTAAAAGAAAAAGGCAAAGGGCTTGTTAAATGTAAATCCTTTTCAAAGGCAAAAATATACAACGTTGATGTTAGGGATTTCGGGAGCGACTCCGCAGTAATAATAAAGTATCATGGAAAATACGTTATCTTCTATGATGACTCCGAGCCTGCGTATAGAATCAACTTTTCTATCGCTCATGAATTCGGACATTTTCTTTTGAAGCACAACTTAAATCTGCCAAAAGGAGAAAGATACGATTGTCAAGAGATAGAAACCAATTATTTTGCTGCCCAGCTCATAATGCCCGAGCAAATCATAAGAGCAGTACAAAAACGAGGTGAACGGATAGATAAAAGCTTTATCAAGAAAACATTTAACACTTCAGATGAAGCTGCTGATAAAAGGCTGGGAACGCTTGCAAGAACAAATTACGAAATGAAATCAAGGACGGAAAAAGAATATGATGATCTTATTCTGTTAAAATATCGCAGTTTTATAGATAGTATTTGTCCGTTAAAAAGCGACTTTTACGACTATGACTACGAAGAAGAGATGCAAAACAAACGCAACAGTTGGTTGTAAAACATATTTGAAAGGTAAGGTGATTCCAATGTCCTATTATTTTTGACAAAGGAAAAACGCACTGACAGGTTGCTGGTAACAACAAGCCAATGCGCTTTGGGTGTTACGATATTACTCATAACTGTAGCAAGTATAGTATATCACAACTCCCTCTCCTTTGTCAATTGGCAGAATATACGAATTATTCATGTTTCAATTTTCAATCGAGAAAGGAGATTATTTATAATTGAATATTATACGTAAAGGTCTTAAAGACGTATGGTGGCGTGCCTATATGGTATCCGGTGCCAAGTTCTCGGCTAACGACATACCGTTCTGTCCGACTACGGCTGCCGAAATGCCTGCACTCATTCTAACTTACAAAGAGGCTTTGGAACTGTACCGTCATGAGCTTCGCTGCGGCAACAAGGACTTTTCAAGCCGTGCCTATGTATGTTTCTACGAAGATGACAAAGACTTCGACTCTTTCAAAGGCATTTGGTTCCGCAGCAAACATGCCTATGATGTGCTGAAACACTTTTCCGGGATCATCACACCAGATTTCTCTACATATCAGGATTTCCCTCTGCCGCTGAAACTGTGGAATGTTTACCGTATGAGAGCCTTTGGCTACTGGTTCGGTACGCTCTGCGGTCACGCTGTTATCAATAACGTCCGTTGGGGTACTCCCGAAACATACTGGTACTGCTTTGACGGCATACCTGAAAACAGTGTTGTCGCTATCGGCACTGTTGGCGGAAGTCCCCGTAAGCTCGAAGATCGTGAACGCTTTGAGGAGGGACTGAGAGAGTTAGTAAGGCGACTTCACCCTCATACGATCATCGTCTACGGCTCGGCTAATTACAAGTGTTTCAAGGAGCTTGAAACACAGGGCATAACGATTCTCGCCTATCCCAGTAAAACGAGCAAGGTGTTTGCAGGGAGGGCGAAGTGATGAGTAAGGGTTATAGCGGTCTGTTTAGCGGAACAAGCGGGGCTTCTGTAAACAGCTCTTATCTTACCGATTCAAGTGATGTTGAGAGCTATTCTGAGCGTGGCATTGATATTCCTGAGCATATCAAGGAGCATTTATCAAAATTACAACATAAGGGTGATTACATCTCTGGTTCATCTGGTGAGTTTAATATGACAGATGTTAGCGTTATGTCTAAGGAAACAGGGGTTGAATTTGCCCGTGTGACAATTGGCAGAAAGACCTATCTTATCCGTGGTGATAAAGGCGGTACAGTAATTCCTAATGAATTGCTTAATGAAATGAAGAAGCATTCAGGTACGTTGGATTTTCATAGTCACCCGCATAATGACGATTGTGTCCCTTCAAAGTCCGACCGTTTAATGATGCGAAAACTTCGACAGACCACAGGACAGCGGGAAAGCTCAATCGTAACGCCTAATGGAAGAACAACGCTTTTTGACGAACATGGTGTAATTGAAACAGGAACGGTATCGAGTACGCTTGACGATGCTCGTAGAAGGGCTTTAATGGAACTTTTTGGAGGTGGTAAATAATGCTAACTAAAGAACAGGCAAAGGCAGACGCTTGGCTTGCAATTGCTGATTTAATGGGCAGAGAGTATTTCAGGGAACATTTTGAGGGATCGTGTCATTCATATCCCGATGATAAATATGATGATGTTGAATATGAGTATTTTATCGGTTTCGATGATATTGATGATGCGGACGAAAATGATTATAAGTGGAAAGTTTTCGCAAGGGTATCTGTGAACAGGGAGACCGGAGAAGTGACTGTCCTTGACTACAAGCTCCCTAACGGTAAGAGAATGGAGAATCCTATCAAGCCCACAAGTTTTGCATAACAAGGTGATAGTATGAGCGACGATATTGTTCTATGTGAAAAATGTGGGGCTGAGATGAAACCTTTGTCGGATATTTACCCGGTAGGAATGACCTGTCCGAACTGTGGCTGGGGCTGGGCAACAACATATATTGATCCGATAAACTTAGACGAGAGTGATTATCACATAATTCTTGTATCAAGTTAAAGCTCTCTGTCAAACATTAAGTTGGTTTCTGAAACTGCAAATTGCAACTATGTTGAAGCCAAAAAACTGATAGAGAATGCCCCTGTCGAAATCTACTGCGGCAAGGCTGTCGAGGTTAAGGCAATCAAGGGAAAACTTGAAGCAGCCAGCCTTGATTTCAAAATCGAGCCTGAATTTCCGTATTATTAAAAACCTATGTAATTGAAAAAAGCCGCACAGTTTTTGCTGTGCGACTTATTTCTTATGCCATTTCTTTTCTCAGTACGATGTCGGCTATCGTTTCTGCCGATTGCTCATCGCTTTCCTTAAGAATATGTGAATAAATATCTAACGTTGTTGAAATTTTTGCATGACCGAGCCTTTTGCTTATTGCTCCTATGTCCATATTGCCGTGAAGCAGCAGACTCGCCATTGTGTGCCTGAATGCATGAGGGTTTATATGACCAAGTCCGTGCCTTTGAGCAAATGACCGCAGCCATTGGTTTACGGTGTCCGGATGCATTGGCTTTCCCTCGTTCCCCGATTTATCCTGGAAGAAGAGGAATCCAGTGTTGTTCCAGCGTGAGCCGAACTCGGTACTGGTCTTGATGTACCACTTTCTGTATGCCCTTAACATTTCCATAGTTTCTTCCGGCAAAGCTATGTATCTTTCGGATTCCTCGGTCTTGGTGGTATCCTCATATATTCCTCTATCTGTTGAATAGAGTAAGTTAACGTGTATGAAGATCCTGTTTTTCTCCCAATCGATCGCATCCCATTTTAATCCTACTATTTCGCCCCGCCTTGCACCCGTTATGAGCAGCAGATTAACAAGTGTCTGCCACTTTATTGGTTCGTCTTTAAGGCTTTTGACTATCTTTTCTACCTCATCGTAGTCGAAATAGTTGACCTTCTTTCTCTTTGACCTGGGCGGCGTTGCCTTTGAGGCAGGATTGAATGGGATTATCATCTCCTTGTCTGCAAGGGCGAGGATGATTAGGCAATCTCATACACCTCCGATGCATAGTCTCTCAACAGCCTGTCGATTATATATCTCTGACCTTTACCGGTAACATATGTGGTCTGCCTTGTCTTGTACACTCCGTCCGTATAGTACAAGGATTCCTTGAGCTTGAAATACCCTCTGTCCATATATTCCTGATACGGTATATTGTTCATCATAAGGATACCCATAACTCGCAGCCAGGAAAACAGTCGGTTTCTGCCTATTCGGATACCTCTGTCGTTGGCGAGCTTTGCCATCTCACCCATGTCGATAACATTGGTGGTATCAGCGACCTGGTCTGCAAAGTCTACCTTTGGCTTATCGGTGTTTATCTTTGAATGAAGCTGACGAATGTATTCGTGCTGTATCTTGAACATCTGCTTAGTGGCTTCATCGGCAAAAGGAAGATAGTAGTCTGCAAACTTGTCGGGATCATCAACATAACCGCCCGTCTTTCTTATGGTCGGGAGGACTTCTGAAGTTACCCATTTTTTTATCTTTTTGGCATTAGGGAGTTTGCTTGCCAAAACCAAACTGTAGAAACCAGATTCGTTTATAACGGTCGTTTCCTGCGTTCTTCCGAGGTTATCGGTGACGCCCTGTTTTAGGGCGTCATCCTCATCGACATGTAATGCCAATGCATTTCGAGGTTTAGAATAGCCCAATATAATAGCTATATCTCTACCAACAAACCACGGTTCTCCGTTAATTATAATAGAGCGAATAGAACCAAATTCCTCATTCACAAAAGTCATTATATTATTCATTAGATTCCTCTCTTTCTTCATCTATCATTCGTATAAACCTTCCAAGCGCTTCAATGACCGTAACTGTTACGGCATTGCCCGCCTGTTTGTAGAGCTGTGCTTTGGATATTCCCACAGCTCGTACCTTGTCAAACTGCTCGTCCGTGAAGCCCTGCAGCCGCCAGCACTCACGGGGTGTCAATTTGCGAATAAATCCCATCCAGATAACACCGTCCCTGTCGGTCGATGTAATGGTAAATGCAGGTTCTCCTGCACTCTTGAACCGCCTGCCTTGCTGACGGGCGTTCTCACGGAACGGTGTATGGACAGGTATCGGCTCATCAATTTCGATCACTCCTGATTTTTCTCCCTTGTGATGCCCTATACCGCTGTCCTGGCGAGTAGTGATACATCTTGCGATTTCCGTTATATCCGGCTCTGCATTCATATCGATGCATTTGACCTCATAGTATCCTTGTGTTGGCGAAGTAACTACCGTATGGGCAATGTCGTGACCTACCCGACCTCTGCGGCTGTTCATGTCAGCATAGGCAAGGTCGATGCTGTCACCGGGATACGCAAGCTGATAGCCTTTTGCAGTGAGTGATTTGATCTTTATTGCAAGGTCCTCATTCATATCGGTGTACAGCCCTGTCTTACCGCCGAAACCGCCTGCCGTGCTTGTCAGCGTTATTCCGAGTCCGTCTGTGGAGTAGACTCGGTTTCCCTCATGTCCCGGTATGCGTCTGACAAGAGTTTTTGGGTTTGCTTCTGTGAAAGATAGTACTCTGCCGGCACATCGGTCTCGAGAAAATCCGACAATGAACACTCTCTTCCTGGCTTGGGGGACATAATGATCTGCGCTGTTAAGCACTTCCCATGTGACATCGTACCCCAGTTCATCCAGCGCATCGAGGATGGCTTTAAAAGTCCACCCTTTGTCATGCGACAGCAAGCCGGGAACATTTTCAAGGAGCAGATACTTAGGTCTTTTAACGGCGGCAATTCTGGCAATTTCAAAGAAGAGAGTTCCTCTTGCATCTTCGAATCCTCGCCGCTTTCCAGCGATCGAAAAGCTCTGGCAAGGGAATCCTCCGCAAATACAGTCGAAATCCGGCAGGGTTTCGGGTTTGATATCTCTCGCATCTTCGAAGTACACCTCCTTTCCGGTGTCGTATAACGCCATGTATGCACACCGGGCATACTTATCTATCTCGCAGGAGCCGACAAACTCAAAGCCGCCGACTTTTTCAAGTCCCGACCTGAAGCCGCCGATACCTGCGAAGATATCGAAACATTTTATCAATGGCAGCACCTCCTACGACATGACCGGACCTTCGTCCAAGTCCTCTGTCAGTTCTTCGGTCTGTTCGACAGTATAAAAGCTGTCAACGCCGGGTATAAGCGAGAGCGATCTGCCGTTATCCCACTTCATCATTATCTGACCTGCATCATCGACTCCTACGACCGTGCCGATCGTACCGCTTTCGATTGGTCTCGGATCATCCGGCATTTCATCACAGCAAAGCCTTGTTCCGGGCGGATACTGCTTCCGCAACATTTCAACTTGTTTTTCTGTCATAAACATATCTCACACCTCACATACTCATATCCATTGATTCTTCTTCATCTTCATCAAGTTCCTCGTTCTCATCGGGTTCTTCTTCCTCAGTTTCTTCGGGCTGCTGATTGGTCTCATTGGTCTGCTGCATATCTCTGTCGAGCTCAGCCTGTATAAGACCAAGCATGAACTGTCTCTGTGTCAAACCGGGATGACGGTTCAGATAGTCCTTGATCCTGTCGAACAATTCCTCTGGCACCTGGAACGCAAGTGTCCTGTTAGCCATATTAACACCTCCTCTCATCTGCGGTGGGTGAAGCTCACTGTCGAGTGCCTTTGAAACAAATTCTCCCATCGTCATTCCGTGAGCTTCAATGTACTCTTTCACCTGTGCGTGCAGCTGTGCATCGACCTTGACGGTGATGCCTTTCATCTCATTATCCGGCATTTTCATCATCCTTTCTCAAGCAGTTTATTATCGCTCTTACGACCACATCATCAACCGAAATACCTTCCTGTTCAGCCTTATGAACTATCTCATCTGCAATCGGCTGTGGTATATCTATCTTTTCGTACATTGTCTCACCTCACATTTCAAAATCCATTGTTTCATCTTCAGTCTCATCCTGTTCGAGCTGCTGTGACTGACAGTAGTTCTCGTAGATGATCTTTGCTTGTGGGATATACTGTGCGTATCGTGCGTAGTCATAACCCTCGCTTTCTACAAGCAGACCATCGCCCTGTTCCTTGTCATAAACAAGCAGGCAGTGGTATCTGTCATCTGTACCAAACCACATATTCCCCTTGTTTCTTGCAATGAGATTATTGTCCTTAAGCGTATTCCTACGAAGGTTTTCAAACTCAGCGTGTGAAACACCGACTGCCTTTTCGACTACGCATGATCTGACCTCAAAGGCAGGCTCTTTCCTTAACAAAGATGTGTTGATTATAAGCTGTTCCATACTTTTCACTCCTTACATACTCATTTCCTGCGAGGCATCAAACTGTTTTTCCTCGCAGATAATCGTGTCTTTTGCAAACTGCTCGGCTTCCTCGAGGCTGTTTTCAAGTATCTCGTAATCGACCGCTGCCGAGAATTCATCAAGCAGATCGGTCATTTCCTTATCTCTGAACACCTCAAAGCGAAAGCCTTCACAAGTCGTTTCTCTGCCGAGCTCGTCAGTTCGTTTGAGGTCATCGGCCGGTGTTATCCTTACAACATACCCTTTATACTGCATCTTCTCACCCCCTCATATCCCAAAAGACATCTGAATGTCATCTTCCATATCGGGGTCCTCGTCCTCATCATCAAACTGTTCTTCCATCTCATTCAGTTCAAGATGTTCTTCAACCGTTCTTTGAGCCGAAACATCCAAGGCTCTTGACTGTGCTTCAAGCAGATATGAGGTGTCCATACCGTTTTCAAGGTAGCCCTCCCATATGGTCTGCATGTAGTAGCTTGCAGGCGGGTTTATCCTCCTTGTATCAGGCACCATCAGATACGCCATACCCACACACTTTTCTCCGTTCACTTCAAACTCAATGTTCTCTTTGAAGTAGCTGTTCGGGAAGCCTTCGTACCTATCCAATCTTGGAATATCCCTCGGATCAAGCTCCCAAAGCAGTACGGGTGTTTGGGCATCTTTCTTTTTCGTTATATTGGCAACACCACGGAACTCCAGCTCCCAGCCCCCGAGCATTGTCGTATCAAGCGGCTTTGAGTGAGGACAGCGCAGCGCCATCTGCCACAGATTGATATTGCTGCCGTACGCTATATACAGCAGTTTCTTTGATTCTTCTTTATTACTCATATTTCTCCTTTCGTTTACATACTCATTTCCATTTCTTCAGTCTCATCTTCAGTTTCATCGCAAATCGGTTCATCTTGAACGGGTTCAGGCTGTCTTGCCAGCTCCCTTTGAGCTTTCAGCCGTTCCCTTTGAGCAATCGCATCTTCAGGGTGGCGCCAAGCAATATTGCCCTGCAAATGCTTTAGCAGATGTGTTCTGCAATTCTTGAACTCGTCACCGATCAAGCCTAAATTCAGCAAGAAAACACGAAAGCTGTATCTCATATTATCTGATCGAGATACAGCTGGTGAGCAATATTTCTTTGTAAAGGCGGCATTTGAGATAGCAAGAGCAAGGACTATCTGTGCTCTGACCTCACCTGCATGAAGTGAAGCGTTGCAGGCTCGTATCTCAAAATGTCCTGCCTGAAAGTATGAATGAAGATTCAGGGCATGGTACCGAGTTGAATTATAATGGTTGTTTGGTGACTGATAAGTCTCGCTATACCACATATCCTTGATCTTTGACATATCTTTGGGCTTCTTTCGGTTCAGTTCCTCAACGAAGCTGCGATTGATCTTATGGCAATATCGAGATCTGAGACTCGATACCTGCAGAGCATCCCAAAGGAAATCTTCTTTGCTCGACCAGATGTTAACGAGATTTCGTATCTGCTGCGGCGAGAAATCAGCTGCATCGATATGCACATGAGTACCGCAGTCATATTCAGCTCCCGTAATAGCTCCTGCCTTGCGAAGACCTCGTATCACCTCCTGAAGCAGCGGAATGTCATCATAGTCAAGCACAGGGCTGTTCATCTCAACTTTGTACAAGTCACTCGCAGGTTCGCCGTTCTTTTTGCAAGGATCGATGCTTGCATCTGACACGATGCTCCACGCTCTGCCGTCCTCGTCATAGATCTTGTACTTGTCATAACTGCCTCCGATATGGTCAATATCACCTCCCAGCACATCTCGGATAGCTTTAGCTGCGCTGCAGCGGGTTATTCCTGTCATCTCGATTTCAATACCGAACCTTCGATTCTTGATACCTTCAAAGTTATCTGCCATGGTTTTCACCTCCCTTCATTGAATTTTGGGCACAAAAAAAGCTCGTACCTATCGGTTCGTTTGAACCAATTTGTACGAGCAGTCGAAATCTCTTGAGCTTTGAACAGTTATTCTATTGTGTGATGTTTAGAAACTAGCGTAGATTCACTGAATTCTTAGTTTGATACAAAGGGAATCTATTCAAATTGTATCCACCTACTTAAATATCTACTAACTAAAACCAACCAGTAATCACTTTCAGACATTCTTCCTTTGATACTGTTCTTGTGCTTTGTTTTTTATTCTGTTATATTGAACGCAATGAGATGGGGAAACTTTTTTCATCGCCCCTTTTGGTTTTTCTGCTTTCCCAATAATCTTGAGCAAGATTTAGATAATTCAGTAGATTATCCTCTGATTTAATCGGTTTCTTACCTGAATCGATCATTCTTTTAGTAAAGTCTGAATCCATTTTAAAAAGCACACGGCAAAAATCATCTGCTGAATTAAATGAGTTCATGAAATTGTAGTATTCCGAAAAATTCATTCCATTTAATGAATCACGAAAGATGCTGCTGCTAAAGAATAATCCTGCATCGTATAACGATAACTTTTTTTCTTTTTACTATAAAACTGATCTAGCATATAAATGAGAGTATCTGGTCGATCATAGGCATTAGATGGTCTGCGTCCATTTCCGCTTATGGCCAAAGTGTCATCTTTGGGGAAATAAGCTTTTCCTTTTATGTTGTTCATGGCACCTGTTACAGGCATCAAAACGCAGTTCTCGTCACTCAGATAATTATCAGCACACGATTTAAGAAGTTTCAATGTTTCTTCTTTATTTGGTTTGATTGTTTTTATAAATGAATTTATCTTCTTTTCACTGAAATTAAAGAAACAATCTCCCGATAGCACTATTGACCATTCTTTTTTTGATTTCTTAAGATGTTGTTTTTTACTTATGTGTTCAATCTCTATTGCATTTTGGAGATCACCATTAGAATACTTAAATCGACCAACCAATCGTGTTTTGTTTGTATTTCGATACAGTAATTTAGGATTGATCTTAAATGAAGGATAAATCTTATTATAATACTCCCATCGTTTTTTGTTTGCATCATATACCAGGTCTGGAAGAGGTTTATCAGTTTTATTCTTACTCATATTTTATATCACCATCATTAATTGTATCATAATGCACCTTGAAAATCAAGCGCATTTACAAATATTATAATTCTTAGTTTTGATAATTTGCGCTGTCGTGTCACTACCCTCAGATAAACTGACTGACAACCATAATCCAATTAAAGCAAAATATACGACCATCGGGTTGTCTGCTCAATGGTCGTATAATAATTGAGTGGTAAGAATCTAAAGCTGTATCTCCACTAACTGTTTTCATTCATCTTCTTTCTTTTTTCTATAGCCTTTTTAATGCGATCTTCATGGCATGAATCGCACAATGTACGCACCCAATGGATGCCCAAATCAGAATCGTTTCTCAATTTTCCTTCAGCGCCACAAATCTCACAAGTGTGGCTGCTCTCTTCTTCCGCAGCTCTTACTATAGCGCAGATGTCATGTCTAAGCTTTGCCTTAGCATCATCTATATCCGCTTTCGATTTTGGTTCAATACGGATACTTTCTCCTGTAGCAAGGTTATCAAATGCAGCTATTCCACAAGGAGCATCCGTATAACTATAATAAAAGCGCAGCGTTCCGTATTTTTCTTTGATCTGGGTGGGTTCAAAGTCAATCTCCCCTATTCCAATCCCGTCTTCTGCGTATCGTTTAACAATGGACTCGCAGCAAGCCCTCAGAAGCTTATACCAGCCTCCGCCGCATTCAAAGCCCCATTTTCTGTAGATATTGGAGCCGTCACTATCCGAATCCTGTCTCATAAATGGGAAGTCACGCTGTAGGAGCATTTCCCATTTTCCAACGCTTTTTAGCTCTCCATCAATCAATACCAGCATTTTTACAGTCCTTTCTTTTATGTAGAATCTTCTTGTTTCATAGTTAGTCTCCTATGAGCAATCTAATGATATTATCCGTTGTTGATTAATAATTATACCACAATCCCTCCTCGATTTCAATCGGTTTGAAACAATAAGCAAAAAAACAAGAGCTGATGGGGTTCGTGAAATGGATAGCATCGAATCCGCACTCTTTCAGCCTCGCTATTACCAATGCTCCAGGACACCGCTAGGACACCAAAATCCGATAATCGCCGTAAATACGTTGTTTTCTCATATCAAAAAACAGCAGTTTTTGCCCACCCCGATGGTCGTACTGATCTGTTATATGCTATAAAGCGTTTATTATTAGTAGTTTTAGTTGTTTTGACGAATCTACGACCTCCGGGGTTCCAGGACACCGATTTTTTTAGTTTCATATTTTCTAGGACACCAAAAACCAAAATCTCACCCCAGGACACCAAAAGGACACCTTTTTCTCAAAAGTTGAGTAAAATCAGCATATGTTAGGTTATGTAAAATCCCGCAAAGCGTTAATCAACCGAAATTAGCAGAGATTAGCATTGTTTAATATATTCCTATACACGTTCTTCCACCCCGATGGTCGTACTATTCTGTTCTACGGCTTAAACCGTTTATCATTAGTAGTTTTAGTTATTTTAACGAACCTACGACCATCGGGTTTTTATGGTGTCCTCAAAACCACAAAAATCCAGTTTAATATTTTCTAGGACGCCAAAATCCAAAATCTCACCCCAGGACACCAAAAGGACACCTTTTTCACGAAACCTACCTAAAATCAGCATATGTTACGTTATGTAAAAGCTCTCAAAGCGTTAATCAGCCGAGATTAGCAGAGATTAGCATAGTTTAATATATTCATTGACACGTTCTCATAACCCGAAGGTCGTAGGTTCAAATCCTGCTCCCGCAACCAGTGCACAGCAGTGCACAAACCGTGCACTGCACGCTCGGCCAAGCCCTCGCACAGAGATGTGTGAGGGCTTTTTTTGCGTTTTTGCTCGGGGCTGTCATTTGCGTTTTGAGCATAAAAAATCCGAGGACGAAAACTCGTTCTCGGACTTGATGTGTTATTGTATTTTTCTGTTATGCCTTTTTGAAGAAAACGAAAACCCTGTCATTCTCGTACTTTCCGGAGATAGTTACCGGTACCCACAAGCCCAGCTGCTCGTGTTTCAATATAGCCCACTTTTTAGGATCTGCGTTCTTTGCATAGGTGGTCTTGAACATATCGTAGCCGGTTAAGCCTTCATCTGCATAATAGTGAGCAAAAGCTTTGCCGTGGTGATCGTTGTAATGTGAAGTTGCCAGAACAACTGCATCTTTGTTATCCTTTATACTATCGCTGAGAATAAAACCGTTCTTTCTCAGATAGTTCGCTACTGTATATCCGATGTTGATCGCATGCTTACAGATAGATTCAAGTTCACTTCCTGTGAGTCCTCCCCGTTCAAACATATACGTATCGCCGCCGTTTGACCATTTCCAATCAAGGTGCGTAAGTACCTTCAGAGTCGTAGTGCGATGGATGAAATACTCGCCGCATCTGCTCTCAAGATTTGCTGACAGCTTAACGGGCTTATCAGGACCTCTGCCGACAAATGTTGTAGGCTCTGTGTTCTTGCATTCGATGTACTTAGCTGATTTAGTAACTACGCCGTTGTCGCCGAAAAGACCGTCGAGGATCTTTGCCTCATAGTAGCTTGCCTTGCCTGCACCGTCCTTGAGTTTTTCATACATCCTCTGATGCTTCTGAGACATCTTTGCAACGTCCTCTGCTTTGAGCTGGTCGACCTGATTCATAGCCGAGAGCATTTCAAGCATTGTCATGCAGGATCTGAAATACTTGTTTGTCTTTTCCTTAATGTAGCTCTGCGAATTCTCAACAGCTTCTCTCATAAACTTTGCACCGTTGTCGATAGTCTTCTGCATTGCCATTTTGTAGATGTTGTAACCGTGGAGAGGGTCTGCCGAGCAATGCTCCGAGGTAAAATACTCATTTGCGATGCTGAGCTTGTCAACGAGATTGTCCTTTGCCCAGTTGTCCATATCGCCCAGTACGTTTGCAACCTCAACAATACGTTCACGGCTGTTTCTCTTCTGCATTGCGAGCGAGATGCCGTCACGGTATGTTTTTGCTGCTGCTTCCAGCTTGTCCAGAGCCTCACCGTACTTGCTGTCAACGTTAAGATTGCAGCCATTATTGATGATCTTGTTTTCTGCCGACATGATAGTGTCAATGATCTTATTGGTGTTGGCATTAACGGTATTGAGAACCTCAGTATTCGTAGCATCTTCCTTGACATCGAATATCTTCTCTGAGATGACCTTTACAGGCTCTCCGAGTGCACCGTCAAGTCCTTCGCAGCAGGACTTGAGCCCGTATTTTATCAAAGTAGTCGTGATGCTTGCAGCGTATCGTCTGAGCTTGGTCACTGCCTGCTGCTCCACCACTTCCTGCTTTTCGCCCGTGATCTCTGCACCGTCGGGGAATACCTCTGTGGGATCGCTCGATGCCTTTACCCACATATCCATCACTTGCTTGTAGCTCTTGCCTTCAACAGCTCTGTTGAAATACTCATCTATCGTGATGACCGACGAAGCAGATCTTATCGGTGCGTTATTTGCCGATGCCGAGATAGTTGCAACTGTCGTTGTCATCATTGCTGCTGTGAGCAGGGCACTCACTGTTCTCTTTGTTACGTTTGATGTTTTAGATGTTTTACTCATTTCAGTTTCCTCCGTTTTGTTCTTGTTTATCGGGTCTGTTTCCCTTTCTGTGTCTATATAATAACACGCATTTGCGCACTATTCAATGGGCAATAAATTGCGTTCTTGTTGCTTAGCGAACAAAGCTGCGACAAGCTGTTGCATAAGCAACATATACGAATATAAATGTTGCAAAATATGATCGGATATGTTATAATACATTTCAAAGGTGAGGGAAAGGGGGCAGCGCATGAAAAAGAACGGTAAGATCAAAAACAATAAACTGTTCTTTCAGATAAGCATCATACTGATCCCTATCTTCCTGCTGATAACTGTGGGGATAATGTGGCTGATGTACAGTGTTTCGATAGACGAATACCTTAAAGCACAGAATGTCTATATAGAGGATGCAGCGTATTCTTCATTTGTCCGTTTGAATGAAATACTGGATAAAGATCTGAACTGGTATCTGAAATACTGTGAGGAGCACCCCGATGTGATGAATGAAAAGCTCACAGAGGAAGAGAGTAAAGCCTATAATGATTTTGTGGATCAGCTCGGTCACAAGCCGGAAAGCTATACAGATGAAGTGTCGGGGCATTCCGAACTGATCGAAAGGGCTTATGCCAAGATCACCCAAAACAATATCGTTGATATATTTGCGGACTATACCCTGTCGTTTTACAATACTAAACAGACATACTCGTTTATCATGGATACGAGTGAACAGTATATGGGAACAGTCATATATGCGTTTTATTCGCATGGTACCTGCAAAAAGACGGGAGAACGTTTTGATTTTGACCTTTCCGACCATTCGGGTATCAAAAAACTTATGAATAATCCCATGGAAAATTCAGTATTTGAAAGAGCAAAGGATTTTCCTGATGAGGGCAACTATTATATATGCTATATACCGATCGCTGTCAACGGTGAGGTCAAAGCTGTTTTCGGTGTCGCATCGAACTGGGACGATTTCCGTGCCCAAGTCCTGTTCAATCTTCGTATAGTTTTTATGATAATATTGGCCGGGCTGCTGTTCGTTATTATTCTGATGCAATATATCATATACAGCAGAGCGGTCTCACCTATCAAAAAGATCCAGCGTGTCGTGCGTGAATATACCCAAGACAAGGACAGCGGAAAGGTCATCTCCCAGATGACACAGATAAAGGAGAAAAACGAGTTTGGTCTTTTGTCGGAAGATATATCAGGGCTTGCAAAGGAGATCGAGTATTACACCAGTGAGATGGTAAAGCTCACGGGAGAACGAGAAAGGGCTGCTGCGGAACTGGAGATGGCAAAAAAGATACAGGCAGACCAGCTTCCCAGCGATTTCCCTGCTTTCCCGGGCAGAGAGGATTTTGACATCTATGCCTCTATGACTCCCGCAAAGGAGGTCGGCGGAGATTTCTATGATTTCTTCCTTGTGGACGATTACCACCTTGCACTTGTTATTGCCGATGTTTCGGGAAAGGGCGTTCCTGCGGCGCTGTTTATGATGATGTCCAAAAACCTTATCCGAAACCTTACAATGATGGGGCTGTCGCCCAAAGAGGTAATGGAGAGGGCAAATCAGACTATCTGCGCAAACAATAAGCAAAAGATGTTCGTCACAGTCTGGCTGGGCATCCTTGAAATATCAACAGGCAAAGTAACTGCCGTCAATGCCGGGCACGAAATACCGATAATACATCAGCCGGGCGGCGAATTTGCTATGCTTGAAGAGCCACACGGACTGATAGCAGGCTTGTTCGATAACGCCAGATATACACAATACGAGTTTGCGCTGCAAAAGGGCGGTACGCTTTTTGTGTACACCGACGGCGTGGCAGAGGCGGCAAATACTGATGATGAACAATTTGGCGAGCAAAGGATCACACAAGTGCTGTGTGCAAACAAAGGCAAACTGCCCAAAGAACTTCTTGAAAGCGTCCATGCGCAGGTCAACGAGTTTGTCGGGCAGGCACAGCAGTTTGACGATCTGACAATGCTTGCTGTAACCTTAAAAGATAACAGGAGGGATAACAATGGAGATCAAAATGACAAAGCTCAGGAATAAACTGACCGTGGAGCTTGACGGTAAGCTCGATGTAAATTCATCGCCGCAGCTTGAAGAAAAGCTGAGGCCGGAGCTGAAAAGCATAGATAACCTGACGATCGATATGGAAAAGCTCAAATACATATCCAGTGCGGGCTTGCGTGTTCTGGTCGCTTCGCTGCAAACGCTTGATGCCCACGGGGGAACAATGACACTTAAAAATGTATCAGATGAGAATATGAAAGTATTTAAACTCACAGGATTGAGCGACGTGTTTGACATCAGATAAAAAACAACAGCACCTTTACCCTTGTAACAAACGGGGTATGGGTGCTGTTTTTATGTTCAGAATAATTTTTCGGTGTTGCTGTCAAGCTTTGAAATGATCTTCACAATAACGTCCTCAGGCTCTTTGAAATCTCCAGTGACCCAGTCAGAGATTATGGCAGCACAGCCCTGCGCTCGATATGAGCACATAAGCTCCAGCTCTGTTTCATCAAGCCTCTGAGCGCCTTCTTTTTCTATCTGTTTCTGCTGGAAAACACCTTTGATGATGCTGCACAGCTTTATTCGCAGCTGACCTGTTGTATTGGGACTGAACACCATTTTAAAAATGCTGCGGTTGTGGGAGATATAATCTATTATCTTTCTGAAGAATTCATCTGTGGACTGATCCTGTACATCTAAAAGAAGCAATGCAAATGCCACGATAGTCTCATTTTCTATCTTATCGTAAAGGTCGTACACATCAAGATAGTGCCTGTACAGAGTGCCTCTGTTCAGTTCGGCTTTATCGCATATTTCCTGAACGGTTATCTTGTGGAGCTGCTTTTCGGTAAGCAGCTCAGCAAGAGCGTTGGTAAGAGCCTTTCTGGTCTTTAACGCACGGCGGTCTGTCGATTTTTCAGGCATAGTCATTACCTCTCTTTATAATTAATATTGTTGTTTCCGCGTCAAGTATAGCATATTTTTTTCTGTTTTGCAATAGTTCTGCGACAATTTATATGTGTTTTGTTGCTTAACCAACGCCCTGTCGCAGTGGTGTTCGTTAAGCAACAAACGTGCGCTGCTTTGCTCATTGAAAATGGCGTAAATGCGTGTTATTATATAGACACAGCAAGGGAAACAAACAAAACAGAAAGGAGAGAAATGAAATGATCACAGCAGTAGCAGTAGCCGGACTCACGGCAGCAGCGGCAGCCGGACTCGGTACTTTTGCAATTTATCTTGTAAGCAAAATATAAGCGGTAAAATAAATCATCAGAAAGGAGGAAAGCGAAATGATAGCAGGTATCATTATTGGAGCAGCGATCATTGGCTTTGAGACAAGTGCGATCATAACAATGTCAATCATCAGCAAAAGATAAGATCGGATATAAAATATAACAGAAAGGAGGAAAGCAAATATGTTCGTATTCATGGGAATTCTTGCAGCAGCTAGCGGAGTTATGTGCCTCGTTCACTTCACACACTGAAATAAAAACAAAACAACCGAAAAGGAGAAAATCAACAAAACGTTCGTAACTATTACGGACGTTTTTTCTTTTTACATACCCGTGCAAAAAGCAAAACTTATGACCCGAAGGTCGTAGTTTCGTATTCTCATACTATTATTATGTAATAAAAAGCGAGAATCGCTTAAATGCAATTCTCGTTTTTAGTTCAGGTCAACAAGTCAACCTTTTTTCTTCTTATAAGTAAGCATAGCAATTACCGCAGCAGCTACGGCTGCACAGGCGAGGGCTATTATTATCACACTTCCTGCGGAACTGCTTTTTTCCTCTGCCGTTGAGGATTCCTCAGCCTTGGACACCGAGTCTTTAGCAGACACGCTGCTATCCGATCCAACAGAGCTTTCGCTTTGCGAGCTATCAGACTTGCTTTCGTCCAAAGTGCTTGTGTCAGGTATGCTGTCATCTTCATATCCGCTGTCAGATATGCCTTTTGTTTGTGACGTTGTCGACTGTGTAGTAACTGTCACGCTGCCTGATGAACTGCTTGTTGGATTTGTCCCCTTCTGAGCGGCTGATGACTTGTTTGTTGTTGCAGCAGTTTGTTTCGTGCCTGCTGTTGTTGATTTGGTTGCCGCAGTTTCCTTTGTGCTCTGCTTTCCGCCGGGGTAGATCACCTCAACGCCCTTTGGGGCAATTATCTTCACCTCAGCAGATTTGCAGCTTATCGTTTTAAGCGAGCTTGCCCCCGCAAATGAATCATCATAAGAATACATTATAGTATCGGGAACTTCTATCTGCTCAATGCAGCTGCAGCCTTTGAAAGCATTATGTTCTATTTCCGAGACAGGTCTGCCTGCAATGCTGGCGGGTATCTCGACCGACTTTTCGTCGCCGAAATAGCCGCATATCGAAACATAGCCCTCATGGACATGGTAATAGAAATACCCGTGAGAATATTTCGTATCATCGGCAAATGCTGTGAAGGCAAGCGTCACCGCTGCGAAAAGCGCAGCGATCACCATACAAATAGTTTTCTTCATACACATCTCTCTTTCAAGAAAAAGGAGACGGGATATCCCCGTCTCCCTCAGAAATTGATGTTAAAATCAGTAATCAGTCACCGGCTCCGCCATCATGAATGTCAGGATTACTTTCAGTAATTACATCATCAGTTTCAAATCTGATTATCTCAAGCTCGATCTCTTTATATTCTTTCATTTATTTCGCCCCCTAAATTACATAGTCTGTGAAACTATATCACCAAGCAACTCATGTGTATTACCGGCTTTATCGGTATATGCAAGATATGCTCTTACATACCACGTATCACCAACATTGACCTTGCTCTTTGTCCAGGTGAAACGACAAGAATTCTTTTCAGTTGCATCGCCTCTTACAAATGTTGCACTATCCACACTAAATGTATCGGGATTTGCTGCCACCTTTGCATCACTTGTAGCGATAACACCGGCTCTGTCGATCTTGCAGCCCTCGGGAACTGTACTTAAGGATACAAAGATCAGCTTTTTGTTCTCGGTATCCTTGAACATATTGATTATCTCTGTTGTACCAACAGCATCAACTATTTCACTTGCATCCACATATACAGCGTAGAGCGTCAGGTTTCTGTCAGCGTAGAACGAGTAGGTCTTGTTGTAGCTCAGTACGCTGTAAGCGCCGTCTCTCCAGTGGCTGAACTTCTGGCCTGCGATAGGCTCATTAGCTGTTACGCTGACAACAGTGTTCTGAGTGAATGTTCCGTCAGCGTTTGCTTCACCGGAGGTGATAGCACCGTCGTTGACGGTTATGATGTAGGTGTTGTTATTGAGCTCATAGATCGGCTTTACAATGATGACCTTGCCGGTGTTCTCACCTGCGATCTCCTTTGCTCTTTCAAGAGTATCCTTGCTGTCATATACACCGTCGCAGTTGTAATCCCAGCCAAGTGCCTTGTTTCCGTTGTAGGTCGGAAGATCAGGCTCATCAGTGGTCTGGTCAGGTTTAAGCTGAATGCTCTTGATTATCTGGTTGTATGCAGACTCCCAGACGATAGATACCTTTGTGTTCATTACAGTGTTTGTAACGGCAAGTATCTTATCTTCGCCTGTTACGGTAAATGTGTACTCCTTGGAGCGAGATACTACCATTCCGTAGTCATTCTGCCAGAATGCAAAATTGTCTTCAAGCGATCTGATAGTAATTCTCTCACCGAGGAGATGAGTGTTATAATAGGTGTTCGAGAACTCCTCGTCACCGATCATATAGCTTCTGCCGCCGTTGATCTGTACTCTTACCTTTGCGATAGCCTTGTACTTAGCAATAAGGTCTACCGACTCGGTAACAGTAAAGTTATAGGTGTTCGATGAGCTAAAGAGTCTTTCGCCCTGGCTGTCATACCAGCCCATGAAGTTGTATCCAACGATCTGGGGAGCAGTTAAGGTAGCCGATGCACCGTATTCATATGCTCCGCCGCCTGTCAGATTTGCAGGAACATCGTTTCCGTTTACGTCCTTTGCCACAACAGTTACGGTGTTGTTTCTCGGGAATGCATCATAGGTCGCAATATAGGCTGTGTCAGCCGTTACGCCCTTGACCTCGGGACTCCAGCCCTTGAATATGTAAACATAATCGTTGTCTGCTGCCTTCTTGGGCTCTGCACCGTTATACTGCGGTGTTGTGCCGTAAGGAACACGCTCGTCTGTTTCAAGCACTGTTCCGTCAGCATTCTGCCAGGTCACTGTGAAGGTCGCTGATTTATACGGGGTAAGGTCTATATAGTCCTGCTCGTTGAAGTAGAACCTTGCTGTCAGTGCCTCAGCGGCTGCTGCGCTTGCAACATTGCTCAGGCTCAGCTCGTAGTATGTGTCGCCGTTGAGCGGATTTGTTGAAGGATTTGTGTCGGCAACGCTTGCATAGCCTGCAATACTTCCGTTGGCATTATAGAATATCACCTTGGAGGCTTTGCTTGTTGTATAGCTTCCGCCGATATCCATTATGTATGACAGCTTGTTGTTTTCAAACTTGCTTGCAAGTTCCTTTGCATAATCGGATTCAACAGGCAGTGTTGCAGAGTAATCAGTGTCAACTGCTGCAAGCATAAGGAACTCTTGATATCTGACATCACCGTTGATAGTATCGTATGTTCCTACGGCCTTAGCGGCAGGATTGTAATTGACCGTGCTCTTTCCCGCGCTTTCGATAGCACTGACATTAATCTCCTCAGTCCAGTAATCTGATTTACCAGTGATAGGATTTGAAGTTTTATTTCTGATCATACTTGTACTCAGAGGGAGATTTTTCAGGTCATTGAACATATCCTCATCTCTGAGCAGTCCTGCATCGTACAGCTCGTCTCTCATAGCGCTGTTCTGCATTCTGCTCAAAAATTCGGTTTGCTGATTTGATGAGAAGTTAAAATGCCTGTTATCACCATTGATACCGTAAATCTCATAGGTCTTTGAGTCGAGGAGATATACCTTCTTTTCTATCGTGTAGCAATAGGGGTAATACTCGGGGTCATTCTCCTCGGGAACGACCTCAGTTTTGGTGGAATCAAAGGCATTTCCGTAATGCAGATAGATATCATCTCCGCCTGCGCCGGCGTTAAGATCCCATTCCTGAAGAGACCCCGTTTTGTAGTTATTGAACCACAAGGATGTCAGCGGCTCATCAGTTGTACGCTTAGAGTAATAAAGATAGATCTTCGATGCGTTTTTGCCGGAATTCAGATTGACCATATTATTAAGAGCAGCATATTCGACGCCGTCAACGACAATGCCCTGATCATTCTTAGTTCCGCTTAAATACATCTTCGTGATCGCCTGAGACTTATCGGTGGTCGTCTTATACCCTAAGTAAATATATGCGCCGCCTGCACCGTTGTTAAGGTCGTAATCGAGCACGGTATAGCCAGCATTTTTAAGCTCGTTCTTGGCGTCGTCACCGCCGTTGCTCCAGCAGGAAGCAAGGTTAAGCTCGCTGATATATTCCTGCTCACCGGCGCTGTTTCTCGTCTTGTACTGATGCATCCAGATGTCATCGCCGCCTGCACCTGCATTCAGTTCACGTACGGTGGTGCCGTCTTTATCGTAAACTCTCTGCATGGTCGCACTCGTTCCACGATCCCATGCACCGCCAAAACTTACTCGCTCAACGGCTCTCTTATCGGTGGTCTCGGTCTTTGTGTAATAAATGACAAGGTCTGCACCGCCTGCACTGGCGTTAAGGTCGCCCTTGCCGCTTGTAAAGTCGCTGTGTCCCATATAAGGACAGAGATAATACCATTTATCATCAATGAGCATGCTCGACGGCTTTGCAGAAGTCTCGATCACTCTGAAATCCTTGATAGCCTCGCTGTAGTTATCGGTCGTCGTGTAGCCGAGATAGATCTTTTTGCCGCCGTAAATGCCTGAGTTAAGGTCATAGTCCACAACGGTATAGCCTTCCATTATAAGGTCGTTCTTTGCAGCCGCCGAGGTCTCCTCACCTGCAAGCTTTACATCCTTGATATACTTGCCTGTAGATACCTCTGTCTCTGTGCCGCCGTGAGGATAAGCAAGTATCTCGTCTGTTCCGTGACCTGCAGGAACACTGCTGTCGATCTTTTCCATAGCAGCATGGTACTTCTTGTTCATACCGATATAATTGCTCTGCTCGGGAGTCTTGGCAATGTTTTTCAGAACTCCCAGAACAGCCATGGACTGAGTGAAGGTAACAGCCGCATTTTCTCTGATCGCTACTCTCGGCCCGTAGGACTGAGAATCAAAGTTATAATGCTGTGCACAGTAGGTATCAAAAGCATCAAATGGCTGATAGCTGCTGCCTACATTATTTACCAGATCCAAAGCGTTTGAAAGTGCTAGCTCAAAACCTGCTACATTGTTATTGAACTGTGTGAAGACAGGGTTGTTTTTGCTTGCCTGATCGGCTATGTAATCCAGTATCGCCTGATTATACTCGCCCACCTGAGCGTCTGTAGCGGTGTCAAGATCAAGGATCTTTCCAAAAACGTCCGAAGGATTTTTCAAACCGTCGGAAGTGCTTATCTTGTAGTCATCGGGTATCTCTGCATCAGATGCAAGCTCCTTGCCGCTGGCATCTGTGATAGCATATCCGGTGGGCAGTACATCGCCCTTTACCCAGTAGGTCAGAGCATAAGCCTTCTTGGCATCTCTTAAAGTACCCTGAAGACCTTTCAGCGCATTGTTCAGGTTTCTGTAAACAATGTCGTACTCCTTAAGATCCTGCTTCGATAAATGCTCCTCGATCTTCTTGAGCTCGAGAGTATGAGCATCAAGAGTTTTCTGCATATTCTCGATCATACCGATGATCTTGTTGAGCTGCTTCATAACAGCTGCGTGCTCGGATTCAAGCACACCGCAGGCCTCAAGGATAGCCTTAGCACCCTGAAGCACCTGGATACCGATCTGACCGTAGTAGCAGACCGCACCGAAGGTGGTATCCAGACCTCTTGTATATTTCTGGATATCCAGAAGAGTACTAGCATCAAGTTCACCCTGGGGCTGATATGCTCTTTCCATAGCGGTGCCGTTATAGAAATTCTTATCTGTTACCGCAGCTGCCGGCTTTTCGCCCCATGCGTTCTCAAAGGCAGCAGGAGCAAATGTCACCTCGCCGTTGAACTCAAAGTTTTCAGGTGTCATTCCGTTTGCAGGAACGGAAAGTGCCAGCACTGCATCGCCGTCGTTGACCTTAACGGACTTGACCTTGGCACCCTTAAAGTCTCCGCCGAATGATACCATGTCAGCGCTTGCATTGGCTGCAAAATTGCCGTTGAAGGAGCAAAGGTCCACAGTCAGGTCAAGATTATCGCCGTTTTGCTCGGCATAATCAAGATAGCCCATGAAATAGACCTCCGACAGAGCAGCAGTGCTCTCCTCGCCGCCTACTGTCAGCTTCTTGCCGTTTACAAGAGCTGCAAACTCGTTTACCGACTTAACATCAGCCTCCATTGTCAGAGCAACGGTATGGTCGTCCTTGACCTCAGCAGCTGTAACGCTTACGCCCTCAACTGTGATATCGTCCTTAGTGAGCGCAGCAACACCCTTCTGATAAACGATGATGTCGGCGGTAACCTTGCCGTCTGATACCTTGATCGTCTTTGCATCAAAACCGATGAACGGTGTCTGTACAGGTACCTTTGCTGTGACATAGTCCTTGGCATCGCTGATACCGCTTGCGAGCACAACGATGGTGCCGGCCTCATAGATGTTTACCTGCTCGTTCTTTACGGGTGTACCCTTCAGCTTCAGCGTAAGGGTATTGCCCGATGCAGCAGCATCCTCCACAGTCATCTGTGCAAAAGCGTTGTCAAGGCGGATATCATCTGTACCGATACCTTCCTTGAATGTGCCGCCCTCAAGGGTGAGGGTGACAGTGTTTTCCTCCGTGTCTGATACAACGTAGCTGAGATCAGCTGTCATAGTCATATCAGAAGCGGAAAGATCGTAGTTCACAGCAGCGGTATCGACGGCTGCGTTCCTACTGCTCTGAGCCGATGCGCTGTTGTCAACAAGTATCATAAAATAAATCTTTTAACCAACTGCTGTTATTTTATTATATTCATGCTGTAATTGCAATAGATGATCTTGTCTCATTGTCGGCGGATACTCCGTTACAGCCCAGCAAAATTTAGAGAAATTGCCGCAAATGTAGTAGTCGGGGTAGAACTTTATCACGCCCGGTGCGACCATATCGAAGTAGTTTTTCGCCTCATACGTAGCTTTGCTGTTCTTCTGTCATTATCTTTTTCTTTCTTGCACCTCCAAAACAAAAACAGCCGGGTTTTATCCCGACTGTAGCTATATAGTCTTACATTTACAGCATAGCGATCTCACCTTACAGATCCTCGTATCTGAGACCGCACAGATGATACTCCTCATCTCTCATGATGTTAAATGGAATATTGGCTTGTTCAAGCTCGCACAGCAGTGCTTCAAAAAGCTCCCTTGAAGAATTGCGCTGACCTAATGCGACAAAGAAGCTGTGATTTATGCATGCGATCTCGGACATAACATCAACTGCGCATACTTCTGCAAGGCAATAAAGCTCCTTGATATAGGGGTCAAGAGGACCGAAGCTGCGGCTGTTCACATAGGAAACCGACGCAGTCCAGCGGCTTGCTGATGCGGCTTTAGGAAGAATATCCAGTTTCATTTGCAGCGGCATCGCCTTCATTTTTTCAAAGCCCATTTTTCTCGTTTTTATATACCACGCTGAGTTTTCGGGCTGTGCCTGGAGCATAAGCTGACCTCTTGTAATGGTACACGACTTCATGATATCATCAAGCTGACGTTCTTTCGGGAAATCAAGCTCATAGGCATTGGCAAACATTCTGTAATTATCGAAATTGCCAAGCATGGATTTATGGTCTATCGCTACGGACACGGTGACAGTTTTTTCACTTTCGGGATCAGCACGTCTTATTGCCCTTGAAATGAGCACAGCCAAAAGCACGTTCGGGCTTCCGTCATTCTCCTTACAATATTTCATTACGGCATTTTCGGGCAGTTTCAGGTAATAGATATGATCCGCTTCACCGTTTCGTGACGGCAGACGGTAAAAGTCCTGAGTTGGTTCTTTCCGGTAAAATGGTTCTTGTATGCTGTCGGTATCCACAGCTGCAAAAGGATCGCCCGTTTCAGATTTGGGGATCTCGCTTCCGGGCAGACGAAAGCCCTGAGTTGGGAAAGAAACACCTGTTTTTTTGGAAAGATAGACAAATAGCAAGCTCTTGAAAAACGGCAATACACCTGCACCGTCAGACAGAGTATGGTTTATTTCAAGGCAGATACGGTCACCCTCATATTTAATTGCTGCAAGGTGATAGTTAGCCTCTTTTGTAGCAAGCTCTATCGGTGCCCAGGTATTCCGCACGGTCATAGGCAGTGGATTGGGTATAACGACGATATCGTTACCCTCGATCTTCGCTCTTACATAAAAATACGCAAAGCGCTCACGAAGCTCCTCTGCAGCTTCTTTCAGCAGATTTCCATCTATCTGCTCGGTAAGCACTGCTGTAACGCCCATTGTCATCGGGTTTTCCGGCGAGCACGAACACAGCATAGGGTCGTAGTAATGTTCAGCCATTTATATTCCTCCGATTTTTTCTTTATTATATCATACCTCCCACTCATTTTCAAGCTCAAAGCATTATAATGCCGGTCTTATTTCACCTTTGCCGTTTACGAGAAAATTTGCTGAACAACCTGCACCATAGACAAGCGCAGTAAGCGCAGAGATCACAGCATATTTAAAGGGTATCTTTTCCTCGGTTTTCAAACTGTTCTTTGCAGCTTCTTTGCACAATGCCGCCGTTGGCAAAAAACGCACAAAAAAGGGCCTCCCCATTTTGTACTGTGCGCACAAAATGGTTCGGTCCAATGATCGGGTGCTTTAACTTTATTCAAAATACAGAAATTCCGCCCACGAGTACTGGCTCATAAACTCGCATTCGTAGGAGTTTACCGCAGCTGCGTCAAGCTCTTTGAAGCGGTAGTAGTCGCAGTCCAGCACATCGGGATTTACAGCAATGGCGTTGTAGCTTCGCACTACTGCGCTCTCTGCGCCGACGGCTTTTAGGCTCTTTATCATAGCATAGATGTAGGTCTGCAAGAGGTTTTGCAGCTTCTTGTCATAAGCCTCGTCCTCATAGATGGCAGCAAAGATCTCCTTGAAAGTGCAGGAGCTGCCGTGACGGGATACGAGATATGCAAAGACCTCCTTTGACTTGCTGCGCTCAAAGCGGACGTGCTCGCCGTTTGGTGTAAAAACATCGAAGTTGCCAAAGCACTGCACACGCAGCAAAGCGTTGCTCTTTGGCACCATTTTGATGGGGTAGCGCAGATTATCAAGCTCCTCCCTGACCTCCTGGGCGGTCACCGGCTTCATTATGTAGCCGCTGGCTTTCATGTCCATAGCATCGCCCTTGTATTCAGAGAAGCCTGTAACAAAGATTATGTTCATTTTCGGGTTGATGTCCTTGAGGCGCTTGGCGACTTCAACGCCGTTCATTCCTCTCATGTGTATATCGAGGAACGCCACGTCGCAGCCCGAATCCTCTGCGTCCTCCAGCAGTGCGTCCTGATCGTCAAATGACCAGACCTCCGCCGTGGGCTCGGCTTTTTTTACGCACATCTCCAGCATCTGCAATGCCAGCTCTTCATCGTCAAGGCACAGTATCCTCATTATCCTGTTCCTCCTTTGGCAGTGTTATGGTCGCAGTCGTTCCGACATCGACTGTACTTTCTATTTTTATCTCTGCTGCGCACATATCTCTTAGCCTTGTGCGAGTGTTTTCCATTCCGACGTGGGAACGCCCGTCATCCTTCTTCGGAGCGTTCACATCAAAGCCCACGCCGTCATCGGAAACTGTAACTATAAATGCGTCCTCGGTCTCCCTTGTGCTGATCGTAACGGTGCCGCCTTTTTTCTTCATGCCTACGCCGTGCTTGACGGCATTCTCAACAAGCGGCTGCACCGACAGCATCGGCAGCTTGAAATCCGTTGTCTGAATGTCATATTCCACATTCAGCTTTTTGCCAAATCTCATTTGTTCGATATAGAGATAATTTTTCAGGTGGTCAAGCTCCGTTTCAAACGCCACGGGCTTTGTCTGCTTGAGGGAATCCATATTTCCACGCAGGTACTTTGCAAAGGCGACGGTTGCCTCCTGCGCTCTTTCAGGGTCTATCTGACACATCATAGCGATAGATGTCAGCGCATTGTACATAAAATGCGGCTGTATCTGCGAGGTCATAACAGCGACCTTTGCCTCGTAAAGCTCTTTTTCGGCTCGTTCACGCTCGATCGCTATTTCGGCGACCTTCTTTGTATAGGTCTCGATCTCAACGGCGAGGTCTGAAACGGTGCCTGCGAGATAGCCAAGCTCGTTATTCTCTTTGATCTCGTGCATCTTCTCGACGATCTGCTCGGTATCCTTATCGGCGGTGTATCCGATGAGCGCTTTCTGTATCTTTTCGGCAGGCTTGACTGCCCTGCGGTAAAGCAGCAGGATTATTACTGCCATAACTATGAGCATACCGCTAACGCTGATTATCATTGTTCTGATTATCGTGCTGTGCAGGGACGAATGCAGGGCGTCCCAATTGTATGTGATGCCGATGACGGCTCTCACTTTTCCGTTTATCACGATGGGCTTGCAGCCGATATAGTTGCTGGCGGAAGACGGGAAATTATCATTCCTTTCAAAAACTATCTCGTCGCTGTTAGTCTCGATCAGCTGCTTGATAGCAGGGTGTTTGTCAATGTCGATATCGTAATGATCTCCGGTGCTGAGGCTCTTGCCGTTCTTTTTGACATCGAGCAGGACAAGACCCTGATAGCCGTCTGTGAGATCCATAAAAAACAGATTCTCATAGTCGCTGTCGAGCACGGCGCTCTCTATCACACGAATGAACACAAGATAAAACTGTCTTGTATACAGCTGCTTGATCTCTTCGGGAAGCGCAAGGAACCATTCGTTAGTAAAAGCGTCTTCTCCTACAAAGTATTTGCGCAGTTTGTCCTCTTCAGCTTCTGTCAAGCTTTCGTTGACCATAGCGCCGTCTTTTTCAAGATAATCTATCAGCCAGCCCTGCGCATTGTCATCAAATTTGTTATCGTCAAGCAGGGAGATGTTCTGAAGCGCAAGGTCGATGCGTTCCTCGATAAACGAGTTCTGCGCTTCAAGGAAGCTGTCCACCGAGTTGCTGTAAACCTGCTGGCAGATGATGACGGCAAGCAGCAGGAACAGAGGCAGCACAATGGCGGCTACCTGAAACAGCAGCCTGCGCTTTTTGTTTTTGCTTTTCACTGTGCATACCTCCTTTATTTTTGTCCGTTTTCTGTATTATAGCACATTATTTCCAAAATGAAAAGAGATTTTGAAGATTTTTTGCATCAAGATGCCAAAGTACCCGCACTTTTTTGGTGCGGGTACTTGATTTTGTGTTGTGTCTTAGTTTTCGCTGCGGCTTATGCCTTTACGAAGAACATAAAGATGTAATCATCTCCGACTTTCCATTCGTCGCATCCCGGCATACCGAGACCAAGCTGATGCTTGCGGATCAGGTTCCACTTTTCAGAGCCTGCATCCTTGCCGTACTTCTTGTTGATGTCAAATCCGTAGAAGCCTTCGTAAGAAGTGTAGGCTTTCCAGTTCTTGCCGTGGTATTCATCAAAGTGACCTGTTGCGAGAATGCGGTTTTTGCCGCAGTTATTGTTGATGTTGAATCCGTTTGCCTTGAGGTAATTCTCAACTGTGTAGCCTGTGTTCAGGGCGTGCTTGCAGATACCTTCAACTTCCTTATAGCCAAGACCTCTTGCGCTCATGCGCTGTGTATCGGAACCGGCGATCCATTTCCAGTCATAAGGCTCTGAATAAAGAGCGCAGCGCTTGTAGTAAGGATAGATAAACTGGATATTTGAGCAGTAGTCAAGATCCTTTCTGAGCTTAACGTGCTTATATTCCTCTACGCCCTTAGCTACATATGTAGTAGGCTCGGTGATCTTACGCTGAACGTACTGAGATGACCTTGTCAGGATACCGTTGTCGCCGAGCAGATCTTCGAGGACCTGTGCCTTGAAAGAATCTGCTTTGTAAGCGTTGTCCTTGATCTTGTTGTAATTTGTGAGTGCTGATGCAGAGAGCTTTGAGATCTGCTGTGGGGTGAACTTGCTCACGTCTTCCATTGCTGCGAGCATTTCAAGCAGGGTGATGCTGCTCTTGAGGTACTTGTTTGTGCAGTTCACAACATAGCGCTGTGAGTTTTCAACAGCTTCTTTCATGAACAGAGAGCCTTTGTCAAGTGCGACCTTGAATGCCATCTTGTAGAGATTGTAGTGGTGCTCAGGATCTGTGGTGCAGTAATCTGCTGTGAGGACTGTTCTTGCCTCGCCTCTCTTGGTAACGATGTTCTTGTTTGCCCATTCGCCCAGATCGCCGAGAGAGTTTGCTATCTCAACGGTCTTGGACTCGTTGTTCTTTTCGTTGAGAGCTGTCTTGATAGCCTCACGGTGATTGCCTGCTGCGGAATCGTACTTATCCATTATCTTGCCGTACTCGCTGGCAACATTGAGGTTTGAAGTTCTGTTTACGATATTGTTCTCACTGTCTTCGATCTTTTTCAGCACGAGGTTTGTGCTTTCGTCGATCTTGTCGATAATGTCATCGTTTGAAGCTTCCTGAGGAACATCGAAGAGCGCATTTGCGAAATCGCCCATCGGTCCTTCAAAGCAGTCTGCCAGACCGTCGCAGCAAGCGTTGAGTCCCATCTTCATAAGACCTACGGTCATTCCTGCTGCATATTCCTTGACCTTGTCAGCTATCTCGTTTTTCTCTTCCTCGGTAGTCTCGCCGTCGCCGTCAAGGTCGCAGCCGTTCGGGAACGCCTTGGTAGGATCCTTGAGCGCTGTCTGCCACTTTTTGAGCACTTCGCTGTAGCTCTTGTTTTTCAGCTCGCTCTTGACGATATCATCAGCTGTTCTTGTGAAATTGCACAGGTTGAGCAGTTCACAGCGTCCCGGTGCTGCCGATGCGCCTATGCTTGCAGCTGTTGTTGCTACCATCATTGCTGCCATAACTGCGGCTGCTGTTCTTTTTACCTTGCTTACGGGTCTTCTTGTTTTTGTTGTCTTTGTTGTTTTTGTCATTTTGATTTCTCCTTTTCTTTTTATTTTGGTTTTGTTGTTTTCGGGTTTGTTTCCCTTGCTGTGACTACATAATAACACACCTTTCTTTGCAACTTCTTTGCAGTTGTTTTCAGCATCTGTAATTTTTGTTTCTGCTTTTGCTCAGTGTGTTATTCCTTGCTGTGATCATATATATAAAGCTTTATTGCCAACAGTCGAGATAAAAATAAATCTTTTAACCAATATAATAGCTATTTATCCGAGAATTACAATAAACTGTTTTACCTCAAAATGCAGTATAAACTACACAAACGTCTTGTCCCATATAAATAGTTTACAAAAAGATCACATTGTGGTATAATACTAAAAAAGTGCAAGGGAGTGAGCAGATGAAAAACCGAATGATCGCAATTTCGCTTGCTGTGCTGTTTGCACTTCTCTGCTTTGGCTGTGATAAAAACGAACAGTCAGAAACGGAAAATCCCGGAACTTCCGCAAGCACATCATCTGTCAGCGATGCTGGATCGAAAAACGATACTCAGCCTGCGAACGATGCGCAGGCAGTGGAGAATGTGTTGTTTGTCTATATGTGCGGTTCCGACCTTGAAACAAGGCTTGGACTGGGAGGAAAAAGCATTGATGAAATGCTTAGCGTAAATTTAGGTGATAAGCTCACTATCGTCATTGAAACAGGCGGCGCAAAGAAATGGCGTTCACACGATATACGCTCTGACAAGCTGCAAAGGTGGGAGATAAGCGGCGGAAAGCTGAAGCTGCTCGAAACGCTTGATGACAACTCTATGGGGGATCAGCAGACCCTTACGGATTTTCTTTCGTGGGGAAACAAAAAGTACAGATCGACCCGCAGGTCACTGGTGCTGTGGAACCACGGCGGAGGCTGTATGGGCGGAGTTTGCAGCGATGAAAACCATGTGGGAGATTCTCTGCGGATCGATGAGGTAAAAGGTGCGCTTGAAAGTGCAAAGCCCCAGAGCAAATATGAGATAATAGGCTTTGATGCCTGCCTTATGGCATCGGTCGAGACCGCTGCCAAAGTTAAGGACTATGCGCAATTTATGGCGGCATCGGAAGAAAGCGAGCCGGGCGGCGGCTGGGACTACAAAGCCTTTATACAGGCACTTGCCAATGAGCCGTTGAAAAACGTTGGGAAAACGATCTGTGATTCGTTTATGGAAAAAAGCAAGGCAAACGGAAAGGGCTCTAAAGCAACAATGTCCGTATTTGACCTTTCAAAAACCGACGAGCTGATAAGCGAATTTGATGCCTTTGCTGCAAGTCTGAACAGTGCGCTCAAGCAAGGCGGAAAAGAGAAAATATCAAGCGCAGCCGCTGTGTCGGAGAAGTTCGGAGAAGACGACACAAACCTTGTAGACCTGGGCGATCTTGTCAGCAAGACAGATTTTTATGACAGCACAAAAATGGATAGACTGCTTACTCAGTTTGTAGTCTGCACTGTCAGCAGCGGCAGAAGCAACAAAGGAGTGTCCTTCTGGTTCCCTGTCAGCTGTGATGACAAAGATATCAAAAATTATGGATACATCAGTATCAGTGCAATGTATTTGCAGTTCCTGAACGCATACAGAAATAAATGAAATCAAAATAACAGACTAATACTCTGCTAAGGATATTTCCTTCTTCCTAATCATTCTCAGCAGCTTCCTATCAGCCTTCTGTCGCATCTTCCGCAGCTCCCGGGCGCAGCCACTGCCGTAAATACTACACAAACTAACAAAGAGGCTCATCACAATCGCTGTGAGAGCCTCTTTTTCTTTCTGCCTTTGTTCTTCCTCTGACATACTGTAGTTATTATCACTCCGGTAGGCGGTGCGGATCATCTATCCTGCATCGGCTTGGATCTCAAATTCCGAGTGAAAGCACATTGATCCTCCGTCGGATCCATAGCGTATCCTTTTCAGCTTACAGTCATTAAGTGTATTATTCATAGGTTTCTCCTATATCTCAAACTCCACCCTGCCGTCAGCAAGCCTGTATAACGCACCGATAACTCTGAGACCGTGTTCTTCCTCACGGTGTATCTCAAAGCTGCTTTCTATTACCGCTGCACTTCGTTTCACATTCAGACAACAAGCCTTGTAGTCGTCCTGCTCGTCACCTATCGCAAGCCTTATCTCGTCAGTGATGAATTTTATATATCCCTCGGGATCGTGATTTATCGCTGCATCGACAGCACCGCAGTGATCGTGACCCAGCACTACTACGAGCCTTATACCCAGATGTTCTACAGCGTATTGAATAGAGCCGAGCTGATGGTCATCCATAACATTTCCTGCGACCCGTATAACAAACAGCTCACCGATGCCTGCACCGAAAATGCTTTCGGGTATGACCCTTGAATCAGAGCAGGTGACTATGGCCGCATAAGGCTGCTGACCGTTTTCACAGGTCATCTTCCGCTTTTCAAGAGAGATGTCACCCATATTTGTTTTTGCAGCAAGGTACTTTTGATTTCCTTCTTTTAATCTGTCAAGTGCCTGTTCAGCGCTCATCCGGTATTCATGTGTCATTTCTATAGCTCCTATCATTTTGATATGCACTTATGCCCTGATGCAGCTTCAAAATTGTATCTGACTATACCAAGGTCGATCTTTGCCAACGGTGATCTTCCGGCGGTGATAACAGCATTTTCACCGTCAATATCAATGAAGAATTTTTGCTGATTAACGGCAGTCGGTGCAAGCACAGCCGCAAGCATTCCGTTCTTGAACCATACAGGCATCTCATCCTTTTTCAATGCACAGATCTTTTCAAGTGATCTGGACTTGTGTGGTTTACCCTGGTTCTCACCGTATCCTATTGCAATAACGCAGACTATTTTCTCTCCTGCATTCTTATCTGCCTTGCACTTACCCTTGCCGTAGCTGCCGGCGACCCAGCAGGTATTTAAGCCCAGCATCTGCGCCTTTAGAACGATCTTCTCACCGTAGTATCCTGCACGTTCATCAAGGTCACCAAGAGATTTTCTGCCCACAAGTGCTATGTAGTTATTGGCATTTTTAAATTTGCCATAGTGCGCAAGAAATGTGTTGAAGCAGTCCGGATCGTTTTGAACAAGCTGAATATTCATACCGCTTTCATTGTTGCACTCATCTATTATTTCATTCAGCCTTTCAGCCTCATTCTTACCGATAGGAATATCCTTGAACTGACGAACGCTGTGGCGGGCTTTTATCGCTTTCCTGATATTCATAATGATGACCTCCTGACATTATTTATCTAAGCTATTATACCACACCGCAGATCATCAGTCAATCGCAATTATGTAAACTCGCCGCAAAGACGCAGTTTTTGTGACACTTTGTTGCTTCATATCTTCACACAAAACAGCAGCCACACAGCTTTGTTCAAGCTATGCGGCTGCTTTACGTTATTCCGTTTGTCTGCGCAGCACAATGTCTGCTATGGTTTCTGCCGACTCGCTGTCGGGTTCTTCCGTTATGTGAAAGCAGATGTTCAGCGTCTTGAAAAAATCTGACTCCTGTAAAAATGCCCTCTACTTTGATCCACATATTATTCTGCTCCTTTCTCTGTTAAGTATTTGAGGTCTGTTTATTTTACGTCATTGGCAACGATGGTGCGTGCTACATATACACAGCAGGCAACGAAAACTACGCCGGCTCCGATTGAAATAAGTGCTGAGATCATTGTGATGTCCTCCTTGATCTGTATTTCGTTTTTCTTGTTCTGTATGTATAATACCACCTGTTCACGGGATTTTCAACAGATAATATCGGCTGCATCTGTAGCTTATGCTACAACCATCACAGGTCCATGTAGTTTTTGCTACACATGGATCTGAAACTGTAAACAAAAATGCCCGGGAGCTTTCACTTCCGGGCGTTGGATATTTCTCACTATACTATTTCTTTGTTACCTCATCACCATAGATGGTCGTCCAGTCGTCCTTCATGGAAATTGCTGTCCAGCCGTTTTCCTCGCAGCTTTTACGCATTGCATCAGCCTTTTTCAGATTTCCGTTCTCACGCTCCAGGTCGTCACAGCAAAGCATATACGCAGCAGACGGATACGGATTGTCGTCGATAACGAAGTTTGCCATACTGTTGTCGCCGGAGGAGTTACCGAAGGAAAGCACCGGCTGCACACCTATCTCCTGCTGGATAACGCTTACCTTGTTCATCTTCAGATTCTTGATAATGAAATCTCCGCCGGTTATGACCTTATCCTCAAGCTTATACTGGTATACCATTCCGTCCTCACCCTGCTGGTGGTCGGCAACGATAGTTTCATCAGATCCGATTATCTGTCTTGGGGGAACATCAAGAGCCGAGTCCTCTATAACGCCCCTTACGATAAATCTGTCCGTGCCGCTTACAACATATACAGTGAAATCGTTTGCTTTAAGATAGTTTACCACCTGGATCATGGGCTTATAATAAGCCTCGCCGTTTTTCATGTTGTTGTAGCTTGGTGCCTGCTTTTCTCTGAACATCTTGACATATGAATTGAACTGTCCCACAGTCATTCCTGCAAATGCCGAAGCCACGCCCTTTCCGTGGGCAACCTCCAGTCCCTTTGCAGACTCACCTGTATCCATCATGGTCTTTATCTTTGCGGCAGTTTCTTTTTCCACTGCACTTGCTTTATCCTTGTAGTCGGGATCTTCCGTTACACGGTAATAAAAAAGCCTGTAATCAAAGTACACAGGGTCCGTTTCGCAAAACAGCGTTCCGTCAAAATCAAACACAGCGATACGTTTTTCGACCGGGATAAAGTCCTTTGAGTCCTTATCGGTTATCTTGCTGATATACTCCGTAAGCTGTTTTTTAAGCGGAGCATTCTCTGTCCACATGGACAAAGGGTCTTTTTCATTGTCCTTTGACCGGGATTCCGAGCTGCTTGTGCTGTCTGAGCTGCCGCTGCTCAGCTTGAAAATGTACAGGCAGGATACTGTAAGCAGTGCCGCAGCCAGGGCTATGCATATACATTTCCAGACAAAAGACGGGTTCTTTTTCTTTTCTTCCATTGGCTCATTCTCCTTTTTACATTAGTCTATGTATTGATTTTAACACAATACTCCTCAAAAATCAAGAGCAGCTCTCCCCTGCCGGACAAATTTGCAGGCATTAGTTTTTGCGGCGGTTTGATCGGCTTTCAAGGGGAGTGGTAGATCCCTTTGTGAAAAATATACTGCCCGGGAGGGGAATAGACCAATGATATACAAAAAAGGCACGGAAAAAGCTCCGTGTCCTTTACTTTATTTATACGCTGCTTTTAAGGAACTCTATGTACCGATCCTCGGGCATTGGCTTTGCGTAATAGAAGCCCTGTATATAGTCGCACCCTTTTTCGATGAGCCAGTCGGCAGTTTCGGCATTCTCCACGCCCTCTGCCACTATCTCCATTCCGATAGACTTTATCATTCTTATGGTGTCTGCCAGCAGAGACCTTGACTTGTCGTCGTTGATCTCGCAAATAAGGCTGCGGTCGATCTTGATTATCTTTATCGGCTCGCTCATTATCCTTCTGAGATTTGAGTAACCGGTGCCGTAATCGTCAATGGAGAACTCTATCCCCTGTTTGTGAAGGTCGGACACCGTCTCGCTGAGCATCTCGTCGAAAATGTCCGAGGCGGATTCGGTTATCTCAAAGTTAACCCACTTGTTTGACACATTGTACCGTGTCAGCTTTTCCATTACCTCTTTAACAAAGCTGCTGCTCATGCACTGCATAGCGGAAATATTTATCTCGATGTACTTCACACCGTAGGGTCTTACCTTGCCGATAAACCCAAAAACGCTTTCGATAACAAAGTCGCCTATCTCATATATCGCTCCGCTCTTTTCCGCAGCAGGTATGAACAGCCCGGGAGAAATAAAGCCCACCTCGTCGTCATTCAGCCTTATAAGCGCTTCGGCGGTGACAAACTTGTTTTCCTTTACGGAGTATATGGGCTGATAGTACATCTGGAAACTCTTGTTGGCTATGGCTTTGTGGATGTATCTGTCGATGTCAAAATTCATCTTCAGCCTTTCCTGCCTCGTCAGCTTGGAGTAGATAAACGCCCCGGGCTGGATATCACTCTTTTCAAAGGTATCCGTAAACCTCAGCAGTTCATCAGCCGTTGCAAAATCCTTTGGCACGTCCAGAGCGCACACAACACATTCCGGGACTATGTCAAAGTTGTCGCTGCACAACCTTTCCGACAGGGTCTCGTAAAGCCTCTGCGCCATTTGCTCATCGCTGTATTTGCTTTCCATTTTAACAGCGATAAGTCCGTAATTAAGATAAAACACATTATAATCGCTGAGCCTCTTCATGGTTTTTTTCATGCAGCCATGGATCCTGCCCACAAGATTCTTTATGAACAGCTCATGCTTGTTTATGCCGTAAAGCTTTATAAGGGAGCTGTCGCTGTTTATCTTTATGATGATGACTGCATATTCCCTTGAGGAAAGGTAATCACGGCTCATTTCCGTTTTGAATGCACTGCTCGTCTTTGCCCCCACCGCAGGGTTTATGACCTCCTCAGGTCTGATGACAAACATAAGCACTGTAAGCGTCGCTACGGTATAAGCAAACATTTCCACCAGCTGTTGAGGATACAGATACTGTATAATTATGGCAAGCATAGTGTATGGATAAAGGCTGAAAAATGCGATCCTCTGCCCCCTGTCCAGCGTGCCTTTGTAATTGATAAGGTAATAAACGGTGAACACAACATAGAAAGCCGCAATGAAATAGGTAAGAAGGACAAGCTTTCCTCTTATATAGACACCGTCCTCAAAATAGAATACCCAATGTGTCCACGGGTTTGTGATCACCAATGCCAGATTGACAAGGTAAGGGGTGGTGAAAACCGCCTTTTTCCA
Source organism: Ruminococcus sp. FC2018 (assembly GCF_000621805.1). GTDB lineage: Bacteria > Bacillota > Clostridia > Oscillospirales > Ruminococcaceae > Hominimerdicola. The sequence goes on along the minus strand of NZ_JHXH01000002.1, from coordinate 184,344 downwards.
CCTGCTCTTTCCCAGATAAGCCACCCAGGTACCCGCCACCGAGCCCATGAAAATAATATAAAGCGGCATAAGGCTGGCGTGGAGCAGGAAGTAGATGTGGGTGCTCACCTGCCGTATCATCAGATCCACATTCTCATCCAGGGAATAGGGAGCGGCACACAGTATATCCGCAAGTGTATTTACATAAATAAGCACGGTGAACGTAACAAAAAGTCGTTGTGCGTGTCCGTTGTTGAGTTTCCTGATAAAAATAGAAATTATCATCAGCGAAAGTATCACAAAAGAACATACATCATAGTGGATCAATCTCATTTTTCCCCTGCTTTCCTGTCTTGTAACGGCAAAGAGCCCGATCCCGCCTCTGCCGACAAAAACCAAAGATCCTGTTTTTCATATTATTATACCATTTTAGAGATATATTTTCAATAGTTTTTTTCAACTTTCTAAAATCTGACCATAAACCCGCCTGCCATTTGTATATCATGCACAACTTCCCTGCCACGACTTACCGGACGTCTGTTGACACGCTCTATGGACAATGCTATAATAAAAAAAGGGGGGATCGCTATGGCAGTACTTAAAAAAATGCATCTTGGCAGCCACGGGACTTATATGTACTCGGGCTTTGATTATGACTACGTCAACGACGGCGAAAAACCCACCATAACCGTTCGCCTTGACGGGGTAAGCGACGAGGACGCTCTGACTATTGAAGTGGACAGGGATCTCACACAGCGTATCGAAGCGGTGTTTGAGCAGTTCAAGCTGAAAAAATGGGACGGCTTTGACGGCTGCGCACGCAACGTTCTTGACGGAGATTCCTTCAGCTTCAGCGCCCGTTTTGACGACGGCAAAAGCATAAGCGCAGGTGGATATATGCAGTATCCCAAAAATTACCGTGAGGTGCTGGCGGCTTTCGACGGGCTTTTTATACCCCTTTATGAGCAGGTGCGACCAAACAGACTGAAGGTGATGGAAAAACACTACCGTCAGGTCATACTCAAGGACACCTGTTCACTTGAAAAGCAGCAGGTGAGCTATCCATACATCGCAAAGGGGGGCAATAAGTTCTGCCTGGGCAAGTGCCGCTGCACAGGCGGTGCTGCATACCGCCCTGTCTACGCACAAAGCGGCGAAGCGGAATATATGCTGGTTATATGCCTTAACGATAACGAGGATAACTGGGTGCTTTCCTGCAAGAACTTCAAGATAACCGACAAAGGTGAGGTGCTCCCCTGGGGCGAGGCAGAGATAGACCCGAGCTTTTTCAGCAGCGACAGGCTTTACGGACACATCTTCACCCGCCTGTACAAGGACAAGCTCATGCTTGGATGCTTCACCCAGAAGGGGTTTTCCGCAAGCGGCAGAGATACTATATACTACATTGACCTGTACGACATTGACAACAAGCTCGAGCCCATTGCCAACGAAAAGGTCGAGGGACCTGAATACGACAAGCAGTGGTGGACTCCCGACAAGATAGCAAACTTTGTCAGGGTCGCCGACAAGTACGGTTTTACCCAGTCAAAACAGCACTGGGAAGAAATGCCCAACGACCCTGTCTTTGCCGGCGGCATGAAAGACAGCTGCAACCACCGCTTTGATTTTTCAATAACTAACAACCATGACAGCAACTTTTACAACACCCTTATCAGCACCCCCGAGGGAGAACCGGTTGGGGAATATCTTGTAAAAGGCAACCTTTACATATTATGACCGGAAAGGACGGAGAGTATGGAATACATAAAAGTTACCAAGGACAACCTGGAAAGCGAGCATATCTGCTGCGCTATCTCCAACAACAAAGACGTGCAGGTGGCATCAAAAAAGGCATGGCTGGCACAACAGTTTGATGAGGGGCTGGTTTTTCTCAAGAGCACCGAGAGGGGAAAATGTTTTATTGAATACATACCCGCAGAAAACGCATGGAACCCCATAGATGCCCCGGGATATATGTATATCGACTGCCTTTGGGTATCCGGCTCTTTCAAGGGTCACGGTTACTCCAGCGACCTTTTGCAGCAATGCATCGACGACAGCAAAGCCAAGGGCAAAAAGGGACTTTGCATCTTGTCCGGGGAAAAGAAAAAGCCTTTCCTTGCCGACCCGAAGTATCTGAAATACAAAGGGTTTGAGGTGTGCGACAAGGCTGATAACGGGATACTTCTGTGGTACCTGCCCTTTGAGGAAAACGCCGTAAAACCTGCCTTCAAAGAGTGTGCAAGGCATCCTCACACCGATGAAGATGGATTTGTGCTTTATTACACCAGCCAATGCCCCTTCAACGCAAAGTATGTCCCCATCGTTGAGCAGACAGCAAAACAAAACGGAGTTAAATTCAAGGCTATCCACATTCAGACCAAACAGCAGGCGCAAAGCGCACCCAGCCCCGTGACCACATACGCATTGTTCCGTGACGGAGAATATCTCACCAACGAGCAGATGAACGACAAGAAATTTTTAAAGCTGCTTTGAGGCAACCACCGCAAGACATAACAAAAGCAGGTCTTTCAATAAGATGAAAGCCTGCTCTTTTTGTTGTTATGATGCTAAGTTGAATACCTGTATCAGCAGCAGCCAGCTCAGGGAATAGTATGTCACCACAGCAACAAGGTCGTTGATCGTGGTGATAAGCGGTCCCGATGCCACCGCAGGGTCTATCTTTATTTTATTGAAAAACAGCGGGATAAGTGTTCCCACAGCACTGGATATAAGCATCGCCACCAGCAGCGAAACACCTATACAGCCCGACACCAGGTAGGAGAACGCCAATGTCTTATGCTTGAACAGGAAAATATACAGTCCCACGAAAATAAACGACAGCACGCCCAGCAAAAGCCCGTTGCAAAAGCCCACACGCATTTCCTTGCCCACAAGGTGGGCCTTCTGCTTACCTGTAAGGTTCTCGTCCATAAGCACACGAATAGTCACAGCCAGGGACTGGGTGCCCACGTTACCTGCCATATCCAGTATCAGCGACTGGAACGCCATGATAATTGTGAGCTGTGAGATGACCTTTTCGTAGGTTCCCACCACGCCCGATACCAGCATACCCAGACACAGAAGAATGAGCAGCCAGGGCACACGCTTTTTCATACTCTGGATAAGGGGTTCCTTCAGATCTTCCTCTGCGGTAAGACCTGCAAGCTTTGCGTAGTCGTCACCCATCTCGTCATCCACCGCTTCGATGATGTTCTGAGATGTGATAACGCCCAGCAGCCTGTTGGAATTATCAAGCACGGGTATGGAGTTTTCCGAATAGTCTTTAAGTCTTTCGATACAGTCCTCAACGTTCTCGCTTCCGTAAACATACGGGAAGGACGTAACGATAAGGTCCTCAAGCTTTGTTTCCTTTCGGGCTATAATAAGCTCTTTAAGATCGATAGCTCCGTAAAACAGGTCGTTTTCGTCCACCACGAAAATGGTGGAGATGTTATCGTTGTCCGCCGCCTGCCTTACAAGCTCCTGCATAGCCTGAGGCACGGTAATATTCTCTCTTATACAGATATAATTCGCCGTCATACGGCTTCCTATCTCGTCCTCATCAAAGGACGAAATAAGCCTTATCTCCTTTTGTACGTCCGGCGCAGTCATATCCACCAGAAGCTCACGCTTTTCCTTGGACATGAGCCTTAATATGTTCGCCGCCGTATCCGTTTCAAGCTGTGAGATGATATCTGCGGATTTCTTCACGTTTATCTCGTTCATAAACGTGCTTGCATCCTCTTCGGAGGTATGCTCGAATATCTCTGCGATCATTTCCGCATCAAGTATCCTCCACAGCTTTATCCTTTCCTCCTGGGTAAGCACAGGCAGGACTTCCGCAATGTCGTTCTCGTGGTAGTCCTCAAGTCTGTTTTTCATTGCCTTTGGGGAAATACCGCTCCTGATTATGGAGATTATATCCCCCTCGTAGTCCGGCATTTCCGCAGGCTCATCCTTTTCGATGATATCTTCGGACTCGTTCACCTGCTCGAGTCTTTCTTCTTCCAAAGCCATCTTATCCCTCCGTCTTTAGATTTTTGCTGCATTTTTTCGGAGTAGCGGTCATTGGCAAAAGCACAAAAATATCCCGTCTGCTTTGGGCATAACGGGAAAAATGCATATCAAACAGGGGTGTCACACGAAACGAACAACAGCTCCGTCACAAGTGCGAACCCGTATAAAATGCACCTTCTGCCGCCATCGCCCGCAACTATCACTGTTGGTCACTTCGATCACCTCACTAAAAATCTTGATTTGCAACATATACATTATATCACTATTTTACTCCCCTGTCAACATTTTTGTTACCTGCTCCGTACAGGCACTTATGTGCAAAGAGCATTAAACAGCATATGTTTATAACAGCAGTTTCAATAAAAAATATTTTAATCGTTTAATGCTATTGAAATTTGTTTCTAAATGGTGTATAATGTTTGTGATTAAACAAGCGGCAATGCCCGGTCATTCAAGTGCGACCGAGCATGGTCGTGGTTATTATTATTGTACCACTTGATGAGAATTATACAGGCGGTGATAATATGCAGATAAATAACGATCAGAATATCAAAGACAACCAGCTGGTCACATTTTCAAGGCTTGCGCTTGCGCTTGCAAATGACTACGAGAGCATATACTACGTTGACACAAGAAACGACCATTATGTTGAATACAGAGCTTCCGGAGAGAACAAGGACCTTTCGGTAGTTTCCTACGGTGACGACTTTTTTCTTGACGTGACCTATAATGTACCCAAACAGGTCTATGAGCCGGACAGAGAGGCTTTCCTGAACTTCTTTATAAAGCAGGATATACTTGCCCACCTTGAGGACGGCAAGGCATACACCCACAACTACCGTCTTATCAGGGACGACGGCTTTATGTACTATCAGCTCAAGGTCATAAGAGGCATAGGTGCGGACAAGGACTTTATGATCGTAGGCGTGCGCAACGTTGACAAACAGGTAAGGCGTGAGCAGATAGCCGCTGCGGAAAGCAGGATCTACGGGGAGATCTCAATGGCTCTTTCCAGCAGATACGAGGTCATCTACTACATCGACGCCACCACCAACAAGTATACCGAATACAGCTCCAGCCACGAGTATTCTCTCCTGGGCGTGAGCAAAATGGGCCGTGACTTTTTTGCTGTCGCAAGAGAGGACATAGGGAAATACATCGACCCTGCGGATTCTGACAGGATGCTCAAGATAATGGACAAGAACAATCTCCTTGACACCCTTGACCAGACAGGTTCCTTCACCTGCACATACAGACAGCTTCTTGACGGACGCTCACAGTATGTGACCATGCACGTTGTTCGCCCCAGAAACGACAACAACTGTATCGTTATAGGGGTGTTGAACATTGATAAACAGGTGCGGCGTGAACAGGCTGCCATAGCGCAGAACGAAACCTACAGCCAGATCGTAAACGCCCTTGCCAAGCAATATGAGGTCATCTACTATGTAGACCTGGAGACCGACCATTATAAAGAGTACAGCTCCAGCGAAAAATATGCCCAGCTGAGAATGGGCGCGTCCGGTTTGGATTTCTTCGGTGACACCAAGCGCAACATGAAAGTGCAGATCTACCCCGAGGATTACCCCATGATGGAAAAGGCGATGGACAGACAGCAGTTTATAAACGACCTGAACGAAACAGGGACCACGTCTATCACCTACCGGCTCATGCTGGACAACAGACCCCAGTATGTGAACCTTATCGCTATCCGTCCCGAGGAAAATCCACAGCACGTTATTATTGCCGTGTCAAATATCGACGCCGCAAAACAAAGGGAAATGGATTTCCGAGCTGCCCTTGGAAACGCTATGGATATGGCAAACAAGGACTCCCTGACAAAGGTAAAAAACAAGCACGCCTACTCCCATGCCGTATCGGAAATGGACGAGGATATAAACAACCGCCGCAGCAAGGAATTTGCCATTGCGGTGCTTGATATAAACGGACTGAAGGACATAAACGATACTCGTGGACACAGGGTTGGAGATGAGTATATCAGAAGCTGCTGCAGGATAATCTGCACCACCTTCAAGCACAGTCCCGTGTTCCGTATAGGCGGCGACGAATTTGCCGTGATACTCACAGGTGAGGATTACGAAAACAGACAAGAGCTTTCCGAAGCCTTCGAGAGCATTATGCAAAGCAATGCCGAGCGTGGACTTGCCACTCTTGCGCTGGGTGTGGCTGCATACGACAGGAGCAAGGATACCTCTGTGGAAATGGTTTTTGAGCGTGCGGACAACGCAATGTACGAAAACAAGAAAATGTACAAAGACAGATAAAACCACAAACCGCCTCTGCATTTTGCTGCAGGGGCGGTTTTTTGTGTATTATTTCACTTCAGAGGGCTGCTTTACACCCAGTGCTTTGGCAAGCTTATCCAGCTCTGTTTTATAATCGTACTGCTTTGTGTAGGTCCCCACGGGAGTCTGTCCCTCAACGCCTATATCGGACATGGCAAGGACGATAACGTCGCTGCCGCTGCGGTAATAGCACATATACATTTCTCTGTTCGGTATTGTCGCAATGACGTGGTCGGCTGCTCTTTCAACAATAAAGCCTTCCTTTGCCGTATCATCAAGATCCTTCACAAAATCCTCGTTCATCACACAGCCGTAAACCTTTTTCGCCTCGGCAGCGTCGGCACAGTTGAACACTATCGCCATAACGGCTCCGTCCATATCAATGACCGTTTCCTCCTTTGCGGCATCGGAACCGGTATTTTTGAACCTGACTGAGTTGCCTATCATGAAAATGCTTGCACTGTCCTTTGCAAGAGAAATATAGTCTATATGTGTCAGCAGGTCATCAAAGGGCGAGAAAATGTCTATGGTCTTTAACCTGCCCGATGCGGAATGTTTCCCCTCGGCGGAGGTAAAATAGCTTTCAAAAGCATCGTCCATATTCTTTGACTCAGCCACTATCTCCTGGGTGCCGTAAAGCTCCTTGGTTATCTTTATCAGATCCTTTGCCGTTGCAGGCAGCGGTGCGGGAGCTGCTGTTGCGGCAGTGCTCTTGGTGGTCTGTGATGTGGTGGTGGAAGTTGTAGTCGCTGCGGAGGTCGTGGTGGTGGTCTGCGCCCGGCTGCTTGTGTCTGTGTCAGGCATGGAAGACTCGCTCAGAGATGAGGAATTGTCCCCCGACGAGGATGTATCCGATCCTGAGGAGCTGTTATCACACCCTGCCATTGACATTACAAGTGCTGCCGCAAGGATCATATATAGCAGTTTTTTCATTTTTTCTCAACCTCTTTTCTCCCTCTGTTAAGCCTGAATTCTACCGACCGCTTTAGATATTCAAGATAATCCATATCACGGCACATTGCCTTCCCCGGTACATCCGAAAGCTTTGCCACAGGTCTGCCGTTGACATACTGGAGCTTGATGACAATATTCAGTGCATTTTCGCAGGTGTCGTTTGAAACGAAGGTGCCTATCCCGAAGGACACCTTTGTGCGGTCCTTGAAGTAGTCGTAAAGCTCCTGTGCCCTGTCAAAGTCAAGACTGTCGCTGAACAGCAAAAGCTTGGTCTTTGGGTCAACGCCGTATTTTTTATAGTGCTGTATGATCTTTTCGCCCCATGCGTACGGGTCGCCGCTGTCGTGGCGCACACCTGTATAGTTGTTCACCATAGAGCGGTTGAAATCAAGCAAAAACAGATCGGTGGTCACGGTATCTGTCAGCGCAGTTCCGTTGTCGCCGTCATACTCATTGTACCAGTCCTTCATGGCGTAATAATTGGTGAAGGCAAGGGGTATTGAGTCAATGCCCTGATACATCTGCACAAACTCATGGGCATATGTGCCTATGGGGGTCACGTTATACTTCATAGCAAGGAACACGTTTGATGTTCCGATGCAGTTTTTGGTTTCCGTGACCAGCCTGCGGACAGCTTCCTCCTCCCACTCTCTTGACAGCCTCCTGCGGCAGCCAAACTCGGCAAACTTAAAGGTATACGTCCCCTCGTTCATCGCCTTTATCTTGGAATCCAGCCTTTCCTCGGCGGACTTTCGCAGCCGGTCATAGTCATAGCTCGTCCTGAAATATACCTCGTTTATTATTTCAAGCAGGTATATCTCAAACTGCATTGCCGAAAACAGCGGTCCGTCAACTACCACCGAAAGCTCTCCCTGCTCAGAAAGGCTTACCGTCACATAGTCACGGATAGGGTGCCACAGGCGGAGAAATTCCACATAGTCGTCCTTTATAAAACGGATAGAGCGCAGATAATCAAGCTCCTGCTTGTTAAAACTCAGACTGCACAGGTGGTCTATCTGCTCGTTTATCTCCTGTACCATTTCCGCTGTGAAAACTACTCCCTCGTTGCGGCACTTGAAATAATACTGACCGCAAAGGTCGGTGTGCCTGTGGAAAATGACCTGGTCCATATTGAATTTATACAGGTCTGTATCAAGCAGTGATACCACAATAGGTTCAAATCTCATAGCCATGCTCCTTTTCGCTAAATCACATCTATCTGACAGCTTCGCATTGTTTCAAGGGCTGCCTCATGTTTTTGCGGAGTCACCCCTGCGCAGCAGGAGCTGTCCACGGATATGTCAGCCTCGGGGAAGGCTGCCTTTACAAGCAAAGCGTTGGACACCACGCATATATCCGTACAAAGACCTATGAACTCAACGCTGAACTGTTCATCGCCGGCAGCTTCTTTGATAAGCCCTGCAAGCCTCACCGAGCCGAATGTGCCCTTTTCAACAGGTGTGTATTTTTTCCCTTTAAGGGCGTTTTTTATCCTGCCGTCAAGCTCCCACCCGTCAGTGCCCTTTATGCAGTGGGGCACAGGAAGCTTCCTGCCCTCTGCAGTGCTGAGATAATCCTCACCGTGGGTATCAAATGTCACAAATATCTCGCCCTTGAAATTCCTTATCTTTTCCGCTGCATTTTCTGTTATAGCCACAGCTTCCTTTGTTCCCAGCGCACCGTCAACAAAGTCCTTTTGCAGGTCCACCGCCACAAGTATCTTTTTCATTGCCGCTCACTCCCTTTTTTAATAAAGGACATCGTCCCCTCATTCAAACACACCTACATTGTAACAGAACCGTACCCTCCGTGTCAAGAGGCAGCACAGCCCTGAAAATCTTTTTTACACTTGCAAACAAAGCAGCTTTATGATAAAATGTAAGGGATAAAACCAAAGGCAGGCAGGTGAAAAATATGGTCACACAGATCAGGTATTCAAACACCAATACATATCTCATAAGCGGCGAAAAGGGCTGTTTGCTTTTTGATACAGGCTGGGCAGGCACCTTCGGATCGCTCTGCAAAGCACTTGGGGAGAAAAACATTGCCCTTCAGCAGATAGACTGCCTTATCATCTCCCACTTTCACCCCGACCATATGGGGCTTGCGGGAGAGCTTGCCGAACATGGGATACGGATAGTTATTGCAGACGTCCAAAGGGAGTATATACACTCCTCGGACCATATTTTCCAAAAGGAGAACAACCGCTCATTTGTACCCGTTGACGAAAGCAGGGCGGAAGTTATAACCATAGAACAAAGCCGTGAGTTTTTAAAAAGTCTGGGCATTGACGGCGAGCTTATTCATACCCCCGGGCATAGCCCCGACAGCATTTCTCTGTGGCTTGATGATGAAAAGGCCCTGTTTGTGGGTGACCTTGCACCCCTGTATGAGCTTGAGCTGCACAAAGGCACTCGAACAGGAGAAAGCTGGGAAAGGCTCCTGAAGCTCAGCCCCCGCAGAATTTACTACGGTCACGCAAAAACGGCGGAGCTTGACAGCAAGCAGCATTCCCCACGGGCGGAGGACGACCTTTACTCATTGGTAAAAAAGATAACAAAGCTTTCGGACAAGGGGCATACTCCCGATGAGATAAGCCGCCGCACCAAAGCTCCAAGGGATCTTGTAAACGACATTTTGCGGATATATGTGACCCACCCCGGGGTAAGTATCCGTGGCATACTTGACCGGCTGGAGATAAGAGGACTGTGAAAACTCCGGTATACACAAACGTTTCATATTGCCGTAAATGTGCACCTGCCATGAGGACAGGTGCTTTTTGCGCCTTTTTGCAGCGCTTGAGCCCCTGTTAGGATATAATTCCATAAGGAGCGTCGCCCCCTCATTCAGGCACGACCGAGCGTTAGTCCTCGTCTGTCGCCTCGGTCGGTGCTTATGCTGCGCATAGATGTCCACAGGACACCCATACCCTTAGAGGCGTGGGACATAGGTCGTGGTTATATCTTTTGGCAAAATATACATATTCACCAATCGGACATATTTTTTGTTCCCGTGATTTGTGCACGGCTACATATTTTTATGCATCAAGTAATATTGTGTTGACAAATAGTATTATATGCCGTATAATATACACAGTGATATAATATACCGCATGAGAAATATCGCTTTAATATTTAAGGATTTCTTAATGATTTGCGTGATATGATATCATAGACAGACAACAGGGCGACAATATCAGAAAATCGGGGTGTTAAAATGGAAAGCCGGGGAGAAAAAAGATATAAAAGCAGCTATGCTCTGCTGCTCCCTTTCCGGTGCATTGTGTTCCTGCTTATTTTTATAGTAGGTGCCTTTGCAGCGGGCAGACAAGTAAAAGAGCTCAGCAGCATCTGGTCACCTGCTGCAAGCGCAGTAAACATTGTGACCATAGCCTTGCTTGTGGCAGCAGCGAAAAGATCGGGCATGAGCTGCGGCGAGCTTATCGGTTTTACCAAAGGCGGACGCTCGGTGAAAAAAACCATACTTGCGGTGATCCTGTTCGCCTTTGTCGGTATGGGCGGTATGTACCTTTCGGGGCTTGTGTGCTACGGCTCGGTGATGCCCCGTGTGACGTTGGACATCGTGGCACCTGTGCCCCTTGCCCTTGCCGTAATAAACCTTGTAGTGCTACCGCTTACGGTAGCCTTTGCCGAGGACGGACTGTATCTGGGACTGGGAGTAAACAGCATAAAAAACAAATATGCCTGTATCGTGGTGCCTGCCTTTTTCTACGCTTTGCAGCACTGCTTCATTCCCACAATATTTGATGTAAGATACATGGTGTACCGCTTCCTTTCGTTCCTTCCCCTGACGGTGCTGTTCTGCGTGCACTACCGCAAAAAGAAGGACCCTGTGCCAATAATGGCAGCTCACACTTTGCTTGACCTTGCAACGGCAATGACCATTCTAATTACATCGTCAAGTCAAGATATTTATCAAAAAATGTGCGATATGCTGTAAAAAAGGGAATACCTTTTATATAGAAACAAAAATAGGGAGGAGAAAAAATGGGTGTATTTTTAAAGTATATTTCTAAAAATATGCTGGAAAGAAAGGGCAGGCTGTTTTTGCTTATCTTTTCAATAATGATAAGTACAGCACTGCTCATCACAAGCCTGGGGCTGATCGATTCGGTAATGGACAGCTTTATCCAGCCGCTGACCATAAGATCCGAGGGGCAGGACATAGGCATCAGTTCAAACACGGACGATCCGATGTTCAGCGAGCAGGACATTAAAAAAACGGGCATAGATGATCTTGTGGGTTCTCTGGAGCTCACGGGAGTTATCAACGAGAACGACGAGGTAAGATACGTTTCACTGTCCGCAAGAAAGAGCTATGACAAAAAAATGGTCGAAGGCTCTTTTGAGAACAAAAACGAAAACGGGATAATTATTTCCGACAGGACCGCAAAGGACTACAGCCTTAAGATCGGCAGCAAGCTCTCCATTGCCATAAACGGCGAGAAGAAAGAATTTATCATCAAGGGTATAGCTGCCAACGACGGTCTGTTCTACACGGACAAGAAAAACAGCTTTTCTGCGGTGGCTGCTTATGATCATATGAACGAAATGATGAACGCCGGCGGAAAATATAACTACATGAGCGCAAAGAAAACCGACAGCGGAGTTACCGTCAAGGAGGCTGTAAAGAACTTTAACAGCGACAACCCCGACTTCAAGGCGACCATACTCGTTGACGATTCAACCATCGGCACAGAGTCCATTACAATGGGACTTTACGGTATGCTGCTGCTGGTATGTATAGTCTGCGTTATCATTATCTGTGGTGCATTCAAGCTTATCATCACCGAAAGGCTGCCTATTATCGGCACATTTATGAGCCAGGGTGCCACAAGGTCAAAGATGGAGCGGATACTGCTTATGGAAGCAGGGCTCTACGCCATAGTCGGCTCGCTGTTCGGAGTAGTGCTGGGTGAAGTGGGACTTATGGTCTTTTCCAGACAGTTCGCTCCGCTGAAGGAATACGGGATCTATCCCCCCATGAAGATAAACCCCGTACATATCCTCATAGGCGTTGCCTTTGCAATAGTTCTTTCAATAGGCTCTGCATGGCTGCCTGCAAGAAGCATAAAAAAGCTGCAAGTCAAGGATGTTATCCTGGGCAGAGTGGAAACAAAGCACAAGAAGGGTGCGGCAAGATTTATCGCAGGCTGTGTGCTGCTGGTATTTGCCATAGTGGGCTATGCAGTTGACGCACAATGGACTGTGGACCTGAGCCCGGTGCTGTTCATGTGCGAACTGCTGGGTATAGTAATGATCTCAAGAAAGCTTCTCAAATTCCTTTCCGGCTGGGTCAGCAAGCTTTTCCGTGGGAACACCACCGCATTTCTTGCAATGAACAATATCAAGTCCTCAAAGCTGCTGCGGGGCAATATCACTCTGCTTATAGTTTCTCTTTCGGCAGTATTTGCCATCGTGTCTGTGGGAAGCTCAATGAAAGACCTTGTGGTTTCGGCTTACGAGGAGCTTAACACAGATTACACCATCTCAAATATCATACCCAGCAACGCAGCCACGACTACCACCGAAATACTGGGGGAAAAGCTGTCACAGATAGAGGGTATAGACAAGGATTCCATAACGCCCCAGTACGCTTGTGATACTCAGAACAACGACTACATCTACTTTGTGTTTGCATCACAGCCTGATAAGTATGCAGAGTATATGCAGTATTTTGAGCTTGATTCACAAAAGAACAAAGATACCTATGAAAAATACAAAAAAGACACAAACAAAGGTATCCTTATCGGAGACGTTGTGGCAAAGCACATAAACAAAAAAGCCGGCGACACCGTAGAAATAGAGATGAACGGCAAAAAGGAGACCTTCAACATTATAGGTACCTTTGATTCCAAGGTTTACAACAACGGCAGAGTTGCACTTATGAAGCCGGAGGATATACAAAAGTATTTCAATATCAAGGAAGCATGGAGCATAGATTTCAGACTTGAAAAGGGCGCCGATGCACAGAAGGTGGAAAAAGAGTTCAAAAAAGCAGTAAGCAGTCTTGGTGCGACATACATCTCAAGAGATGATATGATGAAACAGAACGTTGACGATAACCAGATGGTCATCGATATCCTTTCCATTTTCTCATACCTTGCCCTTGTCATAACCTCAATAGGTATCCTCAACAACATCTCCATTTCGTTCCAGCAGAGAAGAAAAGAGTTTGCCGTGATGACATCGGTGGGAATGAACAGGTCAAAGCGCAGAAATCTTGTGCTTACCGAAAGCATCTCCAGCGTTATCTGGAGCCTTGTGATAGCTGTTCCGGTCTCGGTAATGGTCAACGGGATAATGGAAAAGCTGTTCAGATCCATTGACCTGCCCATGAACGTGTCAATGGACTGGAGCTCGGTCCCTATATACGCAGCAGTTGCAGCCGCCGCAGTGCTTATCGCAACGCTTTCCACCATAAGAAAAAGCAAGAAGCTCAACGTTGTAGCTGAGCTTAAATACGAATAAAAGAGGGGTAAGAAAAATGAATGTAATACAGGCAGTAAAAGTAAACAGATCCTTTGTAAACGGCAAGGAAACATCTCACGTTCTTAAAGACATTGACCTTACGGTGGAGCAGGGGGAATTTATATCCATAATGGGACCTTCGGGAAGCGGAAAGTCTACCCTTTTGTACCTGCTGGGCGGACTGGATATGCCAAGCGACGGAACGGTGAGCATAAACGGAACAGACCTGAGCACCCTTAAAGACAAGGAGCTTTGCTCCATGAGAAACCGGGATATAGGCTTTGTGTTCCAGTTTTACAATCTGGTGCCAAATCTTACTGTGGAGGACAATATCGCTCTGCCCCTTATGATCGCAGGCAGGAAAAGAAGCGAATACAAAGACAAGCTTGAGGAGTGTCTGGAGATAATCGGTATGAAGGACAAAAGAAAGCTGACACCAAGAGAGCTTTCCGGCGGTCAGCAGCAGAGAGTAGCTATTGCAAGAGCTCTGGTTTTCGATCCAAAGATAATCTTTCTTGACGAGCCTATCGGAAATCTTGACACAAAGACCGGAATAAAGCTTATGGAGCTGTTCAGGGACATAAATCAGAAATACAATAAGACTATCGTTCAGGTGACACACTCCGAATCTGCGGCTTTGTACGGTTCAAAGCTTATCAAGCTGGTGGACGGACAGATAACCTCTGTGGAGGAGATAACTCCGGACATGAAGATAAATACAGTGTCATAGATCGCAAAAAGGGCAGCCCCGGGACTGCCCTTTTTTTGTGTAAAGCTCTTGACTTCCCCGGGGATTTATGCTACCTTTTTATCAAGATAACAGGGAGGTGACAGGTCATAATGATAAGGAACAAAGAGGAGATCTTGTGCGGAGGAGTTACCGATCGTACGGATACAAGCGCACCCAAGCAGATAGCTTCAAAGGATATAACCGACTTTTATGCAAACTTTTTCCTTTCCAACAGGTGTACCTCAGATGATAGGCATAATTTCTGCTTCAGCGTAAAGCAGGTAAACGGCAGCACCATAGCCTGCGACGAAATAAAAAATATCAGCTTTGAGGCAGACGAGCAGCTGCTTTGCGGATTGCAGCAGATAATCGACCGCCATGAGCTTGCTAAGCTTAACGGTCTGTACAAGGTCACCGCAGGACTGCCTCCCGAGTATCAGCCAAGCAGGTTTTGTGCAGGCTATTCCTCCGGAGAAACGCTTGGATTTACCCAAAACAACGACCCCTTTGCAATATGGGCAGAGGAGATATACACCTTGTTTGCACAGTGGTTTTGCCGCAAGGGAGAAGATTCTCTTATGCCGCCCAGAGAAACCACGGCGGTGAAAAGGATAAGATTGAGATACATCCGGCAGGGTATCTACACCGAGTACGGCGGAGTAAACGTGGACCGGAAGCTTGCGATAAACGGGCAGAGCTATCTGCTTGAAAAAACTATCTACGACGACAATGCCAAAAAGACCCTCGTCAATAAGCTTGTGCCCTTTCCACAGGATTATTTCGCCGCCGTCACAAAGATACTTTTTGACCACAGCACCGACCTTAAATACGACCAAAGCCGTTATGACTACGAGGCAGGCAATTACGGAAATCACGACCGTGGATATTTCGGCTTCGGCAGTATGCCCACGAGCGAGGAGGACTCAAAGGAGCTGAGTGTAAGTCTGCACGCAGAATATGAAAGCGGAAACAGATTGAACATCGACACCCTCAAAGCAAGCGAGATAGAGGGCATGAAGCCCTTGCTGGAGGAGCTGTTTGCATACTACGACACTGTTTTCGGCGAATGAATATAATACGCACAAAGCCCGTAAGCTCACTGCCTGCGGGCTTTTTTCATGCCGCAGGGACAACTGCCGCTGCATTGCATATTCATACAAAAAACCCGGGCGATCTTCCTCGTCCGGGTCATGCTTTTTTATTCTGTTTCCGGGACAAACCCTTTGAGCTGATCCATATTGCCGCTGGTGGTGTAGGAAAGAGGTATATGATACTCTGCCTCGTATATCTCCTTCCAAAGCTCGTAGTTCTTTTTCATCATCATCTCTGCCTGGCGGCGGTGGGTAAGACCCTGCTGAGGATAGATAGGCGGGGAAATATGTATGGTGTATTCCTGAACATAGAATCCGTCCTCACCCATAACGTCGGAATCCTTCATGGTTATAAAGCAGGGCAGCACAGGGGCTGCGCTTCTTGCGGCGCAAAGGAATGCGCCCCTCTTCAAAGGCTTTGGCTTACGGTAATTCCACCACATACTCTGCTCCGGATAAAACAGCACGTAGTCCCCGTTTTCAAGAAGCTCGTCTATGGCTTTGAAAAACTTTTTCATAGTGTCCACATTGGACGACAGGGGCAGCGTGTTGCAGTGGCGCATCAGAAAGCCGTAAAAGCCCGGGAAAGAGGTGTAGTTGCCCTCTCTTATAACACGCCAGAAGCTGCGGTTTGGCTGGTTGGCAGCCTCGTATGCAAGCTGAATGGCAAAGCTGTCAAAGGCATTGAAGTGGTTGCAGGTTATCACCGCTCCCCTTTCAAGTCCGTTGAAATTCTCGATCCCCTTTATCTCTTTTATAATAAGCTTTTTGTCCTCGATAAGCCCGTCAACGAACTTATGCGCCATTTTAAAAGCGAATTTCGTCTTGAGCTTTTCGGATTTGGTCTTTCGTACATACTCTATCTCGTCCGGCATGAGCACCCTTCCCGGGGGGTCGTTTTCCACGTCCTCGTCAAAGCGTCCCTCACGCTCATACTGCTCTATCTTATGAAGTATCTCCACACGGTCCTTGTCACGCTTATCACGGTTTATCCGGTTAAGGAAATTGTCCTCACGGTTTGTTTCGCTTACCGCAAGCTCCAGCAGCTTTTCCCCTGCCTTTGCATCACGTGCTTTTTTCTCATCGCTGTATGAACGCTGCACCGCCAGCACCTCGTCGTAAACCTGGGTCTGCCGTGCGTATTTCCAGAAAAACTCCCCGTACAGACAGTCCTCATAGTGCCATGGCTTGTTGTTCATGATATAATGTATCATCTCCGCCTGCTCTATGGGGTATTCAATCTTGCCGAAGGTCTCTGTGTTCCATCGCTGGTCAAGCCAGTACACATGGTCCTTGCAGATAAGGTTGAGGTAGTCCTCATCCTGAGTCACCACAAAGTTATAGTAATGCAGATAATCGATAAACTTATCCAGCACAAAATGCAGACGGAACTGTTCACAGTTAATAAGCATAAGACCTGCGTTGAAAAAGTTATAGCGTGAAACGCCCACCACCTTTTCCACATAGGTACCGAACACATCAGTCTGTACCATAGCCTGCTCATGGCAGGCACCCAGGTAAGCGTCTTTTATATCGGTAAGATACAGCCTGCTCACATCACCCAGCACCACCGTATCGCTGTCGATATACAGTGCCTTGCTGTACTGAGGGAACATCTCTGCGATGAAGAGCCTGTAATATGTAGTCTTTGAGTAATAGTCACGCAAAGGCAGCTTATCCGATATGGACTGCAAATATGGATTGACGTCAACAAAGCTTATCTCAAAGTTGTCGTCAGCAAGCCTGCTCACTATATCCTTCATTTTGTCGGAAATCTCTGTATGCAGGATATGCAGCACATACTTGTATTCTTTTGATGCGTTGTGTATCATAGAGTACATGGAAACCACCGTGTACTTTACAAAGGCATCATCGCAGGCATAGAAGATAGGTATTATTGTTTCCTTCATTTTTACTCCTTTGGGGATTGATTTATAATTTTCTGATATTGTGTGTAAATATCATCGAACTGTCTGTAACCAAAGACCGAATGGACCTTTTGGATGTTCCACTGCTTTATGTTGTCCGTGTGGGGATAGGGCAGCCAGAAAAGCCGCTTTGAGAAGTGCCGCACCACCGTATGCTTGTGCAGGAACTTCTGGTCGTTGAACCTCTGTGGCAGCATCTTTTTGCGTGTAGTGGAACGTATCAGGGCACTCTGGTCGGCAAAAACGAGTTTTTTGTGCTTTATCCACCATCGTGCTTTCTTGAAAAGTCCCGTCTCACGTGCAAGCTTCATATTGAAAAGCACCACGCCTGCATTGATATAATTGGGCTTTATAAGATACTTGCCGTAGTGGTCTCTTGCAGCTGCATACTCGTAGTCTGTCAGATCGGTGTCCCACAGAAGCCTTACGTCCCTGTTGAACATTATATCCGCATCAAGGTACAAAAGCTTGTCGGGGATACCCCTTACCACGTCGGCGAACAGCCTTATAAGCGTATACGGCGAGCAGTACGCTCCCTCATTGGGACAGCCGGAAAAGGCTTTCATGTAATACCTTGTCACATCGTGGAGCATAACGGAATTATCGCTGTTATAGCTCTTCACCGTTTTTTCCAGACAGTTGATATGCTCCCGTGAGATACAGGTGTATTTCCCGTCAAGGTGGGAAACGTCCATTGTGAATATATGAAAGCAAAACGGCTCCTTTGTCTGTGTTCGCATAAGTATGGAAAGAGTGCAGGTGAGCACCCCGTCAAACACTCCGTCGTTGCCGCAGAACAAAACATCTATCATTTGCTATTCTCCCGTTTAATATATCTTATCTGTACATGGTCGGACTTTTCCGCCCGTTTGCACATTGTGCGGTACACCTTATCACGAAGCTCTCTCCTGCGTGCCTTCAAAGGTTTATCCATATCCGGATAGAAGGGGCCGTCAATGTATGTGACTATCCTTGGCTGAGAAAACAGCCTCGGCTTGTGGTAGGTGTTGGTAAAGCAGTACACCGGCACACCCAGCTTTGCGGGATAAGCAAAGGAGGTGTCGGGGAAATCTCTTATCTTTGTGTAGTAGGGCCAGATATGGGCTTCGGGATAAATGACCACGCAGTGCCCCTGAGATATCCTTGTTTCCACAGCATCGATAAAATTCCTGTACGCCTGCATACCCTCGGGTATGGGCAAAGCTCCCAGCGAAGGGGTTATCCTGCCAAGAAACGGCATGGAAACATTATTGGGGTGAACGATAACATAGTCGGTCTTGGGAAAGCTTATAATATTGGGGATAAACGGGTCGGCAATATCCTGTGTGTGGTTGCCGTACATAAAGTACCCGTCATGCAGGTGCTTTTTCAGCTTATGCTTTCCCTTTGCCTTGTGCCCGAAAACCAGCTTCATATAGCCAAAAGCAATAGGCGTAGCGATTATCCTGTACCAGAAAAAGTGGGTAAATCTCTTAAATGGCGAGGTGTGGATATAGACATAGTTTTCGTCGATCTTCCTCGGTGTTATCTGCGCCGTGGAGAATTCGTCGTTAAGCTCGTCGGAATAATATATAACCTTACGCTTGTCCATTATACCACCCACTGTTGCATTTTATCATCATTGTCCTCTAAAATGATACCATAACTGCGCCGATATGTCAATAATATCATTTGTTCGCACACAGAAAAATCGTCTGAAACAACAGTATACACGCTGCATTTTATTCATTTATGGGATAAAATACCACCAAAGCACCGTTTTTCATTTTGCTTGCCTCTTGACTTTAAGCAGCTTTGGAATTATATTTTTATTAGTATTCTAAGGCGGTGATAAAAATGTTTGAAGACCTTTGCCGTGCGCTTGAAAGCTCCGGTTCCTCTGTGCACGCAATAGAAATACTCACACAGGGCGAGGTCGCATTGCATAAATGCTTTGACGCCGACCGGGCGTACCCTGTTTACTCAGCTGCAAAGTCAGTTACCTCAATGGCGTTTTCCCTGTGCTGTGACGATGGTATACTTTCCCCTGAGAGCCGTCTTGGGGATTTTATCGAAAGCAAATACAAAAGCTCTTTCCCACAGGGCTTTGACAAGCTGCCCTTTGAGCGGTTTCTCACCATGACCGCAGGGAGCTATCCCTTCAGACCCGAGGGAGATGACTGGATGAAGTACATTCTTTCCCTTGACGTGGACTTTTCCGACACAGCCTTCCACTATTCAAATATCCCCGCCTATCTTGTGGGTGCAGCCTGTGAAAACGCCGTGGGGCAAGACCTTATGAGCTATCTTGAAAAGCGTATTTTTCAGCCTATGGATATGGCTGCACCGAAATATACCCGCTGTCCACAGGGGCATTTTTACGGCGCAACAGGCATGGAAATGACGGTCCATCAGCTTGCCATGCTTGGACAGCTTTACCTGCAAAAGGGCAAATGGAACGGTCAGCAGCTCATCTCGCAAAAAGCCGTCAGCCGGGCAGTTTCTCCCCACGTTTTCACCGGCACCGACCACTACGGCTACTTCTTCCGTGCAGCCCGTGACCACTTCTCCATTGTGGGAAAATGGGGGCAGCGCTGCATGGTTTACCCCCAAAAAGGCATAGTCGCCGCATATCTTTCCCACTGCCCCAACGAGGCGGCGCAGCTATATGAAACGGTCAATTCATATATCACCCGTGAAAGCATCGGTTAGACCCGGTGCTTTTCTTTTACCACCGGTACCAATGGGATTTTAAAAATCCTACCATTTTAGTAGGATTTTCCTTTCAGTATAGCACGAAAATCCCTTCTTGTCAATGTTCTTTTATCTCCCACCCGGAAGTTTGAAAAGTCCTGTCACATTGTCAAAACTGTGTGAAAAATCTTTCCTTTTTTTTTCACAAACCTTTAAACTTCCTTTTAAGTTATGACCTTATCATTATACATATCCAAAACAGGAAAGGATTTTGCAGTCATGTATCAGTCTTATAACAATAACAACAATAATAACAATTATTATCAGGAGAATTATTCTCAGCAAACCCCAATACAAAAAACAAAGAAAACCCCGGGCTCAAAAATAGTCGCCCTTGCCCTTTGCTTTTCCCTTGTGGGAGGCGCAATAGGCACAGGCGGAACTTATTTTGCACTTAAAGACTCCTCGTCAAGCAGCTCCTCTGCGGTCTCACAGCAGCAGTCACAGGACGAAACTAAAAACGAGCCTGTGCTTCTGAGCACTCCCAAAACAGCAGACAGCAGCACCGTGAACGTTGCCGATACAGCCTCGGAAAACGGCAAAATGACTGCGGCAGAGGTATATAAAGCAAACGTTAACTCCACCGTAGGCATAACCACTTCCATAAACACAAATTACTTCGGCTACAAGACGACCGCTGCGGCATCCGGCTCGGGATTCATTATCTCAAGCGACGGCTACATAGTTACCAACCACCATGTTATAGAAGACGCCACCAAGATAACCGTTACCCTTTACGACGGAAAGAAATACGAGGGCGAGCTTGTGGGCAGCGACGAGAGCAACGACATTGCCGTTGTCAAGATAGACGCACAGGATCTTACCCCCGTTAAGCTTGGTTCCTCCTCCGCCCTTAGCGTAGGCGACGAGGTGGCAGCCATAGGCAACCCCCTGGGCGAGCTTACCTTCTCCCTTACAACAGGCGTTGTCAGTGCACTTGACAGAACTATTACCGCAGAGAACACCACAATGAGCCTTATCCAGACCGATGCGGCTATCAACGCAGGCAATTCCGGCGGCGCACTTTTCAATATGCAGGGCGAGGTGATAGGCGTTACCAATGCCAAGTATTCAAGCTCCGGAATGGGCACCGCATCCATAGATAACATAGGCTTTGCTATACCTATCGACAACGTTAAGTCTATCATTGAAAGCCTTATCAAAAACGGGTATGCCGCTTCGCCCTATATCGGTGTAGGTATTTCCGCCTCCTCCGCACAGTCCGAAGACGACGTTTCGGGTGCAGTCATCAAAAAAGTCTACGACGATTCTCCCGCACAGAAGGCAGGTCTTAAAGAGGGCGACGTTATCACCGAGATAAACGGCAAAAA
Organism: Ruminococcus sp. FC2018; assembly: GCF_000621805.1. Classification (GTDB taxonomy): domain Bacteria; phylum Bacillota; class Clostridia; order Oscillospirales; family Ruminococcaceae; genus Hominimerdicola. The sequence continues at coordinate 162,781 of NZ_JHXH01000002.1, read as the reverse complement.
GATAAATAGCGGCAGCGAGCTTACCTCTTTTATAAAGACCACATCAAAAGGCGATAAGCTGGTTTGTAAGGTGAACAGAAACGGCAGCAGCGTCGAGGTGACAATAACCGTTGATGAAAAAACATCCGAGCAGACACAAAGCAGCCAAAGCTCTCAGAAACAAAGCAAAAGCAGCTCGGGGGATATGGAAGATTTCGATATTTTCGGGAACTTCCCCCTGTACTGACAAAGCATAATGCCAATGTGACAGATAAAAAAAGGATATAACAAACACCGGATCCGGGAGCATACCCCGGGTCCTTTTTCGCCGTCTCTTACCAAGTCAACATAGCCAATAATTTCCTGTTAAAACTCAGCACATTGCACAAAAACATGATAAAAAAACGGCGGGTTAATGTAAAATTTATGTGAACACTATTAACAGCCTATTTACAAAAACCGTCGGAAATTGTATAATATAGGTACATTATTATATTTGGGGGTCGAAAAATATGGCAGACAAAGAGAAAAAGGGCTTTATAAAAGAATTTAAGGAATTTATTTCCCGCGGCAGCGTTCTGGATATGGCTGTTGGTATCATCATCGGCGGCGCTTTCACAGCTATCGTAAAGTCACTGGTTGAAGATATCTTCACTCCTTTCCTGGGAATGATCCTTGCAGGTGTTAACTTCAAGAGCCTGAGCGTTACTATTCCTTGGGGCAATAAGCCTACTATCATGTACGGCCTGTTCATTGAGGCGATCGTAACATTCCTGCTCACAGCACTTTGCGTATTCATTATGATAAAGGCTATCAACAAGTTCCGCAAGAAGAAGGAAGAAGAGCCTGAAGCTCCCGATCCACAGATTGAGCTGCTCACCGAGATCAGAGATCTGCTTGCAAACGGCAAGACAGCAGAGGCTGCTGAGAAGCTTGAGAACAAAGAGGAATGATCCGGTCCCGGCATAATACATAAGTTAAAAAGCCTCCCGAGTTATCGGGGGGCTTTCGTTTGCTGCGCCAAGCCATGGGCGAGGGATTTTGCGGACCGCCGCTGCATACCGATGTAAGATACCCCCGGAATTTGTGCCCCGAGCCGTAACAAATGTGCCTCATGCACCGGGCTGTGGGCGAGGGATTTTGCGGACCGCCGCTGCGGCGGCTTGACTTTTGGGGATATTTGTGTTATAATATTACCCGGTACACCGTTTAAGGCAGCCCGACAGTTCGTTTGCACCATCCTGTCGTTAAACAAAACTAGGGCAGACTATGGGATAACTATGTGCTCCCGTCTGCTTTTTTACAGACGGGACTTTTTATTTCTGGAGTGAAAAATGTATACTTTAAAAACTTCCGCATCATTTGACAGCGCACATTTTCTTGCGGGCTACAACGGCAAATGCGCAAATATCCACGGGCACCGCTGGGTCATGGAGGTGCACGCCTGCTCCGATTCGCTTCAAAGTGAGGGTCAGCAGCGTGGTATGGTCATGGACTTTTCTGACCTGAAAAGAATTGTGAATGCCCTTGCAGATGAGCTTGACCACTGCCTTTTGTACGAAAATGGCTCTTTGAAAAAAAACACCGAGGAGGCTTTGCTGGATGAGGGGTTCCGCCTTTTGCCGCTGGATTTCCGACCAACGGCGGAAAACTTTGCAAAAGCTATCTATGACCGTCTTTCCGGTGAGGGTCTTGCGGTATCAAAGGTAGTTGTATACGAAACACCGGACAACTGCGCAAGCTATGAGGTGTGACAATGGAGCGGTTTAAAGTTGCGGAGCATTTCGTAAGTATCAACGGCGAGGGACGCAAAGCAGGCGAGCTTGCCTTGTTTATCCGCTTTGCAGGGTGCAACCTTAATTGCAGCTGGTGCGATACAAAGTGGGCAAACCGGCCCGATGTCCCCTTTACCCCCATGGATATCTCACAGCTCTGCCGTATCGCACAGCAAAGCGACGTTAAAAACATTACCCTTACAGGGGGCGAACCCCTTTTACAGGAGAATGTCACCGACCTTATACAGGCTCTTGCCCACCTGGGGCACAGCGTGGAGATAGAGACCAACGGCAGCGTTCCCCTGCCCCGGGGGCTTGACTGTGACGTTTCCTTCACCATGGACTATAAGCTTCCCTCCAGCGGTATGCAAAGCAGAATGTGCCTTGATAATTTTGCAAGGCTCACCGAAAACGATACGGTGAAATTCGTCTGTGCAGGACAAGATGACATCGAGCGTGCGGCGCAGGTCATAAAACAGTACGCTCTTACAGACATATGCAAGGTCTATCTAAGCCCTGTTTTCGGCATGATAGACCCCAAGGATATAGTTGAGTATATGGTAAATAACGGTCTTAACGGAGTCCGCCTGCAGCTTCAGCTGCACAAATTCATCTGGGACCCCGACGAGAGAGGAGTTTAAAGAAATGATAGATAAAAAAGCCATTGAGGAGCACGTAAAAGGCATACTTGTTGCCCTTGGCGAGGACCCCGAGCGTGAAGGACTTAAAGAAACACCCCAGCGTGTGGCAAGAATGTACGAGGAGGTCTTTCAGGGTATCGCATACTCAAACAGCGATATAGCAAAAATGTTCGGCAAGACCTTTGAAGCGCCTGCCAACGCAGGTCCTGTTATCGTGAGAGATATCGAGGTGTTCTCCTACTGCGAGCACCACATGGCACTTATGTACGATATGTCCGTAAGCGTGGCGTATATCCCCAAGGACAGAGTTATCGGTCTGAGCAAAATCGCCCGTATCTGTGATATGGCTGCCAAGCGTCTGCAGCTCCAGGAAAGACTTGGCTCGGATATCGCCGAGATAATGTCTGAAGCAACAGGCTCCCCCGACGTGGGAGTTGTTATTGCCGGCACCCATAGCTGCCTTACCGCAAGAGGCATCAAAAACACATCTGCCAAAACAGAAACAAAAACATATCTGGGCAGATTCAAAACAGAACAGAGCCTTAAAGACCTGCTGAAATAACACTTTTATGGGTGAGACAATATGAAACAGCCAACAAAAAGAGAACCCGGACAGCTCAAGCGCAAGGATTTTTTGAAGTTCATCATCGTGTTTTCTATCCTGACAGTCGCACTGCCGCTGGTAACATTTATAATGCCGAGGATGGAAAACCTGAGCGCACGCCATAACGGCACGCCGCAGGAATGCACAGCTGTCGCTATGGGCACTAAATCCAGCGGCAAATCATTCATAAACTACACAACATTCGTTACAGAGGACGGCAAAAAAGTTGAGGTCCGTTCATCTTACGAGGACTATGTTGGCAGAAAAACCACCCTTCTCGTTTACAAAAATGAAGCCTGCCGCCAGAACTATGAAGTGCCGAAGCTGACCACAATTTTTATCGTATGGAGCATATTTATGGTGCTCGGCTGGGGCGGGCTTATTTATACTCTGGTCAGAAAAAAGATCAAGATCGTAAAGGAGTAAAGCTATGAAAGCACTTGTTTTATTTTCAGGCGGACTGGACAGCAGCACCTGCCTTGCTATGGCAATAGAAAAGTACGGCAGGGAAAATGTCCTTGCCCTGAGCATATCCTACGGTCAGAAGCACCAAAAGGAAATAAACTCTGCCAAAGCCGTGGCGGAGCATTACGGTGTGCAGCTTATTACTCTGGACCTTGCACGCATATTTGAAGGCTCCGACTGTGCACTCCTTGAAGGCTCACAGCAGGATATCCCAAAGGGAGAGTATGCCGGACAGCTTGAAAGCACCGACGGCAAGCCCGTTTCCACATATGTTCCCTTCCGTAACGGACTGTTTTTGTCCTGCGCCGCAAGCGTAGCACTTTCAAGAGGCTGTGATGTTATCTATTACGGTGCCCACTCCGACGACGCAGCAGGCAGCGCATATCCCGATTGCAGCAGCGATTTCAATTCGCATATAAGCAAAGCCATATCCATCGGCAGCGGCGAACAGCTGAGAGTGGAGGCTCCCTTTGTGGAGCTTACCAAAGCAGATGTTGTGGCACAGGGTCTGCGGCTTGGTGTGCCATATGAGCTCACCTGGAGCTGCTACGAAGGGGGCGAAAAGCCCTGCGGCTGCTGCGGCACCTGTATCGACAGAGCAAAAGCCTTTGCCGCAAACGGGGTGAGCGACCCTGCACTTTCCTGATCTTATCGGAGGTTTAAAATGAGCAGAGATAAAGAAAATGAGAGTCTCACCCTTTTAGGTGAGCGCAATACAAAATATCCGGGCAGCTACGACCCCTCGGTGCTGGAGACCTTTGAAAACAAGCACCCCGACCGTGACTACTTTGTAAAATTCAACTGTCCCGAGTTTACCAGCCTTTGCCCCATTACCGGACAGCCCGACTTTGCCACCATTTATATTTCCTATGTCCCCCGTGTGAAAATGGTGGAGAGCAAATCGCTGAAGCTCTATCTTTTCAGCTTCCGCAATCACGGTGATTTCCATGAGGACTGCGTGAACATAATAATGAACGACCTGATAAAGCTTATGGAGCCGTCATATATTGAAGTGTGGGGCAAATTCCTGCCCAGAGGCGGCATCTCCATTGACCCCTACTGCAATTACGGCAGACCGGGAACAAAGTGGGAACAGGTAGCATGGGAGCGGCTCTCTCACCATGACCTGTATCCCGAAAAGGTGGATAACAGATAGTTTCCTGTGTCCCATTCAGAAGCATGGCTGCGGTCATGCTTTTTGTTTTCCATTAAATACACTTTACAACTTGTTGAGAACGTGTTATACTTTTTTTCAGATAATAAAGGCAGGTGTATGCACAATGAAATGCAGAGTTTTTTTCACAGCCATTGCTGCGGCTATGGCACTTTCAGGCTGCGGAAATGAAATTACCCATGACAGCTCTCAGACTGTCAGCGAATCGGACAGCGAAACTGTCACCACTTCTCAGACCACCGCCACGTCTGCAGCTGCCCCCACTACCTGGGAGCCTTCCCTGCCGTATACGGCTGCAAGCCGTACAACTGCCGCAAAAACCACCACAACTACCACCACCAAGGCAAGCGAAACTGCGGCAAAAACCACCACAGCAACTACCGCTGCCACAACAACAGCCCCCAAGCCAAAGCCCGCTTCCACAGCCGCCACAGCAGCTTCTGCGCCTGCACCGTCAGGAAATGACAAGACAAAGCCTGTGATTTTTTACGGAGCATACAGCATCACCCACCTTGTCGGCAATCCCTTTGACCTTAACAGCTATGTGAGCTACGGTGACGATACCGACAGAAACCCAAAGCTTACATATTCGGGATATGTCAACCCCAATGCAGTGGGCACCTACAACATCACCGCCAGAGTCTCCGACGCCTCGGGCAACTATACCTCCTGGGGCATAACCGTCAATGTGGTCAGCAGCTATCCCTCCTACCCCTCATATCCGGCTTCCCCACGGATATCCTTTGCCGACTTTATGAAGAAATATGCCGGCAGCAGCCGACGCTACGGCATTGATGTTTCACAGTGGCAGGGCAATATCGACTTCAAAGCCGTGAAAAATGCAGGCTGCAGCTTTGTATTCATCCGTGTCGGCACCAAGTACGGCAGCTATACCCTTGACCCCTATTTCAAGACCAATCTGAAAAACGCCAAAGCCGCAGGACTTGAGGTGGGCGTTTACCTTTACACCACAGACCATACCCAGGCTGCCGCCCGTGACAGCGCAAGGTGGATAATAAACCAGCTGGGCGGCACAAAGCTTGAGCTCCCTGTGGCATTTGACTGGGAAGAGCTTTCCAACTTCCAGCGTTTCGGTGCAAGCCTTAACGACATAAATAACGCATACTCCGCATTCAAATCTGAGCTTGCAAAGTCGGGATACTCCGCAATGATATACGGCAATCCCATGACGCTCAACAATATGTGGAGCGCATCAAATAAAAGCACCAGTCCCGTATGGCTTGCCCACTACGTGGAAAGCACCGGCTACTCAGGCAGCTACGGTATCTGGCAGCAGTGCTACGGCAGGATACCGGGCATAAGCGGCGACACCGATTTCAATATCATGTATACCAATAAAAGATATAAGTAAACACAAAATCACCGCCGTCGGCAAAAGGTTGACAAAATGCCGACTTGGGGATATAATTAATGTGTCCTCAATAACCGCTGTCAAGCGGTTATTGCCCCGAACTGCGTTCGGGGAGCGCAAATTCTTTACATAATAGGGAATTTGCGCTCCACATTTCTTGATGTCAAGCTCGTTTTTGCCCTAAAGGGCAAATCAGAGTGCAAGAAAAATCATTAATCCTATATTTTTTCTTGCACTCTTACAACATAAATTGGCTATAATAAGTTGTATACAGCCAATTTTATGTTGCCAGAGCAGACATTAATTATCAGGTAACTATCTTGAAATGAGGAATACCAATGAGATATATGCTCCTGAAGCTGGCTGCACTGTGCTGCTGTGCGGTGGTTCTTTTAACGTCCTGCGCAAAGGGCGATTCTTCCGACTCTCAGCAAAACAGCTCCCGGACAGATCCGGCATCAAGCACAGCGGAAGAAAGCTCACAGCCGCAAAAGACACCCCCTGTTGTTTTCAATACCATACAAGGTGACACCGAACCATACAGCACCGTAAGCGCAGTTTACTGCGTGGAGAGTAAGACCTATAACTTCGGTAAAAACCTGGAATCACGGATCTCTATCGCCAGCACCACAAAGCTGCTGACAGCGTCCGTTGCCCTTAAATATATGAAGCCCGACGCCATTCTCACAGCAGGCAGCGAGCTGGGACTTATAAACCCCCAGTCCACCACCTGTTACGTTTACTACGGCTGCGAGATGTCCCTTTCGGATCTCCTCGGCGGACTGCTTATCCCCTCGGGAAACGATGCGGCATACGTTATCGCCGTCAACGTAGCAAGAGCACAGCAGCCCGGCAAGCAGCTTTCCGATAAGGAAGCGGTGGATCACTTCTGTAAACTGATGAACGACTTTGCACAGGAGCTTGGCATGACCGACAGCCACTTTGTCAACCCCGACGGCTGGGACGACCCTCAGCACTACTCCACAGCAGCGGATATGGTAAAGCTTGCGGAGTATGCCCTCACCGTTCCGGAAATATGCGAAACAATGAAGACAGCGTATAAGACCGTGAGCTTTTCGGCAGGCGGTTACGCCACATGGACAAACAATAACTATTTCGTTATTCCCGGCAGCAACTATTACTCCCCTGATGCGCTGGGAATGAAAACCGGCACCACCGAAAATGCCGGATATTGCCTTATAACCGCATTCAAGCGCAACTCAAAAACCTACATCTGCCTTGCAATGGGCTGTAATACGGATTATGACAGATTTGATCTGACACAAAAGCTGCTTGAAAGCTATACATAGTAACCCCCCGAGCGTTTGCACAATGCAGACGCTCTTTTTGCAAGCTTCCCCACAGCGATCCCGGGCATAAAAAAGAGCACCCGCCTTTGGCAATATCATTAAGCTAAGGAATCAACCAAATGCAGTCATTGGCAAACAAAAACAGCCAATGACTGCATTATTTTAAAGTAGGCATATCAAAGAAAGCCGTCGAAGTAGTAATCGACTGCCCAAAATGACTTGACAAAATCGCAATTTTGTCAAGCCATTGCAGCTAAAGTTTACAGTTATTTAATACTCACGGTGCAAAAAAAGAGTCCACATCTTTTTGATGTGAACTCTTCGTTAGCTTAATGATATTGCCGCCTTTGGATGCTCTTATTTTTTTCATACGCTCACCCGTTGACAAAATGATCCGGAAGCAACCTGCCCTGCTTGCAGATAAATGCGGGAGCAAGCCTCGTATCATACATCAGATATATCTGATGTGCGGCGCCACCTGTGCAACCATGCCCAGCACCTGTTGCACATCACAGTGATGTACGCTGTATCTGTATTTCTTTCTTTGCTCGTCCTCGAAGATCATAAGGTCGAACTGATTGTCTCCGTTTATACCCCTTGATTCCAGATACCTGTCCCCCATACGGTTTGCCGCCAGCGAAGCCGCCGTGGCAAAGGGATCCCCCACCGCTATCCTGTGAACTCTCACAAATACATCCACATGAACAGTCCGCAGATCCTTGAACTCCATATAGTTTGTAAGCTCCGTTCCCGACACAATGAACCGGTCGGTCATAAGTGTGGCAAAGGGCGCATTTCCCCCGAAGGGCTCCGCATAATACCATGGGTTTGCCAGCCCCTCGTTTATCTTCATTGAAAGAAACGCAGCATTCCCGTAACGCTTGAATACCGGGTGACTTTTCTTTCGAGCTGCCTTTATGATGAAAAATATGAGCAAGAGCACGCAAAGCCCTGCTGTGCCGAGAAAAACCAAAGACAGTATATGCTTCCAGCCCAGCTGAGTCCCGCAGAATACCCCGCAGCCCCCAAGTATCACACCGCTCAGAACGGTGGCAACAATAGGTCCCACAGAGTTTCCCGACATCTGACTGTAAAATGTTTTTTCGCTTATCATCTGCACAAAAGATCCCCCCTATCGACCTTATAAATAAGATAGCATATCCACCGTAGTTTGTCAACAAAAAACCTCCGCCGGTCGTTCTGACCCAGCGGAGGCTTATTATTATTCAAGCAGCAAAACTATGCTCAATTACTTGCCCTCTGCGATAGCAGCCTGAGCCGCAGCCAGTCTTGCGATAGGCACACGGAATGGTGAGCAGGAAACATAGTCCAGACCGATCTTGTGGCAGAACTCAACAGAGGAAGGATCTCCGCCGTGCTCGCCGCAGATTCCGCAGTGAAGCTTTGGATTAACAGGCTTACCAAGGTCAAGAGCCATCTTCATGAGCTTGCCTACGCCGTCCTGATCCAGCTTAGCGAATGGATCGCTCTCAAAGATCTTCTTGTCGTAGTATGCTCCCAGGAACTTGCCTGCGTCGTCTCTTGAGAAGCCGAATGTCATCTGTGTCAGGTCGTTTGTACCGAAGCAGAAGAAGTCAGCGTTTGCAGCGATCTCATCAGCTGTAAGAGCAGCTCTTGGGATCTCGATCATTGTACCAACCTCGTACTTCAGATCGGAACCGGCCTGTGCGATAACAGCGTCAGCAGTCTCAACAACAACCTTCTTAACGAACTTGAGCTCCTTAACGTCGCCAACCAGCGGGATCATGATCTCAGGAACAACTTTCCAGTCTGCATGAGCCTTCTGAACGTTGATAGCAGCCTTGATAACAGCCTTTGTCTGCATAGCAGCGATCTCAGGATAAGTTACTGCAAGACGGCATCCACGGTGACCCATCATCGGGTTGAACTCGTGCAGAGAAGCGATAAGAGCCTTGATGTCCTCAACGGACTTGCCCTGTGCATCTGCAAGAGCCTTGATGTCAGCCTCTTCGGTAGGTACGAACTCATGAAGCGGAGGATCCAGGAATCTGATAGTAACAGGATTTCCTTCAAGAGCCTCGTAAAGTGCCTCAAAGTCAGCCTGCTGCATTGGCTCGATCTTAGCAAGAGCAGCCTCTCTCTCCTCAACTGTGTCAGCACAGATCATCTCTCTGAATGCTGCGATTCTGTCAGCCTCAAAGAACATATGCTCTGTACGGCAAAGACCGATACCCTCAGCGCCCAGCTCTCTTGCCTTCTTAGCGTCAGCAGGAGTATCAGCGTTGGTTCTTACCTTGAGCTTTCTGTACTTGTCAGCCCAAGCCATGATCTTGCCGAACTCACCTGCGATAGTAGCGTCAACTGTCGGGATAACGCCGTCGTAGATGTTACCTGTTGTACCGTCGATGGAGATGTAGTCGCCCTCAACGAAAGTCTTTCCGCCCAGCTCGAACTTCTTGTTCTCCTCGTCCATCTTGATGTCGCCGCAGCCGGAAACGCAGCACTCGCCCATTCCTCTTGCAACAACGGCAGCGTGGGATGTCATACCGCCACGAACTGTCAGAATACCCTGAGCAGCCTTCATACCTGTGATATCCTCAGGTGAAGTCTCAAGTCTTACAAGGATGACCTTCTCGCCCTTTTCAGCCCATGCAACAGCGTCGTCAGCAGTAAATACGATCTTACCGCAAGCAGCTCCCGGAGAAGCGCCCAGACCCTTGCCCATAGGAGTAGCAGCCTTGAGAGCCTTAGCGTCGAACTGTGGGTGGAGAAGAGTGTCAAGGTTTCTCGGATCGATCATTGCAACAGCCTCAGCCTCGGTCTTGTGTCCCTCAGCAACCAGGTCACAAGCGATCTTCAGAGCAGCCTGTGCAGTTCTCTTACCGTTTCTGCACTGCAGCATATACAGCTTGCCGTCCTCAACGGTGAACTCCATATCCTGCATATCATGATATCTGTTTTCAAGGGTCTCGCAAACCTTTACGAAGTCCTCATAAGCCTGTGGGAACTTCTGAGCCATCTCCTCGATAGGCATAGGAGTACGAACACCTGCAACAACATCCTCGCCCTGTGCGTTTGTGAGGAACTCACCCATGAGCTTGTTCTCACCTGTAGCAGGGTCACGGGTAAATGCAACACCTGTGCCGCAGTTGTCACCCATGTTACCGAATGCCATTGACTGAACGTTAACAGCAGTACCCCAGCTGAATGGGATATCGTTGTCTCTTCTGTATACGTTTGCTCTTGGGTTGTCCCAGCTGCGGAATACAGCCTTGATAGCGCCCATGAGCTGTTCCTTAGGATCGCTTGGGAAATCTGTTCCGATCTTAGCCTTGTATTCAGCCTTGAACTGACCAGCGAGCTCCTTGAGGTCGTCAGCAGTAAGCTCAACGTCCTGCTTAACTCCTCTTGCATCCTTCATCTTGTCGATAAGCTGCTCAAAATACTTCTTACCAACTTCCATAACAACGTCGGAATACATCTGGATAAATCTTCTGTAGCAGTCCCAAGCCCATCTTGGATTGCCGGACTTAGCAGCGATAGTCTCCACAACGTCCTCGTTCAGACCAAGGTTGAGGATAGTATCCATCATACCCGGCATAGAAGCTCTTGCTCCGGAACGAACGGAAACGAGAAGAGGATTTTCCTTGTCACCGAATTTCTTGCCGGTGATCTCCTCCATTTTAACGATGTACTCTCTGATCTCAGCCTGGATCTCCTCACTGATACCGCCGTCCTCATAATACTGAGTACAAGCCTCGGTTGTGATGGTGAATCCCTGAGGAACAGGAAGACCGATGTTTGTCATTTCAGCAAGGTTTGCACCCTTACCGCCGAGAAGTTCTCTCATGCTGGCATTACCCTCTGAGAAAAGGTAACAATACTTTTTAGCCATTGATTATACCTCCGTTTATTTTGAATTCCCGTAAAGGCGGCAATAGCTCCGCCAAAAGCGAACCTTACGGACGCTAATACTACGGTTGCCCTTATATTATAACAGATATTAAATGAAATTACCATAGTTTTCACAGAATTTTAAACTATAATTTTTGCACAATGTTTCCATGTTATTTATGTATACTTTCCACATATATCCTTTGTTAATTGGACTTGCGCCCTCCGCCGGTTATTGACTTAGCGAGCGATTAGCTATATAATGTTAGCTGTACAATAAGTGAAATAATAACAGGGAGGTCATAAAATGGCAGATAATGTTATAATTCTTGCAGGCGGACAGGGCAAGCGAATGAAAAGCGAAAAGCCCAAGGTGCTCTGCAGCGTTCTGGGAGAGCCTATGCTGGAGTGGGTGATAAGTGCCTGTGAGGATTCGGGCATAACCGACATATGCGTGGTAAAGGGTTATCAGGGACAGTACATAGACGAATATCTCTCCACCCGGCAGGGAAAAGCGGATATCACCACCGTGGAGCAGAAAGAGCGTCTTGGCACAGGTCACGCCGTAATGCAGGCGGCGGAGTATCTTAAAGCAAGGAACGGGGGCAACACCCTTATCCTCTGCGGAGATGCGCCCTTTATCGACAAACAGACCATAACCGCTGCGCTTGAGCTTCATAAGGCAAATTGCTGCGGCGTTACCGTTGTCACCTCGGAAATAGACGACCCCTTCGGCTACGGCAGGGTCATCCGTACAGACAGCGGCATTTCCGGCATTGTGGAGCATAAGGACTGTACCCCGCAGCAGCTTGAGATAAACGAGATAAATTCCGGCTGCTACTGGTTTGAAACACAGGCACTTCTTGACGTTCTGGGGGACATCAAGCCAAACAACGCACAAGGGGAGTATTACCTCACCGACTGCGTAGGGCTTATAATCGCCAAAGGCAAGCGTGCAGATGCCTATACCTCCCTTAACCCCAGCGTTTCCCTGGGTGCAAACGACCGTAAGGGGCTGCTGGAGCTTAACGATATCGCAAGAAAAGCCATTATCGCAAAGTGGCTGGACATGGGCATCGAGTTTACCTGCACCGACGGGGTTAGCATCGGCAGAAACGTTACCATCGACATAGGCACCACCATTTGCCAGAACGTTACCCTCAGCGGAAACACCTCCATAGGCAAGGACTGCTATATCGGACAGGGCAGCGTTATCGACGGTGCAAACATCGGCGAGGGCAGCATTATCCTGTCCTCACACGTCTACGCAGCGAGCATACCTCCCCACACCTCGGTGGGACCTTTTGAGTTCAGAAAGTAATCCACACGATCTTATAGCCGGCGGCGAGAACGTCGATGCCCTGCGCACAGACGGCGAGGGCATTGCGCACCCCTGCGTCGGCTGCTTTTTGTTGACAAAGCCACGCTTTTGTGATATATTGTTATCAATAAAAAAACACCCCGTTTTGGCATAAAAACGGGGTTATTGGCGTTATTTCCGTAAAGGAGAAAAATTATGGATATTTTTGAAAAGCTCAAAGCCCTTTCTGCAAAAAGACCCCAGGGCAAACCCGAGTACATTATCGCAGGTCTGGGCAACCCGGGAGTAGAATACGAAAAAACAAGGCACAATACCGGCTTTATGGCGGTAGATGCCCTGTCACAGCGCTTCGGTGTCAGCGTCAACACCCACAAGTTCAACGCTCTTGTCGGCGACACGGTGATATCGGACAAACGCTGCCTTGTGATGAAGCCCCTGACATACATGAATAAAAGCGGTGAGGCTATCGCCGACGCTATGGATTTTTACAATATCCCCCCCGAGAATATCATCGTTATCTTTGACGATATTTCCCTGGACGTGGGCAAAATGCGCCTGCGGAGAAAAGGCTCCTCCGGCGGACACAACGGCATAAAAAGCATTATCCACAACTGCGGCTCACAGGACTTCCCCAGAATAAAGATAGGCGTGGGAAGCAAGCCCCACCCGGACTATGACCTGGCAGACTGGGTGCTTTCCAGGTATACCGACGAGGAGATCAAGCAGCTGCAGGAGGTGTTTGACCACACCGCAAGAGCTGTGGAGCTTATACTCCGTGGCAATATGAATGAAGCGATGAACGATTTTAACTAAGCCCCGCCCGGGCAAGCCGCTGCGGACAGACACTGCAGGTCTGCATCTTAAAGCATAAACAAAAAGGACACATTACCCTATGAACATTTTTTACGACATATGCTCCCGCCTGAGCGCATATCAGGACATAAAAAAATGCCTCCTGGGAGGTTATACCCCTTGCTGCGTAACAGGCGTTTCACATATCCACAAAGCCCAGCTTTCAATGGCGGTGAGCACACTTTCTCCATGCCTTGTCATATGCGAGGACGAAGCTGCCTGCACACGTATGGCAGAGGACATAAACTCCATGGCACAGCAGTCTGTCGCCTGTGTCTACCCTGCAAAGGATATGAACTTTGCCTACATGGAGGGCATTTCAAGAGAATACGAGCACAAGCGACTTGAAGCTCTGTCGCTGCTTTTGCAGGGCAAATGCAAGGTGCTTTGCGCAAGCATGGAAGCCTGCCTTCAGGGGACTATCCCGCCAAAAGTGCTGGCGGACGATTCCTTTGAACTGAAAACAGGGGGAGAGATACAGCTTGAGGAGCTGGTAAAAAAGCTTCTGACAGGAGGCTATACCCGAACCGACCAGATAGAAGGTCATGCCCAGTTTTCTGTCCGTGGTTCAATCGTTGACATCTTCCCCGTCCAGGAATCACGCCCTGTGCGTCTGGAGCTTTGGGGCGACGAGATAGACACCCTTTCCTATTTCGATACCGCCACCCAGCGGCGCACCGACGCCATTGACAGCATCACCGTCTTCCCTGCCCTTGAAATTATATTTGAAAACAGCCAAGTGCTTTTGCAAAAGCTTGAAGAGCTTTCAAAAAGCGCAAGGGGCAAAAAGCTGGAAGCCATAAGAAAGCATATAAGCCGTGATATCCAGACCGTTGAGGCAGGCATAACTCTTACAAACCTTGACAAATACTACACTCTGGCATATGAAAAGACCGCCACCGTTTTTGACTACTTTGAAAGCGGTGCGGTCATTGTGTGCGAATATGCAAACTGCGTGGAAAAAGGCAAGGCATCTCTTGCCCGTCTTAACGAGGATATAAAGCTGCTTTATGAGGACGGTATCCTCTTCAAAAAGCTGGAGGGCTTTGTAACGGACATACCCTCTGCCCAGAGCAGTATCCTGTCATCGAAATGTATTTTCCTTGACACCTTTATGCGCTCAAACAATGATATAAAATACAAGAAGCTGATAAATACCGACTGCCGCCAGAACTCCCCCTGGGGCGGCAATATCGTACACCTGGAGCAGGAGCTTTCTTCCCTTTGCCAAGGCGGATACTGTACCGTTGTGCTTGCAGGCTCGGAAAAGACCGTCCCCATAATCGTAAAGGACCTGGTGGACGCAGGTATCAGTGCAGAAAAGCTTACCGATGACAGTAAGATAATACCCGGAAAGGTCTATGTTCGCACAGGCAGTCTTTCCGGCGGATTTGAGTACCCCCAGGCAGGCTGCGCCGCAATAACCCAGATGAAGACCATGGTGGCAAAGCGCAGGCGCAAGGCAAAGAAAGCCGGCGAGGAGATAAAGAGCCTTTCGGACGTTAAAAACGGCGACATTGTGGTACACTCAATGTACGGGATCGGCAGATTTGAGGGAATAAAAAACATTGAAACAAACGGTGTTACAAAGGACTATATAACCATAAAATACGCAGGCACAGATGTACTTTATGTGCCCGTTACCCAGCTTGACCTTGTGTCAAGATATATCGGTCCAAGAGACGACGAAAACATAAAGCTCAACAAGCTCAATTCCACCGAATGGGCAAAGACAAGAAGCAAGGCAAAGGCTGCGGTCAAGGATATGGCGCAGCAGCTTACACAGCTTTACGCTCAGCGGCAGGCTGCAAAAGGCTTTGCCTTTTCTGCGGATAACGAGTGGCAGGCGGAATTTGAAGAACGTTTCGATTACGACGAGACCGAGGACCAGCTTCGCTCGGCAGAGGAGATAAAATCGGATATGCAAAAGCCCCACCCCATGGACAGACTTCTTTGCGGCGATGTGGGCTTTGGCAAAACGGAGGTGGCTTTGCGTGCCGCTTTCAAAGCAATGCTTGACGGCAAGCAGGTAGCTGTGCTGGTGCCCACGACGGTACTTGCATGGCAGCATTATCAGACTGCGGTAAAGCGTTTTGAACACTTCCCTATCAAAGTCGAGCTGCTTTCACGCTTTCGCAAGCCAAAGGAGCAAAAGGCGGTGATAAGAGAGCTTGGAAGGGGCACGGTGGATCTTATTATCGGCACTCACAGACTTGTGCAGAAGGACGTTGTGTTCAAGGATCTGGGACTTGCGATAATCGACGAGGAGCAGCGTTTCGGCGTTGCCGCAAAGGAAAAATTCAAAGAGCTTTTCCACGGCGTGGATATGCTCACCCTTTCAGCCACACCTATACCAAGAACCCTTAACATGGCTCTTAGCGGGATAAGGGATATGTCGGTGATAAACGAGGCACCTATGGACAGATACCCTGTACAGACCTATGTTATGGAGTACGATCTCGGAGTTGTCGCCCAGGCAATAAGCAAGGAGCTTCGCAGAGGCGGACAGGTATATTATATCCACAACAGGATAAACTCCATTGAAATGACTGTGGCAAAGCTTCAGGAGCTTTTGCCCGATGCAAGGATAGCCATTGCTCACGGACGGATAGACGAGGACGAGCTTTCGGAGATCTGGCGGCAGCTGGTGGACAGAGAGATAGATGTGCTTGTGTGCACAACATTGATAGAGACAGGTGTGGACGTTCCCAACGTTAACACACTTATCATCGAGGACGCAGACAGGATGGGGCTTTCACAGCTTTACCAGCTCAGAGGTCGTGTAGGTCGTTCAAACCGCAGGGCGTTTGCCTATTTCACCTTCAGGCGGGGCAAGGTGCTTTCGGAGGTGGCTTCAAAGCGGCTTGATGCCATAAGGGAATTTACTCAGTTCGGCTCGGGCTTTCACATTGCAATGCGTGACCTGGAGATAAGAGGCGCAGGCTCTATTCTCAGCGGAAAACAACACGGTCACATGGAGGCGGTGGGATATGATATGTATATCCGCCTGCTCAACGAGGCTATTGCAGAGCAAAAAGGAGAAGCTCCTCCTGCATCACCGGAGGACTGCCCGGTGGATATTTCCATAGACGCATTTATTCCCGACAGCTACATCGAAAACCCCTCCCAGAGGATAGACGCTTACCGCAAGATCGCTTCCATTACCAGCAAGGAGGACTCACAGGATGTTCTGGACGAGCTTATCGACCGTTACGGTGAGCCGCCTAAGGCGGTGATGGGACTTGTGAACGTTGCTCTTACACGAAACAGGGCAGCAAGGATGCACATAAAAGAAATAACACAGTGTGGGGCAAAGATGCTGTTTTTCATTGACCAGCCGGAGGTATGCCACATTCAGGCACTTTCAAAAAAATACAAAAACCGCATCAGGTTTGTGGACACGGGCAAAAAGCACTTTGCTGTTACTCTTGACAAAAAGCAGCTGCCTGCCCAGCTTATGCTGGAGGTCATAGACCTTATGGCAGCGGCGCAGTAGCTTTCCCTCAAGGCACAGATCATCCTCTCCGGGCGGACAGACCCTTCACGATCTGCCCGCAGAAAAGACCGCAGTATGCGGTGACACCTTCCATTTCAGGAAGGTGTTATTTTTTATGTCTAAGGAGATGCCCTTAGAATTAAAACCTTACTTGCCGCACCGGTCAAGCCTTGCGGCAGGCAGGAAAGGATCCTTTCACTAATAGGCGAAAAGGTGGGATATGTTGCATTGAAACGTGCAACAATTACAGAAAAATACGTTAATTATTTGTTTTATCATTTGTTTGCACAGATACGGCAGGGTGAAACTGTAAGGTTTGACGGGAAAGATTCGGTAAAAAATAAACAAGTACCCGAAGAAAACAAATTTCCACGGGTACTTTTTTCGGTGTTTTTTGTCAGATAACGGGCATTGCCCTGCCGTTAAGCATTTGCAAAGAGCCTGCCGTTTTCAATTCGCATTTTTCCGCTTTCAACGGCATATTCTATGGCTTTGGTCATTTGCGCATCAATATTGTCGGCGGTACGGGCAAAGCCGAAAAGTGTGGTACACTCCTTTACAAGGTCCTCGTGTGTCATGCTCACCTGGTCGTTAAGGATAAGCAGCATGGCGTTGGTAAGCTCCTGGGGACTTACGTCAGGGAAGCTGCGCTTGCCCTTTCCTCCTTTAGGGATACGGCACAGATCATAGCTGTCAGGATCCTGGTCGGCACGCCAGTAGTAGGTATCAAATGTTCCGTCGTCGTTCTTTCTGCTGGTGACCTTGACACCGCATTTATTCACATAGCCGAAAAACGCCTTCTGCACCTCGGGCTTGGGTGTGGCTATACCCCATGCGGCAAGGACTATTTTCATGGTATGCCTGCTGCTGACAGGTGCCATGGCGTTTATGACCTGTGAGATCTGCTGCACCGCTTTTTCCTCGGAACCGGGCTTTACGAACTCGGATGGCTTGCCTTCTTTTTTAAGGGCGATCTCCTCAAACGCCGGGCATTTATCGCTGACGCTTACGCTTTCTTCCTTTTCAAATTCAAGGGCTTTCGCCTTTTGCGGCTCAGGCTGCTCCGGGGTCGGTTCACGGTACAAGGCAAGGTCGGTCTCTATCTGTGCTTTCAGCTTTTCAAGCACCTTATCCTTATTGTCGTACCAGTCAAGAATATTCACATTGTACATTCTCCAGCCAAGTCCTTTCAGCACGGAAGGCTGCAGCACGCTGCGGTCACGGGCGGTGGTCTTTTCAAGGTTTGAATCCCCCATACAGCTTATGCCCATAAAGTATTCCTCTTCATTGTCGGGACTTATAACGCCAATGTCTATCTTATACTCCGAGCAGCCGATATTGGTCTTTGTTTTATAGCCCATTTTCTCTATCTCGTCGGCAACAAGCTTTACAAATCCGTTTTCGCAGGCAGACTGCTGTCCAAGGCGAACAGGCAGGGCGGACTGTCCACGTGCGGCAAATTCTATAAAGCCTTTAAGTCCCTCCACACCCTCGGAGCGGGTCCTTGAAAGGTCGATCTGTTCGGGGCGGATAACAGAATATACTATCATCTGCTTTCTTGCTCTTGAAATGGCAACGTTAAGTCTGCGCCAACCGCCGTCACGGTTTACCGGACCAAAGTTCATGGAGACCTTTCCGTCCTTATCGGGACCGTAGCCCACAGAGAACAAAATAACATCACGCTCATCGCCCTGGACATTTTCAAGGTTCTTTATCAGGATCGGCTCGTACATGGAGTCGGCGTATTCTTCAAGCTTGGGCTCTTCACGCAGCCTGTCGGAGAGCATATCGTCGATAAGCACCTGCTGGACCACGGAGAAGGTCACAACGCCGATGCTTTCACAGCGCAGCTTTTCGTCCTTCAGGCGGCGCACGATCTCGTCAACGATAGCCTGCGCTTCGGCTTTGTTCTGCTTTGAGGAGCCTTTATCGTAATAGCCCTCAAGGTGCACCCAGCTGACCTTTGAAACTCTGTCGTCGGGAGATGGGAATGTGAGCAGCTTATTGTCGTAATATTTCGCATTGCTGTACGCAATAAGGCTTTCATGGCGTGAGCGGTAATGCCACAGCAGATGCTTTGAGGGCATGGAAAGGGCAAGACAGTCGTCAAGCACGCTTTCAAGGTCCTCGGCTTCCTCGTTTTCTTCGTCAAAACGGTTGACATCAAAGAAGGTGGTAGGCGGCAGCTGCTTGGGGTCGCCTACGACGATCACATTGTCGCCTCTGGCAATAGCTCCCACGGCTTCGCTTGTAGGCATCTGTGAGGCTTCGTCAAACACCACAAGGTCGAACCTGGGGAACTTGGGGTCTATATACTGGGCAACGGAGATAGGCGACATGAGCATACAGGGACAGATGCGCCGCAGCAGGGTGGGTATGCTGTCAAACAGCTTGCGGATAGGCATATTCCTGCCGCCGCTCTTGATGGCTTTGAGCAGTATGGAAAGCTCGGAGCTGCCCTTTGAGGCATTGGAAGGATCGGGGATATTTGCCGACAGCTTTGCCACCAGCTCGGCAACGGTAAGCTCCTTGAACTTTTCGTCCGCCTCGGTATATTTCTTTATGGTCTCCTCAAGCTTTACTCCCTGGAAGGACGCAAGGGCAGGAGAGGTATTCATTACGCTGACGATAACGCCCTGTGCAAAGGCACATTCAAAGGCAGGAAGTATCGTATCCTCGTTTACCTCGCCGTTTTCATAGGCGTTGTCAAGGTCGTCAAGTCCCAGCTCCAGCAGGGCATTGCGTGCCCGGGTGAGCATGGTTCGGTCACGCAGACTTCCCAGGTCATTTTGCATATCGTTAAGAGTATCTTTAAGGTCGGGGATATAGTCGGTGCTTTGGTCAAGATAGGAAAGGTCAAGGGTGAAATCACCGCTGAGAGAGGAGATGCTCTGTTTCATTTTAGCGATAGCCTGTGCCCCGTTGTCAAGCTTCTCCCGGCGGGGATCGCCTGCTGCATATCCTGCGGCAAAGGACATGAAGGCATTGTTGATGCTCATATCGCTGCGGCTAAGGTCGGCTATCTGTCCACGGAGCTTAACGGAGTTTTCAAACAGCTGTGCCATACGGGCGGTATCCGAATTCTCGCCGTTATAAAGTCCTGCAAAAGCTGCCTTTGCGCCTGCAAGGCTGTCGATGTGAGCATAGAGTTTTTTAAGGTCGCTGAGGCTGCGGACGATATCAACGTAGTTATCCTTGGTGACATAATTGCCGTCCTTGGCGTACACTCTAAGCTCCTTCACCAGCTTATTTTGTCCCATTGACTTGCCAAGCGCCCATTTCTGTGCGGCACGGTTCCATTCCAGCAGGGCGTTGTCGCTGTCAAAGGAAAGGACAGAGTCCTCAAACAGGCTTCTCATCTGCGCTCTGGCGGTCTTATAGCCGTTAAGCTCGTCGATAAGCATTTTACACTGTGCATCGGCTGCGGCGGAGGGGTCGTTGAGCACGGCGGGAAGAAACTCCCCTGAGCAGGACAGGGTCTTTGCGAACTCACCAAGGTCGGTGATGTTCCTTTTGCTGCCCTCAAGCTTCACACCTACCAGGGCGCAAAGCTCATCAAAGGCAGTCTGAGCTTCGTCCGCTCTTGCAGCGGCATATTTAAGGGCAGTTTCAAAGGCGGTGCGTATCTCCACGGAATAATCAGGGTTTTTATAATATTTAAGTCCCGAGTTTTCCAGTCCGCCTATTTCCCTTCCGCAGACAGCAAGGCTGTTTATGCTGTCACGTATCTTTTCAAGTGTCTGTGGGGAGCAGGCTGCGGCAAAGTCCCCGTCAACGGTGACTGCGCCTTTGAACTGTTTATTATTTTCGTAATTCACCACGCTCTGGTAAACGCTCATTCCGCAGGCACGGGGCATATGCAGCTGGGTGATTATCTCGTTAAGGGAATCACGGAGCTCGCCCACTCTTTTTGCCTGCGCCTGATACTCGGCGGGAGATTTTACGTGCCCCACCTCAAAGGTCTTTTCAAGCTGAGAAAGCACCTCTCGCTTGGTGGCTTTGTTGGAATGTATCTCAAGGCAGAAGGGGTCAAGCCCTATTTTTGCAAGACGCTTTTGCACCACGGAGAGAGCCGCCATTTTTTCGGCGACAAAAAGCACAGACTTGCCGTTATAGAGGGCGTTTGCGATAAGGTTGGTTATGGTCTGGGATTTACCCGTTCCCGGAGGTCCGTGCAGCACGAAGCTCTCCCCTTTTGAGGCAAGATATATGGCTGCAAGCTGGGAGGAGTCGGCACTCATGGGCACAGCCATATCTGAGGGTCTGACCTGCTCGTCAAGCTGTCGGGGAGACACATCGGTGGACATGGGCTGCCAGCCAAGCGTACCGCTTATAAGGCTGGAGACGACTTTATTCTGTCTGAGCTCCTCACTGCGGTTGCGGATATCGTTCCACATGATAAAGCGGTTAAAGGAGAACTGTCCAAGGAACGCCTGCTCTATGATATCCCAGCGTTTGAGCGACATAACGCCCTGTCTGAGGGTATTGAACACAAGCGGCAGGTCAACGCCGCTTTCGTCCCGGGGCAGCGGATCAAGTCCGCTGATGGTTATGCCAAGATCCTGGCGCAGGAACTCAAGCAGGGTTATATTCATCTGCGGCTCCTCGTC
Organism: Ruminococcus sp. FC2018; assembly: GCF_000621805.1. GTDB lineage: Bacteria > Bacillota > Clostridia > Oscillospirales > Ruminococcaceae > Hominimerdicola. Next base: position 141,306 of record NZ_JHXH01000002.1, on the reverse strand, counting down.
CCTTACACGAAGAACGTAGCATTTTTCCTGTATCTTCTTAACAAGGTCCACCGGCACAAGGACGATGGGGGCATAGCGAGGCTGTTCGCTTTTATCCGTTTCAAACCATTTCAAAAATCCGAGGGCAAGATAAAGTGTATTTGCGCCGTTCTCTTCAAGGCTGACTTTCGCCTGGCGGTGGAGCTTTTTCATGGCTTTTTCAAGCTCCGCTTCCTTGAGGAAAGAGCGCAGACGGCTCTTTTCAAGCTCGCTTTTTGCGATCTCTCCAAGGCGGTCGGTATCCGGGTTTTGCATCTCAAAGGTCTTTGCGTCGGCGGCTTCCAGAGACATATCCTCCGGCAGCGGCAGTATCTTCATATCGCCCCCTGCGCAGACGGTATCTTCAAGGGTGGGCAGATCGGCGGTGATAAACCGCACCACAGATGCGGTGGGACGGAAATTCAGAAGGGAGTTGCGAAGGCTAAGGTCAAGCAGCTTCCTTTCCCACATGGTCTGGCGTGTGACCTGTTCGCTTTGGTCGGACACTCTGCCGGAGATCGAAAGGTCGATATCCTTTGGTGCTGCGGTGATGTCTTTATCCTTACGCTTGCCAAAGTCGTTGGCTGCCACGCCATCTGCCATTACCGGAACAGGGCGCAGACAGTTGCCACGGCAGCGTGCGATATCCACTGCCATTTCAAACTCCTCGGGCTTATGTACAAGCGCTTCCGCTGCCGCCTTTGCTCCGTCAAAATCCACAGACTTTCCGGCGGTGAAGGCGGTACACTCAACAAGGCATATCTGGTCGATGCCTGCTGCCATGCGCTTTGAGATAAGGCTGGGATCCTCCTCGGTACAGCCGGAAAAGCTCTGGTCCTCAAGCCACACGCCTGCAAAGGCATGACCTTGTGTGAAGAGGATAAGCGAATTGAGTCCTGCGGCCTCAAGACAGGAGGCATAAAGCACCGAAAGGTCAAGGCAGGTGCCTGTTTTTGCGGTGAGCACGTCCCAGGGCAGGCGCACACGCTGTCCCTGCTTTTCAAAGCCTGCGGGAGGCATACTGTATGCGATGTTTTCCGCTTGCAGGGCGGCATAGATGGCAGCCGCCTGTTTTTTCACAACGTTGGGGTTTTTGCTCTGGTATCCGTCAAAGGAAGGGCTGCCCGTCCATTTCTGTAAAAACGACGCTGCCTTGCCCACGATCTGTGTGACCATAGGGTGGTTGGGGCAGACAAAGGCAGAGATCATCTCGGGGACATAGTTCACACCTGTCCACTGGTTCAGGGGCATAAGCTCGATGGTGCCGTTTGCCTCCGATATGGTCTGTCCGTCCTTTTCTATACTAAGGGTCACGTTTGCCGTAAGGGTCTCGGTGACGGCATAGAGAAACTCGCCGCTGACGGTGATATCCACAGGGCTTATCTCTGCCGTCCTTTCAGGCTCCAGGGCGGAGATATGCTGCTCATACGGCTTTGCAAACTCAGGCTCAAAGCTTATTTTCAGCGTTATATCGCTTATGGTCTCGGCGGTATTGTTTGTAAGACGTATGCTGCGAAGCACAGGGATATAGTTCTGCACAAAGGCATAGTTCAGCTTGGCTGACATATTGGCGGTTATGGTGATGATGTTATCCATGTGACATTTCCCTCCCGTTAGAAAGTTACTACAAAAACGTTCAGTTCAAGTATAGCACAATCGGAATGATTTTGCAAGATTTTTGCACCTGTGTATGCGGTTGACTTTTCTGCGCAGGGATAGTATAATAAGTTTTCGGGATGTTAAATCGAAAGGCTGGTTTTGGGGGAAATGAGCAATTTCAGAAAGGGACTTCATGACGGTATACCTATCGCTCTGGGCTATCTGTCGGTATCCTTTACCTTCGGCATACAGTGCATTGCCAACGGCTTGACCTGGTGGCAGGCATTTTTGATATCTTTGACAAACCTGACCTCTGCGGGTCAATTCGCAGGGCTGGGGATAATGGTCTCGGGGGCAGGGGCTTACATAGAAATGGCGAGCACACAGTTTGTAATAAACCTAAGATATGCCCTTATGGGGCTTTCGCTCTCCCAGAAGGTGGACGAGTCTGTAAGGGGCATTCACCGCTGGGGCACAGGCTTTGGCATAACCGACGAGATATTCGCTGTTGCCATGGGAAACATTCACAAGGTCTCAAGCAAATACCTGTACGGGCTTATAATACTGCCTGTGATAGGCTGGTCGGGAGGCACGTTCCTTGGTGCGGCGGCGGGTTCCGTGCTGCCGGAGGTGGTGCGCAGTGCTCTTTGCATCGCTATTTACGGAATGTTCCTGGCGATAATAATACCTCCCGCAAAAAAGAGCGGTGCGGTGCTGAAGGTCATACTCATGGCGGTGGCATTAAGCTGCTGTTTCCGCTACGTTCCGGGAATGAACAAAATATCCGGCGGATTTGCCATAATCATCTCCACTGTTGCGGCTGCGGGGCTGGGGGCATTTTTATTCCCTGTTGCGGAGAATGAGCAAGGGGAGGTGCAGGGATGAGCAACGCTGTTTTCTTCACCTATCTTGCGGTAATGGCAGGGGTGACTTATCTTATAAGAGCTGTGCCCTTTGTGCTTTGCAAGGGCAGGATAAAAAGCAAATACATAAGAGATTTTCTGTACTATGTACCAATGGCGGTGCTGGGGGCTATGACCTTCCCGGAGATAATCTATTCCACGGGCAATTTCCCCTCTGCCATTGCGGGACTTGCAGTGGGCGGTGCGCTGGCATTCTTTGAAAAAGGGCTGCTGACGGTGGCTATCTCTGCAAGCGGCGCTGCGCTGGCGGTAAATCTGTTGATGATGATATTCAAATAGGGAGATGTCTTGATGACGGGACTTGGAACGCTGATACTTGCGGTAGGTGCGGCATATCTCCCATGGGAATTCTGACAAGCCCGGTACAAAGTCTGTTAACACAAAAGGAATGAGAGTATGTTTTTGATAAACACCCTTTTTCTCGCTCTGAGCCTTTCTATGGACGCCTTTGCGGTGTCGGTGTGCAAGGGGCTGGGCATGAAAAAGATAAACTGGCGCAACGCTTTTATTATCGGCGCTTTTTTCGGCGCATTCCAGGCAATAATGCCCCTTATCGGCTGGGCTGTGGGACGGCAGTTTGCCCGTTTCATGACCTCGGTAAGCCATTGGGTGGCATTTGGTCTTTTGGTATTTATCGGTGCAAAAATGCTTATAGACGCTTTTAAAGGCTCTGAGGAGGAAATAGACCAGGGTCTTGACTACAAGGAGCTTTTCATTCTGGCAGTGGCAACCAGCATTGACGCACTTGCGGTGGGGGTGGTGTTCGCCTTTGAGAACACGCCGGTGCTCCCCTCGGTGCTTATCATCGGTACAGTCACCTTTGCTCTGTCCGTTACCGGCGTGGCGGTAGGCAACCGTGCGGGCGCAAAGTACAACAAGAAGGCGCAGGCAGCAGGCGGTGTGATACTTATTCTCCTTGGGGGAAAGATACTTCTTGAGGGGCTGGGCATTATTTAGGCTTGGGCAAATTTTTAAAAAGACATAAAAAAGGTACTGCGAAAATGCAGTACCTTTTGTGCTTTATTATGTTTTTACAGCCTTTTCACTTTGCTTTGCGTTCTTATGTGAAAGATGGAATATCATTGTTTCTCCGCCCTTTAACAGGAAGGATATAAAGCGGATAAAGGTGTCTGCCATAATGCCGAAGTTTATACACAGCAGCAAAGTCTTTGTGGAAAGGGTGGTCGTGCCGAACACCCAGCCAAGGGCTCGGAAGGACAGGGTAAGTCCCGATATGCACAGGACTATTACAGCCCACTTATATACCGAAAGCGGCTTGCTGACCTGGCGAAGGACCATTATTCCAACCACAGACATAAGGATAGTTGATGCGGTGGTTATCTCTCCTGTTGACACATTGAATATCTTTCCGAAGTACACCATCGCCAACACCATGACCACATCGGTGACGGCTCCCGGCAGGGCTTTGACGATAACGTTCCTCATAAAGTGTCCCTTTATAAGGTAATGGTCGGGCACCTGGGAAAGCAGGAACGCCGGGATACCTATGGTGAACATACTTATAAGCGTTACCTGGGACGGGGTGAGGGGGTAAACCACTCCGAAGATAAGGGTTATTACCGAAAGCAGTATGGAGAAGATATTTTTGACAAGAAACAGGCTTCCCGAACGCTCCATATTATTCACTACCTGTCTGCCCTCCATGACCACGTCGGTCATATGGGCAAAGTCGGAATCAAGCAATACCAGCTGGGCTGCCTGCACGGCGGCGTCGCTTCCCGATGCCATGGCGATAGAGCAGTCGGCATCTTTAAGAGCCAGGATATCGTTGACTCCGTCTCCTGTCATTGCCACTACTCTGCCCTGCGCCTGGAGCGCTTTGACAAACTTACGCTTCTGGTCGGGGGTAACTCTGCCAAAGACGGTGTAATTCTTCATAGCCTCGTAAATAGCCTCGTCGGTGGTAAGGGTGGAGGCATCAACATACTTTTCCGCATTTTCTATGCCTGCCTGCTTTGCCACCTCGGAAACGGTTATGGGGTTGTCTCCCGATATGACCTTGACGTTTACGCCCTCGTCGGCAAAGAACTTAAAGGTTTGCGGTGCGGTCTTACGCACAGGGTTTGTGATAAGCACCAGGGCAAGGGGCGCAGAGCTTTCCTTAAGCGCTTTTCCGTCCGGCTTTCCGTCATACTCGGCAAAGGCAAGGACACGGTAGCCCTTACGGCTGTCAATCTCTATTTTTTCACGGTATTTTTCATATTCATCACGCAGCACCCATTCGGGAGCACCAAGGACATATGCTTTCTTCTCAAAGGTCACAGAGGAATATTTGAACTCGGAGGAGAAATCGGTATGGGAGACTATTTTTGCCCCTGTGGGACTGGTAAAATACTGCTTCATGGCTGCCATTGTGATATTGTCGGCAGACTGTTCGGAAGCGAAATCGCTCAGCAGCGAAAAGACCTTTTCCTCACTTATATCACCCACGCACTCAACGCCTGTGACCTGCATGGTGTTCTCGGTTATGGTCCCTGTTTTATCCACGCAAAGCACGTCCGTGCGGGCAAGAGTCTCGATACATTTCATGTTATGTACAAGCACCTTCTGCCTTGCAAGGCGCATTGCGCTTATGGCAAGGGTAACGCTGGCGAGCAGGAAAAGTCCTTCCGGGATCATTCCGATGACAGATGCCATGGTGGAGCGCACGCTCTGGGTATAGTCCATGGACTTTGTCACATACATATGGTAGAATTGCAGGCTTCCCAATGGAAGGATTATAAAGCCGGCAATTTTTACTATCTTATTCAGCGAGCGTATCATTTCAGACTGCTCGCCCTTTTTCACCTTCTTAGCCTGGAGGGTGAGCTGTGAGATATACGATTCTGCGCCAACCTTGGTGAGCCTTGCTTTGCAGGAGCCTGACACGATAAAGCTTCCGCTCATAAGCTCGGCACCCTTTTCCTTGACGATCTCGTCCGCTTCGCCTGTAAGCAGAGCTTCGTTGGCGGAGGCTTTGCCGCTGACCACTACTGCGTCGGCAGGTATCTGGTCGCCGGCTTTGAAGATCACGATGTCGTCCGCCACAAGCTTTTCCGAGGGGATGCTTTGCTGCTGTCCGTCACGGATAACTTTTGCGGTGGGAGAATTAAGAACGGTCATTTTATCAAGCAGCCGTTTTGAGCGTATCTCCTGGACAATACCGATAAGGGTGTTGACTATGATGACCGGCAGGAAGGTAAGGTCCCTTACCGAGCCTGCGATCACAAGCAGGACCGCTATCACGGTAAAGATAAAGTTAAAATACGTAAATACGTTGCTTGCGATTATTGCTCCTATGGATTTTGACGGCGGCTTGACCGGGGTATTGGCAAGCCCCCCTTGTATCCTTTCACGGACCTGTTCGGCGGTCAGACCGATGTTTTCATCAGGCTCCAGCCTTTTTACAGCTGAAGCACCGGTATCTTTTTTCAAGGCATTTTCCCCTTTCATTCCCAAATATCATCATATTACAAAATAGATTGTACCACAAACAAACAATTTTTGCAAGCACAAAGTTTTTGGCAGGAAAACCCGTTGACGCAGGATGGAGGGATGTGTTATAATCGTTGCAGAAAAAAACGAAGGGAGTGCTGCTCATGGCTATACTTGCAGCTTTTATCGTTCCTCACCCGCCTCTCATTGTGTCGCAGGTAGGAAACGGCAGAGAAAAACAGGTACAAAAGACCATAGATTCCTACATCAGCGCAGCAAAGCAGATCGCAGCTCTGAAGCCGGACACCATTATTATATCAAGCCCTCACGCAACGATGTACAGCGATTATTTCCACATTTCCCGGGGCGACGGTGCAAAGGGCTCTTTTGCGGACTTTGGCGCTGCACAGGTGTGCTTTGACGAACAGTACGACACCCGGCTGGCTATGCTGACGGCGCAGCTTGCCGCAGATGAGGGCTTCCCTGCGGGACTGACCGAAAGAGGCAGCGGAGAGCTTGACCACGGAACAATGGTACCTTTATATTTTATCCGCCAGCAATACAGCGGTTTCAGGCTTTTGCGTGTGGGGCTGTCATGGCTGCCGCTAAGGGAGCATTTCCGCTTCGGGCAGATTATCCGCAGGGCTGTGGACACGCTTGGACGGCGGGTGGTATACGTGGCAAGCGGCGACCTTTCCCACAAGCTTCAGACCTACGGTCCTTACGGCTTTGCTCCGCAGGGTCCGGAGTATGACAGGCAGCTGATAGATGTGTGCTCCAGGGGGGCTTTGGATGAGCTGCTTGAGTTTGACGAGGATATGTGCGAGCAGGCGGCAGAGTGCGGTCACAGGTCGTTCGTTATCATGTCGGGTGTTCTGGACGGCGATAAAGTCAAAGCCACCGTATATTCCCACGAGGACGTGACCGGCGTGGGCTACGGAGTATGCTCCTTCTATCCCACAGGGCAGGACCCTTATGTTGCCCTTGCAAGGAAAACGGTGGAGCAGTACGTTAAAAGCGGCACAAAGCCCGGTGTGACAGATGATATACCCCAGGAGATGAAAGCTGCCCGAGGGGGCGCATTCGTTTCCATACACAAGCAGGGGCAGCTGCGGGGCTGCATAGGAACTATTGCCGCCACCCAGCCAAGCCTTGCTGAGGAGATAATCTCAAACGCTGTGAGCGCAGCCGTCTGTGACCCCAGGTTTGACCCCATAACGCCCGATGAGCTTGAAGCTCTGGAAATCAACGTTGACGTTCTGGGAGAGCCGGAGCTTATAGATTCCCCGTCAAAGCTTGATGTGAAACGCTACGGGGTGATCGTTTCCTGCGGTATGCGCCGTGGTCTGCTTCTGCCGGATCTTGAAGGCGTTGACAGCGTACAGCAGCAGATAGCCATTACCATGGCAAAGGGCGGGATAACGCAGGGGGAGAACATAACTCTGCACCGCTTTGAGGTGGTAAGGCACAGGTAAAGGAGGGGGCAGATTTGGCAATATGTGAGGTCTGTTTCAGACATTGCAGCCTTGAGCCGGGGCAGGTGGGCTTTTGCGGCGCACGGATAGGCAGCGGCAGTAAGGTCACAGCTAAAAACTACGGCGTGGTGTCGGCTGTTGCCCTTGATCCCATAGAGAAAAAGCCGCTTAACAGGTTCTTCCCCGGTTCAATGATCCTTTCCGTGGGCAGCTGCGGGTGCAATATGCGGTGCAGATTCTGTCAGAACTACGAAATATCATGGTCACAGCAGGCTATGGATCATGCCGGGAGATGGGGCAGCCTGACTCCGGGGGAGCTTGTACAGCTGGCAGAGGGATATAAAGACCGGGGCAACATAGGTGTCGCTTTCACCTACAACGAGCCTTTGGTGGGGTATGAATTTGTAAGGGACACTGCACGGCTTGTAAAGCAGGCAGGAATGAAAACGGTGCTGGTCACCAACGGCTGCGCAGAGGAAAAGATACTCGAGCAGCTTTCGGGGCACATCGACGCTATGAACATCGATCTTAAATGCTTTAACCGTCAAACCTACAAAGAGCAGCTGGGGGGCGATCTGGAAACGGTGAAGCGTTTTATCGCAGGGGCAGTTAAATTCTGCCACGTTGAGCTGACTACTCTTGTTGTGCCGGGGATAAGCGATGACCCACGAGAGCTTGACGCAATGACCGATTGGATCGCTTCTCTTGAAGATGCACAGTCAAGGAATGTGGGGGCAGACATACCCTTGCATCTCAACAGATTTTTCCCACGGTTCAAAATGACGGACTGCCGGGCAACGGACATAGGGGTGCTGAAAGCTCTGGCGGATCGGGCTGCAAAAAAGCTGAAGTATGTGTATACAGGCAACTGCTGAGATCGGAACAAAGGTTACAGCTTAAACGTTTTCTGTAGCTTAAGCTACAATTTCCACGGAGTATGCAGCTTAAACAACACTTTTAGGCATAATTGTCGGTTGCAAATGCATTGGATATATGCTATTATATGTATGCAATAAGTAAAAACAAAAAACATAAAACAAACACATTTTTATTTGTCTTTAAAATATGATTGACAACATGCAATAAAAAGTGTAAAATATAAGTGTCTTAATGACTAGTTTAACGTGGAGGTAATTTAAATGGGTAAATTTATTGCAAACAAAGAAAACAAAACACTGGGACTGGCACTGCGTATCTGTCTTATCGTAACATGGGTGATGAGTAACATCAGCATATTTGTTATGGCTACAGGACTGAAAAACATTGAAACAGACGGTTTAAATGAGGACAACATGGGTGTGAGAGTTATCAAGATCCTCGGTGATTTCGGTGACAAGACCACACTTTACTATGTTACATTCGTTATGCTGATCGCTTGTCTGATCCTCGCAGTGGTTTCAAAATACAAGACAAAGACGGTATCTTACGTTTTCAAGATCATCTTCCTTCTCTTCTCCATCTCCACCATGGCAGGCGGATTTGAGTTTCTGTCGGCTCTGCGCTCCTGCAAGGGTCTGTCTGCTCTTTCCGCAACAGGCACAAGCAAAGAGGCTGTTGCAACAGCCCTCAGCTCCGCAGGCTTCAGCGGCAACGCAGCAGACACTGCGAACATCCTTACTTCCAAGGAGCAGGTAGGCAACGCTCTGGGCGGTTACCTTATTCCCCTGCTTGTACTGTTCGTTATCATGATAACATCTATCCACTGCCTCGTTAAGAAAAAGGACCCTAACCAAAAGGGCGGCAGCGAGGAATAATCCACAACAATTCGGAGGTAATGCAAATGTCATACATAATGCAGACCCAGAACCTGACAAAGACCTACGGCAAAAAGGACGCCGCAAAGGATATCAACATCAATATCCGTGAGGGCGAGATCTACGGTCTTATCGGGCGAAACGGCGCAGGAAAAACCACTATCATGCGAATGATAAGCGGTCTTTCAAACCCCACCAGCGGCACATACTCGCTGTTTGGCAAGACGGGTTCTGAGATGAGGAAAATGATGAACAAGGTGGGCGTACTTATCGAGCACCCGGGTCTTTACCCCAAGCGCAGTGCAAGGGAGAATCTGAAGATCAAGTGCATGGCAATGGGCGTTGACTATAAAAAGGATAACTACCTTGACAACCTGCTGAAAATCGTAGGACTTGAAAACGTATCCGATAAAAAAGGCGCAGGGGAGTATTCACTCGGTATGCGGCAAAGGCTGGGCATCGCCCTCGCCCTCGTCGGAGAACCGTCAATGATAATCCTTGACGAGCCTATCAACGGACTCGACCCGCAGGGAATCGTTGAGGTAAGACATACCCTCGCACAGCTGCGTGACGAAAAGGGCATCACCATAATGATATCCAGCCATATCCTTGAGGAGCTTGCAAAGCTCGCAGATTCCTACGGCATAATCCACGAGGGAAAGCTGATAGAGCAGTTTACAAATGACGAGCTTATGTCACGCTGCGGCCAGTTCGTGGCAATAAAAACGCCCGATAACGACGGCGCAATAAAGGCACTTTCGGGCATAGGCATAACGCAGACCAATATTGACGATGACGGAGTGCTGCGTGTCGGTGAAAGACTCGAAGACAGTGACAAAATGGCAGCGGCTATCGTAAAAGCTGATGTTCCCCTCAAGGAGCTCTATGTCAACAGCGTATCTCTTGAGGACTACTATCTCAGTCTTACAGGAGGTGAGCATAATGGGTAACGTTATCAGAATGGACCTTTACAGACTCGTTAAATCAATGTCGTTCAAGGTCTGTCTCATTATCGTGTTCTTTATGAATCTGATCGAAGGACCGCTCGGAAAGATAATGTTCAACCTCGGCAAAAAGCTTGCAGAGCAGAATGAAGATCCCGAAAAGGCTCTTGCACAGCTGGGTGAATGGGACAACACCTTCCACTTCGGCAATGTCCTCGCAGACCAGCTCGGTATGGTATGTACCGCAGTTTTCCTGCTTTGCATCGTGTGGTTCTGCTATGCTGATATCCAGCACGGCTACATCAAGAATATCGCAGGTCAGCTTCCCAGCAGAGGTCACACCATAATCTCCAAATTCGTAGTGATCCAGTTCACAACGCTGCTGTTCTATGCAGTTACTGTTATCGGCAACACCATAGGTCAGCTGCTGGTCGGCAGACATATAGTGTTCGATATGAGTGTCGCAGGAGATTTTGATGAGGAGACTCTGACCAGAGCCGAGGAAAAGATATTCGGCATGGGGTCTGTGCTCGCTGAATTTGCGATAAAATGGATACTGCTCACGGGACTTTGCGCATTGGTGCTGCTGCTTACCACAGCGATCGGCTCAAATGTCGCAGGTACGATAGTTGCGATCCTGTGCGGAGCCGGCTTTACAGGACTTGCTTATACGGGCATCTCCGCAGGTATTAACAAGCTGTTTAAGTTCAAAAAGGATTTCGAGCTTTCAGATTATATGCCAGACAGCCTCTACCGTACGAACCTCAACGACGAGGGCTGTATGCTGCGAGCGCTGATAGTCGGCATAATCACAGTAGTTGTTCTGCTGTATTTCACAACAAAGCTGTATAACAAAAAAGATATCAAGTAAAATGTGTTTGTCATGACCACCGTCTGCTGTTTAATAAGCGGACGGTGGCTTATGCTTTCTGTAAGTAACCGGGAGGTGTGGTATGAAAAATATAAAGGACACCCTTATGGACCCTTCGGGATTTGTGGTGCTGGGGGAATATATCCCCGGGATAGTGCAGGAGATCCGCTACTATTGCACATATAACTTTATAGGCGAGCGTATCGACGGCTACGAGGAACCATGCGCACTTCTCACCATTGAGGCGGCAAGGGCTCTCAAAGCTGTGAGCAGCGAGCTGTTTGTGCGGGGATACCGTCTGAAGGTATTTGATGCATACCGCCCTGCCTGCGCAGTAAAGCAATTTGTCCTGTGGGGGCTTGAGGATCAGGATATACGTATGAAGCCTTATTTTTACCCTGAGCTGGAAAAGCAGGAGCTGTTTATAAAGGGGTATATCGCAGGAAAGTCCAGCCACAGCAGAGGAAGTGCGGTGGACGTTACGCTGTTTGACATGAAAACAGGCAAAGAGGTGGACATGGGCAGTCCATTTGATCTTTTCAGCCCTGTGTCACACCCGGACTGCAAGGAGGTTACCCAGGAGCAATACGAAAACCGAATGGTCCTTCGATCGGCAATGGTGCGGGGGGGATTTGAACCCATAAACTGCGAATGGTGGCATTTTATGCTCAAGGATGAGCCTTATCCCGACACTTATTATGAGTTCCCTGTGTCGGCTTCATATCTGAAAAAATAACAACAAAAAAAATCGTCTGTGCTTTTCAACACAGGCGATTTTAGTTTTATTTCATTTTTACATCAGCGGAGCAAACAGCTTCAGTATCCTGCCCCGTATCTTTGTGCCCAGCTTTTCATCCGCTATGGTCTTTAAGGTCACCTTACGGCATTTGAGCAAAGTGCGCTGGAAATCCTCCTCTATCTCTTTTATACACGCTGTGCGGTACAGATAGGTGGCACATTCAAAATGGTGATAAAGGCTGCGGTAATCCAGATTTATCGTTCCCACCACAGCCTTCCGGTTATCGCTGACAAAGACCTTTGCGTGGACAAAGCCCGGTGTATACTCATATATCTTTACACCTGCCTTGGTCAGGGATCTATAGTGGGTCTTTGCAAGGGCATAGGCGGATTTTTTATCAGGTATGCCCGGAAGGATTATCTTTACCTCAACGCCTCGCTTTGCGGCATAGGTCAGGGCGTTTTCAAGCTCGTTATCAAGGATAAGATAAGGGGTCATTATATGGATATAGCTGATGGAGCGGTTGATGATGTCCATATAAACGCTCTCCCCCACCTTTTCATCGTCAAGGGGGTTATCGCAATAGGGCATAACAAAGCCGTCTGTTCTTTTTGACGGGAAAGATATACTGCACTCGTCCCACCCGGGCTGTGCTTCGGTCATGTTCCACATCTGCAAAAACATAAGGGTAAAGCTCTGCACCGCTTCGCCCTTGAGCATTATTGCGGTATCCTTCCAGTGTCCGAATCGCTCCACACGGTTGATATATTCGTCCGCCAGGTTCACGCCCCCGTTGAAGGCTACCTTGCCGTCGATAACAAGTATCTTGCGGTGGTCACGGTAGTTGTAGGACGTGGACACAAAGGGTCTTATCCGTGAAAACGCCTTGCACTTTATACCGTGCTGCTGCATCAGCTTGGGATAGTTATGTGTCAGGGTGGATATTTCGCACATCCCGTCGTACATTACACGCACGTCTACCCCGTGGGCAGCCTTATCTATAAGGATATTAAGGATATTGCCCCACATAAGTCCTTCGTCTATTATAAAGTATTCAAGGAAGATAAACTTTTCCGCAGCTTTAAGCTGTGGCAGCATGGCATTGTACTTATCCTCACCCAGGGGGAAGAAGGTGACCTCTGTATTCTCATAAATGGGAAATCTTCCCGAGCGGTTAAGGTAAAAGCACAGGTCGGCTGTTCCCGAGTCGATAAGCTCCTGTTTGATTATAGTATAAGAGTTCTGACTTATGAGCTTTCGTGAGCCTTTTACCAGTTCGTTCAGCCTGCGCTTTTCCTTTCTGTGCCCCACGTCCAGCTGTGTAAACAGCAAAAACAGTGCGGCGGGAACGGGAAAGAACAGAAACAGTCCGCTCCAGGTCAGCTTTGCACTTGAATCCATATCCGTATTGAACAGATACACGAACATCACGATGAGAAATACGGTCATAAAAAGCGCAAGGATCCGAAATCTTATAGCATACTCGGAGATCACAAGCACCAGTGCCAACTGTATAAAAATAAGCAGGATAAAAAAGCCCACACGGCTGAACAGCAGCTTTTTCAGCCCATGCTTTCTTTTGGGTATGAGCCTTATAAGGCTTGGCGATTCTTTGATTTGATCCATATACGTTCCTCTTTATTTCAGTTTGTTTCCAACGCTTTGATTATAACACATATTTTCGCTTTTGTCATCCGGTCTTTAAAAAAGTTCTTATAGGGCAATTTGCAGCAAGCGGTGCGCCTTGTTTTTTGCTTTCGGGCTATTTAATCTATGGGGTACACAGGCAGCTCGAGGGCACTTTGGGTATCCTCGGTACGGTGTGTTTGCGCCTGTGATATATCTGCGCCTTGCACATCAGCTTCCTCACGGGTGCTGTTATGACCTTTGCTTTCCACGGCGGTGCTTTCAGCTTGCTCCGTGTCACGGGAGCTTGACGAGCTGCTTTTACCGCATCCGCAGAGCATCAGCGCACACACTGCCATAAGCACAAGACCTTTTTTTATTCTTCTTTTCATATCATTTCCCTTTTATCTTTTCAAGCATAAAATCTCCAAGGCTCTTGCCCTGGTCGTCCGGATCAAAGTCAACGTCCTTTGCATGGTTTTTCATATCCCCCTGAGGCAGATAGTCGTAGGCTGAATTGTGTATCTCCCACTCATCTGCCATATCCTCCGCAGTCCGGTAGGATACCATATCACGTCCGTGGATCTTATGCAGCGTTAAAAGCCGGTCACAGATCATTATCATATCCGATCTGCTGCGTATAAGATAAGAGTCATATATCCTCCAGTTCTCCTTGCCGTCGATGCGGTAGGAAAACTCGGCTTTAAACTGCTGTGCGTTATACTCAAAGGTATAGTTTCTGCCCTGTCCGTCGGTATCTTTGATATCAATGCTGTCTGCTTTTGAGCCGTCAAGGAGCATACGGCGGTAATTTTCCTTTGCATTTTCGTATTTCTCACGGGCGTGGTCATTTTCCTGCGGGCTGCTTTTAACGTAGGTATCCAGGGCGTCTGCAAGCTCCTTCAACGCCTTGCGTGCCCGGCTGTCGCCTTTGACTTTGACGATATAATCAATTACGCTGAAGGAGGCTTTATCGCTCTCAAAGCGTTTCTCTCCGTCTGATCTGTAAAGTGCACATATGCCATTATCATCATTTGCCCGAAGGGTTATCCTTTGGGATCCCTGCTGCGCAGAGACAGAGTAGGAAAGCTTATAGCACCCCTTATTCCCGCCGTTTTCCACAGGTCTCAGATCTTTTGCCGACACAGTTATCTTACCCTGCGGACCGTCAAGGTCAAAGCTTGTTACACTGCTTTGACTGTCCATTTCAATGAAAAAGTCGACGCCGATATTCCCCGTAAGTGTGAGCGATACCCCTTTTACGGTGCATTTGCCTGTGCTCTGTGCGCTTGCGGAGATCCCCGAAGCTGCACACAGCCACAGCATTACGACGGCGATCACCTTTGAAAACAGTATTTTCAAAGCGTTTCTCCTTCCCTGTCCGATCGTTTGGGTATATTTTATCATGCCTGCGCTGTGTTGTCAACAAAAAGAGCCTGCCCGGGGCAAGCTCTTTTATTTTACTGCTCGGTATTTTTCCCATTAAAGCCTTTGAAAAGGCATACACCCAGAAAGGCTGTAAATCCCACTGCGGCAAACACACTGAATCTCTCCGCAACGCCGAAATACGCTTTGGGGACAGCCTTTGTACCTACTGCACCCGCAAACATCATTGCAAGTGCGGCTGTTGCGCCAAGGGCAAGGCTGCGGTATCTTTTGTCCTTATATCCGCCAACCATTATGACGATCAGCGATGCGATGGAAAGCATCACCACGGCAGAGGTCACAACATAAACGTGCATGAAATCACGGAAGGTGCCTGCATATCCGCTGTCAGACAGAGGGAACATAGCATACCCTATCCCGGAGATCCAGCTCATTGCCGTAAACAGGTAGATACCTATGCGCAGCGGTTTGTTCAGCTTATCTTTTATGAAGATGCAAACTGCCATAAGGCAGACGAGGGTACATTTATTATACGGCGCACTAAGCGTATCCCACAGCATTTTCGAGGGTGCGTTCTGTGCGCTCAGGTCGCTCACCGCCTGCTCCAGGCGGTTATAGCCGGGATAGGCAAGGGGTGTAAAGACCACCGCAGCGGTGTAAGACAAAAACGCTATCACCCCCAGCAGTCCCATATAATTAACAAGTGTTTTCCTGTTCATTTCATTGCCCCCCCAACTGTTTACACAAC
The DNA here is from genome assembly GCF_000621805.1 of Ruminococcus sp. FC2018. Lineage (GTDB taxonomy): Bacteria > Bacillota > Clostridia > Oscillospirales > Ruminococcaceae > Hominimerdicola. The sequence continues at coordinate 125,788 of NZ_JHXH01000002.1, read as the reverse complement.
CAGTGTATATAATCCTGTATCATTGTGCTGTCAAACTTTTCACCGCAGCTGCGGCAGTCAAGCTTATGATCCAGCATAGAATGGATCGTCATTGCAAAAGACACTGCTGCTGTATCTATATTGTCGTCGGAGATCTTCCTATGTGTGGCAAGGGCATAGAACAGCGACTTGGTTGCTGCGATCATTTTATTTGTTTCCTCGGTGATTATCCTTGCTGCCACAGGGTCGATAGGTCTTTGAGAGTAGATAAACCTATAAAATTTCTGCATTCTTTCGTCGCTGTTGAGCTTGACGTAATTGTTCACCGCCAGCATCAGCACCTCGTATGCGCTTTTATCCCTGACCAGGGCACTTATATCAATATCCCCGGGTGAAAGCTGATTTTTTGCATTTTCCCTGAGATACACATACATCTGGGATATCATTTCCTCTTTTGAGTCAAAATGATTATACAGCGATGCTTTGCGTATACCTGCTTTTTCGGCGATCTGCGCCATTGAAACATTGCCCAGTCCTTTTTCCGAGGCAAGGTCAAGGGCTGCAATTATTATTTCTTCCTTCTTATCCAACTTTGCGCCTCCTCTTTTATAAATGCCGCTTACTACCGTTCGGTATTTATTATACTACCAATCGGTAGTTTTGTCAAGGGCTTGGGGGGACATTTTTTTACGGCACAACAAAAAAACCGTTCCCGACTTCTGTCAGAAACGGTTTTCGCCGCAACTACGGCATGGTATTCAGTGCGCCGGAAGGGACTCGAACCCCCGACCTACTGGTTCGTAGCCAGTTACTCTATCCAGCTGAGCTACCGGCGCATTTTCAACTCATATATTATACCACGGTTATCCCACATTGTCAAGCCTTTTTTCTTCTTTTACCGGGCAGCCTTACGGCACACGCTCCCTCCAAAAGGCTCATGCCCCACAGCGGTCATTTCCAATAACTCAGCTTTGACTCGTCAAGTCCTATATCCTTTGCGGCAAAATGCGGGTCCTTACCTGCTTTCTTCTGCTTTTCATAATCCTTCAGCGCCTTTATCACCTGCCCCGACAGCATCAGACAGCAGGGTATATTTATCAGCGTCATAAAGCCCATGGTTATATCCGCCACGGTCCATGCAAATTCCATTTTCATAAGTGCGCCGCCGAAGATGACTGCCACGCAAAAAGCATAGAACACTCCCATGAACTTTTTAGAGGGCTCTTTTTTGCCGTTAAGATAAATAAGCGCATTATCCACATAATACAGGTTGCCAAGAAGGGTGGTAAAGGCAAACAGCACCATTGACACGGTTATAAAGACAGGTCCCCCTTTTTCGGAAAAGGTGGAGATGGCATTTTGCACATATAATGCCCCGGAGACCTTATCGTTATACTCCACCCCTGTGCTGAGGCACATAAAGGCTGTTGCGGTACAAAGAAGAATGGTGTCGATATACACCGATACTGTCTGCACCAGTCCCTGCTTTACGGGGTGGGAGACGTTTGCAGACGCAGAAGCATTAGGCGCAGATCCCACACCTGCCTCGTTGGAATACAGTCCTCTTTTGATACCAAGGACCATACAGCTCCCCGAGAAGCCGCCAAGTATGGAACGAAAATCAAAGGCATCCTCAAAGATGACCGCAAACATATGGGGTATATTTGAATAGTTGCTGATAATAATAATTACCGAAACCAGCACGTACGCTACGCCCATTACGGGGACTATCTTCTCGCTTAGCCTGATTATTCTCTTTCCGCCGCCCATAAGACAGAAGGCTGTCAGTACGGCAAGCATCAGACCGATGATAACGGGAGTTACCTTGGGGTCGTAGAATCTGTAGATCTCAAAGGATGACTGGAGATTAAAGGAGCACAGAAGATTAAATCCGAAGGCGTATGTAGCGATAAGGAAAATGCAGAAAAGCACCGATACCACAGGCTTGCCCAGGGCTTGTTCGATATAATAGGCGGGACCGCCGTAGCAATTCCCGTCCTTTCCTTTTCGCTTATAGATCTGCGCAAGGGTACTTTCAACAAACGCAGAGGACGCTCCGATAATGCACATCAGCCACATCCAGAAGCAGGCACCCGGTCCGCCGATACAGATAGCGGTGGAGACTCCCACGATGTTTCCCGTACCCACTCGTGAAGCGGTGGAAACTATCAGAGCCTGGAAGGATGACACGCCTTTTGTTCCCTTTGGTTTTTCCCTTATTAGCCGGCAGGATTCCTTGAACATACGCAGCTGCACAAAGCCTGTTCTTACGGAAAAGTAAAGACCTGCTGCACCAAGGACGACTATCAGCACGGGATAATACATAAAGTCATCTATTTTATTCAGCAGGGACATTATTTTATCAAGCAAGCTCTGTCAATCCTCCTTTGGCTGGAAAAAGTTGCCCAGCAGTTTTTGTGTCTTTACTTCGTTTATGAATGCTCCCTTGTCCACCTCTCTCACCGCTTTGATGACCTTTTTGGACTGGGCGGCGGAAACGACGGAGTAGACAACGTTCCTTTCACAATGCTCGTAAGAGCCTTCACCCTCAAGTATAGTCGCTCCGTGGGTGGTAAGCTCGTATACCGCTGCGCAGACTTCATTGGGCTTATTGGTAACGATAAACAAGGTGCTTTGCTGGAACTTTTTATAAAGCAGCCGCATCACCGCTGTGCAGGTATACTGGAAGATAATAGAGTACAGTGCTTTGTCCCAGCCGAAGATAAAACCTGCGATACACAGGATAAAGGCATTGAATCCCAGTATAATGTTGAACGAATCCATGCCGCTTTTCTCGGAGAGAAAAACAGAGATAAAATCCGTTCCTCCGGAAGTTGCTCCCACATTAAGACAAAGACATATCGCAGCACCGTTTATTATTCCGCCAAAGACAGAGATAAGAAGTATATCCTCGGTGACAGCATAGGTGGGTATAAGGTCGGTAAAAATACTGCTGAGAAGTATCATCAGACATGAATACAATGTGAAGTTCCTGCCGATAAACTTAAAGCCGATATACACGGGTATGGCGTTAAGGGCTATATTCACCACGCTGAAGGGAACATTTATTCCGAAGGCAGACTTGAAAAGCCTGGTGAGCAGAATGGTAAGTCCCGATACGCCTCCCGGGTAAAGTCCCCCGGTGGCAACAAAGGTCTTATAGTTTACTGCCATTATAAACGCAGCTATGCTCACCACAGGAATGACGATATAGGGCTTTTTCCATTTTTCTTTCACCCGAAGCACCTCCGTTTGTGTATACTGTTCCGATTTGTTCAACACCGCAATTACAGGTTATCAACAAGTATAACACATAATCCCCATGATTTCAACCACAAATAGTTTGTGTCAGTTACGGTTATTTTATAATCCGGGGGCGATTGACTTTTTTTGAAAGCTATTATATAATATAAACAGCGTATTTCGACAGGAAAGGAGGGGGGCACCGTGAAAGAACTGCCGGATTGGGAAGAGTATGAAAGCTCGGATAAGCAGGATGATTTTGAGGATTTCATGCCCGACAGCGACAAAAACAGCCTCAAGCCCTTTTATATCGTTGTTGCTGTTTTCATGGCGGCTGTGATCCTTATGGTGATCTTTATGGCTATCGACAAGTCGGGCGACGAATCGGAACCGAAGCCTGCTTCCGCCGTTTCATCCTCCTCGGAAAGCACCCCGGAACAGTCCTCCTCAACAGCACAGCAGCAGGACAGCAGCGAAGAAGAATCCAGCTACCCTGTAAAGGACAGATCCGAGCCGGAGCAGCTGGGCAACCTTGGCAACCTTAAAGAGGCGATAGAGGCTAAGTTTGAAACCTATACGGGAGAATGGTCCGCTTATGTCAAGGACCTGCGCACAGGCGACTGGTTCGCCATCAACGACAAGCAATTCTACCCTGCCAGCGTTATCAAGCTGTTTGCGATGGGTGCCTGCTACCAGCAGATAGAGGAAGGAAGAATGGACGAGCAGACCTACTACCCCACCATTGTGAGCATGGCAGCTTACAGCAACAACAGCTCCTTCAACAAAATGGTGCGCACCATGGGGACAACTTATATCAACCGCTGGTGCGCTTCAATGGGATACAGCCACACCTTCCAGTATCACGGGCTGGAGCCTTCGGACAATGCAGAGGGACTTACCACCTCGGACAAGCCAAATGCCACCTGCTCCAGCGACGTTGGGCATATGCTTGAGGACATTTACCGAGGCAACTGCGTTTCCAAAGAGGCATCGGAAAAGATGTACGAGATACTCAAGCAGCAGTACTACACCGAAAAGATACCCCATGGCATACCATACAGCCCCAACACCGTTATCGCCAACAAGACAGGCGACACCACAGACCAGTCACACGATGCCGCTATCGTTTCCACGCCAAACTCCGATTATATTCTGGTGGTGCTTAGCGAGGAGGAAAATCTGGCAAGCAAGCACGGTATGCACTTTATCGAGCTTTCTTCTCTCACATACAGCTATTTCAACGGCACACAGGGCACAGTCCCAACTTATTGACAGCACCGGATAAACACAGCCGCCGGCATTGAAATGCGGGCGGTTTTTTGTTGTTGACGAAACAGCGGTGTTGTGATATACTGTACTTGCCAATATAAAAATAGGGGGGAACAAAATGAAAAAGCCATACAAGGTGATCTTACTGCTCGGTTTGCTGTCGGTGCTGTTTCTGACAGCCTGCCATATGTCCAAAGACGCAGTAAGCCTCAAAAACGAAAGCAGCCTGAAAAAATATGCCAAGGAAAACTGTCCCGACTGCACTTTTGTGCGGTATGAAAAAGAGCAGTACAAGCATACTGCATACTTTACCGATGATAAGTGCGGCTTTGAGTTCCCCGTTTCCAGCGAGGTGACCACAGTACACTTTGACGGCTCAAAGGCAGGCTACGAGGAGAAAACTGTAAACGGCTGGGGCTTTGCATATTACAACTATGTGCTTGACTGCGTACAAGACGGAGCCGACAAGATATGCAAAGAATATGCTATGACCTATGAAAGAGAAAAATATATGCCACAGCGCGTGCTTATTCGGCTCAAAAGCGACAAGCCTTATGAGGAGCTGAAAGACGGTTTGACCAAACTCGGAGAACTGATACGCAAAGCAGATGTATGTGAAAAATTCACAGAATTTGATATGCGAGTTGAACCCGCCTCGGAGAAGTACGGAACATTCTATGCTTTCTACCGCTTCAAAGACGGCAAAACGGGCGAGCGAGAACTGTGGCAGGCATACCGCTTTATGGACTTCGCCGAAAATCAGCTGGGCGTAAAGTGCATTTATGAGCGCACCGAGGAGATGGTCACAAGAGATATACCCGGCATCACAAAGCTTCAGAATTACAGCGAAAAGACCGGTCACATAAAGAAAAAGGTGTACTATTTTACCACCGAAAACGGCGAAAAGAAGTTTATCGCCGACTACTATGAAAAGTACAAAACTTACTATATAGGTGACGTTGGGTAACAAAATACTGCGCAAAGAGAGGTGAGGCGCATGGAGACATTGCTGATAATACTTTTTGCGGTGCTGGTGCTGTATTATCTGTACGGTACATACGTTTCCGCTGTCGCTTTGCGCCGCAAGCACCTTAAAATGGCTCTGCGCTGCGCCTGTCTGTTAAGGGTGCTGTCTTTCCTGGTGGTGGTTTCGGCTGCGGGGCTTTATGTGGCTGTGCACGTTAAAAAGGAGATAATAACCTACTCGTACAAAAACGGAGTTATTATAGAGAGCAGCTCCTACGGCAATTTTGACACGGTGTTTTTCATTATGTTCATTGTGGCTATCCTGCTTATAGCTGCCTCAATGGTGCTTGACAGCGCAGGTGCAACGGCAGCAAGAAGCCGTGGAAGAAACCTGCTGGTATCGCTTATAATGTGCGTTACGGTATTTATCATCGGACTTATTATCATCGTTACAAATTATCAGAGCAAGCTGGGGGACAAATACGACCCGAAATTCTACCGCTACGACTCCCCCGACAAGGGACACAGCATAGTTATCTGTGAACGGTCAAGAGGTTCCGACGGGTACGCAGATGTCTTTCAGATAAAGGATCAGCGTGCGGTGAAAATAGGTGAGTTCACCACGCAGGACGGTCTGAGAAACGAGGGCAGGTACAAGCTTAAATGGACAAAGGACGGTGTGGAGGTAACATACCTGCACAAGGGTACTCTGCGCAAGACCGCCAACATAAAATTTGCGGTACTTTAACCGCTTATCTTAGAGGAGAAAAAATGAACGTTATTTTTGACATAGGAAAGGTGCTTATTGACTTTGACTTTGAAGGCTTTGTACACAGGGTACTTGGGGATGAAGCTGCTGCACAGGCGGTCATCGACGCCATGTGGAACAGCGGCGACTGGAACGAGCTTGACCGGGGAGTGCTTTCGGACGAGGAGGTGCTTTTGCGGTTCATCGACCATGCGCCACAGTACGAGAAGGAGATAAGACTGGTATTTTCCAAGATAGCTCAATGTCCCGGAAAACGGCAGAGCACCATACCTATCATACAGGCTCTGAAAGCCGGGGGACACAAGGTATATTTCCTTTCAAACTATTTTTATTTTCTTATGCACACCGCTCCCGAGGCTCTGGATTTTACCCGATATATGGACGGAGGCATTTTTTCATGCACTGTAAAAATGACAAAGCCGGATGCACAGATATACAGGCTGCTTTGTGACAGATACGGTCTTGTGCCGTCGGAGTGCGTTTTTATAGATGACACTCCGAGAAACGTGGAGGCAGCCAAAGCTCTGGGAATGAGAGGGATACACTACACGGGACAGGATATGGATACCCTTTTAAAGCAGATACTCGGATAGCTCAAAGCCCCTTACACGGGGCTTTTTTATTTTGTGGTAAAATGCTTTCCCGGATAACATTTTACCACAATGCTACAAATCATAACATTGATGTATAAAAAGATATGTTGACTTAACATTTTAGGTGCTGTATACTAAATACGAAAACAAGGGGGGCTGTATATGAGCAATATTGATTTTTCAAGACTTAAAAGATACCGCACCCAAAGCGGATTGACCCAGGAGGAGCTTGCGGAAAAGGTGGGGGTCTCACGCCAGGCGGTGGCAAAGTGGGAACGGGGAGAATCTGTACCCGACATTGACAGCTGCATGAAGCTGGCGGACATATACGGAACGACAGTGGATATGCTGGTGCGCAGCTTCGGAAAGCAGGAGCACACAGGGGACGGAAAGCATATTTTCGGACTTTCCCGTGTAAACTCAAAGGGACAGGTCACCCTGCCTTCAAGCTGCCGCAAGGTTTTTGATATAAAGCCCGGAGACGTTATGCTGGTCCTGGGGGACGAGGAAAAGGGCGGTATCGCCATGGTAAAAATGGGCGGATTCATGGACGACCTGGAAAAGCTCATACACAAGGATAAGGAGTGATAATATGCTTGCTGTTCAGACAAAGGGACTTACTAAAAAATACAAGGATCTGACTGCGGTTGACAGTCTTGACCTGGAGGTGGAGCAGGGGGAGCTGTTCTCGCTGCTTGGGGTGAACGGTGCAGGCAAGACCACCACCATAAGAATGCTGTGCTGCCTTGCGAAAGCCACCTCGGGTGAGGCTTGGGTAATGGGTAAAAACTGTGACAGCGACAAGACGGCGGTAAAGTCCATGATCGGCATTTCGCCCCAGGACACTGCCGTTGCCGAGAGGCTCACGGTAAGGGAGAACCTTTTATTCATGTGCCGTGTGTACGGCTTTGACAAGCAAAAAAGCCGGGACCGCACAGCTGAGCTTATTGACACATTCGGTATGCAAAAGGTTGCGGACAGCCGTGCAAAGACCCTCTCGGGGGGCTGGAAAAGAAAGCTGTCCATAGCTATGGCACTTATAGGTGAGCCACAGGTGCTGTTCCTTGACGAGCCGACCCTTGGACTTGACGTGCTGGCAAGGCGTGAGCTATGGCGTGAGATACAGTCCCTCAAGGGCAAGCTGACCATAATACTCACCACCCATTACATGGAGGAAGCCCAGCAGCTCTCCGACCGCATCGGAATAATGATAGAGGGCAGGCTCGCTGCGCTGGGCACACTTTCAGAGTTAGAAAAACAAACGGGCACTACGGGACTTGAAAACGCATTTGTAGCCATCGCAGAAGGGGGTGCGCAGTAATGAAAAGAGCCTTTGCTTTTACAGGCAGAAACATCAGGGAGCTTTTGCGTGACCCTCTGGGGTACATCTTCTGTCTGGGGTTTCCGCTGATAATGCTTATCATTATGACGATCGTTGACCGCAGCATTCCGCCAAAGGCAAATATGACGGTTTTCCACATTGAAAACCTTGCGCCGGGGGTTGCAGTCTTCGGGCAGATGTTTATTATGCTGTTCACGGCTCTGAACGTTTCCACCGACCGCTCGGGCACGTTCCTTATGCGGCTTTACGCAACACCAATGACTGCATCTGATCTCACCGCAGGCTACATTATCCCTATGCTTATCATCTCAATGGTACAGGCAGCAATCACATTTACAGTTGCTTTTATTATCTCTGTCATTGTGGGAAGCGGGCTGAATATCGGCGGCATATTTATTTGCATGATAACGCTTATCCCATCGGCGCTGATGTTTATCGGTTTCGGGCTGATATTCGGTGTGCTGTTCAACGAAAAATCCGCCCCGGGGCTTTGCTCGATAATCATATCACTTGGCTCGTTCTTCGGCGGCATCTGGTTCGATGCCCAGGGCACAGGCGGTGTGATGCTGAAAATAAGCAAATGTACTCCGTTTTTCTACTGTACCAAATCCGCAAGGGCAGCTATGGCACTTGACTTTGGTGCAGACAGCTTTATGATACCCCTTGCAATAGTTGTTCTGTGCGCTGTGGTGCTTATGTCGCTTAGCTGCTTTGCGTTCTCAAAGAAAATGCGCACTGACCTGGGGTAAGATATCAAAACATATCGGGCTGGAGCTGTAAAAGGCTCTTGCCCGATTTTTCCTGTTGTGTGTATTTGACATAGTGTCGAAAAAGTGGTATAATTGTTTTGTTATTACAATTAAATGGAAAAAGGGTGATAAAATGAAAAGGCTGTTTCTTATAGGGCTGCTTTGTGCAGCTGCCGCTCTTACCGCCTGCGGCTCAACAGAAACAGAGGATAACGATAGCTTCGAGGTAGTTACCACTACCACCTCGGGCACTACCACAACGACAACCACATATGCCACAACAACCACTAAGACTACAACGACCACTAAGGCGACCACCACAAAAAAAGCTACCACCACCGAGAAGCTGGCTCCCCCTCCCGGCAACGACCCGGGCAAGGGATACGGTCAGGCATTTGAGCTTAACGGCGGCGCTGTTACCACAAGGGCTACCACAAGAGCCACCACAAAGGTGACTACCAAGGCTACTACAAAAGCTGCGGATGTTGAACTCAAGCCAAGTGTGAGGATAGACCAGCTGTTCTCAGGTCTGAGAGACAGGGCAGCCGAGGCAGCCGAGGCGGCTAAAAAAGCTCAGCAGGCACAGCAGCAGGCACAGCAGGACAGCAGCAATGCCGACCAGAGCAAGGCTGACGAAAGCAAGGCTGAGGACGATAAGTCCCAGGACAGCAGCTCTGCAGAGCCTGCTCCGGAGCCCACTCCACAGCCTGCGCCGGAAAAGGCTTATCCGAAGGAGTACGTTGCCACAAGCTTTGCAGACTTCAAGGGATATATGTCCTACCACTACCAGCAGGCAATAGTTGAAAAATATCTTGCGATATACCCTGAGAGCTTCTTTAAGTCCAAGGTGCTTGCCCTGAATACTGTTGCCCAGGCGGCAGGAAGGACCTGTGAGCTGGCATTCAGGAAAGCTTCCTGTGCTCCCGGCAGCAAGGTGACTACCATTGACATTGACAGAAACGAGCTGCCCAATGCAGAAAAGGTAAGCTCCACCAACCTGATACAGGCTGCATTTGACAGGTCACAGTATCAGCAGTATGCAAGCGGCGGAGTTAAATGGCGTTTCACATTCAAAAAATACTACAAGTACCCTCTGGCGGCAGCAAAGCTGGACCAGGTGGGCTGGGACCTTAAAAAGGCTTTCCAGGCATCATGTATCAAATATTACAGGGATATGCCAAAGGACGCTGACCACACAACAGAGTGGTATGCAAACTACGCATTTACAAACAACAAGGGCAACTGCTACGCCATGGCGGCAATGTTCTGCGAAATGGCAAGAACCCTTGGATACAAGTGCGAACAGATCTCCGGAAAGGTACCGCTGAGAATAGGCGGCTACGGTCCTCACTCCTGGGTGGAGATAACCGTGGGCGGTAAGGTATATGTTTGCGACCCGGATTTCCAGGCAGAAACAGGACTCAACGGTTACCTTATAAACTACGGACAGAAATGGACATGGAGATACGAAAAGACAAAGGTAATGAGCTAAGGAAAGGGATGTTTGAATTGAAAAGGATAATTATTGCAGCTGCTTTTGCGGCACTGCTTCTCACCGGCTGCGGAGGGGACAGCTCAAGTTCAAAGTCGGAAAGTTCGTCCGCAAAGGACAGCTCATCGCAGACGGAAACTACCGCCACCACCTCCGAGACAACTACGACCACAACTACTGCTGCTACGGAGGAAACGACAACGACCACCACTACCACCGAAGCGACCACGACCACCGCACAGGAGACACAGAAGCCTGCGCCTGCCGTAGCTACAACGACTAAGGCGAAAACCACCACGACAACCACGACTACCACAGCTGCAACTACGGCTGCGACCACGGCAGACCCGGACGAGGGCTGCATCGGCGGCGGAGGGCTGTTTAATTGAAGCAGAGGATAATCTATTTCAGCAGGATAAAAGCCATTGCCTGCGCTGCGGTGGTGTTTCTGCACACCTTTTATGCGGCTGCGGCCTTTTCAAAGACCAAAGGCGATATGGCTGCCATGCTCACGGTCAGAAATCTGATGATGTGGGCGGTCCCATGTTTTGTTATGGTAAGCGGTGCTCTGCTGCTTGACAAAAACAGAGAGCTGACTTACAAAAAACTATTCGGCAGGCTTATTTTGCGGATGGCAATAGCGCTTGTGGTTTTCTCGGTGCTGTTTTCCTGCTTTGACGGGTTGCTTGTAACAAAAGACTTTGGTGCAAAATCCTTTACCCAGGGCTTGCGGCAGGTGCTTTACGGCGGCGGCTGGAAGCATATGTGGTATCTTTACCTTATGATAGCGCTTTATCTTCTTTTGCCCGCTTACAAGCTTATAACAAGATCGGCACAGTCAAAGGACATTATTTACATCCTTGCGGTGTACACAGTTTTCCTGTCTGTACTGCCGACCATTGAGGGGCTGACGGGGAAAGACCTTGCGTTTTACATCTGCACAGCCAGCGTATACCCCTTATACCTGTTTCTGGGGTATGCGATACACAACGGGATCATCAGGCTCAATGTGCCCCTTTGCGTGATCCTTACCCTTGCGGGCGCAGCGGCAGTGACCGGACTTAGCATCTGGTCGGCAGGCGGAAACAGTGCTCCCAAAGTAAACGCATTGCTGGGCAACTATTCATTCATTGTTACAGTGCTGTTTTCGGCAGGTGTATTCGGACTTGTGAAGCTGACGGAAAACAAGCCTGTGAAGATCATCGACATGATAGCCGCCGAGCTTGAAAAGTGCTCCTTCGGCATTTATCTTATTCACATGGCTGCGCTGAAGCTGGTGTTTGTGGTATGGAAGGTGGATCCTTTCGCAAGCGGCGGCGCACTTACCGTAACGGGCATTTCCATAGGGGTACTTATAGCATCATACATCATTGTACGGCTTTTGAAGTTTATACCCTACGTGAACAAGATCATATGATAATAAAAACTCCCACCGTCAAGCCGCAAGCGGCTTGAGGAAAAACAGTTTAAGACTTTTCAAAGGGGACGCCCTCTCTTGCAGGGCGTCCCCTCTTTCAAAACAGTCCACCGGACTGTTTTGAAATTCATCCCTTGCGGAGCGCACGCTGTATGGGGATTTCGCTGTCTGCGGACAGCGACGATGGCTCTGCCCTCGACCCGCAAGCTTTTTTTACGAGAAAGAAGGCTCCGAGAATGGCTTTGCCATTCTCTTGGGAGTAACCGTGGTAACGGTTACTCTGGGATCAAAAAACCTGTTTTATCCTTGGCAGGTCTTAAATACTGCGTTGTCTTCTAAATTCTGATTTTTCTTAGAAGCCGAAAAACACAATGCCCCCGAGCACTTTGAAATGCTCAGGGGCAAAACTTCTATATGGGTATCTTTTCTTCCTGCCGGGAGGTTTTTTTATTCCACAACGGTGATTATATCCTTCAGGACGTAATGGAAGGTGGGGGCAGAGGACTTTTCATTTTCCACATACTCCTTATTCAGGTCGTATGTATCGTTGGGATCGTTGGGGTCAACTCCTGTATAATCCCCTTTGAAAACGTGTATCTTTCCCTTTTCAAAGTCCTTTATTGTATCCTGCGCAAGCTTTTTGATATCCTCGGAGGCAAGGGCGGAGTTTATTTCAAGAAGCTTTACCCACCCCTCTTTGAATCCGCCGCTTACATCTCTTCCGTTCTTTCTGCCCTCTGAATTGCTCTCAATGTCACGGTCGTTTATCACCGCTTCAATGGCGGCTGACATATACGGCTCCCAGTCTATGCGGCAGCTGGTAAGGGCAGTCCTGGGGGCAACGTTCATCATGTCCTGGTTGTATCCCACGTGGTACACAGGATAGCTCTTGCCGGCATTCTCACAGGCTATCGCCGAGCCTATGGTGTTGGAGTGGTGGGATATTATCACGCAGCCCTCGTCTATAAGCTGCTGCGCCACATTCTTTTCAAGTGCGTAATTTGTCCAGGTGTTTATATACTTTACCTTCATCACGGCGTTTTCACACTGTGAGCGCACGCCCATAAGAAAGGCGGTATATCCCGAGATCACCTCCGCCACCGGGTAGGCTGCCACAAAGCCAACAACTGCCTGGTCTTTGGTGATAACGCCCTTTTCTATCATTTCCTTGAGCTTTGCCCCGGCAACTACGCCGCTGGCATATCTTGCCTGATATATCTCGCCCATGAAGTTATGGTAGTTTTTAAGCTGCGGCTCGGAATTTGCGTTGTCGCAGGTCGCCTCGCAAAACTGTATTTCGGGGTATTTCTCCGCCATTTTCTTTGCGGTTTCTCCGTACCCGTAGGAATTGGTGAAGATAATAGCGCACCCGTCGTCAGCCATTTGGGTCATCACTTCCTCGGCATCTTCATAGGGCACGTTGTATTTTTCAACTGCCTCCACTTTATCGCCGTAGGTAGTCTTTATCTGGTTGACCGCTTTGATAAAATTGGCGGTATAGGGGGTGCTGGCATCGCCGTCAAAGATAAACCCGGCTTTGATGTCCTTATTCTTCCTGCTGTGTGACTGCTCAAATCGGTACACCCCGTAAAAAACGGCTATGGACATCACCCCGGCAATGAGGGCGGCAATTATATTCTTCATTCCCTTTGTCATTGCTGCTCCTCCTCATCCTTCTGGTGTTCGCCCTTATAGAGAGCGTCGATATCTATCTTCTTGTCGTCGATAAGCTTGAGGAAAATGTCAAGCAGCTGCGGGTCAAACTGTGTTCCCCTGCCCTTATGCAGCTCGCCCATGACATAATCAAAATCCTGTCGCTTACGGTAGACTCTGTTTGCGGTCATGGCATCAAAGGCATCGGCAATGGCGATTATCCTTCCGTACAGAGGTATCTCCTCACCCTTCAGACCGTCGGGATAGCCTCTTCCGTCATATCGCTCGTGGTGGAATCTTGCACCTTCCACGACGTGGTCGATAAGGGTAAAGTCTTTGAGTATTTCCGCTCCTCTTGTAACGTGGGTCTTCATTACGGCATACTCCTCATCGGTGAGCCTTGCAGGCTTATTGAGCACCGAATCGGGTATACCTATCTTACCGATATCGTGCAGCAGTGCTGCCTTTCGCAGATTTTCGACTTCGTCGTCTGTGAAGCCGTACTCATGGGCTATCATTGCGGAATACTCCGACACCCTCTGGGAATGCTTACTTGTACGAAGGTCCTTGGCGTCGACTGTTTTTGCGATGGCAAGGATCGTTTCGTTGCCCATCTGTACCTGCTGCAAAGCCATGGACAGCTTTGTCTGCTGAAGCTCCAGAGTTCTTTGGATCCTTGTTCTTGTGACGAACCATGTGAGCCAGCCTACAAACACGCCTGCTACGCCGATAACATAGATCATGAACCAGCCGTTGTCGTAGATAGCTTTTTGCTTATGGAACCTGAACTGGCTCTCCTCAACGATATTGCCGCCGTCGTCCCTTATGGCAAGGTGGAAGGTATAATTTCCCGGATCAAGGTTTGTGTACTGTACCGAGATCAGCTCGCTGCGGCGGACGTTAGTCCAGTCCTTTTCAAAGCCTTCAAGGTAGTAGGAGACCGTGGGGTCATCGTGGGTATAATTGATTATCTCGGGGAAAAATTCGATCTTATGCACATCACGGTCGATGGCAAGGTCGGTATCACGGTCTATACTGCCGGTCTTATCGTCCAGACGCATCTCGGTGAGCATTATTCTGAAGGATCTCTGTCTGAGAAGATAGTTGTCAAGGTTCATCACGAAAACGCCACGGTCAGAGGAAAGGTATACATTCCTGCTGCTGTCGGCGGAATTCCACGAATTTGCTGTCAGCGAGCCCACCAGTCCCGATCGGGAATCCAGTATGGTATACTCGGGGTCCTTGCCCTCAAGCAATGCTTTCTTGTTTACAACATATATACCTGCGCTTCCGGTCACGAGCAGGTCTCCGCTATTGTCTATCATAACGTCATAGTTATTGGAATAGGGGAAGGCTTTGACCTGTGACACCTTGCCGTCGTCGGACATGGTGCATATGCTGTTGGAGGTAACGATATAGACTCTGTTATCCTGCGGGTCGTGTACCAGACGCAGGATGACCTCTGAGGTAAGTCCGTCCTCACGGGTGATATGCTTTTGCGCCTTGCCGTCCTTTATCACGGCTATTCCGTTTCCGTCGGTGCCTGCATAAAGTGTTCCGTCGGGAGTCTGGAGGAAGCAAAGTGCCTGCGCCAGTCCGAATTTATCATCATAGGCTATCTTTGAGCTGATGCTGCCGTTTTTCATAAAGAAGATGCCGTCGGAGGCACTGACAGCTATGGTGCCGTCGTCAAGCTCAAGTGTGGTCCTTATCCAGTCGCCTATTTCCGGGAATTTCTCGGTATAGTCGGTTATGGTGCCCTGTCTGTCTACCACGGCAAGACCCTTGCCGAAGGTGCTTATCCAGACGTTATTGTTTTTGTCTTTGCATATACAGCGTATCCTTACCCCCTTATAATGGTCGGTAAGCCCATTGAGCACACGCTTGTGTGTTTTCAGGTTAAGCATGATAAGACCGTTGTCTGCCCCCGCATAAAGCAGGTCTCTGTCAATGGCGGTGGTATTCACCACGCTGGGCTGTATGCCGCAGTCGGCAAACAGGTCTGTAAAGGATGACCCGGAAAGACGCAGAAGTCCCAGTCTGAGAGATGCAAACCACAGGTTGCCCTGGTAGTCCACCATCATATTTTTTATGGACTGGTCAAAATCACCCGTTTCCTGCTTTGTGAAGCTTCCGCTTGCGTCCACAAAGCCGATACCGTTGTCGGCACATATCCATACACGCCCGTCGATGTCGGGGTAAACTCCGTTTATCCTCACGATATCTTTACAGGTATATGTTTTTTCCACAGTGGCTTTGTTTGCGCCCAGTTTTATAACAAGTATCTTGCCGTCGGCTGTTCCGGCATAAAGTGACCCGTCAGCGGCAAAGTTACAGCTTGCAAGCTCGGAACCCAGGGCTCCGTTCTCAAACCTGGCTGTCACCTCATTGTCCTTCATTATGAACAGCCCGCCCTCGCTGCTTACCGCTGCGACATAGCCGGTGGTATCTGCGCTTATGCTGTTTACATAGCCCACGTCGGGTATCTCTTTCTTTACCGTGATACCCATTTTCAGCTCGATGGAGACCACGCCGCTGGCAGTGCCCACATAATACTCGCCGCTTGCGCTCTGGACTATTGAGCGGATAGAGTTTGAGGGGAGCCCATTTTCCTGCTTTATAACGTTTGTCACCTTTTCGTTTATGACAATGACCACGCCGTTATCGTTTGTACCTACCCAGAGTCTTCCTTCGCCGTCAACATAAAGATAGTTTACGTTTTTTATCTCTTCAAACTCGATCATATGCTTGAACTCGGTTCCGTTATATCTGTAAAGTCCGGCATATGTACCGATCCACATAACGCCGTCGTTGGTCTGCGCTACTGCATTTGCGTGACCGCAGGCAAGTCCGTTTGTGCCGTTGAACACGGTCTGTATATAGGAATCCCTGCCGGTTTCACCTTCACCGGTTTGCTTTGCATCGGCAGCCTGAGCCTGTATGCCCACAGGGGCTATCACCGCACTGAGCAGAACTGCTACGGCAGCGGTCGTGGCGGCAGATGCTCTTGCGGCATCCTTACTTCCCTTTTGGCTCACCCTGCGGACAAGCTTTACCATTACATACATACACAGCGCCGCAAAAAGCTTGTCGGGGAACTCAAGATAAAGCTCGCCCACAAACGAGGAAATGTACTTGTTCCAGCCGCTTTCCATAAACATATCCTTTACGCCGTTGCCCCATATATTGCCGGTATTTCCGTCGGCGATGATAAGGTTTATCACGGTGGATATGACCACGGCTCCTATACTTGTAAAGCCTGCAACGGTCATTGTATGGAACAGGGTATCAAAATACCGTTTGCGTGCCATAAAGCCTACGGTCAGACCTATAAATATACTTACAACAGAATATGCCAGCACAGAACGTGTCCAAAAGCCAAGTATCACATTGCCTGACAGACCGACTATTGCTCCGGGAACAGGTCCCAGGGTGTATGCGCTGAAAAACGTTCCGAATGTATCCAACCAGCCCGGCAGCTGGTATTTTGTTGCCAGCTCACGTCCGATACAGTTGACTATAATGCACACTAAAGCCACTATCACGGCGTGTATAAACTGTCTTTTCGAGCCTTTCTTCTCCACAAAATGTCCCCCTTGCCGATATTGGTAATATCCTATCCCAAGCCCCTTGCTTTGGGGCTGCATATACTTAGTTGTATTATATCATATATTTTGATAGTTTTCAACCTTTCAGGCACATTTTTAAGTCCCGGGAACAAAAAAGCAGGACCGCCCATAATTTTGCAGCGGTCCCGCATTATTGCAGTTATTTATTCTTGTGTGAAAGTGCCATTTGCTCCTTGTGGCGGCAGCCTTATCTGAACTCCCCGGGGCTTTTATCAAAGTAATCGGGATATTCCGGCTCGCTTTTCATATTGGTTATGCTGTGGGTGAGCAGGTAAAAGGCCACATAAGCTGCTGCTATTATCCCAAGGGTCAAAGACGCCATATCGTGGACTGCCACTGCGGCTATGACCATTATTCCTGCCAGAACGATATAAAACTCAGGGGCTTTTTTATACGCCGCCAGAGCCACACCGACTATCGACAGCGGCATGAACGACAGGCTTACCCACATGGGCAGGGCAAGATATCTCAGCTCCCTGTCTGACCTGTACAGCACCGATATTACAATCAGCGCAAAGCTGATTATCTCGGCAAATATGGATATTCCCGCAAAGTCCAGCTTCAGCGTTCTCATTTTTGCTCTGCGTGATGCCATTTTGCTGTTATACGCCTGCCGCCTCGTTTCAAAGTTTATATCCTTCTCATTTTGCTGCTTCTTTTGTCTGAGCTGCTGTTTTTCACGCTTTTCACGCTGCTGCTCAAACGCCTTGTTTATCTCACGGTACTGCTCGTTTGTCAGCACCTTTGCCCACAATCCGTTTTCAAGGTCGGTAAAGCCTGCTTTCACAAGAGCCTGTTCGTTCTCTCCGTCAAGCTCGGTGTCGTATATAAGCGCTTTTACCCATTCGCCGTTAATGCGCTGTTCGCCCGTACGGCACTTCACGTCGTTATATATGCCCTCCACGATGCGTTCTCCTTATTCCTTATTTTTCCCCTCTGCGCTTGCTCTGGCAAGAGCCATCATCAGATCTGCTCCTGCGTCCCTGCCGGACTCAGCTTTTTTCTTTGCCATCACTATCTCCGCAAAGGAGCCTCTTTTCATAAGCGGGATCCCGTCAGAGGAAACGGCGTTGCTTTCACGCTCTCTTTTCAGCGACTGGGAGATCATCATGACCCTTGCAAGCTGCTGCCTTTTCAGATCCTCCATACGCTGCTGCGCAAGATACTCGTCACACAGCTTCAGACACTCCCCCATGGTAGCTGCCTGGTAGGTTTCAAAGACATGGATCATATACTCCAGGGTTTTTATATCCCTGTACCCGTGGGGTATTACGCTTATATCAAAGCTTTTCTCAAACTTCTCCAGCTCGTCCCCTGCTTTCACAAACTCCTTTTGAGTTATATCCAGCCGCCGGGCAGACTGGTCGATAAGCTGTTTTTTATCTCTGCCCTTTTTGAACTGCACAACAAACACCGGCAGCGACGCAAGCAGGATAAGCAGGCTCACCACCCGCAATCCCACAGAACGGGGGTCAAACAAAAACACTGCAACGGACAGCACAAAAGCCGCTGCGAACACTATATACGGGTGCTTTTCAAGCAGTGTAAGCTCTGCCAGGGAGTTTTCCGAGCACAGCTTCACCCGTTGCTTTGCACGGTCACGTTCCTTTTGTAGCTTGTGGAGCGTGAGTGTATCGTCATAGTATTTTTTTACCGTTTTCAGCTGTTTTCTTGCGCTGACCTTATCATGCTCGCTTCGGTCAAGCTCTCTTTCAACTCTTGCCCCGCAGTAGCTGCAGGTTATCATAAACCGGTCCTCGGCAAAATGCAGGTCCGCACCGCAGCTGGGGCACTGATACTCCCTCACATCTGCGCTCATACTCTCACCCCTTTTCTCACCTGTTTCATCCTACACATGATAACACATACTCCCGGCTTTTTCAAGGGGGTAGGTGTCACAGGTGAAAAAATGCCCTTAACAGGTAGATTTGCAGCTATGCGGTGTTGACAAACCCTGCCTGCGGTGTTAAAATAATGTTGTTAAAATATATTTTAAGGACTGATAATTATGCAAACCTATACACTCAAAGTTGCAGGACTTGAAAGAGAGCTGCCTATTCTTCCGGTCAACGAAAAGCTCAGCATAGCTGCATTCGTTATGTTCTCCGATGTGGAGCTGACAGTTGCCTGCGCAAGGGAGCTTCTCAAAAAGGTGGGGGATTTTGACGTTATCCTCACTGCTGAGTCAAAGGGGATACCCCTGGCTTTTGAGCTTGCAAGACAAAGCGGCAAGAACTATGTAGTCGGCAGAAAGAGCGTAAAGCTGTATATGTCCGACCCCATATCGGTAAACGTGAAGTCTATAACCACCCTGGGTGTGCAGACTTTGTACCTGTCCAAAGAGGACGCTGCACGGCTTAAAGGCAAAAAGGTACTTATCGCAGACGACGTTATCAGCACCGGCGAATCCCTCACCGCACTTGAAAAGCTGTGCGAGGAGGCAGGGGGAGTTATCGCCTGCAGATCCGCTGTACTTGCAGAGGGCGAGGCAGCAGACAGAGAGGATATCGTGTTCCTTGAAAAGCTGCCGCTGTTCCCGCAGTAATTGACTATAAAGGAGTTGTAACTATGGACATTCTTGGTATGTGGAAGATCGCACAGGTCAACGTAATGGATAAGGACTTCAAGCAGACTTGGAAAACCGCAGAACAGGTCGCTGCCGACGACAGTATCCACCCGATGCAGAAGGTCATGGCACAGGCTGCCTACCTGTTTGAGCAGGACGGAACATTCAAGCAGCTTATGCCAAAGGCTATAGTCGGCGACGAGGGCGAGCCGTTTGATGACAATTTCGTTGTCGGTCACGTCGGAAAATGGAAAGAGGAGGACGGAAAGCTCTTCACCGAGGGCGACGACGGCTGGGAGGAAGCTGCCCCGACAGCAGACGGATTTGAGGTGTTCCATTTCTTCAGAATAGTAAAGGCATAAATCAGTATTTGTGGGTCTGAACGACCTATAAGGGCTTGCCAAAGACAAGACAGGTTTTTCGGTCCAGCCTTTTCTCGTAAAAAAGGCTGGCGGGTCAAGGGCGGCGCCCTTGCCGCCGTCCGCAGACGGCGGAATACCCTGACGCTTCGCGCGCTCGGCAAGGGGTGAATTTCAAACAGTCCTGTGGACTGTTTGAAAGAGGGGACGCCCTGCAAGAGAGGGCGTGCCCCTACGGAGAATACACTCACTTTTTTCCGCAATCCGCCTGCAAAAAGGCGGATTGAATGGCTCTTGTTTAGGGGGCTTTCCGATCGCCCCCTAAAACCCCTTCGGGCATACCTCTACTGATTTGATAATAGTACAAACTCTAATTTGTCGCAATAACAAAAAACCGATGAAAGCATAACGCTCTCATCGGTCTTTTTTTATTCGGCATCTATTGTCGAAATACCCATTGTCATTTCTTCAAGCACATCAAGCAGCACTCTCACCGTATCCAGCGAGGTGAGCATCGTGACGTTGTTCTGGATAGCGCAGCGGCGTATCTGCACACCGTCCTCGTAGTGCACGCCCGAAAGGATCGCCCTTGTGTTGAGCACATAGCTTACATATCCCGAGCGGATAGAATCCAGAATATCCTTGCTGCCCTCGCTTATCTTGCGGCGGACACGGGTCTTTATGCCATGCTCTTTGAGGAAATTAGCCGTTCCGATAGTCGCCTCGATGTTAAAGCCCATGTTATAAAATCTCTTGACCAGCGGCAAAGCCTCCTGCTTGTCCTCGTCGGCAAGGGTAACGACCACCGTTCCGTAGTTCTGCATATGCACGCCCGATGCGATAAGCGCCTTGTACATTGCTCTGTGGAGCTTTTTGTCGTAGCCTATCGCCTCACCTGTGGACTTCATCTCAGGGGATAGATATGCGTCCATACCGCTGAGCTTTGAGAACGAGAACGCAGGCACCTTAACATAGTAGCGTTCCTTTTCCTTGGGGTATATCTCGGTTATGCCCTGCTCCTTCAGGCTCTTGCCCAGGTTGACAAGGGTTGCGATGTCAGCCAGCGAATAGCCGGTTGCCTTTGACAAAAACGGCACCGTTCTTGACGAGCGGGGGTTTACCTCGATGATGTAGACATTTTCCTGTGAATCAACGATGAACTGGATATTGAACAGACCGATTATACCTATGCCAAGGCCCAGCTTTCTTGTGTACTCAAGTATGGTATCCTTGACCTTCTTTGAGATGCTGAACGACGGATACACGCTGATAGAGTCGCCGGAGTGTACGCCTGTTCTTTCGACAAGCTCCATTATTCCCGGCACAAACACCTGCTCGCCGTCGCAGATAGCGTCCACCTCCACTTCCTTGCCTCGGATATACTTATCCACCAGCACAGGTTTGTCCTCGTCTATCTCAACGGCGGTTTTAAGGTAGTGGCGCAGTGCCTCTTCCTTGGCAACTATCTGCATGGCTCTGCCGCCAAGCACGAAGCTCGGGCGCACAAGCACAGGGTAGCCTATCTCTTCGGCTGCCTTAATGCCTGCTTCGATATTTGTTACTGCCTGTCCCTTTGGCTGGGGTATATTAAGGTCGATAAGCAGCTTTTCAAAGCTATCCCTGTTTTCCGCCCTGTCGATGGCGGCGCAGTCGGTGCCGATTATCCTTACTCCCATATCCGCCAGAGGCTGGGCAAGGTTGATAGCCGTCTGACCGCCCAGAGTGGCAATAACACCCTCCGGCTTTTCCAGCCGGATAACGTTCATAACGTCCTCGACGCACAGAGGCTCGAAATACAGCTTGTCCGAGCAGGTATAGTCGGTGGATACCGTTTCGGGGTTATTGTTTATTATTATAGCCTCATAGCCTGCGGACTTGATAGTCTTTACGGCATGGACGGTGGAATAGTCAAACTCCACGCCCTGTCCGATACGTATAGGACCGGAGCCAAGGACGATTATCTTTTTCTTGTCGGAAACGATAGACTCGTTTTCCTGCTCGTATGTGGAATAGAAGTACGGAATATAGCTCTCAAACTCCGACGCACAGGTATCTATCATCTTATACACAGGGGTGATACCCAGCTTGCTGCGAAGCTCAAAGACCTGTGTTTCGGTCATATCCCAAAGCACTGCGATCTCCCTGTCGGAAAAGCCCATTCTCTTTGCTGTGTAAAGCTCGTCACGGTCGCCCTTGCGTGCCCTCAGCTTTTCTTCCTCGTCTGTTATATTTTTCAGCTTGCGGATAAAGAAAGGATCTATTTTTGTAGCCTGTGCGATCTCTTCCTCGCCCACCCCAAGCCTTAAAAGCTGTGCGATAGCGTAGATACGGTCGTCGGTGCCTATCTTTATATACTCAAGCAATCCGTCCTTTTTCATATACTCAAAGCGTTTATGCTCCAGGTGGAAAAGTCCTATCTCCAGTGACCTTATGGCTTTCAGCAGGCTCTCCTCAATAGTCCTGCCCACGCTCATTACCTCGCCTGTGGCTTTCATCTGGGTGCTCAGGGAGTTATTTGCATCGGCAAATTTATCAAAGGGGAACCTTGGCATCTTTGTTACCACATAGTCAAGGGCAGGCTCGAAGGATGCGGGGGTGTTTGCTATCTGTATCTCGTCAAGGGTCATTCCCACGCCTATCTTTGCGGAAACTCTTGCGATAGGATATCCGCTTGCCTTTGAGGCAAGTGCGGAAGAGCGGGAAACTCTCGGGTTTACCTCGATAAGGTAATACTGGAATGAGTCCGGGTCAAGGGCAAACTGGACGTTGCAGCCGCCGTTGACCTGAAGTGCCCGGATAAGCTTCAGCGCACTGTCACGCAGCATATGGTACTCTTTATTGGTCAGAGTCTGGGACGGGCACACAACGATAGAGTCACCTGTATGTATTCCCACAGGGTCAAGATTTTCCATGTTACAGATAGTAAGGGCGGTGTCGTTTGAGTCACGCATCACCTCGTACTCTATCTCTTTATAGCCCTTTATGCTCTTTTCGATAAGCACCTGGTGGACAGGGGAAAGGGCAAGGGCGTTTTTCATTACCGTGCGGAACTCCTGCTCGTTGTCGGCAAATCCGCCTCCTGTTCCTCCGAGGGTAAATGCAGGGCGAAGCACCACGGGGTAGCCTATTTTTTCTGCCACCTCAAGTCCCTGCTCCATGGTGTTTGCGATATCCGAGGGAAGCACAGGCTCGCCAAGCTGTGTACACAGCTCCTTGAACAGCTCTCTGTCCTCTGCTTTTTCTATACAGTCGCTCTTTGTACCCAGAAGCTCCACGCCGCACTCCTTCAAAACACCTTTCTTTTCAAGGCGCATGGCGATATTGAGCCCCGTCTGTCCGCCGATATTGGGCAGTATTGCATCAGGACGCTCGTATCTTATTATCTTTGCGCAGTATTCCAGCGTCAGCGGCTCCATATACACCTTGTCCGCAATGGCGGTGTCGGTCATTATGGTGGCTGGGTTGGAGTTGCACAGTATTACCTCGTAGCCCTCCTCTTTAAGGGCAAGGCAAGCCTGGGTGCCTGCATAGTCGAACTCCGCAGCCTGACCGATTACGATAGGACCGGAGCCTATGACCAGTATCTTTTTTATATCCGTTCTCTTAGGCATTTCCCCTGACCTCCTTCATAAGCTCAACAAATCTGTCAAACAGATATGCACTGTCCTGTGGACCGGGTGCGCTTTCGGGGTGGTACTGGACGCTGAACACCTTGTCCGCCTTGCACTCAACGCCCTCGATGGTGTTGTCAAGCAGATTTATATGTGTCGCTGTAAGGTCTGTATCTTTCAGACTTTCCATATCCACCGCATAGGAGTGGTTTTGCGAGGTTATTTCTATCTTGCCTGTTTTAAGGTTCCTGACAGGGTGGTTTCCCCCTCTGTGTCCGAATTTAAGCTTATAGGTTTTTGCTCCGTACGCCAGGGAAATGATCTGGTGTCCGAGGCAGATGCCGAAGATAACGTGCTTTCCACGGAGCTGTTTTATAGTTTCGATCACCGGCGGTACATCGGTGGGGTCTCCCGGTCCGTTGGAAATAAACACGCCGTCGGGCTTATAGCTTTCTATCTCCTTGGCTGTGGTATCCCAGGGCACGATTATGACCTTGCAGCCCCGCTTGTTCAGCGAGCGCACGATATTCATTTTCATTCCGCAGTCGATTGCCACAACGGTGTACCGTTCATGCTCTGTTCTTGACAGCCAGGGCTCCTTACAGCTCACCTTTCTGACTGCATCTGTGGGGATAGTGGTCTGCTCCAGGATCTTCATGCCCCACTCCAACCGGGTGTCTGCCCCTGTGATAAGGGCTTTTCGGCTTCCCAGATCTCTTATGGAGCGGTTTATCTTTCTGGTGTCGACGCCATAGATACCCGGAACGTTGTACTCCTTCATCACCTGTGAAAGAGTCTTACTGCACCGGAAATTCGACGGCTCGTCGTTATACTCCCTTACCACCAGCGCACCGATAGTCGGTATCTTTGTTTCGTAATCGTCATCAGCCATGCCGTAGTTGCCAATAAGGGGATATGTCATGACCACAGCCTGATATGTATACGACGGGTCGGAGATTATCTCCTGATAACCCACCATTGAGGTGTTGAAAACTATCTCGCACACCTTGTCGCAGTCTGCACCGAATCCGTAGCCGTAATACTCCTGTCCGTCCTCCAGAATAAGCTTTCTGTTATAATCCATAACCTCGACTCCTTACAGTTTTACCTTGAAAAAGCGTCCCTAATGTGTGACACTAAGGACGCAATATCTCTAACCTAACATTATACATCCAAGTGCCCGGATTGTCAAGACACTTTCACACCGCCCGGCAATATTTTCCGTTGTTTTCAAAATATACTCTGTACCACACAAGGAAGGTGAACACCGTCCATATCTTCCTGCTGTTATCGGCCTTGCCAGCCTTGTGGTCCTCAAGCAGCTTTTCAAGCACCGCTGTGTTAAAAAACTTTTCCGAGCTTTGGCTCTCAAACGCCTTTTTAACAATGGCGCAGTATTTGTCCTCCCGCAGCCACACCCTTATGGGCACGGGAAATCCCAGCTTTTTCTTTTCCGAGGTCTTTTCCGTTTCTTTGGGAGTGTTCTTTTTCGCCGCAAGCCTCATCGCATATTTTGTGATGTATTTTGTCTGCTGTGTCTTTTCCTTTCGGGTGACCCTGTACTTTGTGGGTATCCCCTGGGCAAGCTTCATGACCTTTTTATCCAGGAAAGGCACCCTTACCTCCAGGGAGTTTGCCATGCTCATCTTGTCCGCTTTCAGAAGGATATCTCCCGACAGCCACAAATGCAGGTCAAGATACTGCATCTTCGTAACGTCGTCCGCTTTTTTCACCCGCTTGTAATAATGCCCTGTTATCTTCATTGGGTCGGGCGCATCGGTGGTTATTTTCAAAAGCTCTTTGCGCTGCTTGGGTGTAAACATATATGCGTTGCCGATAAATCTTTCCTCTACCGTTTTTCCCTTTCGCACAAAAAAGTTTACTCCACGCTTTGCAGGCAGCTTTGAAGCTAACTTGCCCACCCCTCTTTTGAAAAATCCCGGCAGCCTGTCGTAGAACGTTCCGCCCGGGTCGCTGTATACATTGTATCCGCCGAATATCTCGTCTGCGCCCTCGCCGGAAAGTGCCACCTTGACCTTCCGGGATGCGATATTGCACACGAAATAAAGGGCTACCGCCGATGGATCCGCCAGCGGCTCGTCCATATGGTACTGTATCTTTTCAAGGCTTCCCCAATACTCCTCGGGGCTTATCACCTTGCTGTAATTATCCTTGCCGATAGCTTTTGAAAACTCCTTGGCAAAGCCTATCTCGTTGTACTTTTCATCTGTCCCGAATCCAACGGTAAATGTCTTGTCAACATCGGCTACTGCCGCAACTGTGCTTGAATCCACTCCGCTGGAAAGAAACGAGCCCACCTCTACGTCCGCTATCTTATGAGCTGTCACAGAATCCCTGAATGTGTCGGATATGCTGTCCACCCAGTCTTTAAGGCTCTTGCTCTTATCCTCTTCAAAGGTGATGTCCCAATAACGCTTTACCTCCAGCTCCCCGCTGCTATATCTGAAATAGTGGGCAGGCATAAGCTTATAAACATTTTTGAAAAAGGTCTCCTGTGTGGGGGAATACTGGAATGTGAGATAATTTTCAAGCGCACGCTCGTTAAGCTCTTTTTTGAAATCGGGGTGCTCCAAAAAGCTCTTTATTTCCGAGCCGAACATGAACGTATCGCCCATAACTGCGTAATACATAGGCTTGATGCCAAAAAAGTCCCTTGCACCGAAAAGCTCCTTGTTCTTACTGTCCCAGATAACAAAGGCAAACATCCCTCTTAGCTTGCCAAGAAGCTTAGCTCCGTATTCCTCATAGCCATGTATCAGCACCTCGGAATCGGTGTTTGTGGCAAATGTATGGCCTGCCGCTGCAAGCTCCTTACGAATGTCACGGTAGTTGTATATCTCGCCGTTGAACACCAGCACCATGCTCCTGTCTTCGTTGAATATGGGCTGGTCCCCCTGGGACGTTATGTCTATGATGCTAAGCCTGCGGTGACCCAATGCAACACCGTCATCTACGTATTTCCCATACGCATCAGGTCCACGGTGCTTTATCCTGTCCATCATCCTGCCTATCACTTCATCCGCTTCTTTTATCTTGTTTGTAAAGCCTACTATCCCACACATCTGTGTCACCTCGTCAATTCAGAATTTATCACATTATCCTTACATAGTAGTTGGGGATATTCTCTTGGAAAAAAGTTTTTCCTCAAACTCTCCTCTTGAACTTCTACACATTTTCGGTGATCGGGAGGTGTGGCTCCCGATTGCCGAAAATCTATAAAAGGTTTAGGAAGGGGGTCTGGACGGGATAGAGTAACCGTTACCACGGTTACTCTGAAGAACGGCTATGCCGTTCTTCGACCCTCTCTCCAAAAGGGTTTCCCCCGGCTGCCACGCAAGGGTACTGCGGTAGATTCTGATTTATAATAAATCTAAAAATGAAAGTTTGTCGGCCTCTTCCACCGAAATGTTCAAATTCTTTGCATCGGGAGCACCGGACAAAAAAACATTATACTTCCCGATTATCACCTATATGATTATAATGCAAGTCGCTTCAAAAGTCAATCATTTTTGCATCTTTCGGTTTACAATCCTTCATTTTCTACAAAACTTTTCTGCTGCCGGCTTCACATTTATGCACCTATGCTCAAAAGAGAAAAGCCGGGGCAGTACACCGGGCGGAGAAAATGCGGTGTGCACCGGAACAAAATTCAGATTTCGGTTGATTTTACCGTGAAAAAAGGTTATAATCTAAGTAAGGAAAATTTAACCGCAACAGGAGGAATATCATGAAAAAATATCTTGATGAGACCCTTTCACCGCAGGAAAGAGCCGAGGCTCTGGTCCAGGAGCTTACCGTGGAGGAAATGGCAGGCTTACTGAAATACGAATCCGATGAGGTCAAGCGTCTTGGGATAAAGGCATACAACTGGTGGGGAGAGGGACTGCACGGCTTTTCCCGTTCCGGCATCTCCACACTTTTCCCTCAGGCTATCGGGCTTGCGGCGACCTTTGACCGCAAGCTGCTGCGCCTTGCAGGCAGGGTAACAGGCACCGAGGCACGGGCAAAATTCAAGTGGTATTCAAAATACGGGGACGTGGATAAATTCAAGGGCATAACCCTATGGGCTCCCAACATCAACATCTTTCGTGACCCACGCTGGGGACGGGGACAGGAGACCTACGGCGAGGACCCTTATCTCACCGCCGAGCTGGGTATACAGTATGTAAAGGGCATTCAGGGAGAGGAAAAGACCATGCTTGCGGCAGCCTGCGCAAAGCATTTTGCTGCTCACAGCGGACCCGAGGAGACACGCCACGGCTTTAACGCACAGGTCAGCGAAAAGGACCTTAACGAGACGTATCTTCCTGCCTTTGAAAGACTGGTAAAGGAAGCTAAGGTGGAGGGGGTAATGGGCGCATACAACGCTGTCAACGGCGAGCCTTCCTGCGCCAGCCCTTATCTTATGGACAAGCTGAAGGAGTGGGGCTTTGACGGATACTTTGTTTCCGACTGCTGGGCGATAAGAGACTTCCACGAAGCCCACAAGATAACCTCCTCACCCATGGAATCCGCCGCTCTTGCGATAAACGCAGGGTGCGATGTGAACTGCGGCTGCACCTACGAGCATCTGCTGGAGGCTTACGAGAGAGACCTTGTGGACGAGGAGGCAATAAAAAAAGCCTGCGTTCACGCCATGAGGACAAGGATACGGCTTGGTATGCTGGACAGCACACAGCACTTTGACATTCCCTACACCGCTGTTTGCTGCAAACAGCACAAAGAGGCTTCCCTTGAGGCGGCGCAGAAGTCAATGGTACTTCTAAAAAACAACGGCCTGCTGCCCCTTGACGAAAACAAGATACAGACCGTTGCGGTCATCGGTCCTCACGGGGACAGCACAATGGCTCTTGAGGGCAACTACACCCCTAAAGCAGACAGATACACCACCTTTGCCGCAGGAATACAGGACAGGTTCGGCGGACGTGTGATATTCGCAGAGGGCTGCCACCTTTACAAGGACAGAGTTTCCCAGATAAGCCATGCAGGTGACAGATATGCCGAAGCCATGGCTGCTGCGGAGAATTCCGACGTGGTGGTTGCCTGTGTGGGACTGGACGCAACCATTGAGGGTGAGCAGGGAGATGCAGGAAATGAATACGGCTCGGGTGACAAGACTGACCTTATGCTGCCGCTGAGCCAGAGGACGCTCCTTGAAAAGCTCAAAGCCACAGGCAAGCCCCTTATCGTGGTGTGCGCCGCAGGAAGCGCAATAAACACCCTTGTTGACTCCGACGCTCTGATACACGTCTGGTACAGCGGTTCAGAGGGCGGAAAAGCCCTTGCGCAGATCCTTTTCGGAGACATCTCCCCCTCGGGAAAGCTGCCCGTTACATTCTACGAGGACGCTGACGCTCTCCCGGATTACGAGGACTACTCCATGAAAAACCGCACATACCGTTACGTTTCGGGAAATGTGCTATATCCATTCGGCTACGGTCTGACATATTCCAAGGTGCGCTGCGGTGATCTTGCATACTCGGACTTTACCGCAGAGGTGGATATAGAAAACACCGGCAGCTTTGAGGTGCAGGAGGTGGTGCAGGTGTACATCAAGGACCGCTGCGAGCACGCTGTGCCTAACCACAAGCTTTGCGGCTTTGAAAGAGTCCGCCTTATGCCCGGGGAGAAAAAGAGAGTAAGTCTTGCCCTTGACAAGGATATGTTTACGGCGGTAAACGAAAAGGGCGAAAAAGCGGTCTACTCAAAGGATTTTACCCTTTATGCCGGGGTGTGCCAGCCCGATGCGCTCAGCGAAAAGCTCTGTGGCTGCGCTTGCGCAAGTCTGGAGATAACGATGTGAGAAAGACATCGGCTCACAGAGGTGTTGTTTTCAAAACTTTTGCTTTACAAAAGGGCGCAGATGTGGTATAATCCTATCATAAACCTAAGGTAAAGGCGGAGACTGTATGAGCATTTTTTCCCAGCGGCTTGAAAGCGTGATGAAAGAAAAAAATCTGCGACAGCACCAGCTGTGCGAGATGACGGGCATATCAAAATCCTTTATAAGCTCCTATCTGGCAGGACGTTTCTCACCCAAGGCTGACAAGCTTTCGGCGATCTCCAAAGCTCTGGGGGTATCCGAGGGCTGGCTTATGGGGTACGAAAACTCGGCAAAATACAGCTATGACCCAAGCAAGGTGGCAAAGATACCCGTTAAGGACCACAGCGGAAAGGTGGTCGCTCACCGCCCGGTAATATACAGCGGTGCCACCGACAGCAGCAAGCTTACTTTTTATCTTTGCACCGACAGGGATAATTTCCCTCACATCAAGCAGGGGGACATGATCCTGGTGCAAAAGTGCGCCGACTTTCAGCAGGAAGGCTGTACCTATGCCATAAGAAAGGACGGGAAAATAACCTTCCGCACTCACAGATTCAACGGCAGCGTGCTTGTTCTCAGCGCAGAGAACACCGCACCCACCATTTATCTTGACGACTATCACAGCGACATAATCGTTATGGGAAAGGTGCTTGAAATACGCAGAGAGATGGATAAGGAGGAAAACAAAGATGAACAGCGTAATTGAGGCTATACTCCAAAGGCGAAGCATTAAACAGTATACAGGCGAGCAAGTGACAGATGAGGAGCTTGAGCAGATAATAAAATGCGGACTTTATGCTCCCAACGGCAGAAGTGCGCAGGCACCGGTGTTTGTGGCGGTGAGGGACAAGCAGACAAGAGACCTGCTCTCAAAGCTCAACGCTGAAGTCATGGGCTCGGGGGAGGACCCTTTCTACGGCGCACCCTGCGTTATCTGCGTACTGGCGGACGCACAAAGGAGCACCGCTGTGGAGGATGGCAGTCTTGCTCTGGGAAATATGTGCCTTGCAGCCCATTCCCTTGGTCTGGGGTCATGCTGGATACACAGGTGCAGACAGGTTTTTGAAACGCCCAAGGGCAAGGAGCTTCTTGAAAAATGGGGCGTACAGGGAGACCTTATCGGCGTAGGATTTTGTATCTTGGGGCGCAGCACCCAGCAGAAAGAGCCTGCACCACGCAGGGACAACAGGGTCTACTACGTTGACTGACAACAGGGGCGAATGACAAAAACACCCGGGAAAGCTTTTTGATGGCGTTTCCCGGGTGATATTATTTTATCTGGGCTGTTTCATGGTGAGGGATATACGCTTGCGCTTGAGGTCCACCCCAAGCACCCACACCTTTACCACGTCACCGACCTTGACCACTTCAAGGGGGTGCTTGATGAATTTATTGCACATCTGGGAGATATGCACCAGACCGTCCTCATGGACACCTATATCCACAAAGGCTCCGAAATCTATTACGTTGCGCACGGTGCCCATAAGCTCCATGCCCTCTTTAAGGTCGGACAGCTCCATAACGTCGCCGCTTCTCATAAGAGGAGGGGGCAGCTCGTCACGGGGGTCACGTCCCGGCTTTTCCAGCTCTTTCACAATGTCCTCAAGGGTGGGGATACCCACGCCGATAGAGGCTGCAAGGGTGCTTATACCCTCTTTTTTTACCTTGCTTTCGATAAGCTCCTTATTGCCCATATCCGCCACAGAGAAGCCGCATTTTTCAATAAGGGCATTTGCCGCACCGTAGGACTCGGGGTGCACGCCTGTATTGTCAAGGGGGTTTTTGGCTCCCGGCACACGCAGAAATCCTGCGCACTGCTCAAACGCCTTTGCTCCCAGCTTGGCAACTTTCATAAGCTGCTTCCTGTCTGTAAATGCGCCGTTTTCCTCACGGTACGCAACGATGTTTTTTGCAACGGTGCTGTTTATTCCGGAAATGTAGGACAAAAGCGAATAGGACGCTGTGTTAAGGTCGACCCCCACCGAGTTCACACAGTCCTCAACAACGCCTCTGAGCGCCTCGTCCATACGGGCTTTGGGCATATCGTGCTGATACTGTCCCACGCCGATAGCCTTAGGGTCTATCTTTACAAGCTCCGCAAGAGGGTCCTGCATTCTTCTGGCGATGGAAACTGCGCTTCGCAGAGAAACGTCGTAGTCCGGGAACTCCTCGGCGGCAAGCTTTGAGGCGGAATAAACCGACGCTCCCGCTTCCGATACCACCATATAGGAAACCTTCTGCGGTATCTCTTTAAGCAGCTCCGCCACAAACTGCTCCGACTCCCTTGATGCGGTGCCGTTGCCTATGGCAATGGTGGTAACGCCGCATTTTTCGATCATACGGGAGATTATTCTCTTAGCCTTTTCTGTCTCTTTCCTGGGGGGAGTAAGGTAAACTATGCTTGTGTCAAGCACCTTGCCCGTTTCGTCCACAACGGCAATTTTACAGCCGTGAGCATATCCCGGGTCAAGTCCCAGGGTTACGGTGCCCTTTACGGGGGGTGCCATAAGCAGCTGGCGAAGGTTGGAGGAGAACACTTTTATTGCGCCCTCCTGGGCATTCTGAGAAAGCTCGGAGCGTATCTCACGCTCGATAGAGGGGTAAATAAGCCTTTTATAGCTGTCAACACAGGCAGCCTCCACAAGCTTGCCGCAGGGGGACTGGTTTTTAACATAGCGTGAGGTGACCGCTCTTTCCCCTGCTCCCTCGGGAACGTCAACGCTGACTTTAAGCGCACCCTCTTTTTCGCCTCTGTCAATGGCAAGTATACGGTGTCCTGCGATCCTTGAAACTCCCTCGGAGAATTCAAAGTAGTTCTGATACACCGCATCTGCGTCCTCGCCTGACGCACAGGCATTTACCTTTCCTATCTGGGAGAAAAGGGTACGCAGATATTTTCTCAGCTCCGCAGAATCGGAAACATCCTCCGCAATAATATCCATTGCGCCCTGCAGTGCGTCCTGAGCATTTGCCACGCCCTTTTCCTCATCAATATATTTTGCACCCTGAGCCTCGGGATCGGCGGTATCTGTCTGTTCCAGCAGAAATTCAGCCAGTCCCTCAAGTCCCTTTTCTCTTGCAATGCTTGCTCTGGTCTTTCTCTTGGGCTTATACGGGCGGTAGATGTCCTCTACCTCCACAAGCGTCATGGCATCGGTTATGGCTTTGTCAAGCTCGTCGGTCATTTTCTCCTGCTCGGTGATAGACCCACGGACCTCCTCCTTGCGCTTTTCAAGATTGCGAAGATATGTAAGGCGATCATTCAGCTCACGCAGCACCTGGTCGTCAAGAGAGCCTGTGACCTCTTTTCTGTACCGGGCGATAAAGGGTATCGTCTTATCGTCATCTATAAGAGCAACGGTGTTGTCCACCTGCTCCTGTTTCAGACCAAATTCCTTTGCAAGGGTAGCGTTAATGTCCATTTGTGTAATTCTCCGTTTCAGTTTTCCCCCTATAAGGGGTTAATTTTGCATGAATATTATAACACATTTTCCCTTAAAAGTCAAAACCGTTGTGTACAATATGCGCAAAATGCCCCGGTGAATGTAAAAGAATGGGCGCATACACTTGACTTTTCGGAAAAAAAGTAATATAATTTAATAGCCAATGTATATGTGTATATCTGACGGCATCAAAGCTTTCGGCTTATGCCCTCGGTGATGAAGTATACAGCTCCGCTTGTGCGGAACATGAAAATAGGAGGAAAAAAGGTGAAAAAAGTTAAAAAACCGGTGTTTTTCATCGTTGTGATATGCATTCTGGCTTTTGCTTATCTCACATTCTTCGGAGTGCACACCTACTATGGAGACACCAAACACACCTATATCAAAGGTGCTGAGGAGATCCGCTGGGGTATAGATATCCAGGGCGGTGTAAACGCTACCTTTGAACCCGCAGCTCCTGCTGAGGGCAGCGATCAGCCGAAGGTGGAGGACATTACCAACGACGACATGGACGCTGCAAAGGCTATTATCGAGCAGAGACTTGTAGGACTTAATATCACAGACAGTGAGGTCTATGTGGACTACTCCAAAAAGAGAGTTATCGTATCCTTCCCGTGGCAGGCAGGGGAATCTGATTTCGACCCTGAGGCTGCTGTGGCAGAGCTGGGCGAAACTGCACTGCTTACCTTCCGCAAGGGTTCCGAGGCTTCGGGAGAACAGGTACTCACAGGTAAGGACGTTAAAAAGGCAACAGCTTATTCGGATACTTCCGACGGCAATTCCGGATTTGCAGTAAGCCTTGAGCTTAACGAAAGCGGCAAGGAGGCATTTGCAAACGCTACCACCGAGCTTTCCGGAACAGGCGGTCAGATCTCCATATGGATGGACGATAACTGCATCTCCGCTCCGAGAGTAAACGAGCCTATAAGAGACGGCAGCTGCCGCATCACAGGTAACTTTACATGGAACGAGGCAAGCAGCCTTGCAAACAAGATAAACGCAGGTGCGCTTCCGTTCAAGCTTTCCACCACAAGCACAAACATCATTTCCGCATCTCTGGGTGAGGGCGCACTTAGCGCAATGCTCCTTGCAGGAGTTATAGCCTTCTGCATCATTGCAGTTTACATGATGATCTTCTACCGTCTGCCGGGATTTGTGGCTTCTATCGCTCTTTTCGGACAGGTCGTAGGTACCATCGCCTGCATTTCCGGATTCTTCGGGAATATTTCTTCCTTTACACTCACCATTCCCGGTATCGCAGGTATCATTCTTGCTATCGGTATGGGCGTTGACGCAAACGTTATCACCGCAGAGCGTATCAAGGAAGAGCTTAACAACGGCAAGACCCTTAACGGCGCTATCGAGCTTGGCTACAAGAGAGCGTGGAGCGCTGTGTTCGACGGAAACATCACAGTCGTGTTCGTAGCAATTATACTTATGGGTGCTTTCGGACCTACCGACAGCGTGTTCGGCACCCTGCTCAGCCCGCTGTTCGCTGCTTTCGGCGCATCCACAGCAGGTACTATCTACTCGCTGGGCTACACCCTGCTGGTGGGTATCATTCTTAACTTTGTATTCGGTATTTTCTGTTCAAGACTTATGCTGGCATCTCTTTCCAAGTTCAAGTTCCTCAGAAACCGCAAGCTGTATGGAGGTGCTAAGATAGATGGATAAAAAAGAACCAAAGATCTTAAAGGTCTATGAAAAGCGCAAGATATTCTATGCGATCTCCTGTCTGCTTATCGTGACTTTCATCGTGCTGACGCTGGTCATCAAGCTCAATGTGGCTATCGAGTTCAAGGGCGGTACTATCCTCACATATTCATACACAGGCGAGCTTAAGACCGAGGACATCGAGAAGGTTGTAAGCGATACGGTGGACGATAAATGCACCATAACCTTAGGCGAGGACACCGCATCCGATTCCAAAACGATAAAGATACAGTTCTCCTCCAAGGAGGGCATCAGCGATGACAAGCAGAACTCCATCAAGACTGCGCTCACAGAGAAATTCAAGGACAACGACGTCAAGCTTCTGGAGTCCACCGACGTTGCCGCTTCAAACGGTCTTGACTTTTTCCTGAAATGTCTGGTTGCCTGCGCATTTGCCGCAGTCATCACCATAATCTACATCGGCTTCAGATTCAGAAAGATCGGCGGTATATCCGCAGGTGTGTTCTCGGTAGTGGCACTTATACACGATATGTGTATGGTTTACGGCTGCTTCGTTATTTGCAGGTTTGACATCAACGCAAACTTCATGGCTGTACTGCTTACTATCCTGGGCTACTCTATCAACGCTACGATCATTATTTATGACCGTATCAGAGAGAACGAGAAGCTTGTGGGCAGCAAGTACGAGCTTGACCAGCTGGTCAACCTTTCCATTACACAGACAATGGGACGTTCCATCCACACCACAGTTACAACAGTGCTGGCTATGGCTACTGTATGCATGGTATGCTTTATCGCAGGCGTTTCTTCCATCATCAGCTTTGCATTCCCTCTTATCATAGGTATGATCGCAGGTGTTTACTCATCCAACTGCATCGCTCCTACACTCTGGGTAATGTGGGAAAAGCACAAAGCCAAGAAGGGCAAGGGCAAGGCTGCAAAGAAAGAAAAGAGATCCCAGAGAAGATAAAAACAAGCATAAAGAAAAGAGCTGTTGTTTTAACAGCTCTTTTTTTGTTTTTTATTCTCCCTGTGTCGGCGAGTCGGCAGTCACAGGCTCGCTGTGGGGCGACTGTGGGTGCTCGGTCGATGCAGCAGCATTAACAGGCTGGGCTTGCTGTGGCTGCTGTGACTGATAAGGCTGCTGCTGATACTGGGGCTGCATAGGCTGCTGATAGTACCCGCCCTGCTGAGGCTGTGCGCCGTAGGGGTTGTTATACTGCTGTTGATACGGCTGCTGTGCAAAGCGTGGGTCGGTAAATCCTCCCTGCTGCGGTGCACCGTAAGGCTGCTGATACCCGAAGGGGGTATACTGCTGCCGGTTTGCGTAGGGATCGTTCTGATATCCGTATGGCTGCTGCGGCTGCTGCGGATACTGTCCGGGCATACCGCCGGGCATCTGGTTATAGCCGCCGTAGGGGCTTGGTCCCCAGCTGTTGACGATCACCTTGTTGCCGTTCTGAACTGTGCCAACGATCACTACGATAAACATTACAACATCGGCAATGGACAGCACAAGAAGTATAACTCCCAGAGCATTCAGTGATGCTGTTCGGTTTGCAGAGTAGATCATAAGCATCATCCAGATGGCACTGAAAATCAGAGCGATAATGGCGTTTGCCATTGCTCCTCCGGCTTTTTGCGGCTTTTCCGCTTTGCTGACGGCATATGCTCCTGCGATAGCTCTGTAAATATGCACGATGATAAACGCTGCAAGCACACCGTAGACAGACGAGCTGTCCACGCCCGCTTGATAAAAGATATAGCTGGACGACATATTTGACAGCTGTATCATGGTATAGATACACAATCCGGCAACAAAGCCGGCACTTATGCAGGCTATCAGTCCTGCAATTTTCATCTTATTACTTCCTTTTGGCATAATGCCACTCCCCCTTTTTTTATTTACAGACATTATACTACATTTATCCGGGTTTGTAAAGCACAAAAAATCCGGCGGATCATCGCCGGATCTTTTGCTCTCCCACATAATTGATCTGCTTTGTTCAGTTTCCCGCTGTGTGAGTATCAGCAATAATGTATTGTTACCCCACTGAACGAAGTGTCTCCTGTAAGCACTACGAACTTGCCGCTCTTGGCAGCATCCTTGGCTCCCTTTTCCTCCACGCCGCCCATTTTGGTGCGCAGCATATTTTTCACCGTCCACTCCTTGGGCACATACAGCTCGACTCCCGAGAACTCTGCCTTCAGGTTGATGGTAGCGGATCTGCCTTGTATAACTGCCTTATCAAAGTACACCTTTGTTCCGCCAAAGGAGCAGTTTATATCGCAGCCTCTGAAATCCTCGCTGTTGATATACTTGCTGGAGCCTGCGAAGCTGGTGTTCATTTTAAGGTCGCCGTTTCCGCCTCCGGCAACATTTTCGTCTGTCCAATGCTCGCTGTCCTCGTGCTTTGAAAAGGCATCGTCACCGTCCCAGACATTCTTGAACCACTTTACGTTTCTGGGAACAAGAAGTGCGCAGCCTATGCTTAAAAACAGTGCCGCACCCAGCACGGGCCACGGAGTGAATTTCTGTATCCCCAGCTGTTCGCTGAATATAATTGCCCAGATAGCCATGGGGAAGAATATTGCGCTGAACACAAGGTGCATACATCCCACAACGAAAAGCGGGATAAGAAGTGCCGCCAGAAGCAGCGACCAGATATTCACCGTATCAAAATCAGGAAGCAGTCCTGCTGCACGGCAGATTATCATAGTTGCTATGCCTATGAAAAGGAATCCCCAAAGCACATTTTTGATGGTAAACTTTTTCAATTTCGTGTCCTCCCTTTCGATAAAATTCCACGCTCGGCGTTAAAGCTTATGCGCCGAGATTATCATATGAGTTGCACTGTTTACGGAAATTATTATATTTCCTATCATACACAGTATATTTTCGCCTTTACCCATTATCCTGCAATCTTCCCTTGACAGCATACCTTTGCAGTATTCCACCACATCAGCATCTCCCAGGTTCAGATTTTCTCTTATCCTCTCCTGTGCAGGCTCCAAGGCGCAGAGCCTGTGAATGTCGTTAAGAATTATCCTGCTGCCCATATTATCTCCCTTGCAATTACCATTGCATATGCACTTAACGACTTCTCTTTTTCTACGCCGTCAGAGGTGCCTTCTCTCATCAAGTCTTTGTTTCATTGCCTTATAATATATCCTTGAAACATAGACCAGCTTATCGGTGCCCATAAATCTCACCAGACTTGAGGCGGTTATATTTTTCTCCACCGAGTACACCATATTCAGATTAAGGATCGCCGATTTGGACACTCTCATAAACGACCTTGGCAATATCTCCTCAAGCTCATAAAGCTTTTTCTTGATAGTAAAGACATCGTCAGCGGTATGTGCGTCTATGCCACCGGAGGATGTTTCAAAAAACAGTATCCTGTCTATGGGCATATAATACTCGGCATTGTCCTTGAAGAAAGTGAGCTGTGTACTGTCGGTAAGCTCTGTAAGGGCTTGCTGTATACGGGCGGTGTTGCTGTCAAAGCTATGACATCGGATAACGACCTCGTCCTCTGTAACGCTGTCGTCTATCTCTATCCTTACTTTCACATCTCCACCTCCACTATGGCCATTGTAATACAATGCCTTTGATTTGTAAATAGTTTTTCGCTAACAGGTGATTTTTAGGACCCAACAGGTTAAAAAACGCCCCCGAATGCACACTGCGCTTGTGAAAAACACGACGACCTTTTACTTTTAAGTAATAGGGTATCACGCTTTTAACGAATTGTCAAGAAACCCCCAGAAAAAAAAGGGACACGGATCAACCGTGTCCCTAAAAATTATCAAGTTATCAGTTTACAACTGCCTTTTCGGTTTCCTTATCAAAGATGTGGATCCTGTTAGGATCAAGAGCAACCTTGATATTGTCGCCTGTACGAGCAGTTGTACGAGGTGAAACTCTTGCTGTGAGAGGAATATCTACACAGTTGAGATACAGATATGTCTCTGCACCCATCATTTCTGTAACTTCTACGTTTGCATCAACAACGCCTGTTGTTGCCTGTGCAAGGAATGCAGGCTCGTCATGGATGCACTCAGGTCTGATACCCAGAACAACCTCCTGGTCAACCAGCGGAGAAAGTGCCTCCTCGTCAACCTTGCCCTCAGGGATCTCAACAGAATAAGTTACGCCCTCTTCGTTTCTTGTAGCGGTTCTGCCGAACTCTACAACGTACTTGTCGCCATACTTACGCAGTACAGAATCAACAAAGTTCATCTGAGGTGAACCGATGAATCCTGCAACGAACTGGTTAACAGGGTTCTGATAGAGGTTTGTTGGTGTGTCGATCTGCTGGATGTAACCGTCCTTCATAACAACGATACGGTCACCCATTGTCATAGCCTCTGTCTGGTCATGTGTTACATAGATAAATGTTGTACCCAGCTTCTGGTGCAGCTTGGAGATCTCAGTTCTCATCTGTGCTCTCAGCTTAGCGTCCAGGTTGGACAAAGGCTCGTCGAGAAGGAATACCTGTGGGTTACGAACGATAGCTCTACCAAGAGCAACACGCTGTCTCTGTCCACCGGAAAGAGCCTTAGGCTTTCTGTCAAGAAGGTGAGCGATGTCAAGGATTCTTGCAGCCTCTTCAACCTTTCTTGCGATCTCGTCCTTTGGAACCTTTCTCAGCTTAAGTCCGAATGCCATGTTCTCAAATACTGTCATGTGTGGATACAGAGCGTAGCTCTGGAATACCATTGCAATATCTCTGTCCTTAGGTGCAACGTCATTTACAAGTCTGTCGCCGATGTAAAGCTCACCCTCGCTGATCTCCTCAAGACCTGCGATCATTCTCAGTGTGGTGGACTTTCCGCAGCCGGAAGGACCTACCAGAATAATGAACTCCTTATCCTGGATCTCGATATTAAAATCGGATACAGCAATAACTCCTCCGGAGTATTTTTTGTAGACTTCTCTCAATGATACACTTGCCATATTAAGAGGACCTCCTATAATAAAGATTTACTAATATACGCATTAGCTACGAACATATTGTACCAAATTTCATGCGTATCTTCAAGGGTTTTTTTTACTAAACTTTAATATACTATACTATGAATATTGACGAAATTTCACATACGATTTACATATTTTTACAGTCGCTCAGTCACTTTGTCAATAATCTTTCAACATCTTTGTGCATTATCTCCAAACACCGTCCCAAAGCCAATTCAGGGTCCAGCGGCAGTCCTCCGATAGCTATGCGCTTTAGCATCACAACTTTATTTCCCAAAGCGGAGAACATCCTTTTCACCTGGTGGAATTTTCCCTCATGCAGCACCAGCTCGCACATACACGGGTCGTCATCATGACCTTTGAATTCCGCCGGCAGGCACCTTTCCCCGCCGTCGATAGTCATGCCCTGCGCCATAATGCTTTCATATTCCTTTTCCCAGGGCTTTTCAAGCTGAACAAGGTAGGTTTTCGGCACATGGCTTCTGGGCGAAAGCATTTTGTGTGAAAGCTCTCCGTCGTCGGTGATAAGAACAAATCCCAGGGTGTCCTTATCCAGTCGTCCTGCGGGGAAAAGACCGCTTCTGCGCATTTCTTCCGGGACAAGGTCAAGCACGGTGGTGCTTTCTCCCTCCTTTGTGGAGCACACCACCCCCTGTGGCTTATTGAGCATGATATAGATATGCTTTTTATACGCTATTCTTTTGCCGTCCACGATTATCTCGTCATCTGTATCCACCCGTATATCGCTGCGGCGGACGGTTTTGCCGTTGACGGTTATTTTACATTTCAGACAGAGCTTTTTCACTCCTGCCCGTGACACCTCCGGCAGCTGTGAAGCCACAAGTCTGTCAAGTCTAATCTGCTCACCCATTTTCCTGTGTTTCGTCCTCCATAGGTTTGACCATTTTGTTATAGGTCCTTACGACGAACAGCGTACAAAGAGAAAGGGAAACCACCTCTGCAATGGGGAACGCCCACCAGATAGCATTCAGTCCGAAGAATTTTGACAGCAGATATGCCGCAGGCAGCAGCACTATCAGCTGGCGGCAGAAGGAAACTATCATAGAGTCCACGCCTCTGCCAAGGGCTTGAAGGGTGGATATCATCATAATGCTGAAAGCTGCGATGACAAAGTGGGTACATATTATCCTCAGGGCAGGCACGCCTATTTCCAGCATCTCGTCCCCGGCATCGAAAAAGCCCAGCAATATTTCGGGGATAGTAAGGAACAAGACCATTCCCACTGCCATTATGGAAACGGCATACACCGAGCCGTATCTGAAAGCCTGAAGGATACGCTTTTTCTTTCTTGCGCCAAAGTTATATGCCACAATAGGTATATAGCCGTTATTAAGTCCGAACACGGGCATAAAGATAAAGCTCTGGAGCTTGAAATAGACTCCCAGCACCGAAACGGCGGTGCTTGAATAGCCGATAAGTATCTTGTTGAGGCAATAGGTCATCACCGAGCTTATGGACTGCATAATTATGGAGGGCAGGCCCACGGCGTAGATACGCTTTAAGGTCTTTATCTCGGGGGGGTATCTGCGCAGGCTGAGTTTTATCTCCTTGTTGACTTTAATGTTGAGGAAAAGTCCCAGAAGGGCGGCTAAGAACTGACCGATACAGGTTGCCACGGCGGCGCCTGCCACACCCATTTTCGGGAATGGTCCCAGACCGAAGATAAGGCACGGGTCAAGTATCATATTCACTATTGCGCCAAGCCCCTGGGTATACATGGAATATATGGTCTTTCCTGTGGACTGCAAAAGCTTTTCCAGAGTCATCTGCATAAAAAGACCCAGGCTTGCCACGGTGACGATATAAAGATAATCCTTGCCGTAGGACTGTATCACAGAAGAGTCTGTCTGGGCACGGTAAAAAGCATCGGTGACGGTAAGTCCCACCACCACGAAGATAAGAAAGTTGACGAAAGCCAGGAATAAGCCGTTGTTTGCGGCTTTATTCGCCCTGTCAAATTCCTTTTCTCCCAACGAGCGTGACAAAAGGGCGTTTATTCCCACACCTGTGCCTGCTCCCAGGGCGATCATAAGGGTCTGTATGGGAAAAGCGAGAGAAACTGCGGTAAGGGCGTCCTGATCCAGCTTTGCCACAAAGACGCTGTCAACGATATTGTAAAGAGCCTGCACCAGCATGGAGACCATTATTGGCAGAGACATTGAGATCATAAGCCTGCCCACAGGCTGGGTACCCATTTTATTTTCCTGTATATTTTCCAAAATTACACTTCCTTGCGTTTTATGATAACTGACCGTTTCATTGTAGCATATTTCCACAAACATTGCATTACAATTCTGTAAATCCGCACAAAACAATTACTTTTTGCGTCATAAAAAGGCATTTCAGATAAGAAACAGGGGAACCCTTTTCAAAAAGAGTTCCCCTGAATAGATACTATTCTTCGGGTGCGACGGTTTTAATGTAAAGCTCCTCAAGCTGTTTTTCGTCCACCTCGGCAGGGCAGGCACTCATAAGCTCGCTTGCGTTTTGTACCTTAGGGAAGGCAACCACGTCACGCAGAGAGTCTGCGCCGCAGATTATCATGGCAAGTCTGTCAAGGCCGATACCCATTCCGCCGTGGGGAGGTGAAGCGTAGCGGTAAGCATCCACCAGGAATCCGAACTTGGCATCTATTTCCTCATCGGTCATGCCCAGGGATTCAAACATTTTCTTCTGCAATGCCGGGTCGGTAATTCTCATTGAACCCGACGAAAGCTCGGTGCCGTTGAGCACCAGGTCGAATGCCTTTGCTCTTACCTTTGCGGGGTCGCTGTCAAGGAACTCGATACACTCCTCAAGAGGCATTGTGAACGGGTGGTGAGCAGCGACCCACTCCCCTGTTTCATCGTCCTGCTCAAAGAACGGCATTTCGGTTATCCACAGGAAGTTGTAGCCTTCCTTTACAAGCCCGAGGCGTTTGCCGCAGATAAGTCTTATTGCGCCAAGGGTATTGAGCACGACCTTGTTTCTGTCTGCACAGATAAGCACCAGGTCGCCCTTTTCTGCGCCCACGGCAGAGAGTATCCTGTCAAGGTCGCCCTCCCCCAGGAACTTCTTGAAGGAGCAGTTCGGCTCGTCAGCCCAGCGTATGTACGCAAGACCCTTTGCGCCGATGCCCTTTGCGTGCTCCACCAGCTTATCTATTTCTTTTCTTGTGTATGTTTCTGCGCCGCCCTTTGCAACGATAGCTCTTACCGAGCCGCCGTTTTCCACAGCACTTTTGAACACAACAAAATCTATATCCTTAACGGTATCGGTAATGTCCTGTATCTGCATATCAAAGCGTGTATCCG
Organism: Ruminococcus sp. FC2018; assembly: GCF_000621805.1. Taxonomy (GTDB): domain Bacteria; phylum Bacillota; class Clostridia; order Oscillospirales; family Ruminococcaceae; genus Hominimerdicola. Next base: position 82,891 of record NZ_JHXH01000002.1, on the reverse strand, counting down.
GCTTATCCGAGCCGTACTTGTTCATAGCGTCGGCAAAGGTCATTCTTGGCAGCGGCAGGGGGATATCTATATCCAGTATCTCCTTGAACAGTCTTTGCACCATGCCCTCAGCCATTACCAGGATATCCTCAACGTCAACAAAGGACATTTCAAGGTCTATCTGGGTAAACTCCGGCTGTCTGTCCGCACGAAGGTCCTCGTCACGGAAACACCTTGCAAGCTGGATATACCTGTCGTATCCGGCTATCATAAGCAGCTGCTTATATATCTGGGGAGACTGGGGCAGGGCATAGAACTTGCCCGGATGGACCCTTGAAGGCACCAGGTAATCTCTTGCTCCCTCCGGGGTGGAACGCATCATCATGGGGGTCTCTATCTCAAGAAAATCGTTCTCGTAGAAATAATCCCTTACCACCTTAGCTATTCTGTGACGGGTGATGATGTTGTTCTGGAGCCTTGGATTTCTAAGGTCAAGGTATCTGTATTTCAGCTTCAGCTCGTCCCTTACCTTGTCGGAATTTGTGACCTCAAACGGCGTTGTTTCCGCAGCTGCAAGTATACGCAGCTCCTTTACGTCCACCTCGATAAGACCTGTGGGGAGCTTTGGATTTATGCTCTCTCTGGGTCTTATAACGCCCCTTGCCAGCAGCACGTCCTCGGCTCTGACGGTTCTTGCCTTTTCAAATATCTCCTTGTCGGTGTTGTCGTTGAAAGCAAGCTGCAAAAGTCCTGTGCGGTCACGCAGATTTATAAACAGCAGGTTTCCGATGTCTCTCACCCTGTCTGCAAAGCCGCATACCACGACCTCGCTGCCCTCCTCCTGTGGCACCTTGGCGCAGTAATGTGTCCTGCGCAGACCTTTCATTGTGTCAAGCATTTTGATTACTTCCTTTTTCCTTATTTTTTCATCTTCTCCGTCAAGCCTGTAGGCTTGAGGATAAATAGTACAATACTCTCATTAGGGAAAGCCCTCTCTTGCAGGGCTTTCCCTCTCTCAAAACAGTCCACCGGACTGTTTTGAAATTCACCCTTTTCCGTGCGCCTGACGTAAGGGGATTTCGCTCTCTGCGGAGAGCGACGAGGGCTCTGCCCTCGACCCGCAAGCCTTTTTTACGAGAAAAGGCTTGATCGAAAAACCTGTTATTATTACTCACTCACACTTGGTGCGTCGTTCTTCTCCTCGTATCTTGGGAATCCGTCAAGATAGCTGTAAAGATACTTTATCTTGTTGTCCCAGAAAAGAAAGAACATTCCTGCCACAAACAGCACAGCGCAGGCGACAGCTCCGTACTCCTGTTTCAGCGACAGGCAGACAAGCCCGCTGAGCAGGGTCAGCACCGCCCAGATGATACCGAAAATATAGGTGGATACGCCCTTGCGGAATGTTCCTGTTATAAGCGTGCCGTGTTCGGACTTTTCATACTTCCCGAAAAATCCCGTCTCCCCTCCGTCACGCTTTTTGAACCTGTGGTAAAACACCCTGAACTGCTGCCCCTCACGCCTGCCGTAGTACACGTTTTCAAACTTGTGTGACTTCATGAACTTTCCCGTGGCAAGGACGTTGAGGCTGGGTCTGAACTCGGTGAGCTCCCCGTCAAGCTTTCTTGCCACACGCTTTGGGACAAGGGTCGTCTCAAACCGGTACTTCCGTGGAATGATGATAAGCATTAGTCCTCGTCCTTTGCTTCGTACTCGTCCGGGTCAAAGACCTTGTCGTTTATCTTTATCTCGCCCCCCTGGGTGGCATCCACATACATTCCGTAGACAGTTCCGCAGCTTGTACATCTGAACTGGTGGAACAGCTTTCTGGAATAGAATCTTCCCTGCTCGTCTATCACCGTGTCAAGGGGGCAGGTAGCGTAAACAAGCTCCATTTCTCCCTTTTCCACCATTCTTCCGAAGGAATCTATGCATATCATATACTCCTGGGGGTTGTGTATCTGTGCGATAGGTATCATATCACACTGCTGGCATCTTTTACTCATTAGTTTTCGTCCTTTCCAAACAGATTTCCCACTTCAGCTTCAAGTCCGCTGAACATCTCTCCGATAACAGCCTGTGAAAACGTGTCCACAAAGCTTGCGTCAAGCTTTATATCCGTCTGCTCGCCGCTTGCCATATTTTTAAGCTTTGCATTGCCGGAATCTATCTCGTTGTCACCCAGCACCACCACGAACTTTGCGCCTATCTTATCGGCGTATTTCATCTGTGGCTTCAAGCCTCTTTCCACCAGGTCATACTCCACGAAATACCCCTCGTCACGCAGCTGTGTTGTCAGCTCCAGAGCTTTGCCTACGGCATTTTCGCCCATTGTGGCAAAATACAGGTCGCAGGTCTTTTCCTCGATAAAGTCGCAGCCCTGCTTCTGCATAACAAGCAGCAGTCTTTCCAGTCCCATTCCAAAGCCCAGGGCAGGTGTTTGTGCGCCGCCAAGCTCACCGATAAGGCCGTCGTATCTTCCGCCGCCGCAGACTGTGCCCTGTGCGCCTATCTCGGTGGTGATAAACTCAAACACTGTTCTGGTATAATAGTCAAGACCTCTTACTATCCGTGGGTTTACGCTAAACTCTATCTTCATCTCTCCAAGGTACTGCTTGAGCTTTTCAAAGTGCTGTCTGCAATCGTCGCACAGATAGTCAAGTATCACCGGAGCGTCCTTGGCAATAGCCTGATCCTCGGGGGATTTGCAGTCCAGTATCCTCATTGGGTTCTTGTCCAGCCTGTCCCGGCAGGTATGGCAGAGCTTGTCCTTATACGGTTCAAAGTACTCACGAAGAGCCTGTCTGTACTTTTCCCTGCACTGGGGGCAGCCGATAGAATTTATATTCAGCTCGATATTCTGCAAGCCCACTCTGTCCAGCACGCTTTTTGCAAGGGCAATGACCTCTGAATCAGCTCTGGGGCTTGCGCTTCCCACCATTTCGCAGCCGAACTGGTGGAACTCTCTGAGTCTGCCTGCCTGGACATTTTCATGTCGGAAGCAGGAGAGGATATAATACACCTTCTGGGGAAATCCCTCGTTCATAATGCCGTTTTCCAGCATTGCACGCATTGTGCCTGCCGTCCCCTCGGGGCGCAGGGTGAACTTTGAGTCACCTGCTGCGGAAACGGTATACATTTCCTTCTGCACCACATCGGTGGTCTCCCCCACGGAACGGACAAACAGTCCAGTATCCTCGAAGGTAGGTATGCGTATCTCTTTAAATCCGTACTGCTGTGCGGTCTCGGAGACTATCTTTTCCACCGTGTGCCACATATAAGACTTTCCCGGCACCACATCAGCCGTTCCCTTTGGTTTTTTTGCTAACAAAGCCATTTTATTCAACCTTTCCTTTCGATCGCTTATCTGCAATAACTAATAATAACCTATTTTCTCATTTTAGTCAACCGCAAACAAAAAACACGGTCACCCCAAAGGGACGACCGTGATCGTGATACCACCCTAATTACAAAGCTGCACGCAGCATCTTTGTCACTCTGAGATCCTTAACGCAGATCATACGCCCGGTCTTTTTATCGATCGGAATGCTCCCGGGTGTCCTTCGCCTTGACGTGCGCAGACCCTTTCACCATACGGTCCTCGCTATGCCGCTGCATCTTCGGTTACTCTCCCGTTCACCGCACATATGCTGATTTTTTATTGTCAATGATTTGTTGGATTAACGATATCACGCCAGTCAAGATCTCCTCTTTCAAGAGCGTGTATCAATGCCTCAGCTGTAGCAAGGTTCGTGGCTACGGGTATATCGTGAACGTCACAAAGCCTGAGCAGGTTTGCCTCGCTGGGCTCGTGGGGCTTGGCAGATATAGGATCTCTGAAAAACATCAGAAGGTCTATCTCGTTGCAGGATATCCTTGCAGCTATCTGCTGATCTCCGCCCTGAGATCCGCTGAGATAACACTGGATAGACAATCCGGTGGCTTCGGAGACCTGTTTGCCTGTGGTTCCCGTTGCACAGAGGCGATGCTTGCTGAGTATGCCGCAGTATGCAATGCAGAACTGCACCATCAGTTCTTTCTTGGAGTCATGTGCAATAAGCGCTATATTCAACCAAAACCCTCCGTTTCTTCTTCATTTTTACATCCGGATTTTTTATCCTTACATCTTTATGGACAGCGGTATATGCTCGCCCTTTATCCTTCGGGATATTGCGGAGAATGCCAGAAATCCCATCGAGCTGGATGAAAGCGGAACACCCTTTCCTGTTGCAAGAGGTATTGCCGAATCCTCCGGGATAACTCCCAGGAGCTGAACTCCTACGGTATCTATGATAGCGTCCAGATCGTCCATCTCATCAAACTCGAATATTCTCTTGTTTGCCTTGTTGATAACAAGTCTCTGCTTCTGGTTGCCTCTCTTATAGAACTCGTCGCTCATCATCTGTGCGTCTCTTACGCATACAGGGTCGGGAGTTGTAACTATAAGAATAAGATCTGAGTTAGTAACAATGTCAAATACCGAACCGTTGATACCCGCAGAGGTATCTATAAGGATATATTCAAAATACTTTCTCATTTCCTGAGTGATCCTCTCGATATCCTCAGCCTTGAGCTGAACAAAAGGATCCGAAGGTGCACACAGCACACTGAGGTTTGAAGCCAGCCTTACTGTGGTGGTTGCCTTGTTCACATCACAGGTGCCCTCAAGCACATCTCCCAGGTCATATGTGATGTTTCCCTGCATTCCAAGCATGATGTCCATGCATCTCAGACCAAAGTCAAGCTCTATAATAAGAGTTCTGTTGCCCTGCTTTGCAAGAGCATAACCGAGACACGCACTGATCGAAGATTTACCTGTGCCGCCCTTTCCTGAAGTAACTGCTATAATTTTTGACATCGACCTATTACTCCTTTCAAATGGCAAATATATAAGTACCCGACCTTATGCTTTGTTTGGATATCTACGAAAAACCGTTGATTAACTCCCGCTCTGCCGGAGCACATATTTCTAGTGTTACCTACATTCTATTTTAGCACATATTTTGAAATTGTCAAAGCAAAATTACACAAAAAGTGTAAAATCGTTATTTACTATTAATTTGCCTTTTATCTTTTAGTAAATATGCACAACGCTGTTAAAACACTTTTCAACATATGGTGTTCGCATTATGTCAAAACCACGTGTTTATTAACAAATTCTTACAAGTCACGGGCTTTTTTCGCCTTGTGTAATATTTTCTCCGCCGGGACATATATATGTACAAACCTGACAAGAACGGAGGAAGCAAGATGTTTATAAAGACCATAAAGTTAAAAAAACCCAATTATCTGGCAGCTGCGCTGGTGGCGGCAATAGTCTGCCTTGTGGTGATAGTGGGGCTTACGGCTTACAAGTTCACACGCAAAAAAAGCTATGAGCTCGGCAGCGAACAGCAGCGCCAGGAGTTCATCAAGGAGATGGGCTGGGAGACGGAAAAAGAGTTTTCCGACTGCAAAAAGGTGACCATCCCGCAGGAGTTCAACGAGGTGTACGAAAGCTACAACGAGCTTCAGAAGCAGCAGGGCTTTGACCTTACGCCTTACAAGGGCAAGGAGTGCGACATTTACACCTACAAGATAAACAACTACAAGGACCACGAGGACAAGGGCGATGTGGTATGCAACCTTATGATATGCGACAACAAGCTTATCGGCGGCGACGTGTGCTCCACACAGCTTGACGGTTTCATGCAGGGGCTTAAAAACAAAGACAAATAACTCATTGACAACAGGGCGGAAAGTGTAATATAATATTGGCATAAAACATCAAGGAGTTACTATTATGGAGGTTTTCAGCCCTGTTTTTTTCAAGGATTTCCGCTGCCTTGGCTCCCAATGCAAGGACAACTGCTGCCGCATGGGGTGGGACATCGAGATAGACCCTGATACATACAACTACTACAAGTCCCTTGACAACGGGATATGCAGCCATATTACCTCACAAGGCGGGGAATACTACATCAAACAGGAGAACGGGCAATGTCCTTTCCTGAACCGGGAAGGACTTTGCTCTGTTTTGCTTGAATACGGCCAGGAGCACATTTCCGAGATATGCGCCCAGCACCCACGGTTCTACCAATGGTTCGGCGAGTACAAGGAAGCCGGCACGGGGCTTTGCTGTGAGGAGTCCGCAAGGCTATGGCTGGAGCACGCAGGACACATTGAATTCTGCGCATATCAGACCTGTGAGCAGGAGGATGACCTTGAATTTGACAGCCAAAGCTTAGATGCGGTACTTAAAGCCAGAAAGGTACTTATCGACCTTATGCAGCAACAGGGGCTTTCACTTTCCCGGAAGCTGAAGGCACTGCTTATCTTCGGGCTCAACGCACAGCAAGCCGATGACGGGGAGATCGCAGACTGTTTCAACGAGCTTGCACAGGCTTTCTCGGACAAGCAATACCTGAGCCGGCTGGTTTCACAGCTGGGGGCGGACGGCTCGGAGGCGGACAGGCTTAAAGCCTGCGCTGAGGTGATGGGGTGCTTTGAGGAGCTTGAATATATGAAAGATCTGCTGCCCGGGGTCATTGACAGGATCAGACTTCGCCTTGAAGATATACTATCCGCCGCAGACGCCTTTGACAGGGCGCACCCCGAGGCTGAGCGGCAGCTTTGCGCCGTGGCGGTATACAACATATACAGGTATGTTATCCAATGTGCCAGAGGCGCAGACTGCATGGCTATTCTTGCAGGCTGCATACTCAACGTATGGTTTGTGAGAATGTGGGATATACTGCTGTGGCTGGAGGGAAAGTTTGACTTTGACGGGCAGATACCGGCGGTCAAGGAATACTCAAAGGAAGTGGAATATTCAGACAACACAGACCGGCTGTGGGAGGGCGTTTACACCGACAGCAGGCTGAGTGCGGAGAATATAAAGCTGATCTCGGAGGTGTGAAAAACGAAATTTCTGAAAAGGAAGGCTCTTGGCGTGCCCAAAGACTGTGAGGGCTTGAAGATAAAAGTTATGTCCAGCACCTGCACAGGGGAAAGGACCATAGGATTTTACGATACAAAGACCCGTGAGCTGAAATACAGCGAGCTGGTACGCAGCGACAGGGACATAAAAGCTTTTTACGAAAAATACGGTGTGCCGTTTGAAAAATAGCTGCGGTGTTTTTTTGCTTTGTTTAAGCTGTTTATGAATAATGACAGCTGCGCCTCGCATAATATATTGTGAGGTGATGTATTTTGGAACTGAGTATCAAAAAATTTATAAACGAGCTTAAATTCAAACCATTTGTTATCTTTCTTGCCATTCCCTTCGCAGTTCAGCTGCTCAGCTATTTCATAACCAAAGGCTCAATGGACATCTACGACCGTGTGAACATCCCGCCCCTTTCTCCCCCCTCGTGGCTGTTCCCCGTGGTGTGGACCATTCTTTTCGGACTCATGGGCATCTCCAGCTACCTTGTGTGGAACGAGGACTCTTCCTACACCAAGGAGGCTCTGGGGATCTATGGTATCCAGCTGGTATTCAACCTGTGCTGGAATGTATTTTTCTTTGTAATGGAAACCTTCCTGGTGTCGCTGATATGGCTTGTGGGGCTGCTTATCCTTATCATCATCATGATAGCTGCCTTCAGGCGCATTTCTCCCGTCGCCGCATATTTACAGATACCCTATGCTTTGTGGGTGGCATTTGCCTGCTATCTCAACGCAGGGATATATTATCTCAACTGATACTGCACTCCCCCACTGCGCCTGTGCGCTGCGGGGGATTTGTTAATATAAAAGTTCTTGCAATTTCATATATTGTGTGTTATAATCCTTTTGTATGTATTTTGTGAGGTGATATGGGTGAACAGGGAGCTTGTGGTGCTGCTGCTGAAATATATGGGCGGCATAGTCATAGTAATGGGACTTATCCTGCTTGCCTGCCTGCTTACGCCTAAGATCGCCCGTAAGATCGACCAAAACCGCAGCAGCGGTGAGGAGGGTGACGATGCCCCCACGGGCACAGACCCTGAGAACTACACCGTTTCGGGACCTTTCGATCCCCAGAAGCTGGAGGAGTACGATCTTAACTACAAAATTTATAACAAGGATATATATGGAGTTGATTTCAAACATGGGAAAAAACAAAAACGAAAAGATGGTTGATGCCATCACATCAATGGACGAGGATTTTGCAAAGTGGTACACCGACATATGCAAAAAAGCTGAGCTTGTGGAATACACCAGCGTTAAGGGCTGCCTTGTTATCAGACCTTACGGCTACGCTATCTGGGAAAATATCCAGAAGGATCTGGACGCACGCTTCAAGGCTCTGGGGCATGAGAATGTTTGTATGCCTATGTTTATCCCGGAAAGCCTTTTGCAGAAGGAAAAGGATCACGTTGAAGGCTTTGCTCCCGAGGTGGCATGGGTCACTCACGGGGGAAACGAAAAGCTGGAGGACAGGCTGTGCGTAAGACCTACCTCGGAAACGCTGTTCTGCGAGCATTACGCAAATATAGTTCACTCATACCGTGACCTGCCAAAGCTGTATAACCAGTGGGTATCGGTAGTGCGCTGGGAAAAGACCACAAGACCTTTCCTGCGCTCAAGAGAGTTCCTGTGGCAGGAGGGTCACACTATCCACGAGACACCGCAGGAGGCTATCGAGGAAACAAGACGTATGCTGGACTGCTATGCGGATTTTTGCGTTGAATCCCTGGCTATACCTGTGGTAAAGGGTCAGAAGACCGAGAGCGACAAGTTCGCAGGCGCAGAGTCCACCTACGCTATCGAGGCTCTTATGCACGACGGAAAGGCTCTCCAGGCAGGCACTTCCCACTATTTCGGAGACGGCTTTGCAAGAGCTTTCGGCATACAGTTCACCAACAGAGAAAATAAGCTCCAGTATCCCCACCAGACATCATGGGGCGTGTCCACAAGACTTATCGGCGGCATAATAATGACCCACGGCGACGACAACGGACTTGCTCTGCCGCCGGCAGTGGCACCTATCCAGGTGGTCATCGTTCCTATTGCTTTCCACAAAGAGGGCGTTCTGGACAAGGCAAAGGAGCTTGCAGACTGCCTCAAAGACGCAGGGGTAAGAGTAAAGCTTGACGACAGCGACAACTCGCCCGGCTGGAAGTTTGCAGAGTATGAAATGAAGGGCGTTCCCGTCCGTATCGAGATAGGTCCCAAGGATATCGACAACGGTCAGTGCGTTGCAGTAACAAGACATAACAGAGAAAAGACCTTCATCACCCTGAACGGGGGACTCAAAGGCTTTGCAGAGGCTGTGAAAGAGCGTTTGCAGGCTGTTCACGACGGGCTGTATGAGAGAGCTCTGGAAAACCGCACAAAGCGCACATATACCTGCAAGGACATGGACGAGATAGCCAAGGCTCTTGAAGCAGGCGGCGACGGCTTTGTCAAGGCAATGTGGTGCGGAGATGAAGCCTGCGAGGACAAGGTCAAGGAAGTTACCGGCGTAGGCTCAAGATGTATCCCCGACGAACAGGAGCATATAAGCGACACCTGCGTGTGCTGCGGAAAGCCTGCAAAGTGCATGGTCCTGTGGGGCAAGGCATACTAAGATCAATTATCCATATCCCTTTCCTGCTCAAAGGCGGGAAGGGGATTTTTTTGTTTGCGGTTTTCTTGCCGACCTGCTTGCAATGTGGGGGAATATGTTGTATAATGTGGACGAGCGGTATGTGATTTTACAGGCTGCACAAATCAGCGGACTAAAATTTGTGCAGCTTTTAACCATAAATCCTTGCCCGCACAAACGTATAATAAAATGATAAAGGGGGATAACAATGACCGATGCGGAATTTGACAGTGCCATAGCACTTGTCACGGCAGGAGACAAAAGCGGTCTGAAAAGCATTTATGATGCTTATGCAAAACGAATATATCAGGTCATATACGGCATTGTGAAAAACCCCCATGATTCTGAGGACCTGACGGCGGACCTTTTTATCAAGCTTTGGGACAACGCCTCTTTGTACCGCCCGGGGAGCGGTCACAAGCGCTACCTCACGGTCATGGCAAAAAATCTCGCCCTTGACTTTCTGAGAAAGGCGGGGCGGCAAAGCTTTGAAATAGATGCAGGCGAAAATGAATACATTATCCCCGACACGGGGGACATTGAAAAAGAGGTAACAGGTGAAATGAGCTTTTCACAGGCTCTTGAACACCTTAACCCCAACCAGCGCATGGTGGTGGATATGCATATCGGTATGGAGATGACTCTGAAGGAGATAAGCCTGGCTCTTGAGATGCCGATGGGAACGGTGTCCTGGAATTACCGAACGGCAATAGAAAAGCTTAAAAAGATCTACAAGGAGGGTGGAACTTATGGCTAACAGAATACAAGACGGCTACCGCAGCCATATGGAGCAAAACTCTCCCGATATGGATAAAATGTGGGCAAAAATACAGCAGCATATAGACCCGCAGCAGCCGGTCAAGCCGGTGCAGACTGAGCAGATCGTGCAGTCTGAGCAGCCTGAAACAAAACGCAAGGGCATAAGCTTTGTAAAATACGCTGCCGCCGCAGCCTGCCTTGTGGCAGTTGTGGCAGGAACGGTTGTTTTTATGAGCTCAAAGCAGGATAAGGTCTCCACCGACAGCGAAAAAGCAGTGGCTGTCCAAACAAGCAGCACCGTTGATATGAAGCAAATGGAGGGGAAACAGGATATGGCTCAGCCGGCGGAGGAAAATACCAACAAAGCCGCAAAAGCAGAGGAAAATACCTTTGACGGCCCTAAGGAACGTACCGCTTCACCTTCGGGCAGTGCAGCCTCCGACATAAGCCTTAAATTCAAAGAACTGATGCTCACGCCGGAGTATACAAATTCAGACCGTGAGAATAAACTGAAGCTGGTGGAAGACCTGGCAAAGCAGCTCAAGGAAAAGGGCGAGATAAGCGAATATGTGCTGAAAAAGAAGGATTCGGGCGACAGAATAGAGCTTAAACTGAGCGAGGAAAATCTGAAAGTTATCATGCTCAGGTAAAAAAATTTTTCCACAACCCCTTGACAAACAAAAAATAATGTGCTATTATGGCAACACCAAATGAATAACAGCCACAAACCATTGATCGAGAGTAAGTAACTTTATGCACCCGTTTCAAAGAGAGCCGTGGACGGTGGGATCACGGTATTCGGACATATTGAGAATGGACTCGTGAGGGCAAGCTGAAAAGGCGCAAGCTGAATTAGGTAAGACGTAGAACCTGCGTTAAGGGTGAGGCGTATGTTGGTACGTTAACAGCAGCGAAATGCTGATATTGGGTGGCACAGCAGGAAAAAATATCCTGTCCCATTATAAGAATGGGGCAGGTTTTTTATTTCCCTTGTCTCCCGCAATTACAGAAAGGATGAGTGCTATGAACAACGAAAAAACAATCCCTTACAAGATCTATCTTGAAGAAAATGAAATGCCCAAGCAATGGTACAATGTACGTGCAGATATGAAAAACAAGCCTGCCCCTTTGCTCAACCCGGCAACACATCAGCCCTGCACCCTTGAGGAGCTGAGCCATGTGTTCTGCACAGAGCTTGCAAAACAGGAGCTGGACGACACAACTGCATATATCGACATACCACAGGAGATACTGGACTTTTACAAAATGTACAGACCCTCTCCTCTGGTGAGGGCGTACTGCCTGGAAAAAGCTCTTGGAACACCTGCAAAGATATATTACAAATTTGAGGGCAACAATACCTCCGGAAGCCACAAGCTCAACAGTGCCATCGCACAGGCTTATTACGCTAAAAACCAGGGTCTTAAAGGCGTTACCACCGAGACAGGCGCAGGGCAGTGGGGCACCGCTCTTTCAATGGCGTGCGCTTATCTGGGTCTTGACTGCCAGGTGTATATGGTAAAGGTATCCTATGAGCAAAAGCCGTTCAGACGTGAGGTCATGCGTACCTACGGTGCAAACGTTACTCCGTCGCCGTCAATGACAACAAATGTCGGCAGAAAGATAAACGCTGAATTCCCGGGCACAAACGGCTCCCTGGGCTGCGCTATCTCCGAAGCTGTTGAGGCTGCGACGACACAGGAGGGTTACAGATACGTTCTCGGCTCGGTGCTTTCACAGGTACTGCTGCACCAGTCGGTGATCGGTCTTGAATCGAAGATAGCAATGGACAAATACGGCATCAAGCCGGATATGATAATCGGCTGCGCAGGCGGCGGTTCCAACCTTGGCGGACTTATCTCCCCGTTCATGGGCGAAAAGCTCAGAGGTGAGGCTGACTACCGGTTTATCGCTGTTGAGCCTGCATCCTGCCCTTCTCTTACAAGAGGTACCTACGGCTACGATTTCTGCGACACAGGTGCTGTCTGCCCTCTGGCTAAGATGTACACCCTTGGAAGCACCTTCATGCCTTCCCCCAACCACGCAGGCGGACTTCGCTACCACGGCATGAGCAGCGTACTTTCACAGCTTTACGCTGACGGTCTTATGGAGGCTCGCTCTGTGGAGCAGACCAGCGTTTTTGCTGCCGCAGAACAGTTCGCAAGGACCGAGGGTATCCTTCCTGCTCCCGAAAGCAGCCATGCTATCAAAGTCGCTATCGACGAGGCTCTCAAGTGCAAGGAAACAGGCGAGGAAAAGACTATCCTCTTCGGTCTCACCGGCACAGGCTATTTCGATATGTATGCCTATGAGGCGTTCAACGACGGCAAAATGAGCGACTATATCCCCACCGATGAGGAGATCGCAAAAAGCGTTGCTAAAATGCCCAAGGTTGACTGATGTTAAAACAATAATTTCCTTCCCATAATAAAATTAAAGCCGCTTCTTTATCGAAGCGGCTTTTTGCAATTCACGCACCGGTTTTCCTTACCAGCTCAACTATCTCCACCTGTCCTGTGAGAATGTCGGAGTATTTTACTGTATAAAGCTTATCCTGACCTATATCTCTGAGTCTGAACACATTGGGATAGATCTCAAGTATCTGTGCCGGACAGTTGTCCAGTTTTATCTTCGGTCGGGCAATGGTCACATTCACATGGATATTCGGGTCACTGTCCCTTAACACTCTGACTTTTTCTCTTATTGTCTCCAGCGGATTCATTCCACGCCTCCTAAACAAAGGGCAACGCACTGCGGCATATGCGAATGACCTGAAAACTTACCCTCACAAGCGCAGCATCTGTCTGCCCGCTGCCTTGCCGCCGCATCGGGAGTGCTGCTTGGGGATAATATGTACCCGTTATTATTATACCACATCAGAGGCAGGATGTCATGTTGTGTTTTTCCACAAAAATAAACTTTGACTATTTAATGTTATGGGGCTTCCGGGATTCTCCACGGGCACGTTTTTCCATTTCGCTGAAAAACTTATAGGCGGGTGAGATAGCCTCAAAGTCCTGTGCCACCCGGTCAAACAGGTTCTCGTCAAAGAGCTCGCTGGGGTCCTGACTGTCGTAGCACAAACAGATGCTGCGCCGGTTTATCCAATCCAGGATATCGGGCTTTTGGTCGGGAAAATGATTTTTCTTATACATTTCCCCCGAGAGATAGAATCTGTCCTGCTTTTCATAGGCTCTCTTTGCAGCTTTGAAGAGCTTATCGCCGTCTATTGCTGCTTTTCGCAGCTGTTCCATAACGGCGGTAGGGGTTATATAATAACCGCAGCCGTATCCGAAACCACGGGTGGAGACATAGAAATAAAACTCCGCAACGCAGTCATATGCGCTCGCTTTTTTCTTTTTCACAGAACACCACAGGGAATCTCTGAAGATCGCACCGCCCTTAACACGTCTTGCGTCACGGTACAGACGTGCGATACATTTGGGAGAACAAATAAGCTCGCTGTCCGTTTTCTCAATGACCGGGGCAAGCTTTTCCAGCAGCTGCACAAAGGGAGCGATGACCTCCCGCTCATATCTTTGTTTATTCTGCTTGAACCACTCTCTGTCGTTGCGCACATAGTTTTCATCGAGGAATTCCAGTGTCTTCACCGTAAATGCCATTATATACATCCTCCTAAAGAAGAAAGCAGAGGCGGTCTCCCGTCCTGCTTTCACATAATTATTTTCAGTTAAGTCCTTTTTTAAGCGTAAGGATATTATGCCCGTCACGGTACTCGTACTTGACATCGTCCATGCTCTTTTTCACAATAAATATCCCCAGACCGCCTATCCCCCTCTGCTCCGCAGACAGGGAAATATCAGGATCCTCTCTTTTCAGGGGGTCATAAGGCACGCCGTTGTCGATAAACGTGATGTCCACCATGGGAGGCTGGTCAGTAATGCTGACTCTCACCGTGGCAGGTCCTACATCGGGGCCGTAGGCATAGTTGGAAATATTCACAAATATCTCTTCAACTGCCACATCTATCTGCATCTGTATCTTCATGGGACAGTTTGCCGCCTGAAGCTGCTCATCGACAAAATCAATGACCGTGGACAAATTTTCCACCACAGCAGTAATATCTATTTCCTTCATTTTTTCTCCTTTATGCTCTGCAAGGGGATCATTCAAAGGTAAGTATCTCGGAAAATCCCGTGATGTCAAATATCTCCTTTATATCGTCGCTGACGCCGATCAGCTTCATCTGACCCTGCTTGTTCATGATCTTCTGTGCCGACAGCAGGACTCTGAGTCCGGCGGAAGATACATACTCAACTTTTGTAAAATCCAGTATCAGGTCTGTGACCCCGTCGATAGATTCTCTCAGCTGCTTGTCCAGCTCAGGGGCGGTAGTAGTATCCACCCTTCCCTGGATAGCCATTGTAAGTTTGCTTCCTTTTGATTCTTTATTGATAGTCATAACAAATCTCCTTTCCTGACATTCATTGGTTCCGCTTTCAGTATATCACATCTGCATTGCAAAAGTCAAGCAGATATACGATCTCCCTGCTATTTTTTCTCCTGCATTCAGTCTATCCAGTCAACGTTGGTGACATATATGATCTCGCAGGCACCGTCACCGGTATCAGTCCTTGTGGTACTGCTGTACCAGTAATATCCTCCCTGACCGGTTTTCTTTTCCACGCCGTCCACATTTACCAGATATCCCCGCAGCCGGATGTGGTCGCCCCGGCGTACACGCTCGATATCCTTTCTCACATTCTCCTCGGCGGGTATGATATGGTTGTTTGAAAAGTTCTGGCTCAGATAATCCATGCCGCCGACAAGATACATATCTTCCTGGCTATTGACCTCACAGTAGCACCGCCTGTTAGCCTGGTCCCACTGGAAATCCACTTTTTCGTTAAGCGCGGCAACTCTGCCCCAGGCAAGTCCCAGGTCCACAGGTGAGATAGCGTCCGCCATATTGTCGTCCCCACGGTAATCCTTGGTATGCACCACCAGTGCCTCAATATCATAGGAGCACTTAAAGGTTACAGTAATATCGAAACCGCCTTTATCCATATACACCGTGCCGCCTTCAACTTCACGCTGTACCGGTTCTTTCAGACCTTTTATGGAATTGCGTGTACCGCTGTGAATGAAGCGCTGTAAAAAGTAGCCTGCCACAAATATAAGGCAGAGGATGAACACCGCAAGCACAGCTGCATCAAAAAAAGTGGGGTTTTTCTTCATTTTATAACGTTTGTATGCCATAGCGCTTCATCTCCCCTTACCTTGTTTTGTTACATTATACATTATCTTTTCACAAAAATCAATCACCTGTCACCGGGTATTTTTAACCTGTTGCGCCCGTTTTATCTCTTATCTCTGTCCACCAGGGACAAAAACATTATCCCCACAAGGATATAGACCAGTGCAAAAAGCATTGGCAATCCCCACATTTTCAGCAGGTTCAAAGCTTCAAATTTATAGCTTTCGTCCCCGGGTGCGCCTGCCATTGCGTTGACATTTGCGCTTATGCATATGGAGTTAAGACCCCACTTTGATATCATAAGGTTGGAAAGCTTGTCGGTAAATCCCTTGAGCTCAAATATCATGCCGGACATTATCAGCTGCAGGATAAGCACAAAGGGCATGACCGTCATGGCTGTCTGGGGTGTTTTGACTATGCAGGATATCATCAGTCCAAGCATATCCGAGCTGAAGATGATAACAAAAAACGATACCGTCAGCTCCAGCGCCACAGGCATTATCGCTCCCGCAGAGGGAACGGTATCGCTGTTGAAGATAAGGGTCATCACCGTTACTATCACCGCTTCAAGGAAGCACTGTATAAGCTCAAAAAGTGCGTGGGCGTTCACATAGGAAAAAATGCTCATGCCCGAGCGGTGCTCACGCTTGATGATATCCCTTTCCTTGCACACCGACTGGATAGAGTTGAAAATGCCTATCCAGATACAGGCGCACACCATGGCAAAGGCTCCGTTTCGTGTGGCACGGTAGCCCTTGAACATATCCGCTCCGGTAACAAGGCTTATGAGAAAGGTGATTATTGCGGAGCTGATAAACACCTTCCAGCCGTTCTCGTTTTTGAATATTCTCCAGCATTTGCCGAAGTATACCTTTATCTGTTCTCCCCTTGATGACTGCATATATATTCTCCTTTACCTGTAAAGGCTGTTGAATTTGTGAATATAATGATCGGGCTGGTCGTTTACTCTGCCCACTATATCCTCAAGATTGTCGGTATCAAAGAAGGTGTATGCGTCCTCCTTAGTCCCGAAAAAGGATACGTATCCGCACTGATCCTGCTTGCTTTTTGCCAGCACAAGGACCTTGTCGAAGTTCTCGGCGATACGGTTTGCGCTGTGGGAGATGATAACGATTATCTTGCCTCTGTCGGCTATTTTTCGCAATATGCTCATAAGCTGGATAGTGTAATGTCCGTCGATACCGCTGTCCGGCTCGTCAAGGAAGAACACCTCCGGGTCGGCGATATATTCAATGGCAACGCTGAGCCTTTTGCGTTCACCGCCGGAAAGCTTTTTCACCAGGCTGTCCTCCACCTTGTCAAGGTTGAACAGCCGCAGGGTTTCGATCACCTTTTTCTCTATCTCCTCATCGGACATATTGTCAGGGAGCTTCATATCCGCTGCATTGCGCAGGGTATAATATACGCTGTCAAAATCCCTCATAAGGTCCGACTGGGGCACAAAGCTTATTTTCTGCTGTAAGCCTGTTTCGTCGGTATAAAGGTCAATGCCGTTATAGGTTATCTTGCCGTCCGCCTTCTCGTATCCAAGAATTGCGTTGACAAGGGTGGTTTTTCCCGCTCCGGAACCCCCGAGGATAAGTATCATCTCTCCGCTGTGGAAGGTCACGTTTATATCTCTGAGAAGTGCATGGACGCTGAAAAGGCTGCGGATAGTCCTTTTAGCGATATGAACCTCAAGAGTGGTGCCCACGCCTGTATTGTCCTCACTTTTAAAGCTTTGATAAACTATCCTGTCTCCCAGGTATACAAAGTTGGTGTCCACTATCCTTACGCAGTCACCTACTTTCAGATAAAGTGGGGAGGTTATCCTGCTGTTGTTAAGGAACACTCCGTTTACGCTTGCGTGGTCCGCCACAGCCCAGCCGTACATATCCGCAAAAAATGCCGCATGGTCGGAAGATACCGCCTGGGAACCCACGGTAACGTCCTTATCAAAGCTTCTGCCGATATTTATTTCCGCAGTCTGCCCGTCAAGCATTATGGTCTGGGCGGTAAAGCTCTGGGGGTGGTCAAACATAAAGATAAGTGTCACCACATCGCTGCCGCTTTTTGGCTCGCCGTTATAAATATGCAGCACGTCACCGTTCACCAGCCGGTATGGGTTATCCGGATAAACGGCGCAGCCGTTGTAATATGTACCGTTCATGCTTTTGGTGTCCACGTAGAAGCAGCCCTGCTCGTCACAGATGAACTTTCCGTGAGAGCGTGAAACAAAGTCCGCATCAACAGGTATATCCACCACGTTTTCAGGGGTGCGCCTGCCCAGGGTCATCTCTCCCCCCAGGCTCACCGCTCTTATGGTACCCTGCCACACCACAAGCAGCTGCGGTCCTTTATATTTTTCGCTGTAATAGACTGTGTTCGCCATTTTCCCAACTCCCTGTTTGTGCCGTTATCACGAATTTATCTGCTTGAAAACAGATTGTTTCTTCTCATTGGTCTCTTTTTCCTTTTCCTCTGCGCTGACAAAGCTTACGGAGTATCTTCCCACTTCCTTTTCGATAGCCACCTGCTTGTCAAGGGGACAATCCACAATGGAAAGCTTCAGGTATCCTTCCTTCAGCTCCTTGAGCTTGATGCCTTCAAAATAGGAAATGGCAATGGTCAGACCCCTTATGTTTTTCACGTTGTCAAGAGAATTTATGGGGTTGCTGTACACCAGCACGCTCTCATAGGTCTTTCCCGAGGCAAGGGAAAGGGTGCTTATGTTGTTGTTGCTCAGGTCAAGCACATACATTCTGGAGGAAGATATTTTTTCCACCGGGGACATATCGCTTATCTTGTTGTGGGCAAAGCTTATCAGAGTAAGCCCCGACATATTCTTTATCGGCTCAAGGGACTGTATGGTGTTGTTATCGCCTGATATGGCGGCAAGCTTGGTGCAGTCCTTGAGCGGGTCAAGGGAGGATACCTTGTTGCTGTTAAAGCTGATGGCTTTCAGCCCGGTCGCCTTGCTCACAGGGGACAGGTCGCTTATCCGGTTTTCGTCTGCAAAGAGGCTCTTCAGCGCCTGGCTGCTTTTGCTCAGAAGGCTTATGTCGCTGATCTGGTTCTGGCTTATATTCACATAGGAAAGCACAGTACAGTTGATGATGCCGCCGATGTCGCTTATCCGGTTGTCGGCACACTCCAGCTTTTCCAGCCTTATAAGCTTTTCAAGTCCTGCAAGGCTTTTTATCTTATTGTGGTTTACATTAAGATTTTTTATGTTGGTGCAGTCCTCCAGCGCAGTAAGACTTTCCAACTGGTTGCCTGCCAGGTCAAGATTGGTTATGGCCGTGTTGCCGCTGAGGGGAGAAAGATCCTTTATGCTGTTATCCGTAAGCGTCAGAAAGCCTATCCTTTTGTTTTTAAGAGCAGATATATCGGATATCCTGCACTTTTCCGCAGTGAGCCTGCTGAGCTTTTCAAAGCCGGATATCTGAGAAAGGTCGCTTACGGCGGTGTAGGATATGCCCAGGGTATATATTGATTTTTCTCCGCCCTTCAAAAAGCTTATGTCCGAAAGGTCCGGGTTGCCTGTAAGGTCAACATATCCCAGTCCCTTCATTGCGCTTGTGTCTATCTTTTTGAAGTCGTCGTTTTTCAGTCCGCACATTTTTATGGAAAGGCTGTAAAGATTGGTGAGCTTTGAAACAGGGGTAAGGTCATCAAAGCCCTTGCTCTCCTCAATGCTCAGTGTCTTTATCCTATCCCCCAGCTCTCCTATCTCGTCAATAGCACCCTGGGTGACCTCGCACTGACTTATATAGATGCTTTGTATGCTGCTGTTGTTTTTGACTTCCTTTATGCTGTCCACGGTAACGGCTGTTTTATAGAAGTTCACGTACCTTGACTCCAGGTCCATATCCACCTTGCTGTTTGTAATGGCAACGCCGTCTTTGTTTGTAACCGTCTTTCCGCTGCTGTCAGAGCCTCCCGTTTTGCCCGAGGAGTTTTTCACCAGCACCATTACCACCAGCGCAATTATAACTATCAGCAGTATGATAAAAAACGCCATAAGCGCCTTTTTCTGCCTGCGCTTTTTTATCCTGTCGGCAACCTTGTTATCCAGCTCGGAGTTTTCCTTGCCGGGGGCAAATCCCTGCACAGCTCCGGGGAAGGACGGCTCGGGGGCAAACTGCGGCGGCTGCACAGGTGCTCTGTAAGCCTGCTGCTGCACTGCCTGCTCCCTTGGGACAAAGCGTGTAACATTGTCCTCGCTTGAAAGCTGAGAGACCATGGTGGTGCGGTTATCGTCCTCGGGGTCATATGCCTTTTTGCCTGCGGAAGCTCCCACAAGCGTCTTGGGGTCGTCGGATATTTCAAAGCCGGTAAGAGCCTCAAGCAGCTCATCCACAGTCTGATACCTGTCCTGCTGCAGGACGCTCATACCCTTCATAAGCGCAGCTTCAAAGGACGGAGCAACGTTTATTCCAAGCTGTGACGGTGTCTTTAACTCATCACAGTGCAGTCTGTCATTTGCCTCGTCGGGAGTAACGCCTGTAATGCACTTGTAAATGGTGGCGCAAAGGGCATAAACATCTGTCCAGGGACCCTGAACTCCCTTGCTGCGGTACTGCTCCTCGGGGGCATAGCCGGGCTTGAGCATAAGCGAAATGCTCTTGTTGCCGCTTCCTGTGGCGTGTCTTGCCGCACCGAAATCTATGAGCTTGACGGTGTTTTTAAGCACCATTATGTTTGACGGGCTTATATCCCTGTGGATAAGTCCCTGCTTGTGTATCTTTTTCAAGGACAGCATAACGGGCATAAGTATGGTTATCGTGTCCGCCGCTGTCATTGTGCCGTTGACTTTAAGGTACTCCCCCAGACTCATTCCGTCAAGGTATTCCATAACTATGTATGCGGTATCATTTTCCTCAAAGAAGTCAAGGATATGTACAACGCCCAGTTCCCCGGAAAATTTAGCAAGGGTCTTTGCCTCGTTAAGGAATCTTTCTCTGCCCCTTTCAAAGGCATCAGCGCCGTTTTCCTCCGTTGTCCTTGTCACCACGGGAGAGACTGTGGCATTTCTGTTCACAAGTCCCGAGGGGAAATATTCCTTTACAGCAACTATCCTGTCAAGGCGTGTATCCTTGCCTGCATAGGTTATACCGAAGCCGCCCTCGCCCTTTGCCACGCCCACGATATATCTTTGGGCAAGCATTGTACCCGGGATAAGTCTGTGGGGAGGCACCGAATAGCTCCTGCTGCTGCCGCAATGCGGGCACACCTGTGCAGTCTGCTCCATATCCTTCATACAGTACATACACAGCATCGCTTATCCCTCCCTTTGTTTCATTATGGCAATCGCCGTATTGTTATCATCATCCTGTGAGATATTGTTCTGCCTTACGCTCTGCATAAGCTCAAGCCACTGCCCGGGGGTTTGGCTTTGGGCAAGGCACAGGCACATTTCACTTTCCGTAACGCTCCCCCAGAACCCGTCGGAGCATATGAGCATACAGTCAAAGCTGTCCGCAGGAAGCTGCGCCTGTGCAGGTCTGAGCTCCCGGGATGAGCCAAGCGCTTTGGTAAGCACGCATCTGTCCGGGTGGGTTCGTATCTCATCGGCAGTTATCTCCCCCACGTCCACGCTCATCTGGGCTGCGCTGTGGTCAACGGTCCGCATCACTATCCTGCCGTTTTTGAAGGCATACACCCTGCTGTCTCCCACATGGGCTATATGTGCCCCTTGGGCATCTATCCTCACCACCGCTGCGGTGGTCTTCATTTTATTTCCAAGCTCTTTTTGCTTTTGAAGTATCATCTCATTGGCATTTAAAACGATCCGGCAGGGCTGGGTCATAGGGTCAAGGTCAAACGCCTGCTCAAAGGCTTGTATCACCGTTTGGGAGGCTATCTCTCCCCCTCCGAATCCGCCCATGCCGTCTGCAAGGGCGGCACAAAGTACGCCTTCCCCTTGGCGCAGGGAAAAGCTGTCCTCATTTTTATCTCTGTTTCCTGTGTGGGAATACGCCTTATAAAAATACTCCATTGCCTACCTCGTAAAAGAAAATTTGCATACCTGAATGTATTATACACTTATACCCTTTGATTGTCAACTTTTACAGGTATTAAAATACCCTTGATTTTTCAAATAAAATGTGCTATCATTTATAAAATATCACAAGGGGGAGTTAAAGTGAAAAAAATAGTTATTGCTGTTTTATCAGCTGTTGTTGCCCTGAGTGCATTTGCGTCCTGCGGCGACAGCTCTTCAAGGACAGAGGGAGAAAAGGTGACATTGTCCTCATCCTCAAGCAATGCGGAAAAGGGCAAGGTAGTTGAAGAGGCTGATTTTCTTGGTGCTTTTATGGGAGAGGGCAGCACACAGTTCATAGGTCTTACCGCCGATGAGGTGAGCGCAAAGACAAACGGTGCTTTTGACAACAAAAATGCTGTGGAAGACTACAGCGGACAGTTCACCTTTGACCTGGGCAAAAGGTCGGAGGTCTTTGCCGGCAGAGTCAAGCTGGGCGGAGAGGCAAGTGTAAAGGTGATCCTTTCCTACAAGGAGGACGGCAAGCTCGGAGGAATATATTACTCTATCGGTGATGACGACGATAAGGTGGAGCCCACCGCAGTTTCACAGGCGCTTATCAAATGCTTGAAAGAAAAGCTGCCGGCTGAGAACAAACTGGAGGAAAATGTGCCTGCTTTCGGGAAAGGCTCGGCAAGGTTCTTTAACGGCAAAAAGGACGGCTTTATCTTCACCGTCAAGCTTTCCACCGTGGGAAGCACACAATTCCCTGTTACCTTCAGAGTCGCCGATTACAACACCACCTACGGAATAAAATAACAAGATGCAGCAAAACGCCCGATGTACCTTGACGGTCATCGGGCTGTTGTTATTTTACTATGTTTTTGTCGGTGTATCCTGTGTGTCCTGATCCTCCTGCTGCTCGCTGCCGGTGCTCTCGGCTTCATCGCTGTTTTCGTCCGTGGTCAGATCCTGCTGCTGTTCTTGGTCTGTTTGCTCATTTTCGCCGCCCTCTTCTTCGTTTTCGGTATCAGATGTCTGCTCCTGCGGCGATGGGTCCTCGTCCTGTATGTTTTCAGCGTCGGCAGGCTGCTGCACGCTTTCTGTGTCCTCGGATCCATTTATATTTTCGTCCGTGGTCTGCTCCTGCTGTTCATTCTGGTCTGTCTGCTCATTTTCACCGCCCTCTTCTTCGTTTTCGGTATCAGATGTCTGCTCCTGCGGCGACGGGTCCTCGTCCTGTATGTTTTCAGCGTCAGCAGGCTGCTGCACGCTTTCTGTGTCCTCGGATCCATTTATATTTTCGTCCGTGGTCTGCTCCTGCTGTTCATTCTGGTCTGTCTGCTCATTTTCGCCGTCAGCTTCAATATCAGCGGTATTTTCCTGTGTCTGCTCGCTTGGCGAGGTTTCCTGTGCGCTTTGATCCTGCTCCGTCTCGACCGGTGTCTGCACACTCAGGTCAGTCTGAGCTTCCGCTGCGGTATCCGTCATCGTCTGAGTGCTGCTGTCCTGAGATGACTGAGCACTGCTCACGGTGCTGTCCGAAGTGGTTGACGAGCTTTGTGACTTTGTCTTTGCAGACTTGCTTTTTTGTGTATCCGAAGCACTTTCACTTGAGGTGCTCTTTGATTTTTTCACCTTTGATCGGCTCTTTTTTGAAGAAGCGGAAGCGCCGCTGCCCGATGTGGCAGAAGCGCTGTCGTTACTTCCTTTTGAGCTGTCCGCCGAGGATTTGCTCTTTGACTTTTTCTCCGACGAACCTGAGCTGCTGTCAGAGCCGCTTTCGGTCTTGCTCTTTTTGCTCTTTTTGGACTTTTTCCCTGTGGAGGAAGAACCGCTGTTATCCCCTGAGCTTTGTGAGCTGTCCTTTTTGCTCCTGCTCTTTTCACTTGCTCCTGTGGAGGTATCCGCAGAGGTATCATCAGAGCCTGCCGAGCTGTCTGTTTTGCTCTTTGACTTTTTTTCCTTCTGCGAGCTGCTGTCGCCCTCGGACGATCCCTCGCTGTCAGCCGATACGGAAACGGAGCTTTCCTGTCCCGCCTCGGACAAGTCCTGCGACGATGAGCCGGAGGAATCCGCACAGCCTGCTGCCAGCATACAAATGGCAAGAACAGCTACCAGAAGTCTTGTTTTTTTTACGAACATTTTGTCACCCTCTTTCTTTTTCTGAACACAGTATAATCTGCCTGCTTAAAACCAAGTTTAAATACCGCTTTTTTCAAAAAAAATAACGCCCGTATTATTACGAGCGTCTGAAAAGGGGGAGAGAATATATGGAAAATTCCTTTGGGGGGAATTTTGGGCTTAGTCCGTGATCTGTGTGAAAGTTCCGTGGGATCCGTCGCTGTCGGTCCAGGTAAGTCCCGACTCGCTGAGATAGATCTTTCCGCAATGATCCTTGCTCTCTTGTTTCTTCTCAAGAGCCTTTGTTACAGCGTTCTGAGTGATACGGTACCTGATACCGCCTGTATATGTCAGATATGAATCACCTGTGGTGCATATAAATTCGTATACTGCCTTTCCTTTTTCCGACTCATCCTTAGTTACCACGCAGCGGTAGGACTTATTGTCATTCTTTGAAAATTCTATCTGAATGTTCTTGTTTTCTTTTTCAATATATCTGCCTGTAAGATCCTCTTTGTTTTTTACTGTTTTGTGGGCTTGTGCCGGAACGTAGTATATATAATTTCTTTTGTACGCTTCGTCTTGCGAACTGCTGTCAGCGGTTTTTCTGCTGTCCTGAGCACCTGCTGCCAGCTGAGTGCCGGACCCGGAAGACTTGACCTTTGTCATATTATCTGACCTTTGCTGTGCCAGCAGGATATCCCGGTAATCTGACTGTGACTGCGTCACCTCGGCAGCTTTCACCGTCTTGGGACGGTTTTGTGAAACTCCGGAAGCTGATGCGGTGAACACTGCGACCCCTGTGAGCATTGCAAGTGCAACAAACCCTGAGCACAGTGAAACTACCAGCTTGGGGTTTGTTCTGTCTGTCTTTGTTTTCTTGTCACAGTCTCTCATTCAGCTTCCCTCCTTTTTCTTGGTTTATCCATTTGTTATCTTTTGTTCTTTTTTTGTTTTCTGTTTTGTCCAGCTTTTTTGTTCTGTGTATAAGATAGCACACATTTTAGTTAAAATCAACAATCAAATCGCCTCTCAAATGTAGTATAAACTACATCCCCTGCGAAAGCTGTAGCTTAATTTACAAATAAGCGATAAATTGTCGCCAAAGATCCCCGTCCGTACATTGAAATAATCAGTTTTTTCTCTTTTGCCCTCTCATTGTGTTGCAAAAATCAAAAATATGTGTTATAATAAGGTGGATAATTGGAAATGCACAGTAAACCCAACTATTTTATACAGAGGTGAACCGTTTTGGCTGAAAAAACTACAGACCGCCGAACTCTCAGGACCCGAAGGGCACTGCGTGATGCACTTGCGGAACTGCTTATGGAAAAAGAACTTCACAAGGTGACCGTTCAGGAGATCGCCGACAAAGCAGAGGTCAACCGTGTGACCTTTTACAAGCATTATCTGGACGTATATGACCTTTACGACAAGATAGAGTCTGAAACTCTGGTTGAGCTGGGACTTCTGGTACTGAAGCTGGAGGAGCTTCCTGCGGAGGAGTTTTTCTCTCAGATAGTCCGGTACATCTCTGACAACAAGCCTCTTTTCAAGATGGTATTCAGCCCCAACAGCACAGGTCAGCTGCGCAGCAAGCTCAGCAAGCTTATCGAGGGACTGTTCAGACAGATGGAGAGCGAGATGCTATCTTCGGACATAACCGACAAGGAGCTTGAGTATATGAGCTGCTATCGCTCACAGGGCTTCCTTGCAGTCATATCCAAATGGGCGCTGGGCAATTACCAGGAGCCTGAGGAAAGGATCATAAAGATCGTTTCCAGACTGGATCAGACGGTAGAGGACGAATTTTACAAAAACTGATATTTATTCCCGTATCTGCACGTTCAATGGCAGATACGGGATTTTGCTCTCTCAGCATTGACAAAAGGACAGAAAAAAATTTACAGGTGATGGATATGAAAAAAATACGTTGGGGCATTATCGGCACAGGCAGGATAGCCAACACCTTTGCACAGGCACTTAAAGGCTGCCCCGATGCACAGCTTTATGCAGCGGCATCACGCTCATCCCACAAGGCTGCCGACTTTGCGGAGAAATACGGCTTTGAAAAAAGCTATGGCAGCTATGCGGCTCTTGCCGAAGATAAAAATGTGGATATAGTTTACATCGCCACCCCTATGGCGAGCCACTATGACAACTGTATATTGTGCATGGAAAACGGCAGGAACGTGCTTTGCGAAAAAAGCGTTTCCCTTAACAGCAGCCAGCTTGAACAGATGCTGGAATGTGCCCGTAAAAACAAGGTTTTCTTTATGGAAGCCATGTGGATGAAATGCACGCCCACCTACCTCAAAGCACTTGAATGGGTGAGATCGGGCAGGATAGGGAAAGTGCTTTGCATAAGGGCAGATTTTTCAAACCTTGTGCCCTACGATAAAAGCGACAGGCTATTTGACCCCCTGTGCGGAGGCGGTGCGCTGCTGGACGTGGGGGTATATCCGCTTACGCTTGCTGCCGACCTTCTGGGAGACACGCCTGACAGTATTACAAGCACCATGAACATTTCAAATGGCGTTGATATGTCAGAGTGCATAACTCTGGATCACGGCGATGCCTTTGCAAAGATACGCTGCGGCTTTGACAGACAGCTTAAAAACGATGCCCTTATAACAGGGGACAAGGGGTGTATCCTGTTTGGAGAGTGGTTCCACTGCACCGACCGTATCACTCTTTTTGACACGGACGGAAACGTCGTGGAAAGCTCGCACCTGCCTGTAAGGATAAACGGCTATGAGTACGAGATAGAGCAGGCGCACAGCTGTCTTTACAATGGTGCGCTGCAAAGCGACCTTGTCCCACACCGCTGCACTGCGGCGGTAATGAAAGTAATGGACAGCATAAGAGCACGCCACGGATTTTACTATCCCGGGGAAAAAGCTTTTTGAAAATACAATCTGCCCTGCGGCAAGCCAGCCGTGGGACAATAAAATGACCGACCCTTTGTAAAGTCAAAGAGTCGGTCTTTTTATGTTCAGTTATTCTCCGCTATTTTGCTGCGCTGCATTTTTTCCTCGTACTCATTCTTCGGCATTGGCTTTGCAAAGTAGTACCCTTGTATCATATCGCAGCCCTGCTGTGCCAGGAAGTCCACCTGTTCCTTTTCCTCGATGCCCTCTGCCACCGTGCGCATTTCAAGGCTCTTTGCCAGCTTGATAGCTTCGGATACAACTATCTCGCCTCTTTCCCCGGCATTATCTCCTCTGAAAAACTCCGCATCAAGCTTGAGCACATCAAGGGGCATATCCTTGAGAGAATTAAGGGAGGAATACCCTGCTCCGAAGTCGTCCATTGAAACCGCAAACCCATATTCCTTCAGCTTTTTGATAGTTTCTATCATCGCCTTTTTGTCATCAAAGAATGCGCTTTCGGTAAGTTCTATCTCTATAAGCTCATGGGGGCATTGCTCTCGGTCTACGATATCCCTTATCTGCTGCGCCAGGTCGTTCTCGGAAAAATGCGCTCTTGAAACATTTACCGACACAGGAACGCAGTCATACCCACCGTCCAGCCATGCCTTCTGGTCATGGGCAACGTGCTGTATCATATAGTGGTCTATCTGGGTGATAAAGCCGTTTTTCTCAAAGATCGGGATTATCCTGCCCGGTGTAACAAATCCGTATTCGGGAGAATCCCACCTTACAAGAGCCTCTGCCCCTTTCAGAGCGTTGGTCCTGGGGTCGTACTTAGGCTGATAATACACCACAAACTCCCGGTTTTTCAATGCGTTCCACTGATGCTCATGCACAATGTCACGCCAGCGCTGCTCCTCAAGCAGAGCGTTGTCGAAAATTCGTATGCCTGTTTCCTCTGTTTCCGCCAGCTCCGCTCTTGCGGAACAAGCGTTGTTGTACACATTTTCAATGCTGACATCCTTACGTCTGAGTATCCTTCCGCCTTCGTTTCTGTACACAGGCACAATGTCTGCACCTATCTGGAAATCGAACTTGTGCTCGCTGTCAATTTCATGAAGCTTTTTCACTAACCCTTCAAGTCTTTCTGTCAGCTTCTGACGGTCGTCATATCTAAGTAAAAGCGCAAAGTTGGAGGTGGTGGCATGGGCGCACATTTCCGGCTTTTTCAGCTCTTTCGACAGTGCCTTGTCTATCCTTGCAAGAAGCTCCTCGCCCTCGGACAGAGAGTGACACAGGCAGTAGGTCCTGTAATTTCTGAAAACCAGATTGACCACCGCAAAGCTGTATTTCTTTGTGAACGAACTGCGCAGTCTTTCGTCGCCGTATCTTACGTACCACATCCAGTTATGTCCCTTTGTAACAGGGTCGTAGTAGAACAGCCTTACCACCCTTTTATAATTGACTGCACTTTTGATTATCCTTATTATAGTTATAACACCGATGACAAAAACTATCCCTGCTACGCCCGACAAAAATTCAATAACAAGTATGGTATCTCTTCTGTCGAAGGTGAGCTGCGCTTTTCCGATAAAAGTCTGTTCACCGGATCTTATATCTATGGATATCCACAGCGGGACTCTTATGTTTTCCTCGTGGTCACTCACCCATTTTATAAAGTCCTTTATCTTAAATCCAAGTCCGCCGTCACCGTCGGGGTAGATAAATCCCAGCTTGGAATCCTCATATACCTTATATGTCTCCTCGCCGTTGGAGAGCTTTATATCGCTGCCTTCGCCCTTGCAGGTATCCTCGCCTTTGCGGTATAACACCTTTCCCGTTTTATCCCTTACGATAAAATCCGTGTTTTCCGTTTCAATATGCTCCATAAGGCTTTTGTCTTTTTCTTTATCTGCAAGCTCGTAAAGCTCAGCCGTATGTTTCAGCTCCCGATAGCCCTGGGCAAATTTTGTTTCAAAAATATACTCCAGCACAAAGCCCGCCAGAAAGACCATCGTGACCACAAACAGGAGTATCATTATCAGATAAAAAACCGTTGAACCCCATGTGCTGGTATTTCTGACCTTCTTATAAAGCTTCACCCGTTCTTTATTGCGGTCCTTTTTTGCACTTGCCATTTTCCCTTTCCCCCAAGCTATTTGTCAGCAGGCAGTGCACATCTGCCCCATGCCTGCATGATTACTCTTTTATATTATACCAAACCCGGGATAGCCTGTCAATTTCTTTTTCTGAAGCGGCGGTGCGAGATCATGTCAAGGATAGACAGGGGCAGTTATTCTTGCAGGGACACTTTGCTTGACGGCGATCAAGCTGAAACTCAGATTTCTTTTTAATGGTATAATACAAATACCACATCTTAACCATCAGGCATTGTACACAAAGCAGGTGCCTGTTTTTTATGCAATAAGCAGATCGAAATATTTTTTTTGATTTTTTTGAAAAAATTTGGAAAACACATTGACAAACTTCAATGTGTTTGCTATTATATAGAAAATCATCAATGTGAGGTGTGCGATATGAAGCTTTCAGACAAGCAGATAACCGTTATCTTCAAGGCACTGTGCGATGAAAACAGGGTGCAGATATTCAGGCTTTTGCAACACGGTGAGAAATGCGCCTGCAAGCTGCTTGAGGCTATGCAGTGTACCCAGCCCACCCTTTCGCACCACATGAGGATACTTTGCGACAGCGGTCTTGTGGTCGGCAGAAAAGAGGGCAAGTGGATGTACTACTCCATTTCGGAGGAAGGTACTGAGGCTGCTGTGAAATGTCTGCGTGAGCTTACAAAGGTATCGGGCAGCGGTAAAAGCTGCTGCAAATAGAATATCCGTGGAAACACGGATTTTTGTTTAAGGTAAATATAGATAAATTCAAATATATTTATAGGAGGTAACTTATGAAACACACAGAAATTGCAAGCGAGCTTTTCTCAAAGGGGTACTATTGCTCTCAGGCGGTGCTGGCGGCATTTGCCGATGAGCTTGGAATAGCAAGAGAACAGGCACTGAAGGTCGGTGCGTGCTTTGGCGGAGGAATGTGCAAGGCTGAGGTCTGCGGTGCGTGCACGGGTGCGCTGATGGCTCTGGGGCTTAAATACGGTATGTGCGAGGACAGAGACTTTGACAGCAAGCAGAGAGCAAACAGCTATGCGGTGCGTTTTCTAGATGAATTTGCAAAACAGAACGGTTCGTACATCTGCCGTGAGCTGCTTGACTGCGATATTTCCACCGATGAAGGCAAGGCTTGTGCAAGGGCAAAGGGGCTGTTTGCTTCTAAATGTCCCAAGCTGATAGAAAGTGCGGTGCTTATTGCCGAAGGGCTGATAAATGAATAATGCGGTCTGAAGCAAGGGCTGATCTCGGTAAACCCGAGTACATTGCGAAATATTGAGCGCAATAACAAGCTATATGCGCAAGCAGCGTGAGGGCGGCTTTGATACTCTCACGCTGTTTTTTCTGCTTGTATATGATCGACTATCGGGCGGTGGTGATGTATAATTAAAGTAAGTATTGAATCATATTACATGAAGCAGAAAAATGTTATGAAGATCAACGCCGGATCTCAAAGCCCGGAAGGTCATCAAATGGCGCAGAATAGGCTTTTAGGCATAGCAAAAATATGCGGACGACCCGTCTCTGCGGGTTTATTACGATGTCCGACCCGCCGTCAAACAAAAAAACCGCCCTCGGGAATTTCCCAAAGGCGGAATTGCGTGGTGCACGCTGTGCACTGGCGGAGAAGGAGGGATTCGAACCCTCGATGAGCTATTAACCCATACACGAGTTCCAGTCGTGCGCCATAAACCGGGCTAGGCGACTTCTCCACAGTTTACTATCGCTGTAACTATTACAGCTTTAATAGTATACCACAAACAAAAGTGCTTGTCAATACCAACAAGCACTTTTTTTGATTTTTAATTCTGTTTTCTCACCACTGCGTATTCATCATCAAGTTTAAAGTAGGGACAGGCATAATTCGGTTCATTTAAAAACCGATAATACTCATCCTCATCAAGATCCACCATGCACACATATTCTTCATATTCCTGGTCGTATGCATAGTTTGCGCAGTTTTCACAGCTCCCCTGGGGGCGCCTTTTCTTCTTTTCGTTATTCATCTATGTTCTCAACCGCAAGCAGCTCCCGTTCAGCCTTCATCAGGATCTCTCCCACCTTGCTCAGGTTTTCGTAGAGCTCTGCTGCATCTTCGTCGCTGAAGCATTTAAGGCTCTTTGGGAACCTTTCTCTGACCCTTGACTGGCTTTCCATTATTGCCTCTTCAGCCTTAGGTGTAAGCTGTATTTCAGCAAGTCTGCGGTTTTCCTCATTTCTTTCTCTTGTAACAAAGCCCTTCTTTACAAGCTGTCCCACAGCTCTTGTTGCCTGCTCGTTAGATGTACTGATAAGGGTTGCCAGCTGGGAAAGAGAGGTCTTTTTATAAAGCCACAGAGTCATTATGATCATCTGCTGAGTTTTGGTAAATTTGAACTCCTTTGCATCAAAAAGCTTGCAGATCACTCTTCTGTAAACAGGATACAGTTCGCACAGCTTTACAAAACATTCTGCCTGGATATCATCGTTTTTTTTTGCGCTCATGATCTCCACCTCCGATAATAAATACTATACAAATATTGTATCTCATTTTACTTAATTTGTCAACCTTTTACAGTAAATATCATCGATCGTCAACCTATAAACGCATTACTCATGTGCCGGGGTTTCATCTTCTGCGGCGGCAGACTTAGGCGTTTTCAGCTTTTTGATAACAAACAGAGTCACAAGCATTGCTGCCATAGAGCAGCCCAGGACAACAAACACATTTTCCACAAAGCCTGCAAGGATATATCCTGCCACGCAAACTCCTGCAACGGTCATAGCGTAAGGGAGCTGTGTGGAAACGTGGTTCACATGGTCACACTGGGCACCTGTGGACGCCATAATGGTGGTATCGGAAATAGGTGAGCAGTGGTCGCCGCAAACGGCACCTGCAAGGCAGGCTGAGATGCAGATTATAACTGTTGCGGGGATACTTCCCGAAGATGTTACCGAGTCAAGTTCGCCTCTGAACACTTCTGTTACGATGGGGATAAGTATACCGAAGGTTCCCCATGATGTACCTGTTGCGAAGGAGAGTCCCAGTGCCACAACAAAGAGTATTGCAGGCAGAAGGATCTTCACTGCGGTGGCGCTCTGGACAAGATCGGAAACAAAGGCTCCTGCTTCCAGCTGAGCGGTTATGGTTTTAAGCGTCCACGCAAATGTAAGAATGAGTATTGCAGGCACCATCTGCTTGAAGCCTGCGGGAACAGCGTCCATGCACTGTCCGAATGTGAGCACACGCCTGATAAGGAAATACACGATAATGATAAGAAGTGCGCCGATAGAGCCAAGGGCAAGTCCGTAGCAGGCATCGCAGTTGGCAAAGGCATCGATAAAGCTCTCGCCCTCGAACAGACCGCCTGTATACAGCATTCCCAGGACACACATTACTATAAGCACAAGCACAGGCAGGACAAGGTCGATGACCTTTCCTTTGGTATGCTCCGGCTTTGCGTCCTCGGGATAAACGGTGCTCTTGGTGGTAAAAAGGTCGCCCTTTTTGGCATTATCCTCATGGGTCTTCATGGGACCGTAATCAAGATCCGACGCAGCTATGAAGATGACCATTGCCAGGGTGAGCAGGGCATAAAGATTGTAGGGTATTGTTCTTATAAACAGCTGTATTCCGTTTACGCCCTTTACAGTACCGCTGACTGCGGCTGCCCATGAGGAAATCGGTGCGATAATGCACACAGGTGCAGCGGTGGCATCTATAAGGTAAGCCAGCTTAGCCCTTGACACCTTATGCTTGTCCGTTACGGGACGCATAACAGAGCCTACGGTGAGACAGTTGAAATAGTCGTCCACAAATATCAGAACGCCCAGCACAAAGGTGGACAGGCTTGCGCCTGCTCGGGTCTTTATGTGCTTTGCTGCCCAGTCGCCGTATGCACGGCTTCCCCCCGCCTTGTTCATAAGCACAACGATTATTCCCAGGACCACCAGGAAAACCAATATACCCATGTTGCTTTCATCGGCAAGGTTAGCCACAAGTCCGTCCTTCACAATGGTGTTGAACACTCCCGGGAAGCCGGAACCTGCGGATATTGCGCAGACGATGCCGCCGGTTATTATGCCCACAAACAGCGATGAGTACACCTCTTTTGTGATAAGCGCAAGACCGATAGCCACTATGGGCGGCAGCAGTGACCACATTGTCCCCACTGCATCTGTAACAGGTGCCTGGACAAAGCAGCATATCACATAGACAAGTATGAATGCTGCAAAAATAATTTTGCTGACATGTTTTTTCATACGACCATTCCTTCTGAAACAGCATAATGCTGAGTTTATGTTTTACAGTATACCACATCGGTCTTTCAAATTCAACATAACCTGCCCAAGCCGGCAGTTTTTCTGCAATTTATACAAACTTTTCCCGTTGCTGTTATTAAAACAGTCAAAAAGGCTCCGCCGTTGCAGGGCAGAGCCTTAAAGGTCCTTTATTTGTCAAATTCATTGTGTCGGCGCCTTTGTCTGCTCAGGTTCAGGCTGCCGGGTCTGCGGCTGTCCGTCATCGTCGTCGGTGCGCTTGTTTCCGTGAGATTTTCTGTAAAGCAGCTTGAGTATGATAGGTGTTGAAATGGACGAAACGATGATAAGCAATATCACCGACGCAAAATACTTTGCATCGAGCATACCCTCGGAAAGTCCCTTTTGCGCCACGATAAGGGCGACCTCGCCTCTGGTCATCATTCCAACGCCCACTTTAAGGCTTTCGTTCCAGTTGTATCCCATTACTTTTGCGGTAAGTCCGCAGCCTATCACTTTTGTAACAAGCCCCACCGCCACAAAGCAAAGGGAGAACAGCAGCAGAGAGCTTGTAAAGCCTTTGAACTCGGTTTTAAGACCGATACTTGCAAAAAACACCGGACCGAATATCATATATGAGTTTATGTCTATCTTACGGGCGATATAATCCGAATCGTTGAGGTTGCAAAGAATAAGTCCTGCCACATATGCGCCTGTGATATCTGCGATCCCGAAGAACTCCTCCGCCGCAAAGGCAAAGAACATACAAAGCGCAAGTCCAAGTATGGGCACTCTTCTCTGGTGGGGGTGATGCTTGTCGATGTATTTGAAGATATAGTACATGAGCATTCCCACGCAGATGCTGCATACAAAGAACAGCACCGTATGTATCACCACTGTGGAGGGCTTTGATTCGGGGTTTTTAAAGCCGATAACAAAGGTGAGCACGATAATTCCGATAACGTCGTCGATAATGGCTGCGCTGGTGATAAGCGTTCCCACGTGTTCCTTTATATGTCCCAGCTCCTTGAGGGTCTGAACGGTTATCCCCACAGAGGTCGCTGTGAGTATTGTGCCGATAAACAGCGCTCTGTAAAAGCCGTCGCTGCCCACTGCCTCAAAACCGTAAAAGCAGCTGTACAAAAGCGTTCCTCCTCCAAGAGGCACAAACACGCCGATAACGGCTATCATCAGGGCTTTGGGTCCTGTTCTGACCAGCTCTTTCAGGTTAGTCTCCAACCCTGCGGAGAACATTATCATTATAACGCCTATTTCCGCCAGCAAAGAGATATAATCCGACTGCTTCACAAAGCCGAATATACACGGTCCCATTATCAGACCTGCGATTATCTCGCCCACCACCTGCGGTGCTTTCAGCTTTGCCGCCACAAGTCCGAACAGCTTTGCGCTGACTATTATCAATGCCAGATCCCTGAAAAAATCTATCCTATCCAACTAAACTTACCTTCTTCTCGTTTATTCTCTGATAAACTCCCTGTCCGCCTTTTCCTGCGGTGCAGGGATATATTTTTCCACCTTCATATGCAGGTCATACTTTTCACGCAGCTGCGCTATGGTCTTCATCATAGGCGATGCGTGGTGGGCATCTATTGACGCCTGATCCTCCCAGCTGTCTATGAGCAGCACTGTTTCTGTCCCATTCATGGGCAGAAAATACTCGTATCTTCGGTTTCCCTTTTCCCGTCTTATAAGCTCCGCCGTTCCGCTTTGCTCCATTTCACGGGCAAATTCAACTGCGCTGCCATTTTTCCCGGTATAATATATATTCACCGTAATGCTCATTCTCTTACCTCCCGCAACTGTCAAAAATCACGGCTCAATGCCTTGCAAAGAGCCGCTTTTTTTATTCTTATATCTCGCTGTATTCCCCTATGTAGGGAAGATTTCTGTAATACTCCGCACAGTCCAGACCGTATCCGATAACGAATTTATCCGGTATGGTGAAAAGGGAAAGATCCGCTTTCAAGTCCACCAACCGTCTGTCCGGTTTGTCAAGGAGCGTTACAACATTAAGCGACAGAGGCTTCCTATCCCCCAGCATATCAAGCAGCTTTTTCAGCGTTCTTCCCGTGTCGATTATGTCCTCCACAACTACCAGGTGGTAATCCTTCACGTCCCTGTCAAGGTCCATCACCACGCTGACCTCTCCAGAGGACGAGGTCCCCTCAAAATAACTCTTGACGCACATAAAGCCTATCTCGCAGGGAACGGTCACCTCACGGCAAAGGTCTGCCATAAACACGAATGCGCCCTTGAGTACGCTCACAAGAAGAATGGGGTTGCCGTCGTACAGGGCGTTTATATACTCCCCTGCTCTTTTCAGCCCGTCTTTTATCTCATCTTCCGTTATAATGATGCTTTTTATTCTTCTCTCATACTCTTTTACACTGTCAAGTCTCATTTTTCACCTCGTCAGATGTATGCAGCATTGGCTGCGGCGTTTGCACGGAAAAGGCTCCTTATAAGCTTTCCGCTCTGGGTGAGCTGTCCCTCT
Source organism: Ruminococcus sp. FC2018 (assembly GCF_000621805.1). Lineage (GTDB taxonomy): Bacteria > Bacillota > Clostridia > Oscillospirales > Ruminococcaceae > Hominimerdicola. Next base: position 47,516 of record NZ_JHXH01000002.1, on the reverse strand, counting down.
CCTGCGCTGATGTTTGCAAGATTTGTTCCCACCTTGAACGCCGATGCGGTCTCGTTTTTATTTGCCGCCGACCAGTTGAACCAGCCGACCTTCAGGTTTTTGAGCAGGTTATACCACGCTCTTGTCTGGGACTCGTTAAAGCCGCCGTTTCCGCTGGCGTCGCAGGTACCGAACTCTGTTACCAGCACCGGAAGCCCGCTGTTATAGCATTTCTGCAAACGCTGTCTCAGCCAGTCGGTGTGGGTATTTGCGTAGAAATGCAGAGTATACAGACAGTTTGCGTCGTTTATCCTGTTGCCAAGCACCTGGTCGATATCCTGGCTCCATGTGCCTGTGCCGCAGATAACAAGGTTCTTGGCTCCGGCAGCTCTTATGGTATTAACAACCGCCTGACAGTACGGCTTTATGTTTGACTGCCAGTTTGCACCGCCGTTTGGCTCGTTGCAAAGCTCAAAGATCACGTTGTTATAGTTTTTATATTTCTGTGCCATTTCCCTGAAGAAAGCGATAGCTTCGCTTTGGTGCTTCTGGGGATTTCCGTCTTGGAGGATATGCCAGTCGATTATAACGTACATTCCAAGGCTGGTAGCGTTGGCAACACCGTTTATCACCTTGGCTTTTGCCTGTGCAGCATAACCTGTGGTATAGCCTCCCCACTCCTCGGTATACATTGCAATTCTCACGGCGTTGCACTTCCAGTCGTCACGCAGGACTCGCAGAGAGTTCACCGAAAGAATGTTGGAAAAATCCTCCCACATAATACCGTGGGTGGACATACCCTGGAGCATAAATGTATTTCCCCTGCTGTCAACGATATGGTTTCCGCTGACCTTTAAGGCTCCGTGTCTTTGCACGGGAGTTCCGCTTACAGGGGCAGGAGCAGGTGCGGGAGCTTTGGTCGTAGCAGCAGGGGCAGGCTTTGCGCCTCCGCCGTTATTATTTCCGCCGCTGTTTCCGCCGCCGTTATTCTGCTGCTGTGGGGCAGCCTTGGTGGTGGCAGCTGTTGAGGCGGCAGTTGTTGTCTGCGCCTTGGTAGTTGTCTGTGCCTGAGAGCTGCTCTGCTGACCTGCTAAGGGGTCGCCCTCTCCCTCCCAGGGTATAATGTCCCCCTCTGTGGGCATCTCAACTCCCTGGGTGGTCTCCTCGGGTGCCGAGCTTTCCTCGGAGGACTGTGATGCAGTGGTTATCTCTGCTGTGGAGCTGTCGGTCTCGTTTCCCTCGGAGCAGCCGGTAAGCAGCATCATAAGGGACATTGCCGCTGCCAGTGTTCTCATGGTTATTTTTTTCATAATATACCCCCCGCCCGACATTAATTATTGTAAGTTTACCACCATTTTATTTACGTTTTATTACGATATTATCGTTAATTATTGAAATTGTCCCCTTTGCCCATTAAAAGGAAAAAAAGTTTCACACCCCCTTGTTGATAAAGCTGTGAAAATATGTTATCATTTTATCTGAGCGTGAATCGAAAAGGTGATAACATGAAACAAAAAACTCAGCTGAAAGGCGCAGTTATGCTGCTGCTTACGGCTTTGATATGGGGCATGGCTTTTACCGCCCAGAGCAAAGGCATGGAGAGCGTGGGGGCTTTTACCTTCAACGGCATTCGTATGCTCATGGGAGCGGCGGTGCTTTTGCCCTGCATACTTATCCGTGACAGGATAGCCGGCAAAAAGCTCTCCCCGCAGGAAAAAGCCCAAAAGAAAAGGACGGACAGAAAATCCCTTAAATACGGAGTATTGCTTGGTGTGATATTCTGCGTGGCAAGCAATATCCAGCAGCAGGCTTTTGCATACACCTCTGCGGGAAAGATAGCGTTCATAACCGCACTTTACATTTTCTTTGTGCCCCTTCTGGGGCTGTTTGTAAAAAAGCGGACCCCGGCGGTGACATGGCTGTGTGTTCTTCTGGGCTTTGCAGGGCTGTATTTTCTCTGTGTTGACCCAAAGGACATAGGGGAATTCAACAAGGGGGACCTACTTGCCATAGGCTGTGCGGCGGTGTTCGCACTGCATATTCTTGCCATCGAGCGGTTCACTGCCAAAGCTGACGGACTGCGGCTTTCCGCAATGCAGTTCCTTGTGGGGGGAGTGCTTTCCTGCGCTGCCATGTTTATTTTTGAAAAGCCAAGCATCAGCGGCATTTCCGGCGCAGCAATACCTTTGCTTTACGCAGGTATCATGAGCTGCGGCGTGGCATACACTTTGCAGATAATCGGACAGAAATACACCGAGGCAACCGTTGCGTCCCTGCTTTTGTGCATGGAATCGGTGTTCGGGGTGCTGACGGCGGCGGTGATACTTGGAGAGCGGCTAAACGTGCGTGAGATCATCGGCTGCGTGATAATGTTTGCGGCGATCATACTTTCCCAGTTCTCCGAGCGGCTTTCAAGAGCAAACAAAAAGACGGCTTAAAGCCGTCTTTTCTTATTTTCGTTGTTCAGCCGCCGAGACGGATCATTTCGTCGATGCAGACCTTTGCTTTAGCTATCTGCTCGTCTGTCATCTCTATCTCAAATGCTTTGCCGTCGCTATTTCCGATACTCTCGCAGGTCTTGTAAACGTCCATTAGGGTGGTTATTTTCATATTGGAGCAGATAAGATCCTTGGACAGCACATAGAAATCCTTATCGGGATACCTGTACTGCAAATGCTCAGCAATGGATATCTCCGTGCCGATAATAAATTCCTTAGCATCGGACTTAGCGGCGTACTCCATTATTCCGCTTGTTGAGCCTGCATAATCAGCATTCTCCGTGACCTCCGGTCTGCACTCGGGGTGTACCAGCACCACAGCGTTGGGGTGAAGTCTTTTAGCCTCCTCAAGCTCCTGCTTTGTTACCCTTGCGTGAGTTGGGCAGCCGCCCTGGAGCAGCATTATATCCTTATCGGGACAAGCCTTTTTCACAAACGCACCAAGGTTGCAGTCGGGGATAAAAAGTATCTTTTCAGCGTCCATATTCTTCACTATCTTAACCGCAGAAGACGAAGTCACGCAAACGTCGCAGACCTCTTTCAGGGCGGCGGTGGTGTTGATATAGCAAACCACCTTTCTGTCGGGCTCCTTAGCCTTTATGGCACTTATCATCTGCGCATCCATCTGCTCCGCCATGGGGCAGCCTGCAAGTGGGTTTGCAAGGAAAACGTGCTTTTGCGGCGACAGCATCTTTGCCGTTTCAGCCATAAAATGCACACCGCACATAAGGATATTGCGGCTTTTCACCTTTGCCGCCTCAACAGACAGCTTGTAGGAATCTCCTGTGATGTCGGCTATCTCGATTATTTCCTTAGCCTGATAGCTGTGGGCAAGGATACATATATCCTTTTCCTCTTTTAGCCGGATTATTTTCCGCTGAATATCATTTATCATAACTTTATCCTCACCGGTCAGGTATTTTTATTGTAAATTATCATCAGTCCCTTTAAAAGCAGGTCCTCGTCAAGGATTATACTCGTCCTGCAAAGGGGAACGATAATCGGTGCCAGTCCACCTGTGGCGACCACGGTGCAATCCTTACCAAGCTCCTGCATCATCCTTTGACATATACCGTCGATAGCTCCCGCATTTCCATAGAGCAGACCGCCCTTTATACACTCAACAGTATTTGTGCCTATCACCTTTTTAGGCTGTTCAAGGGCTATCCTTGGCAGCTGGGAGGTGCGATTTATAAGCGAATCGTGGGACACCATTATCCCCGGCATTATCATTCCGCCGATATAATCCTTATTTGTATCTATGACCGAAAGGGTAGTCGCTGTGCCCATATCCACGATAATAAGTGGTGTTTTATACTCGTTTATTCCTGCCACTGCGTCAACCACAAGGTCACTGCCAAGCTGCGCAGGGTTGTCGATTTTAATGGAAAGCCCCGTTTTCATTCCGGGTCCTACTACCTTGCACTTCACCTTGGTGTACTTTTCAACTGCTGCTTTAACGGTATTTGTTATCGTGGGCACAACAGATGAGATTATCGCTCCGTCTATTTCCGAACCGTCAAGCCCGTTCATCTCAACAGCCGTGCGCAGCGTTACCGCATATTCAAGGTCTGTTGCGGTAAGACTGGTGGAAACCCTTTCTCTGAAAAGTATCTTATCCTTGTCACAGCAGCCCAGAACTATATTCGTGTTTCCTATATCGACCGCAAGTATCATCTTTTATCTCCTGTCCTTTATGTCAGGCTTTAGCTTTGCCTTTTATAAATCCTGCCTTTGTAAGTCCCACCGCAGCCGCAGCGGTAACTATCGTTGCAACAAGCATCTCAACCAGTGCATTTACACCAACGAATGTGATAATGAACCAGATAACGTTCTTGCCGTCCATCAGCTTTTCCATATATTCTGTTCTGCCAAAAAGCAGCACCAGTGTGGTCATAAACAGCACCGTGTTTGAAAACGCAGTCATAAAGCCTGCAACTGCACCGCCTACGCCGTTGTTGGACATCTTTCTTGCGATCCTGAAGGCGTAGCCTGCGATAAGTCCCACAAGAACTCTGGGGATAAACCTCTGGACAAACGCAAAGAATGGGTTGATCGCAAACAATGCTGCACCCATACCGCTGGGGACACCTATTCCGATGCACTGCAAAAAGCTGAACATTCCGAACATTCCGCCGATAACAGCACCTCCGAGAGGTCCGCAGGTCACCGCTGCTATTGCCACGGGGATGACATTAAGGGTTATTACCAGCGGTCCCACAGGGATCGAGCCGATGGGCGTGAAGGAGAAGATCATCACCAGTGCGGTCATAAGTCCCAGGATCACCAGCTGGCGAACGTTGAATGGTTTTTTTACATTTGTTTTCATAATGAAAACCTCCTTTGTTATTATTCCTGCACCGCAGGATACAATACAGCGCACAACTGCCCCTTGCCCGTTTGTGCTTTTGTAAAGTCAGACTTGCATAACAATATCTGCTTTAGCACGCTTTTCCGGGCTTTTCCGGCGATCTGCGCAGAGTTCCCCCGAACTCCGAGAATATTATATCACACTTTTTTGAAAAAAGCTATATCTTTTTTTTAATTTCTGTGTTATACTATATCCTGGACAAAAAGATACGGGAAAATTGGAGGTATTATACAATGCTGAACAAAAAGACTGTTGTACTTGCCGTTACCGGCTCTATCGCCGCCTACAAAATGGCAAACGTCGCAAGAATGCTCAAAAAGCTGGGTGCCGACGTTCACGTTCTTATGACACAAAACGCCACTCAGTTCATAAATCCCATAACCTTTGAGACTCTCACCCAGCACAAGTGCCTTATCGACACTTTCGACAGGAATTTTCAATACAGCGTTGAGCACGTTGCCCTTGCCAAGGCAGCAGACATCGTTCTTATCGCACCTGCCTCTGCCAACGTCATCGGCAAGATCGCCTGCGGCATTGCCGACGATATGCTCACCACCACCGTCATGGCGTGCCCCTGCAAAAAGCTGATCGCACCTGCCATGAACCACAATATGCTGCACAATCCTATTGTTCAGGACAACATAAAAAAGCTTGAGTCCTACGGCTACGGCATAATAAAGTCGGACACAGGTATGCTTGCCAACGGCGACATAGGCGACGGCAGGCTGCCCGAGGAAAGCGTGCTTGTGGAGCATATCCTCAAAGAGATCGCTTTTGAAAAGGATCTTGCAGGCAAAAAAGTCCTTGTCACCGCCGGTGCTACACGGGAACCCATAGATCCTGTCCGCTTTATCACCAACCATTCCAGCGGAAAAATGGGCATCGCCATAGCAAGAGCCGCTATGCAAAGAGGGGCACAGGTAACACTTGTGTGCGGACACTGCGAGGCTGAAGTGCCAATGTTCGTTGATGTGGTAAAGGTAAACAGCGCACAGGAGATGTTTGACGCAGTTACCTCGGCGGCGGCAAAGCAGGATATTATCATCAAGGCGGCTGCGGTGGCAGACTACACACCTGCTGCGGTGGCTGACAGCAAGATCAAGAAATCAGATGACGACATGAAGATCGACCTGGTGCGCACCAAGGATATTCTTAAAGCTCTGGGAGAAAATAAACCTGAGGGACAGATACTCTGCGGATTTTCCATGGAGACGGACAATGTGCTGGAAAACTCCCGCAGAAAGCTGGAAAGCAAGCACTGCGACATGATCTGCGCCAACTCCCTCAGAACACAGGGCGCAGGCTTCGGCGTTGACACCAACGTTATCACCATGATAACCCCGAGCGACTGCACCGAGCTGCCCCTTATGTCAAAAGAGCAGGCGGCACACAGGATACTTGACAAGCTGCTTACACTGTAAGACCCATTTACCCACGGGGCGGAAAACGATAACCAAAGGAGGGACACGGCGTGAAGATAAACATACCTGAATATGCCCAAACGGCACTTGATATGCTCCACGCCTGCGGCTATAAAGCATACATCGTAGGCGGCTGCGTACGTGACGCCCTGCTGGGCAAGACGCCAAACGATTATGACATCTGCACCGACTGCACTCCACAGGAGATGAAGAAGGTATTTGCCTCTTACAACGCTATTGAGACGGGCATAAAGCACGGCACTCTCACCGTCCTTATCGGTCACGACCCCATTGAGATAACCACCTTCCGAAGCGACGGAAAATACTCCGATCACCGCAAGCCTGACAAGGTCAGATTTGAAAAGGAGCTTTCCCAGGATCTGAAGCGGCGTGACTTTACTATCAACGCCCTTTGCTACAACCAAAGCGAGGGGCTGGTGGATATGTTCGGCGGGACGCAGGATCTTCAGCGACGTATCATCAGATGCGTGGGGGATCCCACAGAGCGTTTTGACGAGGACGCTCTGCGTATCCTTCGGGCAATGCGCTTCTCCTCGGTGCTTGATTTTGAAATAGAAAAAGGCACTTCGTCGGCTATCCACAGTCAGAAGGAGCTTTTGAAAAACATATCCGCAGAGCGCATTGCCGCAGAGCTTAAAAAGCTGCTTTGCGGAAAGGACCCTGCAAGGATACTCACCGAATACCGTGATGTTATGGCGGTGATCATCCCACAGCTGGAGCCTTGCTTTGACCTGAAACAGAACAACCCTCACCATTGCTATGACGTTTACACACACATCTGCAAAAGCGTGAACAACATCTCCCCCGACTGGGTGCTTCGCCTTACCATGCTGCTTCACGACATCGGCAAGCCCCTTGTACACACCACCGACTCGGCAGGAGTGGACCACTTCAAGACACATCAGCTGAAAAGCGCAAAGCTGTCACGGGAGATAACAGGTGCGCTGAAGCTTGACAACAGATCACGCAGCCGTATCTATGACCTGGTGCTTGAACACGACACCCGTATCCCCCCTGTGAAAAAGTCCGTGCGCAGACTTATGTCAAAATACGACGACGATTTTTTTGACGACTACCTTCGGGTGCGCCGTGCGGATACCCTCGCACAGTCCGGATATATGCGTGAGCAAAAGCTTGCGGAGCTTGAGGCGATCGGAGAGGTTGCCCGGCAGATCCGTGCAGAGCAGCTTTGCCTGCACATAAGCGACCTTGCGGTGAACGGCAATGACCTTATCGACCTGGGCTATGAGGGCAGCAGCATAGGCAAAGCCCTGAAAATGCTGCTTGATGCGGTGATAGAGGAGCGTACCGACAACGAAAAGGACGCACTGGTGACCTATCTTAAGGAGAATTTCAAATGAGTAAACGAACCAAGCTTATCCTGGGCTTTGTACCGCTTGTGATACTGTTTGCAGTGGTTTTCTGGTTTTCTTCCAACGACCACACCCAATCCTCGGCGCAAAGCGGAAGGGTAGTTGAGTTTATCAAAGACCATTTCCTCCCCTCTCTCAACGACATGGAAAATCAAAGCGACTACGGGCTTGTTATGGGTATCTTCACCACTGCGGTACGCAAGTGCGCCCACTTTTTTATTTACTCCCTTATGGGGGCAGCGGCTGTGGGCGGCTTTTGGTTTTTGAAAAGAAAAGGTCTGCGGTATCTTTCCGCAGTGGGGACCTGCTGTATTTACGCCGTATCCGACGAGATACACCAGAGCTTTATCCCGGGTCGCTCATGCGAGCTGCGGGACGTTGTTATAGACACCTGCGGAAGTGCCCTGGGGGCAGCTGTCTGCATTTTCATAGTGTGGGTACTGCTTTTAAGAAAATTCGCCGCAGCTTCTGAAAGCGGCAGGGAAAATACACATTCAACGGAGGAACAGCCATGAAAAATTCATCCGGCACCATAATCGGCATTATCACCGCCATGTCCTGCGAGGCAAAGGCTCTTGAGACAATGCTCACGCACGTTAAAAAAGAAAAGGTGGGCTACGGGACATTTGTCAGCGGAAAGCTCGGGGACAAGTCGGTTGTGCTTTCTGTATGCGGTGTGGGAAAGGTGTTTGCGGGAGTATGCGCAAGCATAATGATAGTCAATTACAACTGCAACCACATATTCAATATAGGCGTTGCAGGCGCACTTACACAGGAGCTTGACATTGGCGACACTGTCTGCGCCACGGCGACAGTTCAGTATGACATGGACACCTCTGCGGTGGGAGACCCTGTAGGGCTTATCTCCGGGATAAACGTTGTGGAGCTGCCCTGCGACGAAAAGACGGCACAAGACCTTGAAAGCTTTTACGCCGCAAAGAGCATAAAGCTGAAAAAAGGCATTATCGCCTCGGGAGACAGGTTTTTTAAGGGTGCAGACGAAAGGCTGCCTGTGGCGGAGCGGTTCGGTGCCTGCGCAGGGGAAATGGAAGGAGCAGCCGTGGGACAGATATGCTATGCAAACTCGGTGCCATACAACGTTATACGGGCAATAACCGACAAAGCCGGCGGCGATGCGGGACAGCAGTACATAGACAACCTTGAAGACTGCGCAACAAAGCTGGCGCAGACCTTTGCGGACTTTATCCGCAGCGGCACATAAAAAATACCCTTACCTTTTACGGTAAGGGTTCTTTTTTCAGCTGAAATCCTTTTGTATAACTATCTCTATCTTTCCCATTGCAACACCCACGGTAACGTTATCCGCAAGGTTTGCAAGAATGGACTTTTCAAGCTCGTCCCAATCCTCGCTGTATGACTTTCTGACCTCCTCGGACTCAAATGCGTCACGGTAGTTTTTCAGCGACCAGATAGTTTCCTCGTCATAGTCTGCCACACCTCTTGACCACACGCCGTAGGGGTCATCGCTAACGGAGTTGTTGTTCCCCACAATGCTTTCCATCCACACTATGAGCCTTCCCACAATGCCCTTTGATGCGGCATTTTTTCCGTCTCCGGATATGGAAAGTATCCTGTCCACGTCGTATTCACTGGTTTTATCTATAAGCACTCCCAGGTGCAGCTCAAACTTTTTCCCCACATTCTCTATCCAGAATTTTCCCTTGCCGTATTTGAGCAGGTGGGGCAGCATACATATAAGCTCCTCAGCCAGCAGACGCATTCTCAGGCAAGAACGTTTATCCAGACCGTGATACTCCGCCACTCTCTGTGCCTCTTCGGGGATGTTTGCAAAATCTTTTTCGTTCCTTTTAAGGTAATAGGTGTTCGATACCATATCCGTACCTCGCTTCAGCAAAATAATATCCTGCTTTGATTATACCATCCAGGTGGTATTTTGTCAATCATTTCCCCCTTGCCTTGAAAAAACCGCCTGTAAGAGGCGGCTTTTTTATTATTCTCCTTTTTCTTCCTCGTCCACCACCAGAGTTGCCGAGCCGTAAGCCTTCAGAGGCTTGCCTGTTTCGTCACGCTCCAGGGTATATCTTACGTGGAATGGCACTCTTCCCACTGTGAGAGGTATGACATGTTCAAAGCTGTCCATTTCCCCGCTCAGAAGCTTGTCCACTACCTCACGGTACATATCCGCATAGTCCGGCGGAAAAACTCCCGTCTCTATAAGCGGCTCGGGATAGTTATGCACCAGCGGCGGAACATTAAGATCACGCATACATCTGAAACACGGTCTCATCTCCCTGTTGGAAACGTCCACCTCCCAGGCATAAACGTTGGCGTGCTCGCTGGCAAAACGGAACCTGCGCTCGCTTTCATACAGGTCGTTATAGCACTTTTTCTCTGCGGTGACATTCTGTACCATGGCATAGAACAGATAATGCTCCTCGGTCCTTCCGATCATACGGATAAAGCTGCGCACACATATCCTGTCCTCGCCGCAGGTCTTTGAGCAGATATTGCGCCAGGTCTCGCAGCTTTCCTCGTCCTTTGATCTGATGGCACGCAAAAGCGTCTGCTCATAGATCTCACGGTTTTTCTCGTCAAGGGACGCCCAGGGGTCGGCATCAAGTATCTCCTGCTCCATCATATTCATGCCGATCTCTTTTATATATTTCTTGTTCACCTTGAGTATCTCTGCGTCACCGTTGTGATATGTAAAAATAACTGCGCCGCCCACAAAGTTATTGAAGATAATAGTCTCCATAGACCGGGGATCCCAGAAGCGTCCTGCTTCCATGCTGTTTATAAGATCCATAGCAGGTGTCAGAGGTTCGTGTTCCAGCTGCCCAAGTTTTTCTCTGAACTCATCCTCCGCAACAGGCTTTGAATACAGATATCCCTGGACGTACTTGCAGCCTATGCTCTTCATATAGTCCGCCTGCTCCATGGTCTCAACGCCCTCTGCGATAACAGGTGTACCCAGCCACTTTGCCATACGCACTATGGCGCTGATTATTGTGCCCCCTCTGCCGCCGATCTCGCCGCTGAGAAAACGCATATCCAGCTTAATAACGTCCACCGCCAGGTCCTTGAGCACATTAAGGGAGGAATATCCGCTTCCGAAGTCGTCCATTTCCACAACGTATCCGTACTCATGCAGCTGGCGCAGCACGCCGGACACAAGCTCCATACCGCCGATGGCAGAGCTTTCCGTTATCTCCACGTGCAGGTACTTCACAGGTATATCATAGCTTTTGCGCAGATTCTCTATCTGCTCCACATAATTCTTGCGGTATATATCATATCTTGACATATTCACCGACACGGGCACCGGTGTGTCCCCGTTATCAAGGCATTTGCGCAGAAATCTGCACACCGCCTCAAACACCGCCAGGTCGGCTTTATAGATAAGGTCGTTCTTTTCCAGCACAGGGATAAAGTCCGAGGGATACTGCATACCGTAAACGGGATGCGTCCACCTCATAAGTGCCTCCGCACCTATCATTCTTCCTGTGGAATGGTTTATCTTGGGCTGATATGTAACAAAAATGTGCCCGAATTTCACTGCGTCGTCAAAGCACGCCAACAATTCCTGTTCTGTCATTACTCTGTTCATAATATCCCCCTTTACCTCCCGGGTCGTCATCTTTATTCTTTATTATACCACTACCCGGCATAAAAATCAACAGTTTTTTGCCGAAAAGAGCCGTTGCGATACAGCGGATTTACCAAAAATTAAAAGAGAACGAAACTGCTTCCGTTCTCTCCTGTGTTCATATCCTGTTTTTCAGCACACATTCCACTGCGCTTTTATAAAGCCCGGTATCCTGTTCCAGCCTGTTGGCGATATACTGCGCCTGCTCCTTATCGGGAGCACCCACATCAAGCTCCATAAGCACCTTTGCGCCGCAGCTGCATTTACAGCTTACTATCAACCCTTGCGGCAGCTGTTTTATCCGGCAGCTGTTTTTTGTCTGTGCCCTTTCAGCCTTTTCTCTTGCCGCAGCCGTAAGTCTTTTTTCCAGATCCGTCTGCTGTACGCTATCCCCGCCCTCAGATGCCGGCGCACCTAAAATATGGTCCATGACCGAGCAATAAAGCCTTGAAGGGTCGCTGTTCATAAGTGACCTTTCGTGGTCGGAAAGCTCCCTGTCCGTGTTCCACAGCACCATGCGCATAAGCATTCTTCCGCTGTCGCAGCACTCACACTGTGCTCCGCAGTCGTCCCCACGGGATACCAGCTCCACGCTTATATCTCTGCGGTTTTTTTCCTCCTGCATATACTCCTCGCCGGAGGCGAGCGCTCTGTCTCTCAGACTCCTTGGCACCATGCTTTCCAGCTCCGCCACAAGCTGTCTGCCTGTTTCGGTAAGCTTTACATGACCCTCATCGTCCGTTTCGGTCATCCCGTTTCTGCACATCTGCTCAAACGCCTCAACGTAGGTGAAATATCCGATAACGTTGCCGTTCACCGTGAGTATCTCACGCAGCTGTGCCGCTGTACAGGGTGTCTGAGAGCTTGAAAGAAAGCTTCCGATAAGTATTTTCGCCTGGCTCACATCAAAGACCGTTTTCATCTGCTGTGAAAAAAACCTCTCGGGGTTTCTTTCCAAGAATAAGCCCCCCCTTGATCAAAAGTTTGGATAATCCAGCATATGGTTGAGTATGGCAATATTCAGCGCAGCCTCCACCGCAGGCACAGCCCTTGGGACTATGCAGGGGTCATGTCTGCCCTTTATCTCCAGCGTTTCGTTTTTCATTGCGGAATAATCCACCGTTTCCTGGGGCTTTGAGATGGATGGTGTAGGCTTTACAGCCACACGCAGGGTTATTGGCATACCGCTTGAGATGCCGCCCAGGATGCCGCCGTGGTTATTGGTTTTCGTTACAACGTGTCCGTTGTCGTTCACATAAAACTCGTCATTGTTCTCGGAGCCTGTAAGCTCTGCGCTTGCAAAGCCTGCTCCGAATTCAAGTCCCTTTACTGCGGGGATACCGAAGATAAGCTGTGCGATGGAGTTTTCCAGTCCGTCGAACATAGGCGAGCCTATGCCTGCGGGAACATTTATGGCGATAGCCTCGATAACTCCTCCCACGCTGTCGCCGGCTTGTCTGGCTTTTTGTATCTCTTTTTTCATCTCGTTTCCCTGAACGTCTATGATAACAGGGAAATCCTTGTCCCAAAGCTCTCTTATATCGTCCTTTGAGGTATTTATCACATCAAAGCTCTTATCCTGTATGCCATGTATCTGTGCGATATGCGCACCTATGTATATCCCTCTTCTGCGAAGTATCTGCTGTGCTACCGCACCTGCAAAGCAAAGGGGAGCGGTGAGCCTGCCGGAGAAGTGTCCGCCGCCACGAAGGTCGTTGAAGCCTCTGTAACGCAGAGCACCTGTATAATCCGCATGACCGGGTCTTGCGAGCTTTGAAATGTTGGAATAATCCTGAGAATGGTGGTCGGTATTTGCGATTATGGCGCAGATAGGCGTGCCGGTGGTCTTTCCGTTATAGAACCCCGACATTATCTGTGGAATATCCTTTTCACTGCGGGCGGTGGTAAGACCGTCCTTTTTTGGCGCTCTTCTTGCCATGAACCTGTATATCTCGTCAAGGTCAAGGCTCTCCCCTGCAGGGATATTGTCCATGCACACACCGATGGCTTGTCCATGGCTTTCTCCGAATATTGAAAAGGTTATCTTATTGTTCCATGTCGATGACATATTCTTTCCTCCACCTGCCGCAAAGCGGCTTAATTCTCAATAATAATATCCCCGCCCAGGTTTTTGTAGACCTGAAAAAAGTCGGGATAGGATTTTTCAACGCACTGTGCGCCGATAAGCGTTACAGGTGCCGTACTTCTTGTTGCCGCCACAGCCATTGCCATTGCTATCCTATGGTCGTTAAAGCAATCAACGCTGCCTCCGTCAAGGCTTTGCACTCCCTGTATCTCCAGAAAGTCCGCTCCTGCTGTGACCTTTCCGCCGAGGGCGTTAAGACAGCTGCTTATGGCACTGAGCCTGTCGCTTTCCTTTATGCGCAGTCTTGCAACGTTGGTGATGCGGCTTTTGCCCTCACAAAAGCTCGCAAGCACTGCAAGTATGGGCACAAGGTCGGGTATATCCGAGCAATCCAGCTCAAAAGCTCTGAGCCCACCACTTTTATTATACACTATTTCTCTGCATATTTCAACAATTTTTTTATCCCCCTGGGAAGATTTTTCATCAAGCCCCAGGATATCTATGTCCGAGCCAAGGGAATTTGCCACGTAAAAGAAAGCCGCCTGGGAATAATCCCCCTCGACAAAAGCGTCAAAACAGCCCATATCTCCACCCTTTACAGAGTATCCGCTGTCCGTTTCCTTTACGCTCACTCCGCACTTTCCAAGACATTCGGCGGTTATGTCCACATAGGGTCGTGATTGCAGTGGGGTGGTGAGCACAAGGCTGCTTTCCCCTTTCATTGCGCTAAGGGCAAACAAAAGCCCGGTAACAAACTGCGAGGACACATCTCCTCCAACCCGGTATTCCCCGGCAGTCAGCCTGCCTCTCACGGTAAAGGGCATTGTTCCGTTATAGTCAAACTCCGCCCCGTGCTTTGGCAGCTCCTGAAGATACGGGGTTATGGGTCTTTGGGGCAGCTTGCCCTGTCCGTAAAAGGTGGTTTCCACCCCAAGGGCACACGCCACAGGGATAAGAAATCTCAGAGTAGACCCCGACTCACAGCAGTCGATAACAGCTTTTTCGGGTGCTTTTTCGATGCCCTTGATAACGGCGGTATCGCCGTCGATGTCTATCTGCGCACCGAGTGCCCGCATTGCGTTTATGGTCGCAGTTATGTCCTTGGAAAAGCTGAGATTGCTCACTCTGCTCGTTCCCTTTGAAAGCGCTGCGGCGATGACGAGCCTGTGTGCCACGCTCTTTGACGGCGGAACGACCACTCTACCCTTGAGTTTTCGGGGATCTACAGTTACTATCATTCTTTTCTCCAATCAAAACTTTTCTGTTTTTTCTTTTCATTAAGTACCGACCTTATGACGCATACACACACTATCACCCACAGCACAGCGATCACAATAAGGACTATCCTGGTATGCGTCAGGTATTTCAGCTCTCCCTTGATATAATAATCACTGTGATCGTGAGGGTCATAGAATATCCGTATCCTCTGCCCTTTCTCGTAATTCGAGCTGGTGCTTTTGATAACATCGATGCTGAAATCGCTATCCTTATCAACAGCTATCGTCAGCCAGGTTTTGATATGGTGGTTACCGCCTGTTACATTCTCTATGTCTGTTACCACGGCATCTGCCGTTTCGGTACATTCAGCTTTCTGCATTCTCTGAAGATCGCCCACACACCACTGCGCCAATATCAAAATTACCTCGAAAACCAGCACCAGCCACATACAAATACGCTTGGCTTTAAGCGTTTTCTTCTTCTCTTCTTTTAGCTTTTTCAGACGTTTGTTATACTTTGATTTTGACATTTTATCCTACATCTTGCTTAAAACATCTGCGATCTGCTCGCGGCTTATCTGCTTGCCGTAGTTATTGCCGCCAAAGCACATCATCTCGCCTATCTGCTTTTGGAAAACAAATCTCAGCTTGCCGTCACGTACTTTCTTGTCGGTGTAGAGTTTATCGAGCAGCTTTTCCCTGTCGATATAATCGGGTATGCAAACAGGCAGCTGCGCTCTTTCGCAGAGCTTTTCAACCCTCTGCACGTTTTCCTTTGAGATAAAGCCGAGCTTTTCGCCGAGCCTTGCCTGTGCGCAAAGCCCTATGGCAACGGCTTGTCCGTGGAGCAGTTTATAATCCGAGACAGTTTCTATCGCTCTGCCGACAGTATGACCGAGATTGAGCACCTCACGCAGACCGCTTTCCTTTTCGTCCTGCATAACGACTTTATACTTGACCTCGCAGTTGTGCCGGGAGATATACTCGCACACCTGACGGTCACAGTCAAAGACTTTTTCGATATTCTTTTCGAGATACTCAAAAAGCTCCCTGTCCCCAAGACAGCCATGCTTTATCGTTTCCGCAAGACCGCTTGATATCTGCTCACGGGGGAGAGTTTTCCAGGTATCGATGTCTATATACACCTTTCGGGGCTGGTTGAACATTCCTATAAGATTTGTGGCAAGGGGGGTATCCACCGCCGTCTTTCCTCCCACCGAAGCGTCCGCTGCCGCAAGCAGAGTAGTTGCGTAATTCACAAAGGGCACTCCTCTGCCGAATGTGCCTGCGGTAAAGCCTGCAAGGTCTGTCACGACGCCGCCCCCAAGGGCTATCACGGCGCAGTCACGGCGAAAGCCCTTTTCCAGCATTGAGTCCTCAACAAACTCCTTCATCTGCCTTGTCTTTGACTTTTCACCCGCAGGTATAACGAATCTGTGCACCTCAAAGCCTTCCCCGGTCAGGGCATCTGTGAGCTTATCCGCATACAGCTTTTCCACTATGCTGTCTGTTATAAGCGCAAGCTTTCTGCGCCCCCCTGCAAGCCCTGCTTTCAGGTCGCTTACAAGGCTGTCGTAAAGCCCATAGCCTATCTCTATATCGTACGAATCGTCCACGACTCTTTTAAGACTCACATTGAATTTCATTTTTATCCCCCACGTTGAGAGTATTTTTCGCATACCATTATATCAAATTTTACCCTGCCTTGTCAACAAAACTTGTTCGACATCATTCGCACTTATACTCCTGCACCATATGATAGACTTTAACGTCCACCTGCACATCACACAGTATACCATCGGGAGTATACTCCTCACTGAACACCTTGCCGTCCACACGGATAGTACTCAGCAGCCCAGCCTTATCAAACGGCACAAGCAAGCGACAGCGGGTACTTGAACGAGGCAGGGCATTCTGCACGGCTAAAAGCAGCTCTGTGATGCCTGTACCGTTTTTTGCGGAGATCTTCACGGTATTTGCCTCACCCTCAAGCTCCCCTTCGTCCGTAAAAGCCACCTTGTCCCACTTATTAAGCGCAGTGACCACGGGGATATCCTTACAGCCAAGCTCATTGAGCAGCTGGTTTGTGACTCTGACCTGCTCCCGGCAGTCCTCGGCGGAAGCGTCGCAGACATGGATTATAACATCGGCGTTGGCAGCCTCCTCCAGAGTGGACTTGAACGCTTCCACAAGGTGGTGGGGCAAGCGTCTGATAAGTCCCACCGTATCCACCAGCATGACCTCCCTGCCGTCGGGAAGGGTAATCGCTCTTGAGGTAGTCTCAAGCGTGGCAAAAAGCTTGTTTTCCGCCAGAACTCCCGCCTGTGTCAGGGTGTTGAGCAGGGTGGATTTGCCCACGTTGGTATACCCCACGATGGCAGCCACACGGACGTTGTCTTTTTTGCGCCGCTTTCTGAGCATATCCCGATGCTGCGCCACTTTTTCAAGCTCCTGTGAAAGCTTTTCAATGCGGCTTCTGATATGTCTTTTGTCCGTTTCCAGTTTACTTTCTCCGGGACCTCTTGTGCCTATCCCGCCTCCGAGACGGGACAGGTCCGCACCCATTCCCGTAAGTCTGGGCAGTCGGTACTTGTTCTGGGCGATCTCCACCTGCAGCCGTCCCTCACGGGTAGTGGCACGCCGGGCGAAAATATCCAGTATCAGCATGGTCCTGTCAATGGTGAATACACCGCACACATTTTCAATATTCCTTATCTGGGTCGCTGTCAGCTCGCAGTCAAAAACTATCCTGTCCACATCAAGCTGTCGGCAAAGCTCCGCCATTTCCTCAAGTCTGCCTGCGCCGATACAGCTGGCACTGTCGTAAGACTGGCGTTTTTGCACCACCCTTGCCACCACCTGACCACCTGCGGTGTCCACCAGCTCCTCCAGCTCGTCAAGGGACATCCTTACGTCATAGCTCCCCAGGTCCACCGCTGCCACAAGGACCTTCTGCACATTTATCTCATTTTCCGTTATCTGCTCCATAGACTTTACCTCTTGTATCTGAAATATCTGTTTTTAAATTTATATCACATCATTATCTGCTTGTCAATAATTTTTCCGGCGTGGTGAATAATTCCGCTCCGATTGTCCAAAATAAGGTCAAAGGACTTATGCACCGATAGCATAAGCTGACATCTGGCGGACAGCTTTGCCGCACAGAAAACGTCTTATCGGGGAAAGGTTTTTTATACCATGAGATTCATTCGCTTCAAAAACTCAAAAATTGGCAGGTACATGGGCAAAAAAGGTATATATATCACCGTAGGAGCCTGTATCCTTGCACTGGCAGGTGCAGGCGTGGCGGCATACAATAAGACCATGGACACCATAAGCGACACCCTGTCTCTTGCAGAGCCGTCAAGTATGTCCCAATCTGCGGACAACAAGCTTGACAACATTATCAAATCGCCAGACAGCTCTCAGTCCTCTGCCGAGCAGGCGGACAAAAAGAAGGACTCCCAGCCCAAGGACAGCTCCTCAAAGTCTGACCTTGACATCAAGACTCAGCCAAGCATCATGCCCGTTGACGGCGAGGTCATACAGCCGTTTTCCAACGGTGAGCTGGTGAAAAGCAAGACCCTTGGGGTGTGGAAGACACACGACGGTGTGGACATCAAAGCCGATGCAGGCACTGCCGTTAAAGCCATGAACAAGGGTGTTGTGAAAAAGGTCTACAACGATGCTCTCTGGGGCAGCTGCGTGACTATTGACCACGGCAACGGCATTATTGGTCACTACCGAGGCATGGCAGCCACCGTCAGCGTATCCGAGGGGGACAACGTAAACTCCGGGGACGTTATCGGCTCCGTGGGCGAGACCGCACAGATAGAATCCGCCCTGCCTGCTCATCTGCACTTTGCACTTGAGAGAAACGGCAGCTGGATAGACCCGGTGGACTTTATCGACCCTTCTACAAAATGATCTCCCTCCCATAATAATATCCCCAATAAAAACTCCGCAAAGGTCTTTGCCTCTGCGGAGTTTTGCTGTTTATCAGTTTGGTTTTGTAGCTGCACCGGCAGCAGCCTTATCTATCTTGTAGATAAATACAGGTGTGTTTATCGGCACATTGTCAAATACATACTTAGCCTTGTCAAGCGGCATATTTATACATCCGTGAGATGCAGTTCCCGCATACTTGTATTTTGTTCCGCCGAATACGCCGTACTGCCACGAAGCGTCGTGCAGTCCTGCGCCGTAAAGACTCATATTTGTCCAGTATGTCGTAGGTGATGCCCATGTCGCACCGCCTGCGCTTCCCCGAAGCACCTTGTTGCGCTCCTTATAGAACACCTTGAACACGCCCTCACGGGTATATCTGTTATAATCTCCGTCAAGTCCGGAAACGATGTCGCTTTCCATAGCCACCTTGCCGTCCTTGTAATACCACAAGTGCTGCGCTGCCAGGTCGATCTCGATATAGGTGTTGCCCCAATCCTTTTCAGCGGTCCACACCGACTCATCACAGGTGAATGTGAAATTCTGGTCGTTAGGCCATGTGTAATAAACAGGCTTTACCTTGGCGTTCTTAGCTTCTCTTATAAGTCCTGCGATAAGCTCCATGGTCTTTTGCTGATCCATCCACCAGCCATAGCTGCCCGAATCGTTCTCGCCCATCTTGCCGCCCTTAATGGTAATAACGCCTTTTTTGGTGGTCTTGAACTCTCTGTCCTTGCCATAGGTGTCATATTTCTTTGAAAGCCCCTCAACATAGGTCTCAACCTGTTTCATGTCAACGGCGATACCGTTGTCAGCTTTATCATCAAAGTTTACCCAGTTCATGACCATATCGCCTGTGAGCTGTTCCTGGGCGTATACAAAGTCAAGAGTTATGGTGAAGTTGAACATCTTGTTGAGCTTGTCGCACTTCTCTTTAAGGGAATCTGCGGTTATCTTCGCTGTCTCGTAGCAGTCCACCTCAGCCACGTCTACGATGAATGTACCCTTGTCAAGGCTTTTTTCAACGTAGTCGTAAAGGTTCTTTATCTTGTCCAGATTTATCTTGTCGCCGGGCTTCTCCTTGACGATAACATATCCCGAGCCGTCTGTGCTCTTCTGGATCGTAGCGTCAATAGGATCCTTGCCGGAGCCTGTTGCTGTCATCTGCTTTTTGAGCTGTGTTTCAAGCAGAGTCTTATCGTAATCAAACTTTTCCTCAAGTTCAAACTGAGTATTCTTGAACTTTGAAGCAACCCAGTTGTAATGGTTCTGGGAGTTATAGAACTTCTCTATCTCGTACTGGGTCTTGTCCTCGTATCCGATCTCCTTCAAAGGAATGGATATCTGCTCGCCGCCCAATCTTACTATTGTGATGCTGTCCTTGAGCTGTGACTTTTCCTTTACCATCTTGTAAGCTTCTTCTTTTGTCTTTGAGCTTACATCTATGTTGTTGATGAAGGTGTTGTCAAGAAATACGCCCTTGTACTTGTTCACGCCAACTATGTATGCCACAGCAAGTCCCAGAACTATAACGCCCAGCAGTGACAGACATACTATCAGCGGAGCCTTTGATTTCTTTTTCTTTCTCACCGGTCTGCGGTTTGCGCTCTGGGGTCTTCTGCGTGGATCGGAGCTTCTTCTCTGTCCCTGCTCCCTGCGCTGCGGGCTTCTTGCACCCTCCGGTCTTTTTCTTCTAACCTGTGACATATCTCTTTCCTCTGTGCCTGCCCTTCGTGGAGCCGCACGTTCATAGCTGCGTGTATTGTTCACAGCCTCGTTGACTTTTCTGAGTGCTGCGTTTTCGCTTATTTCGCTCTTATCCTCAACTGTGTCGCTGTTAAAGGATGCATTTGCCATGTTCCTGGCAATAAGCTTTGCCTTATCTTCCTTTGATACGGCGTTTTTCACAGCCTCGTCAGCGCCCTCTTGTGCAGAAACTGCATTTTTTATCTCATTATCTTCCATGCTCTGACCTCACAGTCTTTACTAAATACACATATTTTTTCGTTAAGTAGATGTATTATACACCTTTTTTGTAGAAATTGCAAGTAAAACCGTTGTTTCGGCGTTAAATTTTCAACAGTACACAAAAAAGTACACATACAGCCCTCACCCCTTGTATATAATTGCTATAGCTTGACGATATGGAGTAATTGTGCTATAATCAAACTTGCTTGATTTTTCCGATCAGATAACGAAAGGACAGTTGATTATGCCCGAAAAACAGATAGCTTCCACAATGAACACCGCTGCGCTTGTTGCTCTTATCGGAGCAGGTGTATTTTATATACTTTCCATACTCTCGGCAGTCAAGAGGCTTTCCTCGAAAAAGAGAAAGACCTCCAAGGCAGGCATCATGTTTCTTGTCCTTGCCACACTTTTTGCCGTCAGCGCAATGATGCTCCACCTGGGCTTTTCATGGTGGATAATCGCCATTATAATTATTGCCGACTGTGTGCTGGCGATGCTGCTCACCGACGGCTGAGCAGGGTCTTGTCCCCTTTTGGGCAGGCAAACAAACAACACAACAGACAAAGCCGATGTGTACCGGTACCGGTATCCAACGGCTTGTTTTTTTTGTTCTATTTTCGTGGGCTGCCGCAGCTGCTGCAGAATTTGCCGGTGTTTTCAGCATATCCGCATTGACTGCACTCCCATTTTTCCTGCTCGGTGTACTGTGCTGTGAGCGCTGACGTTTTGTTGTCGGGGGTGGATACAGTTACTGCTGTGCCGGCAGGACCCATCATGCCCATTCCCCCTGTTTTAGGCGCTTCACGGCGCATAGAGCTTATCACGCTCTCACTGCACAGCCTTTGTGTAAACTCACTCAGCTTCCCGGTTATTTCGCCGCCCCCGTGCTGACTTATCGCCTTAGGGTCAAGGGTAAAGCAGACAAAGGATCTGCCTCCCTCCTCAGAGTCGTCAAATACAATGCTGTAACCGCCCCCTTCCCAACTGTCGGTCATGTTTGCAAAGGGGTCCTTCGAGCGGTCGTATGTGAGTCGGGAAAGGTTTGTGAGGTTGTTATCTCTGATATACTGTTCAAGCTCCGCAATGACCTTCTCCCCTGCCTTTAACTCGGTGACCACTGCGTCATAGCTTCCCTGCTGTATATACTTTGTGACGGCTGCACCGCCGTCAGCCCACACCGCCTTGGTGCTGTCCTCGCGGTGACTGTTGATGCTCATGCCGCCGCAGCGGCTTATATGCTCAAAGCTGATGATCCTGCCGTGGCTCACCTTTTCTTCAAGCAGCCCGGCAAGCTGCTCGTCCGGCTTGTCCACGGGCATCAGTCCCACGGTTTTCATCATCTCTGTTATGCCGCCGGGAATACCCATCTGCTTTGCAGCCTCCGACGGCTGGATCGGCTGTGTTTCTACTTCCTTGACCTCCTCTTTTTTCGGCGCAAGGTCAGGTCGCCAGCTGCCGCAGTTGGCGCAGAATTTGCCCTGGTTCCCGTCTTGTCCGCACTCGGGGCACTTCCAGTCACCGCCGTTATAAACAAACTCCGTGGAGATGGTTTTTTCAGGCTCATCAGTCACCTGTGTGGGCTCCTGTGTGGGCTTTTGGTCGGGGAACCAAAGCTTTTTAAGCTCGATAACACGGGGGTCGGTAGGGGGGCTTTGCTTTTCGCTTATCAAACCATCGTCGGTGACAAAGCTGAAAAGTATATCGGTTATCTCCTTGACCACAGCGCCTGCGCCGTAAAACTCA
Organism: Ruminococcus sp. FC2018; assembly: GCF_000621805.1. Lineage (GTDB taxonomy): Bacteria > Bacillota > Clostridia > Oscillospirales > Ruminococcaceae > Hominimerdicola. The sequence goes on along the minus strand of NZ_JHXH01000002.1, from coordinate 25,263 downwards.
GCCGTATCGCAGTTGAAACTAAAGGTATTTCCTCTTTCATCGTCTGTAAAAAGGCGGATACCCGAGGAACTTGAATAGTCAAAGACCCTGGGACGATCGTCTTTTTCCGGGTCGATGCGCATCTCTCCCCAGGCGTACAGATTTTCCCTGTCGGCGATCTGTGCAATCTTATCCAGAGCTTCCCTGTCTGCACGGTAAAGCTTTTCCACCGTACCGTCCATATCGCTTTTGTGCAGGTGCAAAAGCACCATTTCCCCGTCAATCTCTTTAAGGGTATAGCTGTCGCTTACGCCGCTGAACATCATCATTCCGTTGGATCTTGAATTCATTTCGGCTGCCACAAGCTTTCCGTGATCCACCTGCATAGCCTTTACGTCTTTTAGCGTGGGATATCTGTTGTCCTGCATTTTTTGTACCTCCCCTTTTTCCGGTTTCCCATATCAGCCCTGCGGCAGAAAACGTCTTTTGCAGCGGCTGTCTTCGGGATATATTTTATCATGCCGCTGCTGCATTGTCAACAAAAAAAGCCTGCCCGAGGGCAAGCTCTTTTCTTATTATTCTCAGCCTGTTATTTTCTCTCTGCACTGGTCATAAAGAGCGGCAGTCTTTGCCACTATCTCATCAGGGAGCTTCGGAGCAGGCTCTACGCCCTTGAGGTCGTTGGCGATGAGCCAGTCACGTACAAACTGCTTGTCATATGACTTGGGAGACTCGCCTACTTTATACTCCGCAGCGTTCCAGAAACGGCTTGAATCCGGTGTGAACATCTCGTCTGCCAGCACTATCTCTCCGTTTTCGTCCAGTCCGAACTCAAACTTTGTATCTGCGATTATAATGCCCTTTGTAAGCGCATAGTCATAGCACTTGTTGTAAAGAGCGATGGAAATGTCAAATATCTTCTGAGCCAGCTCCTGACCTACGCCCTGAGCCATTTCCTCACGGGTGATGTTGATGTCATGTCCCTCGCTGCTCTTTGTGGACGGGGTAACGATAGGTGTTTCAAGCTTTTCTGCAAGCTGATGCTCTCCTGTGAACTGTGCTCCGCAGAAGCTCTCCCCTGCCTTGTATGCGTTCCACATACTGCCGAAAAGATAGCCTCTGACAATGACCTCATAAGGCAGCATCTTCAGCTTTTTAACCTTTATCGTCCTGTCCTTGTAATAGCTGTCTGCAAACTCGGCAGGCATATCCTCCTGCTTTGTGGAAACGATGTGGTTTTTAACAATGTCCTTTGTGTAGTCGAACCAGAAATTTGCTATCTGTGTAAGGTTTACTCCCTTGCCCGGTATCTCGCTGTCAAGAATAACGTCAAATGCGGAAATACGGTCTGTGGTGACGATTATAAGCTCGTCCTTTCCTGTGTCATATACCTCACGGACCTTTCCCGATATGATCTTTTTCAGTTCGCTTTCCATACTTATGTACCTCCGGTTGTTTTATTTTTTATCTGCCGTTAAAATTATAGCATCACCGCAGAAAAAATGCAATGTGCGTTTTAACAATATTATCTGTCTTTTGTGTGAACATAATATTATCTTGTGCCAAAAATCCCCTCTTGACAACTTACAAATTTTGTGTTAAACTAAAACCAACTTACAAGGTTGGTTTTAGTGCTTAAGTTTTATTAATAAAAAGGAGTTTATCTATGATATCTACAAAAGGACGTTATTCCCTGCGCATACTGCTTGACCTTGCCGAGCATCGCAACGGGAATTTTATCCCCATGAAGGACGTTGCAAAGCGTCAGGGCATCTCCCTGAAGTACATTGAAAGGCTGCTGCCTGCCCTTAAAGAGGGAGGGCTTATCCAGAGCCTCCACGGCAAAGGCGGCGGATACAAGCTTACCCGTGAGCCTCAGCAGTACACCCTTTGGGAGATACTTATGCTTTCCGAGGGGGACCTTGCGCCGGTGGAGTGTCTGCGTGAGCACAGCGAGCAGTGTACCCGTTCGGGCTACTGCAAAACACTTCCCATCTGGCAGGAGTACTACAAGATGACAAAGGACTATTTTTCCGGCATCACCCTGGCGGATATTTCAGGCAACAAAGTGGAGTACGACTATATAATCTGACCTTCGGACAAAAATTCAGCGGAGCACATCGCTCCGCTTTTTGTTTTTATTACAGCCTGTAAGCGCTTTCAGCCCAGTCCCACATCCAGCATCATCATTACGGCAAAGCCTATGGCGAACATTATCGTGCCGATATTTGAGTGAGAGCCTTCCTTCATCTCGGGGATAAGTTCCTCCACCACCACATAGAACATTGCCCCTGCGGCAAAGCTGAGCAGATAGGGCATTATAGGCAGGAAAAAGCCTGCAAAGAAAATGGTGAGAAGTGCCCCCACCGGTTCCACAATGCCCGAGAGCACGCCAAGACCAAAGGTCTTTTTCTTTGACATTCCCTGTGCGCAAAGGGGCATGGAAACGATAGCACCCTCGGGGAAATTCTGTATCGCAATTCCTATTGCCAGAGCAAGTGCGCTTGCCATGGTGATGTTATGGTCACCGTACAGCCAGCCTGCGTAAACGATACCCATAGCCATGCCCTCGGGGATATTGTGCAGCGTTACCGCCAGCACCAGCTTTGTGCTGCTGTCAAGTCCGCTCTTTGGACCCTCCTCGCTGCTGTCAATATGCATATGAGGGATAAGCAGGTCAAGCACCAGCAGAAACAGCATCCCCACAATAAATCCCAGCACCGCAGGGATAAACGAAAGCTTGCCCATGCCGTTTGTCCTTGCCATTTCAAGGGACGGCAGCAGCAGACTGAAAAAGGATGCCGACGCCATGATACCCGACGCCATTCCCGATAGGCTCCTGCGCAGCTTGTCGTTTATCTCCCCTTTGAGGAAAAATACGCAAGCCGAACCCAGGCTTGTACCCACAAGGGGTATTATAATACCGTACAAAACTTTTATCCACATGATCTCACACCTCATTCAACTGTTAGCATCTGCTAACAAAACGATATTATATCATATATATTCCAAAAAATCAAGCACTTGCCTGCCCGTCTTTCAAAAACAGCTTTTCAAAGCCATCTGCATGAAAAAAGCGTCCCTGCTGCACAGAGCCCGGAAAAAATCCGGGCATTAAAAACCGGTGCCTGCCTTAAAAAGCAAGCACCGGTCTTTTTCTTTGTTATGTACGGTATCCCCGGTCTGTGTCAATACTTCACCAGTATCTCCGCCAGAGCTGACAAAACCTCGGCTGCCTCCACCGACTTGGGAATGGTAATGTTTACCATCTTGTCCCCTTTGCCTGTGATTTTTGCTTTGGTCTTAATGCTGGAATTGTCGTTGACGGTTATCTCAAACTCTTTCAAAAACGGGTCCTCGTGCTTCAGCGACGCCCTCTTTTTCCTTGCCTCTGCGCCCTTGTCCCCTGTCCGGACAAGGTTCTTCACCTCGTTCTCCAGCTCTCTCACCGAAAGCCCGCCGTTCACCGCAAGGTCTGCCGCCTGCACCTGGATCTGCTCATCGCTCAGCCCTGCAAGCACCTTTGCGTGACCCACCGACAGCTTCCCACGGTCAAGGTACTTCTGCACCGGCTCTGCCAGCTCCAGCAGCCTTACCGCATTGGCAATAGCCGAGCGGGACTTCCCCACCGCCTTTGCCAGCTCCTGCTGGGTCATGAAATACTTGTCCATAAGCTGCTTATAAGCCATTGCCTCCTCAATGGGGGTCAGATCCTGCCTCTGGATATTCTCGATAAGCGCAAGCTGCATCACCTGTTTTTCGCTCAGCTCCCTGACATAAACGGGCACCTCTTTAAGCCCTGCGCTGCGTGCCGCCCGCCAGCGTCTCTCCCCTGCCACAATGCGGTATCCTCCGTTGTCAAGGGGTGTTACCAGTATGGGCTGGAGCAGACCGTTTTCCTTTATGCTTTCCGCCAGCTCCTGTATTTTTTCATCGTCAAAATCTTTTCTGGGCTGTCCTTTGTTAGGCTCCACCAGCGAGATGCTCACGATGGTGATGCCGTTTTTATCCTCCTGCGTCTGCTGCTTTGTATCCTGCTCCTGCTGCGCAGCCGACGGGGCAAAATTATCGCTGAAAAGTGCGTCAAGTCCTCTGTTCATTCGTGCTTTTTTGCTCATTTTAACTCTCCTTTTGCAAAATGTTCCACGTGGAACAATTTATTCTCCCTGCTTTGCAGCCGCTTCCCTGGCTTTCTTTTTCTCACGCTTTATCATTTCCCTGGCAAGGTCCTCGTAAGCCTTTGCGCCCTTTGATTTCTTCTCGTAGTATATCACAGGCTCTCCGAAGCTGGGTGCTTCCGAGATGGCAACGTTTCTTGGTATCACCGTGTTAAAAGTCTCCTTGGGGAAATGCTTTTTCACCTCTTTGATTATCTGCTCCGTGAGCTTGTAGCGGGCAACGCACATTGTAAAAAGTATGCCCTCCACCTCAAGCTTGCTGTTCCAGGTCTCACGGACTCTGCTCACAGTCTGGTGAAGCTCCACCAGTCCCTCCAGGGAGAGGAACTCGCACTGTATGGGTATAATCACCGAATCCGCCGCAACAAGGGCGTTTATGGTGAGCATATCCAGCGTAGGCGGGCAATCTATAAAGATGTGGTCGTAAAAATCCGCCGCATCCTTGATACATTCCCGCAGCCGCATCGCCCTGTTTTCCATGGTCAGAAGCTGCACAGATGCACTGGCAAGGTCCTGTGTGGTAGGCACCACCGACACTCCCCTGAAAGCCGAGGCTGCCACTGCCTCCTGGAGCTCACAGTCCCCTAAAAGCACATCATATATTGTGTTGCGGATACTCTTTTTAGATATTCCAAGGCTGGTGGTGGTGTTGCCCTGGGGGTCAAAATCTATGATGAGCACCTTTTCGCCCCTTGCGCCGAAAACCGCCGCCAGGTTTACTACGGTGGTGGATTTTCCCACGCCGCCTTTCTGGTTTGAAACTGCAATTATCTTTCCCATTCTGTCTGCACGCAAATCCTGCGTCCTCCTTTCGCCATGCCGGCGGCAGCTCAACCTCTGCCTGTCGCCGCATTCCGCTTTTTATTATACAACATATTTTTCTTTTTGCATAGTCCTTTTTTAAATTTTTTTGCCTTGTATTTAACTGTTCCACGTGGAACAATTTTCGGCAAGATTCGGTAAAAGGCTTGTGAGATACTGTAAAAAGGGGAGGCTTTTGAGCGGACGGAACGGATTTTTGCTGTAATTTTTGTTTATTTTCCTGTGATAAGGGTATAGAGCCCGGGCAGGGGCTATGGTAAAATAGAGGCAAAAAGGAGGTCGAAAACATGAGCATTTTACAAAAAGCATTGGACAGGGTACTTGTGGGGGACGAGGAACGCATGGGCTTGGGTGAGGATATTTACCACGGACAGAAAAGGGAGCTTCGTCACGTTAAAGAGGTGGGGAAGATATTTGACATCTCGGTGGGGGATATCCGAACAAATCCCAATCAGCCCAGAAAATATTTTTCTCCGGGGGAGCTGACGGGACTTGCAAAAAGCATCTCCCAGGACGGTATAATCCAGCCTCTGACCGTCCGCAGGACAGAAGGGAGCTTTGAGCTTATCTCCGGGGAGCGCAGGCTCCGTGCGGCAAAAATGGCAGGGATGAACACCGTTCCGTGCATTCTTATAAACGCCGACAGAGGACGCAGTGCAGTTATGTCCCTTATTGAGAATATACAGCGGTGTCAGCTGGGATTTTTTGAAGAAGCACAGGCGATGGAGCGGCTCATACGGCTTTACGGGCTGACCCAGGAGGAGCTGGCTGTGCGGCTGGGTCTGGCACAGTCCACGGTGGCAAACAAGCTCAGACTTTTAAGGCTCACCAAGGAAGAGCAGGACATTATCACCGACACAGGACTTTCCGAGCGCCACGCCCGTGCACTTTTGCGCATCGACCAGCCGGACGAACGCAAGGAGATACTTCTCAAGGCGGTAAAAGGGAAGTGGACGGTGACCCAGCTGGAAAGCTACATCAAGACAAGGGAGGAGAAAGCCCTGCGGGAGATGTCCATAAGAAAGAGTGCAGGGCTGCTCAAGGACGTGAAGATGTTTTTCAACACCGTGGACAAGGCAGTGGAGGTCATGCGGCTTGCAGGGGTAAAAGCGGACACCCGGAAGGTGGAGCACCAGGGGTATATCGAATACATTATCACCATTCCCGCAGGGGAGCAGCAGGAGCAGGAGCATTCACAAATTGTACAGATGTAGAATGTTCCACGTGGAACAATGGGGACACAGGTCCTTTCCCCGGGGTTTTTGTCCCGAAGCCCGGCAAAATTGCTATATTCTGGGAATTTAATACCGCAAATCCCCGATTCGGGAAATGTTTAGTAAAAACATAGAACAGATATGCAAAACAGATAAAAAAATTTAAGAAAGAGGTACTGCTTTTGTGCATTAAAATTAAACTTCATATGTGCTATACTTAGGCTAAGGTATTGTACGCATTTTCAAGGAGGTGGGTAAAGTGAGCGGAGCAGGAAAGCTTAAAAGGACCTTTCTGTGTCTGGCAGTTCTGACTTCGTGCCTTGCGCTTTTCGCATGGCAATCAGACAACGGGACGGATATGGCATCCGACGACACAACTTTATCTATCGCCGAGCAGGACAAGTCTTACACAGACAGCTCCTCCACAGACAGCGACAGCAGCAGGGAAGCCGAGTCTACCACCACCACTGCCACAGCTGCCTCTGCGGCAGTCACCACCTCTGCCAGCGCAGGGGAGGAGACCGTATTGTACATACATATGTATGACTACACCCTTTTTAAGGACAAGGACAACATCTTCCGGCTGAAGAACAAGGACAGCGTTGTTGTGGAAAACGGAGAGGTCGAGGCGGATAACAAAGACATAATCAAGATCACCTGCAAGGATAACAAGGTCACCTTCAAAAAAGGGGACACCGAAATAACCGAGTTCGTTTTCAACAAACAGAAAGTTGAGAAAAAGGGCGATCAGATCTATTACGGCGGAAAGAGGATGGCTTACACCGACAAGTCCTATTCCAGCTATGATCTCGGCGGCGGACTTGTGCTCAAGCACGAAAGCTCGGGCAAGTTCAAGCTTTATAAGGACGGCAAAGAGGTGGTTCAGAGCACCTTCAAAGCAGACGACGGAACAGAGCTTACCATTAAGGCGGCAAGGAACGGTCAGGGAGTTACCGTGACAGACCCATCGGGCAAGACTCTTACCTATTTCCAGCACGGGGGACAGGTGGTGAACGTATCCGAGGACAGCGTTACCATCGGCGGCAAGAAGCTGATGCCGGCAAATTCATCGGACGTATCCACCGCAGCTTCCACCACCACTACCACCCCACGCCAGACCATAGCAAACTGGGACGGCACAGACACAACGGCGTTGACTCTTGAAACATGGAACACCCAAAAAGCCACTACAAAGGCGACGACTAAGGCGACTACAAAGAAAACAGCCGCAAGCAGTTCTTCCGGCGGCAACGTTATAATTGCAAACCCAATCTATCCGCAAAACGACGGAAGAAACGTCAAGATAAAGAGTATTCAGGACTATTCCGCACAGTTCGTTGCCCTTTTGAAACAAAGAGGGCTCAGAAGCGACCTTACCGCCGATACCAGTGGCAAGCTGCTTGATGCGGCAAAGATGAGGGCGGAGGAGTATACCTACTATCCAAAGGACGCACACACCAGACCTGCCGCAAGGGCTGTTGGCGGAGACAGACACTACTACACCGTATTCACCAACGTTGGCATAAAGGCATATCTTCTCAAGCGTGACTACGCAAGCGTTGAAAACCTGTGCAACGGCTGGGGCGGCGACGACGAGACGGTTCACGGAAAGCCGGCGTGGGCACTTGAAAAGTGGCTTGCATCAAAAGACCCCTACCCCAACCACAAGGACAATATCCTTAACACCAACATCAAAAAGCTGTCGGTTGTCTGCGTTACCACCGAGGAGACACGAAGCGGCTACACAGTGACCGGACATTACTGGGTAATGCTTGGATTTTCAAACGATATCGCATAACAAAAAAGACCCGATCTTTCGGGTCTTTTTCTTTGCCTTGCATATTAAATTCCGTGGAGCTTCAGATAAGCTTTTATAATTGCAAGCTGGGTCTTTGAGTCGGGAAGCTTATTGTCCATTGCCATTTCAAATGCCTCTTTAAGGGGCATTTTTTTAACGTCAAGGAACTCTCCGTCGTCAAGGTGCTGCTGTGAAAAGCTCAAGCCCCTTGCAAGATACATATGTATCTTTTCCGTGTTGTACGCAACGGTGGGGTAGAGCACTCCCAGATATTCAAAGCTCTCTGCCTCTGCCCCTGCCTCTTCTTTAAGCTCACGCCGTCCGCAGGTCTCCGGGTCCTCGCCGTATTCAAGCTTACCTGCGGGCAGCTCGGTAAGGACCTCTTTGTAGGGATAGCGGAACTGCTGGACAAGGTAAATGTTCTCCTGTTCGTCCAGAGCCACAACGCACACGCCGCCCGGGTGGCGCACCACCTCACGGAAGGTCTTGTACCCGTTGTCAAGCTCCACATCGTCGCAGTAGAGCTGGACAACTTTGCCGTCATATACTTTTTTGGAGTTTACCGTTTTTTCTATCGAGTACATCTATTCTTCCTCCGTTTTGTCAAGACTGTCAAGCTCGCTCATCTGAGTCTCGTATTCGCTGTCGGGAACATCCTCAAGAAGCTCGGGGTCGTCAAAATCGTCAGAGTCTTCACCGTCTTCCTGCTCAAGCACATCGTCAGTCTTGTCGGTCTTATCGTTTTCGTCTTCGCTGTCCTTGCCGTCAGCGGGCTTCTTTTTCCTTCTTGCCACAAAGCCTGCTATGTCCTCACGTCTGAAGAACACCACATAGCCAAGCCAGATAACTGCGCCTGTACCTGTGATCATCAGTCCTTCGGTAAAGAATCTCATGCGGTAGGTGAATTTTATGTCGTTTTCGCCCTTATCGCAGGCAACTGCGCAAAGTCCGAAGTCCACCTTTATTACCTCGGCATCCTTGCCGTTGACGGTGGCTTTCCAGCCCTTGTCGTAAGGCACCGAGAAGAACACCAGCTTTTTGTCCCCAAGAGTTATCTTTGCGTCAAAGCCGTTTGTGGACTCCTTGAAATAAGAGCAGCTCTGGGCACGTCTTTGTGCACAGTTCTCGTTGTACGCCGCAACGGTATAATCCGACGGCTTGAACACGGTGTATTTTACATAGTCGGCATACCTCATTACCGTATCTGCGTCAAGCACCAACGCCTTTGTGAGCGCCACCGATTTGTTGGCATCGGTCATGCCCTTTATGTCTTCCTTGCTGCAATAATAATCAAAGGCAAATCCCATGGGGATATAGTTTTTGTTCTCATATATCCTGAATCCGTTTTGTCTGCCTGCAAAGCTGAAACCGATAAGGTTGCCGGTATATTCCTGTGTGGCACCCTTTGGAAGCTGGGACTGGTCAAAGTAATATTTTACCGACAAAAGGCTGCGCAGTCCGTAGAGCTGTGTATCGATACGGGACGCAACGTCACGGGTCTGTCCCAGTTCGGTGTAAAACTCCATGATAGAGGTATTGACCACGCTGTGGAAGCAGCGCATAGAGGAAAGTCCCCAGAACATACACCAGTTATCCACGTCAGGGGAGGTATCTATCCTGTAAAAGCTGTTGGTGGGGTTGGTATATGAGCTTTGCTGCTCAAAAAGGTCCATATCTATTTTTTCCGAGCCGTTGATACCACGGGCGATATAGTCCTTCGGGGACTCGGTCTGCATAGAACCGTAGGTCACACAGGTAAACATACACACTCCTGCGGCAACGGCGGTAAGTATGCAGGCGGCACGCTTGAAGTTGAGGCGTATCCTTGCCAGCAGCTCCTCGCCTGTGGAGCTTCCCATAAGGTAGATAAGCACCGCAAGCAGGATCAGCATAATTATGGTGACAGCCGCCTGGATATAGTAAAACTCGGGATATTTGGGCAGTCTGGCAAATACCAGCTTGCCGTTTTCGTCCTTGGGCAGAAGTCCGATGCCCAGGATCACAACGTCCACCGCAAGCACAGGTATAAAGCCTTTTTTCAGATCGTCCTTGTTCTCTGCGATGACCTTTGCGGTAATAAGGCACATAAGCAGGATAGGCATATAATACCACCTTGCGTAGTAGGAGGCATTGAACATTACGAAGGAACTGTTAAGTATAGGCACGCACGCCATTATCATGAATACATACACCGAGCGTGTGAGCCAATGCTTTTTCCTTGTGCGCATAAAGCCGATAACTCCCGCCATGGAGAACAGGGGAAGATAGCCTGCCAGAGATGCCCACCTTGCACGGTCGGAGGCAAATATATTTATCCTTGCAGGCATATCGTTGAGCATAAAGAACGCCTGGAAGATACGTGGGATACGGGTGGACTCGTTGTACACAACCATGTCCAGCCCCCAGAGCCTTTCGGTAAGCCTTGGGTTTTCCACTATGTCCATGCACGCCGGCAGGAACATAAAGGCGGCAATGGCTATACCGATAACGGCTTCAAAGATAAGCCAGAAGAACTTTTTGAAGGTGATGCGAAAATCCTTATCGGTGCAGCGCAAAAAGAAATACACAACAAGGAACACACATTCACCGATAAAGAAAAAGTAGCTGTTTATGGCGTTGATCGCCATTGCAAGGGCAAATCCGCCTTTTTTGTTGTCCACCACCAACCGCTCAAAGCCTATGAGAATAAGAGGGAAAAGGGCAGTGGCATCGTGGAAGTGGTTAAAGAAAACGTTGTATATCTGAAAGCCGGAGCAACCGTAGAGCAGTCCGCCGATAAAGCAAGCCGACGGGTCCTTGACAAAGCGTCTTATATAGGCATAGGCAAATACCGAAGCTACGGCGGTTTTCAGGGCAAGAAGCCATGGTATCATATACGGTACGAAGGAGGACGGGAAAAGGGTAGTCAGCCAGAAAAAGGGCGAACCCAGCAGGTAGAATGAGTATGACCCGATAAAGCTGGAGCCCAGGTCGGTGCCCCAGTCCCAGCCCAGGCTGCCTGCCTGAACGGAATCGTGGGCGTGCTGATAAAACATTATCTGCTGGGAGTTGAAGTCACCGTAATAGGTGAAGATACCGCCGTTTAGTATCATTCTTGGCAGGAACGACAGCATCATTATCCCGAAGGACACGATAAACAGCAGCAGATATTTTTCCTTTTGTTTTTTCGCCGGGCTTTTAAGGAATCCCGGTCTGTCCATAACAGCTTCCATTTTTATTTCCCTCTTTTTGAAATTTTTACACCGCACACCCCGACAGCCATACAAAAGTCAGTCCAAAGGCAGCTTTGTAAAACAGCTATTGCAAAATCACAATATATTATAACACACCCGCAGGGATTTTTCAACAGTATTTGAATTTTTGCCGAACAAAAAGGGGGTGCGCTTTACAAAAGATATTTATTATGGTATAATACATTGGTCAATAAATTACAATAAAACGAATGGGGGGAACTTGCGTGTCCACTATATGTGCAATCTCAACGCCTCTTGCACAGGGGGGTATCTCTGTAATACGCATAAGCGGAAAGGACGCTTTAAAGGTGGCACAGGCTGTTTTCAAGCCTCTGAGCTGCAGCGATGTCCCCTCAATGGCAGGGTACAGCTGCGCCTACGGACAGATAGTTGACGGGCACAAGGCTGTGGACGACGGTGTGCTCACCGTATTCCGTGCCCCAAGGTCATACACCGGGGAGGACGTTTGCGAGATATCCTGCCACGGCGGAATATATGTTACCAAAAAGGTGCTGCGGCTTTGCCTTGAAAACGGGGCGGAGCCTGCGGACAGGGGAGAGTTTACAAAGCGTGCTTTTTTAAACGGCAAGCTGTCGCTGACCCAGGCGGAGGCGGTAATGGACACCATTTCCGCACAGGGCGAATACGCTCTCAACTCGGCAAACCTTGTACGCAGCGGAAAACTTTTTGAGCAGATAAAGGCTCTTACGGACAAGCTTGTGGACATTCTGGGAGAGCTGGCGGCATGGGTGGACTACCCGGAGGAGGACCTTCCGGCAGTGGAGCAGTCTGCCCTGGAAAGCAGTCTGGACGGCGGGATAAAGTCCCTTGACAGGATACTTGAAAACTACGACCGGGGGCTTATATTCAAAAGCGGCATCGACACCTGTATCGCAGGCAAGCCCAACGTGGGCAAATCGGCTCTGATGAATATGCTGCTGGGCTTTGAAAGGTCCATAGTCACCGATGTTGCAGGCACCACAAGAGATGTTATACAGGAAAGCGTACAGCTGGGAAGCGTGACTCTGAAGCTTTCCGACACCGCAGGGATACACGACACCGGGGACAGGGTGGAACAGCTGGGTGTGGAGCTTGCCAGAAAGCAGCTTGACAGCGCAATGCTGATACTGGCGGTGTTTGACTCCTCTCGTGAACTTGATGCGCAGGACAGGCAGCTGCTGGAGTACATTTCGGGGCTTGACAAAAAGCGGCTTATAATTTTCAACAAGACCGACCTTGAATCGGCTGCGGACAGGACAAAGCTGGAGAAATACGGCAAGGTCATAGAGATCTCCGCCAAGAACGGCGAGGGGCTTGACCGCCTGCAAAGTGCGGTGGAGGAGCTTTTCGGCGTGGGAGATCACGATCCCGACAGCGATATTTTCGCAAACGAGCGGCAGATGTACTGCGTCAGGACCGCACACAGATATCTCAGCGGCGCACTGGAAAGCCTGCGCTCGGGACAGACTCTTGACGCTGTTACGGTGATGATAGACTTCGCCGCAAACGCCCTGCTGGAGCTCACAGGGGAAAAAGCCACCGAAGCGGTGGTCAATAACGTATTCAGCAAGTTCTGTGTTGGAAAATAATCCGATAAATCGGAATTTAGAACAGGAGGATTTTATAATGAATGAATTATGTATGATAATAAAAGAAATGGCGAAACCGAATTTTCTGAATATCAGAACATCTATTCAGACTTATGACAGAGATGCAATATGCTGCGGCGCTCCGTGTTGGAGATGGGCGTATCATGCACTTCATTCAGCTGATAAATGGTTTATAAATCCTTGTTTATATGATGAACCGCCTTTTCATGAAGAGGGGCTTGACAATCCTGACAAGCCTGCCTCAGTTACCTTGTCTGATGAGCAGCTTCTTGATTACCTTGACAGTGTAGAGAAAAAAACATATGCATATCTTGATTCTCTTACAGATGAAATGCTGTATGAATGTCCTGAAAACTGTGAGCATACAAGAATGGAATTGGTATTGAGACAATTCCGTCATATTTCATTCCATACAGGAATGCTTAACGGACAGACTGCCGTAGCAACAGGAAAATTTCCAATGTGGGTATCTCAGGCTGACAAATATGTTGATGACGGGATTCTTTTTGGCAGATACCGAAAAGGACAAGTAACAAAATAAGTTATGATAATGCAAATTCTGATTTATCGTAGGGATACATTTTTAAAACAGCGCATAGACACATCACACAAAGGAGATAATGTCACCATGGCAACGGCTGAAACAAGAGAATATTTCGACATTGCTGTTATAGGAGCAGGGCACGCAGGGTGCGAAGCTGCTCTGGCTGCGGCTCGCCTTGGCATGAGGACCGCTCTTTTCACCATAACCCTTGACTGCGTGGCAAATATGCCCTGCAACCCCTCTATCGGCGGCACAGCAAAGGGACACCTTGTGCGTGAGATAGATGCCCTGGGAGGGGAAATGGGCAAGGCTGCGGACAGGACTCTTATACAAAGCAGGATGCTCAACAAAGGCAAAGGTCCTGCGGTACACTCCCTTCGGGCGCAGATAGACCGCACGGCTTACCACGACCTTATGAAAAACACTGTGGAAAAGCAGGAAAACCTGTTTCTGAAGCAGGCGGAGATAACCGACATAATGTTTGAAAACGGCGCAGTTTCAGGTGTTAAGACAATGCTGGGGACAATATACCGCTGCAAGGCGGCGATAATCGCCAGCGGAACGTACCTCGGGGGAGTGATACACGTTGGTGCGGTGTCTTACCCCAGCGGTCCGGATTCGGTGAAGCCTGCCCAAAAGCTTACACAGAGCCTTGTTGACGCAGGTGTGGAGATACGCCGTTTCAAGACGGGCACCCCTGCCAGGGTCCACAAACGCTCAATAGACTTTGACAAGCTTGAAAGGCAATGCGGCGACGAGGACATTGTTCCGTTTTCCTTTTCCACAAAGGGCGGTCTGAGCAACAAAGTGGAGTGCTACGTTGCATACACAAACGAAAAAACGCACAAAATAATAAAGGACAACATACATCTTTCCCCCATATATTCAGGGCGGATAAATGCCATCGGACCACGCTACTGTCCCTCCATAGAGGACAAGATCATGCGCTTTTCCGACAAGCCGAGGCACCAGCTTTTTATTGAACCCATGGGGCTGGGCACGGAGGAATACTATCTTCAGGGAATGAGCTCCTCTCTGCCCGAATTTGTCCAGCTGGAGTTTCTGCACTCCATAGAGGGGCTGGAGCGAGTGGAGATAATGCGCAACGCCTACGCCATCGAGTACGACTGCTGCGACCCCACACAGCTGCTTGCAACGCTGGAGTTCAAAAAGATAAGCGGACTTTACGGCGCAGGTCAGTTCAACGGCACATCGGGCTATGAGGAAGCTGCCGCACAGGGACTGGTGGCAGGTGTGAACGCCGCTTTGAAGATAAAAGGCGAGCCGCCCCTTGTTCTTGACAGGGCAAGCTCTTACATCGGCACACTTATTGACGACCTGGTGACAAAGGGCTGTTCCGACCCTTACAGAATGCTCACCTCACGCAGCGAATACAGACTGCTGCTGCGCCAGGACAACGCAGACATAAGGCTGCTGCCTGTGGGACACAGAGTAGGGCTGGTGAGCGACGAAGCGTATGAGCATCTTCTCAGAAAGAATGAACTAATAGCAAAGGAAATAGAAAGGGTGAGTCATGTGAACCTTGCCCCCTCGGAGAAGCTCAACAAGCTGCTGGAGAGCGTGGGCACAGACCCCCTCACCAACGGGATAAAGCTTTCACAGCTGATAAAACGCCCGGGAGTGAGCTATGAGGCTCTGGGGGAGTTTGACAAGCAAAGACCGCCGCTGGACAAAGAAGTCACCGAGCAGGTGGAATTGCAGATAAAGTACGAGGGATATATAAAGATACAGCTGGAACAGGTGGAGGCAATGCGCAAGCTGGAGAGCAGGGCTCTGCCCCCGGAGCTTGATTACAGTACCGTGCCCAGCCTGCGGCTTGAAGCCATCGAAAAGCTCAACAAGATAAAGCCGCTGTCGGTAGGGCAGGCAAGCCGCATAAGCGGCGTGAATCCGGCAGACGTAGGGGTGCTGCTGGTATGGCTGGAGCAAAACAGCAGAAAGTGACCTTGGGAAGCAGCCGGGAAACCCCACGGTCACTTCATAAGATAACACTCAACACACACCGCAGTATGCGGATAAACACTAAGAAGGAAGGTGCTTACGGTGCTTGACAAAGAAAGATTTATGCAGATTTTTACCGGCGCAGGTATTGCTGTGACCGACGAGCAATTTGAAAAGTACGACAGATATGCACAGATGCTTTGCGCATGGAACGAAAACATAAACCTCACAGCTATAACCGACCCTGAGGGGATAGCGATAAAACACTTTTTTGACAGCGTTTTCCCCTTTTTCACGGTGGGCATACCCCGTGACAGCACGCTTATAGATATAGGCACAGGGGCAGGCTTCCCCGGCTGCGCAGTAAAGATATGGCGTGACGATATTAAACTTACGCTGCTGGACAGCCTTCAGAAGCGGATAACCTTCCTGGCACAGCTTTCCGACTCACTGGGACTGGGGGCGACCTGTCTGCACGCAAGGGCAGAGGAGCTGGGACGAAACGGAGAATTCCGTGAGCGTTTTGACTTTGCCACGGCAAGGGCGGTGGCGAACCTGAGCGACCTGTGCGAATACTGTCTGCCTTTTGTAAAACAAGGGGGCAGCTTTATCGCCCTCAAAGGCTCGGACGCCAAGCAGGAGATAGATTCTGCCGCAGGAGCAATAGAACTGCTGGGAGGCAAGCTCTCCCTGGTCAAGGAATACACCCTGCCAAACGGCGACGGCAGGACGCTTGTGGTCATCGACAAGGTAAAAGCCACCGATGAAAAATATCCCCGCACCGGTGCACAGATGAAAAAGAAACGGCTTTGACAAACGCCGGTATATGTGGTATACTAACTGTGTTTATTTTTCATTTATATCCTATCAGCGCAATTAAGGATATTCCCGCAAGGGGGACAAAACGGCAAAGCCGCTTTTGACCTTGTTTCAAAAAGGTTTCCCCCTCAACTATGTTGAAAGGAATGTACAAATGAACAATATATTTGATTCCCACTGTCATTACGATGACCACTGGTTTGACCATGACAGGCAGGCGGTGCTTGACAGGGTGCTGGGCGAAGGCTCGTGCGTCAGCTATGTCAACCATGCCGCAACCGACACTGCTTCGGCATTGTTCGGGATAGAATGTGCAAAAAAATACAAAAACTTTTATACCTCGGTGGGCTTTCACCCGGAGTTTGCAAACGTTCTGCCCCCGGACTGGGAGCAGAAGCTGGAGGAGCTGTATCTTGCGGCAAAAGCCACAGGCAAGCTTACGGCGATAGGCGAGATAGGTCTTGACTATCACTACGAAGGGTATGACAGGGAAAAAGAGATAGAGGTTTTTGAAAAACAGCTTGTCTTTGCAAAGTGCAAAGACCTGCCTGTTATAGTCCATTGCAGAGATGCCACTGCGGACACCATGGAGCTTTTGAAAAAGCATGGCTCAAGGGGAGTTATACACTGCTTTTCCGGCTCCGGGGAAACTGCTAAAGAAGCTGTGGACATGGGCTTTTATATCGGCTTTACAGGTGTGCTGGCTTTTAAAAACGCAAAAAAAGCCCTGAAGGCTCTGGAGCAGGTGCCAATGGACAGACTGCTGCTGGAGACCGACTGTCCGTATATGGCTCCGCCCCCGTACAGAGGGCAGCGGTGCGAAAGCCCCATGATAGCAGAGGTGGTCAAGGTGGTTGCGCAGCAAAAAGGACTCACCACCCAGCAGGTGTGCGATATGACCTGCGATAACGCAAAAAGGCTGTACGGCATACATACCCCGGAATAGCGCCGGAAAAAAGACGGGACGGATAATATCCCCCAAAAAGCGGCTCGGGGAAAATAAAAATAAAAAAGTATAAGGAAAGATCAGAATGCTTGAAAAACTTTACATCGTAATTCCATGCTACAACGAGGAGGAGATGCTGCCTATCACCGCAAAGGCTCTGCTTGAAAAAATGCAGGAGCTGGTAAGCGAGGAAAAGATACACCCCGACAGCAAGGTAATGTTTGTTGACGACGGCTCAAAGGATAAGACCTGGGAGATAATCACCAAGCTTTACGGTGCGATCCCCTATTTCACAGGGGTGAAGCTCTCCCGAAACAAGGGTCACCAGAACGCCCTGCTTGCAGGCATGAACACAGCGGTAAACTACGCCGACATCATCATCTCCATGGACGCCGATCTTCAGGACGATATAAATGCCATTGACGGCTTTCTGGAAAAGCGTGCCCAGGGGTGCGAGATAGTTTATGGAGTAAGAAGCTCCCGTGACAAGGACACCCAGTTCAAAAGAGGCACCGCAAGAGGCTATTACAAGCTGCTGTCAAAAATGGGCGTTGAGATAACCTACGACCATGCGGATTACAGACTTATGAGCAAAAAGGCTGTGCTTGCCCTGGCAGAGTTCAAGGAGGTAAACCTGTTCCTGCGGGGTCTTGTGCCAATGGTGGGCTTTAAGTCGGATACGGTGAAATATGTCCGCAACGAGCGTCAGGCAGGGGAGTCCAAATACCCTTTGAAAAAAATGATATCCTTTGCCATCGAGGGAATAACCTCCCTTTCTATCAAGCCCATAAGATTTATAACTTTCCTGGGATTTTTCATCTTCTTTGTTTCAATAATCATGCTCATAAGATTCCTTATAACCTGGGCAATAGGCAACGCTGTCCCCGGCTGGTCAACTATCGTTATTTCAATATGGGCGATCGGCGGGCTCCAGCTGCTTTCAATAGGCGTTATAGGTGAGTATATCGGCAAGATCTATCTTGAAGCAAAGGCAAGACCAAAATATATAATCGAGACCAACCTGGAAGAGGAAGGAGAATAAAAATGGCAGAACAATTCAATGTAAACAACCCCGGCGCAGACCTTAACGACATCGATAACTCTCCCCTTGTGGAGGCTATCGAAAAGATGCGTGAGAATTACACCGACGAAGCAAGGGACGATGTGCTCAACAAGGTGATATTTGACACCACATTTTTCGTTCCGGCGATCTTTGACAGCTCTACCGAGCTTAAAAACGAAAACGACAGACTTCGTTTCAGCGAGCGTCCCAAGGCTCAGTTCGTGCTTATCGAAAATCCCGAGGGCGAAAAGTATTTCCCCGCTTTTCTCACACACGACGATGTTATCGCCTTCAGAGAGGAGCAGAAAATGCCCTGCGAGGCATTCCTGATGACCTTTGCGGATCTTGCGGAGATCGTTGAGCAGCAAAGCGTACTCAAGGGCTTTGTTGTGGATCCCCATGGGTTCAACCTTCCCTTCCCCACAGAGTTTGTCCAGGGTATAAAAAAGACGCTTATTGAGCAGATGGACAAGCTTGAGGCAGAGGAAAACGGGCAGGACAAGCCCGACATCACCATGTCCACCAGCCAGAGCTGACGGCGGTATATCAAACTGCATTACTCTTTATTCCTTTTTTTAGTTAAAATTACGTTGACAAAACTTTTTTACTGTGTTATACTATCTTATGTATATAAATTGTGACGGATTTTTGCCGTTCTTTTTAACGATAAGGAGCAGATGATCGATGGCTGATAAACAAGAGCTTGACCGCATGAATCGTGTCGCTGAGTATATCAACAGATACTATGAATTTGAAGAAGCGGTGGATATCAGCAAACAGAATAAGGAATATCTGAAAACCTACATCAAAGATGATGCAGCAGTAGCCAAAGAGTTCGGCTTGAAGGATAAGATCTTTAAGGAGCTTGGCAAGATCGGAGCAGGTGCAGCGGTGCTGGGTATAACTATGCTGTTCATTTTCGGTATGAGTGCATGGCTGCTGGCAATAATCGTAGCGGTGATCTCCTTTGTCCTGGGCATAGTGGTAGTTTATGTTATGCAGAACATGAAGCTCAACAAGGAAAAGGAAGAGCAGCACGAGATAAACAGAGGTATCCAGGAGCAGATAGAGATACTGGACGGCAGGATAAAGCAGACCGAGCGTCAGTGTGAGGATTACCGCAAGGGACTTGAAAAGCGTCTGGACTTTATCACACCGGATTATATCAGCAGTATCAGCACCATAAAGGGATTTCTTGTTTCGGGAGAGGCTGAGACCTGTGAAGATGCGGTTGCACTTTACGAGCAGGGACTGCTTATGCAAAAGATGACCGACGTTATGTCAAAGAGCAACAGAAAGCCTCTTGATATGGACTTCAAAAAGCAGAAGGAAAAGTTCGGAGATCCTCTGGCACAGATACGTTCTCAGAGAGCTATCAGAAGCAGCAGATTCTGAAAATTCTGAAAATAATAAAAAGACCCGTTTTTGCGGGTCTTTTTTGATGTTTGTTATAAAAATAAGCGATATATTACAGCAAAGGTGCGAAAGGCTTTAGGACAGCCGACGTGAGGCGGTCAAATATTGACCTTGCTTCAAGGTCCTCGGCGGTTATCTCCGTACAGCTGTTTTCAAACATATCCAGCATATCTTCTTTTATATAAGGTATGCAGGAGGAGTTGCGCACATATGTGGCACACTCAAAATGCAGATACAGGCTTCGGTAGTCAAGATTTATTGTGCCCACCACTGCGGTGTCGTCGTCGGAAACAAAGGTCTTTGCATGGATAAAGCCCGGCTCATACTCATAGATCCGCACGCCCAGATCCATAAGGTCCTTGTAAAACGATCTTGTGATCGCATGGACATACCATTTGTCCGGGATATGGGGGGTTATTATCCTTACGTCAACTCCCGATTTTGCCGCATAGCCCAGCGCCGTCACCATCTCATTGTCGGGGATAAGATAAGGGGTGGTGATGTAGATATAATCGTTTGCATTGTTGATAATATCCATATACACCAGCTCGCCCACGTTTTCCTCATCAAGAGGTGAGTCGGCATAGGGAATGATGATCCCGTCGGTAGGGGGGTAGCAGGCTTCGTCCGGGCGGTAGATATCTACCCTTGTGCGCTCGCCGGATATAACGTCCCACATCTGTATGAACATCATGGTGAAGTTCCACACCGCTTCGCCCTTTATCATTATTGCGTTGTCTTTCCAGTGACCGAAACGGTTTTTCTGGTTGATGTACTCGTCGGCAATATTAACTCCGCCGGTTATGCCTACGTTGCCGTCGATAACCAGTATCTTTCGGTGGTCACGGTTGTTCTGCACCGAGGATATCAAAGGACGGAACGGGTTGAAAACCAGGGTCTTTATGCCCTTTTCCTTCATCTTTTCCTTGTATCTGAAGGGCAGTGTGAACTGTGAGCCCATGCCGTCGTATATGAGCCTTACCTCAACCCCCTGCTCCACCTTTTCAAGCAGTATATCAACGATAGCCTGCCACATCTTTCCGTCGTCGATGATGAAATACTCCATGAAGATAAACTTCTTCGCCTTTTTAAGCTCCTGCATCATAACGGCAAATTTTGTCTCGCCAAAGGGCAGATATGTGGCTGAGGAGTTTGTGTACGCAGGGTAGCCCCCTGACATCTGGATATACCGCACCAGCTTTTCAAAATCCCTGTTCTCACGGCGTATGGAGTGCATAAGGACATGGTCTGTCCTGAGATATTTTTTTGTTTCCTTGAGCTTTTTGGCGTATTTTGCTTTCAGCCTCCGGGAAGAATACTGATTGTTGAGCATAAGATAAAGCACCGACGCAAATACCGGCATGGCTATAAGCGGGACTATCCACGCAAGCTTGTATGCAGGGTTCTCGTTGGTGTTGATTATAACAAATGCGAGAAAGATAGCCATCCAGGAAAAGATTATCCGCACATATGCCGATACCGAGCTGAGGGTGGTAAAGGTGAGCAGTATGAAAGCAAATTGCAGCACCAGCAGTATAATAATGGTGGTGCGCTTGGAAAAGGCTATTTTTATAAGCTTTTTAGGTTTCTTTTTCGGACGCTGTTCCGTTCTTACCGCATTGTGTATGGTATGCACAGCCTGCTCCCCTTTCTCTGAGTTATGTATACAGTATGTTATTGGTATTATAACACTTTTATCATATAATTGCAAGAGGCGACAAAACACTGCATTTTTATCTTAAATAATCCCGGAAGAAAATCCTCAGACCCGTTGAAAAAAATAAAAATCTATGTTATAATAACAGCATGGGATTTGAAAGGAGGATCTGTTCATGGAAAAAAAGTTTTATATCACAAAGTCCAGCGGCAACACCGAAGGCTCTGCTCCCGAAATGGACAGGTTCAAGCGTGTGGAGCACCTTAACGAGCTTCTGGGTCTTGGCTGGAAAATAAAAGAGCTGTGCACGGAAAACACCGACACCTATTTTGTCCTTGAAAAAAAGGACTGAGTGTTTGAGGCAGCTGCCCGGCAGATCTCCCGCCCTGTTGTGCCACAGGGCGGTTTTTTTGCGCCTTTTTCAAAATATGGCGGAAAAACATGGGAAATTGCTGTCGTAGACCAGCTGTGCCCAGTGCTCAAGGGCATCAAGCTCCGCAAGAAACTCGCTGCCTCGGCTTTGCATAAGACGGGGCAGCTTTGCCACGGTAAGGGACATCTGCTCCAGCTCGCTGCCTGCGGTGGTGTAGCTCAGAAGAAGATAATGCTCCTTCCAGTAGTCGGTTAGCTGCTCCAGAGCAGGGGCAGCGTCCCTGTTTTCAAGGTACGTCTGACGGGTGAGGGAGATGTACTCAAACAGCTTTTGGTTGCCGGTTTTCAGCCTGCTCACGGAGAAAACACAGATAAACACCACGCAAAGCATTATGGCTATGCTTATACACAGTCTTTTCATTTTGCTCCCCCCTTGTCAAAAGGTATTATCACCGTTTTGCCGTCACTTTCTCCTGTCATAAGAAATACATCCCTGACTCTCAGATGCTGCTGTTTCAGCTTTTTGTCCACCCAAGCCCTGTCAAAGCCAATGGACTCCGGTGCGCCCTCAACCAGTTTCCCGCTGTCAATGACCAGCTGGGGCGGGTCAACGTCTTCCCCCTTGATGTCCAGGTCTTCACAGGTGACGTTCTGGTTTGCCTTTTTCTGATACACGGATATTTTTCCCGTGGTCTCCACCACCGCAAGCTGCACCTGGGAAACGTCAAATATCTGCTGGCTGCGCAGGCTCTGCATAAGGTCATCCACCGAGAAACGCAGATCCTTTATCATTTTCTGGTCTATCTGTCCGTTGGAAATAACTATCTTTGCGCTTCCGCACATGGCTCGCCGCAGCGGGCGGAACTTCAAAGACAGGTGGGACAGCACAACGTCCAGGCTCACAAGAGTGAAAATAGGTATTACGCCCATTATCATGGGTATCTCCGTGTTTTCCACAGGCAGCGTGGCAATGTTTGAAAGCAGCAGGGTTATCACCAGCTCCGAGGGCTGCAGCTCACCCAGCTGCCGCTTTCCCATAAGACGCATTGATGCCACGATAACAACATATAATATCACCGCACGGAAAAAGACTATGAACAAACTGCACTGCACCTCCTTTTTTGCTGTCTTATAAAAGCTTTGACAACCTCGGGGGAGATTATTCCTTTGCACTGTGACAAATGATACAAAAAGCGTGCTGATAAGGGCGTAGAATATGAAAGATTGGTGGAAAAAAGAATATTTTTATTGACAAACTTTTAATAATAATATATAATTGTTTACGTAGGATCGTATGATTATTACAGATCATTTTTTGGGAGGAAATAGCAATGAACACTATCAAGTTTTGTCTCAAATGCGGACATCCGGTAGGACCGGAAGAAAAGTTCTGCATGGGATGCGGAGCTAACATCGCAGAGATGCAGGCTCAGCAGGGCGCAGGCAACGTTGGTGCAGATCAGCCTACACAGGCTCCTCAGCAGGCAGCTCCTCAGCAGCCACAGGGCGGCACTTTCCAGCAGCCTAACAGCGGATTCCAGCAGCCGGGCGCAGCTCCACAGCAGCCCAATTTCCAGCAGCCGCAGTTTGCAGCTCAGCCGGGCTTCGGCACACCGGGTGCAGCAGTTAAGCCGGCAGGCGACAACTGGTTCAAAAAACACCTTGCAATGATAATCATTATTGCCTGTGTGCTGGTAGTCGGTATCGCAGCATTCTTTATCATCAAGCACGTATTCTTCAGATTCCAGAAGATCGATGCCAAGGATCTTTATAAGATTGAGTTCAAGGGCATTGAAAGCTCCGGCGTTGCAACAGCAAAGCTGAACAAGTATTCTGATCTTACATATACAGCATCAGATACTATGAGCAATCTGGGTATCACCGGTGACGATGACGAAGATTCTTCTGACGACAAGGCTGTTTCACCTTACTTTGAGATCACCGAGTCCAAGCTCCTCAGCGCATGGTCAAAGGCCGGCGATGCTAAGGAAGCAAGAAAGATGCGTGACGCTCTGCTCAACGAAAAAGCAGGTCTTAAGATCACCATCAACGACGGCGAGAAGGCAACAGGTCTGAGCAACGGCGACAAGGTAAAGTGCGTTGTTGAGTGCAACGACGATTACCTCAAGGAAAACAACATCAAGATCCAGGAGAAGGAATTTGAGGTTGAGGTAACCGGTCTTACAAACGGCACAAAGGTAGATATGTTCAAGGACGTAGTTCTTAACTTTACAGGTAATGATGGTGCAGGCCGTGTAACTATGAACACAGATGAGGCTTATCCGTTTGTAAGGATCTCTATGAAGGACACCAGCAAGAACGGCAAGCTCTCAAACGGCGACAAGGTAGTTCTTACCGCAAGAATGAGAAACGCTAAGCTTGTTGATTCAAGCGATCCGAACGGCACAGTTACACTTGAATACGACGGAAACTTCTATGTAAGCGAGACCGCTACACAGGAAAAGGAATTTACTGTTGAAGGTCTTAAAGAAATGAAGAAGATCAACGTATTTGAGGGCATCAAGCCTACATACAGATATGCGATCCCTTATCTGAGAGTTACAGGCGTTAACACAGACGGCTGCTCCGAGGAGATCAAGAACGGCGTAAGATTCTATATCAAGGATTCATCCAAGGTCCTCAAGCAGGGCGATAAGTTCGTTGTACTTGCTTATGCAAGAAGCAGCTTCACAGAGTCCGGATATGCTATCGAGGGCACACCTAACGAAGACGGCTACTACGAGAAGGAGTATACAGTAGGCGATGACGCTCCTACATACCTGACAAAGGAAAATGCTCCTGCAAACGTTGAGAAGTTCAACGGCGTATTTGACAAGGTAAAGGCTGACCTTACCAAGAAGGGCGTTGACAGAACTTATATCAGCGGCTTCAGCGCAGGCGGAAAGATCACCGCTATGGCATTCTCCGACAGCAAGACTTATCTCATGGAGAACAACGAGGCTTCTACTTCCAGCACCAAGGCTTATGTTGCCAAGGAATACACCGTATCGGTAACCACCGACAAGGGCGCAAAGACAGCTTATGCTCTGGTACTTATGAGAAACCCTGTTATTTCCGGCAACGAGGCTTCCGTTGACATGAACGACGAGATCCCTTACTACACTGCTTATATGTATGAGAAGCAGGATGATATCAAGTCCCGCCTTGAGAGCCTTAACAGGAACTACTCTCTGATTGAGGTAATGGGCGCAGCAGCTGCAACAACTGCAAAGCCTGCTGAGACCAAGGCAGAGGAAAAGAAGCCTGCGGAAACAACAACCACAAAGGCTGCTTAACCAAAATAATAAAGACCACTCAGATTGAAATGCTCCCCTTTTGTTAGACAATGTGGTATAATAAAAATATACCAATTAGAAATCTAACGAAAGGGGGCATTTTTATGCCTAAAGGAAAACCAAATAAGCGATACACACCGGAATTCAAAATCAAGGTTGTTGAAACGATGCACAAAGAAAAGTTGAGCCACAGGGAAGCAGCACGGGAATTCGATGTGAGTAATCATAATAGAGTCTCAGACTGGGAGCGCATCTATCTTGAAGAAGGCAAAGAAGGTTTTTATGTTGAGCGCCGAGGACGCAAGTCGACAGGCCGTCCTACAAAGCTAAAAAAGGAAGTCCAAGAAGATCTCA
>NZ_JHXH01000001.1 GCF_000621805.1 Ruminococcus sp. FC2018 | reverse complement strand
GTTGTTTAATTATTATATCGTTTTGTTCGTTTGCTGAATATTCCGCATAAAAACGAGCGTTAAAACCGCACGAATTGTGCATACAAAACGCTTAAACCGTGCATGCTCGCCGCACCATTGTGCATATAGTTGAACGGCAAAAGATCCTGCGGTAAAATGTTGATACACGCAAATTGCGTGAATTCAACAAAAGGAGGTCATAGAAATGACCAATTATCGTGAGATCCTGAGGCTTCAATCACTCGGGATGAACAAATAGGAAACAGCCGCAAGCGTAGGCTGTTCCAGGAACACAGTTGCAGAAGTGCTGCGCAGAGCAAAGGAAAAAGGGCTCAGATATCCGCTTCCACCCGGAATGACAGATGTTATGCTTGCTCAAACCTTGTACCCGTCAGCAGCTATGAAGACTGTGTACAAAATGCCGGATTATGCGTATGTAGCAAAAGAAATGATGAAAGACGGCGTAACACTCAACCTGCTGTGGCTGGAATACTGCGAAAAATGCCTGTCATCAGGTGAAGTTCCTTATCAGTCTACACAGTTCAACAAGTATTACAGAGAATATCTGGCAAAGTCAAATCCGTCTATGCATCTGAACCATAAGCCCGGTGAGATGATGCAGGTAGACTGGGCGGGAGATACAGCATCTATTGTTGATACCGATACAGGCGAACTGATCCCGGTGTACGTTTTCGTTGCTGTACTCCCATATAGCGGTTATGCTTATGTCGAAGGCTTTTTATCTATGGATCAGCAGAGCTGGACAGCAGCACATGTGAATGCATACAAGTATTTCGGCGGTGTTGCAAGGATAATTCAGTGTGATAACCTGAAAACCGGTGTGCTGCATCATGGGCGAAATGAAATAGAACTTAACAAGTCTTATCAGGAGCTGGCTGAGCATTATGGTACAGCTGTTCTTCCGGCCCGTGTCCGTGCTCCAAAGGATAAAGCTATGGTAGAGGGCACGGTAGGCGTCATTTCAACATTCATATTGGCTGCACTAAGAAACCGAAAGTTCCTTTCGTTGTCAGAATTGAATGAGGCTGTCCATGAAAGGCTTTATGAGTTCAATCATAAGCCTTTCCAGAAGAGAGACGGCAGCAGAGCAAGCGAATATGAACAGGAAAAGCCGTTTTTACTGCCGCTGCCTGCACATCCCTATGAATTGTCGGTGTGGAAGGTCGCAACAGTTGGTCCGAATTATCATATCTCAGTTGACGGTATGAATTATTCTGTCCCGTATGAATACATCAAGCAAAAGGTCGATGTCAGACTCACACGCAGCGCTGTTGAAGTGTTTTTCAATGGCAGCAGGATATGCTCACACATACGTTTGTATGGCAGGAAGAATCAGTACAGTACTACCGAGAGTCATATGCCTGAAAAGCATCAGCAGTATCTGCAGTGGAACTCAGAAAGATTTATCAGCTGGGCAGGCAAGATCGGTCAGAACACCAGAACTGTTGTTTGTGCCATCTTATCCGGGTACAAGGTCGAACAGCAAGGCTACAAGGCTTGTATGGGACTATTGAAGCTATCTGACAAGTATACTCCTCAAAGGCTTGAAAATGCCTGCAGAAAGGCATTAACTTTTACGCCGAGGCCATCGCTTAAAAATGTTCAGGCTATTCTGGCCTCCGGGCAGGACAAGCAAGACAAGCCACAGGCGGTCACTAACTCTTCAAAATACGGATTTACAAGAGGAAACGAGTATTATGGAGGTAAAAAGTGATGCTTACAGGAAATACGATCACAAAGCTGCAGGAAATGCATATGACAATGATGGCAAAGGCGCTAAGGGAGCAGCTAACTGATCCAGAGATGAACTCGTTGAGTTTTGAGGACAGGATAGGACTTATCGTCGACCGTGAATGGACTTCAAGGAAAAGCAATCACTTGAAGCGTCTGATCAAAAATGCCGGATTCTCTGACACAGAGGCTTGCATAGAGAATGTTGAATATCACAGTGACAGAAATCTCGATAAAGCCCAGATAACAAGGCTGGCTGCCTGCAATTACATTACACAGCATCACAATGTTATTCTCCTTGGCGCCACAGGTTCGGGCAAGACTTATCTTGCATGTGCATTGGGAATGGCGGCAGCAAGGAATTTTATGAGTGTGAGATACATTCGTCTGCCTGACTTGCTCGTGGAATTATCGATCGCAAGAAACAACGGAACCTTTCCAAGAACGATGCAGCAATTCAAAAAGCCGGCGCTTCTGATAATAGACGAGTGGCTACTGTATCCGCTTCGGGAAACAGAGGCGAGAGATATCCTTGAGATAGTTGAGACCAGATACAAGAAAGCATCTACGATATTCTGTTCTCAATTTGATATCCCGGGCTGGAGAGAAAAGATCGGTGATCCAATAATGGCTGATGCGATATGTGACCGCATTGTTCACGACTCTTACACGATAGTTATCGACTGCAAGGAATCGATGAGAAAGAGAAAAGGTGTGAACGAAGAGGGTTGATATGGCACCTGCGTTGCATCAAACAGACCGACTTGCGTCGGTCATGAGTTTAACGCATTAAGGTTTTCCAAGGAGAGTGGGTCTATGCTTAAGCATAAAAAAAGAGTGACGCACCCGGCATCACTCTCCTTGCTAAACCCCGTATCAGGCGCTCAGGTCGCACTCCTGCGTTGCCTTATCCTCCTGTACGGCTAAAAGCATACTAATGATACCATGGCACAATGTATATTGTCAATACTCAACCGCGCGGAATCCATGCACAATTCAAGCGTTCTCCGTGCACGGTTTCAGCGGAAACCATGCACAAAACGAACGGTTTATGTGCACTCACGGAGCGGAATATGCAGTTTGCTTTCTTTGTGTATGTACCTATGTTTATTATGCTTATCAATGCTCCTAAAATTAGTAAACAAACTATAATATAGGTTATCAATGCTATTATTTCAGCTGCATCTTTTGGTACTCCTATATATTCTAATAGAACTACTAAAAATAATGTATTCATAATCTTCAACTCCCATATATTAATAGAACTCTTTTATTTTATCATGTTTTACTTCATCTGTCAAATATAGCCATATCTCCTTAACTGTGGAGAGGGACAAGAGGGAAGGTCTGACTGTTGAGAGTACTTTTAGGGGTTGACAATGGACTTGTAAAGTGATATGCTGGAACAGTGGTAATTTCCGGCAAGGGGGAGTTGCTAAGGGCTTAGTATTACCTTTAGCAATTTCTGTGCAGTGTGCAAAACTGCACAGAAATAATGTATTTACGCTGTTTTAATGATATTAAATAGCTGTGCAACTAATTGTGCAATTATGAAATATAATTACTTTTTAACAACGTATTTACGCACTTTGAATGATATTTTATATCTGTAAGATTATTTTTTTAACTTCTGTGCAATTGTCACACTTAACTTCCGTGACAAAATTGAGTGTAATTGCAAATGAGCGAACTTATAACAAGAAACCTCTTTACCATTTTGATTTACAATGAAAAAAGAGAGGGCGCTTGTAAGGGTACAGCAACCCCAAGGAGCTAATCAAAGGTCAGTTCTAGCAGGTAAGCTCCGTTTTTAAAAATAGAAAGTTTCACTAAATAAAAATTTAGTGAAACTAAGAGAGGCGTTGTAAATGTTAGTATTGCTGATCTACTGAATTACGTGTGCAAAGAAATTTACAAAGCTTCTCAGCACATAGTACGATACAGCTGATAGTATAAATAGTCCCGGCAAGTTCATACCGAGACTATTTATAATTTTCTTTCTTTTTACAAAAGTATTCCTAAGAAAAATAAGAATCTATTACATCATAACTAACTTTGTCACTTGACCTGACCTTTTCGGTATCTGCCAAAAAGAATACCATCATCAACATATTTATCAGCCTGAGAGACCCACATTGGAAACTTTCCCGTTGTCAAAGCAGTTTGTCCGTTAAGCATTTCCCGTATGGAACGAGATGTGGCGAAATTGTCTGAGTATCAGCTCCATTCTCGTATACTCACAGTTTTCAGGACATTCATACAGCATTTCAACTGTTAGAGAATCAAGATATGCATAGGTTTTCTTCTCTACACTGTCAAGATAATCAAGGAGCTGCTCATCAGACAATACAACCGAGGCAGGCTTATTGGGATTGTCAAGACATTCTTCATGAAACGGTGGTTCATCTAATATATAGAGCATTTTTTATTGTTTCAAATTTATGACAAACTCATACACTTTTTCCGACCACGACCAAATATCTTCCATATCGCAATGCAGATAATGCGTCCGTTTGCACAGTTCAGCCGGAACATGCGGTTCAAGAACGTTTTTATATTCCTTTGGTGAGATCATTGCGTATAGCCAGTCTTTCAGCACAACTTCGTCCCTGACTTTAAGCGGCAGAACACCATCGAACACAGCATCAGGGTGATTGATAAGCCTGTCGTAGTGAAAAAAATATCTGACCCCCGGAGTAAAACCTGCACTAAGTTCCTTATCTGTCGGTGAGTGCCCGAGCCTACGTTCGGTCACAAGCCTGTCGCCCGCCTGACAGTTTCCCCAGGCGAACATTATGTAGTCAAAGTAGTCCTCAGGATCATTCGCAGCATTTCGGCTTTCTTTTTTCAGCTCCGAAGCCGATAGTCCTCTTGCCCTTACCGGGGACAGCAAGCTGCCGCATTCAAGTATATCTATTGCTTTTTCGAGAGGCGAGGTGTGGCATACAAGATTGGTCAAACACCCCTTGTATTGGGGACAGGCGGTACATTCGGTGATCTTTGCGGGAACGGGAATGCGCTTACGGTTCTCTTTACTGCAAAAAGCTTCTATCGCTTTCAGGATACTGCTGTCAGCCTCAATAGTGCAGCTTCGCCCATGCTTTTTCTCATAAGCAATAAAATCAAGAACAGACTGTATCTCCCATTCCGTAATCTCCGGATAGTTTGAAAGTGCCTTGTAAAATACGCCATCCCAACATTCGGTGTATTCAAAATCCCTTACCTTTATCAGCATTTTCAAACCTCTTTCTTAAGTTCGAACAGCCACTGTCGAAAAAATCGGGTTTGCCTTTTTATTATTGTTCTGTATTATTTTTATTTTTAGAATACTATATTTACTATTCCCACTCGATAGTTGCGCTTGGTTTTGGTGTAAGATCAAAAAGCACTCTGTTTACATTTTCCACCTCGTGGGTTATTCTATCGGTTATATGCTGCAAAAGCTCAAACGGAACATTCTCAACGGTTGCAGTCATAGCGTCCTTGGTATTTACAGCACGTATAATAACAGGATAAGCAAATGTGCGTTTTCCGTCTTTTACACCCACAGATCTGAAATCAGGAACAGCTGTAAAGTACTGCCAAACCTTACCTTCAAGTCCATTCTTAGCAAATTCCTCTCTGAGGATCGCATCGCTTTCACGAACTGCCTCAAGGCGGTCACGAGTGATTGCACCAAGGCACCTTACGCCAAGACCGGGTCCCGGGAACGGCTGACGATACACCATATTATCAGGCAGTCCCAGTGCTTTACCTACAACTCTTACTTCATCCTTGAACAGAAGCTTAATCGGCTCAACAAGTTCAAATTTCATATCTTCAGGCAGACCGCCAACATTATGATGAGCTTTTACTCCGTCGCTTTCAAGTATATCAGGATAGATCGTACCCTGAGCAAGAAACTCAATGTTATCCTGTTTACGTGCTTCTTCCTCAAAAACACGGATAAATTCAGCACCGATTATCTTTCTCTTTTTTTCAGGCTCGCTGACACCTGCCAGCTTATCAAGGAACCTGTCCACGGCATCAACATAAACAAGGTTAGCGTTCATCTGGTTTCTGAACACCTCTACGACCTGTTCGGGCTCCCCTTTTCTCAGCAATCCATGGTTTACATGAACACAAACAAGCTGCTGCCCCACAGCTTTTATAAGCAAAGCAGCAACAACGGAACTGTCAACGCCGCCTGATAATGCAAGAAGAACCTTCTTATCACCTATCTGCGACCTGAGTTCTTTTACCTGCTGGTCGATAAAAGCGTTTGCAAGGGCCTCGTTTGTAATTCTCTCCATGTTTTCGGGTCTTACATTTGAACTCATGATAAATCACACTCCAATTTATTTAATAAAATCCTACAAATTAATTATAACACAGCTGGTTACTGCTGTCAACGTCCGTCTCTCTTGACAGCAGTTAAAAGTTGAATTATAATACTATTATAAAGATTTAGATTAAGTTTTTTCAGAATGGAGTTTTCAAATGAAAAGCGAATATCTTGATGACTGCCCATATTATCTGAATGATTTTCTTACATATATGAAGGTCGTTAAAGACCGTGGTGAGCGTACCATTGAGGCATATTACATTGATATCAGGACATTTTTGAGGTATCTCAATATAAAGCACCGGGTCGCCAAAGAATCTGACTTTTACAGCATTCCTATCAAGGACACACCCATTGAGTGGCTTGAAAGATTCAGTCTGAACGATGCATATGTTTATCTTGGATATCTTGCTCAGAACCGAGGAAATTCCGTAAAAACAAGGGCAAGAAAATGCTCGGCGCTTAAACAGCTGTATTCATATCTGAATAAAAAGGCTGCACTAATAACAGACGATCCTTTGAAAGATCTGGAACTTCCAAGAATAAATCAGGCATTGCCTAAATATCTGACCGCCGAGCAAAGTGTACAGCTTCTGAACAGTGTTGATTCCAAGCACAAAGAGCGTGACTTTTGTATGCTGGTATTATTTTTATCATGCGGTATGCGTTTAAGTGAACTTGTAGGAATCGACCTTAACGATTACAGCCGTGAAAACAAGACTCTGCGCTTATTTGGCAAGGGCAGAAAAGAAAGAATAGTATATCTTAACGATGTTTGTATACAGGCACTTGATGACTACATAAACAATTACAGACCACAGGTGGAGCAACAGGCTATCTTTTTATCGGCGAACAAAACCAGGATAAATAAACGGCGTGTCCAGCAGATCGTTGAGGAACAATTAAAAGCCGCAGGACTTTCTAATCTTGGAATAACTACTCATAAGCTTCGACATTCCGCCGCAACAATGATGTACAAAAACGGTGTTGACACATTGGTTTTAAAAGAGGTCCTGGGACACAAAAGCATTTCCACGACCGAGATATATACACACATTACAAATTCCGACCTGAAAGATGCTTCACAAGCATCGCCTATTGCGGCATATAAAAAAGATAAAAAATAAGAGTGCTTTTTATGGCACTCTTTATTTTTTGCTTTTCATTCTTATAATAGAATTCTTTGGCACAACTATATCAGACAGGATCGAAAGTTCCATTGTTGCATGGTTCGCCGTTTCGATCTCTTCCCCGCTGCCGTTGAATATGTGCTCTGCTGTAAAGCTTATAGGAGGTGAATCGGGAGGTAATATCTCCAGCTCGTCTCCCCTGTTGAACTTATTTCTCTGCTGTGCATATACCCTTCCGTTTGAACAGCCCTCGACTACAGCAACAACGTCGTATTCTCTTATATATCCGCCGTTTTCGTAATACTGGCTCTGTTTCGGGTGACCAAAATAAAAGCCTGTACAATAAGCTCTGTGGCTGACCTTAAAGACTTCGTCCCTGATCCACTGTGGTAACTTAAAGTTATCCGGATCTGAAATATATATATCCATTGCCTTGCGGTAAGCGTTTGTTATAACGGAAACATAGTAAGACGATTTGGCTCTGCCTTCGATCTTAAAGCTGTTTATACCCGCTTTAGCAAGCTTGTCAATGTGCTCGATAAGGCACATATCCTTGGCGTTGAGTATATACGTTCCGCTGTCATCTTCAAACACGGGGTAAAACTCATTAGTTCGTTTTTCCTCCATAAGGTGATATCCCCACCGGCAAGGCTGAGCACACTCTCCCCTGTTGGCATCTCTGTTCACAAGATACTGTGAAAGCAGGCACCTACCGGAAAAACTTACGCACATTGCACCGTGTACAAAGCATTCGATATCAAGCTCACCGGGAGTTTTAGCACGTATTTCGGCAATTTCTTCAATAGAAAGCTCTCGTGCCAGCACGACCCTCTTTGCGCCCATATTATAAAACTCGTTGGCGGTTGCATAATTTACGATTCCGGCCTGTGTGGAAACATGTATCTCCATATCAGGTGCAAACCGTTTTACCATGGCGAAAACACCGATGTCATTTACGATCAGCGCATCAACACCTGCATCAACAGCATCTTTAACAAAGCCCTCAAGAGCAGGTATCTCAAAGTTTCGAGGCAATGTATTACAGGTCAGATAAAGCTTTTTACCCTTTTCATGTGTTATTTTACAGGCTTGCACAAGTGATTGTGCATCAAAATTTGCAGATGCAGCTCTCATACCAAAGCAGGTGCCGCCAAGATAGACGGCATCTGCGCCAAAGTCAAGAGCTGCGTGCAATCTTTCCATATCACCCACCGGTGACAAGATTTCTAATAGGTCAGACATTTTATACCTCTGATTCAGGCAAGACCAGCCTTCTTGAGGTTTGCGTTATGCTCCTCAAGTGTTCTTGCAAAGAAGGTTTCACCTGTGGCAAGGTTATTACAGAAGTAATAGTAATCCGTCTTTGCAGGATTAAGGACCGCTTTTATTGCAGCCATTCCCGGGTTACATATCGGGCTTGCTGGCAGTCCTCTGCATGTGTATGTGTCATACACATTTGTATAGAACTCAACTGAGGACTGGTCGATAGCCTTTTTCTTTATTACTTTTTCAATATACTTTGAAGTTGTATCAGACTGAAGATTAGGATATGTAGTCTGATCGTTCATTCTGTTTACAAATACAGAAGCCACCTTTGGCATTTCAGCCTCGGATCCTGCCTCCATCTGTACTATGGAAGCAAGTGTAATGATCTGGTTAAGGGAGAATTTGCTCTCCTTCACCTGTCTCATCAGATCTGCGTTCATTGTACTCTGGAACTGTGTACGCACAAGCTTTGTAACATTGTAAGCTGTATCGTTTACATAGAAGTTATAGGTTTCCGGGAAGAAATAACCTTCCATTTTATAAAAGGCATCCTTGCTTACTCCCAGATCCTTTTCAAAGTCAAAGCCCTGATCCTTATTGAATTCAAACAGGAAATCGTCCGCTTTGCAAACCTTATTCTTCTCAAGAAGATTAGCCACATCAAGCAGGTTCATACCTTCTGTAAATGTTATGGTGACCGTTTCCATTCTCTCTCGCATTGTGGCAAGCTCCTCAATAACAGCTGCATAGCCCATCGACGGTTTCAGTGTAATATCTCCGGGGAAAATGGTTTGCGGCTTTTCGATCTTCAAAGCAAGTTTGAAGAGAGTCTTATTCTTTATAATACCGTTTTCATAAAGAATATCGGCAATTTTATCATTATCCGCTCCTTCGGGGATCTTAAATATAACGTCATTCTCGGATTTTCCGATTCCATAATACTCGGTTGCCACAGATATAGCCGTCAGTGATAAAACAACGGATACAGTAAGAATAATACAGGTAAGTATGATTCCTCCAAAGATAGATCCGTTAAATCGGCTGTTTTTCTGCTTAGCCTTTTTCTTTTTCCTTGCGGCAGGTCTTTTCCTGCGTGGTCTGACCGGATTTCTTTCACTGCTTTGAGGCATAACAACTGTAGGCGTATCGTCCAGATCATCGTCATATTCGTCCTCAGGATAGTCATCCGGTTCGTCAACCGGTTCCTCAACAGTCAGATCATCGCTGTTTTCAACCGCAGTATCAGGATCGCTCTGTAATACCTTGGGGGCGTCTTTGCCATCATATTCAAGGTCTTCATCAGAAAGTTTAAGGTCCTGTAGATCATCTCCCAGTATATCATCAACGGTAAGATAACCTTTATCAGCTGTATCGGAAGCATCGTGAGCATCTCCGGAGTTAATCTTATCCGTAGCATATGTATTTTCTGAATCGTCAAGAATGTCAGTAAGATCATTTTCGGCAATCTGATCTGAGATCTCCCCGGCTGTATCCTGCACCTCTTCAACAGCCTCATCAGATGGCAGAGTTTCACCCTTGTTCATGGCAATAACTTCCTCCAGTGACAGTTTCCTGTCTTTTACATCTGAGAGATTATCGGAAGCATTTGAGTTGATTTCAGATGCTTTTTCTGAGCCTTCTGCAAGTATCTCTTCAAGGCTCATCTCTTTATTATCCATAAATAACTTCCTTTCCATTACCTTAAGAAAATGATTCTATCCTCAGTAACAATATTGTCAACAAATACATCGTAGTCGTCTGCCGGCAAAACATCGCACAGCGAATTTTCGTAGCATAATCCTGTCTTTATTCCGTTGAATCCGCTAAGGAATCTATCATAATAACCTTTACCAAATCCCAGTCTGTACCCGTTTTTATCATAAGAAAGCGCAGGTACTATACAAAGCGATGTATCGGAAAAAGAATAAAACGGCTCCCCTGCCGACGGTTCAAGGATACCGTATGCTCCCGGCGAGAGATCATCAAAACTATTTATCCTATAAAACTCCATAACATTGGGTTCACTGTAACACTTTGGACAAAAAACCTTTTTTTCTTTTAGTGCACGACTGATAATGCTGTGTGTTCCCACCTCGATACCAAGCGAAACATATACAAGCAGCTCATCGCACTGCTTATACATATCACTGTTCAAAAAACGATCAGCCACAGCGTCATCAAGCGCAGTTTTCTCCTGTGGCAACATAAGCCGCCGCTTATTCTTATATATTTCACGAAGCTGTTTTTTAGTCATTATCTGCATTGCATAGATGCCTTTATACTATCGGATGTTTCTCTTGAAACAATAAGCTGTGCAAGAGTAAGACCAAATTCAATGCTGGCACCTGCTCCTTTGGCGGTAATGAATTTTCCGTCAACAGCAACAAGCTCATCAACAACATTTGCACCCTCAAGGTCACCGTTGAATTTTGGAAAACTTGTCGCCGTCTTGCCTTTAAGAAGACCCTTATGCCCCAGTATGGACGGGGCAGCGCATATAGCAGCTATATATCTGTCATTTTGCCAACAAAAGTCCACAGCACTCTGTACCTTATCGCTTGCCTCAAGATTCAGCGTTCCGGGCATTCCTCCCGGAAGAACTATCATCTCAAGATCGTCATCAAGGGTTATTTCATCGGCTGTTATATCCGTCTTTACAATAACACCACGGGAAGATGTTACTTCCTTGCCGGTTACACCGACAGTTTTCACATCAGCCTTGGCACGTCTTAATATATCCACCGGTGCAAGAGCTTCGATCTCTTCAAATCCGTTTGCAAGGAAAACATAAATCATATCATAACCTCCGGGATCTGTATTAATCTGTTAAGTAAAACTATTTCAATTCTTTATAAAAAGCTTTGACCTCGTTTATCTTTCCACAGGTCATCTTACCCTCCGGACATCTCCCGGTCATGACGCAGGATGGACCGGCGTTTTTAAACACATTGGGAGCGACCTGGCGGCAGAGTCTGAGCATTTCGTCGGCAACAGCCTTTATTTCCCACTGTGCTCTGTTGCAGCAGCGATGTCTGAAGAAATTAAACAGGCTTCTGATATTCATTGTAACAACGATCTTTGTTTCGCAGGCATTTGGCAAAACAAATCTTGCATCCTCGTTAGCCTTTTTTCTTGCTTTGGACCTGGCTTCCTTTTCATCCATGCCCTGGGCAAGAAATGATTTCAAATGCTTAGCGGTAAGTATTTCCGCAATTTTATTATAGCTCTCGGTGAGCGCAGCCATTTGCTTATCAAACTCGGCTTTTGCCTGCTCATCGGCTTCTATCTCGGGCGGAGTTATAAATTCAAACCCGTTTTCATTTACATATCGCTGACTTTTCTGAGAATATGAGGCAATGCGGTGCCTTACAAGCTGGTGTGAACAAGCACGTGAGATCCCCTCGATACCAAAAGTAAAGCAAACGTGCTCCATAGTGCTCTCGTGACCAATAGAGGCGATCATCGAAACGAAACTTTCCACTTTGTCATCCGTAAGCCCGTCTTTAAGCGATTCAATATCACTTGACGAATAACAAAGCTTTGCAGCAGTCGCAACGATCTTTTCAGGTTCAGGGGTATAAGCAAGCAATTTGACCTTCATTACCACACATCCTTTCTTATTCCATATACAGATATTATTATAGCATTTTTATATAAAATAGTCAACATTTAAACGACATTTTTTACGTGAAAAAGACAGGATATGATCCTGCCTTTTTATGTTTAATATGGTTTATTCTTCATTTTGGCGGCTTCATCGAGAAGCTGCTGTGCATTTTCAAGCAGCAAAGGAGTAATGCTGTTTCCACCCATTATCCTTGCGATCTCATTTTTTCGTTCATCTTTTTCCAAGGATCTGACTGATGTAACAGTTCTGTCGCCTACAACATTCTTTTCAATCAACAGATGATTGTCCGCAACAACAGCTATCTGTGCGAGATGAGTCACACAAAGCACCTGACGGAATCTTGATATCTCGCCAAGCTTCATTCCGATTTTCTGGGCAGCAATACCGCTTACACCTGTATCTATCTCGTCAAAAATAAGAGTATCGATGGAATCTTTCCGGGCAATAACATTTTTCAATGCCAGCATAATACGTGACAGTTCACCGCCGGATGCTATCTTAGCCATTGGTCTCGGTTCTTCACCCAGGTTAGCAGAGATAAGAAACTCAATGTTATCCATGCCCTTCAATGTCAGTTTACCCTTTTCCTGTTTAACTACAATTTTGACATTAGGCATATTCAAAAACTCAAGTTCTGCGGTGACCTGCTGAACAAATCGCTCCCCTGCTTTACTCCTATGCCGGGAAAGCTTCATAGCCTTTTTTGAAACCTCGGTTAGCAGAGCATTTTTCTCTTCTTCAAGCTTATCAAGGCTTTGTTCACTGCCTTGGAGTTTTTCAAGTTCAATTTGAGCATTGTTCAAAGCTTTGAGCACATCATCAAGTTCCGGACCGTATTTTTTGCATATTTTACGCAGATCCTCACTGCGCTGATTTAGCCAGTCAAACCTTTTGGGGTCAACATTGAGCTTGGAATTAAGGGACTCTATTTCGTCCGATATATCCTTTATCTCAATTCGTGCGTTATTCAGTCTTTCGCTCAATTCGCCAAGCTTGGGGATCACATCGGGGTAATTCTTTATGTAGGAGTCGGCATTCATAAGACTTTCAACAACACCGGTCGTGTTGTCAGAGCCGGAAAGAATGGTATTTACCGCATAGAAGGCTTCCGAAAGAGCAACGGCATTTTTAGAAACATTAAGCTCCCGGCTTATCTTTTTATCTTCATCAGGTGTTATTTTCAGACATTCGATCTCATTTATCATATCATAAAGCTGAGAGATCCTGAACTGGCGCTGGTTTGAGTCAGCTTTAATATGGCTTATCTCTTTAGCAATGCTTTGAAGCTTGTGGAAAGAGGATTGATAATCATCAAGCAGGCTTTGTGCGTCCGAATATGAATCAAGTATTTCTATATGTCTGTCGGGAGAAAGCAGGATCTGATTGTCATGCTGCCCGTGGATGTTTACAAGCAGATCACCTACCTGTTTTAGCAATGAAACGCTGACAGGACGGTTATTTATTCTTGCTACGCTGCCACCGTCGGTTTTTATTTCTCTTTCCAGAAAAAGCTGACCGTCATCGCAGGAAATGCCGCTGTTGCTAAGAAGATGCGAACACGCATCAGGTATCTTTTCAAACACTGCCGTGATAACGGCTTTATTGGCACCGGTCCTAACGATATCTTTACTGGTACGCTGACCGAGAATAGCATTGATACCGTTTATAAGAATTGATTTTCCTGCTCCGGTCTCACCGGTAAAAACGTTCAGATAAGGCGTAAGATCTATGCTTGCTTTCTCTATAACAGCAAGGTTTTCAATGTATAATTGAGATAACATAAGCCGTCTCCTGTTACTTTGAAGATATAATAGCGTTCAATTCACGCAGCAGTCTGTCTGCATCTTTTTCACTGCGCATCAGCAAAAATATAGTGTCATCGCCTGCAAGACTGCCGACTACGTTGTCTATCCCGGAATCGTCCAGCTTTGCACACACAGCCTGTGCCATTCCGGAATAACACTTTACTACCACAGTATTTCCTGCGTAATCAACA
The DNA here is from genome assembly GCF_000621805.1 of Ruminococcus sp. FC2018. Taxonomy (GTDB): domain Bacteria; phylum Bacillota; class Clostridia; order Oscillospirales; family Ruminococcaceae; genus Hominimerdicola. Next base: position 263,345 of record NZ_JHXH01000001.1, on the reverse strand, counting down.
CTTTTTACTGAATCGGTTATAAATCCCAGAACCGGGTCGGAGTCATTCTCCATTCCGCTTTTTTTCAGTGAGGGAACGCTGTATTTATACTCCCCTGTAGGGGTTATTGTCTTTATAAGGGAAAGCTCCCTGATATCCCTTGACACTGTTGCCTGAGTGACCTTGATGCCTTTTTTCAGAAGAGCTGCCTGCAAGCTTTCCTGTGTATCTATATTTTCCTCGCTTACAAGTGATAAGATCATCTGATGTCTTTTTGATTTCATATAGCCTTACTGTCCCTTTCTTTATCCGGAGGTAGAAATATCTTTAAGCGGCTGCATAAGCTTTTTGTTTACCGATTCAAAGAAGCTGTCGCCGTTTATATCTATTATTTCCACATACTTATCCGATTTTGATATTGTTATGATATCTCCCTGCGACATTTTATAGATCATATTGCCGTCAACGGTAACGTTTGTCATATACGCTCCGCCCGTAAAACACTTTGCGGTAAGTATACTGTCAGTATCAAAGATCATTGTTCTTGCAAACAAAGAGTGGGGACAGATCTGGGTGAACTCGATACAATTCATTCCGGGTTCGATTATCGGTCCTCCTGCGGACATTGAATACGCCGATGCACCTGTCGGTGTTGAAAAGATAATGCCGTCGGCTCGCAGCGACGAGATAATATGACCATTTCTGCTAACCTCAAAGTCAGCTATTTTACAGCCGTCTGTTTTGGAAATAACAACATCATTAAGAGCGGTATACTCGAACTTTTCCTTATCAGAATCAGTAATAACGCACGACAAAAGCATACGCTTGCTAAGCGTATATTCGCCGCTTACAAGCTTGACAAGATCGTCAATCTGGGAATGTTCGAGTGACGCCATAAAACCCAGCCTGCCGCAATTTATGCCAACAATAGGTTTCCCGTGCTTGGAACACATCTGAGCACATTTAAGTATCGTGCCGTCACCGCCAACAGCTACAACAACATCACATTCGCTGAAACAGTTTTCTTCCTGCAAATATACCGCAGAAATACTATTGCCAAATATATCACAATACTCATTTGAAAGCAAAACTTCACAACTTTGCTTTGAAAGTATGCTGCAAGCTTTGACAACATATTCCCTGCTGTTAGCTTTATTCAGATTAGGATAAATAAAAGCTTTCATATTAACTCCTGTTGTTTGAAAAATATTCAAATGCATCACTTACGATGCTGTTGATATCAAATGAATTATTATTAGCACATTCTTTTGAAACATGGATAAGATATTCGATATTTCCGTCTCCGCCTGTAATTGCGGAAAAAGTAATACCACAGACAAACTGACCCAAGCTTTCAAATGCAGCTGTAACTTTTCTTAAAACAGATGCGTGAGCCTTTTTATCCTTTACAATGCCTTTTTTGTTCAAGGCTTCCCTGCCGGCTTCAAACTGCGGCTTTACAAGGGCAACGATCTCACCGTCATCAGAAAGTATACTGCTGACTGAACCAATTATAAGTTCAAGAGAAATAAATGAAACATCAATACTGATAAAAGAGGGCTGCTGTTCAAAGTCGCTGATGTCAAGGCAACGGGCATTCATTCCCTCGTAGTTTACAACTCTTTCATCCTTCACAAGGCTTTCATCGAGCTGCCCATGTCCTACATCCACAGCATACACAAATTTTGCCCCGTGGTCAAGCAGGCACTGGGTAAACCCTCCTGTTGATGCACCGATATCGGCACACACTTTATCTTTCACATCAAGTGAAAACGCATCAAATGCCTTGCTGAGCTTCAGTCCTCCCCTGCTGACAAACATAAGGTCATCAGCTTCACAATTAACCTTATCATCAGCTTTGACCTCATAGGAAGGTTTAGAACAGATTTTATCATTAACCGTAACTTTGCCTGTTTTTATCAGTTCCTTTGCTCTGACGCGACTTTTTGCCAGGCCGCTTTCAACAAGAAAAATATCAATCCTGCTCATCGTTTATAAAGGCCTCTATTTGCCTTGACATCTGCTCAGGTGAAAACCCGAGCTCTTGAAGTATATCGCTGCACTCACCGTGTTTTACGAAATAATCTATTGTAAAAGATGCAACGTTATCACAAACCGACGAATACTTTTCGCTTATTGAGCCGCTGTCATAAACCTCTTCAAAGAAAAACGCAACATCATATCCCGATATGATCTCAGCAACCTTTTCACTTATTGGATATATTTCAACAAGTCTGAGAAGATCACATTGGATACCCTTATTTTTCAGAATTTCTATGGCTTTTAATGCATTAGCAGAAAGCCTGCCGTATGTAACGATCAGAAATTCGGAGTCTCTTTGATAGTGATAAAAAGAATCCGTTGGTTGATCAATTTTAGCGATAGGGTCTTCGTTACCACGGGGGTAACGCAAAGCAACTATGCAGTCATCATCTTTTATGGCTTTATTCAAACAAAGACGCACCTCAGCATAGTTGGAGGGCGAATATATCTTTGTATTGGGAATTGAGGTAAGGAAAGAAACGTCAAAAATACCCTGATGAGTTTCCCCGTCACTGCCGACTATACCCGCTCTGTCCACACACAAGACAGCGTGGGAATTAGATATAGCAAGATCATGTATGATCTGGTCGTATGATCTTTGCAAGAATGTTGAATACACCGCAAAAACAGGTATATACCCCATTTGTGCAAGTCCGCCGCTGAATGTAACAGCGTGTTCTTCGGCTATACCCACGTCAAAGAATCTTCCCGGGAATTGCTTTGCAAAATTCTGAAGCCCTGTACCATATTTCATTGCAGCTGTAATAGCGCAAACCTTATCGTTTGTTTTTGCTATCTTACACAGCTCATTACCCATTACCGATGAAAAACTGTCAACAGAAACATAGTCGGGATTTCCGGTTGCGATCTCAAAAGAACCAATACCGTGATACTCTCCGGGATTCTGTTCGGCAGGAGTATAGCCCTTGCCCTTAACGGTATTTACCTGGACAAGGACAGGTCTGTTCAATGCCTTTGCAGCATTAAGACCGTTTTCAAGCTCACCGATATTATGTCCGTTAATAGGACCTATATATTCAAAGCCCAGATCCTCAAACAATGTGCTGTGCAAAAGTGCATTTTTAAAAGCGTCTTTTGAGCCTTTGATTACTTTTTTGACGGGAGAACCGATAACAGGGGTTTTATCAAGTACCTTTTCCACTGCACTCTTGGTTTTATGATAGCCCTCACGTGTTCTTAATGTAGAAAGATACTTTGCCATGCCTCCTACATTTTTGGAGATAGACATCTCGTTATAGTTGAGTACTATTATAATGTTAGTATTGCTCTTACCGGCATTATTAAGACCTTCATAAAAAAGACCGCCGGACGAAGCACCGTCTCCCACAATAGCTATTGTATGATGATCGTCACCGTTGAGTTTCATAGCTGTAGCTATACCAAGTGCAGCAGAAACAGAGTTTGAGCTATGACCACTAATAAAGGCATCGTGAACGGACTCGTCCGGTCTGCAAAAGCCGGAAATACCGTCTTCTTTTCTGAGTGTTGAAAACCTGTCCGCTCTGCCTGTCAGTATTTTATGGGTATATGCCTGGTGCCCAACGTCCCAGACGATCTTATCCTTTGGCGAGTCAAAAATCCTGTGTACAGCCACAGTAAGCTCCACCGTTCCAAGATTAGACGCAAGGTGTCCTCCGTTTTGGGAAACGGTTGTTATCAAAAGCTTTCTGATCTGCTTGCAAAGGTCATCGCATTGCTGTAAACTGAGCTTTTTAAGATCAGACGGCAAATTCATTTTCATAAGGTCAAGTTTGTTTTTATATGCCATATAAAACATCCCTTATCAGTTTATTTTCTTCTGTTCAGCATATCTTCCGTAAGCTCGGACAAGAATTGGTTGTTTTCAAACTTGCTGAGATGACCCAGTGCCTGCATAGTAAGCTGTGCGGCTATCTGTCTTGAACGAGTCTCGCCCAGCAATGAAACATAGGTACTCTTGTTCTGTTCTTTATCGCTCCCGATAGGTTTTCCAAGTTCCTCAAACGAACCGTTGACATCAAGAAGATCATCGACTATCTGAAACGCTCTGCCCAAGGCAGAGGCATACTCAGCTGCATCAGGTATCTTTTCAAATGTACCTGAAAGAATAACGCCCATAACACAGGCAGATTCGATCAATGCACCGGTTTTGAGAGATTGAAGCTTATTAAGTGTATCAATATCTATATCTTTGTCCTCGCACATAAGGTCAATAACCTGTCCGCCTATCATTCCGTCTACGCCAACGCCCTTGCTAAGGACGGAAATAAGCATAACAGCACTTTGTGCAGATACTCTTCCTTCAAGCGCAGCATTGGAGATAACCTCAAATGCCAGGGTATTCAGAGCATCACCTGCAAGAAGTGCTATGTTTTCCGGAAAAGCCTTATGGCAAGAGGGCTTTCCCCGTCTGAAATCATCGTTATCCATACATGGGAGATCATCATGTATAAGAGAAAAAGTATGGATAAGCTCAACTGCACAGGCAACATCAAGGATACTGTCTATATCCTTTCCACCGCACATACGGTAAAACTCCAGGCACAAAACAGGTCTGAGCCTTTTACCGCCTGCCATAAGGGAGTACTCCATTGCCTGGCAGACTACTCCGTGAAGCTCCGGCTTATTCTCCGTAAATTTCAAAAGCTGCTGATCTATGGACGATACGTATTTATCAAGCAGCTGTTTATTCAGATCATTCATCATTTTTTGTCCTCGCTCACCTGTTTTACTGTCAGCCTGGCTTCTTCAAGTGTTTTTTTACACTTGCCGGAAAGGTCTACCCCTTCCTTATAAAGAGCAAGGGATTCCTCCAGTGACAGCTCATCACTTTCAAGCTTTTTTACTATTTCATTAAGTCTTGACATATCAGATTCAAAACTCATTTTATTCTTCCTTTCTCACAATATCAGATATGCTCACATCAGCTGAGCCGTGGGAAAATCTGATATTTATCCTGTCATTTTCTTTCAGGTCCTTCGGGCTTCTGATAATACTGTCCTTATTACTTACTATTGAGTAACCTCTTGAAATAACCTTCAGCGGACTAAGTCCTTCCAGAAGCACAACATCTTTTTCAAACGAAGATTCAAGCTTTGAAATAAGACTGTTGATGGAGTTTGCAAGACTCCGGGACAGCATCTCAATACGCTGGGCATTGTTCTCAAGCTTTCTCTGAGGAGAAAACAAACGCAGCCGGGAAATATAACGTGATACATCATTTTCCGCTCTGTCGATCCGTAAATTCAATGCCTTTGTCATCATATCGGAAAGCTTATCAACAGCAGCAAACAATTCCGACTTATCCGGAGTTGCAAGTTCGGCAGCAGCAGATGGAGTTGGTGCTCTCAGATCGGCCGCATAGTCAACCAAAGTAGTATCTGTTTCATGACCAACCGCTGAAATAACAGGTGTTTTGCAGCCATGGACAGCCAATGCAACAGATTCGGAATTAAAAGGCATAAGATCTTCCAGCGATCCGCCGCCCCGGGCAATAATGATCGTATCTGCGCCGCTGTCATCTGCGGTTTTAATGGAATTACAAATATCATCCGAAGCGTTTTCTCCCTGGACTCTGGTATGAAAAACGCTGACCTGACAGATCGGAAATCTTCTGCCGATAACATTCAGAATATCCTGCAATGCTGCGCCGGTAGAAGATGAGATAACGGCTATTTTTCGAGGGAAAAGCGGAACCGGCGTTTTTGCTGCGTCATCAAAAACGCCGCTTTTGGCAAGCTTTTCTTTTATCGCTTCGATCTGCATATATAAAAGACCGCTGCCGAGTGGATTAACATCGGTAACTATTATCTGAAATGTTCCGCCGGGTTCATAAAGCTCCACATTACCTGTTACAAGCACACTCATGCCATTTGATATATCATTTTTCAGTCTGCTGAAATTGTTTGCGAACATAACGGCTTTAATACAGCTCCGGTCATCCTTTACGGAAAAATATGCATGTCCCGATCTGTTAAGTGTAAAATTGGATACTTCGCCTTTAACACAAACACCTTTCAGCTTTACATCAGATTTAAGCTTGAAAGAAACATATTCATTCAGCTGTGAAACTGTTAATATGGAACTCATAAAGCTTTTCCTTCCTTGAGTGCGCCGAAAATCGCAACTCCTGCCGCATTATCGCAGGAATACTCCGGTTTGGCAAAATATGAATCGAAGCTTTCAGCAAGCATATCTCTGATTATGGAATCTGACATGACTCCACCTGCAAAGACCACAGGCATCTTACCGTATTGCTCCAGAGCGTTGAACGTTATACTTCGGATACTACTGCCAAGGTATTCAAGGCAGAACCTTGCGATATCGCAATACATTTCGCCGCTTTCCAGCATATGCCTGCACATATTTTCAAGTCCGGAAAGGCAGCATGAAGTACCTCTTATAACCGGATTTATCTTAAATGATCTTTCGCTTTTCATGGCGAGCCTTTCAAGCTCCGGACCGCATGGGAAATCCAGTCCCAGCATAACGCCTGTTCTGTCAACAGCCTGTCCGGCTTTAAGGTCAAGGGAACCGCCTATCTGCGAAATATCAAGCACATTTTCCTTGTTTCCTTTACAAAGCAAAAGGTCTGTTGTTCCTCCGCTGACATGAAGGGCAATGAAGCTATCACCTGATGCTGCAAGATCCAGCCGATTGCAGGAATACAAAGCGGCAAGAATATGACCGCACTGATGGAAAGTCCTGTAACAAGGGATATTACAAGCTGATGCTATCATCACTGCAGATGACTCACCAACAAGGAAGCAAGGCATATATGAGCCGTGAGCATTTCTTGGTGCGACCGAACAACTCACGCAATCCGGTTCGGGAGAATCGCCCAAAAGCTCCCGGATAAGCTGTGGAAGCTGCTTTGTATGATGAAAAACGGCATCAGATTGCCTGATACCTTTTTCTCCGCTTTTTACAGGAAGAAGTTTTTTCAGCGAAGTAACTTTTCCAATTTCGCTGTCATACAAAGCACAGGAGGTTGTATAATTGCTTGTATCTATGCCTAAAAACAAGCTCATCGCTTATCCTCTTCCTCATTTTTTACATATTCACTTTTGGAAAACGAACCCAGAACGCCATTGACAAAAGAAACGTCCGGTTCGAGAGCATACATCTGAGTAAGGCGTACTGCCTCGCTAATAGCTACATTCACAGGCACACGCTTATCATACATAGCTTCATAGATAGCTATTCTGAGTATGGCAAGATTTACACGAGGTATCCTGTTAACTGCTCGTTTGTCGCTGAACATTGCAACTATTTCATCAAGCTCGTCTTTTTTACCTTCCACCTGTCTGACAAGTTCTTCTGCTTCGGCATTAAATGTAAAATCATCAACTTCCCTTGCAAATTTGAAAATATCTTCAAGAGAGTCTTCTCTGAAAAGCTTTTCAAATGAAAGAAGAAATGCCGCTTCCCTTACCTTTTGTCTTGACGAAGACACATCGACACATCCTTTTAAAACTATTTATAACAGCACAAAGCTGACCTTTGCAATAATGCAAAAGTCAGGCTTTATCCTCCGATATATGTATACCGCAAACATTGATATTGACCTTAGCAACGGTCAGTCCAAGCATATTCTGGATAGAGCTTTTGACCTTATCCTGTATAGCCTCGGATACGGCAACAGCTTTTGAACCGTTTTCAAGTATTATGCCTATTGTAACCGAAATTACATCGTCAACAAGACCGATACGGATATTTCCGAAGTTTTCCTGTTTAAGCCATATCTGTCTTGGGGTTTTCATAACAGGAGCAACAGAGTAAACTCCCTCGACCTCATTGACACAGTTAACTATTATCTGGGCGATAACATCCTGACTGATATGCAGGCTTTTCTCAACAGTTTCACTTTTGTTGTTCATATATATCCTCCTCTTGTAAAGATTATGAATCATTATTTTTAGATGCGCATCCGGCCATGTGACAAACCCAGATCGGCATCCGTCTATAATCAATAGTATTATAACATATTTTTCATAAAGTTACAAGTGTTTTTATACATTTTTTTTATGCAAAGATATATTTGAACTGTATACAGGCATATTACCGCATAAAATCAGGCAACATCAAATATTCTTATATTCTCATTTGCCACAGAAACTTCAGAAAGAAGGATATCTTTTATCTTTGCTGCTTCGCTTGCCATAAGACCGTCCTTCTCACCTGTTTTGACAACTATATTGGCACTCTTTCCGTCAAGATATACAACGCAATCCTTGAATCCTGCTGCTTTTACAAGGTTTTCGATCTTTGATTCGGTTTCCATAAGACCTGTTATTGTCTGTGCTTTCTGAGAAACAGTCTTTTTCTCCTCGTCGGTGGCATCTCCGCCGTCGATTATGGATTTGAGTGTCTGCACAGCTTCGTCTCTTGATGTGGTTCTGTCTATCCTTGCTTTCGCAAAATAATCGGTATCCTCCGACTGCTTGCTGACAAGCTGGGATTGACCGTAATTAACCGACTGGTTTTTGACCACATCTGTTGCCTTTATCTTTCCTCCTGCGGCTGAATATGCGTAGTTAATGTATATTGCAAGTCCGAGAACAAGTGTCATTCCAGCCAGGAGAATCTGTTTCTTTCCGATAATTAGTGTTGGTTTTTTCATATCTGTCAACCTTTCTGTTTTATTTTTTTGCTTCAACACAGATCTTGCTGTATGAAATATTAAGTGCTGCCGATACGGCTTTTATCACCCTCTCTTTCACTATTTCATTTTCACCTCCTTTGCAGACCACGACTACACCGGTTATCTTAGGTCTGACTATCTTTTTGACCAATGCCTTGTCGTTACCCGAGTCGTCCGTAATAACTATCTCTGATTTTGTATCATCCGTTGACCCCTGGGGACCATAGTTCTGTTTTTTATCGATATTTTCAGCATATATATACTCTGCTGTGCCCTCAACGGAGATCATTACGCTGCAGTCACCTACTCCGGAAACATCAGAAAGTATATCTTCAAGCTCTGTTCGGATATTTTCCTTATACGTGTCCGAGTTATATATTTCCGTTTGCTCCGAAGAGATTTTCTTAGGCTCTGAGGTATTATTATCATCGCTTTTGATCCCCGAAAATGCTATAAGTAAAATCCCCACAAGACCAATAACCACAAATATCTTTACAATCTTATCATTATTTAGATATTTATTTATTTTACCGTTTAGTTTACCCGCCAATATCGTCACCCACTATGACATCGATTTTTGTATCTTTAAGTTCGGAAGCGATCATCTTCTCAATTCTTTCGTCTTCTCTGTCAACATATACCGTTACGGATTGTATTACTATCTGATTATATTCATCTTTGCCTGATTTTATAACCACATCTTTGAACGGTATCGCTGCACTGTTCAGTTTATTCTTCAAATATGCTGACATTTCCTGGTTTGTCTTCTCAAGCAATGCTTTGGATTCGTACTCCATTATCTCATTGTACACAGTACTGTCGCTTTGGGTATTAAGCTCCCTGGATAGACTGATCTTAAAATCTTTGCCGGTGAACGGATATATCATTGTGAGAAGCAGGATAAGTCCGATTACTATCTCAAGGTGCTTTTTCAGATTTCCTTCCGGTGATACAATATCTATCATAGTGCTTATAATACCTATGACACAGACAGCACACACTACCGTTTTAATTATCCCCATTTATCCCCCTATATTGAAAGCCGTAAACATAAGTATAGCCGTTGAAACAGTGAAAACCAGGACATATGCGACAATTACACCGCCAGCCAGTGAAAGGGTCGAATTAACGCCTTTGAGACACTTTGAAACTTTTGAACGCCCGAAAGCATCATTTGCCACGGAAGAAATAAAAATCATAAGTTTAACTGCCAAAAGAGCTATAAGCGGTTTAGATGCAATAATTATCAGAACTATTACCCCTACGCTGCCGACTGTTGATCTTATAACACCCAGGCTGCCCTTTACGGTCGAGTACGCCTCCGACACGGACGAACCAATGACCGGGATAAAGCTTGACGCAGCAAATTTAACTGCCTTTGAGGACATATTGTCAACAGATGCCCCTATAACGCCCTGTATCGTCATAAGACCTGTAAGGATAGTCATAGACAGTCCAAGAGAAAAAACAACTGCTTTTTTGATTCCTGCTGAAACATCTTCAAAACATATTCTTGAATTTATACTTGCGACAAGATTCAGAGCAAGGCAGACACTTATCAGCGGAAATAGTATTTTGGATGCAAATATGCCCATAAGCTCGCAAACGAACATCATTATTGCACTGTAACCGTTTGAGCCGATAACATTACCGCTGGCGGCAGTTATCCCGGAAAAAACAGGAAGATACGCTGCAAGAAACATATTCATGCTTTTTATTGAGCTCTGAACAGAGTCAAGCGTCTGCTTAACAGTTTCTATCAGCACCATTACAGTCGTCATAAGACAAATGATGTCTGACACTTTGCCTATGCCTTCATCCCGTATTGACAATGTACCAATAAAAGCTCCGATAAGGCTTATTGCCACCATTTTTCCCAGGAGTCTGAACGGCTTTTTCACCGCATCCTTAAAGGAAGTCCAAAAACTGTTGAAAATACCTTCCGGTTTTAAGCTGCCAAATGAATCCGGTGAATCTACTTTGACATTTTCTTTTTCAAGTGTTTCGGCTATATCCTTAGGTACACCAGAATCAAGCCTTTCTCGGATCTTTTCATTGAGTTCTTTCACATTTTTGTCAGTGTCACTTTGTGCAAAAGCACAGGGTGAGCAAACAAATAGCATTAACAAAACAGCAGTCAGACATATGGTCTTTTTTAAAACATTTCGCATCTTTATAATAATAGTCCTTTTACCATATCTACAAAAGCATTGAACAGCGGCAGGGAGATTATAAGCAGTGCGATCTTCCCTGCCAGCATTACCTGTGATGCAACTGCATTTTCTCCGCAATCCCTGCAATAATCAGTGGTAAACTGGGTCAGATAAACTACACCCAGACTCTTGAACAGTACCTTGATATATGTATTATCTATTCCCGACGAATCAAAGAGTGTTTTTACCGTGGAAACAAGCCGAGAGATAAGATCGGCTGAGGAAAGCAATATCATCACACAGACTATAAGTGTTAAAAGCAGCTTCAGCTGTCTGCTGTCACTTTCTATACTTTTACAGGCAATAACCGAAACTATACAGAATCCGCAAACCGTCAGTATATTCATCTTCCAAGTCCAAATACGTTTTTTATAGTATCAAATAGCTTTCCTATCTGATTAACGATCATAAACAGTACCACTATAAGTCCTGCAAGGGTTGTCATCATTGCCTGCTCATCTCTTTCAGCTCTTTTTAAAAGCTGATTTAGGACGGCAACAATTATGCCTATGGCAGCTATTTTAAATACAAGATCGATATCCATCGACATCAGTCCTTTATATCAGCATTATTGTAAGCAGTATCCCGGCGGAAAAACTAATGGATGAAGCGAGCTTTGAACGGCGCATCAAATCATTCTTATTACGGTTAATGATCTCTTTTTCCCTTTCGGCAGCAAGCTTTGAATAGGTGATCTGTCCTTGATTATCGGTAGTTCCCAGCTGTGAAAAGAAAGCTTTAAGATTGTCCTTTGACTCTTCATTTTCAATTTTATTCCAGCAGTCAATTTTGCTTAGCATATCATACCGTATGTTAATATCGGAAGTAGAAACGCACAGAAAATCAAACTCATAAAACGCCGGGGAATTATTCAGCGACTTTACAATCTCATCAAAGGTCATATAGGAGTATTCAAGCAGAACTGTGGTTTCATTATACATCTGCAATAGCTTTTCATGCAGCCTCAGCTTTTTTATGTAGCCCAGACCAACGTACTTACCCAGCAAAGAGCATGAAATGATTATAAATAACCCACCTGTCAGCTTCAGCATAATGATTTTTCCTTTTCCCCCATGCTCAGATCTCCAATTTCCGTTATTATCCCACACTTTATCCCTGTTCCCAGCACTGCATATTTACCGAAAGCACCGGCTTTGATAAGTTTTCTTATAACCGTTTTTCTCCGCACATCTCTTAACCCTGCCCCATGGCAGGAAGCAATAATATATACGCCGCTGTTAAGGGCATATCCGAGTGCTTCAATGTCGTCCCGGGAACCTATTTCGTCCACAACTATGAATTCAGGAGACATTACTCTGACTGCGATCATAATTCCGTCATATCGGTTATAGGAACTGAAAACATCTGTTTTTTGCCCCACATCGTTCTGAGGCATTCCACCGCAGACACAAGCTATTTCGTTACGTTCATCGATCAGACTTAATGTCATGGTCTGTCCCAGCTGTCTTGTAAGATCACGGATCAGGGTCGTTTTTCCACTTGATGGCGGACCAATGATAAGCAAACCTGTCCTGCCGCCTGAAATAAGCGATCTGTATAGTTCATCTGCACAGCCTATCATTTCTCTTGCAATTCGGATATTTACCGATGAAATATCCTTGATATTTTCAATTAGGGAGGTATTTGTCTCAGACTGCACAGCTGTTCCACAGAATCCTATGCGACACCCTCCGTCAACAGTCATGTAGCCGTTTACTATCTCACGATGAAAGCTATGTACGGAATTTCGCAAAGCAAGCTGATATATCCGAGCTATGTGCTCGTCTTTGACGAATAAGCCTTTTGTATAATTATTTGTCAGAGCACCGCTCTGTGTTACGAAGTATTCTTTTGAACCTGTATTTACAGAAAGTCTTTTGCTTCGGCGCAGTCTTATCTCGCTTATGCTCTCAAGCTCACATTGTGGGATCTTTTTAATTATATCTGAAATCTCAAGAGGCAAATATGGATATATATGTTCTATTTTGCTTATCATCTTCATTTATATTTTCCTTCCCTGTCTTGTCCTATTTGATTTTATGATTACAGATACTGATTTATTCCGGTATGAATAATCAATTTTTTCTTGCATTTTACTTGGTGTTATGATATAATGAGATGAATTGTTATTGGAGGAGATAAACAAATGGCATTTAATCTTAATGAAGATCAGAAAAAAGTATTAGCATTTTCTCAGAATGTTATCAATGAAGTTAAAAAAGTTGTTATCGGCAAGGATGAAATAATCATCAAGGTTCTTTTGTCAATTCTTTCAGGAGGACATATTCTTATCGAAGATATCCCCGGGGTTGGTAAAACTACACTTGCGATTGCCCTTTCAAAGGCACTTTCTCTTGATTATAAAAGAATGCAGTTTACGCCTGATGTTCTCCCTTCGGATGTAACCGGCTTCTCTGTACTGGACAAGCAGACAAATGAATTCAGATACAAAGAGGGCGCTGCAATGACAAATCTGTTCCTTGCAGATGAAATCAACAGGACCTCCTCAAAGACTCAGTCTGCACTTCTTGAGGTTATGGAAGAAGGCAAAGTGACTGTTGACGGTGTAACTCACACTGTGCCAGATCCTTATATTGTTATTGCTACTCAGAACCCTATGGGCTCCATCGGAACACAGATGCTGCCCGAGTCGCAGCTGGACAGATTCCTTGTAAGGCTCACAATGGGTTATCCTTCATTTGACAGCGAGATAAATATGCTCAAGTCAAAAAACACCAACGTATCTACAGAAGAAGTAAAAGGCGTGGCAACAAAGAACGAGATCATTCTGGCTAAAAAGACGGTGGACGATATATATGTTTCAGATGAAGTATTGGCCTATATCGCTGCACTTGCCAATGCGACCAGAAATAATTCCAACATAAAACTCGGACTTTCACCCAGAGGCTCTATCGCACTTCTAAAAATAAGCAAGGCTACTGCCCTTCTTAAAGGCAGGGATTATGTTATTCCCGACGATATTCTATATTGTTTTGAGGATGTAGTTAAGCACCGACTGATTTTTGAGTCCAAGGCAAAGCTCAATGGAATAACTCATTCTCAGATACTTCAGACGATCATATCCGGGGTTCAGGTTCCAAGGATCAACAGTTAGGAAAGGAAAAAAGATGCTTTTTGTTTATTTGATATTACTGGTTATATCGGTAGTGTTCTATATAATGTATCTGGGCACCTTTTCTTTTTACCTGATGATTTTTATGATCTCTATGCCGGTCATACTTTTTGCTTTGGATCTTTATATGTCCAGAAAACTAAAAGTCAGCTTCAGGCAAAAAAGCCTTAAATGCCCTGCAAGCTCTGTTATACATCCGGAACTGATTATTGAAAATCCAACGATATTTCCAATATCCAACCTGGAGATTACTCTGGAATACAACGGTGCCGTTGAGACAGGCAAAAATCTTACAAAAATCAATACTCCCGTGCTTCCTATGGAAACACAGAGTCTAAAGATGAATGTAGCATCGCTGCACATTGGAATAGTTGATTTCAGAATAAAAAAGTGCCGGATCTTCGACCTTTTAAGGCTGTTTCATTTTAAACTCCGCAGCAAAAGCTTTAAACAGGGGCAAAGAGAAATGTCTGTATTTGTTTTTCCACAGTACAGTCATCTTGACAATGCGGTGTCTGATTACAGTAACTTTGGTGTGGAGACCGACGAATATTCACCGGATAAAAAGGGCGATGATCCTTCACAGATTTTTGATATACACGAATATATTGAGGGCGATAAGCCCAATCGTATACACTGGAAGCTTACTGCGAAGCAGGACAAGGTCATGGTCAAGGATTACTCACTTATGATGACCTACGCTGTCAGGATATTTTTAAATCTTAATATCTCCAGATCGCAGGACTATGATATTATTGTTGAAAGCGCATTATCGGTTTCAATGCTGCTTGTTGAAAGAGGTATCGCCCATACACTTGAATGGCTTGATCCCAAAGCAAAGAAGCTAAAATCTTATAACATAAAAAATGAACAGGAGCATCTTGACTGTGTGGACAGGCTAATAATTGCAAGGACATATATAGATGAAAACAATGAAATAGCTTCGTTTACAGATGAATCCGACTTTCTTGTCTGCGGTCATCTGATAGTTGTATCAAAGCCGCTGTCGAATCAGAGCATTTCAAAAATTACTGAATCCGGATTTGCTTCAAAATATACCATAGCGTTAGTTCAGAATGAAACAGATACCGGTGAACAGACAGATTCAAAGATTTCGGATAATGCGGATATAATCTATCTTCACAAGGACCGGATCACAGCAGCTTTTTCAGACATTATATTATAAAACAAAGCCGGAGACGTTCATAAAATGAAAAAGAAAAAGAAAGCATATATTGACAACGGGTTTATAAGCAACAACGGTGTATGCTTCGGGAATGACATTTCACTGCAATACTCCAAAAGACATGAGTCTTCATATTTTGGCATATCAAGAGCGATATTTGCGCTTATAACCAGCTTTGCGGTTATGAGTATGTTTGCTTCGTTTATCCTTCAGCGTCCCAATTACTTCCCTATTTTCCTGTGCTGTGTCATACCCGTTGTACTGATTTGTGTAATAAGATCTAAAAACAGCGGAATTAAAACCATCGGAATTATATTTCTGGCAACATATTTCTTATATTTTTTATTCCAGCTAAACGATATATCAGACGGTTTTTTCTGTAATGTTTATCTATATCTTGAAAGAGCAAAACAACCAAGCGGTATACTTGGCAACTCACTCAGCGGTATTCCGAAGTCAATGTACAACGAGCTTGCAGGATTCTTCCTGCAATTCTTATCGTCTGTAGTCAGCGTGTTAGTAACGATTGCCTGCGTTGTAAGGATCGACTTCCCAATGCTGTTTATAACCACCTTCCCGTTGTTTGAGCTGGGAATATACTGGGGCTGGCAGCCTCCGCTTTTATCGGTGACGATCCTGATAATAAGCTGGGTCGTTATCATATCACTTCACACTATAAATCAAAGAACAAACAAAATAGGCAAAAAGAACACATTTGCTGTGCATGAGAAAAAGCAGACTTATTATTTGACAAATGATAAGGAAAAATCCAGAATGTTTTTTATGCTGCTCAGCTTTACTGTTATTCTGTGTACGGCAATGATGGCATTGATAATTGCCTTTTCAAATCTTTTCGGACATAAAAGATCAGACAAAGTCAACGATCTCAGATCAAAGATCAATAATTTTGTAAATAACTTTACACTGGAAGATCTTGGTGGTCTGTTTGCTGATTACGACGGCGGGCTGGACTTTTTCGGCACTAAAGCAGTTGGCGGAACAAACGGCGGAAAGCTTGGTGAAACAGACGGCATAAGCTTTAACGGGACTACTGCACTGGTGGTCACCACAAAACCGATCAACGAGACAATGTATATCCGAGGGTACGTTGCCGGTAAATACCATGACAATTCGTGGGATCCTGTGGATTATGATGACAGCAAAGAATTTGCAAAAGAGCTTGAAGAAATCGGGATCTGTCCGCAGGATATAAACTATTTTCAGCTCACAGATCTTACAAATTTCTTTGAAGCAAACAACATTGCCCAGAACTATACCACAACTGAGGAAATAGATATCAAGGTAAAAGGTGCAAGCAAAAAATATGTTTACGCTCCTTATGGAACATTGTATTCAAACGGCAAAAAGAAAAGCGAATATAAAATGCGCCCGTATCTTGATTCTTATGTCAAGCTTGGAACAAACAATTATACAGTTGTATTCAGAAGTCCCGGCAACGACTCTTTCGGTGAGATCAGAAACAGGATAGCTGACAAATCCGTGTTTTACGATGTGAACAGCACTGTAGAAAAAGATGCTGTGAAAGGATACGAAAAATTTATCAAGGAAAATTACAGCAAGGTTACCAGTTCCGACGGTCTTCAGGCTGCATATAAGGAGATAAACGAAAAATATCTTAAGGATTCTGACCGGTCCTACTCTTCAGTTGTATATGCTATCAAAAGATATTTTCAGGATAATTTCAAATACACACTTGAACCCGGCAAGACTCCTTCCGGTCGGGATTTTGTAGATTACTTCCTGTCAACCCAAAAGCAAGGTTATTGTTCATACTTTGCATCTGCCGGCGTTCAGCTACTGCGTAAATTCGGTTATCAGGCAAGATATGTTGAGGGTTATATCGTTCTCCCCGGCATGACAAAAACCACTAACGACACCGCAGATGTTGATGTTCCGGATAAATGCGCACACGCATGGACTGAGGTTTATATCGAAGACTTTGGTTGGTCGGGTGTTGAGTTTACTCCGGGGTATACAAATAATAACCCCAATATGACCGAAAAGGAGAAAAATCCTTACGAACAGAAGCCTCCTGAGGACAGCAGCTCTGTCAATGACAGCTCCTCATCTTCCACTGAAGAATCATCACAGCCGGAGTCCTCTGATCCGGACAGCACACTATCAATAGCGGATCAAAGTTCATCTGAGGTTTCCTCAAATGATGCAAGCTCCGAAAATGTCAACAGCAGCCAGGCTCCCATTGACTCAAGCAGCGATGGAGGCAACGAAGGCAGCGGCGACAGCGGCGGAGGCGGAGTCATTGGAAGCAGCGGAGAAAACAGCGGACATTCAGGGGATATTTCAGGCAGCAGCAGTTCGGACAGAAAAGAAAAAACTGAAAGCAGCTCAACAGTAAGAATGATAATATTTGTAATTGCATTTGTTATCATCTTTATAACAGTGATCGTTCTCAGAAGAATACTGTCACTTAAAACCATACAAAGCAACTGTCTTGAAGGCTCTAAGAAAAACAGACTGAAGCATATAGTCAGATATACGGTAAAATATCTTGAACTTATAGGAATCAGCGGCAGCGATAATATCACTGATATGCAGCTGTGTAAGCAGCTTGATTCCCAGCTCAGAAAAATGGATATCGATATCACAGACAAGCTGTACAGCTTATTTGAGATCGCCGAAGAAGCTTATATGGGTAATCACGAGATAGCTGAAAATGACGTCGACAATGCTTATTCCATACTCAGATCTATTTCTGATGACATTGTTAAGCCAAAGCTTGTGCCGTTAAAACTGTTCAGAGCAAAGTTTGTAAATTGCCTGTACTGATAATAAAAAAAGAGTTTGAACACAAAAAGTGTCCAGACTCTTTTTTCATTATAAAGACAAATACAAGGTCAATAAGGCTCGATAACCACTGCCCCGCCCTGTTTTAATGATTCCTTAACATCAATAAAACGCTGGTTCGAGCTTCCCATAAACTTCAGTTCAAGGCTTCTCTTTGCAAGAATAAAAGGACCGTCAACAAGAAAATCAAGCTCTTTTAAAAGCTCCATATACCCGTTGTCTTCGTTTGCATTTGCAATAAGGTACTCATAAGTGTAGCCTGTATATGAAATGATATTAAGCGGCGTAATAAAACCATTATACGACCGTATCTTTCTGGCAAGTTCGGTGAGAGGCTTACATTGGCAGAAAGGGTCTCCACCGCTAAATGTAACTCCATCCAAAAGTTTATCCTTGATGATCTCGTTAAACAGATCATCGGTATCCACAACTATACCACCGTTAAAATCATGCGTCTGTGGATTGTGACACCCCTCACAATGATGAGGGCATCCCTGCGTAAAAATTGTATATCTGAAACCCGGACCGTCCACGATAGATTCATTGACAGTCCCGGCGATCCTTAGCTTCATATTATTTACCTCCAAGAAAAAAATCGGGCTTCGTTTCATCTGCATTTGAAACGAAGCCCCAAAAGAGAGCATTTGACTATGCTTTGAGACGTTGGATTCTTTCGTGGCTTACCCTGTGGTGTTCAGCCTCAGTTCTGCCGCACTTTGGACACCTATCCCCTATAATTCCCGTATATCCGCAAACAGGGTCACGGTCAACAGGATGATTTATGGAGCCGTATCCAATGCCGACCTCTTTCATATATCTTACTACCTTTTCAAATGCAGTAAGATTATTGAGCGGGTCGCCGTCAAGCTCAATATAGCTTATATGTCCTGCGTTTGTCAACGCATGATAAGGAGCTTCGAGTTTAAGCTTTTCAAAAGCATTTATATGGAAATAAACAGGGATATGGAATGAGTTGGTATAATATTCTCTGTCGGTAACACCCTTGATAATACCAAAACGTTCTTTATCCATTTTTACAAATCTGCCGGACAGACCCTCGGCAGGTGTTGCAAGAAGTGAGAAATTCAGACCTGTGCGCTTTGTTTCCTCATCCATTCTAGCACGCATACGTGTTATGATCTCAAGACCGAGCTTCCTGGAATTCTCGTCCTCACCGTGATGCTTTCCTGTAAGTGCAACCAGGCACTCAGCAAGTCCGATAAAGCCGACAGAAAGTGTACCGTGTTTAAGAACTTCTTCAACAGTATCATCATATGACAGCTTCTCTGAGTCGATCCAGACACCCTGTCCCATAAGGAATGGATAATTCTTGACCTTCTTCATAGATTGTATCTTGAGTCTGTGCTTGAGCTGATCTATGCAAAGCTGCATCATATCATCAAGACTGTCAAAGAAAGCACCGATATTTTTATTTGCTTTAATTCCAAGACGAGGAAGATTGATAGATGTAAAGGAAAGGTTGCCCCTGCCTGTAACTATCTCTCTTGACGGGTCATGGGCATTTGAAATTACTCTTGTACGGCAGCCCATATATGCTATCTCGGTATCAGGATTGCCCTCTCTATAATACTGAAGGTTATAAGGAGCATCGATAAACGAGAAGTTAGGGAACAAGCGTTTAGCAGAAACCCTGCAAGCAAGCTTGAACAGATCGTAGTTAGGATCAGTAGGATTAAAGTTTACTCCCTCTTTTACCTTGAAAATATGGATCGGGAAGATCGGTGTCTCACCGTTTCCAAGACCTGCTTCCTCGGCGAGAAGAACGTTCTTGATAACCATTCTGCCCTCTATTGAAGTGTCGGTTCCATAATTGATAGAGCTGAACGGAGTCTGAGCACCTGCTCTTGAATTCATGGTATTGAGGTTATGTATAAGAGCCTCCATTGCCTGATAAGTAGCTCTGTCAGTCTCTTTGACAGAAGCTTTATAAGCAAAATTCTGGATTTTCTTAACAGTCTGAGCATCAACGATCTGCACAAGAAGCTTAGCTTCTGCCTCCTGGTAGCCGTTATCGTTGGCAAGTGTAGGCACATAGCCCTTTTCCTCCAGCTGGTCCACAAGCTTCTTGGCAATAGCCTGAGAATTATCGAAACCGCCCAGAAGGTTCAGTGCTCTGTGTACATTATCACGATATCTGTGCTTAAAAGTTTTTGCCACACCTGCAGCCATATCATAATCAAACTTAGGAAGTGACTGACCGCCGTGCTGGTCGTTCTGATTGGACTGGATAGCGATACAAGCAAGTGCAGCATAGCTGGCAATATCGTTAGGAGTCCTCAGATGACCGTGACCGGTAGAAAAGCCTTTGTTGAAAAGCTTTGTAAGATCGATCTGGGTACAAGTCGTCGTAAGGGTATAAAAATCCATATCGTGAATATGAATGTCGCCTTCAGCATGAGCTTTTGCATGAACAGGGTCAAGAACATACATTTCATAGAACTCTTTAGCGCCGACAGAGCCATATTTAAGCATTGTGCCCATTGCGGTATCTCCGTCGATATTGGCATTTTCACGCTTCAGATCAGAATCCTTTGCAGACTTGAAGGTCAAATCCTCATAAACCTTCATCAGCCTTGTATTCATCTCTCTTGCTCTGGTTCTTTCAGATCTGTACAATATATAAGCCTTAGCAGTAGCTGCATGACCTTCATTTATAAGGACCTTTTCAACACAATCTTGGATCTGTTCAACAGTAGGAGCAGTAAGATTCTGCTCCAGGAGCATATCAACAACCTTTCCGGAAAGCATCAAAGCCTCCTCCTGATCGGAACCTCCAACAGACTGTGCAGCCTTATAAATAGCATTGGCGATCTTCTCTATATTAAAAGTAACTGTACGCCCGTCACGTTTCTTTATTTTAATGATCATGTTAATATCCTCCGAAAATACTTATTTCAATGCGATATCAAGATATATAAATATATAAGTAATGTATTCTGCCGGTTTTGTATGCCAACCACAATATGTTGTGGTTTGTTTGGAACAATTCAAAGTATATAGTATTTGCTTCGGTCTGTCAATGTGTTTTTTGCCAAATTAGAAGCGCGCTTTTTGTATACGTTGCACAATTTACAGAAATTGTAATTTTAGAAATGCTTTAAAATGATTTTTCAGAAAATTTCATAAAGGGAAATAGCTTGACAGTACACTGCATAAAACAGGTATGTAAAGTAAATAGCTTTATAGATAAACAACGTAAATAGGCTTGTTTTTTCGGTAAACTAATTCAAATACACGGTCGTTTTCTTGCCAAATAATCAAAATTGTGTTGTGCTATTATCATAATATGTTGATTAAAATTTTAATTTATGTTGTAAAGCGTTTTACTTGTCACGGCTATTTTTTCAAAAAAATTTTTATCTTCCTCTCCCAGTTTAATATTCTTATATTGCTTTGAAATTTTACCGATCACCGAAAAAGACATATATAAAAAAGAGCTGACTTATCATCAGCTCTTTATGTCTTGTCTTAGAAAAACAGTTTTCTGCAAACAGGGATGTGACTATATACGCTCTTCTCAAAGGCATCCGCATCCGTGGGCTTGCCTACTACTGTACCATAATGCATCGGGACTGCGATCCTTGGTTTGATAAAGTTTACAAAATCAGCAGCCTGCTTTGCATCCATTGTATACGTTCCGCCTATGGGTACGCATACAATATCGCATTTTACTGCCCTTGCTTCCGGAGTATCATCAGTATCACCGCAAATATAAACTCTGCTTTCGTCGATAGTCACCACATATCCCAGCCAACCATTTGATTTTGGATGAAACGGCTTGCTGTGATTATAAGCAGCAACAGCCTGTATAGGGATTCCGGATACCAGCGCTGTCTGTCCCGGGACCATAGGATATATATGATCGGAGTCAATATCATTTTTAAGCATGGTGCTTTTCATACTTTGAGGAACTATATATATTGTTTTTTCATTAGCTGCTTTCTCAATATCCTTTGGTGAAAAGTGGTCATAATGCTCGTGGGTTATAAAAACAATGTCGGCATCATGTTTCTCATCAGGAAGATCAAAAGGGTCAAAATACAATATTCTCGATGCATTTATCCTTATGCTGCTTTGCTCATTAACAACCAGACGCGAAATGTTCATACACGTTCCCCCTCTCTAATCAACGGATCTTGTACTTATAACATTAACTCCTGTGTCAGACACGTTCTTAATAATAACGTCTCCCATTTTGACAGGCAGTTTTATCTTAACGGATTTTATGCTCTTTACAACATCAGATATTTTATCCTTAGCAACCGCTTCCTCTGTCTTCACGGGGACAGGCTTTCCGCTTTCAGCAAGTACAGTGGTCGTCACGATCCGAACAGAAGCCGTAAGCTCTGTTTTTGCGTAATTCTCACCACGCACACAGGTATTCCCCGTAACAGAAACTACTTCACCGGTTTCATTGACCTCTGTTTTAAGAGAACAGCCCATAGGACAACATATACACGTAAGCTCTTTTATCATTGTTATGCCTCCTCTATAAATACGGTCATCTCTTCGCCTGATTCTTTAAGCATTGACTTTTTAAGCAGTAGATCTACCATTTCGCTCGGCACAAGGATCATGGACTTTTTGCGCAAAAGCTCCTTATCCCCCGACTTTATAACTATACTTACATTTTTGTATACTCCGCTCACTCTGAATCTTATATGCGTCAGTTCTCCTGCGTTTTCAACGTTTATCCTGCATGGAACAGTATATCTTACACCGTATCCCGTTTTTACCTCTATGGTTTTCCCCTGAGATCTTTTACCGCTGAGTATATACCTTGCGGCGCTTTCTCCTGCTCTTGCAGACTCTTCAGATACAAAATCCACAAGGTCATGGACATGAAGGACATTTCCGCAAGAGAAAACACCCTCAACGCTTGTTTCGAGACTTTCGTCAACATATGCACCGTTAGTTCTCGGGTCGATCTCTACACCGCCGTCCAATGAAAGCTCGTTTTCGGGTATTAGACCGCAGGAAAGCAAAAGTGTATCGCATGGATAATACTCCTTGGTTTCCTCAATAGGCTGTTTTTTTTCGTCTACCTTGGCAATATATACGCCTTCGAGTTTTTCTTTACCCTTGATATCTACAACAGTATGGCTAAGCAAAAGCGGTATATTATAGTCATCAAGACACTGAACAATATTTCGCTTCAGTCCGCTTGAGTATGGCATAAGCTCAGCGACTGCAGCAACGTGTGCGCCTTCAAGGGTCATACGCCTTGCCATAATAAGTCCGATATCGCCCGAACCTAATATTACAACTTCTTTACCTATTTTTGCACCCTCAAGATTGATAAGCTTCTGGGCAGTACCTGCCGTATATACTCCCTGGGGTCTGTATCCCGGGATATTAAGTGCACCACGAGGTCTTTCACGGCAGCCCATTGCAAGAATTACTGCCTCGGCGTAAAGCGTCTGCACTCCTCTTTTTGAGCTTATGACAGTAACTGCCTTTTTATTGCTATCCTTTAGTTTTTCAACCGAAAGTACCATTGTATCCAGTTCATAAGGGATCTGCTCCTGTTTTACCATATTTGCGTATCTTTCAGCATATTCAGGACCTGTAAGCTCTTCCTTGAAGGTATGAAGCCCGAATCCGTTGTGTATGCACTGGTTTAAAATGCCTCCCAGGTGGCTGTCACGCTCAA
The DNA here is from genome assembly GCF_000621805.1 of Ruminococcus sp. FC2018. Lineage (GTDB taxonomy): Bacteria > Bacillota > Clostridia > Oscillospirales > Ruminococcaceae > Hominimerdicola. The sequence continues at coordinate 239,648 of NZ_JHXH01000001.1, read as the reverse complement.
GTATAAGCAGATCTTCTATCCCTGCTTTTTTAGCTGCAAGTGCAGCTGCCATTCCGGCAGGACCGCCGCCAATAATGATAAGACTATGGTCATTCATTGTCCTGCCCTCCATTCTCAGCGTATCTTCCTGTTTTTCTTACTTCTTCAATAGCTATTCCCAGTTTCTGCGCCAGCAAAGCCATTGTTGTAGGCGAACAGAACCCTGCCTGACATCTGCCCATACCTGCTCTTGTACGCCTCTTTACACCGTCAAGTGTTGTTGCTCCCAGAGGTCTGTTGATCGCATCAAGTATCTCCCCTTCAGTAACAGTTTCACAGCGGCAGACTATTTTTCCATACGCAGGCTGCTGTTTTATAAGCTCGTTTTGCTCCTCGGCGGATAGGGAGTTAAAGTGTGCTATCCCTTTTCTTGTATCAATATAACTTGTTTTCTTTTGAAGCGGTAGGATCTCCCCAACAAGTTCAGCAAGATACTGCCCGATGGCAGGGGCACTGGTTAGTCCCGGTGATTCTATACCTGCAGCGTCAATAAACCCTCTGACATCGCTGTGTCCGATAATAAAATCACCTGTATCTCCAACTGCACGAAGCCCGGTAAAGCTGGTGATAACTTTATTGAAAGGTATATTCTTTACAGAAAGCAAACCTTTGGACTTAACATCGTCAAGTCCTGATTTTGTAGTAGCAACATTTTCCTTATCGTCTATGTTCTCGGCTGTGGGACCCGCAAGAAGGTTACCGTGGACTGTTGGAGTCACAAGGATACCTTTGCCCATTTTCGTAGGCAGCTGGAAAATAGTCCGGCTGACCAGAGTTCCGGCAGACTTATCCATAAGCATATACTCGCCACGGCGAGGAGTGATCTTCATCGGTTTACTGCTGACCATAGAATGAATCTTGTCAGCGTAAAGACCTGCCGCATTTATGATACACCTGGTTTTCACATTTGTATTATTTGTTCTTATCTCAAAGCCCTCATCAAGCTTGTCTATAGAAAGCACCTGTGTGGACAGCTTGAACTCAACGCCATTTGCAAAGGCATTTTCAGCGAATGCAAGAGTCATTTCAAAAGGACAAACGATAGCCGATGTTTCTGCCAAAAGCGCAGCGCAAACACTGTCCGAAAGGGCAGGCTCGAGTTTTCTCGCCTCATCACCGGATATGATTGAAACGCCTTTTACACCGTTTTTATCAGCCTTTTCTTTTAATTCTTCAAGACCGGGCTTGTCATTTTCATCAAAGCAAAGCACCATTGCTCCGTTTTGCTTATAAGCAAAATCAAGCTTTTCGGACAATTCTTTCATCATATTGCTGCCCAGAACATTGAACTTTGCCTTCAGTGAACCCGGCTTTGCATCAAATCCTGCATGAACAATAGCACTATTTGCCTTCGTGGTACCCTCACAGACATCGCTGTTTTTCTCAAGCACACAGACATTGAGATCATACCGTCCAAGTGCCATAGCTGCTGCACAACCAACTGCACCAGCGCCGATTATTACTACATCATACAAAAAGCATCACCTTCTCGTTAAATTTGTATAAAAATATTTTTAACCTTTAATAATTATATCACATTTTCTCTAAAAAATCAATAGAAAAAGGACCGATGATAAATCGGTCCTTTAAAAAGCATTTTTATTTATTTTTCACTTGATGAATCTGTCGCAGCGGTATAATCCTGCTGGTGCAAGACGACTCCCTCCGGGTATTTATCTTTTAATACGTCTTCCAGCGACGTGTTTCCCATATAGGCCAAAAAAGATACTATCAGAATAAAAACACTCATTATAATCATAAGATCAAGTCTGTAACGACCTTTTCTTTTCCTCTTATATGCCATATCTTGTCTCCTCCGTTTTTACACATCCTTATTATACTACAATCTACAAATGATTGCAAGTGGTTAAGAACAATTTTAACAAAACAAAAAGGCAGCCGAATGGCTACCCTTTGCTTGTGTAAAAATTTTGGAGAGAATGAAACGAGCTAAGATATATTATCTTAGTGTTCATATAATTCCCTTCTTGTCCTACAGTTTACATTATAACTACAAATACCAAAAATATCAAGAACAGACGAGTTACATATTACTACAATTAAATTACAAATGTTTTCAATTTGTAACTAAATCATAATTTATTAGCACCGTAGGTGTCTCTGTACTCCAGCATTTTGTCAAGAAACTCTTTTCCCTCAACAACTCCGTTTCTAATCGCATCGATAATATCATTGATATTAACAATAGAATATACCTTTACACCAAAATCCTTATAAGCCTGGTCAACCGCAGAAAGATCGCTGTCAAGGGCTTTTTCCATTCTATCAACGGTTATTACCATAGCCGTAACGTCAACATTTGCAGCTCCGATAAGCTTTGGCATAACCTCACGAAGAGCTTTTCCTGATGTCATAACGTCTTCGATAATAACAACTTTTTCTCCGTCGCCCAGCTTTTTGCCTACAAACATTCCGCCCTCGCCATGGTCCTTGACTTCCTTTCTGTCAAAGCAATAGCTGACTTCCATGCCGTATTTATTATACAAAGCAACAGATGCAGAAACTGCAAGAGGAATGCCTTTATATGCAGGTCCGAAAAGTGTCTGGACCTCAATATTGTTTTCCTTTATGCACTCGGCATAAAACTCGCCAAGCTTAGCAAGCTGTGCTCCGGTCTTATAGTTTCCGGTATTTACAAAATACGGTGCTTTCCTTCCGCTTTTAAGGGTAAAGTCGCCAAAAGTCAGCACTCCGCAATCCACCATAAATCTGATAAAGTTTTCCTTATAAGTCATGTTAAGCAATTCCTTTCTGTTAATTACTATATGTATTGTATCACATATCTTCATTTTTTTCAATAGATATTTCCAATAAAGCAAGGTGTTTTTGTTGACAGTGATTTTATATAGTGATATACTTTCCCTTGGGTGATAAAATGAAAACTCTATACGTATCCGACCTTGACGGAACTTTGCTCTCAAGCGACCAGTGCACATCTGATTTTACCAACTCAACTATAAACAGTCTTGTCAGCAAGGGTATGCTTTTTTCATATGCAACGGCACGTTCATTCAATACTTCACAAAAAGTGACCAAGGGTCTGACAGCAAAAATACCCGTTATAGTCTACAACGGCACGCTTATAAAGGACAGCTTGACAGGTGAGCTGCTTATAAAGAATACTTTTGAAAAACATCAGGCAGAGAAGCTAACATATGAGCTTATACACAATGGTATTTATCCCATAATCTATTCATTTTCGGACGGCATCGAGAGTTTTTCATACATAAAGGAAAATGTCAGCAAGGCTGAATCAGATTTTCTGATTACAAGAAAAGGTGATCCCAGAGACAGACCTGTTAAAAACCTGACAGAGCTTACCGCTGGTGAGATATACTATTTCACCTGTATTGACGAGCCGCAAAGGCTTGAGCCGGTATACAAAAAGTACAAAGACGTATACAACTGTTTCTATCAAAGTGATATTTACTCAGGGGAGCAATGGCTTGAGATTATCCCAAAGTCTGCTTCTAAGGCAAATGCAGTAAAACAACTCAAAAAGCTCTGTGACTGTGACAAAACTATTGTATTTGGCGACGGTATAAACGATATTGATATGTTTATGATCGCAGATGAAGCATATGCAGTGGAAAATGCCGACGAAAGGCTTAAAGAAAATGCAACGGGCATTATTGCATCAAACAACGATGACGGAGTTGCAAGATTTCTGCTTGAACACTTTTGAATAACAACAAAGCCTTGCTATCACAACAGCAAGGCTTGTTTTCATTATTTATTTTTAAGCCAATCCTCTTTAGTGAGAAGTGACACATGACCTGTACGCTTTTCCTTTAAAAGCGGCACATCAATGTCATGACTTGTAAACTGATAAACAAATCCGCATTTTTCCTGGACTCGCTTTGATTTTTCGTTACCATCGTAATATCCACACCAGACAGCAGACATTTTCAGATCCTCAAATGCGTATCTGAGTATTTCCCCGGCAGCCTCGGGGATAATACCTCTGCCCCAGAACGGTTTGCCTATCCAGTAGCCCAGTTCACACTCATCACTTTTATCCGTAAGATCAGTGTTATCACCAATTTTTAGTCCGACGCAGCCGATAGCCTTATTGTCCTGCTTCAGGCACACAGCAAAAGTGTATGGATCATTAAAAAAATTTCTGATTATATCAAGACTTTCTTCAACATTCTTGTGTGGAGGCCAGCCGGCGATAGGACCTACATCGGGATCTTTGGCATATTCATAAAGGCTCTGTGCATCGCTTTCTTCCCACTTTCGCAGTATAAGACGCTCAGTTTCAAGGATCATTTACGCCCTCCTTTTTGACAGCTTTCTTATGTTTTTACAACGTGCAAGCTTTTTAACATACTTCTTCGTATCACCTGCCACTACCCCATTTAGTGCCACAAGAGCAACCAGGTTAGGTATCGCCATCAATCCGTTGAATATATCCGCTATTGTCCAGACAGCTGAAACTGTCATGTAAGGACCAATGGCTATGGCAAGGATATAAAGATATCTATATACTTTTACAGCCTTTGTATTTCCGCCGGTAAGATACTCCATACACCGCTCACCGTAATAGTTCCAACCAAGTATGGTCGTAAAGGCAAAGAATACAAGGCAGATCATCAGCACAAAAGCTGGAATTGATGACGGAAGGAAAGAAAATCCGTTGCGGAAAGCATGAGTTGTCACCTCAACGCCCTCATATGGTGCATTTGTAACAGGATTTATCGCATCGTAACTGCCCATCATGACAATTGCAAATCCCGTCATAGTGCAGATCACAACAGTATCTATAAATGTACCCATCATAGAGACAAGTCCCTGTCTTACAGGCTCTTTCGTCTGTGCAGCAGCCGCAGCAATCGGCGCAGAGCCAAGTCCGGCTTCATTTGAGAATATACCCCTTGCAACACCCTTTTGCATTGCCAGAAACATCATCGGAATTGTTCCGCCGGCAACAGCTTTCATATTAAATGCACTTTTAAAAATAACTGAAACAGCTCCCGGCAGCTTATTTATATTCAGAACTATCAGGCTAACCGCAGCGATAGCATACAGAACAGCCATAAACGGTACAACCACCTGAGAAACACCGGATATACGCTTGATACCGCCGACTATAACCAACGCAGCACAAACAGTTATAATTGCGCCGGATATGACTACAGCTAAGGTATACTCTTTTCCAAAAATGGAGATCGTATTGGTTCTGTTCTCGTCAAAAAAATTCTGGAAAGCCGTAGTTATTCCGTTGATCTGGGAAAATGTACCAATACCGAAAATTCCTACGCAGGTACCGAAAAATGCAAAGACTTTTGCAAGCCATTTCCATTTTTTGCCCATACCGTATTCAATATAATAAAAAGGTCCTCCGAGAATATGTCCGTCCTTATCGATTTTTCTGTATTTAACCGCCAGAAAACACTCTGCATATTTTGTAGCCATTCCAAACAGAGCAGCGATCCACATCCAGAAAAGTGCTCCCGGACCGCCCGCAAGGATACCCACAGCTGTTGCAACGCCAACTATATTTCCTGTTCCTATTGTTGCAGAAAGAGCTGTACAAAGTGCTGCAAAGCTTGATATTTCCCCTCCGTCAGTTCCTTTTTCATTTTTGAACATAAAATAAAAAGCTCTGGGAAGATGAAAGAGCTGTATAAACCTGACTCTGAATGTAAGGAAAATCCCGACAAAAAGTATTGCAACAATCAGCGGTATCCCCCATACATAGTCATCCAGAGACTGGAGAAAATCATTTAATGCAGTCATTATAATATCCTTTCTAAACTTAATCATCTAATTTTACCATATTTACGCTTTTATTTCGTTGAAATTATACCAATTTTTATTTAACAACTTAATAACAGTATAAACTATTGAAAAAAATGCTTGTATATAGTATAATGTAAATGAGGTGAAAAAAATGCTAAAGGGATACTTTGATCTGCCTACTATTTCATTCTTTACGCAGAAAAATATCTGGGCAGGAAGTTTATATACCAATTTCAGTTACAGAATAGAGCCTGTTGATCAAAAGGGTGATGAAAACACACCTGCATTGAAAGAACTGCACACATATGTATGGTACGGGACACAATGTTTCAGCAATGTAAATGAATTTGTCTGCGAATTTCATGAGCCTATGACAGCCCAGGGTCTTGAAAACACACGCAATGACCTTACACAGGCAGTAGAAGAATTCAAAAAAGTCCGCAGAACCATAACACCGGATTTCAAACTTCACTAAAAAAACAACCTTACACGTTGTGCGAAAGACACAATATGTAAGGTTGATTGTTTTTATGAATATACCAAAGACCTATGCATCAGTTGCTGCTATTCCACAAGTGTTCTTTCGTCACAGTACTCACAAACAAGGGTTGTTCCGTCCCCGTGAAAATAATGGGGCAAATATGTTTCCTGGTGAGTGATACAATTCGGATTTGAGCATTTGGTATGAATATGCTCGCTGCCAACTATAAGCGGTGCAGGTTTATCGGTATTCTCAAGCACAGTCAATATCAGCGCCATACGAATAAACATTCCGTATTTAGCCTGTTTGAAATACATTGCCCTGGGATCGTCATCCACCTCGATAGCAATTTCATCCACACGTGGCAGCGGATGAAGCACAACAAGATCATCCTTGGCGTGCGACATTTTTTTATTGTCAAGGATATAATTGCCTTTTTGCTTTTCATAATCCTCAATACTTGCAAACCTCTCACGCTGGATCCTTGTCATATAAAGCACATCAAGCCCGTCAATAGCCTTATCAAGATCAGTCTCTTCAATAAAATCATGCCCGCCTGCACACAGCATATCCTTAATATATGTAGGCAAAGTCAACTCAGGTGTGGAGATCAGCACAAACTTATTGTTTTTGAAACAGGACATAGCTTTTATAAGGGAATGAACGGTACGCCCATTTTTAAGATCACCGCAGAAACCGATCGTCATATTATCAAGGTGTCCCTTTTCTTCTTTGAGTGTAAGCAGATCAGTGAGTGTCTGGGTAGGGTGAAGATGACCGCCGTCCCCTGCATTTATTATGGGACATTCTGTGGTAAGGGCAGCTGCCTTTACAGAACCTGCGACTGGATGACGCATTACCACTACATCGGCATATCCGGAAACGATCTTGGTAGTATCCTTAATATTTTCACCCTTTGCAACAGATGAGGTAGCGGGATTATCAAAGCCTATGATAGTTCCTCCAAGTCTTAGCATAGCTGTCTGAAAAGACATCTGTGTTCTTGTGGAAGGTTCATAAAAAAGAGTTCCCATGATCTTTCCTTCACAAGCCTTGGAGTACTTTGCCGGGTCGGCAATTATATCGTGAGCCCTGGACAAAAGTTTCTCCCACCACTGAACAGGGTAATCGTTGAGATCTATCAGATTAAGATTATTATAGATCAATTTACACATCTCCTTATCCGGATATATTATATCATAAAAGTCTGATAGTTTCAAGGTGTATCATTTAATATTTGGCTTATGGCATTATAAAAAGCTGAGTGGTCAACGGAAGAATTTATATAATCCATAAGTGCCTTGGTGCTTAATCCTACGGGGATCGAAAGCTTTTTACAAAGCTGTTTGCGCATATTGGAGCTGAAAGGTTTTCCACTCAGTCCGAGCTGATAAAAGTCATTGGCTGTAACTTTATCTTCCCCGTCTTTATCCTGTGCAAGCACTCCGGATTTTTCAAACACATCCCTAAGAACTGTGACGTCGATACCCTCCACTCCAAGCTTTCCTTCTTTTGAGGCAGTGCTCTTGCGTTTTTCCTTGCCGAATATCTCAGGGATATAGAGATTTATTATTTTGCCGCTTGAAACAATGCCTTTGATATGGTTTCTTATCATCATTCCTGCGTAGTCCGAATCGGTAAGAATTATTATCCCTGTGTTGGAAGCATAATGTCTTATAAGCTCAGATTTGTTTTTGTCGTTGAATATCCCGAATCCGTTTGTACAGATTATTACCGCATCAACTATGGCAGAAAGCTTTATTTTATCGTATTTTCCCTCAACAATAATTGTCTGGCGGATCTTTAGTTTATCCATTATATCAGTTCCTTAGTGCCATACATCTGGCAATTCCTTGTTCAAGCGTTAGCATATCAGATGATTTACCGGAAGAATGGGTCTTTAAAGTCAGATCGGTATCTGAAAGTATTTCAAGTATACTCTTTATTCTGTTAAGTGAGATATTGGCACAGTCGTTATACATATTCTTAACAGCAAATTCTCTGTTCTTAGGGTAATCAAAGTCGCTGACGACATCACTGATATTAAGAGAAGAAGATCTTGCAAGCTTGGCTCTGAGCATATCCCCTATTGAAAAGCTGATAATGCCAAGTATCTCAAAGGGCTCATAGTTTTGTTGGGAAAGTTCGTCAAGTCTTGTGAAAACAAGATCTGCCCTTGAACGGACAATGTTCATTGCAAGAGAATATCCGTCCGATTCAACGTGTTTTATACACAAAAGGTCGATGATCTCTTTTGTTATCTCCCCACAGCCTGTGTAGTCGGCAAGCTTTTTGACCTCCTGCTTTACATAGCCCGTATTGCAAAGGCATAACTCGGCAAGATATTCAGCGTTCTTCCTGGAAATTGTGCATCCCAGCTTACTCAGTTCACCTGCTATTGACCTACCCATTTCGTATGTATTTTTAAGTGCAAAATCGCAGACGCACCCTATCTTATTGCAGAAATCACAGAACCGTTTGTTTTTATCAGTCAGATTTTTCTTGTTCTTATAAAGATCCGTTCCGGTAGCATAAATAATTACAGTTGTACCCTCCTGAACGCTCTTTAGTATCTTTCGTATAGCATCTGCGTCATCTTTATTGACACTGTCCATATTCAGATCGTTTATTGTAATGACTACCCTATCGGCAAACATAGGCAAAGCCTGGGCAGCATCGGCAAGTGCCGGAATGTCAAGCTTTTTACCGTCAAACTTATGCAGGTTCATAGCCTGGGCGTCCACAGGACAAAGCCGTTTTACAAGCTTATTGGTATATGCCTCCAATGTGGCTACATCATGTCCGTAAAAGTAGTAAATGCAATATATATTATTTTCTCTTATTTCTTTACCAAGAGTAGTTGGTGAGAGCAAGCTCATAATCAAGACTCCTTACCTTATTATCCTTGCCTGAATAATGCAGTGATCTGCCATTTGTAACGTAATTATCCTGTCCGATGCAAAATCGCTCGGGATAAATCTTGAATACATTATCACTTAAAATGATTTCAAATCCACTATCTGTTTTCGATACCACGGCTCCGTCAAGCTCCACTTTCTGTATATCAGAAAGCAGGGTTGTGTTTGGAACATCAACGTAAAGCTCTGATGCCGAATAATACTTGTCCGCTTTAGGGTAAAGCTTAGCGCTGTATTTACCAACGGTATAATAGGGTTCAGATTTAACAAATACAGCATTTACGCTTCGGATACCATTGTTACTAAGTACCCTTTCGCAGGCATCAGCATATTTCCCTGAGCAGTCAAGGTCAAATATCAAAGCCTTATCTGCATAAGTCAAAGCAACAACCGAGCTTTTCTTATTTGCAAAGACAAACAATTCAACATTGTCTGAGGACAAAAGGAGAAAAATATTTGAACAAAGTACGCAGCCAAGCGTTCCAATCCCAAATATCGCTGCGGAATATGATATTTTTCTGCTGCTGCAGACAAATAGAATCACCGCTGCGCAGATTACTGTAATTATAAGTATAGAGGAAACATTTGTCCCTGTGACATAAAGCAGCTTCAGTTTTGAACAATGCTCAACGACTTTCAGCACAACGCTTATAAGTCTTGAAGCCAGCCACACAAGCGGACTTGCAATAAAAGGCACACACCCTGTTATCGCAACTAAAAAGCAAAGTGCCAATGCAAGTGTACACAAGGGAATAAGCAAAATATTAAGCAGCGGCGCAAGCACAGAAAAGCCACCGAAAAAGATAAGGCAAACTGGAGCTATAAAAACACAGACTGCGCAAGAGGTTATAAGCGGAGCAAAAGCCCTGCGTTTCCAGCCGCTGAGCTCAAGTTTTTTAATAATAAACGGAGAAACCGCACCTGCAGCAAAAGCCGCTGCAAAACTCATAAGCAGCGCCGGCGAGTGGACACAATAAGGCTCGGAAAGGCAAAGAATAATTCCTGCAATTCCAAGAGAATTGGCACAGTCACTTTTTCTCAGGAAAAGATCCCCTGAATATACCAAAGTCATCATCACGGCACTTCTGATAACCGAAATACTCATACCGGCAAATATGACAAATGACCAGGTTATAAACAGCATCAGAATTGCTTTTATTCGTTTTGCTTTGATGAAGATCCCCAGCAGACCACCCACAAAGGTGGTAAGAATAACAAGATGTGTTCCCGATACAGCAAAGATGTGCCCGATACCGCTGCGGTAAAGCATATTCTTCGTGGCAGGTTCTATTTCGCTTTTATCTCCGCATATCATTGCTCCCAAAAAGCCCGAATCATCAGATGTCCCATATTGCTTTAAAGTTGAAAAAACATAGTCACTGTAATTCCTGATATGCTTGAACAAGACATTTGCATTTTCGTTTTGAGATTCGACTTGAGCAGTCCCGACACCTTTAAGAAACACTCCCCCGGAAAAACTGTTCTTTTCAGAAAGAAAATTATAGTTATCTTTGAGTTTGACCACTTTGCCGGTAACACGGACTTTATCATAATACTCGTAATCATCGTCACTTACAAGAAACGATATCTTTGTGTAATGGCTGCCAACCTTTGTTTTAAGGGTAAGAAAACCCTGACCGTGTCCGATATAATTATAGTCATATATGTATCCGCTGAAAGTAACGGTCTTATTATCATACGAACATATTTTGTCATAGACAAAATGCGTATACGCAGCACAATACGCTGTTGCAAGAACGAAGCATGAACCACAGACAATAAAATATCGCCTGATATTTTTAAAAGTAAGCGCAAAGATCGTACAAACTGTCCCGACACTTAAACCAAACAGCCACCAGAGCTTTATATCAAACAGGTTTGCAAGAAACAAACCTGACATGAAAGATATTGCACACCAAAAGCCCTTGCGAACCATTTGATCACCTCAAAGGGAATTATATCATCTTATAAACATAAGGGCGGATTTCTCTCCGCCCATAACTATCAGCCTGCAGGCCACTCAAACGGTCTTCCTGCAAGAAGATGAAAATGTATATGGAATACGCTTTGTCCTGCCTGCTCACCACAGTTGGAAACGACTCTGAATCCGTCTTTAAGATCAAGATCTTTTGCAAGCTTGGCAATGACCTCATAAATGTGGGCAATAACTGCACTGTTTTCAGCTGTCACCTCATCGAGCTTTGAGATATGCTGCTTAGGAATACAAAGATAATGAATTGGCGCTGTTGGAGCAATATCTTCAAAAACGTAAGCAGTATCGTCCTCATATATCTTCTTTGATGGTATTTCTCCGGCAATTATTTTACAGAACAGACAATCATTCATATTTATACCTTCTTTCAGTGGTTATTTAACAAACTCGGATACTATATCATTGACCTGTGCAAGTGCTTCATCGATCTTGAATCTGTCGCCCACGCCTGCCATTGCACAATCAGGCTTTCCGCCGCCCTTTCCGCCTGTAACGGCTGCAACTCTACCAACGATCTTACCGCAATGAGCGCCCTTGGAAACAGCCTCTTTACCGGCTGCTGCGACAAGGTTAGCTTTATCGCCGCTGACACCTGCGATAACGACCACAACTTCATCAAAACGTGATCTTATATCCTCTGCCATTTTCTTGAGAGAGTCTGGCTTTATATTTGAAAGCATAGCTGTTGCAACCTTGACGCCGTTTACATCAACTGTGCTTTCAAGGATAGTCTTTGATCGCATGGAATTGATGCTTGATTGCAGCTCGTCACGCTCTTTTTCAAGGTCCTTGACCTCCTGCATAACAGCAGCACATCTCTTCACAAGTTCAAAAGGATTGGCGGTTTTAAGGATAGCGGCAGCTTTCTTGATTTTCTCCGAATGCTCGGCAACGATCTTTAGCACACCTCTGCCTGTTACGCCCTCGATTCTTCTGACACCGCTTGCAACCGAAGCCTCAGAGATGATCTTGAACAGACCGATCCTTGAAGTATTGTCAACGTGGGTACCACCGCAGAATTCTCTTGAAGCGATCTGCTCACCATCGCCCATTGTAACAACTCTGACGGTTTCGCCGTACTTTTCGCCGAACAGAGCCATTGCGCCGAGTTTTTCCGCTTCTTTTATCGGCATTTCCTTAACTTCCACATCAAGACCTTTAAGGATATTCGCATTAACGAGAGATTCAACTCTTAACTTTTCTTCATCTGTCATAGCTGAGAAATGCGAGAAGTCAAATCTTACTCTTTCTGCATCAACAAGCTGACCTGCCTGATGAACATGATCTCCAAGCACCTCACGCAATGCAGCCTGAAGCAGATGCGCAGCGCTGTGGTTTCTCATTATATCGTCTCTGTTCTTCTTATCAACTTGCAGCCGGACCTTCTGTCCGACGCTCAAAGCGCCTTCAGTAATCTTAACTTTATGAGCAAACTTTCCGGCAACAACCTTCTGAACGTCGAGGACTTCCCCTTTACCGCTTGCAGTCGAGATAACTCCCTTATCACCGACCTGTCCGCCGCTTTCAGCGTAAAATGGTGTTTCGCCGCAGACCATATACACCTCACTGCCTACGCCTGCATTTTCAATAAGCTCGTCATCGGTTGCAAGATACTTTATTTCGCTCTCACCGTCAAGTGTTTCATAGCCCGTAAAAGTGGTTGAGAAGGTCTTATCCATGTGATGGAAAACGGTCTCGTCGGCACCCATGTATTTGGAGCCGCCTCTTGCAGTTCTTGCTGTCTCTCTCTGCTTGTCCATGCAGACATTATATCCGTCCTCATCAACAGACAATCCCTTTTCTTCAAGTATCTCTCTTGTAAGGTCAATGGGGAAACCGTATGTATCCGACAGCTTGAAGCAGCTTTCACCGTCCAGAACAGTCTTTCCGCTTGCATTCATTTCCTGGATATAATCATCAAGTATCTTCATTCCACGGTCGATAGTTGCATTGAAATTCTTTTCCTCTGTTGTGAGGACTTTTACGATGTAGTCGTACTTTTCTTCAAGCTCATTATACTCGCACTTGTTACAGTCAACAACAGTCTTGACGATGTCTTTGAGGAACATTCCGTTGATGCCGAGCAGCTTACCGTGACGAACGGCACGTCTGAGAAGTCTTCTCATAACATATCCTCTGCCCTCGTTTGAAGGGAGAACTCCGTCTGATGCAAGGAATGTTACCGAGCGGATATGATCTGTGATGACTCTGATAGAAACGTCCTTTTTATACTCCTTGCCATACTCACAGCCTGCGATCTCGCAGACCTTATCTCTGATAGCCTTAACAGTATCTACGTCAAAGATAGAGTCAACGCCCTGCATAAGAGCAGCGAGTCTTTCAAGACCCATACCAGTGTCAATATTCTTCTGCTTGAGCGGAGTATATGTGCCGTCCTCGTGTCTTTCAAACTGTGTGAAAACGAGGTTCCAGAACTCCATATATCTGTCGCAGTCGCAGCCTACTGTACAATCCGGCTTGCCGCAGCCGTACTCCTCGCCACGGTCAAAATATATCTCCGAGCATGGACCGCACGGACCGTCCGTTCCAGCCTCCCAGAAGTTATCCTCTTTGCCCATACGGAAGATATGATCCATCGGAACACCGACTTTTTCGTGCCAGATCTTCTCTGCCTCGTCATCGTCCTCATAAACGGAGATGTAAAGTCTGTCCTTTGGCAGCTTAAGCACCTCAGTTACATACTCCCACGCCCAGGCAATAGCTTCGTCCTTAAAGTAATCTCCAAAGGAGAAGTTGCCAAGCATTTCAAAATATGTACCGTGTCTTGCGGTCTTGCCCACGTTTTCTATATCGCCTGTTCTGATACACTTCTGACAGGTAGTCATTCTGGTTCTGGGCGGTACTTCCTGTCCGGTGAAATAAGGTTTCAAAGGAGCCATTCCAGCTACTATAAGCAGCAGGCTGTTATCGTTCTGCGGAACAAGAGGATAGCTCTTATGACGCAGACAATTTTTGCTTTCAAAGAATTTGAGATACGATTCTCTCAAATCATTAAGACTTGTCCATTCCATTTTATTTTCCTCCATTTTTATAAAAAAGCTTTATATTATCATCAGTGACTTCCGTTCTCAAAGGCTTTCTGACCTTTTTGATATACTGCTTATCATAAGCTCCGTATTTTGCATAGTTTCTGCGTGCCTGCACGATAGTCAGACCGCTGTTCCAATCGTTGGCAACAGACTCATCATATTCGCCGTCATCTTCCCAATAGCATACCGGGCATACATCAAGGTCACCCCGTCCATTCAGAGTGCGGCAGCAGCAAACAGGACATATGAATTTTTTCATAAGCAAACCCCATTTTATACTTTAATCTATCAAACCACCATATTTAAACAATAAAAAATGCTCCGCCCCGAATCATGGGACGAAGCAGATACTCCGTGTTACCACCCAAATTGCCTTCTCACAAAGAAAAGACCACTCGAAACCTTTAACGCAGGCATACGGCACTGTTTTCACAGCACAGCTCAGGTAAGCCACCGCACCAAACGCAAGGACTTCCACCACACGTCCTCTCTCTGTGCCGTTCGGTAATCGGATAATTCCGTCAACGCTTTACAATATACTCTGTTGCTAATTATAATACACATACTCAGATTTGTCAAGGTTTACGGAAAATTTATAAGCAATTATACATTGAAATTTAAAACAAAAGATGTTATAATGCTTAGAGTATAATACGAAAGGAATTTGCAGGATAATGTATATATGTCCGATATGCAGAAAAAAACTGAAAAAGCTGGATAAAGTCTGGCACTGTCAGAACGGGCACAGTTTTGATATTGCCCGAAAAGGTTATGTAAATCTTCTTACAACCAAAAAACGAAATCCGGGCAAAAGCGGTGATAATCCCGAAATGGTAAAGGCACGCACGATGTTCCTGGACAAGGGGTATTATCTCAGCCTTGCACAGGAGGTGAGAAATACAGCCCGGAAGATAACAAGCGAAATTGATGATCCTGTAATAATTGACAGTGGCTGCGGCGAGGGTTATTACACCTGTGTGACTTCAAAAATCGAAAAGGCAAGCATTTACGGCATCGACATTTCAAAGTACGCTATTGATCACTGCATGAGCAGAGTTCACCTGAACGGGATCAAAAACTGCGAGTTTGCTGTTGCATCATCATTTGAACTTCCCTTTCGTGACAGATTTGCAGACCTTATCATAAGTATCTTTGCTCCGGTTTCAAACGACGAGTATGCAAGGGTTTTGAAAAAAGGCGGAAAACTGATCGTTGTTTCTCCATCTCCCAAGCATCTTATAGAGCTTAAAAGCATTTTATATGTTGAACCATATGAGAACAAACCAAATATATATGGTCTGAACAAGTTTGATCTGTTGCGGGAGTCGTTTCTGGAGTACAGGTGTCAATTAAGCTCAAACGAGGATATACTTCATCTGTTTTCTATGACTCCGTATTATTACAAAACTCCTGCTGACGGAGTCAAAAAGCTGGAAGAACTTAACAGTCTTCAGGTGACCTTTGGTTTTTCCATAAGGATATATGAAAAGAAATTTGACTAAAAGCCTCGTTATGAGGCTTTTTTGCTGTTCTTTTTAAGCACCGATGCAAATATAGGATAGCTCTTCTCCCCGAATATTTTAAGGCGCATCCATTCATCAAACACAATTCCCACAAATGATAGGGTATACCACGCCAATGAATAAAGAAGACATATCTGCCCGTCAATGTTAAAAGCGGAAGAAGAATAATTCCAGATATGCATATCAAGTGTTCTGTTAAGTATTTCTCCGGTCAGGAATTCACCGGACAGAATAAAAAATAAAGATATTATAAGTGCGGTATTAAGTTTCATTCCGTTTCGTCTTTCATCATTAAGCAAATGAATTATTACCAGACAGACTCCTCCTGCTAAGCCCATTGAGATGTAAGTATACCCCCGTGAAAATACCTCAATGGCTCCGTATGAAAATCCTCCGAAAACAAAGACAGTTAAAAGCTTGCAAAACACCTTCATATAACCACATCCATAAACGTATATTATTATAATGTACATTATAATAGGATTTAAACAGCAAAAATAATAAAAGCTGCCGCATTTGCGACAGCTTTTTTCAGCCTACATTCTTCCCTTGTATCTGGTTTGATACCCGTGATTTTCCGCCGGTCGAAGGTCATTAGGATACATTGTATCGGAATAAATATCAGTCTGAAGCTGCTTTATCATTGAAAAGACTTCCTGATACTCCGCTATATCGCTGATAGTCAGTGCACGCACAGCAGAATTGTTGGTAGTGCTGCTGTACTGTATAAAATTAGTTCCGCTGAGCACTACGTCGCCAACACCGAACATCTGGTCAAAAATTCCCCGGTGGATATTAACATTTGAAAGTTCTGCAAATGGTTTCATCTGACAGTTATATGTAAAAACTCCACCGGAAATATATATACCTCTGTCAGTTATTATATACTCAGTATTTTTATACTTTCTGAAAGACAATAGCACCCCTGCGAGATACATCCACACAGGCATCAGATGAAAGGCAAAAAAGACAAGTATAAATCCGCCAATGCCATTTCCCTGGGCATTGTTCACGGGCGTTTTGTTCATCATAACTATAAATCCAATATCAAAAGCAGCCCATATTAGAGCAAAGAAAAGCATTGGGTTGAATATGCATTCAAAAATAAAGCATTTCTTCTGAGGTTTGCCTCGCCACAGCACCTGTTCTCCCTGGCTTACCATTGATTCAAGATCACTTCTTGTAGCCATACGATCACTCCTTAACATTAGTATTACTGCAATGCTATATAGACTTCGGTAACCGTCCAAACACCATTTTGCTTTTGAAGATATACCCTGCTTCGGTCAATAGTCTTATATGTATCGTAACAATATGTCTTTGCATCTTTTAAACTTGTGGGCACCATAGTATAATCATAAACGATTATTGCTTTGCTTCCCATTTGTACAACACTGAAAGCACAGAGATCTTTCCATTTTTTCACAGCAGCCGAAGTGTTCTGATCCGGATCTGTCATAGCGAAGAAATCATCTGAAATAGCTATCTTTGTTTCGCATTCTTTAAGAGATTTCCCATTGATATGAGCATAAAAAATTTCTGCTGCGCTTTCCTCCAGCTCGTCATCTTCAGCTTTATACTCCCGAGGGTCAAAATGCTTGACATCAAAGAACTTTACATCTTTAGAATAAGCTGTATTATTCTCGATCCAATACTTATTGTAAAAATCTATCCCAAAGCCGATACCTTTGACTATCAAAAGGACGACAGCACCAATAACAAGAACAATAAATCCGATCAGAACAGGAGATATTCGACTCTTATCATCCATGCTACCGTCCCTTTCATTGAACAATTAACTCCATGACATATAATAATTATATAACCATAAAGGGTAAAAGTCAATAGTTTGGCTTGTGGTGTAAACCTCATCCGCTGAACACTTGCACAAGACCGCTCGAACATTACTGTTAAAAGTAATCAAAACATCCGAATATTTGTTGATAATTATTGACAATTTAATTTTAAATGTGATATAATTAGTTGGGTAATAGCAACTTTACGGAACGAGGTGAAATTTTTGAGTAATAGAAAAAATATTTGCCTGATCACAGCAAGACTTGAAAAATCCCATGGAAGAAGAATTCTTGACGGTATATTTACCCAATGTGAAAAGTATGGTTACAACGTTACAGTCGTATCCTCCCTTACTCATTTGCAGGAATTTTCAAGGTCATTTAACACAGGCGAATTAAACATTTTTAATCTTGTTGATTATGAATGTTTTGATGCAGTCATTCTGGACTCAATAACTCTGACCGAGGAGTATTCGGGTATTACTATCGGAAGGATAGCCGACAGGATCGAAAAAGAATGTCACATCCCTGTGGTATGTCTTATTGTTCCGTACAGAGATTTTCCGTATATCAAAAGCCATAATGAAGAAATACATCGTGAAATGTGTCGTCATGTCATAGAGCAGCACGGAAAAGAAAAGATCTGCATACTCACCGGTCCTAAGGGTCACGTTGAGGCTGAAAACAGGTTAAGTATCTTTCTGGATGAAATTCAGAAGCACGGTCTTTCCGTTCCTAATGAATATATAGTTTACGGTGATTTCTGGTATACAAGTGGTCTTGAGCTTGCCGACAGACTTCTTGCAGGTAAAATTCCAATGCCGGAAGCTGTGATATGTGCAAGTGACCACATGGCACTGGGACTTATTGAGGAGCTTGATAAAAACGGTGTGAAGATTCCCGACGATCTTATAGTTATAGGATACGAAGGCACTACGGAAGCTTGTCTTAACAGGATCACTCTTACCAGCTTTGAATCAAACGAAAAACAATCAGCGGCAGAAGCTGTTGATTACATCAGGAACATAATTGATCCGGGCGAAGAGATCATTCCTTACGTTAGTTCAATGGAAAACATCTTCCACAAGGGTATGAGCTGCGGGTGCAGTCCTGACAGGGATATGACATCGGCTGTTTTCAAGGATTCGCTTTATCAGACGGTAAGAAACTACAACTCTACCGACTTTACCGATAATGTTGATATCGGGCGACTTATAGAAAGCTACATTTTTGAAAAGCTGACCAGCTCCGGAACTCCTCAGAAATGCTTAGATAATATATACGAAAACCTGTCACTTATTATGCCGTATACAAACTTTTACCTATGTTTGCTGGAGAACTGGCTGGATATTGATTCGGAGCTGATTAAAGGCTATCCGAAAAAAATGAAAATGGTAATGGCAAGTTCAAACGTTGGCGAACTTGATTTTCACAGCGCGGAGCAAAGCTTTTCATTTGACACAAAGCAGATGATTCCGAGAATGCACGAAGACTGTGACAAACCATATGTATTTTATTTCTCGGCTGTTCACTTCAATGAAAAGACACTGGGATACGCTGTGATACAGCGGGAGCTTACCTGTAAAAAAACATTAAACCTTGTTTACCGCAACTGGCTGAGATTTGTAAACACTGCACTTGAAATGGTAAGAGCAAAAAATAAATACATGGTCATGTCGGTCAAAGACCAGATGACAGGGCTCTACAACAGGCGAGGTATGTATGAAGAGCTTAACAAGATGCTCTCCAACTCAAGCAATTCGGATAAACTATTTGTTGCAGTTGTTGACATGGACAGACTCAAATATACAAATGACACATATGGTCACTCGGAAGGCGATTTCAGTATTAAAACTGTTGGCAAAGCTGCAGCTCAGATAACTTTAAGCACAGAGAAATGCATCAGAGCAGGCGGCGATGAGTTCTATATCATCGGTGTGGGAGATTACGATGAATCGGAAATCCCAAAACGCATCAAAGCATTCTCGGAAACCATGAAAAAGCTTTCCGATGAGTCTGACAAGCCGTATATTATTTCGGCAAGTATAGGCTGCTGCATCGGCACTAAGAACAGTTTTGACGAAACTCTTTCGATGGCAGATAAAGCCATGTACGAATACAAAGCCAAGAAAAAATCAAGGAACTACTTAAAATAAAAACCAGAGGCACCAAGAAGGTGCCTCTTTTTTATACTAGTTTTTGGAGGAATTCATATGCACAAAGTCTTGCGTTGTCAGGGTATTCATATCCAAGTTTTTCTGCTACATCAGCTGACAACTTTGCAAAAAGTATATGTGTATTGACAAGAGCATTTTTGCAATCCTGTTCTTCATAATGAGCAAATGCAGTTTTCAGCCCATCAAGCACAGTTTTATCTGCCCATCGTTCAATAAATCTTCCGTCATGCCAGACATCTGCGCCTGAACTAAGAATTTCATATTGCTCTATCATTTTCAGCAAACGCTGTTTAAGGTAAGAATCAATACACATTTTTGCCGACCAAAGCTCACCACGAAGTAATTTCTTACAAGCCCATATATTATGAAAGTAAAAATCATTTACAAGATTATTGAATTCATCCTGTGATACCAGCGTATGTGAAACAGCTATCTCAATGTACTTTTCAGCCAGGTCTTTATAGCCATCTGAATCATATAAAAACATATAGCCACGGTTCATAACCCACTGGGCAACGCCGTCTTCAAGTGCTTTTATAAACTGGCGGGGAGTGAAGATTATAAAATCAACATCTTTTTCTTTATCGTATATGCATCTTCTCTCCCTTCCTCCTCCAAGGGTCGGCTCGATAAAAGAAATACCTACTTTGCCCAGCATATCCGGGTATTCCCCACTGAACCATTTTTCAGCATCATCCGTTACTATTATAAGATCAAGGTCAGAATACTCGTCCGAAGGGACATCATCTCTGGTAGTTGAACCGATAACTATTACTGCACGAAGACAATTATCGGACTTTGCAAATTCACAAAGCTTATCGCAGATATCGGTATAGCGTTCAGTAATCGGCATTTATTTCACCCTTTCATATTTAAAGCTCAATTATCATAAGTTAATGGGAATTCACCTGAGCTTATTTTTCAAGTCTGTCTACGCCCTTGAGGTAAACCTTGGTGCTGATGAAATATGACAGTGCATACAGCGGCACAGCCCCTAAAAGCAGCTTTCCGATAAATCCCCCTGTGACAAGGTTTTTAATTTCCAGCCCTGACAGCCAGTTCAAAAAGTTCTCCATAAAATCGTCCCTGCTTCCGAGCCAGGAAAGATCGCCAAACATAAAGTATATCAGAGCTATCAGGATAAGGACCACAAAAAGCAATCCCTTTACAAGCGAGCCTATCTTTGAGCCGAAGGCATAGAAAAACGGCAGCTCTATCGCACGCATCAGCAGGCAGATAAGCGCAAACACCACCATCATCCCGCCTGCGCTGGGAATGTTGACGCTTGAAAAAGTCCTGATAATATAGTTTGCACCGCAGGTCATGGCAAGCGCAATGGTTATAGAGCAGGCAACGATAATATAGCAGCTGCCGACCTGCTGTCTTATCCCGTTTGGCACTGCAGCGTTGTAGTAGCACCACTTTTTACGCTCGTCGGTCTGGACAAAGACAGAAGCCATCATTCCTACAGTAAGAAAAACTGTTCCGTTTATCAGAAAGTAAAGACCGTAGTATACTACTCCTTCGGTGACAGCCCCAACTTCTTCATCACCGTTTGCCGCCACTATTGGAAAGACGCTGAAAAATACAATGAGACCAAGCATAATGCAAAGTATGTTCCTGTTTATTCTGATATCCTTGTACAAATAACCCAGCATCAGTCATCATCTCCTTCCGCAGCGGCTTTTTGATTGCCAAACGAGCCGAACAGGCTCTGCTTTGGTTTCTCTTTTTCCTTTGAAGGCTTTACCGCATCAGCAGGCCTTGCAAGTGCCTTTACGCTTGCAAAGAACAACAGCGCAATTACCGCTGCAATTATCAGAGCGATGAGCCACCAATAGTTCTGAAAGAAATTTGCCAACGAATGAATATCCTCTTTCACATAATTGATCATAAATGTATCGGGCGAGTATGTATCGGCAGGCAGACCTTGCAGCTCCGCAAGCCGTTCAGCATCTTGCTTACCTTTTGTTTGATAATAGGTTCCTCTGCTTATAAAAGCAAGTTCAATACTAAGATACAAAATCACGAATACAGCACTGTAAAAAAGCGCTGCTTTCTTACTATCTCTGAAACGGTAAAACGCAAACATTATCAAAGAATTGGCTAAAAAGAAGAACAGAGAAACAATAAGAAAGATCCATATAAAATATGCGTGGAACTGCATTTTAAAAACCATGCACATTATAGCCGTCATAAGTGTATGGAACACAAACAGTACCAGCAGCATCGCCGCATTTGAGATGTACGCAGCACCAACTACCTGCTTTTCGGTAAAGGGAAGTGTCCGCTGATAGATGCTCCAATGACTTTTCAGGTCAGAAGAAACATTGTTCACCAGGAAGCCTGTGAAAGTGAAAAGCAGACCGAAAACGAAGAAATAGAACGTTATATTCAATGCTCCGTCCACTGATTCTTTATCAAGCAATCTGATATTTCCGAATGACGCAGACATCTTTACCAGAACACACAACAGCGTCAGAAAGAAATATGTCGCAATGCTGATATATATTCTCTTTCGTGATATGTAAAGCTCCTTGAAAATGATACCTTTCATATCAGCACCACTCCTTTTTCTCACGGTTGACGTAGAAAAGCATTATCTCTTCAAGAGTAGTCGGGTCGATGACAAGTCCGGAATACTTACGGGAAATGCTTTGCCTGTCGCTGACCATCGCCTCAACGCCAAAGTCTCCGATCCTTGCGGAAACTATGTCTCCTTTCTCTATGCTTTCGTAATCGGCTCTTGAGCACTTTACTACGCCGTGACTTTCAAGAATTTCATCCTTGTAGCCTGTGATAAGCAGTTTTCCCTTATCAATAAAGGTAACGCTGTCGGCTATCTTTTCAAGGTCTGACGTAATATGTGAGGACATAAGGATAGAGTGCTCCTCGTCTTGCAGAAATTCAAGAAAAATATCAAGTATCTCGTTTCTTACAACAGGGTCAAGACCTGTGGTCGCCTCGTCCATAATAAGCAGTTTTGCGTTATGCGAAAGCGCCGCAGCGATCTGCAGCTTCATTTTCATACCCTTTGAAAACTGTCCGAAATTCTTTTTTACAGGCAGCTGGAAACGTTCAAGAAACTCAAAAAAAGTTTTGCTGCTCCAGTTCTTGAAAACATGACGAAGCACTTTGTCCAGAGCTTTTGCGTTAAGCTGCTCATGAAATGGCAGCTCGTCAAACACCGCAGAAATATCCTGTTTTATCTGCACGCCGACTGTACGGGTATCCTCTCCGAAAACTCTTATCTCGCCGCTGTCTGCTTTTATAATATTAAGAATAGCATTTATTGTTGTGGACTTTCCGGCTCCGTTTTGCCCGATAAAACCCATAATGCTGCCTTTGGGGACATTAAAACTAATGTTGTCAAGTGTAAAACCATCATAATGCTTGCTAAGGTTTTTGATTTCTATTGCGTTTTCATAATCAGACATATCACTCGCCTCCATAAATAATGTCGATCATATCATGAAGCTCGTCTGCGCTTGCTCCAGCCTTGCGTGCTCTGTCGCAGGCTTGCTGCAAAAACTCCTCCGCCTGCTTGAGATACTCCTCACGCAAAAGCTCTGTATTCTGCCCTTTAACAAAGCTTCCTTTTCCTGTAAAAGACTCGATAAAGCCGTCCCTTTCAAGTTCTTCATAAGCACGCTTTGTTGTTATAACACTTATGCGGACAGACTGAGCCAAGGCTCGCATCGAAGGCAAGGCGTCCCCTGCTTTCAATTCACCGTTCATGATCTGTTCTTTGATTTGGGAGACTATCTGTTCGTAGATAGGGACTCCCGATGAATTTGAAATAATAACGTTCATGTGATCACCAACATTGTGTATACTTGATATATACATTATACACATTATATATACATTTGTCAATAGAAAATCTATTTTTTTTTATATTTTTTTCTCAGTTGCTTACAAAAAAAAGACACCTGAGAAAACCAGCTGTCTTTTTAAAACAATATGGATCAAATCACTATCTTCATTTTCCGCCTTTTCTCTATATCTTAGTAACAGAGTACAGATCGGATACAATAAAAAAAGCTGCACATATAAAATGCACAGCTCTAAGGCGCCACCCGGATTTGAACCGGGGATCAAGGTGTTGCAGACCTACGCCTTACCACTTGGCTATAGCGCCATAATAAAGCGGCTTACGAGGCTCGAACTCGCTACCTCCACCTTGGCAAGGTGGCGCTCTACCAGATGAGCTAAAGCCGCAAAACAAGTGCCTCCGGACGGAATCGAACCATCGACACGGGGATTTTCAGTCCCCTGCTCTACCTACTGAGCTACAGAGGCGTAACTCTGTAAACTTAGATCAGTATTTCGAAAAGATACAGAGAACTAAAACGACCGGAATGGGGCTCGAACCCACGACCTCTAGCGTGACAGGCTAGCGTTCTAACCAGCTGAACTACCCGGCCTTGATGGTGGGGACAACAGGGATCGAACCTGTGACCCTCTGCTTGTAAGGCAGATGCTCTCCCAGCTGAGCTATACCCCCAACATCGTCACCTCTTCAAGTGACGAAATTAATTATACAACATCTGAGCTGATTTGTCAAGAGCTTTTTGGATTTTTTAGTAAGAAATTCATCAATCAATTTCCGTCTTGATCTGTAATAATATGCATATGCGGATATCTCATCGATAATTACCCATCAAGAACCATAAAAGGCACTATTTCTTCGCACTTTCAACCAGCTTCAAGATCTCCTCAGAGGTAAATTTATATCTCTTATCACAAAAATGACACTCCACCTGTGTTTCAGGCTCTTGCGCCATTTCTTTAAGGTCTTTTTCACCAAGGGAGATAAGTGCCTTTTCCACACGTTCTCTTGAGCAATCGCATCTGTACTCCACCTTAAAGTCATCAAGCACGTTCGGTTCAAGACCCTCAAGGGCTTTAAGGGCGATCTCCTCTGTGGTCATTCCCCCGGAGATCATCTGCGTTACAGACTGCATGGAGTTGATATTTTTCTCGATCTGATCTATTGCACTTTCGGGAGCGAACGGAAGAAGCTGAACAAGGAAACCGCCTGCACAATTTACCGTAAGATCGGGATTTACGAGCACTCCCAGCGCACACACGCTCGGCACCTGCTCACTCAGGGCAAGGTAACTGGTTATATCCTCTGCTACTTCGCCGGAAACAATCGGCACCTGACCGACATAAGGCTCTTTCAGACCGAGGTCTTTAACAACGCTGAGTGTGCCTTCCCTGCCGACTGCACCGCCGACATCGAGCTTGCCTTTATCGTTCAGCGGCAATTCAACGACGGGATTCTGGATATAAGCCCTTACATTGCCAAAGCTGTCCGAAACACAGATAAGTGCGCCTGCAGGACCACCGCCTTCCATTCTGACTGTAACGCTGTCCTTTTCGCCTTTAAGACCAAAGCCGAGCAGAGATGTTGCCATAGCAAGCCTGCCAAGTCCCGCTGTACACACAGCAGAGGTCTTGTGTATCTGCTCTATCCTTGAAACTATATCATTGCCGTCAATGGCGCTGCACACCACCGAAGCATCTTTGCTTATCGCACGAACTATTCTTCCCATAAGGGTATTCTCCTTTATTTTTTTGCCGTCTTTTTACAAACCCACAGCACACGCTGGCTGGTTTCTTTCACAGGTTCAAGCGAGAAATCGTCGTACTTCCCTATCAACTCAAAGCCGTTTTGTTTAAGTTCATTCTCAATAAAGCTGTTCTCAAAAAGAATTTCCGTAAAGTCATCGCTGTATCTTGTATATCTGCCGTCATTGTCTTTTTGAAAAAAATCAAGATAGATATGCACACTTGCATCATCGGCAAGCTCATTCTGCCAAGCACAGAAACAGTCTTCATTATCAAAGTTGAAGGCATTGTCAGCAAGCACCTGTTTGTGCTTATACTCAGTATTCAGATCAAATACAAACAAGCCTCCGTCACAAGTGAACATGGACACACGCTCGAAGGCTTTTTGAAGCTGTTGTTTATCACTCAGGTGATTGAAACTGTCAAGAATACATACCGTGCAGTCAACCGCACCGTAAAGCTCAAGCTCTGTCATATCCTGCTGCAAAAGAGTGACGGGCAGATCCTTGCCCTCAAATTTTTGCAGTGCAATTTCAAGCATTTCAGGCGAATTGTCTACACCAACAACATCGTATCCCTTTTGCGCAAGCTTTTCACTAAGGCTCCCCGTACCGCAGGCAAGATCCAGAATGACCTCTTTATAATCGGCATATTTCTGAACAAGCTCATGTACAAGCATAGCTATTGAGTCATAGTCAACATTGCCGGTCAGACGATCATAGAACTGAGCAAACTGTTCGTATCCGAAGCTCATTCCTCAGATTCCTTCTTCTTGTTCATTCTGTCAAAAACAATATTATATCCGCCGCTTCCGTCATACGTAAGCGATCTGTTCACACGGCTGATAGTTGCTGTGGAAGCACCTGTCTTGCGGACGATCTCGCTGTAAACATTGTCGTCCATAAGCATCTTTGCCACCTGAAAACGCTGTGAGAGTGCTTTTAATTCGGGAATGGTACAAAGGTCCTTGAAAAAGGATCTGCACTCCTCAACTGTTTCAAGATGAAGAATAGCCTCATAAAGGTCATCAAGATTTTTGATTTCCATACGTTCTTTCATAAAAAAGTCTCCTTTAGCATTTCATAATGTAAAGTGTTAAACCATAATAACAGTTTAACATAAAAGTGTTGAAATGTAAAGGAGAATTATGAATATTTTATTTATAATTTCTGAATTTTATTTGTGTAAAAAGCGCTCCACTAAAATCAATCCTGTGCAACCTCTTCTATTATGCTTCGGATATTTTCCACGCCCTCACCTGTTACGGCAGAGAACTCCACACAGGTAATATCCTCAAAGCAAGGTATCTCAGTCTTGAACGCTTCCAATCTCAGCTTTCGCTGAGTCGGTTTTAATTTATCAGCTTTCGTAAGCACCACCACAAACGGTATCTCGCTGTCAATAAGGAAATCTATCATTTGAAGATCGTCTTTTGAGGGTGGATGACGCATATCAATGAGCTGAAATACCAGTGCAAGATCACGCTCACCGTCACTCAGGTAGCTTCCGATCAGATCGCCCCATTTTTTCTTTTCGCTCTTTGAAACATTTGCATAGCCGTATCCCGGCAGGTCTACAATATAAATGTTTTCAAGTGAATAGAAGTTAATGGTCACTGTCTTTCCCGGCATAGAGCTGACTCTTGCAAGTTTTTTTCGATTAAAGATCTTATTTATTAGCGAACTCTTGCCCACGTTGGAGCGTCCGGAAAAAGCTATCTCTATTCTGTCCGATGCAGGCATTTGCTTATAGTCTGCATACGAAGTTACAAATTCAGCCAGATTTATATTCATTGGATGCTCCTTAAACAATTATTTATACGGTCACTTTCTTTCTGCCTCTTGTCTTTTTAGCAGGCATAAGTTCAAGTGACAATCTTTTTTTGTTTTTTTCCTCAACAAGTGCAACATCAAGAACATCGTCAATGGTTTTAGCAAAAATGAACTCAACATTCATCTTTACGATATCCTCTACCTCATCAAGATCGCCTTTATTCGCAAAAGGTATTACACAGGTCTTTACACCGGCTTTGTATGCAGCCATTGTTTTCTCACGCAGTCCGCCGATAGCAAGGACTTTACCGGTCAATGTGATCTCACCTGTCATCGCAACATCTGAACGCACTTTAAGCCCGCTGAGTGCTGAAACGATAGCGGTTATCATGGTAACGCCAGCTGACGGTCCGTCCTTTGGCACTGCACCCTCAGGTGCATGGATATGCAGGTCCTTCTTTTCGTAGAAATCACTGCTTATACCATATTTATCTGCTATGCTGCGGCAGTAGCTTACAGCTATCCTTGCGGATTCCTTCATAACATCTCCAAGAGATCCGGTAAGCTCTATTTTTCCCTTTCCATCAAGCACCAGCACCTCAAGAGGCATTATAACGCCGCCCACAGATGTCCAGGCAAGCCCATTGACACAGCCTACGCAATCTTCCGCCGATACAAGATCCGGAAGATATTTTTCGTGTCCAAGGTACTTGCTCAGGTTGGAAGCGTTGAACGAAACAGATTTTACATCATTTTCAACTATCTCTCGTGCGGCTTTTCTGCAAAGCTTTCCGATAGCTCTTTCAAGGTTTCTTACGCCTGCTTCTTTAGTATAGCTGTCTATCAGCTTATAAAGTGCATCATTTGATATCTTGAACATTGATGCTGTAAGTCCGTGATTAGCAAGCTGCTTTTTGACAAGATGCTTCTTTGCAATGTTATACTTTTCCTCACGGGTATAGCTTGAAAGCTCAATTACTTCCATTCGGTCAAGCAGCGGAGCCTGAACAGTATCAAGGGTATTGGCGGTGGTAATAAACAGTACCTCGCTCAGATCAAAGGGTATTTCTATGTAATGATCCCTGAAGGCATTATTCTGTTCGCTGTCAAGCACCTCAAGCATTGCCGACGACGGATCTCCTCTGAAGTCATTGGACATTTTATCTATCTCGTCAAGAAGCATTACAGGATTCATGCTTCCGCAAAGCTTCATGGCATTTATTATACGTCCTGGCATTGAGCCTACATAGGTTTTTCTATGACCTCTTATATCGCTCTCGTCCTTAACTCCGCCAAGAGATACTCTTACAAAATTCCTGCCAAGTGCTCTTGCTATACTCTTGGCAACCGATGTCTTACCTACTCCCGGAGGTCCGACAAGGCAGAGTATCTGTCCCTTGACATCCGGTGCAAGTGCTCTCACCGACAGATTTTCAAGTATCCTCTCCTTGACTTTTTTAAGACCGTAATGATCGGCATCAAGGATCTTTGCGGCTTTTTTAACATCGGTCCTGTCCTTGGTAAAGGAATTCCAGGGCAAAGAAAGCACCGTATCAAGATAGTTGGTTATTACTACTGCCTCCTGGGAACCGATAGGCATATGCGCAAGTCTTTTTGCCTCACTAACCAGCTTTTCTTCGCTTTTCTCATCAAGACCAAGCTTCTTTATTCTTTCAATATACTTATCCGGATCTCCATCGTCGCTTTCTGCTGCTTCACCGTCAAGCTCATGCTGCAGAGCCTTTATCTGCTCACGGATATAATACTCACGCTGGTTATCCTCTATCTGTGTTCTAACCTGGTCATGTATCTGTTGTTCCAATGTAAGGACGTTTATTTCTCTTGAAAGTATTTTAAGCAGCATAGCCAGCTTTTCACCCACTGTAGATGCCTCAAGCAATGCCTGTCTGTCCTGGAACGAAAGAGAGATATTAAACGCTATGCTCTCAAAAAGCTCGATAGGAGTCTTGGAACCAAGGATCTGTGAATAAAGCTCCTGCGGCATTCTGGGAAGCAGCTTTGCATAGTCTTCAAATGCAGACATGGCTTCCCTGAAAAGGGCGATGACCTCCATCTTTTCAAACTTCTCCCTTGGATAGTTATGCATCATTTTTATCTCTGCTTCATATCCGTACTTATGTTCGAAAAGATTGACAAGCTTAGCTCTGTTGACACCCTCGACCAGAACACGGTAAACATTGCCTGTTCTTACTATCTGCTTAACCCTTACAACGGTACCTATTGAATAGCAGTCTTTCTTCTCCGGCTTTTCAACATTCACGTCCTTCTGGGCAGCAAGAAAAACAGGTATATCCTTTTCCATGGCATTTTTGATGCTTCTTACAGAAAAATTCCTTCCCACATCAAAGTAAACTGTCATGTTCGGGAAAACAACCAGATCTCTTGTCGGGACAAAGTCCATTATTATATTCTTTTTGATATTTGTTTTTTCGCTCATAGTCAAGTCCTATTCTTTCTAAAGGCTTACGGATGGGAAAACACTTCTTTTCCGTAACAAATATTATAACACAGACGCCGCTTTTTTTCAAGTGCAGAATAATGCCATAATATACAAAAAGAGGTATCCTATAAAGGATACCTCATTATAAAGCTTATATTAGTCGGAAACATAAGGAATAAGAGCTACGTGACGCGCTCTCTTGATAGCCTTGGTAAGCTCTCTCTGATGATAAGCACATGTTCCGGTAACACGTCTTGGGAGGATCTTGGATCTCTCTGTCATGCACTTTCTAAGCTTTGCGATATCTTTATAGTCGATAGTCTCTGCTCTGTCTACGCAGAACATACAAACCTTCTTACGACCTCTCTTCATTGGTCTTGAAGCTGTTTTTTCCATTGCCATTGTCATTTTCACTCCTAACTATTCAATGTTATGATCTTAAGATTGTCAGAATGGTATTCCGTCATCGCTGAGCACTTCTTCATAATCGGAAAGGTCTCCGATAGACAGTGCTTCATTGTTACCTGACTGTGGCTGGCTGACCGGCTGCGCAGGTGCGCTGTTATAGTTGTTGGAATAACCGTTACCGGAATAAGCCGAGGTATTGCCGCCGTCGGACTTCTTCTCACCGGTAAAGCTTACGTTATCAACATACACTTCAGTTACGTAGTGCTTTGTGCCGTTCTTATCGTCATAGGTCCTTGTTCTCAAATTGCCTTCGATTGCGATCATTCTGCCTTTGCTGAAATATCTTGAGATGAAATCAGCCTGCTGGCGCCAGGCAACACAGGTTATAAAATCAGTCTGTCTTTCCTCACCCTGCTTCACAAAATTTCTCTCAACAGCAACGCTGAATGTAAGCACAGATGTGCCCGAAGGTGTCTGTCTGAGGTCCAGATCCTGTGTGATCCTGCCCATCAAAATAACTCTGTTAAGCATAACTTTCTACCTC
This sequence comes from Ruminococcus sp. FC2018, assembly GCF_000621805.1. Lineage (GTDB taxonomy): Bacteria > Bacillota > Clostridia > Oscillospirales > Ruminococcaceae > Hominimerdicola. The sequence continues at coordinate 209,143 of NZ_JHXH01000001.1, read as the reverse complement.
TCTTTCGCCGGCTTGCAATAATATCTATTACGTTATTACTGCTTTACTGTAACCAAGAAGCGGATAACGCCGTCTGTGATCTTGAGAACTCTCTCAAGCTCAGATGGGAACTCAGGCTTGGATGTAAATGTCCAAAGTACATATGTTCCTTCCGTCTCGTAGTTAATAGCATAAGCCAACTTGCGCTTACCCCAGTTGTTCATTTCAACTGAGTCAGCCTCTGCATGGTTCTTGATCATACCATCAAACTTTTCGATAAGAGCTGCGCCCTCATCCTCCAGCTTTGTGCTGAAAACAACCATAGCTTCATAGCTTTCATTGATTTTTGCCATTACTATTGCACCTCCTTCTGGATTTCGCCTGCACCATATCGTACAAGCAAGGATACCATATTATGATAACATAAAACCTGCCCGATGTCAACAGGCAGGTTCGCAAAATTGTAAATTTTTTATTAAATTAAAGCAACCTGTTGAACAGGAACACAACACCCAGAACAAGGCTGCAGAAAAATCCGTATCCGACAATGGCAGCAGGCCAGGATACGCCGCCCTTTGCAGCTATCCTCTCCTTAACTTCCTGCTCTGCGTCAGAGCTTTCCCTTATCCTGCTGATATCGCCTTTTGCTTTTTTGTAATACAGATAATTAGCGAGCAGACCGGAGAATATCCTCCACACCATAAGACCGTACCAACACATATCAGCGATCACGGTGAACGTCTTACCTGTAACATCAAAGGAAAAGCCTATCTTTATCCCTGCGTATCCCACAGCAAACTGAGCGATCATAAGCGGAACGGTGAGAGCTGCACACACGATCAGGGAGATAATACCAACAAGGCGCATTTTCCTGAAAAGGAAATAAACCTCCGGGAACAGAAAAGCACCGATATTCAGCGATAGCTTTCCGCCATATTTACCGAATCTTATAAAGCTCATAAGAAATGTAAAGGGATTTGACTTGACATACCCCGCATAATCCTCAAGCTTTATCCCGTCAATAACAGAATCTTTATCGTAGACAGTTCTTTCTCCAAACGGTGAGAACTCAACACGACCGTTGTTAGTGTTGCCCTCTCCCGGTTTAGGCTCGTTAAACGAACTGGTCTTGTTAGAACCGGTCGTATTCAGGGGTGTGCCGCAGCTTTCGCAGAAAAGCTTATCTTTATCGTTATTAAAGCCGCACCGGCTGCATCTTATTCCTTCGCCGCCTTCTTGAGCCGTTTTCTTCCATGCCTCGCCGCTTGCATGAAGCTCATCATTAACACATTTACCCGCCTGCTTATAACATTCACGGTGATACGGTGTGCCGCAATCAGGGCACACAACAACGTCATCGCCGTCCTTGAAGGTCTGTTCACAGACAATGCATTTTGCGCCTGTAAAATTAGCCATTTGCCAACCTCACTTTCCATTGCACATCAATTTCAATATATTATAGCATACTTTTTTTTAAAATACCATAGTTTTTTTATTTTTTTCTTTACTTTTACAAAAAAAAGTTCTATAATAAGTGGTAAGAGTATTTAAGGAGAATGATATATGGTATTTTTAGAAAATCTGAAATCACAGCTTGAAGCTTTAAGCCCCACTATCAAGGAGCTCCACGATGTATACGACATCGAAAGAAGCAAAGAGCGTATTGAGGAGCTTCACGAGAAGGCTGCGGAGCCGGGATTCTGGGATGACATCGACAACTCGCAGAAGGTTTTACAGGAAACCAGGAGCCTTGAAAGCAAGCTGGAAAAATACAAGGATTTTACCACATCATATGAAGATATTGAAGTTATGCTGGAAATGGCAGCCGAGGAAGAGGACGAAAGCATGATCGAGGAGATCAGGCAGGAGGTGGAAACTCTGAGTCAGAAGCTTGACGAGGCTTCCCTTGCCACTCTTCTCACAGGTGAATATGACAAGCTCAATGCCATTATCACCCTTCATGCGGGAGCAGGCGGAACCGAGGCTCAGGACTGGACGGAGATGCTTTTCAGAATGTACACACGCTGGGCTGAAAAGCACAATTTCAAGGTATCCACCCTTGATTTTCTGGAGGGCAGCGAGGCAGGTCTGAAAACTGTAACAATGATGATCGAGGGCGAAAATGCTTACGGTTACCTCAAAAGCGAAGCAGGCGTTCACAGGCTTGTGCGTATCTCCCCGTTCAACGCTGCCGGTGCAAGACAGACTTCCTTTTCGGCGGCTGATGTGATGCCTGAGATCGACGACACTATTGAGGTGGATATCAGACCGGAAGACATTGAGATGCAGGTATTCCGTTCATCCGGTGCCGGCGGTCAGCACATCAACAAGACATCATCGGCTGTACGTCTTATCCATAAGCCCACTGGCATTGTGACCTCATGTCAGACACAGAGAAGCCAGTTTCAGAACAGAGAATACGCTATGAAGCTGCTGCGCTCGGAACTTGTGAAGATAAAGGAACGTGAGCATCTTGAAAAGATCAGCGATATTAAGGGTGTTCAGAAAGAGATCGGCTGGGGTTCACAGATAAGATCCTACGTATTTATGCCATACACTCTTGTTAAAGATGTGCGCACGGGATATGAGACTTCCAACGTCAGCGCAGTTATGGACGGTGACCTTGACGGATTTATAAACGCTTATCTGAAAGCGTTATCACTTGGATCTATTGAAAAAGAATAACAAAAGTAAAACTGCTGTACCTTTTATTGGCACAGCAGTTATTTTTTTACTTGATCGTCTTCTTCTTTCTCTTTTTATTAGCCTGGTCCTTGGTCTCATACTGCGGGGAATCCACGAATACTCGCTCATCATGCGTATCAAGGTACGCTTCTTCGGGATTTTCCTCTCCACGCTGGTCATAGTACGGCTGAATAACGTACTTTCTTACCATCGGATAGCACAGGCAGCAATCCACAAAAGAGATAAACGTGAACGGCCAGAACACAATGAATATAAGAGATACGGGGAAGAAAAGGATAGCCGCCGACATAACGGCAACATAGATAATAAAGAACGCAATGGATCTTTTAACGCAAAGATATACAAGGATAAGGGAGTTTTTAAAAATCTGCTTTACTTTAAGATTGGTGGAGCTGACCATGATATATGCATATGAGCTGACCATGACCAGAACGACCATAAAGCCCAGGGTGATAAAAAACGGCACATACATAGCTGAGACATCCCGTGCCCACTTCATATAAATAGGTATGCTCACAGAAAAGACCACGGCACAAAGGATATTTATTATGCCAAAAAACATACCCTGTTTGAAGTTATCTTTAAAAGCCTTCCAGAAATCCGTCCATATGTATACGTGTCTTTCCTGGTAATAATTCCTGCAAAGCTTTGTCATCGCCGCAGTTGCGGGACCTATGGTTATTATGGGTATGCAGGCGATTATATACAACAGATTGAGCCTTAAAAGCTCCCAGAAATGTCTGAGATACACACCTGTATACTTTATAAATCCGGGTTTTTCATGGGGCGTACGCAGTGCACCACTATGATTATTGTTGTTTTGGAACAATGCCATTATTTTTCTTTCCTTTATTTTTATTTTGGCACAAAGCTCTTGAAGATCCATGCTATAAGGCAATCGCAGCCCGCAGAAAGTGCAAGCACGGCTTCAAGTATCAAAAGCTTGGCGCAGTATAGTTTTACACAAGGTCTTATCCCGTCCAGCTGTCTGTCAGACAAGGTAAACAAGGCGTATGTATTTGACAGACCAAAAGCTTCTCTTGCCGCAAGGGCAAGCACTGACGCAGAAACTACTGCGTTGGGGACGACGGTGAAAAGCGAATACAAGATCCCCTTTGCAGAATACTGTGAATACATCTGTGAAAGTATAAGCCCCAGGCCCATCCCTTTGTAGCAAAGTGCGCCCAATGCGGCAGCGTGTCCTATTGCACCAAATCCCGAAAGGAACACCACCAGCATGAACAGCGATGACGAGGTGAGGGTACGAAGCAGGATATGTGAAAAGGAAGCCTGTCCCCTTGCGGTTATAAAGTCCGCTTGAGAGCTGCATATCCTGCCAAGGGTCTGAGCATCCAAACGGCTGTACAACAGGCAGCCGACAAGGGTGCCCACAAGCACCACACACAGCATCGCAGTATAGACTTTCCATGATAATATACCTGATTTTTTGACCAACATGACACATCACATCCTTTTTGTAATGTATATGCGGTCAAGCTGTTTTTATTCACTTGGAAAGCTCGTAAGCTCTCTTTGTGCAGGCTTTACAGCAGTTGTCAACAGCGTCGGACAGTCCGCCTTCACGAAGCTTTTCAAGCCCAGCGATAGTGGTACCGCCCTTTGAGGAAACCATTTCTATAAGCTCATCAAGACTTTTACCGCTGTCGGTTATCATTTTTGCAGAGCCGATAAGAGACTTTGCAAAAAGAGCCTTAGCAGTTTCTTCATCGATACCTACGCTTTTTGCGTAGTCAACAAAGTATTTTGTATAAAGATAGATAAATGCGGGAGAAGAGCCGTTTATGGCAATTATCTCCTTCATTTTATCCTTATCGATTATTTTGCTTATGCCGCCCGAAGAAAAGATACTGCACACAAGGTCAAACTCCTCGTCGGTAACTGTTTCGGAACGTGACAGAGCTGTTGCTCCTTCACCAAGCAGAAAAGGCGTATTCGGCATTACCAGCACAACTTTTGCACCGGCAACCGTTCTCTTGGCATAGTATTCATCCGTTACACCGGCAAGTATAGACACAATGACTGTATCAGCGGTTACTTGCGATGCGACCTTATCAAGCACCTCATCAAGCTGCTGGGGCTTGATGGCAAAGAAGACATATTTACAGCAGGCAACCACATCAGCTGCATCGCTGACGCCCACAGCACCCTCAGTCACAGCCTTGTCAAGGGCAGTCTGGGATTTATCAAAGGCATAAAGCTTTACATCGCTGCTCATCTTGCTTTTAAGGATACCTTTCATTATGGCAGTTCCCATATTTCCGCAGCCGATAAAACCAACATTTACCATTGATATCAACTCCTTTTTTCAAATACAAAAATAATTATACACCAAAAGTCAGAATTTTTCAAGTACCAAATAAAAACATTACAAAAAAGCTGCCACGCAACGTTAGCATGACAGCTTTGACAACTATTTTACTTATGGGATCATTTTACACGCTCGTGGGTCAGGATCATATTACATCTTCCCCAGGACTCACCCTTAAACGTAAAGGCATCGGGAGCGGTGTTCCTATGAACGAAGCCAACGCTTTCATAACACCTGCGAGCTGCGGAATTGACCGTAAACACGTTAAGGTGCACAAGCAAAGCACCTGCAATTTCAAAAGCATACTTTGCGGCAAGCCTTACCATATCTTTTCCATAACCTTTTCCACGCTGGACAGGGTCAACGACCACAAATTTCAGCATTGCCTCATCTGACTCACAGTTCACTGAACAGCAGATAAAGCCCACTACCCTGCCATCGTCCTGTGCTGCAACAAAGGGACAATCGCCGCTGCGTTCAAACTGCTGCTCAAGAAATCTGCCGAAGCTCTCTTTTTCAAGGGGAAAGCTTATACGGTCGGCAGACCACAGCGCATTGGTTCTTTCGTCACTGATCCAGGCACTGATAACATCAAAGTCATGACTGTGGACATACGGTCTGAGTCTCATACGATCAGAACGCTGTCTTATAAAGGATGTCGTAAAGCTCGTCCTCAAAAGGTTTCTTCATGCTGAGAGCCTCCATGATGTCTACATCATATACCTCGCCCTGCTTAAAGCCGCATACTCTGTTGCCAACGCCCTTTTCAAGCAGCTCAACAGCGTAATAGCCAAGCTTTGTAGCAGCAACTCTGTCACGGAGCGTAGGAGCACCGCCTCTTTGAACGTGCCCAAGAACTGTAGCTCTGGACTCAACGCCGGTAAGATCCTGAATCGTCTTTGTGATATACTCGGTTTTACCCACGCCCTCGGAAACAACGATAATAAAGTGGGTTTTGCCGTGAGCCTTAGACTCGATCATCTTCTTTGCGATCTCGTCAAGGTCATATTCCTTCTCAAGGGTGATACAAGCAACAGCACCAACTGCAACAGCAACGTTGATAGCGATATAGCCTGCTTTTCTGCCCATTACCTCAACAACAGAGCATCTGTCGTGGGAAGCGGCTGTGTCGCAGATCTTATCTATCATCTGAACGCAGGTATTCATTGCAGTATCATAACCGATGGTATAATCGGTGCAGGAAATATCGTTATCAATCGTTCCCGGGATACCGATACATGGAATGCCTTGTGCGGAAAGGTCGGCAGCACCTCTGAAAGATCCGTCGCCGCCTACGACAACTATTCCGTCAAGTCCCATTTTTACGCAGTTTTCCTTTGCCTTTTTTACGCCTTCGATATTTCTGAACTCGTTACATCTTGCTGTATAAAGACAAGTACCGCCTCTTTGTATGATACCGGATACTGTCATGGCGTCCATATTGATAACATCGCCGTTGAGCAGTCCGTTATAACCTCTCATTATTCCTACAACTTCCATGCCCTTGTTAAGTGCCGAGCGGCAGACAGCTCTGACAACAGAGTTCATGCCAGGTGCGTCTCCACCACTTGTAAGTATTCCGATTTTCATATATTTATCCTCCTTTATTATAAGAAAAAGCCCATTATTACCCAGATAATAATAACACAAAGCCCCTGGATTGTCAAGGGCTTTGCACTAATTTGAACTATTTTATCAGCAGGATGTGCGAGGTTTAAAACCCGGGGAAACTACTGCTGCTGATTATTCTGGGGCTGAGCCTGAGTCTGAGCCTGGGTCGGCTGGGCAGGCTTAGTCTGCGCCTGGGTGGCTTTAGTCTGCTTTGTAACCACCTCGGTATCAGATTCCTTGGTAGTGGTAGCAACTGTAGTATTCTTTCCGTCAGAGACGTAAACCACAAGCACATCGCCCTTCTTGACATTGATCTTATTACCGGGAACTACGCTTGTTCCCAGAATAGATCCTGCCTTCTGGCTTCCGTAGACCTCAGACACCTTATACTTTATATTCAGCTCGTTAAGCTGGTCGAGATAAGACTTCTGGTCAACTCCGTAATAATTGGGGACTTTAACATTTTCAGGTCCGGAGCACACCTTAAGCACAAGCACATTCTTCTTTGCCGGGTCATAGCTTGTACCCTCGGGGATACTCTGTTCATAAACTATATTGCGCTCATCTTCATCGGAGAAGAAATAGTCTATTTTCAGATCAAAGTTATTAGCGATCTGCTGTTTTACAACGTCTATCCTTACGCCCACCATATTAGGCATTATTGCGCCCTCGCCAAGACCTTCCTCGCTGCTGTCAGACTGTGAAGATGAATCATCCGGCTTTGAAGATTCGCTCTGGCTGCTTTCGGGAGTATAGTCCACAATAACAACAGACGAAGATGAATCATCATTCTTTGAAGGTCCGGAGAAAAGCAGATACAACAGGAAGATACAAAGTCCCAGCACCAGTGCGATAACGACCCAGCCAACGATAAGGGCTGTGTTATTCTTTTTCTTGACCGGTCTTTCCTGCCTTTGAGGTACAGGTCTTTCACGCTGCGGCTCACGGCGATTGCGTGGCGGATGATAAATGGGTATAGTCTGTGTAGAGCCCTTCTCCATTTCAATGCGCTGTCTTGAGCGTGGTTCAAAGAGCGCAGAGACAAACTCGGTAACAGTCTGTATTCTTTCCGCACCTCTTACAGCCATAGCCTTGGCTATAACTCTTGAGATGTGGGGAGAAATACGAGGATTTATCCTTGCAGCCTCAACGAGGGTATCATTTTTCGTTCTTGTCTGTGCATCAAGAGGCATACAGCCGGTAAGTATCCTATAAATTACCGCCGCAATAGCATAAACGTCTGTCCAGGTGCCCTGCCATTCAAGGGACGAATACTGCTCCGGAGCGGTATATCCGGAATAGAACTCGGGGATAAGACCTGTGTTGGACGTTCTTATGGAGCTTATACAAAAGCCTGTAAGCTTCAGTTCGCCGTCGGTTGTGACAATAATATTCTCGGGCGATATTCCCCTATGAATTATACCTGCATTATGTATGATGCTAAGGGTGGTAAACAAAGGTACAAACAGCTTTTTGACCTGTTCCCAGGACAAAAACCCTGTATTGGACTGAAGAAACTTCTTCAGCGAGACACCCTCAACATACTCCAGAATAACATATGTCGTATTGTTTGCATTGAACATATCCCTTGCTGTAGCGATGTGATGAAGATTTCTCATTTTTGAAAGCGACCTGTTCACATCAGCAAATTCGGACATAAAGGTCTTATATTTTGCAAGACAGTCTTTGTTAACAATAAGATCCTGGGTCTCGCTGTCCCTTTCACAAAGGGTATCGGGCATATATTCACGACAGACACATTTGCATTTGCTCACCATATCGTAACAGATATAGGAAGCGCCCTCACCGTTATAGGAAAGCATTTTACCTATGATATATCTATTGTCAAGCACTGTTTTGGGTGCAAGATATGCCTGCAGGTGCGGAATATTTTCAGTATAACTGCAATACTGACACTGTCCGTTTGAATCCAACTCGTTCATACAACCCATACAAAGCTCATTACGTGGATCCATACCGAACCTCCTTATCTACATAAATTATCATCTTATCATAACAAATATTTGTCAGCAAGTCAAGTTATAACCACAAAATGTTGATATTATGAAACAATTTGTTTTAATTCTGTAATATCTGACAGCACACATTCAACACAGATATGGACAATCTTCACAAATGTTAGATATAATCCTCTTCATTTTTTTATATTGCTGCAAGCCTATGTGAAAAAATGGTGAAATCATTTGACAAATGTTCTGCTGTAGTATATAATTATCCGGTAGATACAAAACGAAAAAGACATAAAAAGGAGATAAAACATGGACAACAGGCAAACGCCTTTCCATGGCGGAGGCAGTTCTTCACCGGATGAACAATATTACCGACAGCTGAAAGAATACAGCAAAATGGACGGTACAGATTATTTTGACAGCTATGTTGACTTTGAATTTCAGCAGTATGACCGCTATCACACAGGCGGGCAGCCTTCTTACCCACAGTTTCCTCAGCAGCGCAGAAACTCCCCTGCAACAAACCGCAAGGGCAGCAATTCTGCCAGAGCGCAAAGCAACAGTCCTGCAAGGCAACGCAGGCACGGAGCCGACGGAAAGTCCCGTATGACCCACGGCAGGACCGTCAAAAGCAGAGATAACAGAGATTTGAAAATGCGGGAAGAACCTGCTAAACAGGTAAACAGGCAGCCTGCAAAAGCTGAGCAGTTACAAGGAGGAAGCAAAAACTTGGAGGGCAAAAAAAAGAAAAGCATACTTAAAAGAATACTTATAACAGTGTTTGCGCTTGTATTCCTGGGATTTGCCGTATACAATCTGCTGGCTTTATACCTTGTGGGAAAGGTAAATGTTGTGGAAACAAAAAAAAGAGATGACTCCATATCAGCAACGATGAAAAGCGACGATGTGAAAAACATTCTTATTATCGGCTCCGACACAAGGAACATGGAGGATCTGGGACGGACAGACTCCATGATAGTGCTTTCCATAAACACAAAGAAAAAGCAGATGACCATAGTATCTCTTATGAGGGATATGTATCTGCCCCTTGTGGGATATGCCAACGACGGAACAAAGATGTATGACGACGAGGAGCCGGACGGTCTGTACCGCAACAAGCTTAACTCTGCATTTGTTTTCGGCGGTGCTGAGCTGCTTATGGACACAATAAAGTACAATTTTGGAATTGATATAGACGATTATGTTTATTTCGACTTTGAGTCTTTTATCCAGATCATTGATGCCATAGGAGGCATTGAACTTGACATCAGCGATGAGGAAGCAAAGGTAATGAACGACAATATCAAAGAGCAGAACAAAGTATTAAAAAAGGATACCAACAAGGATTTGCTAAGCGGAGGAGGCAAGCAGACTGTCAACGGGAATCAGGCTCTTGCATATTCAAGGTTAAGATACGTTGGAAATGCAGATTTTGAAAGGACGCAGCGCCAGCGGACCGTAATGATGAACGTAATAAAGAAAACAAAGGATTCAGGCATCTTCACAAAGTTCGGTTTTGCAAAGGCTGCCACCAACGACCTTATCACGAACATGAATAAATCCCAGCTTTTCTCATACGCATACAAGCTTCCTTTCTACATGGGTTATGATCTTAAAGAGCTTCGTATCCCGGCAGACGGGAGCTACGAATTCGGTTCCCACAAGGGCGGTCAGTCAACTGTGGATGTTGACATTGAAAAGTGTCGCCAGCTTATCAAAAAAGAGCTGTACGACTGATACATGGCATAAAGAAAGAGCTGTTGCACAAATATGCAGCAGCTCTTATATTTTTTACAGATTTTCGGGATAAACCATATTTGAGGAATAATACAGGAAGTGGTTGTCACTGTCGTAGGAAACATCAAGCACCACCTGCTGCTGGTCACCGGAATCGTTCTCAAACCAGTACCTGTAACGGTATGTCACAAACTTTTCGGAATAGCTTATGGAATAAGGATCTATGTCGATCTCGGCATTGACCTTGCTGTAATCTGCGCCCTCGTCAAATCTTTCAAGGTTAATAAACTTATCGCACTTTACTCCCCTGACGTCTTTTTTAAGCAGTTTGAAATCGCAATACTTAACACTCTGTATCTGTTGCTGCTTATTCACCTTTACCAGCACTGCCCATTCGGGATATGTCATTCCGTCAACCTTTACAGAGTCCTCGCTCTCCCGGACATAGTCAAACTCCAGGGCTTTATTGAGACCTGAAAAAGCAGATTTATCCTTAAAGTGTTCGTCAAGCTTTGATTCTGCGACCGCTACTGTTTTTCCAAGATACTCGGCGGTATTTCTCGCAAGCTTTCTTCCCTTGCCGCTTGAGATAGAGACCACGAGAGTTACAATAAGAGCAATCAGAATCAGCACAGCTGCTACGACAAGGATTATCTTCAGATGCTTCATACCAAACTTGCTGCGCAGCTTTTCGGTCTTGCCCAGTTTCGATGTGGCAAGCGGATTCTTTTTTACATTTTTCTTTCCGAAAAGCTTAGTGGAAAGCTTTGTATTATCGACATTCTCTTTTATAACAACGCCGCAGTTTGAGCAGACATTATCATTATCGCCGATTTTTTTACCGCATTTTGGGCAATCCAAAATATCCCCTCCCCTGAAAGTCTTTTAACTTAACGACAGTATATCACATAATCCCTTCAAAGTCAACAACGGCAAATATAAAAATGCAGGCAGGCAAACCAGCCTGTCTGCACAAAAATCATATAAGTGTCATCTGGTCGGGGTCCTCGATATCCTTTGCAAAGGAGCCTGCCACAGGGATATTCTTGCTGCGGTACTTTGAAAGCTCGGCAGCTTTTTCATCGGTTATTACAAACGCTTTTTCCACGGTGGATTTTGCCTTGCAAATCATAGCCTGCACGCCGATAGTCTCTCTTGAGGCTTTTGGCATCAGCAAAGATGTATCAAATATCATAGCTCTGCCGTTGGTAGTGCGCAGCATGATATTGGCGTTATCTTTTATCCAGAACATCTTTACAAGCTTTGCCTTGCCGGAATAGGCGTTGGCAAGCTTTTTCCTGTTTGTTTTGGTCTCGTAGGAATCAAGGGGAACTTTGGCGACCTTGCCGTTTTCAAAGACAAATATCATATACCCAGAATAGTCGGTCGTATTAACTGCAAAGACAACATTTTCATCCTTTTCAAATGCAAGCTTGGCGGGTATATAATCACCCATTGCAGATGCCTTTGTATCGGCGAACTGTGAGAGCTTTGCCTTATACACGCTGCACTTGTCGGAGAAAAACAGAAGCTCGCTCTTGTTTGCGGTCTCGGCGTGCTGGGAGATAAAGTCGCCCTCTTTGAGCTTTTGTTCGCTCGCCATACGCAAAGACTGTGGGGTACACTTTTTAAAGTAGCCTTCTGCGGAAAGGAATATCTCGCAGGGATAGTCGGGTATCTCTTCTTCAACGTCAATCTCTACCACATCCGAGGCGTAATAACATCCGGTCTTTCTGGGCTGTGAATATTTCTTTTTTACCTCTTCAAGCTCTTTGATGATGACCTGCTTGATCTTTCTATCGCTGCCAAGCAGCTCCTCAAGGCGGCTTATCTCTTCTTCAAGTGCCTTTGTTTCCTCGGTACGTTTTAAGATGTACTCTCTGTTCAGGTGGCGAAGTTTTATCTCTGCCACGTACTCAGCCTGTATTTCGTCAATTCCGAAGCCAACCATAAGGTTAGGTACAACATCGGATTCTTCCTTTGTTTCACGAACTATCTTAATCGCCTTATCGATGTCAAGAAGTATTTTCCCCAAACCTTTGAGCAGGTGCAGCTTATCCTGCTTTTTCTTCATATCAAAGGCAGTCCTGCGTTTTACACAGCCCATTCGGAAGCTGACCCATTCTTTGATGATGTCATAGACTCCCATTACTTTCGGATAGCCCTTGACAAGGATATTGAAGTTACAGCTGAAAGTGTCCTCCAGCGGAGTCTGCTTATAAAGCTTCTGCATAAGCTTATCCACCTCAACGCCTTTTTTGACGTCAATAGCTATTTTCAGTCCGTTTATGTCCGTTTCATCTCTGATGCCGGATATCTCACGTATTTTGTTGGCTTTTATAAGCTGTCTTATCTTATCGATTATTGCCTCAACATTTGTGGTATAGGGTATCTCGGTTATTTCGATACACTTTTCTGATTTGTCATAATTGTATTTTGCACGCAGTCTCACCGAGCCTCTGCCTGTGCGGTAAATCTTGTCAAGCTCCTCCTCGTCAAAGAGCATATTTGCTCCGCCGGGGAAATCTGGTCCTTTAAGTGTTTCAAGAGCATTGAAATCAGGGTTCTTCATAAGCGCAATAGTTGTTTCGCATACCTCACCCAGATTAAATGGGCAGACCTGGCTTGCCATTGAAACGGCGATACCTGCGTTTGCATTTACAAGTATGGTTGGAAAAGTCGCCGGGAAAAGAGACGGCTCGGTGGTCGTATTGTCGTAATTGGGGACAAAATCCACCGTATCCTTATCTATATCCTTGAAAAGCTCATCACATATCGGCTCGAGTTTTGCTTCGGTATAACGTGATGCTGCATATGCCATGTTTTTGGAATACTGTTTTCCGAAATTACCCTTGCTGAGCACATATGGGTGCAGCAGGGCTTCATTGCCCCTTGAAAGGCGCACCATAGTTTCGTATATAGTTGCATCACCGTGTGGATTGAGACGCATGGTCGCACCAACGATATTGGCGGATTTTGTAAGACCTCCGTTTAAAAGGTTCATCTTATACATGGTATACAGAAGCTTTCTGTGGGAGGGCTTGAAGCCGTCTATTTCAGGGAACGCTCTTGAAACGATAACGCTCATGGCATACGGCATATAGTTGGTTTCAAGGGTCTGGGTTATCTTCTGTTCAACAACAAGACCTGCACCGTCGATATAAGCATCGCTTTTTTTCTTTGGTAAAGCGGTCTCCTTGCTTTTTTTTCTTGCCATTATTATACTGTCCTTTCGCTGTGCTGTTATTTATAGATCATGAAATATCAGCCATTTCAAGATAATCGATTCCGTTGTTGGTTATAAACTCTTTTCTGCCTGCAAGGTCGTCCCCCAGGAGCATATCAAACATCCACTGTGTCATTTCTATATCATCGGGACAGACCTTGATAAGCCGTCTTGTGGACGGGTCCATGGTTGTAAGGCTCATCATCTCAGGCTCGTTCTCACCAAGTCCCTTGGAACGCTGGATGGTGCATTTCTTATTGCCTATCATCTGCATTATCTTAGCTTTCTCCGGTTCATCATACGCAAAGTATGTTCTGTCGGAGGTGGTTATCTCAAACAGCGGAGACTCTGCGATGTAGACATATCCCTTTTCGATAAGCGTCGGGGTTAGCCGGTAAAGCATGGTCAGGATAAGGGTTCTTATCTGGAATCCGTCCACGTCGGCATCTGTACAGATAACTATCTTGTTCCAGCGCAGATTGTCAAGATTAAACATTGAGAACTCTTTATTCTTACCGGTTTTGACCTCAACTCCGCAGCCCAGGACTTTTATAAGGTCAACAATTATCTCGTTTTTGAATATCTTATCATAGTCGGCTTTAAGACAGTTGAGGATCTTTCCTCTTACAGGGATGACCGCCTGGAAATCGGCATTCCTCGCCATTTTTACAGAGCCAAGCGCAGAGTCACCCTCCACGATGTAAAGCTCTCTCTGCGAGAGGTCCTTTGAACGGCAGTCAACAAACTTTTCCACCTGATTTGCAAGGTCGATCTTTCCGGTAAGGTTTTTGACCACGTTGAGCCTTGTCTTTTCGGCAGACTCACGGCTTCGCTTGTTTATCATGACCTGCTCGGCTATCTTCAGCGCTTCATCGGGATTTTCTATAAAGTATATCTCCAGCTGGTGCTTGAGAAAATCGGTCATGGAATCCTTGATAAACTTGTTGGTTATAGCCTTTTTGGTCTGGTTTGCATAGGAGGTCTGTGTGGAAAACGAGCTTGACACCAGCACCAGGCAATCCTCAATATCAGGGAAAGTTATCGGTTTTTCGTTTTTAAGATACTTGTTGTTATTTTTGAGATATGCATTTATCTGCGAGGTGAAAGCGCTCTTGACAGCGTCCTCGGGAGAACCGCCGTGTTCAAGGAAGCTTGAGTTGTGGAAATACTCCAGCCTCTTTACCTTGTTGGAAAAAGTGAACGCAACACACAGCTTTACCTTATAATCTTCCTTGTCCTCACGGTCACGTCCGACTCTGTCGGCAGTACAGTACTGTACCGAGGACATCTGTGTGTCGTTTGCTATCTCTGCAACATAGTCGGCAATGCCGTTTTCGTAAATAAAGGTCTGTTCTTCAAAAGAACCGTTTTCACGCTGATAACGAAGGACAAATTCCACCTTCGGATTGACCACCGCCTGTTTTTTCAGAACGTCCTCAAAATACTCTTTCGGGATAGCAATATCCGTAAAAACGTCAAGGTCTGGTCTCCAGCGTGTTTTAGTACCTGTTTTATACTTCTTCGTGCAAGGCTCCTTTTTCAGCCCGCCCACATTGTTGCCTTTTTCAAAATGAAGAGAATACTTCTGTCCGTCACGGCACACCTCAACGTCCATATACTCGGAGGCATACTGTGTAGCGCAGGCACCAAGTCCATTCAGACCCAGTGAAAACTCGTAATTCTCTCCACCGTTGGTGTTATACTTTCCGCCTGCGTAAAGCTCACAGTAAACAAGCTCCCAGTTGTAACGCTTTTCACGCTGGTTATAATCAACGGGACAGCCTCTTCCGAAGTCCTCAACCTCAATAGAGTTATCGTTGAACTTGGTGAGAACGATCTTGTTTCCGTATCCGTTTCTCGCCTCATCGATAGAGTTGGAAAGGATCTCGAACACAGAATGTTCGCAGCCGTCAAGTCCGTCCGATCCAAAAATAACCGCAGGACGCTTTCTTACACGGTCGGCACCTTTGAGTGAAACTATATCTTCATTTGAGTAATCCCTTTTTTTCGCCATTTGTAAATCAACTCTCCTGTTTTCAAGTATAAAATACCATATCTAGGATTTATTATATCACAAACACACCATATTTGTAAAGTCTTTTTTCTGAATAAGTCGAGGATAACCGTAAAAATGTTTTTTGAGGGCAATGTACAAAGTTTCTAATGTTAACAGATTGTTCATTGACTTTTGTATCACATGTGTTATAATACATATGAACAAACATTCATATATTCATTTGATAACATCGGATCAAAGGAGGAAAAACAATGAGTGAGATAGAAAAGCTTATGGACAATATGCCTGTTGACGAACAGGTTTATGAGCTTGCCGAGCTGTTTAAGATGCTCAGCGATCCCACAAGGGTCAAGATACTCTATTCTATTCTGAATACAGAGCTGAGTGTTGGCGATATTACAGAGGTTGTAGGCTCCACACAGTCGGCTGTTTCACATCAGTTAAGAGTGCTCAAGCAGGCAAGGCTTGTAAAGTACCATAAGGTGGGTAAGTCGGTAATATATTCGGTATCTGACGAGCACGTTGCTACCATACTCAGCATGGGTATGGAGCATATAAGCGAATAGCGGATCAAAATTTGAATTTCTCCCAATAGAAAGGTCTGGTGGTCGATATGACCAAAACGATATACTGGCTCAAAGGACTTGACTGTCCCAACTGTGCTCAGAAGATCGCTTTAAAGATAAACGATCTTGATATGGTGGAATCCGCAGATGTGGATTTTATCCGTAAGAAACTTGTGGTAAGGCATGAAGAACCTGACACAGGTGCGATCGACTACAGCGTCAGAGCTATTGTGAACAAGCTGGAGCCTGATGTCCAGGTACTTGATTACAGCCAGAAGGACGAGCATGAGCACCACCATGAGCACGAGCACTGTCACTGTGACGGACATGTGCATTCACACGGACATGAGCACGGACATGGAGAAGGCGAAAGCCACACTTTTGATATTGCAAGATTTATCTTTGCAGGTATACTTTTTGCTTTATCAAAGATACTGCCGTTTGAACTCCCCTGCAAAATACTTGCTCTGTGTGCATATGCTGTTGCAGGATATGATGTTGTAATTTCAGCATTGAGAAATCTTCTTCATGGCGAGGCGTTTGACGAAACGCTGCTGATGTTCATTGCTACCATAGGCGCAGTTGCTCTGGGATACTATGACGAGGCAGCTGCAGTTATGCTGTTTTTCCAGGTGGGCGAGCTTTTCCAGGACATTGCGGTGGAAAGATCCAGAAAATCCATTTCCAAGCTTATGGAGCTCAAACCTGAATTTGCAAGGATAATCAAAGACGGCAAGGAAACAAAGATCTCTCCCGAAGATGTGAGCATAGGAGATATTATCATCGTAAAAGCTGGCGAAAG
The DNA here is from genome assembly GCF_000621805.1 of Ruminococcus sp. FC2018. Taxonomy (GTDB): domain Bacteria; phylum Bacillota; class Clostridia; order Oscillospirales; family Ruminococcaceae; genus Hominimerdicola. The sequence goes on along the minus strand of NZ_JHXH01000001.1, from coordinate 192,200 downwards.
ACTGCCGCTTGACGGAGTTGTGGTAAGCGGAAGATCTCAGCTTGACACTTCGGCGATCACAGGAGAATTTCTCCCCGTCAGCATCTGCGAGGGCAGCACCGTTTCAAGTGGCTGCACAAATCTTGAAGGGGTTATAAATGTAAGGGTAAGCTGCGAATTTAAAGACAGCGCAGTTGCAAGGATAATGGACATGGTGGAGAACGCATCGGAAAAGAAGGCAGACACCGAAAAGTTCATCACTCGTTTTGCAAGGGTATACACTCCCGCTGTGGTTGCCTGCGCATTTCTTCTGGCTGTTGTCCCCTGCTTTTTCCTGGGATTTTCACAGTTCACAAAGTGGCTTTACAGAGGACTTCTGTTCCTTGTTATATCATGCCCATGCGCCCTTGTTATATCTATCCCTATGGGATTTTTTGCAGGCATCGGCGGGGCATCAAAAAAAGGTGTTCTTGTCAAGGGTGCAAAGTCAATGGAGGCTCTTGCAAAATGTTCAGCTGTTGCCATGGACAAAACAGGTACCCTAACAAAGGGCAGCTTCTGCATAGAAAGCATTGTTCCGAGCGGAATTTCAAAGGAGCAGCTGCTGGAATATGCGGCATTTGCAGAATCTGGTTCAAACCACCCTATTGCACTTTCAATTATCAAGGAATACGCTAAAGAGATAGTTTCGGATACAGTTGAAGATATTAAAGAGATATCCGGTCACGGTATAAGCTGTATTTACAGAGGCAAAGCTATTCTTTGCGGCAAGGCAGAGCTTTTGGAAGAAAAGGGAATAAATGTTCCGCAGTGTGAAAGCGAAAACACAATGGTCCATGTGGCATATGACGGGAAATACTGCGGATATATCACTCTTGGCGACGAGATAAAACAGACCAGCAAAGAGGCTGCTGCACAGCTTTCAAAGCTGGGTGTTGAGACTGTAATGCTTACGGGTGACCGAGAAAAAACAGCAGCTGCCGTGGCGGCAGAGCTTGGAATAAAGAAATACTACGCTTGTCTGCTTCCTGAAAACAAGGTAGAAAAAATAGAGGAGCTTATGAGATCACAAGACGGCAGACCTGTAGCTTTTGCGGGAGACGGAATAAACGACGCACCGGTTATTGCAAGGGCTGATATCGGCATTGCAATGGGTGGACTTGGTTCTGATATAGCTATCGAGGCAGCAGACATTGTGCTTATGAATGACGATGTGCTGAGCATACCCAGGGCGATAGGTATTTCCCGCAAGACTATGAGGATCGTTAAGGAAAACATTGTTTTTGCACTTGGTGTAAAATTTGCGGTTATGCTCCTGGGTGCACTGGGATTTGCAGGTATGTGGATGGCTGTATTTGCAGATGTTGGTGTGGCTTTGATCGCCATACTGAATTCTATGAGATGTTCTAAGTATTAAAGCAAACAGATACCTAATTACAAGAAAAACAATTTTGCCATAATATTTGTATAAGAAAAAGAGGATCACCCATAAAAGGTATCCTCTTTTTGTTTATATACTGTATTTATCTTTAAACTCCCGGGAAACTTTCCTGTCTTTGAAATAATACTCTTTGTCGTGTTCACTTATCTGTCGGTGTACACGGCAGGGATTACCAAAGGCAAGCACCGACGACGGTATATCTTTCGTAACAACGCTTCCTGCGCCTATAACGGTATCATCACCTATGGTCACGCCGGGAACTATAACAACACCTGCTCCTATCCAGCAATTTCTGCCGATACGCACGGGCATATTGTACTGTCCTGCATCTACACGGAGCTGCGGACATATGGGATGACCTGCTGTTGCCACGACGACATTGGGACCAAACAAGGTATTATCCCCCACATAGATATGTGTATCATCGATAAGTGTCAGATTGAAGTTTGCATAAACATTATTCCCGAAGTGACAATGGGCACCGGCAAAGCTTGCATGAAAGGGCGGCTCGATGTAACAGTCCTCCCCTATTTCGGCAAACATATCTTTAAGCATCTGCTCACGCTTTTTCATCTCGCTGGGACGTGTGGCGTTAAAATCATAGAGCTTTTCAAGACAGCTCTGCTGATACCGGGCAATTTGTTTGTCCCCCGGAAGATACAGCTCCCCTGTGTGCATCTTATCTATCTCCATACGCTCTGCTCCTTTCGGTTGATATAACCATGATACCACATCTTCAGGAATTTGTAAAGAAAAAGAGCTGCCTTAAAAAGCAGCTCAATTTATCAAGAGAACTTATCTTTAAGCTTGTCAAAGAAGCTTTTGCGCTTTGCATAGTTCTTATCGCTCATTGTCTTTTCAAAGTCCTTAAGCATGTTTTTCTGATCCTTTGAAAGATTCCTTGGCACCTCGATATTTACCCTTACATAGTGGTCACCGTGAGATGAACTGTGGACTTTCTGTATGCCCTTTCCTCTCAGACGGAAGACTGTTCCTGTCTGGGTACCTTCAGGGACAGTATATGTTACCTTGCCGTCAACGGTAGGTATAGTGATCTCATCGCCAAGAGCAGCCTGAGTATAAGTAATAGGTATCTCTGTCCAGACATCGTATCCGTCACGCTCAAATATGGGATCGGGACGGACATTTATGCTCACCATAAGATCGCCGCTGGGACCGCCGTTTCTTCCCGCATTACCACCGCCGGCAAGTCTTACGATCTGACCGTCTGCGATTCCTGCCGGAATGCTGACCTCGACCTCCTGTGCGTTTTTGACAGCACCCTGTCCGCCGCACTTTTTACAAGGAGTATCCACGATCTTGCCCTTACCTCGGCATCTTTCACAGGTAACTACCTGTCTTACGCTGCCGAAGAGTGACTGCTGGGTAACGACCCTCTGACCTTTTCCGTTACAGTCCGGACAGGTTTTCTGTGAAGAACCTGCTGCCGCTCCGCTGCCGTGGCAATCGGGACATACAACCGTTTTATTCACTTTTATCTTTACAGTCTTACCCTTGCAGGCTTCCATAAAATCGATATTTGCATTTACTCTGATGTCAGAACCACGCTGTGGAGCGTTAGGGTTTGCAGAAGCTCTTGATCCTCCGCCGAAACCAAAGCCGCCGAAGATCGTATCAAAGATATCACCCATATCTCCGAAGCCACCAAAGCCGCCGGCTCCGGCTGCACCCGTTCCAAAGTTAGGATCTACGCCTGCAAATCCGAACTGGTCATACTTCGCCTTTTTATCCGGATTGGAAAGTATCTCATAGGCTTCGTTCACTTCTTTGAACTTTTCCTCAGCCTCTTTATCTCCCGGATGAAGATCGGGGTGATATTGCTTTGCCATTTTTCGGAAAGCCTTTTTTATTTCATCATCCGAGGCACTTTTTGAAACACCCAGCACCTCATAATAGTCTCTTTTATCTGCCATATATCATCACTCCCTGAAACGGAGCACGACTCCTTACCTGTAAAATTTCGTGTTTATAATACAGCATTACCTCTGCCCGAAAAAGCAGGCAGAGGTGTTGCGTATTTGTTATTATTCTGCGTCCTTGAAATCAGCGTCTATCACATCGTCTCCGCCGTTATTGGAGCTTTCCTGTGCAGCGCCGCCCATGTTGCCCATATTGCTCGGATCAAATCCCTGTGCGCCCTGAGCCTGTGCACCAGCCTGCTGATAAACCTTTGTAGCGATCTTCTGGAAGCACTCCTCAAGCTCCTTATTTTTAGCCTTGATAGTCTCAACGTCAGTTCCCTTGAGAGCTTCCTTTACAGCGTCGATCTTAGCCTGGCACTCGCTCTTGTCGTTTGCATCAACCTTATCGCCGAAGTCGCCAAGTGCCTTCTCGCACTGGAAGCACATCTGGTCAGCCTGGTTTCTTGCGTCGACATCTTCCTTCTTCTTTGCGTCCTCGGCTGCAAAAGCTTCTGCTTCCTTGACAGCCTTGTCGATATCCTCCTTGGACATATTGGTGGAAGAAGTAATAGTGATATCCTGCTCCTTGCCTGTGCCAAGGTCCTTAGCGGAAACATGAACGATACCGTTAGCGTCGATATCAAATGTTACCTCAATCTGAGGTACGCCGCGGGGTGCGGGAGCGATACCGTCGAGTTTGAACATACCAAGCTGTTTGTTATCCTTTGCGAACTCACGCTCACCCTGGAGGACGTTGATCTCAACAGCAGTCTGATTGTCGGCAGCGGTGGAGAATATCTGAGATTTCTTAGTCGGGATAGTTGTATTTCTCTCTATGAGCTTTGTGCAAACTCCGCCCATTGTTTCAAGACCAAGTGAAAGCGGAGTTACGTCCAGAAGCAGCAGTCCTTCCTTAACGTCGCCGCCGAGAACACCACCCTGATATGCAGCACCAAGGGCAACGCACTCGTCAGGGTTGATGCCCTTGAAAGGCTCTTTGCCAAGGAACTTCTTTACAGCGTCCTGGACTGCCGGGATCCTTGAAGAACCGCCCACCATAAGAACCTTCTGAAGCTCATCAGCAGACAGACCGGAGTCGGAAAGTGCCTGACGAACAGGACCCATTGTAGCCTCTACAAGGTCAGCTGTCATTTCGTTGAACTTAGCCTGTGTAAGTGTAAGCTCCAGGTGCTTAGGACCTGTTGCATCTGCTGTTATGAACGGCAGAGAGATAGTTGAGTTAGGTGTGGAAGAAAGCTCGATCTTAGCCTTTTCAGCAGCCTCTTTAAGTCTCTGCATAGCCATCTTATCGTTTGAAAGGTCAACGCCCTCTGAAGCCTTGAACTCCTTTATCATCCAGTCGATTATTCTCTGGTCAAAGTCGTCGCCGCCAAGTCTGTTATTACCTGCGGTTGCAAGTACCTCTGTAACGCCGTCACCCATTTCGATGATAGATACGTCGAATGTACCGCCGCCCAGGTCATAAACCATGACCTTCTGGTCCTCTTCCTTATCAATGCCGTAGGAAAGAGCTGCGGCGGTAGGCTCATTGATTATTCTCTTTACTGTAAGACCTGCGATCTGACCGGCATCCTTTGTAGCCTGTCTCTGGGAGTCTGTAAAGTAAGCAGGAACTGTGATAACAGCCTCTGTTACCTTCTCACCCAGGTAAGCCTCTGCATCAGCCTTGAGCTTTTGCAGGATCATAGCGGAGATCTCCTGAGGAGTATATTCCTTACCGCCCATTTTTGCCTTGAAATCGCTGCCCATATGTCTCTTGATAGAGATCACGGTGTTGTCAAAGTTGGTAACTGCCTGTCTTTTTGCTACCTGTCCTACAAGTCTGTCACCGTTTTTTGAAACGCCCACAACGGATGGTGTTGTTCTTGCGCCTTCGCTGTTAGGGATAACGACTGCTTCGCCGCCCTCCATAACTGCTACGCATGAGTTTGTTGTACCAAGATCAATACCGATTATCTTTGCCATAAGTCATTCATCCTTTCCTTATATAAAACTAAATTTTAAACTGTTTATGGGTTCGCTACAACTACCATAGCATATCTTATCACTTTATCGCCTATCTTATACCCCTTCTGGAACACCTGTGCGACTTCGTTTTCGCCATACTTTTCGTCCTCGATCTGATTGACCGCATTGGCGATATTGGGGTCAAACGTCTGACCAAGGGGATCGATCATCTCAACACCAAGCTTGGTGAGCATATCACCGAACTGTTTGAAGATCATTTCAACTCCGGCTTTATAGTTCGTATCCTCTGTTTCAGCGGCAAGTGCTCTTTCAAAGTTATCAAACACCGGAAGTATCTCGCTGATGGTGTTACCTTTAACTGTTGCGGAAAGCTCTAATCTTTCCTTTGCGGAACGTTTCCTGAAATTGTCGTACTCAGCCATAAGCCGCAGGTATTTATCCTTACTTTCCTCAAGCTCTTTTCTCAGCTTTTCCTCTTCAGTAGGCTCCTGCTCCTGCTGCTGTTCAGTTTCCTCAGACTCCTGTGGCTGAGCGGTTTCCTCTGCCTGTTCAGCTTCGCTTTCCTGATCCTGCTGCACAGTCTCCTCAGCTTCGGCAGCGTTGGTCTCTTCCTGATCCAGCTCCTGCTTTATCTCGTCACTCAATTTGTTTGCCTTCCTTTCCTAACTTTTATCTTCCGAATCTTCATCTACGACTGCTGTATCGCCGCTCTCATCATGCTCGGTGAGCATCTGGGAGATCCTGTCGGTAAAGTATTCAAGATAAGGTATAAATTTTTTATAATCAAGCCGCATAGGACCGATAAGTCCCAGAGATCCTGCATTTTTTCCGTTCTTTTTGTAAGGTGCTGTGATGACCGAAGAATTATGGATAACAAAGCCGTCCTTTTCATCTGAGAACATGACCTGCAGATCGGAAAAAGTATCGTCGATAAACTTTGAGATCTGCTGCGTGTCATCATCAAGGAACGAAATTATCTCATTCTGATTGAAGTCCTTACAGGTCAGAAGATTTTTATGTCCCTTGACCTTTACGTCCTGTGCCCTGATCTCCTTTGTCATCTTTATAACCTCGGAGAATATAGGCGAAAGTGTAATCATGTATGCGCCCATTGCAGCCACAAGCTTATCAACATATTCGTCTGAAAGTGCGCTGACAGGCAGACCGTCCAGATTTTCCTTGACAAAGTTATTGAAAAACTCAAGCTGTTCATTATCAAGGTCAAATTCAAGTCTGAACGCTTTGTTTTTTATCATTCCCCCTGACGTTACCATCAGGATAACATACATTCTTTTACCTGTAGGAATGACCTCAACCTTTGAGATCATCGAGAACTTTGGTGTGGAATCGGCGATTACCGTGGCGCATTTCGTGAGCTGTGCCAACGCAAGGGACGCGCTTTCAACAAGGTCGTCCTCGGAGATATAGTCCGTATCCAGCATCTGATCCAGAACTTTTTTTTCGTCTGCGCTCAGCGGATCCGACTCGGTGAGCATATCTACATAAAGCCTGTAACCGTTATATGTGGGCACACGACCCGCAGAGGTATGGGGCTGTTCAAGATAGCCCTGTTTTTCAAGCTCTGCCATCTCATTTCTTATGGTTGCAGATGAAGCCTTAACGTGCTTCATTATCGCCTTTGAACCTACAGGTTCTCCGGTTACGATATATTCATCGACCACCGCTGTAAGTATTTTCAGCTTTCTGTCATCCATGATCTCACCTGCATAGTCATAATTAGCAATCCTGTATTTGAAGTGTTAGCACTCTTGCCCTTTGAGTGCTAAGTATAGTTTATACCTTTTCCAAAGATTTGTCAAGGGCTTTGGAACTATTTTTTTTACAAATTTGAAAATCCATACTTTTACAATATAGCTATTTTGCACAATAAAGGTTCTGCAGCTTCATTATTTCACCGATTTTATGGCGGGTTTTAGTCTTTTACCACTTGACATCACAGGGCAAAAGTGCGATAATATAAGATGTTTAATTGTTCGATAACATTGAAAGGACAGGATTTTATGAAAAAAGAGCTTAACAAGGTTTATGATCCTTCACAAGTCGAAGACAGGATATATAAGTTCTGGCTTGACGGCAATATGTTCAGGGCTGATCCGGACCCGGAGAAGGAGCCTTACTGTATCGTAATGCCGCCTCCGAATATTACCGGACAGCTTCACATGGGGCACGCCCTTGACAATACACTTCAGGATATTCTTATACGCTGGAAGAGAATGAGCGGTTACAGCGCACTGTGGGTACCGGGAACCGACCATGCTTCCATTGCAACAGAAGCCAAGATCGTTGAACAGATGCGCAAAGAGGGCATTACCAAGGATCAGCTTGGCAGAGACGGATTCCTTGAGCGTGCATGGGACTGGAAAAAGCAATACGGCGGTCGTATCGTTTCCCAGCTCAAAAGGATAGGTTCCTCATGTGACTGGTCAAGGGAACGCTTTACAATGGACGAGGGCTGCACTAAGGCAGTCAAGGATGTTTTTGTTAAGTACTATGAAAAAGGATACATTTACAGAGGCGAAAGGATCATCAACTGGTGTCCTCACTGCAAGACCTCTATCTCAAACGCAGAGGTTGAATACGAGGACCAGGCAGGACATTTCTGGCATCTGAGGTATCCCCTTACAGACGGCAGCGGTTATGTAGAGCTTGCCACCACAAGACCGGAGACACTGCTTGGTGATACCGCTATCGCAGTTAACCCCAAGGACGAAAGATACAAGGACATAATCGGAAAGACAGTCCTGCTTCCGCTTGTAAACAGGGAAATACCTGTTGTTGCGGACAACTATGTAGATATGGAATTCGGTACGGGCGTTGTAAAGATCACTCCTGCACATGACCCCAACGACTTTGAGGTCGGCGCAAGACATAACCTGCCGATCATCAATGTGCTCACTGAGGATGCAAAGATCGTTGACGACTACCCTGCTTATGCCGGAATGGACAGATACGACGCAAGAAAGAAAATAGTTGAAGATCTTGAAAAGGGTGGTTTCCTTGTAAAGACCGAGGAACACGAGCACAATGTGGGCACCTGCTACCGCTGCGGAACTACGGTAGAACCGAGAGTTTCTCTCCAATGGTTCGTTAAGATGAAAGAGCTTGCAAAGCCTGCAATAGAGGCTGTCAGAACGGGAGAAACAAAGTTTATTCCTGCAAGATTTGATAAAAACTATTATCACTGGATGGAAGATATACGTGACTGGTGCGTATCCCGTCAGCTGTGGTGGGGACACCGTATACCTGCATTCTACTGTGATGACTGCGGAGAAACGGTTGTAACACGTGAAAGCAGTGCGGTTTGTCCAAAATGCGGCAAACTAATGAGACAGGATCCGGATACACTTGACACATGGTTCTCATCGGCACTTTGGCCGTTCTCCACTCTTGGCTGGCCCGAGCAGACAAAGGACCTTGATTATTACTACCCTACAAACACGCTTGTAACAGGTTATGATATAATCACATTCTGGGTTTCAAGAATGATGGTTGCAGGCATGGAGCATATGCACCAAAAGCCATTCAGCACCGTGCTTATCCACGGACTTGTAAGAGATGCCCAGGGCAGAAAGATGTCCAAATCCCTTGGCAACGGTATTGACCCTCTGGAGATAATCGACAACTACGGCGCAGATGCTCTCAGGTTCATGCTTGCAACAGGCAACTCCCCCGGAAACGATATGCGTTTCATGGAGGAAAAAGTCAAGGCATCAAGAAACTTTGCAAACAAGATATGGAACGCTGCAAGATTTATCATGATGAATCTGCCGGACGGTTTCAAGGCAGAAAAACTCCCCGAAAATCTCAATGTTGAGGACAAGTGGGTCATTTCAAAATTCAACACGCTGGCAAAAGAGGTTGGAGAAAACCTTGAAAAATTTGAGCTTGGCGTTGCAGTCCAGAAGCTTTACGACTTTATCTGGGACGTTTACTGTGACTGGTATATCGAACTTACAAAGCCTCGTATCGCAGCAGGCGGTGAGACTGAAGCTACCGCTCAGCAGGTGCTTGTATGGGTAATGAAGGGTATGCTGAAACTGCTTCATCCGTTCATGCCGTTTATCACAGAGGAAATATGGCAGGCACTTGTAAACGACGGCACCGCAATAATGCTCCAGGAGTTCCCTGTTTATGACGAAGATCTGAAATATGCCGAAGATGAGGCGACATTTGAAAAGATCATCGCCGGAATAAAGGGCATCAGAAACTGCAGAGGCGAGATGAACGTTCCGCCTTCAAAGAAGGCTAAGCTGTTTATTGAAACCACTCAGAAAGATGTTTTTGCACAGGGCGAAATGTTCTTTGAACGTCTTGCATACGCAAGCGAGGTCAACATAAGTGAAAAGGTTGAGGAAAAGGACTGCGTTACGGTAGTTACCGACTGCGCAAGGTTCTTTATACCTCTTTCGGACATCATTGATGTTGAGAAGGAGACTGCTCGTCTTAACAAGGACAAGGAGAAGATACAAAAGGACATAGACTTCCTAAGCAAGAAGCTGAACAATCAGGGCTTTATCGCAAAGGCACCTGCTGCGCTTATCGAAGCAGAAAAGGCAAAGCTTGCCAAGGCAGAGGAAAAAATGGAAAAAATAAAGGAATCCCTTGCTTCTCTTTTGAACAGATAATACACGCAAAGGGCTTTTCCCGAGGATCGGGGAAAGCTCTTTTTTTGGAGTTTTTTTCTTTAATAAAATAATGTGTCCCAGGGAAAAATAATAATACAATTTAGAAGAAAGGAGCGTAAAAAATGAAAAAGAAAAATAATAAGCACTTATCGGATGGCACAAAAATATATACTCCAAAGAATGTTGTTCCCCGAAACCAGGAGCTTATAATAACGGATAATTTTACCGAAGTCAGTGGAAGAGTCTATAACCGCAGTGATGAGAATGCCGAAAAAGCCCGTGAGTGGGTGAATGATATAAAGTTATAGTTGAAAAAGCAGCAAAAGTATGTTATTATGATAATAACAACTTTTCGGAGGTGTGACTATGGGTAAGGTCGCATTTATCACAGGGGCAAGCGGTGATATCGGCAGAGCTGTTTCAATGCAGCTGGCAAAAGACGGATTCAGCGTTGCACTTGGTTTCAACAGTAACAAAAACTCCGCCTGTGAGCTTTCACAGAGGCTTAATTCAGACTGTACAAAGGCTATTGCTGTGGAATGTGACATCACAAACAGCGTGAGCATTTCAAATGCTCTTGAGCAGATAAAAAAAGAGCTTGGCAGCGTTGAGCTTCTTGTGAATAACGCAGGCACAGCAGACATCAGGCTGTTTACCGACAACAGCTACCGGGATCTTTCAAAAATGATAAACACCGACCTTCTTGGAGCAATGGAAGTTTCAAGGCAGGTGCTTGCAGATATGATCCACGCAAAAAAAGGCTGCATAATCAATATTTCATCTGTATGGGGTGAAAAGGGTGCATCCTGCGAGGTCGCTTACAGTGCGGCAAAAGCCGGACTGATCGGATTTACAAAGGCACTTGCCCGTGAGGAAGGACCAAGCGGAATAAGGGTCAACTGTATATCATGCGGGTTTATAGACACAAAAATGAACTCCTCACTTTCACAGCAGGACAAAGCGGCAATAATCGAGGATATTCCCTGCGGCAGGCTGGGAACTGTGCAGGATATTGCAAATGCGGTATCATTTATCGCAAGTGAAAAGGCTGACTATATCAACGGTCAGGTGATCCGTGTAGACGGATGCTGGATATGAAAAAAGCTCTCCGTTTTTACGGAGAGTTTTTTAAAGCACTATCTCAACTTCCCTGTCCACAACCATTGAATCGGGGGCAACAAGACAATCGTAGCATAATAGCTTAACACCTTTTTCCGATGCAAGCTTCATTGCATCGCCGAACTCTTTGTGTGTTGCATAGTTGGGGGTAAAATACTTAACGTCCTTCATCTGCACAAGAATAAGCAGCACAGCTTCATAACCGTCTTTGATACACTCGATAAGCTCGCCTATATGCCTTAACCCACGCTGAGTCGGAGCGTCGGGAAACATTACGACCCCGTTTTCCTCAAGTGTGCATCCCTTCACCTCAAGATACATTTTCCTGCCGCTTTCATGCTCCAGCATAAAGTCAAAGCGGGATTTTTTGTAGCTCTTCTCAGCCAACACCCTCCAGCCCTCACCAAAGGGCTTTTTGTTTACGAGCCACTCAAAGGCTGCTTTGTTAGGTGCCTGGCTGTCCATATTTATTAGCCTTTCGCCCTTTTGTACGGCAACAAGGTCATAAAGTGTCTTTCTCTCAGGATTGCCGCTTTTCTCAAGATATACCTTACAGCCCTTTATCAGTAGCTCTTTACACCTTCCGGTATTTTTTACGTGGCATACATAAGGCTTTGAATCTATCATAACATTTGCAATAAACCTGTTGGGGCGGTCAATAAACTCTCCGCAAACGATGTTTTCATACTTCATTTTATCACCCGTATAAAGCATAACACATTCCTTTGCATTTTTCAAGCACATCGTTTTTTACCGCTCAACACACAGTTATCATACAGCTTTCATATAGCTTTCAACTTGTGGTTAAAACAGACAAAACAGCGTATATTTAGTGTTTTGATTTGTTAAAAACTTATCTTGACGATTTTTTGTTATTATGGTAAACTTAATTTGTTGATTTTAGCTGATAAAACAGCAAGAAGGGAGAAATACTTATGAAAAAGATGTTAACCGCAATTTTAGCGCTTTCAATGATCTGTGCCGCAGTAACAGGCTGTTCTGACAGCTCATCTTCCAAGGACACATCCACAGCAGGTGCTTCTTCATCATCTGCTGTATCAAGCGATTCTTCAGAGGTTGAAAAATCTGCTGTTACACAGAACAATCCGGCTCTTCCCGATTCATCCGACCCAGCAGAAAACTCTCAGTCCCAGTCAGGTCTGAAGTTTGAGGATTCCTTCACGTATAAGCTTATGCAGACCACAAAAACAAAGACATATTCAATGTCTATGGTTATGGATTATATGTCTGTGAAGATCCCTCTTTCAATGGAGCTTAACGGTGAGAACTTCCACCTTACCATGGATATGTCTTCTATGGGCGGCGATAAGGACACAGAGACATATTACCTTGACGGCAAGACCTATGCACTTATCAGAGCACAGAAAGTATATTCCGTTACCGAAGGAAACGGATCTAACGCTGCGAAAATGTCACCTGACTTAACACTGGAGGGAAATGTTGAGCTTGTGAGCGTTAAGGAAGAAAACGGAATGACCGTGGAAAAGGTAAAAGTCAAGAACCAGAACGAGCAGGGTGCTGAGGTAGCTACCGAGGCAACATATTACTATGATAAGTCCACAGGTGTACCTAAGAAGATCGAAGCTTCCGCATCAGGTGTCAAGAGCACAGTGGAGATCACTTCATTCAGCGACTCTGCACCCGAGATAAAACTGCCTGACTTTACCGGCTGGACAAAAGTAGATGCAAACTATCAGGATCCTAACGCCAAGGGTGCAGACCCTACACAACAGCCACAGGCTTAACAGGAGTGAAAATAATTGTTTATTAAGAAAATTGTAAGCATAGCTGCTGCATTGGCACTTGCCTGCTCAATGTTTTGCGGCTGCGAAAACAAAGACAGCTCGGACAGCTCGGGCGATTCGTCCGGTTCATCGGTACAATCCCAGAGCCAGGCTGAAAGCAAGTCTGACGCAAGCTCCCAGGGGTCATCACAAGCCGGTGCAGATTCAAGCAGTCAGGAGCAGAATAAAACCAATGCTATAGGCTATGACGTTAAGGGCAGCAAAAGACTTTATGACAGTCTGAAAGAAACATACAACAACAAGGACGGCTACAAAGTAACAATGGTCCACGCTAATACAGGCGGATCAACCATCGTCCTTAACAAGAAAGACAATAAGATATTCAGTTCAACTGCCAACAACAACTCAAAGACTGCAATACTTTATACCGGTGATAAAAAAGCCACCATGTTTGATTTCACCAACATGAAATATCAGGAGCAGGCTGTAACCGACGAAAAGAGCTTTGTTGCGCAGAAGGATCTGCTTTTCGGAATGACAGGTGATTTTGTACAGGCACAGATAGACCAGAAATCTGACGTTATTGTTGAAACCTACAAAGTCAACAAGAACGTTGCGGGACAGGACGGTCAGATAGGTTTTTGTTTCAAAGGTTCAGACGGCAGCTTCTGCGAAGTATATCTGCTCTACGAGGGTGCTCAGATGGCTGAGTATTTCGGCGTAAGGGAGATAGGCAAGGCAAGCGACGAACTTTTCAAAATGCCTGAAATAAAGGACTATAAAAAGGTTTGATAATAATACCCGAGATGTGAAATGCTCCCTTTTGTCAGACAATGCGGTATAATAGAAATATACCAATTTGAGATCTGACGAAAAGGGGCATTTTTATGCCTAAAGATAAGCCAAACAAAAGGTACACACAGGAATTTAAAATCAAAGTAGTAAAACTCTGTCGGGCACTTCATATCCGGGCTTCATGCTTACATAGACTGGTTCGACACAAAGCGCATTAAGCTTGAGCTTGACGGTTTGTCTGCCATTGAGTATAGACTTAATGCCGCATAACAAAAGCGACCAAGATTCCTCTTAGTCGCTTTTTATAATTATTCTTTAAAGAGTTTGTTTAAAAGCTTGGGGGCAGTTCAAACGCAGCGGATGTTTTTTGACGCATAGTAAATCTATTTTTTATCGAATATAAAAACATTGCTCTTGCTATCGTCGGGGAGTGAGCTGATATAATCAAGATAGAGATGTGTTACGTGATCGGCTTTGTTCTCATCAACAAGCTTTTTAAGATACTCAATAGACTGCTTTCTCTTTCCAAGATGGAAAAGCCTTATCGCTTCACGGAAATCATCACTTGTTCCCTGTCTAAGCTGTTTTTGTTCATCTTCAAGGCAGTCAAGCACCTCATAAACAGACTTAACTTCGTTAACACCTTCCATCCTGATCATGCCAACATATCTTGTTGAAAGCGTATCCGGTGATGTCATACGGTCAAGAGTGTCTTTGGTAATAAGCATAGCAGTCTGGTAAGTTTTGGTCAGAGATTCAAGACGTGAACTAATATTAACAGTGTTTGATATGACTGTTCCGGCAAGTCTTTCCTCCTCGCCGACAATTCCTATCCGTGCCATGCCCATATGGATGCCTATGCCAACATTTATCTCGGAAACCTTGAGCTTATGAGCTGTGGCAGGATCAAGCACTATACTCTTGTACAGCTCAATACCTGCATTTACAGCGGAATCAGCCGTTTCAAACAATGCCATAACAGCATCGCCTATGTACTTATCAACAAATCCGCCGTACTTTCTTATTATAGGTCCTGCGATACCGTAAATAACATTGACGAATTCAAAGTTTTCCTTTGCAGTCATCATTTCTGAATTGAGGGAGAAAGAGCGTATATCACAGAACAATACGGCAAACTCCCGGCTTTGAGCATCGCCAAGGGCAAGGTCCGTAAATTTTTCTTTTCCAAGCAATTCACGGAATTTTTCAGGAACGAATTTATAATAGAACTTTTCGTTCTTGTCCTTTTCTTTATTTATCTCGGTAATGTCATGGATATACTTATTTGCTTTCTGGGAAAGATCGTTAATAGTCTCAGCAAAGACCTGTATCTCATCCTTGGTATTATATATTTCTTTCATCTCAAAGGCTTTTCCTGTTTTACCGCCTTCGATAAGATCCTCCGTCATAGCAGCCATAGGTTTTACTATTCTGCCTGCAAGCCACAAAGCTGCAAAGGAACCAAGGATAAGTATAATGAATATCATCACAATGGATGTCTGCTTTGACTTGGAAGCACTGTTTTCAAACTCAGTTGTTGCTTCATTATTTATCCTGTCATATTCGTCAAGCATAGCCTGTGTTGGCTGCTGGGTAATATCCTTTTCAATAAAGGAAAGAACTGTCCATCCAATAGTTTTCATAGGTGAACCCAGCACAAAGTATTCCTTATTATCAACAGTGATAAGCTTAGGGGGCGTCTGCTCTTTATAGGAAGCTGTTATCAGCTCACCAAGGTCTTTGTTCTCACCTTTTCTCAGATCAGCAGCCTTATCATCTATATCAACCTTGAGCGTGCCGCTTTTTTCAGGAGAAAAAACAATTTTTCCATCATTATTGACAACGCAGACAAATCCGCCGTCAGCTTCAGACTTATTTACATAGTCAGCCATTGAATCCAGGAAAAGGTCTGCGCCTACAACACCGATAAGCTTTCCGCCTGAATAGACCGGTGCGGCACAGGTCACACAGGCTTTGCCTGTATAAGCATCTGTAATAACTCCCGTAAAGCAGATATCACCCTTTTCAACCGCTGTTTTATACCATGGTCTTTCACGTACAGGAAAATTGACAACTTTTCCGGAACTATCAAATTTATTTGCCGAATGCTCATCTACACAAAGGTGGGTGCCGTCTGACAAGCCGAAGTAACAGCTGTTAATGCTTTCTGCACTCTTAAGCAGAGCTATCATGGCATCACCCATATTTGATGCCACACCAAGGTATTCCGACTTTTTATAGTCAACTCCGTTTTCCCAAAGCACCTGCAAGGCGATCTTCCCTTCATTGGAGGCGTCGGGAACAGGACCTTCACGCCGCTGGAAGGAGTCCTTTTTGTCAAAGGTTTCCTTTGCAAGGGACTGCAGGGTCACAACGCTGTTTTTAAGCCCCACAAACAATTCATCGGCAATATATGCCTGAAGTGCGGTGGTCTTTGACAATGTTTTATTGACAACGCCGTTCATTGTTTCCTCAGAGACCTGCCTGATAGCTTCCTGCTGTTTATCCTTTGCATCGCTTACAGTTTTGGAAAGAGTCCTGCTCTGGTAGAAGGAAACCGCACCAAACACGGCTACCATAAGCAAAAGGAATATCAGCACAAGGTTAAGTATCTTCTGCTGAAGCCCCCCTAAAGTAATTCCAAAAACCTTTTTCATCCAAACCACCTCTGTACGGTCAAAAAGCTAAGTTCAAAAATCAGTTCAATAGACCTGACTAATAATTCTAAATTCTCATTTTTATTTAATTATAACACACAAATCCGAAAATGTCACTACCAATCGTGCAGAAAACCGATGAAAAATCGCTCTTTTATTAGAATGGCGTTTTTTGGTTGACATTACGGCTTATTTATAGTATAAATATGATAAGCAAATAATGAAAATCAGTAAATACAAGAGGGTACAAACATGAAGATACTTTTTATCGGCGGAACAGGAACAATAAGCATGGCAATTACAAGGCTGCTTGCGCAAAGGGGCGAGGAGCTGTATCTGCTGAACAGAGGCAGCAGAACTGCTGCTTTACCTGAAAATGTCGAGGTCATAAACGGAGACATCAACGACGAAGCTGACATTGCCGCAAAGCTTAAGGGGCTGAGTTTTGACTGCGTGGGAGAGTTTATCGGATTTGTTCCCCAACAGCTTCAGCGGGATTTCAGACTCTTTAAGGACAAGACAAAACAGTTTATCTATATCAGCTCTGCTTCTGCATATCAGAAACCTCCTGCAAGCCACATCATAACGGAAGAAACACCTCTTGAGAACCCATACTGGGAGTACTCAAGGAACAAGAAAGCCTGCGAAGAATACCTAATGGCTATGTATCGTCAGCATGGATTCCCTGTTACTATCGTTCGTCCAAGCCATACTTATGACGAGCGAAGCGTACCTCTTGGCGTTCACGGAAACGGCGGGAGCTGGCAGGTGGTCAAGAGGATCATGGAGGGCAAACCGGTTATCATTCACGGTGACGGCACTTCGCTTTGGACCATAACCCACAACAGCGACTTTGCCAAGGCTTATACCGGGCTTATAGGCAGAAAAGAAGCCATTGGGCAGGCTTTTCACATAACATCCGACGAAAGCGTAACATGGAACCAGATCTATCAATACATTGCAGATGCGCTGGGTGTTGAGCTAAAGCCTTACTATGTTTCCTCTCAGATGCTGGCTGACATGAGCGATTACGATCTTACGGGAAGCCTTATCGGCGACAAAGCGAACTCCGTGATCTTCGATAATTCAAAGGTAAAAGCTCTGGTGCCCGATTTCAAGGCAACTGTAAGCGCAAAGGAAGGCATTGAAAGAACGGTCAGGAACATTCTTGCACACCCGGAACTACAAAAGGACGATCCCGAATTTGACAGATGGTGCGACGAGATAATTTCACTTTGCGAACAGGCAAAGAAAAACTGCTCATTTAATAAATAGTAAGCAAAACAAAAGGACTGTTACCTTCGGGCAGCAGTCCTATTTTTATTGCACACAAAAAACCGGCACTCACATAGAAATGAGCACCGGTATGTAATATCAATCACCAAAGGAAATTCCTATATCTCTTGCAGTTTTTACAAGCTGGTCATCCTGTGGGACAAACTTAGTCTTTCCGGCAACCTCAGAAAGCGGATTCTCGCTGACATTATCCTTTATCATTGCAACTGCATAGCCATATTTCTCTTTAGAAATAAGCTTTGCTGCATGGACACCGAACTTAGTTGCAAGGACTCTGTCATAAGCCGATGGGCTGCCGCCTCTGAGCATATGACCGGGAACGCAGACTCTCGCCTCGTTGCCTATCATCTCTTCGATCTGCTTGGCGATCCTGCTTGTTGCGGTAGTGATCCCGTTTTCAGCTCTGTAAGCTGCCCTTTCCTTCTTCTTCATCTTTGCTTCCTTGATATCGTATGCACCCTCAGCCACAGCAAGAATAGCAAATCTCTTATCCTTACGCTTCTCACAGGCTTCGGCAAGCTTCTCGATATCATAGGGTATCTCCGGGATAACGATCATATCCGCACCGCCTGCGATACCGGCATAAAGGGTAAGCCAGCCTGCCTTATTACCCATTATCTCGCAGACAAGTATTCTTCCGTGGGAGTTCGCTGTGGAGTGGAGTCTGTCGATAACATCTGTTGCGGTATTTACGGCGGTATGGAAACCAAATGTAACGCTTGTACCCCAGATATCGTTATCAATGGTCTTCGGCAGACCTATAACGTTCAGACCTTCCTCTGAAAGCAGATTGGCGGTCTTATGGGTGCCGTTTCCGCCAAGGGTAAGCAGACAATCAAGCTTTTGTTTTTTATATGTATTCTTCATTGCCTTAACTTTGTCAACGTTATCGTCCTCAACCACCTGCATTTTCTTAAAAGGCGTTCTTTTCGTTCCGAAGATCGTTCCGCCTGTGGTAAGTATTCCTGAAAAATCAGACTGGTTCATTTCACGGCACATATTGTTTATAAGTCCGAAATATCCGTCTTCGATACCTACTATTTCAACATCGTTTCCAAATCGCTCATAGCAAGCCTTGGCAACGCCTCTGATAGTGGCGTTAAGTCCCGGACAGTCACCGCCGCTGGTAAGGATACCTATTCTTCGTTTCATATATAAAACCTCCGTCTATTGGATTTTAGTACTTGTCGTCTTCATCGCTGGTAAATCCCAGTATTTCCATATCTTCCTGAGTCAGCTCTGTATGCTTTTCCACAGAAGGTTCGGAAGCGGAGCCTTCCTGTGCATCGAGCAGATCAAACGGATCTATATTTTTCTTTACAGGTGCCGGTGCCGGCTCTGCGTCGTCCTCAGAAAGTCTGAAACGAGCGATCATATTCTTCAGTATTAGCGACTGGCTGGAAAGTTCCTCACTTGCAGAGGCAAATCCCACTGCGGTAGATGTATTCTTGGAAACAACTGCAGAGATCTGATCTACGCCCGTATCTATCTGCACGATAGCATCAGCCTGTGCCTCGGAAGCCTCGGTGATATTTCTCATAAGGGTGGTTATCTCCTCGGATCTGTGAACTATCTGTTCCAAGGATTTAGCTGTATCCTCTGCGATCTTAGAACCCTTATTAACGGCAATAGTTGAGTTTTCAATAAGCTGAGCAGTCTGCTTGGCAGCTTCGGCTGAACGTGATGCAAGACGTCTTACTTCGTCAGCAACCACTCCAAATCCCTTTGAACCTTCTCTTGCAGCCTCAACAGCGGCGTTCAGAGCAAGGATATTGGTCTGGAAGGAGATCTCGTCGATGACCTTGATTATCTTTGCGATCTCGGCAGATGCATCGCTGATCTCATTCATAGCCTTGAGCATATGGGTCATATCGTCATTGCAGTTATTGATAGCTTCGGTATTATCCATAACGATATTATAGGCGTTCTTAGCGTCCATCGAGTTTTGCTGAGTCTGCTTGGAAACGTCAGTAAGGGTTGCAGAAAGCTCTTCAATAGCAGATGCCTGTTGTGTTGAGCCTTGTGAAAGCGCCTGTGCGGAATCGGATACCTGAGTTGCACCGGAGTTGACCTGCTCGGCAGACATATTTATAGCTGCAAAGGTATCGGACAATGCGCTGAGTATCTCGTTGAACGTGCTCTTTATCTTATAGAAATCGCCCTTGAAGGTGCCTTCCATTTTATGACAAAGATCGCCTTCAGAGATCTTTGTAAGTGCAACTGTAATTATGTTGATATACTGTCTCAGACTAAGTACCGTTTCATCAAGGGAGTTAGAAAGCACGCCAAGCTCGTCGTTTGAATACCAGACATCCACAGGATCGGTCAGGTTGCCCTGTGCAAGTCCTCTGATCCTGTCTGTGGCGGAAACGATCGGCTTTGAAATTCGGCGGGCAAAAAGAGATGCACAGATCATAACAACACACAAAAGCACGATCCCCACAAAGAATATGCTTTCCAGAGCCACCATAGCGGTCTTTGTGTACTCGGATGAATCGGTGAGCATAAGGATCTTGGCGTTAAAGGTAGATACTTTAAAATAGCCTCCAACATATTCCTTGCCGTCATATTTGAAAGTCACATAGCCGTCATCGGACTCATTGACATTTTCAAATGCTGAGGCAACATCCTTGTAATCCTTATTATCCTTTGCTTTTTCAATAGGATTTTCATACTTGAACATAGAGGAAGACGAAGTAGGATGAATTATGATCTTACCGTCGGAGTCAACGATATACAACTCGCCCATTTTGCTCAATGAGTTCTTTTCCAGAATAGACGAAAGAGCATAGCCGTTGAGCGCAACACCCATTACCACTTTTTTTGAAGGATCCTTGGGATCGTTGAATGCAGACAGCAAAGCAAACGATGACAGATTTTCGGAATTGACGCATTTTGTTATGACCGGTCTTCCCACAGTTATTGCCTCGGAAACATCACTTGAGGTAACGATGCTGTTTATATCAAGTGAAACGTCTCCGGAATGGCTGAGTATTTTTCCGGTGGAGTCAAAGACGTAATAGCTGCAATAATCGGATACAGCAACGTTGAATCGCTCTTTGACTATGGTCGGGAAGTTGGTTTTAAGCGAAGAAACGACCTCTTCAACAGTTTTGCCGTCAGAGCTTTTATGTATGGATTCAGAAAGACTTTCGCCAAGCCTGTTTACAGTCTGGTCGAAATTACCTGCCGTACTTTCAGCTATCGGCTTTATGGTATTGGCAAGAGTCTCAATAGACGATTTCTTAACAAAGCTTACCGAAATAAGGCTCAGTCCTGTTATCAATACAACAGCCACCACGACCACCGCAACGGTGAGCTTTGATTTCAGAGATTTAAGGAATTTGCTGCCTCTGAATGAGAAATAAAAAGCCAAGGCTGCAAACAGCAGAACCGCTATGATAATAACGATTTTTAAAGTGTTAGAAAGTCCAAACACTGACCATCACCCCTATATTTTTGAAATTAACAAATTATTCAGCCATTATTTTATTTATTGTATCACATTTGCACAAAAAATGCAAGAGAATGGAGAATATTTTTTGTAATTAAATTTGTTTGTTCATCATAAGTTTTAACAAATGAAACGGAGAATTGATATGAACATTCACAAACACTTAAAAATCAGCAATTTACTAAAGATATTTGCCGTAATAGCTGTATATATCTGCACTATGGTGTTGCTGCGGTCAGACGTGAGCGCACAAGGCACAACAAGTGCTCAAAGCGTGGTAATACTGCGCTACAACAGTATTGACCAGGGAGATGGCACAGTATCTGTGGAAAGCTTTGAGCAGGATGTGCGATATCTCACAAACATGGGTTACACCCCTGTTTTTGTATCTGATATAGCAAAAGCTTTGAAGGACGGCGGAGAGCTGCCCAAAAAATCAGTTGCTCTGCTTATCGACGGGTACAGTGCCGGGTGCAGCGGTAAGGTAGGAGAAATAATCGAGCAATACTGCTTCAAGGCAACGGTATGCGTATATGGCAAACAAACAGAATACTCGTCAAACAGTGCGGATACAGGTGAAAAATATCTGCGCTGGAGCGAAATTACCGATCTTAACCAAAAGGATTGCTTTGAATTTGCAAACGGCGGGTTTTCCCTTTTGCAGGACAAATCAGCCATTCAAAGGGAGGGAGAGGACTTTGACAGCTATCGCAGCAGAATGATAAGGGACATATACGATATGCAGCAGCTTTTCATCGAAAACTGTGGATTTGAGCCTGTTATATTCACCTTTGCACAGGGTTGCGAAAATGATTCTCTCATCAGGATCTTAGGTCATTCCGACTTTCTCGGTGCTGTGGGTACACAGGAAGGATCAATAGAACTTTACGGTAAAAACAGATCTCAGCGCAGATATATGAAATGCATAAAAAGGAACAAAGATGATGAAATTGAGGACATAATAAAATAAGCTGCCGCAAATAGCTACAAAAATCAAAACCGACACTTGCCGTGAGCAGGTGCCGGTTATTTTTATGCTTATATAGGCGTTTATAAGCAAAAGCTGCCCCTTTCGGAGCAAAAAAATCAATACTTGAGCAAAAAAAAGCAGCCCCTACTGGAGCCACCCTTCTACAAATATCAGTATAAAACATTATTCGGAGAAAAGATAGTAAAAACTGTTTGTAAAATGTAAATATTTTATTATTTATGACTCACAAGGTGATATTTTGACTGTTTATTTGACCTTTTGGCGAAAATAGTATATAATATAGTAATAAATCACAAAAAGGAGCTGGGAAAGTTGAAAAAAGCTGTTTGCATACCGCTTTGCATTATATTATCAATACTTTTCCCGGCGCATCTATGGGCTGAGGGCGGTTTCGAGCTGTCGCTCTTTGCACCTGAAAAAGACGTAAAAACCGGCGATGAACTTACCGTAAAAGTCAGGATCTCCTCTCAGGAAGCATTGGGAAAGGTCTCAGCTGTTATTTCATACGACGCTTCCCTGCTTGATTTCCAAAGCGGTGACAGTGCAAGCGGAAGCAACGGAATAATCAACATCAACCACACGGCAGGTGAAAACACTGCGGCAGAGCTTTCACTGGATTTCACTGCTTCGTCCTCCGGCACAGCAGTAATAAACGTAGTAAACTGTTACGCTACAAATACTCAGGGCGTTGAAAGCGACCTGGGAAGCACATATGCAAGCTTTGAGATATCACAACAAAACCAAGTCACCCAAAATCAGCATGATACGACAACTCAAAGCAACGTCCCCTCTCAGGGAGTGCTGGTTGATCTGAAAATAGACAAGGGAACGCTTATCCCTCCTTTTATGTACAGTATCCACGAATACAGTGTAACTGTTCCATATGAAGTAGACAAGGTAGAGGTCGAGGGTAAAACAGCAAGTCAGACCGACAGGATATGGTACACGGGCAATCCGGAATGTGTTGTTGGCAATAATGTCAGGACGATCACAGTTACGGACATTAACAACGTAGAAACTGTGTACAGGATAAACATACTAAGGCTTGAAAAGAATACAGAGCAAACTCAGGCTGTGGCACAGACGGGGGCTGTTTCTCAGGACAATAAAACAGATACCGGTTCAAAGAACGAGGCAGTTCCAAAGGCGGAACAAAAGGACTCATTAAAGGAAAAGCTTATGCCTGCACTTTACATAGCTCTGATAGTTCTGGTGGTAGCATTGATAATTGTGGTCATCTGGATCCACAGCAGGATATCCCGTAAAAAGGATAAAAAAGAGGACAAAGAAGAAAAAAGCCGCAAAAAACGCAGTCGGATAAAGGTCACAAACACAAACGAAAAGAACAGATCCAAAAAGAAATAAAGGTGCAGACAATATGATGCTGCACCTTTTTTCTATCCTTTAAGAAGCTTTACGAGAGATTTGCCAACAAGTTCTCCTGAATACTGAGCCTGCTCAATGGAGTTGCCATGGCTGCCCATTTCGATAAGCAGGGAGCCTGTGGTGAGATCCTGATTATAATGACGGTAATCAAAAAGCACAGGGCGGGTCAGAGTCTTATAGTCGCTTTCTATCTGAGATTGGAGTTTTGAGGCAAAGATAAAGTTTTCAAGACAATTCGGCATTCCCATTGTACCGTCGTCGCAGCCTGAGATAATCATTATCTGTGCTGCCTGTTTTCCGTTTATTTCGGTGACAGGTGCTATTCTTGTGCCGTCGGCACGCTGTATCCCGTCACGGTGTATATCAAGACAGACCTTTATCGAGGGATATTTTTTCAATATCTCCTTGACTGTTTTACGGCTTGAATCGTAGGCACCGTTATAATCCGGATGGTCATGAACAAGCGTATCATGCACATAGGTTATCCCTGCTTCGTCAAGCTGCTGGCATATCCTGTCTCCCACGCTTACAACATTTTTGTCCATTTCGGTGGTTTTACTTGAGAAGGTATTATCATAAAAATCCCGTGCATAAGGCTCATAACTCTCGGTCGTGTGGGTATGATAGATAAGCACCTGGGGTTGGTCGGAGGAGGCATCTATCTTAAAGGGCAGATCTTTGGAAAGCTGCTGTTTAAGCACGTCGTTTGAGCGCTCGGTACAGTTTCTTACTTGCCCTCCCCCGGGCAGATCTATATACTGTGTTCCCTTATAAGCGGGGTATGTATAGTTTTGTATCACACCGTCATGACGTTCCAGACTTTCGGGATATTTCACCATTGCCAGACTTTCGGCTGAGGGCTGCTCGGTAAGAACACGGTGGGATTTTGGTTGTTCGGGTGATTTGTTCTGCTCCATTATTCTTAGGATATTTGTGCTGTCAATGGCAAGCTGCTCGGTTTCGGGCGGAAGTATTTTGTCTTCGCCGCTGTCTTTATCTTCTTTATCACCGGTTATTGTTGGGCTTTTGCTGTATTCTCCAGTTGCCAGAACAGCGGAAAGTGCCGCAAGCTTATTTATCCCCTGTCTGTGGGAATTATAAAAATCCATACCCAATGGTGTTATAAAGCATAAAGCCACCACGCAGGCTGCAGAAAAGCATGTCCGTTTAATTCTCATCACGATTCATCTCCTATAACAATATATATGCGCTGAAATATAATTTTATGTGTCATGGGCTAAGTTTTCAGCATATATTTTTATAGGGTGAGTATATGGATTATCTTATGATCGTCAACAGGTTTGAGCCGCTGGAAGAAGGATTTGAAAAGAGGATAAAGCTTGCAAAGGTAAGAGGAGTATACCTGGAAAAACAAACTGCACTGTCCCTGGAAAAAATGCTTCAAGACGCACAAGCAGGCGGTATAGATATACAGGTCATATCGGGATTTCGCTCGGCAGACTATCAGCAGCTGCTCTGGGAGCGGGAAATATCAAAGGAAATGGCAAACGGACTTGATTACCGCCAGGCTGTAAAAAAGACAGGTGAGACCCTTGCACTTCCCCACTGCAGCGAGCATGAGACGGGGCTTGCGGTAGACTTTGCTCAAAAAGGCGAGAAGGATGTAGGCTATGGATTCGCTTGCAGCAGTCAGTCTGTATGGCTTGAACGCAACGCTCACCGATACGGGTTTATCCTGCGATATCCACGTTTAAAGGAACATATTACAGGTATAGCATTTGAGCCATGGCATTACAGGTATGTAGGCAGCGAAAGTGCAAGCATTATCAAGAAAAGTGGTATATGCCTTGAGGAATTTCTGGATTTTTACCAGGATAAATATTTATTCGTCACAAATCGGGAGTAAAAAAACTGTGCAGGCATTACAAAAATAGAACATTACGATTGACATTGCACCTGATTGGTAGTATAATATGCACATAGTCAAACAGAAAGGATGAGCAAAGATGCAGAAGTATTCACAGAGAAAGTCATTCTGGGCACTTATGGGTGCTCTTATACTGGTTATCGCTTCCACGGCGCTTCTTGTTTACAGATATTGTGAGGAGAAGGCTCACTATGAGAAGTGGAAAGATTACGAGGAATGCGGTATCTGAAACATAATAACAAAACCGGTGCTTCAACAAGGGGCATCGGTTATTTTTATGCAAAAAAAGCACCGCACAAGGCGGTGCTGATATTTTTAATTACTGCTTGATCTGGGGAGCGTTATTGCTGCCCACAACTTCCTTGATGCCTGTTGCCAGACCGGCAAGGCCCTGGATCTCGCTTGGGATAATGATCTTGGTTGCTCTGCCGTCGGCTGCTTTGCCGAATGCTTCAAGGCTCTTGAGCTGGATAACCTGCTCGTTTGGATTAGCTTCATTGAGCTTTATGATACTGTCGGCAACTGCCTGCTGTACCATATTGATAGCTTGCGCTTCACCCTCTGCCTCACGGATCTTCTGCTCTCTGATAGCGTCAGCCTGCAAGATAAGTGACTGCTTATCAGCCTCTGCGGAAAGGATCTTTGCTTCTTTATCAGCCTGTGCACGCAGGATCTTGGACTCCTTTTCACCCTCTGCAACAAGGATCTGGGACTTTTTCTCAGCCTCAGCCTGGATGACCTTTTCACGTCTTTCACGGTCAGCCTTCATCTGACGCTCCATGGCATCCTGGATTTCTCTTGGAGGGAGAATGTTCTTAAGCTCAACTCTCTGTACTTTGATACCCCATCTGTCGGTTGCTTCGTCAAGGATAGCAGTTATTCTGGTATTGATAATGTCTCTTGATGTAAGCGTTGCTTCAAGGTCAAGGTCTCCGACGATATTACGCAGTGTTGTAGCGGTAAGGTTCTCGATAGCGGATATAGGTCTTTCAACGCCGTATGTAAACTGCATTGCATTTGTTATCTGGAAAAATACCACCGTGTCTATCTGCATTGTTACGTTATCTTTTGTGATAACCGACTGTGGCTGGAAATCAACCACCTGTTCCTTGATGGAAACACGCTTTGCAACCTTTTCGATAAGCGGGAATTTCCAGTGAAGACCTGTTCCCCAGGCAGCGTGGAATGCGCCGAAACGCTCAACTACATAAACATAAGCCTGCGGTACTACTCTTATATTGCAAACGATAAGCAGAAGTATAACTGCAAGCACCCCTAAAAGAATATAAATTCCTTCCATTAGAATATCCTCCCAAAATAAATTTTATTCTCTGACGATCAGCTTTGAACCGTCAACTTTGACAACTATGACCGCATGACCTGCGGGGATTGGCTGACCATTCTCGCTCCTTGCAGCCCAATCGGTGCCGCTGAGACGGACTCTGCCTTTGTTTGCGGAATTATCGATATCCTCGATGACCGCCGCTGTCATACCTTCATCAAGCTCATAGTTTGTTGCGACCTTTTTACCCTGAAGCTTTTTCACAAGTGGTCTGGTCAAAGCAACAAGTATCGCCGATGACGCAACAAAAACAATGCACTGGACAAGAAAGCTTACCTTTGCTATAGCAAAGAACATTGCGATCAGTGCGCCGAGCGCAAACCAGACTGAAACCAATGCCGAGCAGGTAGCCACTTCACAGATCAGAAAAAACACGAACGCTACAGCCCAGAACAAAATCATAGCAGTTGCTGTCATTCTTTTTACCCCCCTATTCATTTAAACAAGCTTTCCGCCTGTGCATATAATTGTATCACATTATTGCATAAATTTCAATAGATGGGATAATATTTTATCATTTTATCACATTGGTTACGAATTGTAATTTTCTGCTATTGCTGTTTGAGCAGGTCACAAGTGGAGTATGATTGTTTCATAAAGTAAGCTGTCAACGTAAAGCTATTCTTCTTAGCAAAACACGAACATCCCTCAAACTCCTCATAATCATAGTCTGACTCGGCTTTAGTTTTGCCTTGTTTAAGCTTATTGGTCCTAACTTTGCCTTCAAATATAGTATATTCGGTATTATCGGTCATTTTTCCGTCCACAAAGATCTTTACGGTGCAGCCTGTGAAAACGGCAATTATCTCGCTGCCGAAATGCTTGCCTTTCCACTTGCCCTGCAAATACTGCACATTGGCATCATCATATAGCTGCACATTTGAACCGGATGTATTGAAATCAAAACCGTTTTTCAAAGCATCTTCGTGGAATGCTTCGTATATCGCATCGGAAGCATCAAAGCTTACAGTCGGAGTCTGATTTGAATACATATGCAATTTTTCTCCGCTTTTATATTCCGCCAAAATGCTGTCTCCGCAGCCCTCGGGCAAGCCGTCAACGTGGCAGCTGTATCCGTTATTTCTTGCAAGGTCATACTGTTTAATTATTCTGTTAAGCTTTTCAAGTAAAAAATTGGTGCAGGAGCAATATTTCAGCTGAAATCTTGTTCCATCTCTTCTATCGCTGTTTCCGCCCGATGCAAAAACGTGGAGCCCGTCATCTTCAAGTTTGCACGATGCGGTTATTACACGATTTAAAAAGGAAAAAGACAAAAGCTCATCAGACTCTATCGTCTTAGGAGCCTGGCTGTAATGAAATTCATGTTTCTGTCCGCAGGCTTGCGAATCTTTCAAACTGCCGTTGAGCATTGCGGCTAAGTCCATTGCTCCGAATTCTCTGCCCGAATCATCATTGATCATCAACCGTCCCTCCTTTATTTAATATTCCTGCTTTCATGACAGCAGAAATATATGATCTGTTTATTTGCAGAAAGAGTTTTTAAGAGCTTTGCCGTTGCAGCAAAATTCTTTTCGTCAAGGTGGACAAATGGATCGTCCATTATAATAAACGGCAGTTCATTATCAAACATATTGTCCATGATAGCAAGTCGGAAACAAAGAGCGCACACAGTCAAATTGCCGTCTGAAAGATGCTCATAGCTGCGCAGCGCTCCCTGCCTGTCATAATAGATACGGAAGTCCTTATCCATTGTGATATTATCGCCTACGGCGGTACTGATAAGCTTTGCATAGTCGCTGAACTTATCCTTTACAGGGGCGATATAGCGATCTTTCAGCTTTTGGTCGGCATTAACTATCTCAGCTTTTACGCTATTGAGCAATTTGATTTTTGCTTTCACCTCAGAAAGCCTTTCGACTGACTCTTCAAGGCTGTTTTTCTTATCATCAAGGACAGAAACACTGCTTTCAAGCTTATCAACTTCCTCGTCTATCTTCTGGTACTCTCTGACTCTGCGGTTCTCTTCGGCTTTAAGTACCTCAAGATCGTACTCAATCATTTCGGGACGCTGGGAAAGCTTATTATCGGCTTTGAATTTATTGATCTCTTCGGTCTTTTTCTTATACTCTGCGCTAAGCCGCTGCACTTCACGGATATCCTTAATAACATCCTCGATCCCAAGCTGGTCGGGTATACTATTCTCGTCGTAGAATTTAACTATCTGCTCGTCCTTTTCCCGGACCGACTCGGCAAGCTTACTGCTTTCGTTCTTGCTCTGAGTTATACGCTTTTCAAGCATATTGAAGCTTGTAATATCATTTTTCAGCTTATCAAGCTCCCCGGCATGATCGTCGGTACTTATGCTGTATTTTGCAAACGCAGCGTCAAGCTTTTCAACAGTTTCTTTTGCCTCCTGCTTTATGCGCTCAAGCTGCGATCTATCTCTGTTTTTCTTTTCAAGAATCGCTTTATACCGATTTGCATCGGCTTTCAGATCATAAAGCAGCTCCACAGGGTCCTTATCCTTATAGCGGTAAAAAGCAAGCTCATTAAGCATTTCGCTTCGCAGCTCCTTCGCCAGGGCACTTTTTTCAATGAACTCGGGATTATCCCTTTCCTCGGGCTCGTCCTCACGTGCATAATAATGCTTATTTTTGCTGTTGAGATATATGAACATATCTCCTATCATAAGAAGGATGCCGATAACAACAAGAATTATACCCACAGGCAGGCTTACGAAAAGCACTCCCACTCCGGAAAGTATCAGAACCAGTGCCAATACAAGGAGCGCCGCAGGGAGCTTATTATTGACCTGGGGTCTGACAGGTTCTGAACTCCTTATGATAACCGTCTTGTTTATACCTTTGAGTTGTTGGTCGAGGGCATCAAGCTGCTGTTTTTGCGCTTCAAGGGAATGTATATACTCATCGTCCACAGGGTGTGAATTAAAATGCTCCTCAAGTCTTGCCTCATCAGGATCGGGGGCAGCATTTTCAAGCTGCGCATATTTTTGCTTTGTGCCTTGCAGCCGGTCTATCATGCTGCGGATACTGTCAAGTTCCTCCCGGGAGGGAAATCCGTTTTTGTATTTTGCTTTCAAAGCATGGTATTGCGAGAGTTCATCAGGGGAAACATCGCTGTTTTTCAGCAGATTTTCCTTGCTCTTTTTTTCTTCCCAGGCATTCTTTATTTTCAATGCGGATTCCAATTCCGGAACGCCTTTTTTATACGAGCTTTGGATATCTTTTATACTCTTTTCAAGCTCTTCACACTGGGCTGATCTGCTGTCAAGGTCCTGCCACTTTGCCACTAAGGCTGCAGCAGAGGAGGCTTTGAGATAATCAGCACTTGCTTTATCAAGCTCTGTTTTAGCATTATTCAAAACAACATATTTATCATCAAGGGCTGCTTTTTCGTGTTCAAGATTGCTTATATCGCTATTCAGTTTCTTAATGGTTGATTCAAGTGTTTTGATCTCACCTTTTTGGTCTTTGGTGGTTTTTTTGATCTCTTCAAGGACATTGTCGATGTCAAAATCCTCATTGACATCCTGTATGTAATTATTAAGTTTTTTATTCATGTCACTGCTTGAAGATATGGAGATCTTATCGGCGTTTATGCATAAAAGCCTTTCAAAGCTTTCACAGTTTATCCCGAACACTCTGACACCGGGGACCTCGCCGAGATCATCAGTTGGGTTTGATCCGCAGTAAACAGTAAGTTTATCGTTTGTGGTGCTTTTTTCGCCAAAAGTACGCTCGATCCTATAATTCTTACCGTCAAATTCAAACTCTATGTTACCGCCGAAGGTACCGCCGCCGAATGGGTAAAAGTGCTTTCTTTCAACAAAGCCGGAAGTGGATTTATACCCTGCAAGCCCATAAAACATCGCTTTGATAAAAGACACCAGAGTGGACTTACCGTAACCGTTATCCTCACAGAAGGTATTCATTCCGTCTTTAAAGCTGATTGACACATTTGACAGCTTACCGTAATTGACAATATGTGCAGACAATAGTTTCATCTGTCCACCCCCTTGCCGCTGAGAAGTCTTAGACCCACGGTAATAATGTCTTTCTTTTCACTGTCATTATAATCCCCATTAGCCAAAACCGACCTTATGAACTCTCCGATAAGAGAACGGTCATTGACATAGTCGGAGGCATTTATCTTTACGCTTGTTTTATTTTTCACGTGGGCAAAATAAAAGTCCGAAAGAGAATTTTCAATATCCTTTTCATCAATTATGGCATCAATGGGAACATCGCCTTTAAGGATTATGTTGAGAATATCGTCCCTGCTGATAGTATCAACTTCGTTACGGACAAGCTGCTGTGTCTCGTAAAGGTCTGCGGCGGAGGAAATATC
Source organism: Ruminococcus sp. FC2018 (assembly GCF_000621805.1). Classification (GTDB taxonomy): domain Bacteria; phylum Bacillota; class Clostridia; order Oscillospirales; family Ruminococcaceae; genus Hominimerdicola. The sequence continues at coordinate 161,200 of NZ_JHXH01000001.1, read as the reverse complement.
AACGTTTATTTCCTGAATTGTGCGTTTTGCAAAGGGTACAAAGCTGAAGGACAATTTATCCGCAGCATCTACAAGCACAAATCCTTTTTTACCGCATTCATCAAAGCCTCTGCCCTCAAGGCAGCCGGAAAATGCCCACACGCCCCTATCATCTATCTTACCTGTTTTATAGGAATGGATATGACCAAGGGCAAGGTAATCTATCCCCTTGTCACGCAGTTCACTTATTTTCACCTTATCCATGCCCACAGAGTCGGAAACGTCGCCGTGAAGCATAAGGATATTGGTCTTTGTACCATCAAGCATAAGCTTTGAATAATAAGCCCGGGCGTTATCTTCATTCATTTCTATTCCCGTGATTACAATATCACCATAGGCATAGGAGGTAAAATCATCCTTGCCGAAAGTTTTAAGGTTTGGTATATTATTGTCGGTATAAGAACCTTCTTTGTCGTGATTACCGTTGAGGTACAAAAAGTCAATATCGGGATTATTCTTTATTGCACTGTAAAAAAAGGTCTTATCCTTTTTTGCAGGCTTGTCCTTATCAAAGACATCTCCGCTGAGCATAATGACTTTTACGTCGTTCTTTTTGGCGTAGTCGACCATTCTGGAAAATGTATCAAGAACTTCTCTTTTGCGCTCAGCACTTATATTCTTCGGAAACTTAGAAGCTAATTTTGAACCTAAGTGGATATCGGCACAGTGTATTATCTTCAACGATCTTTCACCTTACCTTTTATTTTTAATGTTCTGAGGTACTGCTTTTGCTCATCGTTTATGCGGTAGCTCTCAACAGATTTCTGTATCGCTTTGTTATGTGTCCAATCATCAAGCTTTTTATCCCTGATAAACCCGATCACCGATCCATACTGCTTTGCGAGGGCGGTTGCAAAATACCACGCCTGCATCATTTTTATGTAATACTCGTCTGAGCGTATCTCAGCAACTGCCTTTGGATATTTCAGGTCAAAATCCACATCAAGGAAATGCTCCATAAGCATTTTTATACCAAAGCGAACGGTATATGTTTTATCACTGTCAAGCCAAAGCTTTATATGCTTCAAAAGCTCTTTTTTATGCTTTGCAAACACCTTGGGACTCATCTGGTCACAGGTCGCCCAGTTGTCAACATAAGGAAGAAAGGCCTCTACCTTTGCAATACAGCTGTCAAAATCCTTATAGAGTGAAATTATAAATGCGTGGAGCTGGTTTTCATCAAAAGACTTATGCGGAAGATCGGCGAGAAATTCTCCGATATCATCACGCTTTACAAGTTCTTTTGCATAAGCTCTGAGCGCAGGTGTACGCACGCCGATAAAATCCCTTGAACTGACTGTAGGTGTAAGGGATGACTGAAAGTCACGGTATTTATTGTCGGCAAGCTCAAAAAGATGCTGTCTTATCTCGGAAGCTATCATATTATTACCTCAATTATTTACATGTATCCTGTAATTTTTACCCAACCCAAGTTATCAATGCGACTACCTCCACATGGGAGGTTCTTGGGAAAAGGTCTACGCCCCTTACTTTCTCTGTCTTGTACCCAAGCTCACCCAGGATCGCACAGTCTCTTGCAGCGGTAGCATGATTGCAGGATATCATAACTATCCTGTCAGGCTGCATTTTAGCCATATATTCAAGGCTTTGTCTGTCACAGCCCTTTCTCGCCGGGTCTGCTATTATAACGTTTGGTCTTTCCCCTCGATCAAACAGTATTTTTGCTATCTTACCTGCATCACCGCAGATAAACTCGGCATTATCCGCACCGTTCAGGCGGGCGTTCAGCTTTGCATTTTCAATAGCCTGTGGTATTATTTCCACCCCGATAAGCTTTTTTACCTCTTTGAACATGGAAAGCCCTATAGTTCCCGCTCCGCAATAAAGGTCAAGAAGGACGGTATCCTTATCAGGTGCAGCATACTCCTTTGCGATGTCATAAAGTTTTTCAGCCTGCAAAGTATTGACCTGGTAAAATGACTGAGGTGAAATAACTACTGTATTTGAGCACATGATGTCCTTTATTGTATCAGAGCCAGAAACAGTAACTGTCTTTTTACCCATTATTACATTAGTATTTGCCGGGTTTTCATTAAAAACAACGCTTTTGATATCATTAAACCGCTTTGTTATACCCAAGATCATATCATCAAAGCAGTCTGAATTTCTGAGGCTTGTAAGCACAAGGCAAAGCATTATCTCACCGGAATGCTCTCCACGTCTCAGGTAGATATGCCGCAGCAGACCTTTTCCTGTGCTTTCGTCATATGGCGGTATGCTGTTTCGCTCAACATAGTCCATAACATATCCAACGATTTTTTCAAATATCTCAGGCTGCAATTCACAGTCGTACCAAGGACATATCCTATGGGAGCGTTTGGCATAAAAACCGCAAACCGCCTTGCCGTCACGCAGGCCGACCGGGTACTGTGCTTTATTACGGTAATGTGATGTTCTTTCGCATCCAACAAAGCTATCATACCGGGGAGCCAGCTTGCCGATACGCTCAAAAGAATCACGGATAAACTGTTCCTTGACACGACACTCCTGCCGGTATGAAAAGTGCCTGAAGCAACAGCCTCCGCAGGTTTTTGACACGGAGCAGCTATCCTGTATTCTATAGGGCGACGGAGTGATGATATCATTGATGATCCCGTAGCAATAGCTTTTATTGACCTTGACAATACGGCAGCGGATCACATCGCCCACAGCACTTGCGGCAACAAAAACAGCTATGCCCTCGTAATGACCTACCCCGTTACCCTCATTGGTCATACCCGTTATTTCAAGTGTCACTTCATCATTCTTTTTCAGCATAAAAGTCCTCTATTTCTTTTTTCTTATCAAGCATCAGCTGAAAATGCTTGTTGTACTCCAGGGGGAATTTATAGTTGAACACACGCTCAAGACGTTTGCCATAAGCATCAACAAGCTTTGTCGAGCCCCCAGCCCCAACGGCAATTATAGTCTGCACTTCCTCCATTATATAAATATTGTACAGACTTTCCTTTCCGGGTTTTGTCCAGCCGATATTCTCCAGATTTTCAAGCATATTCTTCTGTCGGTAAAGATAATAAGGCTCATATCCGCTTTCCAGAAGCCGCTTTGTGGCATAGTTCACCATAAGGTCCGCAGGATTTTCAAGCAGTCCCTCTTCACGCTGGTGGTTAAGCCTTGCGGCACGCTTTATTGAAAGGGTATGGACGGTAATATTGTCCGCCCCCATTTCGATCAGCTTATCAACTGTAAAGGCAAAGCTGTCAGGTGTATCCGAGGGCAGCCCTGCGATAATATCCGTATTTATGCAGTCAAAGCCTGCCTGCCGTGCAAGGTCAAAGGCTTTGTAGAACTGCTTGGTCGTATGCTTTCTGCCTATTTTTTCAAGGACCTGATCCGACAGGGTCTGGGGGTTTATGGACACTCTTGTGCAGCCGCATCTCTTTATTGCCATAAGTTTTTCAAGGGTAATAGTATCCGGTCTTCCACCCTCAATGGTGTACTCACGCAGATGTGAAAGATCAAAACTATCTGCGATGACCTTCATAAGCCTTTCAAGCACAGGTGCTTCAAGGGTCGTAGGAGTGCCACCGCCGAAATAGATCGTGTCCAGCACAAGTCCCTGTCTTCGCACTATTTCAGCTGTATATTCTATCTCCTTGCAAAGGTTTTCGATATATGCAGGGATAAGTCCCATGCACTGCTCCACAGATTGAGATACAAAAGAGCAATAAGAACACCTTGTGGGACAAAAAGGAATGGAAACATAGAGGCTGAAGCTCCTGTTTCCCAGTCTGTCCAGTACAGGCTTTTGCACCAGAGCAGTTTTAAGGGCAATATGGCATTTTTCCTCAGAACAGAGATAATCTGTCTGCATTGCCTTGTATATGCTGTCTTTATCCATTCCTGCGCTGAGGTACTTATTGACCTGCTTTACAGGTCTGATTCCGGTAATTATTCCCCACTTGGGAACGATGCCCATAAGGGATGACATTGCTTTGAAAAGAAGTCTGGAAAGGCAAAGCTCATGGTCATCATCAAGAGATGCTTTCATTGCCTTATGTGCCATTTTGCCGTTATATCTGCATATAACATACAAAAGGGCATAATTACCAAAGCGCTTTACCCTTGCATACGCAAAATCGTCATCGGTGGACAATCTGTCCTCATAGACAATGTTAAACAGCGTTGCCGGGATAAAAAGCTTCATTACGCCCTCAAGCTCGTATTTATAATCGTTTCCGCTAAAGCATAGAGTCATTGTTGTTTCCGTCCGTATGTAGCATCATAAGTTCTGAAGATAATAATTGTATTTGCGCTCGGCATCAAGAGTTGTGAGCTGCATATGCCCGGGGTAGACTTTCAGATTTCCGCCAAGGTCATATATCTTTTTCATAGAACGCTTCATTGCATCAGCATCTCCGTCCGGAAGGTCTGTTCGACCGCATGAACGGGCAAACAGTGTGTCACCGGAAAACATAGAGTCCTCGCAGATAAAGCACACCGAACCCCTGGTATGTCCCGGAGTTTCAAGCACATCAAACTCCAGCTCATCAAGAGTAAGGATATCGTTTTCCGTAAATGTGATAACGTCCCCTGTATATTTTTTGTATCCCCTGACCATAAAATGATGCACAAGCATACCCTCTTCGTCGTAAAGCTTGTCCTTATCAAGTGCGCTGATATACACCTCACAGCCTGTGGCATCAACAAGGTCAGCAACTGCGCCCACATGGTCAAAATGCCCGTGGGTAAGAAAGATCTTTTTCAGGGTAAGCCCATAAAACTCCACCTGCTCAAGAATATACCCTGCATCTGCAGGCGCATCTATCAGCACGGCATTTCCCTTTTCGCTTGCAACAAGGTAGCTGTTTGTATCGCATATGCTCAAAGGTTTAAGACAATATATCCTCATATTTCCTCCCTGTTACCGTCCACTTCTTTCAACCGAGATCACGTTCTTTATCTTTTTAAGCTTGGTTATTACGTTATTGAGCTGTTCCATGCCTGCTATACTTACGGTTATGGAAAGTATGGCGTTGCCGTTTTTCAGTTCTCTTGCAGTGGACTCATAAATATAAATGTTTATCATTGCAAGGGCAGATGAAACATCGGCAAGCAGACCGATCCTGTCCACAGCAATAATATCAAGAGTGGTCTTGAAGTATCCTGACTTTTTATTGCTTCCCTCGTACTTAGCGCTTACCCATCTGTCTTTCAGTTCCGGATCATCCTTCTGGCTGAGGTAGTTTACACAGTCCTTCCTGTGAATGGATACACCATGACCTTTGGTAATAAAGCCTACAATATCATCGCCGGGAAGCGGGTTACAGCACTGAGCAAACCTTACGGCACAGTCCTGTACGCCGTCGACAATAATACCGGAGGTATTACCGGAAGATTTTTTTGCTTCTTTTTCAGCTGTGCTGTCAACGTGTTTTTCACCGTATTTTTTATTATACTCCGTTTTCAGACGTGAAATAGCTTTTGAAAGCTGCACTCCGCCATAGCCTATTGCGGCAAAGAAGTCATCAAGCGTATCGCAGTTATGCCTTCTCATATCTGCCTTCAGGAACTCCTCAAGGTCGTCCTCGGGAACACGGATCATATTGCGGCGGAATTCTCTTTCAAGAGCGTTTCTGCCTTCAAAGATATTCTCTTCACGGCGTTCACGCTTGAACCACAGGCGTATCTTCGATTTAGCTTCGTTAGTCTTGCATATGTTCAGCCATGACCTGCTGGGACCGTGACCGGGAACGTTTGAGGTAAGTATCTCTATTATCTCACCGGTTTTGATCTCATAGTCATAGGAGACCATTTTCTTATCCACCTTGGCACCGCACATTTTATGTCCCACTTCGGTATGGATAGCGTATGCAAAGTCGATAACGGTCGCACCCACAGGCAGTGTTATCATATCGCCCTTTGGAGTGAACGCAAATACGTCCTCGGGAGCAAGATCATTTTTGATGGCACGAACGATCTCCTCCACGTCATCAGACTCCTGCTGGGATTCGATTATCTGTCTTATCCATGCAAGGCGGCGGTCGTCTTTTGTATTGCCTCCGTTCACGCCCTCTTTATACTTCCAGTGTGCTGCGATTCCGTACTCGGCGGTCTTATGCATATCCCATGTCCTTATCTGGACCTCAAAGGGGACGCCTTCCCTGCCGATGACCGTTGTATGAAGCGACTGATACATATTCGCCTTGGGGGTGGATATATAGTCCTTGAATCTGTTTGGTATTGGTCTGAACATATCGTGGATAATACCGAGCACGTTGTAGCACTCTGTAACGGTGTTGACGATTATACGAAGGGCATATCGATCGTATATCTGGTCTATCTCCTTGCCGTCACGGTAGACTTTCTTATATATGCCGTAATTGGATTTTACACGTCCCTCGATAACGGGCACAGGTGTAATATCCTTTGCAAGACGCTCTTTGATCCTTGCCATCAATTCCTCGACCAGCTGATCCCTGCTGCCTTTACGCATATTCATCTGCTTTTCGATCTCATTATAAGCATACGGATCAAGATACATAAACGACAGATCTTCAAGCTCGTCCTTTATCGAGCGGATACCGAGCCTGTGTGCGATGGGCGCATAGATATTCATTGTTTCATGAGCAATATTCCTGCGCTTTTCATCACGGCAATAATTAAGTGTACGCATATTATGGAGCCTGTCGGCGAGCTTTATGATTATTACCCTTATATCTTCACTCATAGCAAGCAGTATCTTACGGATATTCTCTGCCTTCTGCTCATCCTTTGTAAAGGTCTCAACTTTTTTCAGCTTTGTTACGCCGTTTACAAGCATGGCAACGTCGTTTCCAAATCTCTTTTGCAGTATCTCAAGAGTACAGTCGGTATCCTCCACAACATCATGCAGCAGCGCAGCGCATATGGTATCCGTATCCATACCCAGCTCAAGAAGTATATATGCAACAGCGATAGGGTGAGTGATATATGGCTGTCCCGATTCACGCTTTTGTCCCTGGTGGTATTTGTTTGCCACCTCGTAAGCGGCAACTATCTTTGACAGATCGTACTGCTTTTCACCCTCAAGTATTTTCTGTATCAGCTGATCGATGGTAATTATTTTATCTTCAGTCATTTATCCTCACCTCTTTTCATAACATAGATCTTAGTTTTTTAAGTGTAGGCGAATCCTCAAGGTCAACCTTTGAATTCACTTCAAGCATTGAAATACTCATTGTTGCGGGCTTATATTCCACAAGCTGCTTATCTGCAAAAATGTCCACGCAGATACGCATTTTGCAATAGTTCATACTGTCATCTCCAAGAGACATGAACATATGGTCAAGTGTTGTTCTGCTTGCGGAATTTATGTACTTATACACTCTTACCAGTTCATTTCTGTCGGGAATCATCTTTTGTACGTAAGCCGAGGGCAGGTCCTCTCCACGCATCAGTCTTTCATAGCACTGCTTGGCGGCAAAGTATCTTTCCTGCTTAACGCCGCTCAGGCGGTGATCCATCACTTTTATGGACACCGATTCCGTACCTCTGAACGAATTTATATCCAGCTTGACGAGCATATCAATTCTGTCACCGCTTTTGAAGCAGGCTCTTTCAGGAGAAAGAGAAAAGAACAGTGCCTGACCTTTATAGCTTCCGTATTCAAAATCGATCTTGGTATGTTTTCCTTGTGAAAGGGGTATTACAGAAAGCACCCTGGCTCCCACAATGGCAAATACCGGCGACGGATTTTCTGCACCGAACGGTTCAAGTGCTCTGAGTCCTTTGACATTTTCAACGGTTATATCACCCGGCATAAGCAGTTTATCCGCACAGATCTCCTGGACAGGTGCTTTAGGCAGTCTGTCGGCATATTCATATACTTTGCTGCAAAGTGCCCCTATATTCTCCTGCTTGAGTGAAAAACCTCCTGCGCACTCATGTCCTCCGAATTTTTCAAACAGCTCAGAGCAATAGCGCAGACAGTCAAACACATCAAAACCATGAATACTTCTTGCAGAGCCTCTCGCATTGCCCTCGTCGTCAATAGAGATTATCAGATTCGGCTTTCCGTAAAGGTCTAGTATCTTTGAGGACACTATCCCTATAACCCCCGGATGCCAGTTCCTGCCCCACAGCACAAGTGCTGCGTGGTCAAGGACCTGGGGGTATTTATTTATATGATCAACTATCTCGGAGATTATTTCCGATTCGGTCTGTTTACGCATAGAGTTAAGCTCGATAAGCCGGCTGACATAGTTGTGAGCGTCATAATCATCCTCACTAAGCAGGGCTTTTACAGCCGTGATCGGTGAGCCAAAGCGTCCGGACGCATTGATAACAGGTGCCATTCTGAAGGAAACATCTGTGGAACTTACGGACTCTTTGTCCAGCGAATTAAGTTCAAACAGCTTGCAAAGCCCCTGGTTTTCAGTATTTTTAAGATATTCCAGTCCCTGCTTGACAATAGTTCTGTTCTCTCCGGTAAGAGGTACAACATCGGCGATGGTTCCGATAGCACATATATCCGCATACTGCTCCATGACTATCTCGTAATTGCCCCCGTCAAGGGCTGCACAAAGCTTGAACGCCACTCCGACGCCTGCCAGATCCTTATATGGCGAGGGACAATCCTCCCTGTGCGGATCCACTACTGCTGCCGCCATGGGAAGCACATCAGACGGCTGGTGGTGGTCGGTAACAACAAGCTCCATACCCAGTTCATGTATAAGCTTTGCTTCCTCAACAGCGGAGATGCCGTTATCCACAGTGACGATAAGCTCTGCACCTTCAGCAGCAATTCTTTTTATAGCATCTGCATTCAGTCCGTACCCCTCGCTGCGCTCGGGGATATAGAACATCACATTTGCGCTCATGCTTTCAAGATAGTTATAAAGAATAGCCGTAGAGGTTATCCCGTCACAGTCATAATCGCCGTAAACGCAAATAAGGCGGTACTCATCTATCATTTTTTCGATAGTTTCCACGGCTTTATCCATATCCTTTATAAGGAACGGGTCGGAAAGCTCGGCGGTAGTAAAATATTCCACCACGCTGTCAAAATCGGTATATCCCCTTGATGTAAGAACTTCAAGGGCAAGCTTATTTATATCGCACCTTGCGGCGAACTGACCGGCAAGGTCTTCATCTGATCTGTTTATCTTCCATTTTTTCATAAAAAACTCTTTTCATCATCAAACTATATATAGAAAAGTATACCACATCCGGGTTTACTTTTCAAGTGCTTTGACACATTTTTTCGACGCAGCACAGAGGTTGAAATGTACGTTAAAAATGTTATAATAAAGTGTGAGGAAATGCACGTTTGTTTCGTGTAATATACAAGAAGGGCAAAAAGTCTTTCGGGAAAGGAGAACGCCCATGGACAACGGTGCAAGCAGCTACCGCCGTTTCCGTGAGAACGGTGATGAAAGCGGATTGGTCGAGATAATCAGAGACTACAAGGACGGACTGATATTCTATCTGACGGGGATCGTGGGTGATATCCACGAGGCAGAGGATCTTGTACAGGACACATTTGTTCTGCTGGGCACGAAAAAGCCTAAGGACAAGGGAAAAGGCTCATTCAAGACCTGGCTTTACACCATTGGCAGAAACATTGCGATAGATCATCTGCGGAAAAGAAAAAGGCTAAAAGAAACGCCGATGAAGCTGTCCCCTGAGCAAGCTGACGAGCTTGCGGACATGGGCTCGGCGTATATCCGTGAGGAACAGAAGATAACTATACACAAGGCTTTGAGGAGACTAAAACCCGAATATCAGCAGATACTATGGCTGCAATATTTCGAGGAGCTGAGCATGAAGGACTGTGCAAGGATAATGAAAAAGAGCGTGCACGGCACGGAGATGCTGGCTTCAAGGGCGAGAAAGGCTCTCAGGGCGCAGCTTGAACAGGAGGGTTTTGACAATGAAGGATTATAGAGAAATGGCAGATTCGGTGCTTGATCGTGTACACGAATACCAGCAGCAGGAGCAAGGCAAGAAAGCAAAGATAAGCACTTTTGGCAGGACTGCAGCGATAGCGGTCCCTGTGATCGCAGTGGCAGCTGTGGGGACATTTGCACTTATACACAGATTCAAAGGCAATGACATAAGTGTCTCCGATGACACATCATTAAACGATACAGCCGCAAGCGGAGCAGAAGAACATATCACCGAAGGCAGTTCCGGTTCACCGGTATTCGCCGGTGATTACTGGGTGGCTGAAAGCATTGAAAGCAACGCACAAGAGGCTTCGAGCAGTTCATCATCGCCAGCCCAGTCCACAAAAGCCGAAAGCAGCAAGCCTACCCCTTCAAGCTCAGAGAGCACAGCAGAAAGCGTCCCGGACGGGAAATCCGGCAATAATTACGGCGGCTCGGACCTTGACAGCAGTTTAAACCCCAATGAACGTTCCGGCGGACAGGTAATGATCGCAGCAATACCAAAAAACAACAGGGTTCAGGTGATCGGTGAAAAGATAACCGAAAAGGAGGCAAGGGACTACTTCTCCAAAAACGCAGCAAGCCTTGAAAGCTCCCTTGCGGCAAGTGGGATGAATATAGCGGAGATCGCTTATGACCAAAACTACGACAGCAACAAGGTATTATATGCAAAAGGTCCTTTGCTTTTCAAAAAAGGCTACTGCCATATAAGCTATGACGGAAATACAGATGAGAATCTTCCGGGGCTGACTGTAAAACAAAACTTTATGGACTTTCACATTTACAACGCAGGCAGGCTGATTGCCATTGTAACACTTGTCAAAGAAAACGGTGTGATCTACGCAACACCTGCTTTTGGTGCACCCTGGTTTGATTCTTTCAACAAGGCACTGGAAAAGTATTCGGGACAGAAAATTCTTTTCCTTTACGCAGGGGCAATGGCGTACGCCATAACGCCAGACAACATGGTGATACACCCACAGGGCTATGAAAGCTCGGTGAGAGACTCGGGACTGGATACTTTTCCAAATGCATATAGCTGGTTTTACAATGAACAATGCGTTTACGTGCCATAAAAAAACGGGAAGCCATAAGACTTCCCGTAATTTTTTATCCCTGTGTTCCCTGTAAGCCTATCTCTGCGGCGTGTGGTCTCATGCCGTCAATACAGATCCGTGCTGCCTCGGACACTTCCATTCCCAGCAGCTCACAGCCTTTTTTAATAACTTCCCTGTTACACTTGGCGGCAAACTTTTTGTCCTTAAACTTCTTCATAAAGCTCTTCAATTCCAAATCCGCTATACCGTTGGGGCGCATCCTTGCACACGCCTGTATTATTCCCGTCAATTCATCAACGGTATAAAGGCTCTTTTCCATATCAGTTTCAGGCTTGACATCGGTACAGATCTCCCAGCCGTGGGAAAGGATCGCCCTGACATCCTCAGGATCGACTCCCGCTTCAAGCAGAGGCTGCTCGGTATGCTTCAGATGCTCATCAGGGTACTTTTCATAATCATAATCATGCAGGTAGCCCACAGCCATCCAATGCTCCTCATCTGCACCAAAGTGCTTTGCCATAGCACCCATAGCATAGCAGACGTTAAGAGAATGTATTATAAGATGTTCCTGTGTAACGTTATCTCTGTTCAGCTCCTTTGCCCTTTCAAGCGTAAGTTTCACGGCAGACTCCTCCTTAACAATAAACACAAGACCTCTTTTACATCAAACGGCAAAAGAGGTCGTTTATACTTTAGCGTCCTCGGCGGGATTCGAACCCACGACCTTTCGCTTAGGAGGCGAACGCTCTATCCTGCTGAGCTACGAAGACATTTAACTTATTTATTATAGCACATACACTTTTGAAATGCAAGTTATTTTTATAAAAATTTATAAAACACAAATAACGCCCATATTTGCGCACTTTTCAAGTTAGCTATAATTAACCGGTTTTGTAACTTTTCTATTGACATGAAGCGATTTTTATATTATAATAATATGTGTGCGTGAAATGTGCCCTGTGGTTATACAGGTCAGCATTCTTCACATTAACTAAACATATTTTAATGCAGGAGGAAAATAAAATGGCAAATCTTGATCTTTCAAAGTATGGTATTACCGGTTCAACCGAGATCGTGCGCAACCCTTCTTATGAAGACCTCTACAAGGAAGAGACCAAAGCCGGTCTTGAAGGCTTTGAGGTAGGCAAGGAGACTGAGCTTGGTGCTGTAAACGTTATGACAGGTATTTACACCGGTCGTTCTCCTAAGGATAAGTTCATCGTTATGGACGAAAATTCCAAGGATACAGTATGGTGGACTACCGATGAGTACAAAAACGACAACCACGTTGCTTCTAAGGAGACATGGGACGCTGTTAAGAAGATAGCTGTTGAAGAGCTTTGCAACAAGAGACTTTTCGTTGTAGACGCTTTCTGCGGCGCAAACAAGGACACAAGAATGGCTGTTCGTTTCATCGTTGAGGTTGCTTGGCAGGCACACTTTATCCTTAACATGTTCATCAAGCCAACTGCTGAGGAGCTTGAGAACTTCGAGCCTGATTTCGTAGTTTACAACGCTTCCAAGGCTAAGGTCGAGAACTACAAGGAGCTTGGTCTTAACTCTGAGACAGCTGTTGTATTCAACATCACAAGCCGTGAGCAGGTCATCATCAACACCTGGTACGGCGGAGAGATGAAGAAGGGTATGTTCTCAATGATGAACTACTACCTGCCTCTGAAGGGCATTGCTGCTATGCACTGCTCTGCTAACACAGATATGAACGGCGAGCATACCGCTATCTTCTTTGGTCTTTCCGGAACAGGTAAGACAACACTTTCCACAGATCCTAAGAGACTGCTTATCGGTGACGACGAGCACGGCTGGGACGACAGCGGCGTATTCAACTTCGAGGGCGGCTGCTACGCTAAGGTCATCAACCTTGACAAGGATTCCGAGCCTGACATCTACAATGCTATCAAGAGAAACGCTCTGCTTGAGAACGTAACAGTTGACGAAAACGGAAAGATCGATTTCAATGACAAGTCCGTTACAGAGAACACACGTGTTTCCTATCCTATCGACCACATCGAGAAGATAGTTAAGCCGATCTCTCACGGTCCTGCTGCTGACAACGTTATTTTCCTTTCAGCTGACGCGTTCGGCGTACTGCCTCCTGTATCTATCCTTACACCTGAGCAGACAAAATACTACTTCCTCTCAGGATTTACTGCTAAGCTTGCTGGTACAGAGCGTGGAATCACAGAGCCTACACCAACATTCTCCGCTTGCTTCGGTCAGGCATTCCTCGAGCTGCATCCTACAAAGTATGCAGAGGAGCTCGTTAAGAGAATGGAAAAGAGCGGCGCTAAGGCTTACCTCGTAAACACCGGCTGGAACGGCACAGGCAAGAGAATCTCCATTAAGGATACACGTGGAATCATCGACGCTATCCTCAGCGGCGATGTTCTCAAGGCTCCTACAAAGAAGATCCCGTTCTTTGATTTTGAAGTTCCTACCGAGCTTCCCGGCGTTGACTCCGGTATCCTTGATCCGAGAGATACATACGCAAGCGCTTCCGAGTGGGAGGAGAAGGCAAAAGACCTCGCTTCAAGATTCATCAAGAATTTTGCTAAGTATGAGGGCAACGAGGCCGGTAAGGCACTTGTTCCTGCAGGTCCGCAGCTTTAATAAATATCCTATAACGATAAAACCGATGTCTATATCAGGCATCGGTTTTTTATGTTATTCTCTGTCGGTGCGCAAAAGACCGTAAATGATAATGTCTATCAGCTCTCCCCTGCATCGCTCATATCTGCGCAGAGTTCCCTCTTTTACAAAGCCAAGCTTTTTAAGGACCTTTTGCGAGGCGATATTTGGCGGCTCTGCAAATGCCTCAACCCTGTTGATGTCAGTTTCACGGAAGATAAATTCAAGTACGGCATCAAGTGCTTCGCTCATCAATCCTTTTCCATGATAACTGCTGTTCAGCTCATAGCCAAGCTCGGCTTTCAATGCGTCCTCATTAAAGTTAAAAAAGCCGCAGGTGCCGATAAGCTTTCCGCTGTCTTTAAGCTCTATCCCCCAGCGCAGCATAGTCTTTTGCTCAAAGCCCTTAATAAAAAACTCCACCTGCTCTTTTGCACGTTCAAAACTTTCAAACGGCAGCAGGTCATAGTATTTCATTACCTGCTTATCGGAAAAGATCTCAAATATGTCCCAGGTATCCGACATGGTAAGGGGACGCAATTTCAGACGATCTGTTTCAATGTGTATATCCTTATCAAAAATATCTCTGACCATAGCTGCACCGCCTTACTGCCCACAGAGATCGGCGATCTCTTTTTCAAGTGTACGATAGAAATTAGCTGCAAGAAATCCGTCAGCCGAAGCATGGTTCAGCCTTATGGCAACGGGCATCATCAGTCTGCCGTTCTCCTCTCGGAATTTGCCCCAGTTGACTATCGGATTAAAATAAAGATACCCGTCGTGCAGCTCCACGGTCATTGAATCAAAAGACAGCCATGGCAGACTGGAGGCATCAAACCAGTTGGGATGATTAGCCTCGTCAAGCCCATAATCACGGGTTGCCTTTGCTTTTTCAAGGTCTGCTTTTGCAGCACTATAGAAAGTCTTATAATCGGCAAAATACTCGCTGTACACAACCGTTATAGTCTGGGTGTCATCGTGAAAAACGTACTGGGTAGGATTTATCTTGTCATACAGCCTCATCTGATGTGTGGGATAGTCCCAGTAAAAGCGGTAATCCTCCCTTGAATTGAGAGTCCTGCTCAGTACATACAGAAAGTTCAGATAAAAGCTTGTGTCGGTGCGCTTGGAAAAGGCTTTAAGATCTGTAACATCTACCCTTGCAGTAACTGCAAATGAGCATTTGCAGTCTTGGGAAAAATGGCGGAAAATATCCTTTCGGTAGTAGTTATCCATATCAATTATCTTATAATCCATACTGCTTCCCTCCTCTGAAATAAGATAACACAACATAGTAAAAAAAGCAAGTCATAAAGAGAAAATTATGAACAACTGTTAAATTTCAGTAAATAAAATTAGAAAAACTTTATATTTTTTTGAAAAGTGCTATAATAAAGGTAACAATAGATAAACCTTGGGAGGTGAGGAACTGTGCAGAAACTGATGGGTACAACAGTTTACGGAGGTATCGGACGAGGGGTCATTAAATACTTCCACCGTGATGAGATCGCCATAAGCAAGGCTCGTGTGGTTGACACCATGCGTGAGCTGAGAAAGTTTGCCTATGCCCGCAACGAGGTTGAGGAGGAGCTTAAAAAGCTCTATGAACAATCGGTGCCCGTTGTCGGCGAGGACGAGGCACAGATATTCCTCATCCACCAGATGATACTTGACGATTCACAGTATGTTGATTCTATGGAATCGCTGATACTCAATGAGCATTGCAACGCAGAATATGCGGTGGTGCGCACGGTTAAGATGTTCAGCAAGATGATGGAAGAAACAAGCAGCGAATCGGAATACATCAGCGAACGTATTGCGGATATCCGTGATGTTTCGGCAAGGCTTTTAAGGCATATCCAAAACCGTGATGAAAAGGATTTCAAGCTTGATGAAATGTCTATCGTTTGTGCCGACGATTTTCTGCCAAGTGAGACGATACGCCTTGACAAATCCAAGGTTGCTGCAATATGCACCTCATACGGCTCGGCAAACTCTCACACTGCCATTCTTGCACGTACAAGAGGTATTCCCTGCATAATAGGCATGGGTGGCGAGCTTAAAGAGTCATTGGAAAACAAATACTGCGTTGTTGACAGCTACAGCGGTATAATGTACATTGAGCCGGACAACGAGACATCAAAGCTTCTTGACCACAAGGAGGCTGTGGAGGGACGCAAACGTGAACTTCTTACAAGGCTCAGGGGGCGCAAAAATGTTACCCGTGACGGCAGAGAGATCGAGGTCCTTGCAAACATCTGTGATCTTACCGACATTGAAAATGCTAAGAGAAACGACTGCGGCGGTATCGGTCTTCTGAGGAGCGAGTATCTGTACACAGGTAAAAACGACTTTCCCGATGAAGAAATGCAGTTTTACAACTACCGCAGGGTGCTCACAGAGATGCAGGGCAAACCTGTGACCATAAGGACAATGGACATCGGTGCTGATGCGGGACTTGATTATTTCGGACTTGACCAGGAAAAGAACCCCGCTCTTGGTTTCCGATCCATAAGAGTTTGTCTTTCCAGACCTCAGATCTTCAAGACTCAGCTCCGGGCTCTTTACAGAGCATCTATTTACGGCGATCTGCGGATACTCTTCCCTATGATCGTACAGCCGGGTGAGATAATCCGCATAAAGGAAATAATAGACGAGGTAAAGGCGGAGCTTATCCAGGAGGACAAGCCGTTCAAGGATGATATTTCTCTGGGAGCGCTTATCGAGACACCTGCGGCGGTCATGCTCAGCGATCTGCTGGCAGAACAGGTGGACTTTTTCTCCATCGGGACAAACGACCTTGAACAGTTCTCAAATGCTATATACCGCCATAACCCCCATTTTGAAGATATTGTTCCCGATGACCATATCTGTGTTCTGCGAATGATAAAAACAGTATGCGATAACGGTCATGCCCACGGACTGAAGGTATATATCTGCGGTGAATTCGGTGCAGATACCAGTTATACCGAGGTGTTCCTCGATCTACATATCGACGGACTCTCGGTCACACCTACAAATATCCTTCCTGTGAGAAAGACTATCAGAAGCCTTAATCTCAGCGACAGACGGCAGGTACGCCAGAACATTCAGAAATATCTTAAATGCTGAAAAAGACTGTTGCCATTGCGGCAGCAGCCTTTTTTGTTGATTAGTTATCACATATATTTCAGATACAGCTCGTAAAGCTCGGGGCAGATCTTTTTCAATCTCACCGGTCGAAGCTGTGTGTTTGTAAAGCAATGCGAGGTCTTTGCTTTCAGTGACAGCTTATCCTGAGTAATATTGCTGACTTCATATTCAAGCGAGAACTTACAGCCGTTAAAATCGGTGAGTCTGCTCGTGACTTCAAACTTATCACCAAATCTCACAGGATAAAAATACTCGGTCTGCACCGAAAGAACCGGGACCAGCACGCCCAGACTCTCAAGCTTTGCAAAGGGAAAACCCATTTTATCCATCATTTCCACTCTTGCCTCTTCAAGCCAGCGGACATAATTTGAATGATGCACGATGTCCATTCTGTCCGTTTCGTAGTAGTATGCATTGCGCATATATTTAAAATCCATTGCTGATACCGCCTTTTTAAATCTATAGTTAAACGATAGCACATAAGCCGTCAGATGTCAAGCAGTTTGAGTTTTTTATTTGAAAAGTATTGATTTTTTCTGTTTGATATGGTATAATGTAAAAGTTATATAAACAATACGCAGATGTACCCAAGTGGCTGAAGGGTCCGCACTCGAAATGCGGTAGGACGGCAATCCCGTCGCGAGAGTTCAAATCTCTCCATCTGCGCTTGCACACGCCCTTTGCCTTGAGCAAAGGGCGATTGTGTTTTTTTGCGAAATGAAGAATTGTAGGAGGTAATCAACATGAAAAAGTCGATCATGGCTAAAGCTGCAAGCATTATCCTTGCATCATCTCTTATGCTGGGTATGACCGCCTGCGGCGACAGCAGCAAGTCCGAGGACAACAGCACTGCATCAAGCGCAGCTGCATCATCTGCGGCTGAGGACAAGGAGATCACCGGAAAGACTGAGACATGGGGTGTATTCTCAGTTCTCGTGCCGGACGGCTGGACGCTCAGAAAGGGCGATGCTCTTGATGAGAACGATCCTAACTACTGCTCTGTTAAGAAGTCTGATTTCTCATACTTTGACCTTAAGAGCGAGAAAGACGATGTTATGAAGCAGCAGTATGACTACAACAAGAAGACATATACTCAGGATCAGAAGGATCTTCCTGCTACCAAGGTCGGCGACATCGAGTGGAACGGCTTTGAGTACGGCGGAGACCTCAATAAAGGATTTGAGCTTTATGCAACCGTTAACGGCAAGAACATCAGAGTTTCTTCCTGCGGTTTCAAGTTTGACAGCCCTGAGGCTAAAGCAGTCCTCGCTTCTATCAAGCTCAGCTAATATACAGCACATTCAGCAGTCCTCTTATGAGGGCTGCTTTTTTGTGCCAAGAGCCTTTGCTATCGCATCTGCACTCAGTTTCTTGCTCTCGCTGTCAACATGAGTGTCGATGCTGTATATAGTCATTCCTCGTAAAAGCTATGTATTTATGTAGTATAAATAACCGATTTGATGGATATTTGATGGATTTGTTGTTGTAAAATGTGAAAGGGTATGAATTGATTGTTCATCAAGCATATGAAGAATATCGTATGAAAGGAAAAAGGTTAAGCGTCTGACGGCAGCTGTTGTTGCTCTGGCAATGATTGGCCTGAGCCTTCCTGCTGACATCGGTGGCTTCGGGCTGTTCGGCGGTTCGACAATGACGGCAAGCGCAGCAGATGTTGAATATGCAAATACTGGTGAAACGGTGAACTTCTCTTTCGAGCCTGAGCCTGATCACAGTGTAAGCAAGGTAACATACACCTACATCATCGGCTTTGACAACGGCGGATTACATACGCTGATCCTGTTGAAATAGCGGCTATTGACTGCAAGTATCAGCTGACGATACCCGTTCTTAATGATTATCCAGCAAACGGTATCATCGTTTCGGCAGAGTTCGTTTAGAATCCTGACCTGTCGGTATATATCAGCGACAGGTCAGGAGGTACAGCTGCATCTGATAAGGCAACCGCAAAAGCAGGCGAAACAGTCGCCCTGACAGTTGCACCAGACAACGGCTATACTCTTGATAGTATTCGTGTTATCACTGCGAAAAACAAGGACGCAGTCGAGCTGGCAAAGGTCAGCGACACAAAGTATACTTTTACGATGCCAACTGAGAGTGTCATAGCTTCAGCCGAGTTTGAAGAAACCGAGGAAGCACAAAGCTGCGTCAGCGGAGCAAGCCTCTCCCTTAACGGCGAGATAGGTGTTAACCTCTACATCAAGCTCGGCAATCTCATCGGCGATGGCGCTTATGTTATGGTCAAAGGACCAAACGATACCGAGGCAAAGAGAGTAGATCTCAATAGTGAATTGTATGACATCAATCAGAACGCCTACAAGGTAAGCTGTCCTGTATATGCTCCGCAGATGGGAGAAAAAGTGGAGTTTACGCTTTTCGATGAAAACGGTGTTCAGCACGATATATGGAACTCTGCAAAAACAAGCAGCTACGAAGTTTACAGGTATGCTGTGAACGACTACATCGAAACAGCAAAGATCAAAGGCGGATACAATTTGAAGCAGCTCGCAGGCAAAATGCAGAACTACGGAGCGTGGGCAAGAGATTACCTTATCGCAAGCAAACAGACAAGCAGCGATACAGCTGCGATATGCGATACGACAGAAGTAACAGGCGTTAATGCAAGTACCTTTGAATCAAAGCAGATTGAGAAGAGCAGCGGATTTGCTGTGGAAGGATTGAGCGTTTCGCTCAGCCTTGACTCCAAGACAGCACTCAGAATTTACTACAAAGGCGATTCGAAAGAAGACAAAGATGTCACAGCTAAACACGGTACCGAAAATGTAACTTTAATAAGAGGCACAGCAAGGGATAAGAATTATGTTGAGATAGATAATATCCCTGCACATCATCTTCGCGACAACTATGAATTTACCTTTGGAGATAAGGGAAACGCAACAGTCAGCGCATATTCATACTGTTATCTTGTACTTGCAAACAGCACAAACGAAAAGCTGAAAAGCACAGTCAAGGCAATGTATGAGTACAGCGAGGCGGCAAAGAATTACTTTCCGAAAAACTGACACTATAAAAAGGGATTGTCCACAGTGAACAGTCCCTTTTAGCTTGTATTCAGATGTGTGGTTTATGATAGCGTTTGCTTTTTCAGCCGATCCCGAAAGACATGTTAAATGAGGTGTATTCCCGGCTGATACTAATAGATGCGTATTGTGTCATTGCTTTGCTGTCAGGTTTTACAGGGAAACGCAAACAGGACAGCAAGCGAAATTGCGATCATTCGTTTTTTCATTCGCTCACTTTCTTGCATTTTAGTGTTATATCACAATGTTATCGTTTTGTAAACTATTTTATATGGGACAAGCCGTTTAGCTACAGATCTTGTTGTATTTGTAGCTTATACTACATTTTGAGGTAAAACTGTCTATTGCAATTTTTGGATAAATATGCTATCATTACATTAGTTAAAAGATTTGTTTTTTTATTTACCATTGTCAATAGAGATTTATATGTGTTACAAAGAATCTATTTCTTATCTAAAAAATAATTATTTGGGCATTTAACAAGATTTTTGATGGATATTTGATGGATTTGGTGTGATATAATAAACCCACTAATACATGGCTATCGACAAGAACTGAATTTTTAGTTGCAGTGAAAGGAAGGATGACTATGAAAGCAAAAAAGAGAATGCTTGCTTTTGTACTTGCATTGTCTCTGACTGTTACGTCATTTGCAGGCTGGACCTCGCAAAGTGACAATACAGCTGACGTTAAGGCAAGTGCTTCAGTGAGCGATGTTTCTTCTGTAAGCAGCGTTTCTCCGTCTGCCCCCCTGACATTGAGCACAGATCTGGAATATGTAGGTTCCACATCTGCACTTAATACTATCAGGCTCAGACTCGATGGAAGTACCTTCAAAGAGGGTATCAGCAAGAGTGATATCCGTCTTGACAATGCGTTCAAGGAAATGAGCGTAGGAAGCGTGTCCGCTGACGGCGACACTGTTACGCTTACACTCAAAGGAACTCCCGTCAAGAACGAGCAGGTGAACATCTACGAACCTGGAAAGGTAGTCGTTCTTGCATCGGGTATCAACGGTGCAAAGGACTATGTGCAGGTGGATATACCTGTTATGTCGCCTTACTTGGGCTTTGATCCCGAGAGCATCAAAGCTGAGGGCGAAAAGATCACTGCTGATATTATCGCTTATGACATGGGCGATATAAACACTATCACAAAGGACAGTATTACAGTTGAGGGCGTAAAGGTCATCGCAGCTGAGAAGAAGGACTACAAGACCATAGCCGTTACCTTTGAAGCTGACGGTGTTAAGACAGTCAATGGCTTTGCTGCGCTTGTAAACGGCAAGAAGATCACAGTAGGCGGCAAAGAGTCCGAGGTTTATCTGCCGGGCGTTTCACTTGCAGGCTATCTTGACTACTGCGAGCAAAACGGCGAAAACCTTGACATTACACTTGACCTTTATGCAAACTGCGGTAAGTTTGCAGACAAGATCACCACAGATATGGTGTCCTTCGGCGAGCAGTTCAAGGACGCAAAGGCTCAGTCTGTCGAGATGAACGACGGCACAGCAAAGCTCAAGCTTTCAGTGCCCGCAAATGGAAAGACACCTGAGAATTTCGATCTTTACGGCGAAGTCAAGCTTTCTGCTGACGCTTTTGTGAACGATTGGGGCGAAAAGCCTGCCGCAGCTGTTTCCGAAAAGCATTTCTATACCGGCAGCAGCATGGAAAGAGATATTTCCTATAAGCCCAGCGGAACACTTGACGCTCAGACGCTGATTGATATCCAGAAGTTCACAAGAGGTCTGAATAGTAACTTTGGTACGATTGTATACTGGGGTACTACGATCGGAGGAGGCTTATCTACTGCGTGGAGTATTATTTCGAATATCCTGCAAATGACCGGCGTTATGGAGTCTGAGCACGCTCAGGTAATGAAAGCGCTGAAGAAGATCATGGAAAAGATCGACAAGATGCAGCAGACCCTGGATCAGCATACTCAGATGCTCCTGAAGATCAAGACTGATCAGCAGGCAGAAAAACTGAGAGATTTTGATAAAGCTCTTGATGAGCTGCGCTCAGCATATAAATTACTTCAAAAAATGATAACCGATGCAAAGACCGACTATTTTATGACCACATGGCTCAAGGGCGAGCCTCTGCCAGACGGCTATAAATTAGTTGACAGCGACGGAAAAGTCATAGCTGATGATGCTGAAATCCCTGACGGGTACCGTATAAAAGCTCCTAACGGTGAATACGTTACTCCTAAGAAGATACTGGATCCTGAAACAGCTTCAGAAGAAGAAATGATAGCTTACAATGAGGCTATTGTGCAGAAGGCAATAGAGACAAACAAAAATGATTATAATATCCAGGATGCAAAGTTGAAAGAATGCATATCGAGTATCACTAATCAGATCACGACCTCAGGCACCGGCATTCGGGACAACCCGATCAATGAGTTTGACTATCTGTGTTCATTGAAGTACAACTTTGATTCTCAGTCATATTTGCCAAGAGTTATGTTCAGAGAGACGATATTTACCTCACTTACTCAGGCAATGGGTATGGTAGCACTTATTAATAACGTTGCCAAGTATCCTAAAAACGCTGTTTACAATACTCTGAACCAGAAGTACCATGCTGCTGTAAAGCTCATTGACAAAAGTATTCCTTCGGGACATGATGCAAGCGAAATTAAGGCTTATCCTCACGGTAGTGAGACAGGCGCTGTTGCTACAGGCAAGTATATCAAAGAGCTTAAGCTTTCAGGTATTAAAGGCGATGGCGATGCAGCAAAGGCACTGCTTGAGAATGAGGGCTATACTGTTATCGATCAGGATCTTAACGAAGATGCCGGCGGACTCTATATTTATCTTGGCTATAAGACTACCGATAATTACGCCGAGGCTGTCAAGGATCTGAAGATCGTTACAGGAAAAGGCAATAATATGTCCTCAATGACACTTGGCTCACGGCAATATAATATTTGCCCTTACACCGGAGTTGAGAAATTCGTAAATGAGACAGGTGCCCTTAACTGCGATGCCGGCGGTACCTGGACATGGCTGTATTATACCACCGATGCTTCCTCGGACGGCAAGGCTATCGAGCGTGTGTTCTTTGATTCAAAGAGCGGTAACAGAAACTCGGCAAATATCCAGAACGTTACCGATTCAAAAGGCAAGATCTGGGATCTTAACGATGATGCCGGCGGAGACGATATCTATATGTATCAGATCATGGATCCCGAAACTCCCCAGTACATCAGCGAGATAATGACCGCAGCTGCAAGCAAAGAGGCTGATGCTAAGAAGAAGCTGACCGATAAGGGCTTTACGGTCATTAACCAGGATACCAACAAGAGCGGCGGCGGAGACTATGTATATGTAGGCTATAAGACCACCACCGATCCCAAAAAGGCTATTACAGGTCTGTATATCCGCAAAGAGAGCAAGGCAGTTTCTCTTGGAAACGTTACAAATAACGGAGTTACATATTCTCCTGTAACAGGCTGCGTGAACCTGAACAATAATTCGGGCGGAAAGTATCTGTACCTTTATTATGCCAAAGATTACAGTGAGACCGCACCTTTGCTGAAATCCATGTGGTTCAATGCAAAGAAAGACGGCTCGCTGCAGGAACAGGACTTTAACCAGGACGCAGGCGGAGATGATATCTATCTGCACACTACATATCATTCGACCTCCGAGATACTGACCAATAAGCTGGAAAACGATCCGGAATATCACCCATACTGTTATACTCTTAATTCCAGGGTAACACTTATGTATTCCGGTGATTACGATTTCTATAAAAAACCTATACATCATACTTTCACCACCGATGAGCGCAGCAGCTTTGTCAACAAAATGACAAACACCAGCCTCAGAGATGAGCTTTACTCTGCAGGCTTGCTCAGAGATGAACCGATGTTTGATAAGATGAAGAACCTGAACCTCGCTATTGATGTTACTCTTGATTGGAAATTTGTATCAGCTGCATTTAATTATGAGGGAACGACTTACATCCAAGCATTCAAGACCCCTGTTACTGTTATAAACAGCAACAGCAGCATCATAGAGAACCAGAATGGTTATCGAGCTTTAACTTATTTACCCACTGATGGACCAATATTGGATTCTTATTATAAAAACTTGACCAAATTCATTTCGTTCTACACTTATACTACCGATTATTCGGCAACGCTGCCTGTAAACAATGATTATGCGCAGTGCCTCGGCGTTAAATATGACAGTGACACATCGGAGCTGTGTTACTACATGGATTTCGGCTCGGATGTAGACCGTTCAAAAGCAGGCTTCACAACAAGCTCAATGGCTTGCGCTGCTGATAATGAGGATGCTGTAAAATCTTATAAAGCTGATAACGGTGACGATTATTTTGTAGTACGATTCAAGGTAAGTGATTCAAAGGGTGCTGAAACCGAGTCTCAGAATGCAAAATTCATATTTGACTATGACGGTTCTAAGAGCGATTATATTGAATTGCCCAAGTACGATCCGAAGAAGTACACAGTCTACTGGATGAACCATGATAAGACAGTTCTTGAAACAGATGAGGATCTTGAATACGGCACAACTCCCGAGTATAACGGTCCTACACCTACGAAAGAACCTGATAATAATTATGTCTACATCTTCAGCGGTTGGGATTCCGATGTTAAGGCAGTTACAGGTAATACATTCTACGTTGCTACCTTTGAGGCACACCAGAGGCTCAACTATGTCACAGTTGAAGCTCATGACGTGAACGGATACGATGTTCCTGCCGATCTGACAGGCGGCGGAGAATATGAATACGGTAAAACTGCTACCTTAACTGCTCCCCATATCGTAGGTTATTCCTTCGTAGGCTGGTATGAAAAGGTGAGCGATTCGCTCCTCTCGACTTCAAACACATATAGCCACACCGTTGACGGACCGATTAATCTTATTGCAAAGTATAAGCCGATCTCAAAGGTCAATGTTCAGATAAACGGCGGAAGAAATTACACGATCAACGGTGATGAGTGCAGCAACACATATTACAACCAGCATTATCTTGGTGAAAGGATCACTGTTGTTTCAAACGAAGAAAACTTTGCATTCTGGCAAAACGACTACGGAATGGTAGTATCTCGTTCCAAGGAGTACACATTCACCGTTACAGGTACAGATAAGATCATAGCTGTAACGAACACTGTATTGCAGACAAAGGTATCTATCGTCTGGGAGTCTGCTTACAATCAGATAATCAAGAGCGTTCAGCTCAAGCAGGACCAGACAACCGATGATCCTGATCTTCCGACCTACAACGGAAACAAGGCACTTGGCTGGGATTACAACTTCGACGGTGTATATGACAGCAAGGATACTCTTGAGAAAGCAAAGGAAATCGCAGCCGGAAATGATGGTAAGGTCATCGTTATCAAGCCGATCTATCAGCTCAATAACAACACTTATATCATAACTGTAAACGGCGGAGCTGTTACGAAGGGCGAAGCTAATGCTGACGGCACATTTACACAGAATACCGTTATCAGTGTTACCGCTGACGAGCCCGTGACCGGTCAGAAGTTCAGCCACTGGAGAGACGGCGCTTATAAGGTAATAAGCTACAATAAGACCTATTCGTTCTTTGCTGACAGAAACCTCACACTCTATGCCGTATATGTTGACGAAGATGAGCAGGTCGATGCAGTTGGTACAACTGAGATAATCAATATGTACAAGGATACCGTAAACAATTATCTGGTCTTTGTATCATACAGTACAGTTCCCGAGGGCTGCAGGATCGACAAAGCCGGTGTTATCGCTACAAATGATGCAAGTGTCGCAGCAAATCCTGATACCTTCAATGTGGATAGCTCAACATTTGTAAGAGGCGGTGCTTCGGATAGGATATCTGTTGAGTATACATGGACAAAGTCTAAGGTCAACGTTGGTGACACATGGTATGTAAGAGCATATCTTGTGTACACCGATAAAAACGGTAATACTCACGAGATACTTGGTGATATAGTTTCACAGACTATGTAATATAGGGGGTTGAAGTAAATGAAAGAGTATAAAGAGATCGAGCTTGAGATAATCACGTTTGAAGCAGATGATATTATAACTACCAGTGATCCGGAACGTCAGGGCAACGTGGACTAAGCTTTGGTCAGAATAGCAATTGAGGGGGACGGGGTTATCCCGTCTCCTTTTTCTTGAAAGAGAGATGTGTATGAAAAAGACTGTTTGTACGGCAGCTGCTGTGCTTCTTGCAGTGCTGACACTTGCCTTTACAGCATTTGCCGATGATACGAAATACTCACACGGGCATTACTATTATCACGTCCACGAGGGCTATGTTTCGATATGCGGCTATTTCGGCGATGAAAAGGCGGTCGAGATACCCGCAAGCATCGCAGGCAGACCTGTCTCGGAAATAGAACATAATGCTTTCAAAGGCTGCAGCAGCATTGAGCAGATAGAAGTTCCCGATACTATAATGTATTCTTATGATGATTCATTTGCGGGGGCAAGCTCGCTTAAAACGATAAGCTGCAAATCTGCTGAGGTGAAGATAATTGCCCCAAAGGGCGTTGAGGTGATCTACCCCGGCGGAAAGCAGAGCACAAAGGAAACTGCGGCAACCAAATCAACAACAGCAGGCACGAAACAAACTGCTGCAACAACAAACAAGTCGTCAGCCGCTCAGACGGGGACAAATCCAACAAGCAGTTCATCAGGCAGCGTGACGACCACTGCGCAGTCGACAACGTCACAAACAAAAGGCATATCTGACAGCGGATATGAGGCTAACAGTTCGTACAGCAGCAACGCAGACAGTGCGATTACTGAAGAGTCAAGTGACTCCGTAAAAGATCAGCAATCTGACAGTGTATCATCTTTTGATTATGAGGATACATCTTCCTCGGAAGCTGGAAAGAACAGCAGCTCTAAAAAAGGGGTTGTTATAGTTGTATCTGTTATCAGTGCACTGTGTGTGATCGCAGGCGTTTCTGTGATCGTTTTCAAGAAAAAGAGCAGATAATAAAAAACAGGCAGCATTTAATTTGCTGTCTGTTTTCTTTTTCTGATCCATTGCATTATTGATCAAAGTGTAGTATAATTATTCCGAGGTGTGAATTATGTTTACTATAAAAGAACCAAACGAAAAAGTGATCGCTTTTATCAGCACCAATCATCCCCAAACACAGGGGCTGCGTCTTGCGTGCTGGACCATTCCTTTTGAATATAATGGCGTCAAGCTGATGAAAAATACTTTAACAGGCGAGATAGTAAGTCTGACCGATGAGGAGTTTGCCGCACCCGAAAAGGTGCTTGAACTTGCAAAGCGCAGATTTGTTGTTCCGGATGATTACGACGAGACAGCACAGTATCTTCAGGCAGTAAAGCTTATCAGGATAACTCAGCCTGAAAGTAAGGGACTTAAAACGTACACCATTCTGCCTACAACAGCTTGTAACGCTCGCTGCGTTTACTGTTACGAGGAAGGCTATCCGGTCAAAACAATGACAAAAGAAACCGCTGACAAACTTGTTGACTTTATCTGCGAAACAAGGCAGGATGATGAAATAACGCTGTCGTGGTTCGGCGGAGAGCCTACTGTTTGTGCAGATACGATATCTCGTGTCTGCGGTGAGCTTGAAAGCAGAGGAGTACCCTTTAAATCTAAGCTTATAACCAATGCAAGCCTTATAACCAAGCAGCTTGCCCAAGAAATGAAAAGGGTATGGCATCTTAAAAATGTGCAGGTATCCCTTGACGGCAGCCGCCGTGACTATATGGCACGCAAGCAGTATATCAACCCTGTAAAGCATAATTATGATACAGTCATGGCTGCTATCAGATATATGGCTGATGAGGAGATAAAGATCCAGCTAAGGGTCAATTTTGATAAAGGAAACCTAGTTGATATGCAGTCGTTTATCGACGAAATGGAAATGCTCTTCGGAGAGTATGATAACGTCAGAATGTATCTGTATATGCTTTTTCAGCAGCAGCACAAAAGCGATTGTCTTGATGTGTATAAAGATTATTATGAGCTTCTTTTGAAAAATTACGATAAAAGAATTCTTAAAAGAAAATCCGGCAAAAGCGAATTTCGCACAAATTATTGTATGGCGGACAACCTTGATAAAAGTATCGTGATAGATCCGCAGGGAGCTTTTTATAACTGCGAGCATCTGCCGGGCAATGAAAACAGCTGGGGAAATGTCTTTGACGGAGTTACCGATCAAAATGTTTTTGATGAGCTTTGTTCACCCAGCGACGTGGATAAAAAGTGCGTTGGCTGTGCGTTCCTGCCCCAGTGTACTCGGTTTTATCGTGCTCATTGTCCAAATTCCTTTGACTACTGCATTGAGCAGAACAAAATGAAAACTGATTTTGAACTAAAAATACTCGCTGAGCAGCTGCTTCAGCATGAGCTGTCGGACAAGAGAAAATGATGAGATCTCAGCTGCATCTTTTCCATGTCATTTTAATCAAAGAAAATCCATCAAACCAATGAATCTTCCTTGTCAATAAAGGCGATGACAACATCAGACTCCCGGTCAAACCACATATTCTTCCTGAACTTTTCAAGACCGCTTATCGTTACCGAAATAACAGAGCCGGGTTCATTCTTTTCCTGCTTTTTTTTGTCTGTTTCGGCAACGGTGATAATTGTTCTGAAGCCAAGCTCACTGAGCTCCTTCACAGCATCGTCTTTATCCATACCTGTAAAGTGACTGCTGCCGGAACCTACCTTGATGTATCCGTTATGCTCGTCGGCGGATTTTCTTTGATTATCCACCCGGTAATATGTTATAAGGCATTTCTCGTTTTTATCTATAAGGTCGCCCGTCAGATATTCTCTGCTTTTTCCGATCATTACACCAACGGTCTGACCATCCTTGCCGGGAAGATCTTTGCCGAAAACCATGCTGTATGCAATGTGTGTAAAACCTGCAGCTTGCAGTTTCTGACCGATTATTTCATGTTTTTGACCTATAAAATCAGACGGATTGCCCGGAACAGGTATCATATCACTGTTCACCACGCCGTTTCTTTCGTCTTTTACATACTTGCAGATCTTTGTAAAGGCATCCGTATTTGCCCAATCCTGACAGGTGCGTGCCCTGACAACGCAAAGCGGGTGGTCCTTGCGTTTCATATTGTTTATTTCAAAAGTCCTGTTGTTTTTGGTTTTTTTCAGTTCGATCTCATACTCTTCAGCCTGGGCGAGAAACGCTGCTGCATCAGGCTTGAACGGAAAACCTTTTCCGTAGCCTGCATAGTGCATGCAAACTTCGGTCAGCTTTTCACTCGTTCCGTCAATGACTGCCGCAACCCTGTCTGCGGAATACTCGCTTGCTCTCATCCAGTGATTGAAGCCCATTTCCAATGGTGCGGACAAAAGCGAACTGAGACTGCTGATTATGCCTTTCTTTATGACAAGGTGTGCAATAGTGGTATAAAGCACATGACCGCAGATTATATGTCCGCATTCATGTGCAAGCACAGTTGGGATAAGCTCTGTTGGCACACAATCCAAAAGCCCGGTCGTAAGAACTATCATCGGCTTTTTTTCGCCTATGGTGTAAGAATTCGGGTATGGGTTGCTCTCAATATACAGCTCGGGAACATCAATACACAGATCCTCGCATAAAGAGCACAGCATTTGGTGATACTGCGGCAGCTGTTTTTCGCTGACTTTTAATTTTGAAGACAGCATAGCTACCCTGAAATTCTGCTCGCTCCATACTTTCATAAATGCTTTGAATAACATCGAAAACCCTGGAATTGCTTTGAGCTTTTTCAGGGTTTTTCTGTCCTGCGGACAAATAAAGATGCTTGGATTTATAGACATAATACTGCCTCCATTCAAAAGTATTACTTGTCATCCTTCAGCTGTTTACAGCAGCGGGGAAATGACTCTCAGCAGGTTGTTGCCGAAAGTGCGCCAGAATCCGACTTTTATAGAATCAAGCGTCCATTGCTCACACTTGCTCTGTGTATCAAGATAGTCCTGTTTAAGTGTTTTGATTATATCAGCCTTGTAGAAAACAGAGTTGCATTCAAAGTGAAGGAAAAGGCTTCTGTAATCAAGATTGACAGTTCCTATGCCTGCGATCTTATCATCGGCAATAAATGCCTTGGCGTGAACAAATCCGGGAGTGTATTCGTAAACTTTTACACCGGCTGAAATAAGGTCTTTGTAGTGGCTCCTTGACATCTTGTGAACCATCTTTTTGTCGGCTATTCCGGGGGTTATAAGCCTTACGTCCACGCCTCTTTTAGCGGCTCTTATGAACGCATCAAAAAGAGTATCGCCAAGCAGAAGGTAAGGAGTGTAGAACCAGATGTAGTCTGTTGCCGCACTCAGCATATCAGTGAACAGCTCGTTACTGGTATGCTCATCACGCATAGGAGAATCGTAATACGGTAAGATATAACCGTTGTCCGAAGCAGCTGTGCTCTTTTGCTGAGTAAGATATTCCTGGGGTATCTTGTGCTTTGAAAATGCGTTCCAGAACTGTGCGAACATATATTTATAGCTGTTCACCGCATCGCCTGTAAGGCGGAAACCGATATCCTTCCAGTGACCGAATTTTTCCACAGCATTGATGTACTCGTCTGCAAGATTAACACCGCCGCTGTAAGCCACCTCGCCGTCAATAACCATTATCTTTCTGTGATCTCTGTTGTTGAGCTGAGATCTTATAAGGAAGAACGGATTGAAGGGTATGCACTGTATCCCTTTTTCTCTGAGAGCACGAATTTCTTTCAGCGAATATGTGCCTATGCTTCCAAGGTCGTCGTACATTACCCTTACATCTACTCCCTCGGCTGCTCTTTGTGCAAGAATATCCGTCAGCGTGTCCCAGAACTTGCCTGATTCAATAATGAAATACTCTATAAAGACATACTTTTTGGCTTTTTTAAGATCCTCACACATATCCGGGAACATATCGTCCCCAAGGGGATAGTATTTTGACGTACCGTTTTTGCAAACAGGGAAGCCTGTTGACTGTGACAGATGCTCCAGCGACTGTCCAAGACGAAGGTCGTCTTTTTTTATTTGTGCAATTATCTCGGGGCAATCTGAAACATCGGGTTCAGCAACAGTTTGTTTTGCCTGCTCAAGCTTTTTAAGCAGATTTTTTCCTGTGCTTTTATGACCAAGCATAAGGTAAAGCATAGCACCGAAAATAGGCAGAGCTACTATGACCAGTACCCACAGCAGTCTGTAAGAGCTTTCATCTCTCTTTGCCACAAGATAAGTCACAAAAAGTACCGCAAGCACAGAGAACACGATGTGAAGAACTGTTCCCAGATGCTTATTCATAACTCCGTTGAGATTAGTGAGAAAAACGAAAAACCAAGCGACCTGCAAAACTATTGCAGGCAGTACAACAAGTACCTTACCGATGATTTTTTTCATTATCCATCAATCCTTTTCTTTGATATAATGTCGGTGCATAATCTTTTCAACAATAGCGGAAAATACCGTGATTACCGATCTTAAACTACAGGAACAAGAGGTAATTCAAAACTATCTTTTTGGGATGTTTTAGCCGTTTTATCCGTTTGAGCTGTTGAAACTGTTTGCTTATCGCTCGTTTCAGGAGTCTTTCCGTTGGTCGTAGTTGTTTCTTTTTTGGCCTCGGAAGATGTCCCGCCGGAAGCATCGGTATTGTTTCCGGACCTGTTATCTGCTGATGATGTAACTGCATTTTCCGAATCGTTTTTGCTATCGACGGCAGTATCCGATTCTTTTTCTGTTGATGCATCAGAGTCTGTTCCCTTGAACTCTCCGCCCCATGCTCCGCTGTCCGTGCTATCTTTATCTTCTTGTTTGCTTGTGATAGAAGAACTTTCTGAAGACCCGTCCTCATCAACATGGGAACTGCTGTCTTTTCCACACGCAGTAAATAGCAGCGTGCAAAGTAATATTAAGGTGATTTTTCTTTTCATAGTGTTCCTTTCATACAGAATAAACGACAAAGCAGCCTTGACTGTTTTGCCGTTATTAAGTTTTTTATCATCCAGCAGGCATTGGCTCAGTTTCCGTACTACAGTCTGTTTGGCTCGGACAGCTTGTTGTGATAACATCCTCTGACTGAAACCTGATGATCTCAATTTCTAATTCCGAATACTCTTTTTTCATCACTTTTACTCCCCTTTGTTATTGATTAAAGTAAATTTTTGCCGTTTCGCTGTACTCATACATTGCCTTGACTGTGCTTTTCAGCTTTTCGTTTGTGCTGTTTGCAAGTACAAGATAACAGTATGAATATGCGCTGACTGTTGCGTTTCCCTTATCTCCAAAGGTAAATTCATAGTTGTCGCGAAGATGATGTGCAGGGATATTATCTATCTCAACATAATTCATATCTCTTGCCGTGCCTGTTTTTAAAGTTACACTTTCATCCCCGCAAAATGCTGTGATGTCATCTATCTTGTCGCCTTTGTAGTAAATTCTGAGTGCTGTCTTGGAGTCAAGGCTGAGCGAAACGCTCAATCCTTCCACAGCAAATCCGCTGCTCTTCTCAATCTGCTTTGATTCAAAGGTACTTGCATTAACGCCTGTTACTTCTGTCGTATCGCATATCGCAGCTGTATCGCTGCTTATCTGTTTGCTTGCGATAAGATAATCTCTTGACCACGCTCCGTAGTTCTGCATTTTGCCTGCGAGGGTCTTGAGTTTGTCAGAAGCCTTATCGCTGTTCTTTGCTGTTTCGATGTAGTCATTTACAGCATACCTGTAAACTTCATAGCTGCTTGTTTTTGCAGAGTTCCAAAGCTCATGCTGAACGTTGTTTTCATCAAAAAGCGTAAACTCGACTTTTTCGCCCATCTGCGGTGCATATACAGGGCAGCTTACCTTGTATGCCTTTTCAGCAGTGTCGAATATTTCGTCGGTCAGTTCAACTTTCTTAGCATCAGTATCGTTGGGTCCCTTGACCTTTACATAACCACTTCCGATGTTGTTTCCCGGTTTGATGTAAAGGTTTACACCTATCTCGCCGTCAACAGAAACGCTTGCGCTGCTGATGTAACTCTGTGCGTCCTCGTCCTCTTCAAACTCGGCAGAAACTACCACGCTCTCGGAAGGCATCGTGAATGTGTACTTTGTTTCGCTTACCTTGGTCAGCTCCAATGTATCCTTGTTTTTGGCTTTGACAACACGGATTTTATCAAGAGCATAGCCGCTGCCCGGTGTAACTGTCAGTGTAACAGTATCGCCATCTTTTGCAGTTTCCTTATCAGCAGAAACGGTCCCGCCTGTGCTTCTGGAAATATAAATTGTGCTTTCAGAATTCTTGGTTATTTCCGCCGAGATCACGATCATATTGTTTTTTATGTCGCTTGTTTCGGTAAACGAAGGCAGCGTCAGCTGATATTTGCCGTTATCAGGCCCTATCTCGATCGGGGCGGAATAAACGTAATTGTTATTAGTGTCAACCCCGTCCATTATTTTATAGGTGACCTTGCTCACGCTGTAACCCGGATCAGCGTCAACACCGAATTCAAACACTTCACCCGCTGCGGCATAAGCAGCGTCATCGGTAAGGTCTGCGCGGAAGCTGCCGTTAACTAAAGTGTCAAATTTTATCTGATAAAGATCTTCCTTTACAGATGTGAATGTCATATCATTGGTGATTTTTACGTTCTCTCCCTGTTCATAGACCTTACCGGAGGTATCGCCGCTCAGTTTCCAGCCCGTTACTCTGTAAAAAGACGTCGGAATGACATTGCCAAACAATGCCCTGTTTTCATAGTCGGGCAGTTCAAATTCCTGATTTCTTGCAACATCAGCATAAGAATTCCCTGATTCTACAAGCGTTACTGTGCAGGTCCCCGACATATAACCGCATTCGCAGTCAGAACCCTTGTGTGCTTCCGTTTTATTCAGCCCGCAGTATTTGCATTTTACAGTATGAGTATTGTTTTTCTTGTTTATCGAATAAGACAGTCCGCTTTTACCGTTGACATCTTTGTGATTGCATTCTGTGATATGTACATCATTTTCTGCATGACATTTATCCGTGCGGCTGCCGGCTTTTGCGGTACCCGACCAACCCTCCTTCTCTCTAAAAAGCCGGTAGTCAACACGCATACATTTCCCGGTTTTGTTATTGTCTTTTGAAATATAAAGTGTTCCGGTTTTTTCATCCAGGGCTCCGCGGCCGATCGCATGACTATCGGCAAGCTGCGGATCATTGCTCAAGAGATCGATCGTGATATCTCCGCCGCCAATATAAACGGTACCGCCCTCGCCGCCTTCATCAAAGGTTCCCTCGCGGCCGCCGCCGATACCGGCAGCCTCATATCCGCTGGTGATTTTTATTTTTCCGCCGTTAATATACGCTTTGCCTTGCATATTGCCTTGGAATCCTGCGCCGATGCCCGCACCTCCGGAGCCGCCGATTATTTTGAGATCGCTGTTATCGCCGCATTCGATCGTGATTTCGCCTTTCATATCGCCGTTGGGGAACGGCCATTCACCTCTGCCGGCACCAATGCCTGCTGCACCGATTCCGCCTTGTGCGGTAAGCTTCGTTGTATCGCCGCTGATGAAGATCGTTCCGCTCATGTCTTCATCCCAGCCGCCGCCGATGCCTGCTCCGGCATGGACATTATCTATTTCACTGATTCCGCCGCCTTTGGCAGTGATCTCTCCGCCATAGATGTTGATACCGCCGCCGTCATCCTTTTTGCGAAGATTGCCGCCTTCTTCACCGGCACCGATGCCGGCACCGCCTTCACCGCCTGTGGCTGTGATCTTACCGTCGTAGATGTGGATGCCGAAGGTACCTTCCTCGTCGCCGCCGCCAATACCTGCGCCGTGCTTTTCACTGCTTGCGGTTATATCTCCGCCGTAGATATAGGTGCGTGCACCGGGCTGTTCATCGCCGCCGCCGATGCCTGCACCGTCCATACCGCCATTTGCGGTTATCTTTCCTGCGTAAATGGTGATAGTTGGTGAGCTTGCATCAGGATCCTGACCGCCCTCACCGCCGCCGATACCGGCACCGTGATGACCGCCTGTGGCTTCTATCTCTGTGCCGTGGATAGTAATATTGCCGTTTGTTTCGTCGTCTTTTCCGCCGATGCCTGCGGCGTATTTCATTCCGTTGGCAACGATCTTTCCGCCGCCGTAGATGTTAAGCGTTGCATATGCTTTGTTTTTATCATAGCCGCAGCCGATACCCTGCTTGCAGGTGAGGGTAACCCCCTTGGGAACGACAATGTTTGCCGTGCAGCCTTTTCTGATGTAGAGATAATCCTCGACTGTGGTGTTTTGTGTGACAACATAAGTTCCGCTCAGAATTCCATTTCCGTCTTCACTGTTCTTGATGATGTCCTTAGTGACTACCTTGTAGTCAGTGATCGTTTTAGTCGTTTCAGACAGCGTCTTTGTGCTATTGTTCCAGCTGTATACTGTGTAAGATACAGCTTCCTGTGCTGCACTCGCTGTCAGCGAAAAACCATCAAATAGACCGATGCCGCCAAGTTCGGCAGGCAGGCTCGAACCTATCATTGCCAGAGCTACAGCAAATGCCGCCAAACGCTTAACTATTTTTCCTTTCATATGGTGTCCTCCTTACGGTTGATGAACTATCAATTTATACTCCTTTACATTTTATCACACGGTATCCATCAAATATCCATCAAGCAAAGCAAGTCTTATTATTTTTCTTTGCAACAAAAAAAGGGTCACTTTCAATCAAAAGTGATCCCTTTTCGCTGTTATTAACAAGATCTAAAAGCTATCCGACAGGCATTGGTGTGAGTTCCGACCCACAGTCAGTCTGTGTTGAACAGCTTGTTACGATAACATCCTCCGACTGGAACCTGATGACCTCAATTTCCAATTACAAATACTCTTTTTTCATCACTTTTACTCCCCTTTGTTATTGATTAAAGTAAATTTTTGCCGTTTCGCTGTACTCATACATTGCCTTGACTGTGCTTTTCAGCTTTTCGTTTGTGCTGTTTGCAAGTACAAGATAACAGTATGAATATGCGCTGACTGTCGCTGTTCCCTTGTCGCCAAAGGTAAATTCATAGTTGTCGCGAAGATGATGTGCAGGGATATTATCTATCTCAACATAATTCATATCTCTTGCCGTGCCTGTTTTTAAAGTTACACTTTCATCCCCGCAAAATGCTGTGATGTCATCTATCTTGTCGCCTTTGTAGTAAATTCTGAGTGCTGTCTTGGAGTCAAGGCTGAGCGAAACGCTCAATCCTTCCACAACAAAGCTGTCGCTCTTGATGATCTTGCAGTCTTCAAATGTACCTACGCCAACATCTTCTACATCTTTCGCCGTGGCTATCGCAGCTGTATCGCTGCTTATCTGTTTGCTTGCGATAAGGTAATCTCTTGACCACGCTCCGTAGTTCTGCATTTTGCCTGCGAGAGTTTTGAGTTTATAAGAAGCCTTTTCGTTGATCTTAGCTGTTTCGATGTAGTCGTTCACAGAATAACTGTAAACTTCGTAGCTGTCCGTTTTTGCAGAGTTCCATATCTCGTGCTGGTCGTTGTTTTTGTTGTACAGCGTGAACTCGACTTTTTCGCCCATCTGCGGAGCATATACAGGACAGCTTACCTTGTAGGCGTTCTGATCGATGTCATACAATTCACTATTGAGATCTACTCTCTTTGCCTCGGTATCGTTTGGTCCTTTGACCATAACATAAGCGCCATCGCCGATGAGATTGCCGAGCTTGATGTAGAGGTTAACACCTATCTCGCCGTTAAGGGAGAGGCTTGCGCTGCTGATGTAGTTTTTGTCCGCTTCCACGGTAACTGTACAGGTATCTGTCTTATCATCATCGGTTTCTTCTGTTCCGTTTGTGGCGGTTGCGGTTATGGTGGCTGTGCCTTCGCTGACAGCGGTCACAACACCGCTTTCATCTACCGTTGCTACTGTTTCATCACTGCTTTTCCATGTCACAGTGCCAACAGAATTTATAGGACTTACAGTTGCGCTCAGCGTTTCCTTGCCGCCGACAGCGATAGTTGTTTCAGACTTGTTGAGGGATACTTCGGCGACATCGGCAACAGGTTCGATACGCACCCAATAATAATAATAATAATAATAAATGTCTAATGGAGCAGTGATCCTTAAAACCTTTAAGCTGTCGTCTCTATTGTCCTTCCCTGTGAAAAACATATTATCGGCAAATTTTACTTCTCCATCGCCATTATTATAGATCGCCCCGCTAAACGTATCAGAATAAGCAGTGGTTCTTCCGCCGTTTATCGTCAGATCGCCGGACGGATAATTATAGGTGCTGTTAGCACTTTTGTTAAGAAGAATGCCGCGGCTGTTGCCGTGGAATGTCACATCGCCGCCGTTTATCGTCAGTGTTCCAAGAGTTAAAACGCCGTAGATTCCGGCTTTAGTGGTCACCCTGCCGCTGTTTACCGTCATGCTTGAATTTTCACGAAGGCTGATGCTATTTCCTTTGCTGCATATAGGATTCAGCACTCCCGCATTATCACCTTCGCTCTGCCCATAGACGGTCAGGCTGTTGTTTTCTTTGACTTCGATAGCAAATGGGGATTCCTGATAATTATCGGGATTTTTGGAATCGGTATTATTAACGGTCATCTTTGCATTGTCGCAGAGGATAAGATGAACATCGCCTTTTATCCTGACCAGACCGTTGATCGTTACGTTGCTGTTTACAATATACCATCCCGAATCCAGATCCAGATCGCCGTCAGTGCTCTGGATAACGTTGTAGAGCTTGCAGGCGTTATCGCCATTCTTTTCAACGACCGCCTTATTATCTGCGTCCCAGTCAAGATACGCAATAGGTGTAAGCACCATTATTGTGCAGGTAGCTGTCTTATCGTCAGCTGTGTTTGAATTGGTACCGTTTGTAGCGGTCGCAGTGATAGTCGCAGTGCCGGGTGCTACAGCTGTAACATTGCCGGTTTGATCAACTGTTGCAACGTCCGTATTGTCGCTCAACCATACTACGTCTTTGTGATCAGCAACTTCCTGGATAACTCTTGCTTTAAGCTTCACTTGCGAGCCAACGCCGAGGGTTTCAGCGGTCTTGTTGAGCAGTACGCCTTTGACGTCGTCCGATTTGGGCTCATAGCAGACCGTTACACTGCTGATCTGTACCATATCATTCTTGCCATACGCTTCAACAATAAACGTCCCGGCATAAATATCATTAACGGTGGCAGTTGTTTCGGTGTAAGTTACAGTTCCTATATTTGATTTTAATATTTCTATATTATAATGTGATGCGGTAAACTCTGCTTTCGTTATTACATACCCGGTCGGAGCACTGACTGTTGCATGTTTTTCGGCCGTAACAAAGAAGCCGCCTCCGCTTTGTGTGTCACCCGGGTCATCAACTTCAATAGTAACACCGTTTTGGGTGTAAGATGGTTGTGCTGTGTTGGTGGCAGCCGCCATTCACATCTTCATCGGCACCCTTAGCTGATTGACGCAAGCGTGTGTAAACTACTGTAAAAAAAACATCTCTCCGACCAGGATCAGAGAGATGATTTTTTCAGTATTATTGATGTCCTGTATCATCTATTGTTGGCTGCGCTTGTTGCGTATTGACAGCATATCTGCTTCTATCAGACTCGCCCAGGAATATGATTCCATATATTCTCCACGGTATGACCGGATCGCCTCGCTATCTCCCCGGTAGAAGCGGTACATATCACATTCTATCTTTTCGGGAATTATGCGCAGACCTGTACGCTCCATCTGAAGAAGGTCATCTATGCCATATTCCCTTAAAGTATCACGCAGACTGCGGATAATAGCATCAAGGTATTTCTGTCTGCTGTGATCGTAAAGCGAGTCCTCAAATAAAACAGCAGATATCTCCGCACGAGTCACGCTCATGCCACGGCGGTCGATAAGAAACGCCATCATTTCTTTTGCCTTGGAACGCTTAAATGTGACCTGTTTGCCCTTTACGAACAGATCAAAGTTGCCGAAAGTCCGAGCTTTGATAAGCTGAATATCTTTTTTCGGGCGGGATGACATCGCATACTCTATCTCGCTTTTGAGCATCTGCGGCATCACAGGCTTGAGCAGGTATCCGCTTGGGTGCACCGAAAATGAATCATAGGCAAATTCCTTATAAGCAGTCAGAAACAGTATCACCGTATCAGGCTTGAGCTCCCTGATCCGTGCAGCCATGGTTATTCCGTTCATATCAGGCATATCAATATCAAGCAGTGCAATATCAATGGGATTTGAGCTTATCCATTCCAGTGCATCGTCCACCTTGCAAAATCCTTTTGCATATACGTCGGAATATATGCTCCTGCACATAGCCAGAGTATCCTCCACTGCCAACGGTTCATCGTCTACGCATACGATATACATTTTTTCACTCCTCACTTACCGGTATCCTCATCAAGACTTTCGTGCTTTCACCCGGTCTGCTGTCTATTTCTACCGTGCCGCCGCACATTTTCTCTATGCGCTCACGGACGTTAGATATTCCGATATGCAGATCATCCGTATCGTCTGTCTTATGCACATCAAATCCGATACCGTTATCCTCTATCACTATCAGGTGACTGTTATCCTCACGGTAAGCGCTTATTTTTACAATGCCTTTTTCCTTGCTGCGCACGCCGTGCCTTATGGCGTTTTCCACAAGCGGCTGCACCGTAAGGGCAGGAACACAGCACTCATTGTCACGGATATCGTATTGTATACTGATATTGGGAAACCGTATCATTTCGATCTCGGTATAGACCCGTGTGTGCTCCAGTTCCTTTGAAAACGGTATGAGCCCTGCTTTATCCAAGGATTGAAGATTCTGGCGCAGATAGGTACTGAACAATCCTATGGTATGCACAGCAGCATCAGGGTCTTTTACACAAAGCGCACGGATAGCAGTCAGGGTATTGAACAGAAAATGGGGCTGAATCTGGGTCATCATGATCTGGATCCGATGCTCCGCCTGCAATTCTCTCTCATGAGCACGGACGAACTGAAGATGAAGCCAGATGTAATACATTACGCAGCTTATGGTAATAGCTATCGTCAGAAAGCCCACAGACAGCTCGCTGTATTCAACGGTATAATCCATTATCACCGATGCGCTTATAAGCACAAGTGCAAGAACAGGCAGCCAGGTCTCTTTTTTCTCCTTTGGGCGAAACACGCTGAACGTAAGATACAAGCAGTACAAAAAAAGCAGCACGCTCACTACCAGACAGCTTGGATTCAACGGTCCCGATTTGAAATGGCCGAATGAAGAGAATGAAAATGCAAGCGGTGAGAATAGTGCAGTCATATATATCCCGGCATTTATGCACACCGCCGCCCACACAAGTTTATATTTTCCGCCGGGTTTGATTATGTGAATAAACAGTGCCAGTATGGCAGGGCGCACAGCATAACCATAGATAGATACAACTGTTCTGAAGAGTATACTTTTTCCCGAAACGTATACCCATATATCAAAATAATTCTGTAGGATCAAAGTAAATACAAGTATGGATATAGCATACATTATCCTTTTCTGATCTCTTTCCAGATAGTTGTCCAAAAAAACTGAAAAGAACAAAACGATCACCAATGCCAGAGAAGGCAGAAGCGTTACCAGATCCATAGTTGACTTAACGGCAGTGATATCAACAGTTTTGCCTCCGATAGCCTTCACAGATCCCAGGTTGTATATCTCGGTATCCTCAGGAGCTTTGTTGCCGTATATCAGCGCCTCGTCAACAGTCATATATCCCTTGACATCATTAAGCACCCCTCCACCGCGTGTAAGAGAGGTGTTGGCTGTTACCGAACCGCCTTTAATGACCAGGTCACCGTAGTTGGCGATACCGCCG
This sequence comes from Ruminococcus sp. FC2018, assembly GCF_000621805.1. Taxonomy (GTDB): domain Bacteria; phylum Bacillota; class Clostridia; order Oscillospirales; family Ruminococcaceae; genus Hominimerdicola. Next base: position 120,581 of record NZ_JHXH01000001.1, on the reverse strand, counting down.
CCGGAATCCTTGGCGGTGTTTCCCGTGATGCACCCGCCTTCGAGGATCACCGCTCCGGTATTATTGATGCCGCCTCCGTGAGTTGAATATCCGCCTGTGATCTTGCCTGCGGCGCTGAGCGATCTGTCTGTTACGGTAAGCATAGCACCGGAGCGCACAAAAAAGGCAGTACCCTCGTTGCCTTTATGTTCCTTCAGAGCACGGTCTATGGTATGTCCGTTAAGGTCAAGCGTTAGCATTTTTCCATTGGGTATGACGAGCGATGTGTCATTTTCCCCTGCTGTTATGTCCGCATTCAATGTGATCGTATCACCTGATACGGCGTTGTCTACCGCTTTTTGCAATTCAGACCAGCTGCTGACATCGGCTTCCGACTGCTGTGCGCTTGCAGCTAATGAAAAGGGGAAAGCAAAGCTAAATACAGCAGTGAGTATCAACAGTGAAATAGTGCACAATGATACTTTGCAATATTTTTTTGAACACAACACTTTTGATCACCACCCCGCTGCAAGATGCTACAATCGTACATATTATATCACAATCTGCGTAAACAGTCAATCACAAAAGGGATATCCCCAAGGTCAAACAAGGAGATATCCCTTTTATTATTTACTGTGTATTTTACTTAATGTAACGACAGCCTGTCAAAGGTATTTTCCCACGTTATAGATTATCTTGTCATCGGTTATTTTTCCGTAGCGTATCGCTTCCTTTGGGCAGTTACTCAGTTTATAAAGATGCTTCGTCCGTTTCATATACACAAAACACGGCAGTTATCAGTAAGGCTATTTTACATCTGTAAGATTTTATGATGATCATGATTTTATAAATATTTTGTATAATCTCGATCCAGAATCAAGGAAATTCGGGATAAGAAATAAATTGACAGTTTTGAAATACCATGATATAATTAGAAAAGACTTTACAGATTTTTGGCTGGCACAATAACAGATCCGTTGGCTAAAAGACAGAAATATAGACTACATAGAAAAACAAAGGAGGCAATCGCTATGAAAAAGTCAATTCTTGCAAGATCCGTAAGCATAATTCTTGCCACATCCCTCATGCTGGGCATGACCGCATGCGGCGACAGCAGCAACGCCGAAAGCTCCTCAGAGGTATCGTCATCGGCAGCAGGCAGCGAACAAGTAAAAGGCGAATCAAAGACATGGGGATCATTCACAGTTCTTGTGCCTGATGGATGGACGCTGAAAGGCGGAGATGTTTTTGATGAAAAAGACGAAAACATCTGCTCGGTAAGAAAATCAGATTTTACATACCTTGATTTCAAAAGCGAAAAAGAAGAGGTCATGAAACAGCAGTACGATTACAACCACAGGACCTACACTCTTAATCAGAAGGATCTTCCCGAGACAGAGATAGCCGGTATCAAGTGGAACGGCTTTGAGTACGGCGCCGAAATCAACCCCGGGTTTGAGCTTTATGCTTCATACAGCGGCAAGAATCTGAGAGTTTCCTGCGTGGGGTTCACTTTCAACAGCAAAGAAGCTCAGGCTATACTTGATTCGCTCAAAATCAATGACTGATATCTTGATCCAGCAGTCCTCGTATGAGGGCTGCTTTTTTGTTCTAAAATCTTTTCTCCTACGGTTATATTATACTGTGGAGTTTTTATTTCATGCAGTAAACGTGAATTTACATAGAAAACAATGGATCTGACAATGCACGCTCTGAATATACTTGTAAAAAAGAAAAATTTTTCAGCAATAAAAAATTGAAAAAAGTGAAATAATGTGATATAATGTCTATTGGTTCTACTTTTTTCGACTTAATATTACAATTACAAGCAAAAGGATCGTATCGTATATGAAAGTGACAACGATTTTAAAAAACGAATTAAAAAGGCTGAAAGCAATGACTCTGCGAAACTTTTTCACGGCTTTGACGGCAGCTTTGCTGTTCAGCGGCTTAGCAGTATTGAATATGCCCTTGTTCGCAAAAATGCTTTCGCCGTTAAATTGGATATTTGTGATCCTAATTCCGTTTACCGCTTTATTCTTATTCTATATTCTTGTTCAAAAGCCTGAGCGGTCAGTGCTTTGGTTTACAAAATATGTATACTATATTGCTGCGCCAATGACTATCGTACTAATGACGAATTTGTTTTTTGATCCTGCCCTGGCAGAGGAATACTTACAAAACTTTTCAGGCAAATTCATACCCGGCTGGACAGCATTGTGGTGGCTGGGGCTGGCGGCTGCTTATATTACCATGAGGCTAGCTGGGTACGCCGTTGCCAGAGGGTATTCCAAAGGCAGCTTCTGGGCAAGGGCTGTCTATGCCCTCGCTGTAATGTACACGCCGCAGAAAACTATCAGCAAGCAAAAGCGGCAAGGAAGAGCCGGCTGGGTGACAGCATCTGTATGCATGGTGTTTATAGCCCTGGCGGTTTTTATGGGCACTGTCACATTGTTTTTACACAGCGTATACTCAAACATGGAGTTTGAGGCGATACTGTTCACTGTGAGATTTGCTGCCGGTGGTCTGGCACTTGAGGACCTTATTTCAGGCTTTACACTTTTTATTTTCTTTGCACTGGTAACAAGTTATCTGTGTTATCATGTGAGCAAATGCTTTGGAAATGATGAAATAACAGTTGTTGACGGCGGCAGCGAAGGTAAATACACGCTCAGGCTGGACAAAAGAAAAAGAGCTGTACATATTGTAGTTTCTGCAACGCTTCTTGTGGTATGTATCTCCCTGTTTTCCGCACAGACTCACTTTGTTCACTATCTTAATATGAAGTCAGGCAAGTCGGATCTGTATGAAAACTATTATGTCAAGCCCGACAAAAGCATTATAACATTCCCCGAAAAAAAGCGCAATCTGATATACATATACCTTGAATCCATTGAAAACACCTATGCTTCAAAGCAGGCAGGCGGCTCCCAGGAAAAGAATTATATCTCAGAGCTGACCGAGCTTACAAAGGACAAGGACAGCGTCAGCTTTTCAAACACCCGGCAGCTTGGCGGAGCGTCTGTCTTTGTGCCGTCCATCACCTTTACACAAGGCTCCACAGTTGCTCAGACCTCTGGTGTATCCCTTAACACAAAGATATTCCCCCCATATACTGCCAAGGAGTTTCCGTCGACTGTCAGACTTGAAGATATTTTGCACGACAACGGCTACGAACAGCTTTATATTGAAGGCTCAAAGGGAGAATTCTCCATGTATGACAAGTACGTGGGAAGATATGAAAACAGCGAGGTATTTGACAGGAAAACAGCTTCAGACCGTGGATATACCGATGAAAACGCAGATTACATATGGAAATGGGGTATTGAGGACAGGAAACTTATTGACGTTACAAAACAGCTTATTACCCAGATGTCCCAAAAGGACAAACCGTTCTTTGTTACCATGTATACCATGGACACCCACACCTTTGAGTGCGGTCACAGATGTCCAAACTGTGACAGCAGCATAAACAACGATTATCTTGCATCTGTTGACTGCTGTTCAAAAATGGTATCCGAGTTTGTGAAATGGATAAAACAGCAGCCGTTTTACGAAAACACCACAATTATACTTGTTGGCGACCACCTGGGTAACAAGAAGACCACAATGGTAGATATTGATGATGATTACGTAAGGACAACATACAACTGTATCATAAACCCTGCAAAGCAAGCATCAAGTACACAGAATCGTGTGTTTTCATCCCTTGATATGTTCCCCACTGCCCTTTCTGCCATAGGTGTACAGATCAAAGGCGACAGACTGGGGCTTGGTACGGATCTGTTCTCCCGGACAAAGACCCTGTGCGAGGAGCTTGGCAGTCAGGAGTACATGAAAGGGCTTGAGCGCAGCAGCGAATATTACGACAAGGAATTCTATCCATCGTAGGTAAATCAGATCAAAAGCAAATAAATATCACACCGGAAAAGCCGGTGGTTTTATAACAGTCCTAAAAGGGCTCTTCACCAGCCGCCCCTTAAGGGGCACGTAATAAGCTAAAGCTACCTACTGCATTACTGGATTCTTTTACTTATGTTACATCTTTAAACGGTTCCATGTATTCCTTAAAGGATATTTGTTCATACACCATATAACTCCCTCAGTATTGCTCCAATATCTCTCTTTAGCTTTCCGTAGATAGCTTTTCGTCTGTACTTTGGCGCAAACACTATATGATATTGACATTTCCGGCTTGTATGTGCTAAACTATACATATCATTAGATTTATTATCCATCTGGTGATCCCTCCTTGATTATTTGTAATACGGTTGGTAGCCTATTACATTGTATATCAAGGAGGCGTTTTTGTCTATTGTGCGGAACAGATTATGCTCTTACTACAGTTTATTTATTCCACCTGCATAGCAGGTGGTTTTTTATCAGAAAAATAAATCCCCCGTTAATAACGGAGGATCTGATCTTACTTATTTTTCAACTATACCGTTCTCGGTAAATTTAAGCACCCTGTCACATATTTTCAGTGCCGCAGGTCGGTGGGTGACTATAACCACAGTCTTGTCTGTCATACTTCTGAGATTTTCAAGAAGCTTTTTTTCCGTTTGCTCATCAAGGGCACTTGTGGCTTCGTCAAGCAGAAGTATGGGGCTGCCCGAGAAAATAGCCCTTGCTATCGCTATACGCTGCATCTGTCCCTCTGAAAGACCTGTGCCTCGCTCACCAAGCATTGTATCTGCGCCTTTGTCAAGCTCTCTCACAAACTCTCCCGCACAAGCTATATCAAGAGCCTTGTTTATCCTTCGGTCATCATTGGCGGCACTTTTATCCGCAAATGCCACAACTTCTCTTATAGTTCCGTTCATAAGGCGGTTCCCCTGAGGCACATAAGCAAAGAGTCTGTGATACTTCTGGGAAAGCTCCTTTCTCTCACCGCCTGCAACACAGATATATCTTTCTCCCTCATCAAGCTTATATATGCTCATCAGGAGCTTAATGACTGTGGATTTTCCGCAGCCGCTGTGACCTGTGAACGCAACATACTCACCTTTTCGGATATATGTGCTTATACCGCTTATCACCTTTGGCTGGTCGTCCTTTTTCAAGGCATCAAGGCTGTCCACAAATGGATAATAGGTAAAGCCTGCGTTTTCAAGTCCCATTCTTTCAAAGTCATGGTCATAGAACTCCATTATTTCATCAAGTTCAAGAGGTGTTTCACCGTCATCTTCAAACTGTTCGATCTCCATAAGTCTTTCCGCACTGGCGGTCATTGCATAGAACTTGGGAAGATAACCGCTTATATTTGCAAAAGGCATCTGGATCTGGCTTATAAGCTGTGTTATAGCTGTCATGGTACCAAAGGAAATGGTGCCGCTGAGGATACCGTATGCACAGTAGATAGCACCAAAGGCATACATTCCGTTCATTGCCACGCCAAAACCGATGTTGCAGAAATTTGAAAATCTGGTTTTTCGCATTCTTGCTGCCTTATGGTCAGCCATTTTTACCGTTGCCTCGTCAGACGTTTGTTTTTCTGCTGCAAAGGAACGTATCATCATAAGGTCACCGATATGCTCCTGAAGGAAAATACGGAGTTTTCCGTCCTTCTCCTGAGTATTTTTATGCAGTCTTTTTAAAACACGTCTGAAAGCGTGGGTGAAAAACAAAAGTACGATCCCGCCGGGGATGATAATAAACGCAAAGCGCATATCAAGCACCAGTATCATCACAAGAGCGCTGATAAGCTTTACCGTCATTCCCGCAAGCCCGGGAAGTATATCAACGTAGCTTTCCGACACCACAACGGTATCGTTAGTCAGCCTGTTGAGCCATTCACCGGAATGGACTGCGTTGACCTTAGCAAAGTCCTTTTTCAGGATATTATCCATGAGCCGGGCTTTGAAGGTGTTTTCAAAAGTTGCCTTTGAAAGCTCGGTAAGCCATCTTATTACAGCACGCAAAACTATCTGCAGACATACAAGGGCAATAAGCAAACCGACATAAAGCCAGAACTCGTTTTTTTCACCCTCTGTGGCACTGTCAACAATGTTTCGCAGAAAAACCGCATAAACAACACCGCTGGCACCGTTCATTGCCTGGACGAACATCAGCAGAAGGATATATATTTTTTTTCTTCCAGGTATGGCATAAAGCCACCTAAGGATATGATTTTTCATTTACATCTTTCCTTAAAACTGTACCGGATCGATCCGGATATCACTATCCGTAAACAGCGTTTCTTATAAAATACATTATAACTCTCCGGTCTTTCATCATATACAAAAGCAGAGGCATCATGTCGGTACCGACGTTTGTATAGGTCAATGTCCCGTTCTTTTTCAGTTAGTCCTGAAAATTTGTTATCTCAGTCATCAATAGCTCCTATTTTTTTCAGCTCAACGATGACCTTATGGACATCAGATTCTATCTTTCCCTCCGGAGCATCGTACTGCTCACGAAGCGTTCTGACTATCTGCGCTTCGGTGGTGTCCTTCTTCAGCAGCTCAAGCACATTGCCAAGCATTTTGTTGCCCTTTACTATTCCGGAAAACTTTGCCTTTCCTGTAGCAACAAGCATTGTCTCTTTTCCTGTGTCATGGACGATAAAATCTTTTCTGAGTTTCATGTCTTTATTTTCCTTTCATTTCATTGCATTGTAAGCGGTCTGAGCCGCACTGATATCCATATTGCAGCCAAGTCTGTAAAGTTCGGTCTGCGCCAGCATTTTATCAAGCGAAGCCATAGATCTTGCCAGGGCGACAGGATCGGAGGGTCTGTACATCTGCTGAAGCATCCGTGGATACACCTCAGGCACATTTACAGGAACTGCAAAGTTTTTCTCCGCCCTTTCAAGCACCGCTACTGCTTTAAGCGGCACAGATATGTTTTCACCAAGCCGATGCTTTCCGTTATAAGGAGTTCCGTAGATGATAACGCCGTTATCGGAGACCTTGATAAGAGGCTTGTCGTCATTTACCATGACCGCCCTGTCACCAAGATACTCCCGCCACAGCTTTGAATGTGTGGATTTGCCTGTTCCGCTGGCGGCGGTAAAAAGATACCCCACTCCGTCAACAGCTATACATGAGCCATGAAATAGAAATGTATCATAGTAAGGCATCCTCTCGGATATCTTACGGTACACAGCAAGCTCTTCAAGATAATCGTCAGAGGCGTCATAGGGCTTTCTTCCCTCAGCCAGCGCAGTTTTAACAGAGCGTTCCCGCTCATGATCTATATCGTTCTGAGATATATTGACCTCAAAGTCAGGTTTGCCCGTGCTTTCATAATCACGGCAGTATTCATGCACCGAATCATACAGCGAACTGACGCTTATAATAACGTCAGCTATCTTATATATCCCTTTCATCTTCACTCTCCTATCCGGTGGGGATCCTGTCAGCCTCCATTCACAGGAAGCTTCCATTTTTATTTATTGCTTATTACAGCCTTTATGAATGAAACAAAAACAGCATCACTAAGCTTTATTGTATCACAATAAAAATCATTTGTCTATCGTTTAAACAAAAAAAACGACAGAATAAATCTGCCGTTTCGGAAATTATAATCTTATAAGCTCACGAGGTATCTGGTCATAGTCGAACATAACTTCGGAATGATTATCTCTTACAAGCTTTTTGTCTATTACCCTGCCTGTCTCACGGTCCTTGGTAAGCTTATAGATCTTTGACACTCTGAAATACTTATCGTCTTCTTTTACGAAGTGGTGGTCTTCCTCCACTATCTCATATGTCCACGGGAACTGTGACCTGCTCCTGAGTTCGCCTCTGAGCTCTCCATCCTGGCACCATACACACAGCTGTACCGGCTGGTCGGTAGTATTTTTAAAGCGAAAATCCACATAGTTATAGCACACCGACGTTCCCGAACTCATTGGGATCCTTTCTCCTTCATCAGGTGCAAGGGCATCCGAATGGGTATGGAACTCAGTAACCTCCATAGGGCTGTGAAGGACCAGAAGGTGTATAGTGTTTCCCAGGTTGCACAGTCCGCCGCCAAGACCGGGTGTAAGCTTATTTGCGGAGATTATTCTTCCGTCCTTGTATCCTTTTTTTCTTGTGATCTTTCCCACAGTTCTCCAGAAAGAAAACGTCTCTCCCGGACGAATAACTATACCGTTGATCTTTTTGCAGGCAATATCAATATTCACAGCTTTATTCTCCTGCAAAACAGGGTCAATGCCCTTTCCTTTTTTGATAAGATGATTGCTGTGGGTAGAAACAATATTGCGCAGTCTCTTTTTAGTTGTTCCCCTTGCAAAAACATCCTTTCCGGTAAAGTCCTTTATGTAGCGCTTAGCCTTTTCCTTTGCCTCTGATATCGCATAAGTTGTGGGGCTTATATCGCAAAAAAGCACGTCTTTTTTCCAAAGCATTATTATCCACTCCTCAGAATATTGCCGAACCTGTGCCTGTATTTCTTACTGTGCTTCCAGGTCCACATTACAAAGTATTCAATATATCTTCGCTTGCCGATCCTTTTCTCCTGGGGCAGTCGTATAAAACGCACCAATATGCTTGGTATGCCCGCATTATTTGCTCCTCTGATATCGGTTATGATCTGGTCGCCGATACAAACGGTCTGCTTTTTTTCAAGCCCCATAAGCTCAAGAGCTTTAAGATATCCCTGAGGGCTTGGTTTGTCGGCATCACAGATATAAAGGGTGCCGATATTCTTATTAAATCGCTCCACACGGCTTTTTTCATTGTCCGAAAGCAGGAGCGTCTTAAATCCCATTTTATGCAGCTTTTCAAAAAAGCGGTCTATCTTTGGGTTAGAGTCATCTCCATGGTGTACCAGGGTATTGTCCACATCAAATATTATTCCTCTGATACCCAGCGCCCACAGTTTTTTGTAATCGATGGCAAAAACGCCGGGAGCATATTCATAAGGGTAATACTCTTTAAGCATACTATTTCTCCATATAATCACATACCGTGTTTATCTGCTCACAGAAGTCATCACCGAAGCACTTATCAAAAAATCCGCTTCCTATGGTGAAAGACCAGGGTTTTATCCTCTTTATCTCGTCCAGACGCTCATAGCTGTTTATGCTTCCTGCGACGCAAACAGGCGCATCAACGTTTGAAATAAACTTTTCGATAAGCTTTGCAGCATCTCCCGTATAACGATACCCAAGAAGGTCAATACCGTATGCACCCTTTGATATGTAGTACTTTGCGTCACTTATCATCTTTTCCACGTCTCCGCTCATAACGGTGGGGCGGTCTTTAAGTTCACCTACAAAAGGACAGTATCTCATGTTATTCTGCTTGCAGTAATCATTTACCGAATCGAAAAACACTGTGCCCATAAGCAGATCGCATCCGCATTCCACAGCCATTTTTGCGCCTTGGATACATTCCTTTTCCGTATACGCAACTACCTCCAAAGCAGTCTTTTTACCGCAGGCGTGCATATGATCAAAAAGCTTTTTCATCTCATCAATAGGCAGAGGCTCCTCTTTAAAGCCCCAGTACTCAGCTTTGGAATCTTTGCATCTGTCAAATATCTCATAAGCATCCTTGACTGTATGGTCATTATATGTAAGCATAACGACCAGAACAGGTCTGCGTTCCATCTTCTCTCACTTCCCCCACGACATTGATTCGGCGATATTCGATTTATTATATCATTTTTATCCAGTTTTGTCAACATATAATATCAAAAAAAGAAGACCCCTTTGAAAGGGGTCGGATAAAACTATTCTTTTCCATACATATTGACCGCCATAAGGATACCGCCCACTGTCATTTTAAGATTAGCGATAAGCTCGTCGTTATTCTCTTTCAGGAACTCAACATCCTTATTTCTTGCGGCTTCTTCTATCTCCTCTGCCAGCCTTGAAAGTCTTTCCGCTCCCACAGTCCTGGAGGCATTTTTCAGAGAATGGATATATACACGGTATTTTGACACGTCGCCTTTTTCAAGGCTTGAAGTAAGCTGTTTTTCTCTGTCCTCTGCGCCGGCAGTAAATTCACGGAGCATCTCGGCATAGAAATCAACATCATTCATGCAGTATCTCAGACCAAGAGCTGTATTCAGACCGCCTGCTTCCAGCATTGAGATATACGCAAAAACAGCCTCTTCCTCGCTGTCTGAAAAGCCGTCATTTTTCTGTCCCTGAGCGTCATCTGAAGTATCATAGTGCTCACGGAGCTTATAATCCTCGTCCTCACTCATTATCTCAAGCATTATCCTTGCAAAGTTAGGGTCAAACTGTTTTCCCTTTCCTTTTTCCAGCTCGCTTCTGATATACTCCTGTGCAAACACGCCGTGATAGCTTCTTCTGGACGACATAGCATCGTATGCATCGGCAACAGCGATTATCCTTGCCTCCTCGGGGATATCCTCCCCTTTAAGTCCGTCGGGATAACCCATTCCGTCGTATCTTTCGTGGTGATACCTTGCGCCGATAGCCAGCTTTGGCATCTCGGTTATATTTTTAAGTATACCGTAACCGACCATGGGGTGGGTCTTTATAAGCGAATACTCCTCATCGGTAAGCTTAGACGGCTTATTTATTACCGTATCCGGTACACCTATCTTGCCAACGTCGTGCAAAAGTCCCATCATGTATATCTCTTCCTGTGCGCTTTGAGAATAACCTGCACGCTTGGCTATCTCACGGGTATAATCGGCAACTCTTGAAGAGTGACCGTTGGTGTACTTATCCTTTGCGTCAATAGCTCCCGCCAGGGTGCGCACCACCTGAAGAGAGAGTCTTTCGCTTTTTTCATGTTCCCTGACAGCCTCACCGGACTTACGCTCCACCTCGGTACTGAGTTCATTTCTCAGTTTGCCCAGCTGTATCATATTCTTGACCCTCAGAAGCAGGATACTTGTAACATAAGGCTTTGCCACAAAATCCAACGCTCCCGAAGCAAGTGCCTTGCTCTCGGTATTTGAATCGTGACCCGACGCAAGAAAAATAACAGGTATTTTAGCGGTTTTCTCATCGGCTTTCATGCGTTTGAGCGTTTCAAAGCCATCTATACCCGCAGTTTTCACATCAAGCATAACAAGATCCGGAGAATGGTCTTCAAGGAATTTCAGCATATCCTCGCCGGATTTAAAGCTGTCCACCTTATAACCGTTAAAGGACAAGATAAGCTCAGCCGCCTTACGACCTATATCATCATTATCAGCCATGACAACATGATGCTGCAAAAATTACCCCTCCCCTCAAATTTGTTATATCTTATACATTATATCACAAACGTCACAGTTTTTCAAGTACCGCAGCTAATAAAAATATCATTTTCCATAAAAACTATCAGATCATCTCTTTTCGCTGCTAAAAAAGAAGATCGCCCAATGCAGCCATGCAAAAGGCGATCCATGCGTACAAAACGCTGTATTATGGAGATGAGGAGAATCGAACTCCTGTCCGAAAACCTATCCCTGCGAATTTCTACGAGTTTAGTCTGTTATTTTGGGTTGCCCCATTTCCCTTACTCAAAGCAAGCAGACACGCTTTTTTGTTCGGTAGGCTGTGATACACCGCAAGGCTACAGCCATTGCCCGGCGGCGTTCACCACTAAGTCGACGCCTTCACCTGAGCCGTGGTACTCTCAGGCAAGACGGGCACTGCGCTTAGGCAGCAGCCAGTTCAAAATTATCGTTGTCGTCTAATTTTAAAACGTGTGCCGTTTTAAGAGTTTGCACAACTCTACTCGCTTATCACACTTCAAGATCCCCGTCGAAACCTTTACATCCCCGTGATATAATGGTATATGATAAAGACAGTACCGGCGTTCACCGCTTGAGGCGGAGAGAAAACCGGATACGAAATCCTTACATCCACGTGCTACTGATTGCGCTCTTTAAGCGTTCTTTCAATTTCCCGTGCGGCGGCTTTATTTGCCATGTCCTCACGTTTATCGTGGAGCTTTTTACCCTTGCAAAGCCCAAGCTCCAGCTTAACCCTGCTGTCCTTGAAGTACAGCGAAAGGGGTATCAGCGTCAGACCCTCCTGCTTTACCTTCCCCAGAAGCCGCATTATCTCCCGCTTATGCAGCAGCAGCCGCCTCACTCTCAAAGGTTCACGGTTGAAGATATTGCCCTGTTCATACGGCGAAATATGCATACCCTTTACCCACATCTCTCCGTCGTCGATAGAGCACCAGCTGTCTTTAAGATTTACGCCGCCGTTACGGATCGACTTTACCTCAGTGCCGACAAGCTCAATTCCGCACTCAATACTTTCAAGCACAAAATAGTCGTGGCGAGCCTTGCGGTTGTCCGCTATCTGCTTAGTGCCTTTCTTATTCACAGCCAACTTTCTCCCTCCCTCTTTAAGAGTATTTCATTATATCACGGCTTTAACCCTTTGTCAAGGAGTTTTTTGTCCGATATTACATTTATTCCTGCATTTATATTTGTTTTACAGATTTTAGCAACAAGACAATTATTTCATTCACAGAAATTTAATAATATAGCACACATAATCATCACATAAATATAGTATAATTTGCACGTTGTATTGTAAACCAAATACAGTATGGAAAGGAAAAATGAGATGTTAAAGAAAATTTCTGCTTTAATAATAGCACTTACCATGTGTGCTGCCATGCTTTCGGGCTGCAACAATTCAAGTTCAAGTGATGCTGACTCTGGTTCTTCCGATGTTTCCAGCTCTGCCGAAGGATCATCCTCTGCAGACGGTTCTTCATCTGACAGTGCGGTAGTCCCTCCCCAGCAGCAGTCTACTATCTCTGAGCCTTCTCTGACTATTGACGGCAAAAAGATGGACATAAACAATTTCACAATGATGACTATCAACGGTGTTGACGTTGATTTTCTCACATTCAGATACTTCTATTTTTACACTGTAAACCAGTTCACCCAGAATTACGGTGCAACACTGGATACTCTGAAAACCGTTAACGGCGGTTTTGAGGACCTTATCAAACAGACTGTAAACAATATCAAAAACAGCAGGATGGTCGTTGATGTTTTCGCAAAGGACGGAAATATCACGCTTAACGACGATGACAAGAAGGCTATTGAGGAAAACTACAATCAAACCAAGTCTCAGTTCTCCAGCGATACCGAGTTCCAGACTCAGCTCAAGAACGCTTATCTCACCGAAGATATCCTCAGAAAGAACATTGAATACAGCCAGCTCACAAACAAGATAAGCACAACGCTCTTTACTAACGAGGGCAAATACGCTACAAAGAAGGCAGACTTCAGAAACATTGTCAAGGATCCTTCCAAGTATGCCTGCGAGCTGCATATTATGATCCCTTATTTCTCCGAGACGGAGCTTGATGCGGAGACTATGAAGAGCTACAACACGATGACGCTGGAAAGCAAGCTTGCTGCAAAGCAGACTGCATACACCGCTCTTGATGATGCAGGCAGGGAGAAAGTAAAGAATGCTGCAAAGGCAAAGGCGGAGGAAGCACTTAAAAAGGCTGCTGCCGGCGAGGACTTTGCAAGCCTTATAAAGACCTACGGCTGGGATACTGCTCTTGCTGCAAATCCGGAGGGGTACTACTTCAGCAAGGAAAACTCCGACTTTCCTGCAGAGCTTATATCAAAGACCTTTACACTGAAGGAAAACGAGGTCGCAAAGGATCTTATCAGCAACGACACCTACGGTTTCTTTATTGTAAAGCGCTGTGCGATAAACATGGATTATGTTGAGAAGAACATAGACAACATGATCGCTCAATACGATCAGCCAAGGATAGACAAGCTTATACAGGAAAAAGCAGACACTCTTACCGTTAAATATTGTGACGGCTGGGACAAGCTGACTATCGACAGCATAACCTGATACAACGACATAAAAACTCCCGGGGAAACAGATCCCTCGGGAGATTTTTTTGCAAAAAATATTAGTCAGCAATTACAGGCTCTGTTGATGAGACAGAATTACAGTTTAAGTCCGTCAAAGGACTCTGCAAGCACAGTTTTTGACTTGTTGAACTTTTCCATTTCCTCGTCCGTAAGCGAAAGCTCAAGCACCTCTTTGACTCCGTTTCTGCCGATTATGCTGGGTACGCCGATAAAAACGCCGTTTCCGCCGTACTCTCCCGAAAGCTTTGCCGACACGGTAAGCACGCTGTTTTCATCACCAAGGATAGCTTTAACTATTCTTGTTATTGCCATTCCGATACCGTAATAGGTAGCGTTTTTAGCCTCGATTATCTTATACGCCGAGGTACGGACCTGCTCCTCTATTTTTGCCATATCCTCACGGCAGTAGCCGTTGCGCTTATCGTCCAGCATCTGCGCTACGGATTTGGTGGCAAGCATTACCTGTGACAATGGCACAAACTCGCTGTCGCCGTGCTCACCGATAACATAGGCGTGGATATTCTTGGGGTCAACGCTGAAATAATCACCCAACAGATAACGCAGTCTTGCAGTATCAAGAGATGTTCCTGTGCCAATGACCTTAGCTGCGCCGAAGCGGGAAAGCTCAAATGTGACCCTTGTCATAATGTCCACAGGGTTTGTTGCTACAAGGAAAATACCGTCAAAGCCCGATTTTACCACAGGTGTGATTATAGAGCGGAACACCTCGGTATTTCTTTGCAGCAGATCAAGTCTTGTTTCTCCTTCCTTCTGGGCAACGCCGGCTGCGATAACAACAATATCTGCATCCTTGCAGTCGGAATACTCACCGGCATAGATCTTCATGTTGGATTTTGCAAAAGCAAGACCGTGGTTAAGATCCATAGCCTCTCCGTTGGCTCTGACCTTGTTTATGTCGATAAGCACCAGCTCGTTGCAGATACCTCCCTGGTTTACAAGGGCATACGCAAAGCTCATACCCACCATTCCTGTGCCGATAAGCACAACTTTTCTTCTGTCGGTTGTCATAAAAAACTTCCTTTCTGTTTAATAGTCAAGAATTATAAGTGTACCGTTTTCCTTTGAATGTTTAACCGCTGTGTACATTATAGAATAAGCAAACTTTGCAAGGGATAGGGTATTATACTCGGTATGTATCTTCCCCATTTCCACTTTTCCGTTTCTGTAATAGGCATCGTCCGGGTAGCCCTCACTGTCCGTCCAGCTTAGTATGGTCTGTTCATCTGCTTTCCATTCAATATTGTTGATCTGCTCAAGCTCCCACTCAAGCATACCCACTGTACCGACCACACGCTCATGCCCTGTTGGCAGATAGCCTTTCCACATAAACTCGTCCGCAACAGGAAGCCACCACTCACACTCAAAAAGCGTCATGCCCTCACGCTCTTTTGAGCAGTAAAGCTCATATAGCGGATCCTTCCGGAAGTCGTAATCCTTGGGGATAGTTTCCGTAAGGGGCTTGTCAACGATATGGGCGCAGACATAAGCAAGCAGTGCATAATATGCGCACCAATCGGGTTTATTTGTATAATAAGGGGTAATATCGTTATCCTCGTTCCAGATCACGGGCTTTGTAAGACTTGGAGCAAAGATCTGAAGGAGCTGTTCTTTCCAGCCAAGGACTCCCCGGGTTATCTCCTCCACAGATGCAGACTCTTCGTTATTCGCCCGGACCATACGGACTTCAAATCCGTTCTCGATACCCCACTGCTGGACCGATGTAAGCCAGTTGCGGCTGTAATATCTTATAAGCGTTCCGCAATAAACATCAAGTCCCATATTATCCCCCTTAAATCATATTTACATATCAATGATACCACACAGCGCAGTTAAAGTCAACAAAAAGCAGAAAAAAGCGCCCTGAAAAGGACGCTTTCTTACAACACTTTATTACAGGAAAACATAATTGAGAATGAAAAGCCCTGCAAGCACATACATGAGCGGATTTATCTTTTTGAATTTTCCTGTTGCCAGATTTATAGCCACGTAAGAGATCACGCCAACAGCGATTCCGTCTGCTATGCTGTAAAACATAGGCATTGCAACTATGCAGAAATATGCCGGGATAGCCTCTGTAAGATTGTCGTCATCAAACTTTATCTTTGAGATATTGCTGAACATCAGAAATCCTACAAACATAAGTGCAGGAGCTGTTGCAAAGGACGGGATAGCTGTGAATATAGGTGCAAGCAGAGTGGATATCAGGAACAAAACTGCTGCTACAACAGCGGTAAGACCAGTTCTTCCGCCTGCACCAACGCCTGCGGCAGATTCAACAAACGTGGTAGTTGTTGATGTTCCGAGCACTGCTCCGCTTGATGTTGCAATGGCATCTGCAAGAAGTGCAGGCTTGACACCGGGCAGTCTTCCCTTTTCATCAAGCATATTTGCCTTTGAAGACACGCCGATAAGCGTACCAATGGTATCAAACGTATCCACAAACAGGAACGAAAGCATGACCACAATGAAATTGAATATCCCTATGCCCGAAAAATCGATATTGAAGCATTGTCCGAAGGTCTTTCCAAGAGCAGAAAAATCAGTCATTCTGAAGCTTGGGATAAGGGTATAGAAGCCTGCGTCAGCGTCCGGCTTGTAAAATCCCAGAAGCTCACAGCCTATGCCCAGCAGCCAGGTAAAAAATATACCGACAAGTATAGAACCATGCACTTTCTTAACGTGCAGTATAGCTATAAGCAAAAGACCAAGGACTGCAAGCACAGCGCATATACCCTTGGTATAGAGAGCATCGGAAAAATCCACCATATCAACAAGGGTAGAATCACTTTTAACAACAAGGTTTGAGTTTTGCAGACCGATAAATGCAATAAACAGACCTATACCAACCGATACAGACTGTTTCAGCGACATGGGGATACAGTTGAAGATAGCCTCACGGATATTTGTGAGTGTGAGCATAATGAATATCATGCCCTCGACAAATACGGCAAAAAGAGCTACCTGCCACGGATAACCCATTGTACCACAGACCGTGAAGGCAAAAAACGCATTTACACCCATTCCTGCAGAAAGCGCAAAGGGTAGATTAGCCATAAGTCCCATACACATTGATCCCACAAAGGATGCAAGACAGGTCGCAAGCATTACTGCGTCCTTATCCATACCGGAGCCCGAAAGGATATCCGGGTTTACCGCAAGGATATAAGCCATGGTCATAAAGGTTACCACGCCAGCCATAATTTCGGTGCCTACGGTACTTCCCCTCTCCTTGATCTTAAAAAGCTTTTCCATTCATACTTCTCCTTTTTTCCTGAAAATCAGGTTGATCCAAGAAATCCCCACACCACGTATGTTAAAATATACCTTTAACATAAACAATTATACTCCACCGGACATAAAAAGTCAATCACAACATATCAAAAAAGAACACGCCGTTTTCAGACGTGCTCATCATTCTTATTCTTTTTTAATTTCAACAAAGGTATGGAAAAATGAACGTTAAAAAATTCTATAAGCGGTCCCATAAAAAATGCTGTTATTACCGTTCCCACGCCTACCGAACCGATTATTTCATCAAAGCTCCCTCCGCCGATCACAAACAGGCAGATACCTATAATAATACAAACTATATCGGTAAGTATCCGGTCATATTTGAATTTCCAGATCTTCCACTTGTTATACATCACCAACGCCACAGCATCATATGTTGACACGCCCAGATCTGCGGTGATATACAGGGAAAGCGACAGACAGATCGCAACAATTCCCACAACCAGGAAGACTATCCTTATCCAAAGAGCCGGCTCGGGGATAAGATTTTCCAGCAGATCTTGAGTAAACTTGACTATATAGCCAAGAAAAAGCAGGTTTATCACTGTGGCTATGCCGATATAGTGTCTTTCTGTAAACAAAGCAAAAAGCAGCAGCACCGCATTGACAATAACATAAAGCGTGCCAAAGCTTATCGGCACAACATAGTCAAGTCCTGCCATAAGCGTCTGAAACGGGTCAACGCCCAAAGCAGCGAACTTGAACATACCTATACTTACAGCACAGATAAAAACGCCCACAAAGGACATTATTATCCTTCTGGCTCCAATAGCCCTCAGCTTTTCCACCTTATCACCCCTTATCCGTCTTAGTGATATTTTACCACACCATGTACATAAAGTCAACAAAAAAGCCTTACCCGCAAAAAAACGGATAAGACTTTATATGGTCGGAGTGACCCGATTTGAACGGGCGACCTCTACCACCCCAAGGTAGCGCGCTACCAATCTGCGCCACACCCCGATATTATTGGATCCAAGCACGCCAAGCGGCTTTCACACGAGTATTATTATAACATTACCCGAGCATTTTGTCAACCCCTGAAAATACATATTTGTGACGATCACCCACCTTGACTTTTTACATAAATTATATTAGTTTTTCGAGAAAATATTGACAAATCCGACAATTTATATTATAATGTCAATGTAATCTTCAATAAGAAAGTGAGGTCATTTCAATGGGAAAATTTGTTGTTAAAAAGACGAACACGGGCTACACTTGGTCACTGAAGGCAGGCAACGGCGAGGTCATCTGCATTGGCGGAGAGGTCTTCACAACTCTGGGCTCTGCTAAAAACGGATGCGCAAGCGTTGCCAAGAATGCTCCTGTGGCAAACATCGAGGATCAGACCACTGAGGGATTTGAGACCGCTAAGTGCCCTAAGTTTGAGATCTACACTGACAAAAAAGGCGAGACGAGATTCCGTCTGAAAGCAACCAACGGCCAGGTCATCGCTGCAAGCGAAGGCTACACCACCAAGGCTTCATGCAAAAATGGCATTGAAAGCGTAAAGAAAAACGCTGCTGATGCTCCTGTTGAAGAGGCTGAGTAAAATAATATTAAAACAGCGGGCGGTAAAATCCGTCCGCTTTGTTTAGGCGGAGCTGAACATGGGATATAAAAACGAAAAAAAGATATTCGGCAAAGGGCAGCGTGTGGTGCTTGACACCTTTACCGGAGAGGGTGAGGACTCTCACATAAGGTTTGAGGTGGCTGATTACAGATACAAGCTTTCACCGTGGAAAAACAAACGCAGCATTGAGTTTTTCAACAACGGCAGATATATCTATTCCACAGTATATCTCAGCCCTCACAGACATTTTCAGCCCCTTTATCCACAGGCTCAAAGGGCAGCTGATGCTTTCTTTTGTCAGCAGCCCCCAAAAAAAGCTCTTGTGCTTGGCTGTGCAGGGTGCTCTATCCCAAGGTTTGTGGTCAACCACTATAAGCAGTGCACTGTTACGGGGGTCGAATACTCAAAGCAATTTGTTGACATTGCCAAAAGATTCTTTATAAGCGGCGATATGCGCTCCCGCTTCAGACTGATACACGACGATGCCTTCCGGTACGTTGCTCTGGCACAGGGGAAAGAACAATTTGACTACATACACACAGACATTTATATCGGCGATAAGATACACCCGGAAGCTTTCAGCGAAGATTTCATAAACAGCATTTACAAGCTTCTTTCCAGCGAAGGGCTTGCTCTTTTCAACGCCTTTCAGGTGCCGCTCGAGCAGCTAAACAGCATAGCCGACAGCATTATCGCTCCGTTCAGTGGTATCTATGTGCTGGATATGTACCGCAAGTTCTTTGTGGCACTTGTAAAAACACAGGACACCAACAAGCTTGAAAGCTTTGAAAAACAGATAACAAAATTCATGGTAATTGAACACAAAAAGAGATAAATATTTATATACTACAGCTTCCTATCTGTTGACTTTTCGGTCAGATATGGTATAATATAAGATAAATAAGTAATATATTCAACCAAAACGGCGGCAGCCGAAACAGGAGTAAAAATGGTCACGTTATTTTATACTATCATGCTGGCATTTTCGCTGGTTTTGTCTATTGCATATATATTTCTGTGGCGCAAGCACTTCGACGTTCACATAACGCTGGTCTTTGCTCTGATACCGGTGGCAAATCTTGGGTATCTGCTTTACTCAAAAGCCGAGTCCTATGAAGCTGCACTCATGGCAAAAAAGATCATCTATATCGGCGGATGTTACCTGCTGCTGATCATAATGCTTATTGTTTTCAGTCTGTGTCATATAAAACTGCACGGTCTGGTAAAGGTAGGGTTTATGACGCTGAGTACGCTGGTATACATATCTGTACTCTCCATCGGCACTTCAGATGTTTTTTACAAAAAACCAATTGTTTTCTATACAGTCAACGGTATACCCAATCTTGACAAGAAATACGGGTTTATGCACACTGTGTTCACCGTAATGGTCTTCGGGTATTTTACACTTGGTCTGATCGCAATAGTATACAGCCTCGTCAAGAAAAATCAGATATCACGAAGAAACATTTATTTTCTTTTTATCTCTGAGGCAGTTTCAATAACTGCTTATATCCTGGGAAGAACAGTGATACGTGACATTGACCCTGTTCCTCTTTCCTATGTCTGCGCTCAGCTCATGTACCTGCTTATCATCAACCGCATCTCCCTTTATGATGTAACTGATGCAGCAATAGATTCAATGGTTCAGGAGGGCGACAAGGGCTTTGTATCTGTCGATTTTAAATACAGATACCTGGGAAGCAACCACACCGCACGAGAGATCATCCCTGCCCTCAAAGATCTGACGGTGGACAAAACGATCAAGAATAATGAAGCTGTGAAGGATACGCTTATCCGCTGGCTTGACGTATTCAAAAGCGAAAATTCCCGCAGTCAGTTCTATTACGAGAAGGAGGATAAGATTTATCTTATCAGCTTATCATTCCTTTTCGATGGGCACAAAAACAGAGGCTATCATCTGTTTATAACCGATGACACGCAAAACCAGCAATACATAAAGCTTATCGACACCTTTAACGACGAGCTTATCCACGAGGTGCAGGAAAAGACTGCACAAATACTTGAAATGCATGACCAGATGATACTTGGCATGGCAACACTGGTCGAAAGCCGTGATAACTCAACCGGCGGTCACATCAAAAGGACAAGTACCGCTGTGAAAATACTCACCGACGAGATGAAAAAAGATCACTTTATGGGCTTAACGGATCAGTTTTACCGCAATGTTACCAAAGCTGCTCCAATGCACGACCTTGGCAAGATCGCTGTTGACGATGCCATACTCAGAAAGCCCGGCAAGCTTACCGACGAGGAATATGCCATAATGAAGTCCCACGCTGCCGAGGGTGCAAAGATAGTTCACGAGATCCTTAAAGACACAGAGGATACGGAATTCCATCTTATCGCCGAAAATGTTGCTCACTACCATCACGAGCGGTATGACGGTTCGGGATATCCCGACGGGCTAAAAGGCGACGACATACCTATCGAGGCACGTATTACGGCTATTGCAGACGTTTACGACGTTCTTGTCAGCAAGCGTGTATACAAGGAAAAGGTTTCCTTCTCCGATGCGAGCCAGATAATCCTTGACGGAATGGGTACACAGTTTGACAAAAGGCTTGAACCGTATTTTGTAAAAGCACGACCCAAGCTTGAGGCATATTACAGCTCCATAGAGTGCTGATCTTCAGAATAATTAAAAAGACCGATAACGCTTTTTTGATGCGCTGTCGGTCTTTTTTTAAGGAGTACCTCTTAAGATATGGCTATGTTTTATACAAGGGACATGGCAAGTCTGCACTCAAAGAATAAAGCATATAAGTCCCGAGCACCCCTCATTTATCATTCGCTCTATAGTCTCTCTCAGCCTGTTGCGGGCGTCAGAGGGCAGCTTGCTCATTTTGGCGTGCAGCCCCTCGTTTACAAGCTCGTGGAGAGATTTTCCGAAGATGTTTGAACTCCATATTTTATCCGGAGAGTCTTCAAAGTCGTTGAGCATATAAAGCACAAGCTCCTCCGATTGTTTCTCGCTGCCCACTATCGGCGCAACCTCTGTATTGATAGAGGTCTTTAACAAATGTACTGCCGGGGCGGAGGCTTTGAGACGTATGCCGTACTTTGTCCCCTGTTTAAGAATTTCCGGTTCGGCAAGGGTCATTTCGTCCATAGTCGGCATAACTATTCCATAGCCTGTTGCTTCCATTTCATCAAGAGCATCGGAAAACTTCTCAAAACGCTTTCTTACCTTTACAAGCTCAAATATACTGTCCATAAGCTGGTTTTCATCAGACACCTCAAGCCCTGTGACCTCGCCGATTATCTTAAAGAACAAACTTGGCTCAAGGTCTGCTTTTACATTTGCGCTGCCATTTCCAAGGTCGATCTCGGTGACTTTGGAGGCGGTTATATATTCACACCCCTCCAGCTCATCGGAAAGTGAGTTTACATCACGAAGATTTTTTACCCCGAAGGCAGCTGTTTTAATGTGTCCAAAGACGGAATCCTTCAGCCAGTGTCCTTTCTTGAGGGAGTTTATCCAGCTTGGCATGGAGATGTTTATCTCTCTGACCGGGAAGGAATACAATATCTGGGTGAGTATCTTTCTTATATCATCCTCATCAAGGTCAATACAGCTTACCGGCATCACCGGTGCTTCATAGCGCTGTGAAAGCTCATCACAAAGCTCCTTTACGCTCTTACTGTCCGGATCTGTACTGTTCATAAGCACAACAAATGGTTTGTTAATACCTTTAAGCTCGTTTATTACCCTTTGTTCGCACTCCTCATATTCATCACGGGGCAGGTCGGTAATGCTTCCGTCGGTAGTGACCACAAGCCCTATGGTGGAATGCTGGGTTATTACCTTTTCCGTTCCCACCTCTGCTGCCATGTTAAATGGAACAGGATCGTCAAACCAGGGAGTATCCACCATTCTCGGAGCATCGTTCTCGATATAACCTATTGCGCTGGGGATTATGTAGCCTACACAGTCTATCATGCGAACATTAAAGCTTGCCCCGCCCTCAATATTCACACGCACTGCCTCTTCGGGAATAAACTTAGGCTCGGTGGTCATTATGGTCTTGCCTGCTGATGACTGAGGCAGTTCATCTATCGCACGTTCCTTGCGGAAATCACTTTCGATATTTGGGATAACGAACTGTTCCATAAATCTGTTGATGAATGTGGATTTACCCGTTCTCACCGGACCAACCACACCTATGTATATATCTCCGCCTGTTCTTGCGGCGATATCGGAATAAATATCATGTGCCATATATCCAACCCTCCTATTTTATCAGTGGGATAAGCAGCATCGTGCCGGTACCCGAACTGTTTTCATCAAGCTCATTTTCCTCGATTATGGCTGATACCGAGGTAGAATATCTCTTTGCGATATCCCAGATATCCTCTCCGTCACCGCAGCAGCAAAGCTTAACACAGCAGCTGTCATCACACTGTTTTGGCTTTTCGGTGTCCACCTTTATATCCGATACTATCTGCCCTGTGCTGCCTGATGAGACTTTTGTTCTCAGGACCATGCCTGCTGTGACCTGCACGGTATTGCCGTCTGACATATGATATTCGCAGCCCTTTATGCTTATCTTTGCATCAAGCGCAAGGTCTTTTGCACCTGCAAACTGTTCGGGCAGCTCAAGAGGCTGTTCAAAAGGCGATTCCGTTTCAAGAAATACCGGCATTCCGCTTTTGCTTCTGGCAAGGACGCTGAATCTCACATTGCCGCTTACGGTGCGGCTGCCGGTTTGCTCATCGGTACTGATGCTCACATTTTCGCCTGCTGCCCAGCTGTCATATACACGCAGTATCTCGTCGTCGGGATAGTCTATCTTTGCGCTTATATTGCTCTCCTGTTCAAGCTTAACGGGGGTTGCCTCAAAGCTTCCGGATACTGTGGTAAGCTCTGTCTCGTATTTTGTGGAATAGGCATCCGTAACCACTTCCGCAGTTTCATATTTCACCGCCTCGCAGTTTACAAGCATAACTATCTCGCACTCCATCGGTGCGGTCTTATCGGCAGATGTAAGTATCTCGCAGCCTGCAGGGGTTATCTCAACGTCTGCCTCAAAACTCTCGTCTATCCCTTCTATGTCGATGATCTGGCTGAAGGGAACGGTAAAGCGCATACTCTCAAGGGTGTTTTCTCCGGAAAGATCAACGCAGGAATAAAGCATATAGATATTTGCATCGCCCTTTGTTACAAGCTTTCCTGCGATCATCTTCTGCTCTCCGGGTTTTATGTAGCACTCTGTCCTTATGACCTGGGACACAGGGGGCTTGTCGGCGGCAAGCTGCACCTCTTCTATCATGGTCACACGCTTGTTTGCGGTAAGCCTCTTTGAGGGGTATGTCATAAGCTGTTTTCTGAGCTGGATATTGCCGCCCGAAGCATCGCTGACAAGGGACTGGTTTTTGTTGCAGCAAACCGTTATCCTTGATGTGACCGCTCCTCTGATATCAAGTCTTCTGGGGCTTATAACACGGCAGTTCACATAGTCGCACACCGGTTGTATGCTTATGCCGGGGTCAAGGCAGTTGTCTGTCATATCCACTGATTTTGTGTAGTTCATTTTCTGAACGATACAGTTTATGTCGCTGTTGCCCTCGGAACAGTACAGCACTCGTGCAGTAACGCAGATCTCAAAGCTGAGTTTTCCGCCGTTTATAGTCTGTGACACCACAGCAGGTTCTACTATGCATTTGAGTATCCTGAAAATGTCCGCACAGTAATCAGGCAGCACAAAATCCTTCTCCACACCCTGCTCCACGGTAGTGTCAACGACCAACTCCCCTTCGCAGAAGCTTTCACGGCTGATGTTAAACTCTGTTTTATCCATATCTTCTCAAGCCTCCTATGTTTTATGTTGAGTTTGCATTCGCTAAAACAGTATATTCCCCTATTGGCTTTATTATGCAAAAAAAGACCGGCGATATAATATCACCGGTTGTGTAATCATCAGTTATTCATTATTTTTCGCAGTCTTTTCCAGTCGGGACAGCTTTTTTCCACCATTGCCCAGAAATCATTACTGTGGTCCATATGCTCCAGGTGGCAAAGCTCATGTATACAAACGTACAAAATGCACTCTCTTGGAAACTGCACTACTTTACTGTTTATAGCAATATTTCCCTTTGAGGTACACGAACCCCACCGGGAGGACATTGTCTTTATGGTAAGTTTTCTTGGTGCTTTGCCCACAAGGCGGCAAGCCTGCTCAAAACATTCTTTTATCGCTGCTGACGCAAGATTGGATATAAAACGGTCTATCTGAAGCATTCGATAAGCTTTGTCGCTCAGCTCCGTTACCGCCACGTTCAGCTTTTTATCCGAAAGATACGGGGGAAAGTACCTGCCGCTGTAAACGAAGCTTATCTCATATACCTCACCCAGAAGCCTTATTCTCTCACCCTGCTCATAGGTCTTTGGCAGACCGATATAGCTTTGCCGCTTCCTTTCCTGGTGGATTATCCAGTCTGAATTTGAAAGGATAAAATCGTTTATATCCCTGTTGGTACAGCCATAAGGTGCACGCACCACAAGTCCTGATTCGTCAAACACCATTGTAAGACGTTTTCTTCTTCCCACATCCAGCAGGAAGCTTTGCTGATGCCCGTCTTTGAGGCATATTGTATACCTTTGCCTGTTCATCAGCCCAGACAGCTGGTAAGGATATAACCTGTGAGCTGACCTGTCACATTAAGGAATGTGACCTTGCTCCAGCCGTTCTCCAGCGTTTCAAGTACGTCCACCTGTATGCCCACGGACATAGGGACGATATTCTTAGCTTCATCATCAGGTTCTTCTTTAAGATAGGTTATCCTCAATGTTTTCATTTTAACAACAGCCGTTGTAGTGGTGGTCTCGGTGGTAGTGGTCTTGGCAACAGTGGTGGTAACAGAGGCTGCGGCTGTGGTAGTTGTCGCTTCTGCACCGCTCTGTGGATCTGAAGGTTGGGTCTGTGAGCCAATGGTAGCTGTATCGATGCCCTCCGGAAGCTCCTTGGAATTACTTACGAAAAGAGCCTTTGAAACCAGCACCACGAGGCACATTACAAATATTCCCATTACGACTATTGCAGCTGCCCCGGTAGGGCTAATCCTTGCCACGACAGGGGTTTTTCTTTTGCGTCTGTTATTGCTCATTTATTTACAACTCCCGAAAAAGAGACTTATTTTTACTATATGATTATACTATATCTTTACGGCTTTTGTCAATACAGACAGTGGCAGTAAAAAAGGCGATGCCCCTTTGGGGGGACATCACCGCTTAGCTGTTACTATTTATTTCTGAGGTGTACCGCAGACTTTACAGAATTTTGCAGATGCAGCAAGCTCTGCGTTACAGTTTGGGCAGATCTTCTTGTCGGAGACTGCACCATCTGTCTTTTCCACGGTTTTATTTTCCCGTTCAGGGGGACTTTCTTTTTCAGGCTTTTCGGTTGGAGCAGCAGTTCTCATGTCACTGTCATGCTCAGGCGCAGTCTTTTTCACGTTTTCCGCAGACACAGGCGGAGCATACGGATTATTCTGCAAAGGGATAAATCCACCGTTATTCACAGCAAATTGCTGGCTGCCTGGCATGGGAGTCTGTCCCATCTGCTGGGGCACACCATGCTGCTGAGCAGGTGCAGGTGTCTTTTTTCTTGGCGGAATGTATGTAACTTCCGTGGGCTTTTTTTCGGCGAGGTTCTTGCAGCTAAGGATAAAGCCGCACAAAACAAGCATCAGCGCTACAAAGAGCGGGATAACAAAAACAAGCAGAATGCTTATGCCTTTAAACTTCATGTTATCTGCGCCGTTCATATAGCTTTTGAATACTCCGTCATTGAAATAATCTATCAGACCAATGGTTGGATATATGGAAGACACCAGCGGTATAAGCACAAGCAGTGCGCTGAAACCCTGCCCTATATTTTTCCTCGTCTTTGAGCTGAAAGCCGCAATTATCAGAGCCAGCGAAAGTATGCACAATATCAATGCGTGCTGGAAGGCATTGAAATAAGCCCTGTATCCATTTACAAGAAGAAAATTGATGTCATTTTCAAACGTAGAGTTATAGATCAGCTTTCCTACCGGTTCCAGAACAAGTGTCACAACGCAAAGCACAAAGCATACGATGCTCAGAAGGCGGATAAAACCGCTGGCACTTGTCAGTTTTTTATAAACCTTTTTCTGTTCTGCCATTTTCAACATCCCCTATATGTAAAAAATCAGAGGTGAGAATTTCTCACCTCTAACATTTTACCTTTTTTATATACCATTGTCAATAGCGTTAAAGCAAAAACAAACTCTCAAACGGTCGAATAAAGGAGATACAACACGCACTTTCCGTTCATTGTTCCTCGCTTTCCTCATCATCCTGGTATTCTTCATCTTCATCTTCGTAATCGTCGTCTTCATACTCGTCGTCATCGCACTCGTCGTCATCCACATGAGGCTCTTGTTCCGACTCATCATTATCTTGTGAAGCTTCCGATTCTCCGCCGTCAGTTTCCTCCTGTTCTACAGCCAGTGCATCGACCTTGTTCCTCACAGAGCCTGCAAGCTTTCTGAAAGGCTTTGCCATGTCATACTTCTTGACCTCGCAAAGGAAGACAAGCACAAGGCATATTACTCCAAAGCCTGTAACAATAAGAGAAACGATATAATACTTTGGAAGGAATCTGAATGTGACCTTGTTTTCACCCTTTTCAAGTGGCACAGCGATAAGGCTTTCAAGGGCTATCTCCTGTTTTACCTCTTTTCCGTTTACAGTCACGGTCCATCCGTTTTCATAAGGAATAGTGGTAAACAGATACTGTCCGTCGGAATCCGCAGTCACAGTTCCCTCAAGGTAGGTGTCCTCAAACTTGGTAACGTTCATACTGCGCTGCTGGACCTTCTTGCAGTCCTGAGCAAAGGTGTCATAGTCAAAGCTGCAGAAAATATAATCCTTCCAGAACGTTTCGTCGTATTTATTGTCGATAGTCATTCTTACTCTCAGGGTCTGACCTTTACTGAAATCACCGAGCTTGAGTATAGAATATTCATCTGACTCAAAGAACTGTCCTGCCTGACTCATGGGCTGCTCAGCCATAGCATAGTCACGTTCGTCCTGCACCCAGACATTACATTTACGCTCATAGGACGTTGGGAAATACATATACACACCTGAATCGCTGTCTACTTTCACAAGGAAATCAATGTGAGAATCGGTAATATTCTTGTCGTTTACAGAATACTTTGTATGTCCGTCAACAAGCGTTTCCCGGATAACATTGTTGGTTTCATCCTCTAAGACCTCAAGCCTCCTGAAGTAGCTTTTGTCCTCCCCCGTAAGGGCACTCATCACAGAATTCTGGTTTGCAAATGGGTCGATGTCAAGAAGCTGGATATTAAAAATATCCTTGCTTACCGCAACGCCCAGACCAAGTGCATTGGGATTTTTGTAGAACTTATAGGTAGACTTGCCTTGCTGAGACTGGGTGGTGAGCTTATATTCCTGGGGAACAACTATCCTGTCATCCACATAGCTCAGATCACCGGTCTTTTCCATAATATATCTTATATCAAACAGTGCATCGGTGATATATGTGGCACCGTCATATTTGGTATAGTGTCCGCCATAGGCAAAACCGAACTTCTGAAGCATTTTAAGGGCAGGAGCGTTCATTGTGGAGCTGGAATGTGACAGACCAATATAACCCGTTCCGATAGGATCGTTGACAGTTCTGTGGAAATTGGCTTCCATTCGGTAGAAGGGATCGGTATCAAACTTCTTTATTGTATCCACCGCACCCCTCACCTCGGAGATATACGGCTCATACGATGAATACTTGCTGTAAGCCACGTCCTTGTCTATCTTGCGGAAGGTATCAAGGTTGTTTGCGTAAAGCTCAAGGCATATTACCGCTGCAAATACCATAGCGATAGTCTTATTCTTAGGGTATTTGTGAATCAGATAAAGAAGTGCGAAAACAATGCTCAGGCAGATCATGCCCATCCATACTCCCTGGATTACCACAGAAGTCTTGCCATCTTTGATCACGGACTCAAAGATCTGGAAATGCTTATAATTCTCTCTTTCGCACCAGAAAAGGAATATCATCAGTCCGGCATATATGCCGCCCACATTTTTCATGGTTATGCCGTCAAGGTTTTCAAACGCCCTGAAGGACATATAAATGAGCAAGAAAGAGAAAATAAAGGAATATCTGAACGGGAGCCACTGAGGCATCTGGAACCCGTGCATTGCCATGTCGATAGGCTTGATATACATAAATATCACGAGCAATGCGGCAAGCACGCCGTTGGTAGTCTTTTCCTTAATGGATATCTTTGAATTAAGGAAAAACAGCGGCACCAGCAGCAGCGCAGCAGTTGAACAGTAAATCACCGGCAAGCCTTCCGGATAGACCGTGTCATAGGACATGGGGAAAAGCTTTGTGGTAAAGGTAAGAAAATCGAACTGGGTAGCCAGAGAATAATCCGGTGTCGTAAAACCGAACTTGCCCAGCTTCAGAGAGTTGTAGACCGGTATGAGCACGAACGCCGCACACATCAGGGAAATAAGCGTTCCCACTCCAAAGTAAACGCATTTTCTGAAAAACTTTTTTGGAAGCGTCCTGTCCTCCAGTGAAAGGCAGGCGTAGCAAAAATACATAAAAGTGAATATCCCCACCATATAGCCGATATAGAAATGGGAAATGAACATAAGTGACAGTGGGATTATATACGGCAGTATCTTGCCCTCACGCACCAGTCGCTGTACTCCCCAGCATATAAGGGGAAGATAAATAAGCGCATCCAGCCACATAGGGTTCATAAGCTGGACCACCATATAGGACATCAGCGCATAGATAGTCGGAAAGACTATAAGCGAGACTTTTTTAGGCTTCTTGGGAGATATCTTTTTTAAGAAAAACCTGAAAGTCACCGCTGCGGTGCCCACCTTTGCAAGCTGCATTATAAGTATGGACGTTGGCATCATTGAACGGGGCAGCAGATAGATTATTAACATGAACGGGCTTGCAAGGTAATATGCAAAGATACCGAACATTTCGCCGCTCAGGTTCCTGGACCAGTCGTAAATGAAGCTTCCGTCACCCCAGAAGGCATCACGGTAAGCCTCGTAGTAATAGACATACTGTCCGTTTAGGTCAAGCACCAGCACAGAATTGTCCCCGAAAGGGTAGACCTTGAAAAAAGCGTAGGCTGTGAACAATATTGCTGCGGGCAGGAAAAAGGCAAGAAAATACCAGCGTTTGTCATAAAGCCATGAACTGGTCTTATCCCAAAAACCCTTTTTCGGAACGGCAGCTTTTTTTATCCTTTCTTCCATATGTCTCCTCCGCTGTATGGGTCTTGTTTGCGTACAAGGTCCTTTATGATATACCTGGGTCTTTGTTTAATCTCCTCATATATCTTTGATATGTAAAATCCTATTATTCCCAGGCTGAACATGATTATGCTGGAAGTGAAAAGCTGAAGGATGATGACGGTTGAGAAACCTGCCGACGCATCACCGAAGAATTTGTTATAAAGGGTGTTTACGCCCATGATAACAGAAATAAGGAAGGTGATTATACCGCAGACGGTAACTATCTGCAGCGGTGCAGAGGTAAACGAGGTGATATTGTTCAGCGCAAACTTTATAAGCTTGCCCACCGTCCACTTGCTCTCTCCTACCTCTCTGTCACGTACATCAAAGTATATCTTCTCTGTCTTGTAGCCTACCCAGCTGGACATAGCTCTGAAGAATGTGAGCCTTTCTGGCATGGCATTAAGTGAATCCACCACAGACCTGTCCATAAGCTTGAAGTCGCTGGCAGCCCGCATATCCAGTCCGCTTGATGAGTTTATCATCTTGTAGAACATAAGCGAAAATGCCTTGTAGATAAAGTTTTCCTTGCCTCTTGACTTTTTGCGTCCCTCTACTACATCAACATCATTGTTCTTCCAGATGTTGTACATCTGGATAATAACCTCCGGCGGGAACTGCAAGTCACAGTCAAGCAGTACGCAGGCATCGCCCTTTGCCACCTCAAGTCCTGCAAAGATAGCACTTTCCTTTCCGAAATTCCTGGAAAAGTTTACACCCACAATATGCTCACGGGTGGTGGCAAGCTCGTTTATAAGCTCCCAGGTTTTATCCTTTGAACCGTCGTTTACAAATATCAGTTCGTAATCTATATCGTTCTCCTCAAGCAGCTTTGAAACCACGTCCGCAGCCTTGACAACGTT
The DNA here is from genome assembly GCF_000621805.1 of Ruminococcus sp. FC2018. GTDB lineage: Bacteria > Bacillota > Clostridia > Oscillospirales > Ruminococcaceae > Hominimerdicola. The sequence goes on along the minus strand of NZ_JHXH01000001.1, from coordinate 89,719 downwards.
ACCTTCTTCGTTATAGCTTGGTATAATAACAGAAAGCAATCCGGGTCCTCTCCTTTCAAAAGTCCGTAAAAACAGACACAAAGTGTCTACATACCTTTTTATTATATAATAAATGCCCCTTATTGTCAATATAATCACACAATTTCTTATGCCTCATCAGCCAGTACAGCAGGAAAAAAAGCATAATTATGGGGATATGCTCTTGACAATGAAAAATGTTTGTGATATAATTTTTGCATATGTGAATGACTTTGACGAAGACAGTATGCCCTTGCGGAAAGTTGAAGCGAGCCGCTGAAAGTGTGAGTGCGGTACAAGTACAACGGGCAGAATATCACTTCCGAGTTGCAAGGCTGAAAATCTCCAGTAAGCCAAGCCGTATCCTTCTCGTTACGAAGGGGTCGTACTATCATGTATGATGAAAACAGGTGGTTGCGTAAGCTTTGCTTTCGTCCTTTTTTCGGGGCGGAGGCTTTTTTTATTGAAATTCTTGAAAGGAAAGATAGGTCATGTACAAAAAGGTTTCCACAGACCTGAACTTTGTTCAGAGAGAAAAACAGATCGAAAAATTCTGGGAAGACAACAAGATCTTTGAAAAGAGCGTTGATTCCCGTGCAAAGGGCGATTCATACGTCTTTTATGACGGTCCTCCGACGGCTAACGGAAAGCCGCATATCGGACACGTTCTCACTCGTGCTATCAAGGATATGATCCCAAGATACCACACGATGAAGGGCAAAATGGTTCCCAGAAAAGCCGGCTGGGACACCCACGGTCTGCCTGTTGAGCTGGAGGTTGAGAAGACTCTTGGCATTGATGGGAAGGACCAGATCGAGGAATACGGTCTTGAGCCTTTTATCAAGATGTGTAAGGAGTCTGTCTGGAAGTACAAGGGTATGTGGGAGGAGTTCTCCTCTGCCGTAGGCTTCTGGGCTGATATGGAAAACCCGTATGTAACTTATCATAATGACTTTATCGAGTCCGAGTGGTGGGCACTTAAACAGATCTACGACAAGGGCTTGCTCTATAAGGGCTTCAAGATCGTTCCCTACTGTCCAAGATGCGGCACTCCACTTTCTTCCCACGAGGTAGCACAGGGCTATAAGACCGTTAAGGAGCGCTCTGCTATCGTCCGCTTCAAGCTCAGGGGCATGGACGAATACTTCCTTGCGTGGACTACCACACCATGGACCCTGCCCTCTAACGTTGCACTTTGCGTAAACCCCACAGACACATACTGCAAGGTAAAAGCCGTTGACGGATACACATATATCATGGCTCAGGCTTTGCTTGACACCGTGCTTGGCAGTCTGGCTAAGGACGGCGAGGCAGCTTACGAAGTGCTTGAAAGCTTCGTGGGCAAGGACCTTGAAAATACAGAATATGAGCCGCTGTTTGCCTGTGCAGGTGAAAGTGCCGAAAAGCAGGGCAAAAAGGGACATTTCGTTACCTGCGACGACTATGTATCCATGTCAGACGGTACGGGTATAGTTCATATCGCTCCCGCATTCGGTGAGGACGACGCAAGAATAGGCAGAAACTATGACCTCCCCTTTGTTCAGTTTGTTGACGCAAAGGGCAACATGACAGCTGAAACTCCTTATTCAGGACTTTTTGTAAAAGATGCTGACCCGCAGGTGCTCAAGGACCTTGACGCACAGGGCAAGCTGTTTGCTGCTCCGAAGTTTGAGCATGAGTATCCCCACTGCTGGAGATGCAACTCCCCTCTTATCTACTATGCAAGAGACTCCTGGTTCATCAAGATGACCGATGTAAGGGACAGACTTATCGCAAACAATAACACCATCAACTGGATACCTGAGAATATTGGTTCGGGGCGTTTCGGCGACTGGCTGAAAAACGTTCAGGACTGGGGTATTTCCAGAAACAGATACTGGGGCACACCGCTTAACATCTGGGAATGTGAGTGCGGTCACAGACATTCTGTCGGCTCTATCGAGGAGCTTAAAGAAATGTCGGACAACTGTCCCGAGGATATCGAGCTCCACAGACCGTACATCGACGCTGTGACCATCACGTGTCCAAAGTGCGGCAAGCAGATGAAGAGAGTGCCGGAGGTTATCGACTGCTGGTTTGACTCTGGCTCAATGCCGTTTGCACAGCACCACTACCCATTCGAGAACAAGGAGCTGTTTGAAAGCCAGTTCCCTGCTGACTTTATCTCAGAGGCGGTCGACCAGACAAGAGGCTGGTTCTACTCACTGCTGGCTATCTCAACACTTATATTTGACAAAGCTCCTTATAAGAACGTTATCGTGCTGGGTCTTGTTCAGGACGAAAACGGACAGAAGATGTCCAAATCAAAGGGCAACGCAGTTGACCCTATGGAAGCTTTGCAGACCTACGGTGCAGACGCTATCAGATGGTATTTCTACACCAACTCCGCTCCATGGCTTCCTAACAAGTTCCACGGCAAGGTTGTTACCGAGGGACAAAGAAAGTTCATGGGCACGCTGTGGAACACCTATGCTTTCTATATCCTGTATGCAGACATTGATAACTTTGACCCGTCACAGCATAAGATAGAGTATGACAAGCTCTCTGTAATGGACAAATGGGTGCTCTCAAAGATGAACACCATGATAAAGCTTGCCGACGAGAACCTGGCAAATTACAGGATCCCCGAGGCTGCAAAGGCAATGCAGGAGTTTGTTGACGATCTGTCCAACTGGTATGTAAGACGAGGCAGAGAAAGATACTGGGCACAGGGCATGAGCCAGGATAAGATAAACGCTTATATGACCCTTTATACCGCTATTGTAACTCTTTGCAAGGTGGCTGCACCTATGGTGCCGTTCATCACAGAAGAGATATATCAGAACATGGTGAGAAGCGTTGACAAGACCGCTCCCGAAAGCATACACCTTTGCCTGTATCCTGAGGCAGACGAAACAATGATAGACAAGAAGCTTGAAAGCGACATGGACGAGGTGCTTGACATCGTTGTTCTGGGACGAAGCGCAAGAAACGGCTCAAACCTGAAGAACAGACAGCCTCTGAGCGTTATGTATGTTTCTGCAGACCATGTTCTTGACAGCTACTATACGGATATTATCAGAGATGAGCTTAACGTAAAGGACGTTCAGTTTGCCGACGATGTTTCCGATTTTGTTGACTATAAGTTCAAGCCGCAGCTGAAAACTCTTGGACCTAAGTTTGGCAAGAACCTGGGCGAGATAAGAAACAATCTTACCGGGCTTGACGGACACAAGGCTATGGCTGAGCTTGACAGCACTGGTTTCCTTAAAATGACTATCTCCATAGGAGAGATAACACTAGCAAAAGAAGACCTGCTTATCGAGTCACAGCAGAAGGAAGGCTTCTTTACCCTTACCGAGGGCGGTGTGACAGTTGCTCTGGACACGACGCTTACCGAGGAGCTTATCGAGGAAGGCTTTGTAAGAGAGATCACCAGCAAGATACAGACAATGCGTAAGGATTCGGGCTTTGAGGTCATGGACCACATCAATGTTTCGATCAGCGGAAACGACAAACTTGCTGAGCTTGTGAAGAAAAATGCCGATCAGATCAGCCACGACGTTCTTGCTGAGCAGATCAATTACAATGAGAATGCTCAGAACTCAAAAGAGTGGGATATCAACGGAGAAAAGGTCACTATAGGCGTGACAAAGCTTTGATAAAACAGCAAAAGCCGCTTGAAGCAAATGCTTTCGGCGGCTTTTTTGTTTGCCTTTGCGTAAAAACGAACAAAAAAACTCCCACTTCATAACGTGGGAGCCAAAAAATAAAAAAATTATAGGGGAGAAATGGCAGCTTTCGCTGCACAATATATGAAGGCCTGGGGTAAAAGCCAACATACCAAATCAAGTAATGAGATACATTTATCTCATGTGTATATGTTACAACAGCCATATTATTCACGTATTAAAAGATATGGGATATTATATGAAATTTGTTGAATTTTATGTAAAAACATGATATACTAAATTTGTAGAAAACCTTTTCGTAAATATAAAAATTAACAATTTCAGATGGAGGCTTACTATGCCGCGCTTTTTTGTACCAATCACCAATATAGATAAAGGAACTGTAATAATAACCCCTCCGGATGCGGTGCATATTGGCAGGAGCCTGCGAATGAGGCTGGGGGACGATATAACTGTCTGCTGCCAGGCTGTGGAATATACCTGTAAAATACTTACCATATCCGACGAGCGGGTGGTTTGCCGCATTATATCAAAAGAAAGATGCGAAAGCGAACCAAACGTTCAGCTTACCCTTTTCCAGGCTGTACCAAAGGGTGATAAGCTGGATATGATCGTTCAGAAGGCTGTGGAGCTTGGCGCAAGCAGGATCTGCCCTGTGCTCACCACAAGATGCGTATCCAGACCGGATAAAAAGAGCTTTGCCAAAAAGCTGGAAAGGCTAAACAGGATCGCTCTTGAAGCGGCAAAACAATCCGGCAGGGGGATTATCCCCCGGGTCTGCCAGCTTATGGATATTCAGCAGGCAGCTGATGAACTGGGAAAGTGCGAATTCCCTATTATATGCTACGAGGGCGGCGGTATAAATCTTTCACAGGTGGGACTGACGGAAAATTCCACCATCGGAGTGTTTATCGGCAGCGAGGGAGGCTTTGACCCCAAGGAGGTAGAGCTTTGCAGGGAAAAAGGCGCAGCGGTCGTCGGACTTGGCAAACGGATATTGCGCTGCGAAACCGCCCCGATCACTGCCCTTAGCATTGTGATGAACCTTACAGGAAATATCTGAAAACAGCATATAAGACAATAAAGTTAAAAAAAACTTATACAATTTGCAAGAAATGAACAAAAAGTGCTTGATTTTCTTTTGACTATATGTTATAATGACATTAATCTAATTTGGGTTAGAAATTTTATTTAAGGAGTTGTTTTATTATGTCAACAATTTTTAAGATTCTTGCTTTAGTTGGTGCAGTTGCAGTTGCAGTTGCTGCTTTCCTGGCTTTTAAGAAGCACAAGGAGCTTGAGGACTACGATTATGAGGATCTTGATGACGATTTTGATGATTGCTGCGATTGCGACGATTGCGCAGCTGACGCAGTTGCTGAGGCTGAGGAAAAGGTTGAGGAAGCTGTAGAAGAGGCTGACAAGGACTAATAATCAGAGATCAGACACAAAGCCTGCACGGTCACCGTGCAGGCTTTTTTATTGCCTTATAACCGGATAAAGAAAAAAAAGAGACCTGCACAGCGCAAGTCTCTTAAGTATCTACAATATAAAAAATCAGCGAGCGTCCTCAGCAAAACCGCTGTCAACAAGATCAACCAGACCCTTTACTGCATCTTCCTCGTCAGCGCCGTCAGCAATGATCCTGATAGTTGTGCCGCCAACAATACCCAGGGAAAGAATACCGAGAAGACTCTTAGCATTTACTCTTCTCTCTTCCTTTTCGATCCAGATAGAAGACTTGAACTCGTTAGCCTTCTGGATAAAGAAAGTTGCAGGGCGAGCATGAAGACCTACCTGATTCTGAACAACAACGTCTTTAACGAACATAATAATCTCTCCATTTCATTATTATCTTTTGATAAAAACACTATATTTAAGTGCGAAGATCCCTTCCACTCTCATATATAGTATTATACTCTTGTTTAAACTTTTCGTCAACGCAAAAATTAGACAAACAGTATATTTTTGCGACATTTTTGTAGTAATCCACTAAATCAAGTCAACAATCTATAATTATTCTGTGCAGTTTGTACACTTTTTGAGTAAACAAAAGCCAAATTGTCCAAAAGTTCTTAACAAGTTTGTCAACTCTCAACAAAGCAACAAGAATTCAAAGCATTATTCCCTGTCATATTTGTGTAAAATTGCTAAATCTTCAGCCGTTAGTTCAAGCTTTTCAAGAAGCTCGGGACGCTTATTTGCGGTTGCTATCAAAGCCTGTTCATGACGCCATTTCTGTATATTGGCATGATGTCCGGAAAGCAGCACCTGGGGTACCTGTTTATCGTGCCAGACCTCGGGTCTTGTGTACTGGGGATACTCCAAAAGCCCGTTATAATGGCTCTCGTCCTCATAACAATCCGCCTTTGACAGCGTTCCGTCAAGCATTCTCACCACGCTGTCCACAAGAACAAGTGCGGGAAGCTCTCCCCCGGTAAGCACATAGTCCCCGATGGATATCTCCTCGTCCACGATCTCCTCGATAACACGCTCATCAACCCCCTCGTAATGTCCGCAGAGGATAAAGATGTCATCGAGCTGTGAAAGCTCTTTTGCCCTTTGCTGGGTAAGGTTTTTTCCCTGTGGGGACATATATATTACGTGGGGCTTTCTGCCCTCGGTCACAGACTTGTAGCAGTTATAAACAGGCTCGCACTGCATAAGCATTCCCTGCCGCTCGCTGTACGGCGTATCATCCACCCTGCGGTGCTTATCAAGCGTATAATCACGGATATTGTGGCATTTCACGCTGAATATACCTTTTTCTCTTGCTCTGCCCACCACGCTCTGAGACAGGTAATTCTCAAGCATTTCGGGAAAAAGCGTTGCTATGTCAATATTCATACTATTCCCTTATCTCCTCTGCGCCCTCAAAAAGCCCTTCAAGCGGCGTTATAAGCATTAACTTATTTTCAATATCCGTCTGCTTTACAACATCTTTTATGGCAGGGATATAATACATCTTTCCGTCCTGAGCTTTGATATGATAAACGTCGTTTGCTCCTGTCTGGGAAACATCGGTTATTATACCGTATTCCCTGCCTGTATCCGCATCTTTCACACTCAGTCCGATAAGGTCCTGTATAAAATACGCCCCTTCTTCAAGCTCAATATCGTCACGATCAAGATAAAGCACCCTGTTGCGCAGCTTATTGGCATCATTTGCTGTGTCAATGCCCTTTATCTTCATAACCACTATATTCTTTGATACTCTCGCACGTTCTATCTCGACAGGCGTGCCGCTTTTATAATAAAGCCTGTCCAGCTCGCAAAGCAGCTGCGGATCGTCGCACCAGGGCTGAACCTTGACCTCGCCTTTTATGCCGAACACGGAAACTATTTTTCCTGTTTCAATAAGCTTATCCATTATTCCCACTTCCCTTTTTTGGTTATCCCTGTTTTTTCTATTGTAACACATATGCAGTTATATTTCAAGCAGGGAGTTAACGAAAAGTTTAAAAATTACAAAATGGTTACACAAAGCACGGCACTGTGCCCTGTTCAGCTGTCAAAACTCCCTTAGCCTACTGATTTAACAGAATATTCACACATAAACAGAGCAAATATGTTACAATTTGTAATAAATTCGGTCACTTGCAGGCTGTTTGTCAAAAATGACAAACTTTTTTGCACATTTTTACTATATAGCACTTGCAAATTGATTTCTTTTTTGTTATAATAGTGTTATACTACAAAATTGTGCTGTTTTGAATTACGGACATTCAGCAATTTAACAATGCGTTTAATTTTAATGCAAGTAGAGGAGAAATAACTATGTCAAACAGATTATTTCAGAGCGTTGTTCATCAGATGCGTGATACCATCGACTGTGTGATCGGTGTTATCGACGAAAATGCCACCATAATCGCTTGCTCGGAGCTGGCACAGATAGGAACCACCAATGAGTTCGTTTCTCTGGACCTTGGTGAGTCTCACGACGTATTTGTTCGTGACGGCTATACCTACAAGCCCTTCGGCTCACACATGAAGCCTGATTATGCGGTTTTCGTTGAAGGTACCGATGAGGTGGCTGCAAAGTATGCCAGCATTCTTGCCATCACTCTTTCAAGCATCAAGCAGTATTATGATGAGAAGTACGACAGAAACAATTTTATCAAAAATGTTGTTCTGGACAATGTGCTCCCCGGAGATGTTCACGTAAAGGCTCGTGAGCTTCATTTCAGCAGTGATATCTCACGTGTTGTTCTGCTTATAAGGATCGTTTCTTCAAACGATGTTCCTGCATATGACGTTATACAGAATCTGTTTCCGGATAAGAACAAGGACTTTGTTTTCAACATCACCGAATCAGATGTTGTTCTGGTCAAGGAAGTTTCAAACGGTGTTGAATCAAAGGATCTTGAGAAGCTTGCACGTTCTATCTCCGACACCCTTTCAAGCGAGTTCTACACTCGTGTGAACGTTGGTATCGGAACCGTTATACAGGGTGTGCGTGACCTTGCAAGGAGCTTTAAGGAAGCTCAGATCGCTCTTGAAGTGGGAAAGGTGTTCGACACGGACAAAAATATCGTTTCCTACGACAATCTGGGTATCGCAAGACTCATTTATCACCTGCCCACAACTTTGTGTGAAACATTCCTTCGTGAGGTATTCAAGAAAGGCTCTATCGAGTCTCTGGATCACGAAACTTTGTTTACAATACAGAAGTTCTTTGAAAACAACCTTAACGTTTCGGAGACTTCAAGAAAGCTGTTCGTACACAGAAATACTCTGGTATACAGGCTTGAAAAAATCAAAAAGCTTACGGGACTTGACCTCAGAGAGTTTGACCACGCTATCATCTTCAAGATCGCACTTATGGTCAAAAAGTATCTTGCCGCTAATCCGGTCAAGTTCTGATCTGACAGCAAGATCCCCGGCATAAATCTAAGGCGGTGTAAATTTTGGTAGAGTTTAAGGATGTGTCCGTTACATACTCAAGTGGCGTTGACGCATTGAACAGGGTCAACCTGAAGATCAACGACGGCGATTTCGCTTTTGTTGTAGGACCTTCGGGTGCCGGAAAATCCACTCTTATCAAGCTGATATTAAAAGAGATAGACGCTACAAGCGGGTCAGTTTTGGTAAACGGATTTAATCTAAAAAAATTAAGAAGAAAGAAAGTACCTAAATTAAGACGTACTATCGGAGTAGTTTTTCAGGACTTCAGACTTATCCCGACAATGACTGTTTACGAGAACATTGCATTTGTGCTTCGTGTTATCGACGCACCTGCAAAGTATATCAGAAGCAGGGTGCCATATGTTATAAGTCTTGTGGGGCTTTCAAAAAAAGCTAAAAGCTACCCCACCGAGCTTTCGGGCGGTGAACAGCAGCGTGTTGCCCTTGCAAGAGCGCTGGTAAACGACCCGCAGCTTATTATAGCGGACGAGCCTACCGGAAACATAGATCCGGAACTGTCTTATGAGATCGTCGAGCTTCTTAAAGGTATCAATGAATGCGGTACCACCATTCTTATGGTAACTCATGAGCATGATCTTGTGCGTTACTTCGGAGGGCGCATCATAAATATCAACAAGGGAAGCATACAGTTTGACGAGGTAATAGGAGGTTCCAATGAAGATAAATAGTTTCAATTACCTGATCCGTCAGGGCTTTAAAGGGATCTGGAGAAATAAAATGATGACCTTTGCATCGTTTTGCATCCTCCTCGTTTCACTGATAATGGTTGGCTTTACGATCCTTATTTCCATTAACCTTGATAAGGCAATAGGAAATATAGAAGAAAAAAGCGAAGTCATGGTCGTTATCAAGGACGACGTTTCAAAATCAAAAATGTCCGAAATTGAGGGAAAGATCAAAGATATCCCCAATGTCACCGAGGTTACTCTGTACAGCAGAGATGAAGCCTGGAAGGACATGATGGAAAAGATGACCGACGCACAGAAGGATTACTTCAAGTATGCCGAGGACAATCCGCTCCCGGACGTTTTCCGATTCAATATCAAGGACATTAAAAAAATGCGTGAGACCACCACACAGATAGAACTTCTGGACGGCGTGGAATCCGTACAGTCCCCTACCGAGTTCGCCGATGTGCTTATCAACTTCAGAAGGATCTTCTATATCGTTGCGATCGCTATCGTAGTTGCGCTGGTACTTGTTTCACTTATAATCATTTCCAACACAACTCGTGCAAGCGTTTTTGCAAGGCGTAAGGAGATCAATATCATGAAATATGTTGGCGCCACCAACAGTTTCATCAGAATACCTTTCTTTATCGAAGGTATGGTCGTAGGTCTGCTTGCCGCAGGATGCGCACTTGTTATCACAAAGTTCGCCTATGAAGGCGTTTACAAGATACTAAACGATGATTACCACCTCTTTGGTATTTTCGGTCTGAACAATATCTATTCATTCAAGACTATGTTCTGGCCCGTTACATTGTCTTATCTGGTGGCTGGTGCGTTTATCGGAGCTATCGGTACATCAATCAGTGCCGGAAAGCACCTTAAAGTTTAAAATCAGGCGGCAGTTTGGGCATTTGCCTGACCTGCCGCAAATTGTGTAAAAAATGTATTATATGGTATATTGTGTTACCATTTATACGGAGGGTTTCCAAAGTGAGAAAATTTTCATTATTAAAGAGATGCCTCGCTTGTGTTATAACAGCTGTGCTTTGCATGGGACTTTTCTCCTATACATCGCAAAACAGCGAAAACAATATCACCGTAAGTGCAGAGAGTGAAGAAAAGAAACAAAATGAGGAGAATATCTCCAACACTCAGAAAACACTTGATGAACTTTTGAAAAAGCAAAAGGATCTCGACGGTCAGATCAATGCTACACAGGGCGACATCAGCAAAGAAGAAGAAAATCAGAAGGCTATTCAGGCTCAGATCGAAACGGTGCAGAAAACGATCCTTGCACTGGAAGCCTCTATAAAAGAGCTGAACGATCAGATCTCCAGTTTGCAGACAGATATTAACGCCAGCGAGCTGAAGATCCTTGAAAAGCGAAAAGAGATCGACCAGGGTACTGAAGATTTCAAAAAGAGACTTCGTGCTCTTTACATAGTCGGCGACAGCTCATATTCCAGCATGATCGCAGGAGCTACGGATTTTTACGATATGCTCATGAAAGTGGAGCTGGTAAAGAGAGTTGCAAACCACGATAACAAGATGATAGACAATCTTATCTCCCTTAAAGCTCAGTATGAGGAGGATAAGAAGATCCTTGAACAGAAGAAAACCGACCTGGAAGGTAAAAAAAGCAAGCTGGTTTCTCAGCAGAAGGATCTTACTGCACAGGTCGACAAGCTCCAGGATCTTATGAATAAGAGCAAGGCACTTGTCGAAGAGCTTGAAAAGAGAAAAGCTGCTTACGAGGCTAACAAGAAAACCATTGACGCCGAGCAGGACAAGTTTGAAGCTGAGATGCAGAAGCTGCTTACAGAGCGTAAAGAGATCGCTGCCAAGGAAGAGGCAGAGCGTATCAGAAAAGAGCAGGAAGAGGCTGCAAGAAGAGCTGCCGAAGCTGCTGCCGCAGCAGAAAGAGCAAGACAGGCTGCCATAGCCGCACAGCAACAGCAGCAACAACAGCAACAGCAGGGCGGAAGCAGCAGCGGAGGAAGCACAACACCTTCCTACACAGAGCCTACATACAGACCCGGCGGATCAGGAAAGCTTGCATGGCCGGTACCGGGATATTACGCTATCTCCTATGGATACGGCTACAGAAATGCCGGTTCTATCACAGGTTTCCACAAGGGCATAGATATCAGCTCATGGGGGATCATGGGACAGAATATTACGGCAGCTGCTGCCGGAACAGTTATCCGTGTTGAAAACGACTGCAAACACAATTACGCTAAGAACGGTTCCTGCGGCTGCGGCGGCGGATACGGACGCTACTGTATCATTGACCACGGAAACGGAATTTGGACACTTTACGGTCACGCAACCAACATAAGCGTTTTACCAAACCAGCACGTTGAGGCAGGTCAGGTGCTTGGTCAGGTGGGTACCACAGGTTGGTCAACAGGTCCTCACCTCCACTTTGAAGTGCGTATCAACGGTTCTGCTGTCAATCCGATAGGATATCTGTGATAAATACGGACATATTCAACTGCGGGGATGATATCCTCGCAGTTTTTTTCTTGATTTGACAGAGCAAAAGTGGTATAATAATACTGTAATATTATTTTATGTTTGGAGGACTGAAATGAGCAACGAAAAAAGAACAATGAAACGAAACGAAATTGATGAAAAATACAAATGGGCTATCAACGATATTTATGCCACAGATGAAAAATGGTATGAGGATCTTGAAAAACTTAAGGGATACACCAAAAAAATACCCTCTTACAAGGGAAAGCTCTCACAAAGTGCGGATCTTCTATATGAGTATTTCCGGATGAGCGACCAAATATCGCTTCTATGCGATAGTCTGATAAACTATGCCCAGAGAAAAAGCGACGAGGATACCACGGTGGCAAAGTACCAGAACATGACGGGGCAGATCACAAACGTAATGATGTATATCAACTCCGCAGGCAGCTTTGAGACTCCTGAGATCATTGCCATTGAGCAGACAAGGCTGGAGGAAATGTTCAGGCAGAAACCCGAGCTTGAGCTTTATCGCCGGGAGCTTGAGTTAATAAGGAGCAAAAAGGACCATGTGCTTTCCGAAGCTGAGGAAAAGATAATCGCTCTGACCTCGGAAATGGGTGAATCTGCCGAAAACATCTATTCAATGTTCTCCGATGCAGACCTTAAATTCCCGGATGCTGTGGACAAGGACGGCAAGTCGCACCAGGTCACTCACTCCACCTATATCCCCTTGGTGCAGTCAAGCGACAGAGTGCTGAGAAAATCGGCTTTTGAGTCTATGTACTCCACCTACGACAGCTTCAAAAACACCTGCGCTGCCACTCTTGGCGCACAGATAAAAACCGTTAATTTCTACTCCAAGGCAAGAAACTACAAGGACAGCCTTGAGGCTTCCCTTTCCGACAACGAGATACCCACACAGGTCTACCACAATCTGATAAGTGCAGTTCACGACAATTTGCACTATATGTACGACTATGTTGCGCTGCGCAAAAAGCTGCTGTGCGTTGACGAGCTCCATTTCTACGACCTTTACACCCCGGTTGTCAGCGACTTTGACATACAGATAAACTTTGAGCAGGCAAAGGAGACTGTGCTCAAGGCTCTGGAGCCTATGGGTGAGGACTACCTGAAAATAATCAGGGAAGGATTTGACAACCGCTGGATAGATGTTTATGAAAACCAGGGCAAAACCAGCGGAGCATACTCCGCAGGTGCACGGGTACATCCTTATGTTCTTTTGAACCACAAGGACACCCTCAACTGTATGTTCACCCTTATCCATGAAATGGGGCACGCTGTACACTCCTACCTTTCAAACAAAAATCAGCCCGTTTGTTACAGCGACTACTCAATTTTTGTGGCAGAGGTCGCTTCCACCTGCAACGAGGCTCTGCTTATGAGATACCTTCTTAAAAACGCTGCGGATAAAAAAGAAAAGGCTTATCTTATCAATTACTTCCTTGAAATGTTCCGCACTACACTTTACAGACAAACAATGTTTGCAGAGTTCGAGCTGAAAATAAACGAGCTTGTGGCTCAGGGAGAAAGCCTTACTGCGCAAACTCTCAACGAGATGTATCTTGACCTTAACAAGCTCTATTTCGGTGACGGAATTGTTCCGGACAGGCAGATAAGCCTTGAATGGGCAAGGATACCGCATTTTTACTACGATTACTATGTATATCAGTACGCAACGGGTATCGCTGCGGCGATCGCACTTTCCTCACGGATACTTTCACAGGGAGAAAGCGCAGTAAAAGACTATATCGGTTTCCTTTCAGGCGGCTGCTCAAAGGACCCAATCTCACTGCTGCGAGGTGCAGGTGTTGATATGGCAACGCCAAAGCCAATAAACGATGCGCTGAAGGTATTTGGTGACCTTATAAAGGAAATGGACGAACTGTACAGTTAAAAAAGACAAAAGAGCTTTGCACAGCAAAAGGCGGTGCAGAGCTCTTTTTTTACACACAAACGATCATAGCGGAAATAAGCTACAATTTATCGTGAAAGTGTAGCTTATACATCACGGCAGTCAAAACCTGTAGCTTTAACTACATCCGGGGGGATAATTGAATATTGAATCATCGTAAAAACCATGCTATCATATAGACAGTTCAAGAGATAACGAAACCTTATGAAAAAGGAGACATAAATATGAAAAACACAAACACTACAAAGAAGAGAAAGAACATTAAAGCTACTATCGGAGCAATTGCAGCAGCATTCGCAGTAATAACCACAGTAACAATTTTCACTGTATCAGCTGCACCTGAAACTGCTAAAACAACCAAGCAGACCACTGTCACCGCAACGGCTGTTCCAAGCCAGAAAAAGGTAAGCGAAAACGTTAAGTCTTCTGCTGAGGCAAAGGACGCACAAAACAATCAGCAGCCACAGATGTTCGGCTTCAACTTTGAAGCTGTAAAGGCAAACGCAAATCTTGACCAGACTACTGAAAAGCATCCGGGTGAGTGCGGGTACAACTACGTTAACGAAAACGGCAAGCACCCCGGCGAATCCGGGTACAATTACTATGCTAACGAGAACGTTAAGCATCCCGGCGAGTGTGGCTACAATTACTATATTAACGAAGCTGTCTGAGAACTGGCTGATACTAAATAAAATAAACACAGAGCTTTGTACCAAAGAGGCGGTGCAAAGCTCTTTTGTTATTCAATGCTTTACCGCAAAACATAAAAATAAAGGCTGCCGCAATAAGCAACAGCCTTTTTTCTTACATATATTTACTGTGCAAGTTCCAGAGGTTTTCTTGTTATCTCCGGCTCTGCATCATCGGTAACGCAATCAGCGTTGATCTTTATTGCCACGATGCTTTCGTCGCTGGGCGCGTCATACATAAGTTTTGTAAGTATTCTCTCCACAATGGCACGCAGACCTCTTGCGCCTGTTTTTTGTGCGATAGTCTTTTTCGCTATCTCCCTCATAGCGTCGTCGGTGATGGTAAAGTCGATGCCGTCGAGCTTGAACAGCTTGGTGTACTGCTTGATAAGGGAGTTTTTCGGCTCGGTGAGTATCCTGCAAAGGGCATCTTCATCAAGCTCGTCAAGAACTGTTATGACAGGCAGTCTTCCCACAAGTTCAGGAACAAGTCCGTACTTTACAAGGTCATGAGGAAGCACCTTTTTCATTATGTTTCTTTCCTCGCCCTTTTTCTTCACATTGCTGCCAAAGCCCATCGACGAAGAATCTGTCCTTTTCTCGATAAGCTTTTCAAGTCCGTCAAACGCACCGCCGCAGATAAACAGAATATTCTTGGTATCCACCTGGATAAACTCCTGGTGGGGATGCTTTCTTCCGCCCTGTGGTGGGACATTTGAAACGGTACCCTCAACTATTTTCAGAAGTGCCTGCTGAACGCCCTCGCCGCTTACGTCACGGGTAATAGAGGTGTTCTCAGACTTTCTTGAAATCTTATCTATCTCGTCGATATATATTATTCCCTGCTGTGCAGCCTCAACATTGTAATCCGCTGCCTGGATAAGCCTTGTAAGCACGTTTTCAACGTCATCGCCCACATAGCCTGCTTCGGTAAGCGTTGTTGCATCCGCAATGGCAAAAGGCACATTCAGCAGTCTTGCGAGTGTCTGTGCAAGAAGTGTTTTACCTGTACCGGTAGGTCCAAGAAGCAGAACATTGCTCTTTTGGATCTCAACGTCGTCATCATCAGCAGCAAGGGACATGATCCTCTTATAGTGGTTATACACCGCAACAGAAAGAGCGATCTTTGCCTCGTCCTGTCCGATAACATACTGATCCAGCACAGCCTTGATCTGGGAAGGCTTTTTAAGGTCTATAAGACCAAACCTTTCATTTGCGCCGCCTTTTTTGTTTTTACCCTTAGGTGAAGGCAGTCCGTTCTGCTCGGCAAGCAGATCATAGCAATAAAGCACACATTCATCACAAATATGGGTATTGCCTGCGGAGAACATACTTGTCACCCTGTTTTCGGGTTTTCCGCAGAAACAGCATTTTTTGGGTTCGTTAGCCATTTAGATCAACCTTTCAAATAATCGGTCAGAATACTATTCTCTGTTGGTTATAACTTTATCGATAAGTCCGTACTCCATAGCCTGCTGTGCAGTCATATAGTTATCACGCTCGGTATCGGTATTTATCTGCTCGATGGGCTTTCCGGTATTCTCGGCAAGTATCCTGTTGAGCTTTTCTCTGGTAGCGACCATGTGATCCGAATGGATCTTTATATCAGTGCACTGACCTGAAAGTCCGCCGCCGGCGATAAGCGGCTGGTGGATGAGTATTTCGCTGTTTGGCAGAGCAAATCTCTTGCCCTTAGCACCGCTTGAAAGCAGGAATGAACCCATAGATGCAGCCATTCCTATACATATCGTGGAAACGTCGCACTTGATATACTGCATTGTATCATAAATAGCCATGCCTGCGGTAATAACTCCCCCGGGGCTGTTTATATAAAGGTCTATATCCTTCTCCGGGTCCTGACCCTCAAGATAAAGCAGCTGTGCAATAACAACGCTTGCCACCTGGTCATCTATCTGGTCGCAAAGCATTATTATACGGTCGTTCAGTAGCCTTGAATAGATATCATAGCTTCTTTCTCCACGGCTGGTCTGTTCAACAACATAAGGTATCAATGCCATATTATATGCCTCCCTGCGGCGTATCTCACGCCTTTGTTTGTATATTATGTACCCCCGTCATATAAGGCGGGGGACATTTATGTATATTACTTGATCACTGCGTTATCCTTAACCAGATCCACAGCCTTGCCGACTGCGATATCCTTCTTTACATTCTCCTCAGTGATATACTGCTTTACCTGGTCAACTGTCATCTTGTACTGGTCAGCGATCTTCTGGATCTCCTGTGCAGCTTCATCATCGGTAACCTCAATATTCTCAAGCTCTGCGATCTTCTCAAGAGCCAGTCTGAGTTTTACCTGCTTTTCAGCCTGATCCTGATAAGCCTTCTTTACCTGGTCAACAGTCTGACCGGTATACTGGCAGTAAAGCTCAAGAGTGATGCCCTGAGGTGCAAGTCTCTGCTCAAGCTCCATCATCATCTCATTTACTCTGTTATCAAACATGACCTGTGGGATCTCAGCGGTCATGTTCTCAACTACCTTATCAAGGATAGCTGCCTCAACGTCTGCATTTGCGTGCTCTTCAGCGTGCTCCTCAAGCTTCTTTCTTACGTCAGCCTTATACTCCTCAACAGTATCGAACTCAGTAGCATCCTTTACCATATCGTCGTCAAGCTCAGGTACTTCCTTCTTGGAAATGCTCTTGAGCTTTATCTTGAACACTACAGGTGCGCCCTTAAGATCCTCGACCTGATAGTCC
Organism: Ruminococcus sp. FC2018; assembly: GCF_000621805.1. Taxonomy (GTDB): domain Bacteria; phylum Bacillota; class Clostridia; order Oscillospirales; family Ruminococcaceae; genus Hominimerdicola. The sequence continues at coordinate 72,613 of NZ_JHXH01000001.1, read as the reverse complement.
TCGGGGAATGTAACATTGATTTCAAACTCCTCACCGATATTATGACCTGCTACCTGGTCCTCAAAGCCGGGGATAAACTGTCCGCTGCCAAGGTTAAGAGTAAAGTCCTCAGCCTTTCCGCCTTCAAATGCAGTACCGTCCTTGAAGCCTTCAAAGTCGATAACAACATCGTCGCCCATCTCAGCAGCTCTGTCGTCGATAGTTACCATTCTGGAGTTTCTGTCTCTGAGAGCATCGACCTGTCTTTCAACGTCCTCATCGCTTACAGTCTTGACCTCTTTTGTAACTTCTATACCCTTATAGTCTTTTATTTCAACCTCAGGCTTTGTGAAAACAGTAACCTTCATAGTCACGCCCTCAGCCTTGGAAACGCTTGTTACCTCTACCTCGGGTCTTGATACTACCTCAAGTCCGGACTCCTTTACAGCGTCGTCAACTGCTGCGGGATAAGCGATATTTACTGCGCTCTCGAAGAAAAACTCCTCGCCGAATTCTCTTTCGATAAGCTTTCTGGGTGCCTTACCCTTACGGAAGCCGGGAAGCTGTATCTTTCCCTTTTCTCTCTGATAAGCCTGCTGTACGGATTTTTCAAAATCCTCAGCGCTTATTGCGACCTCAAGCTCATACTTATTGGTCTCAACATTATTTGTAGACTTTAAACTCATTTTAAATTCCTCCAATAATATAAATATATCCTATTCATTATATCATAAAGCCGCTGCTTTTTCCAGCGTTTTAATAATATTTGTCGTTTTGCACAATTTTAGTTATATCCAGTGGGTCAAAATGCAAAAAATCAGCGGAAACAAGCTGATATGTCACCCCGTCACGTGTACCGTTTATGGCAAAGGCGTGGGTATTACCGTGGAGGTGTCCGTAAAAGCAATGCTTTATCTCATACTTATGCAGCACATCAAGTATCTCATAATTGCAGCTGCTGCCGTAAAGGGGCGGATAATGGAGAAAAACCACCGGTTTAAGACCTGCTTTCAGGGCAGTTTGCACAGACATTTCAAGCCTTAGCGCTTCCCTTGCGATAACCTTTGCATCGGCAGTCTCGGTATTGTCGTTGACCCAGCCCCTTGTACCGCAGACCGCTGTTTTACCCAAAGGATAGCAGTCATTCTGAACAAGGTGCAGGCTGTCAAAGCCATTTTCCTTCCAGAAGCTCTCCACCTTGCTGCGTGTACTCCACCAAAGGTCATGGTTGCCTTTTATAAATACTTTGGTGCCATTTAGCTTATGGATAAACTCAAAATCCTTATACGTTTCCTCCAGTTTAAGCGCCCATGATATGTCACCGGGAACTATTACCGTATCGCCGGGTTTAACCTTTTTCTGCCAGTTTTCCTCTAAACGCTTAACATAGTTATCCCAGCCGCCGAAGATATCCATAGGCTTATTGACCCCAAGGGGAAGATGAAGATCGGCTATCGCATAAACGCTCATAAATTAAAAACCCTTCTGAGTAATAAACAAACAAAAACTTCACATACTAATCTTACGGCTACTGCCGAAAAAGGAGCGACAACTCAATGGAAAACAAAAACAGACACGGCATAAGCTGCGACGTAGGCAGCTGTGTTTTCAACAAAAACGAATGTGAATGCACAGCCGACAGCATCAGCGTTTGCTGCACTTGTTCCGACCCGGAATGCTGCGACGAGACTCAGTGCAAGACCTTCAAGGCAAAAGAGCACTGATGATTCACAGCTAAACACTACCGCCTGAGCGATGTCAGGCGGTACATAATTCAAATTCAGATGCCAAGGGTCTCAAATACAAAGTCCTTCATCTCGGACTTATCTATCACCTTATCAAAGCGCACGCTCTTTGTTTTAAGGGCTGCCAAAGAATCAGGTACAGGCAGCTTTGAGCACTGTGCCAGCTCGTCAACAAGGTCAAACTCGTCCATATCTGTGCCCTTTCCGATAGCGGAAAGAACAGAGCCCGAGAACTTATACGGGCTTGCAGTGGAAGCGATAACGGTCTTTGTTGTATCCCCTGTCGCCTTGACGTAGTCCTCATAGACCTTGACTGCAACGGCAGTATGAGTATCGCAGGTATAGGAGAACTTATCGTAATATTCCTTTATCGTAGCTTTTGTCTGCTCGTCGTCGCAGCAGCCTGCATAGAACTCGTCAAACAAAGCCTTTTTAACGCTTTCGGTGACCTCATATCTGCCCGTCTGTGCCAATGCGCCGAACCACTCTCTTATCTGGGCGTCGTTTTCGCCGCACAGCAGATAAAGCAGTCTTTCCAGATTGGAAGAAATGAGTATATCCATTGAGGGAGAGATAGTTGCGTGGAACTGTCTGTTTCTGTCGTAAACGCCTGTGGTGAGGAAATCTGTCAGCACGTTGTTAGCGTTTGAGGCACAGATAAGCTTATTTACGGGCACGCCCATATGCTTAGCATAGTAAGCAGCAAGGATATTGCCGAAGTTACCTGTGGGCACAACGATATTTATCTTTTCGCCCTCGTCTATCTGTCCGTCTGCAAGCAGCTGAGCATAGCAGGAAACATAGTAAACTATCTGCGGGGAGAGTCTGCCCCAGTTTATGGAGTTTGCTGAGGAGAACATAAATCCGTTCTTATCAAGCTGCTGCTTTATCTCGTCATTTGTAAAGATAGCTTTTACGCCGTTCTGTGCGTCGTCAAAGTTACCCTTGATAGCGCAAACACCAACGTTGCTGCCTTCCTGTGTGGTCATCTGTTTTTTTTGCATAGCGGAAACGCCGTTATCGGGATAGAACACAAGGATAGATGTGCCCTCAACGTCTTTGAAGCCTTCAAGTGCAGCCTTTCCTGTATCGCCTGATGTGGCAACAAGGATAACCACCTTTTTTTCAAGATTTATCTTCTTTGTGGCAGTTGTGAGAAGGTAAGGCAGTATCTGAAGTGCCATATCCTTAAAAGCGCAGGTGGGACCGTGCCACAGCTCCAGCATATACGTGCCGTCAAAGAGATGTGCCAGCTCTGCAATATTGTCGCTGTCAAAGCTTTTGGTGTTGTATGCACCTTCTACACAGTAGGTTATCTCGTCCTCAGAGTAGTCGGTAAGAAACTTTGAGAACACGAAAACCGCTCTCTCCCGATAATCCATACCACCAAGCTTCTTTATATCCTCCATGGTTATTGAGGGTATCTCGCTTGGAACAAAAAGTCCTCCGTCAACGGAAATGCCCTGTGCTATTGCCTGGGCGGAGGATACATTCACCGATGAATCTCTTGTGCTTTTGTAATACATAACGATACGACCTTTCCTTACTATTTGCTGCTATCAAAGGCACTTACATAATATTTCAGGTGCCTGACCGCATTATCACAGACCGTTACCACAGCCACATCAAAGCGGCAGTTCTCACAGTCATTCATAACTTCATCTATATATCTTTGCGCTGCGGCGATAATATGCTTTTTCTTGGCAGGTGTAATTGCCTGCTCCCCTTCTTGGAGAGGATCCTGCCTGCGTGTCTTGACCTCCACAAAGGCTATGGTCCCGTCCTTTGAAGCGATAATATCTATTTCTCCTCCTCGGACGGTATAGTTCCTGTCAAGTATTTTATAGCCGTTGCGGACAAGAAAATCCACCGTTGCCTGCTCGCCGATATTACCTGTTTTCCTGCTGTTTTTCTGATAATTTTGCATAATACTTTTTCAAAAAGCTCTGTCTGTGTACAGGGCTTGCCCCGTACTTATCGATCATCTCATAATGCAGCTTTGTTCCGTAGCCCTTATGCTTTTCAAACTGCCATTGTGGGTACTGCTTTGCCACTTCAAGCATATATCTGTCCCTTGCTACCTTAGCCAGAATAGATGCCGCAGCTATACACTGTGATTTGCCGTCGCCGCCAACTATCGCCTCGGTCACGGTGTCAAGCTGTGGTGTTTTATTGCCGTCTATAAGGCATATATCCGGCTTCACCGGCAGATCCTCCACCGCTCTTTTCATGGCAAGCATTGCACAGTTAAGGATATTTATACTTTCTATCTCCTCAACGCTTGCGGTCTTTATCGACCAGTACAGTGCCTTTTGCTTTATCTCGTCAAAAAGCTTTTCACGTTTTTTCTCGCTGAGCTTTTTGCTGTCGTTTATACCATCGATCACCGTATCCTTATCAAAGACAACTGCTGCAGCGAAAACATCGCCTGCCAGAGGTCCTCTGCCCGCTTCGTCGCAGCCGCAGACGATATTATACTTTTCCCTGTACCTGCTGTCAAAATCTGCAAGAGTCATTACTTCACTTCCTAATCCGGGGCTGTTCAAGAGTCATTCTGCCTATTTTTCCGCTGCGGTACTCGTCGAGAACAGTATTTGCTGCTCTTTCGGTATTTATCTCACCGCCGGAAACAAGAAAGCCTCTTTTTCTGCCTATCCTTTCAAGTATCTCATAGCCGACCACACAGCCTGCTGTCTCGTCGTCACATGGCGGGATATCACCGGTCGTTATGCCGTATCTGGCTTCAAGCAGCTCGTTATAATTATCTTTTAAAAATTCAAGCAGGCGGCAGGCAAGAAATTCCGTATCAAGTATCCGGTCCTTTACAGCACCGGTAAACGCCAGTCTTTCCCCCACCAGCTTATCCTCAAACTTAGGCCAAAGCACACCGGGCATATCCAGCAGCTCAAACCCCTCATCAAGGCTCACCCACTGTTTACCCCTGGTGACTCCGGGTCTGTCCTCCACCTTAGCGGTTTTTGCACCTGCAAGGCGGTTTATAAACGAGGATTTCCCCACGTTTGGTATACCCACTATCATTATCCTTATAGGTCTGCCTGTCATTCCTTTGGCTTCCCATCTGGAAATATCCTCTTTCAGCAGCTCTTTAAGCTCGCTGTAAAATCTGTTTACGTTGCGTCCGCTGCGGCAGTCGGTAGCAATAGCTCTCACGCCCTGTTTCTTATAATACTCTATCCAGCGGTCGGTCATGTTTGCATCGGCAGAATCCGCTTTATTAAGCAGCACGAGTCTTGGCTTTGCTCCCACTATCTTTTTTATCTCGGGATTTCTGCTGGAATAGGGTATCCTTGCGTCGGTGATCTCAACCACAGCGTCAACAAGCTTCATGTTTGATGCCATTATACGCCGTGTTTTCGCCATATGACCCGGGAACCACTGCACATGGGTGGCTTCGCTCATAAAATCACCTCTGCTTTTTGATAAAACTACTTGACTCTGCCCAATTTATTGAATGGATAAAGCCTGAAAACCACATGACCAAGCACGTCACTATTATTTATAAAGCCTATGGTACGGCTGTCAGTGGAATTGTTCCTGTTATCGCCCATAATAAAGCACTGTCCTTGCGGGACCTTGTATTCATAGACATTTCTGTCCGTCTGGTAAGTGTTGTCAAACAGGCTTTTGTTTATCATTGTGGAAGCGATATGCTCGTTGCTTATCTCTTCACCGTTCACATACACCTTGTTCACGTTGTAATCTATCTTGACCGTATCACCCTCTATTCCCACAACACGCTTGATTATCGTCTTATCCAGCACGGTGCTGTTTACGACCACCACATCGTCACGGGCAGGGGTATAGTTAAGATGGGTAATAATAAGTCTGTCCTTATCCTCAAGGGTATTATTCATTGAAGGACCGTCCACTGTTACGATACGCAGGAAGAAGATAAAGATAAGGATTATGACGAACAGGGCAAAAATAAAGGATTCCACCCAGTCAAGAATCTCATCAAACAGATTTATTTCCTCTTTTTCTTTCAGATCGTCGGGAGCAGCCTCACTTGCCAGCTTTATATCGTCGGGATCGGGCTGTAAAAGCTTTTTTTCATTTTTCATATTCTGACCTCTGACATTTTTGGTTTAACATTTCTACAACTAAGTATTATATCAAAATCCGCCGCAAATTACAAGTGTTTTACATAAAAAATCATATGTAATACACGTTTTTTTAACACACCTCGGGAGCTTTTGTACAAAAAAAGAGCGTGGCAGTCCTTCCACGCTCAGAAAATGATAAAACAAATGCCGCTGACCGGACTTGAACCGGTACGGTATCACTACCGAGGGATTTTAAGTCCCTTGTGTCTGCCTATTCCACCACAGCGGCTAACTTAAATATTATACAACCAAACGGCGCAAATGTCAAGGGAGCTTTTCCTCGCTGCTGCAGTTGACAGCCTTGAACTCGGCCGGGGAAATACCCTCATGTTTTTTGAACACGCTGCAGAAATAGCTGCAATCGTTATAGCCCACAAGCTGCGAAACTTCGTTTACGCTGTATTCCTCCTGGATAAGCATAAGCTTTGCCTGCTGGATACGTTTTCTTGCCAGATACTCAAATGGGCGCATCTTATAACACTCCTTGAAAAGCTTGCAAAGATACTGTGGAGAGATATCTATCATTGCGGAAAGCTTATCTAGTGTCATATCGCTTGGGTAGTTATCCTCCATATACTGTATGACAGGGGCAAGCTGGTTATACTTCTGCCCGTCGGAATTACTGCCCTTTATGTTAATATCCCTGTGCAGCTGCATGAGCAGGTCATAAGCCAGCGCAGAGCTTTCCCACGGCAGGACGCTCCCCTCCTGTCTGCAAAGGTTAAAAATATCCAGGAATTTTCTTGTAAACTTATCCCCATCGGCGAGAGTCTCACACCTGACCTTAGACAGCTTCAATGCTTCAAGCAGGGCTTCGATTCCGCTGCCGTCAAGGTCGATGGTAAACAGCTGCCACTGATCCTGCAGTGGGACAAGCTCATGGGCAGTGCCCTTGGGGATAAACATTATTGTTCCGCCGCTCAGATTATATTTCTTATTCTCTGTAATAACTTTTCCCTCGCCCTTTATACAATGCAGCAGCTGATGAAATCCATAGGCATTATTTCTCTTAACAGGATTTTCCGGCTGTCTGATACCTATACCGCACACATACACGGGAAGCTCGCTGATATCGTTATGGGAAGGGTAGAAATATGAAGTCATTTCATTACCTCGGTATTCGTTTAATATTTTTGCATAGTGCAATAGTTATGATAGCACATCCAAGCGGATTTGTCAACCGTTAAAATGCTTTTATCTAAAGAAAATCAGTATAAAAAACAAAGCTGCGGAAGGTCTTTGCAACCAGCCGCAGCTTTTAAGCTCAATAGGTTAATTTACTCATACAGAGGATACTTTTTGCATATCTCTCCAACGCCCTCACGGATCTTATCGGCGTTATTCTCAAAGTCGGAAGCTGTGAGATAGATAAACTCGGCGATCTTCTCCATATCCTCTTCAACAAGACCTCTTGTTGTAACGGCAGGAGTACCGATCCTTACGCCGCTGGTAACGAACGGGCTCTGTGGGTCATTGGGGATCGCATTCTTGTTAACTGTGATATATACCTCGTCCAGCTTCTTTTCAAGCTCTTTACCTGTAATACTGAACGGCTGGAGGTCAACAAGCATAAGGTGGTTGTCTGTACCGCCGGAAACAAGGTTGAAGCCTCTCTTGAGCAGTCCCTTTGCAAGGGCATCTGCATTGGCAACGACCTGCTTTCCGTAAGCCTTGAACTCAGGAGAAAGTGCCTCACCCAGGCAGACAGCCTTACCTGCGATAACGTGCATAAGCGGACCGCCCTGTGTACCCGGGAAGATAGCCTTGTTGAACTTCTTGGCAAGCTCCTCGCTGTTGGTGAGGATCATACCGCCTCTTGGTCCTCTCAGAGTCTTGTGGGTGGTGGTTGTAACAACGTCTGCATAAGGCAGCGGAGACGGATGCATTCCTGTAGCTACCAGACCGGCGATATGCGCCATATCGACCATAAAGTAAGCTCCAACTTCCTTGGCAACATTGGATATTCTCTCAAAGTCTATAACTCTTGGATAAGCAGAAGCACCTGCAACGATAAGCTTAGGCTTATTCTCTCTTGCAAGCTTTTCAAGGTTATCATAATCGATAAAGCCGTCGTCTGTAAGTCCATAAGGAATGAAATTATAATTTTTTCCGCTCATATTAACGGGAGAACCATGGGTAAGGTGTCCGCCTGCATCAAGGCTCATACCCATAATAGTATCGCCTACATCGCAAAGAGCAAAATAAACCGCCATATTAGCCTGTGCACCGGAGTGAGGCTGAACGTTGGCAAACTTGCAGTCAAACAGCTTGCAGGCTCTTTCTATTGCAATATTCTCAACAATATCGACGCACTCGCATCCGCCGTAGTATCTCTTTGAAGGATAGCCCTCGGCATACTTATTGGTAAGTGCGCTTCCCATTGCAGCCATTACAGCCGGCGATACGATATTCTCGCTGGCGATAAGCTCAAGATTTCTTTTCTGTCTTGCAAGCTCAAGACCCATTGCTTTTCCGACTTCAGGGTCAAAGCCTTCTACAAATCCGATAGTGTCAAGAATTTTCATTTTAACAATACTCCTTTACTATTTCATGTCAAAAAACGACCTTAATTATTATAAACCATTTTTTTATAAATGGCAATATCTTTTTTCGATTTTTAACGATTTTTTCTTATCCTGCCCTTATTATGATAAACAAATTATAAAATCTCCTGTCAGGGGTTGCAAAAAAACAAAAAAAATGTTATAATAAATATTCAGAACTCTATTGCAAAGGTGGGATCGACATGCCTATCAAGATACCTAACGATCTTCCTGCGTTCCAGACGCTGGAGGACGAAAATATATTTGTTATCGGCAACGAGCGTGCTCTGCATCAGGATATCCGTGCGCTGAAGATCGCCATTGTAAATCTCATGCCCGACAAGATATCCACGGAGACCCAGCTTCTGCGCCTTTTGAGCAACACTCCCCTTCACGTGGACATTGACCTTGTGCAGATGAACCACGTTTCCAAGAACACGTCACAGGAGCATATGCTTGCCTTTTACAAGGGCTTTGACGAGGTAAGGGAAAACCGCTACGACGGACTTATCATTACAGGTGCCCCGGTGGAGCTTATGGATTTTGAACAGGTGGACTACTGGGATGAGCTTTGCGAGGTTTTTGAATGGTCAAAAACCAATGTTTTTTCCACGATACACATCTGCTGGGGAGCCCAGGCGGGGCTTTATTACCACTACGGCATACCCAAGTATCAGCTTGAAAGCAAGATGTTCGGTGATTTCAGGCACCGCAATCTAAAGCGCAAGCACCCGATCTTAAAGGGTTTTGGTGACACATTCCACTGTCCTCATTCAAGGCACACCGAGGTCCGCAGGTCAGATATCGAAAAGGTGGACGATCTTGTTATCCTTACCGAGTCCAAGGAGGCAGGTCTGCATATGCTTGCTGACCTGTCCGAAAGGAATTACTACATTTTCGGGCACTGGGAGTATGACCGTGACACGCTTGCAAAGGAGTATTTCCGTGATCTGGACAGAAAGCTGAAGATAGATATGCCCAAGCATTACTTCCCGGGCGACGATGTTACAAAGACGCCGAATTTCGACTGGGCGTGCTCGGCAAATCTTGCCTACGCAAACTGGCTCAACTACTGCGTTTATCAGAAAACGCCTTATGATCTTTTGGAGCTGGAAAAGTACAAATGATATCAACATATCGGCATAAACAAAGAACTGTACAGTAAAATGTACAGTTCTTTTTATTTTTGGTATTATTCTACGGAGATGTAGTAGTAATAAACAGGCTGTCCGCCGTTTATCAGATTTACATCTATGTTTGAATACTTTGCGCTTACCTGCTTATACAGAGCCTCGGCAGCCTCATCGGTTACATCGGCACCGTAAAGAATGGTGATAAATGTGGAATCGCCCTTTACAAGCTTCTTTGTAAGCTTATAAGCAGCCTTTGCAAGATCCTTTTCAACAAAGGCAAGCTTACCGTTTTCCATACACAGCATTTCACCCTTCTTTATGGAATGACCTTCAAAGTCGCTGTCTCTTGCGGCAAAGGTAACGGAACCCGTGGAAACTCTTTCAAGAGCATCGGTCATTTCCTTGCGGTTGGTCTTGAAATCCGCATCGGGGTCAAACGCAAGCATAGCAGACATACCCTGTGGGATAGTTCTTGTCTGGAGCACGCATACTTTTCTGTCGGCAAGCTTTACAGCCTGCTCGGCAGCCATGATTATATTCTTATTATTGGGCAGCACAAACACTGTTTCTGCCGGGCAGGACATAATAGCAGCCAGAATATCCTCGGTGGATGGATTCATTGTCTGTCCGCCCTTAACTATGCAGTCAACTCCCACGTCACGGAACATTGCCTCGATACCGTTTCCGGCAGCCACGGCAACAAAACCAAATTTCTTTTCAGGCTTTGCAGGGACAAACTGCTGTTTTACCTCCTGCTGTTTTGCCTCATGCTGGAGCTTCATGTTCTCTATCTTCGGCAGATTGATATAACCAAATTCAAGTCCCTTCTGGATAGCCTTACCCGGGTCATTGGTATGGACATGGACCTTGATTATCTCATTGTCATCAACCACTACAACGCAGTCACCGATAGTTTCAAGGTATGCACGGAGCTTTGATGGGTCGGCACAGTCATGCTTTTTGGTGATAAGCATTTCGGTGCAGTATGTAAAGGTTATCTCGCTTTCGTACTCACCTACTGCTGTTGAGAAGTTTTCAACGGTGATCTTTTTCTTCTCCGCCTTTTCGGGCTGAACGATCTCGCCGCCGTCAAATACGTCTCTTATCGCTTCAAAGATTATAAGCAGTCCCATTCCGCCTGCGTCCACAACGCCTGCTTTTGCAAGTGCAGGAAGCAGGTTGGGTGTATTGTCAAGGGACACCTTTGCCTGTTCGCAGATCTCATGCATTACAGTGCATGGGTCGTTTGTAGACTTTACAACCTCTCTTGCCTTTTCGGCAGACTCTCTGACCACCGTAAGGATAGTACCCTCGGTAGGCTTCATAACAGACTTATAAGCACCTTTTACACCATGCTCAAGGCTGACTACAAGGTCCTCAGCAGACATTTCCTTCTTGCCTGCAAGACCTTTTGAAAAGCCTCTGAAAACAAGGGAAAGGATAACTCCCGAGTTTCCTCTTGCGCCCCTGAGAAGTGCAGAAGCCATCGTTTTTGCAACAACAGAACACTCAACATCGTCCTTCATCAGCTTCAGCTCTGCAAGGGCATTGCCGATAGTCATAGACATATTCGTTCCGGTATCTCCGTCCGGTACAGGGAACACGTTAAGCTCGTCCACAGATTTCTTTTTATTTGCTATACTGTGTGCAGCGCTAATAAAAGCGTCACGAAGCATACGTCCTTCAATCACAGTCATTTCCTCCAGTCATCAGTTGATCATTTCATCGATAAACACATTCACAGACTTTACGTCCACGCCCGCTTGGTCGTTAAGGACATAAGTGACCTTATGAATGATACTTTCAACGATAGCACCAACATTTATTCCATAATTTACTGTAATATGCAGATCCACTATGAGCTGTTCTCCGTCCTGACGGATTATAACGCCCTTTGTGGTATTATCTTTTTTAAGTACCTTTCTCATGCCCTGCTTTGCGCCATAGACATTAAGCCCTGCAACGCCGAAGCAATTTTCTGCCGTATAGGAAATTAGCTGTCTGAGATAAGAGGTGGAAATACCTATCGTACCCAGATGATTCTTATACTTTATCATGATACCACTCCTTTACACGCAATAAAAATGATAATATGACCAGGCAGACCTTGTCTCATAGATTATACCACAATCATCACATTTTTTCAAGTACCTATACAAAGTTTTTACAATATGGAAAACATCGGCGTTTCCTAATTATCCTTATCCTGCACGGTGGAAGCTATGCTTACGGCGTAAACTCTTTGTGCGCCCATTTGTTTAAGGCAGGCGGCGCAGGCATTAAGCGTAGCTCCGGTGGTATAGATATCGTCGCAAAGGATGATCGTTCTGCCGCTTATATCTCTTTGCTTATTACCCGGGGCAAAGCTTTTCTCTGCATTTTCAAGCCTTTTCGCAGCGTTTAGTCTATGGTGTTCTGTCAGGTTGTCGGAATGTACGAGCAGGTCGTTATAAAAAGGCTTGTCCAGCTCCTTTGCAACGCAGCGTGCTATCAGCTGTGCATGGTTATACCCTCGCCTGCGGCGTTTTTTCCTGCTCATCGGGACACAGCACACGGCATCTGCGTCACGGCTTATTCCCTGCTCTTCAAGATTCTTACCAAGCTCCTTGCCACAGTAAATGGCAAAGTTTATGCCGCCGCTGTATTTCAGCGCATAGATTGCTTCCCTGCACTTGCCTGAATACTCGTAAAGGCAAACTGCCCTGTCAAATTTCAATGCGGAATGGTCGGCACAAGGTCTTTTTCCGCAAATCGGGCAGACATCAAGGGAAACAAGCTTCTTCCGGCAGCTGCCGCACATAAGCTTATCCCATGTCAACAGCTTTCCGCAGCCGGGACAGCGGTTTGGCAGAAATATATCCGTCAGATACATTCTGAGTTTACACAGATCCAACTTCATCATCCTCCGCCACATTTTCGATCAGCATATTTTTAAGTGCGGTATACCGCAGATTTCTTCTGTCGTTGGTTATCATATAGTCAACACGTTTGCTTGAGCCCACGATTATCATAAGCTTTTTGGCTCTTGTTACTGCCGTATACAGCAGATTACGATAATAAAGTCTGTCGTAGCCTCCGAAGACAGTCATGATAACCGCTTCAAACTCGCTTCCCTGGCTTTTGTGCACGGTAATGGCATAGGCAAGCTCCAGATTTTCCAGCATGGGTAGGGTATACACCGCAACTCTGCCTTCAAAATCTATAACGGCGGTTTTCAGGATACTGTTGACGCTCTGTATTATCCCAATATCGCCGTTGAAGATGCCTGCTCCTTTTTCAAAGCTCTCATCGTCTATCTGTTTTTTCCAGGGTATCTCATAGTCATTTTTGGTCTGCATGACCTTATCCCCTGCACGGTATGTATAAACGGGAGTCTTTATCTCGCTTTTGCCTGCCATTTTCGGATTAAGCTCTCGCTGCATTATCTTATTAAGCTCCACGGTCCCCGACGGGCCCTGGCGAGTGGGAGAAATGACCTGTATATCGGTCATAGGCGATAGTCCGTAGGCATCGGGCAGCCTTTTTTTACAAAGGGATACCACAAGCTCCTGCAAGGCTGGATATTCAAGTCTTTGGAAAAAGAAAAAATCCTTATCCTTAACGGTATAGTCGATGGGCTGACCGTTGACTATCTTATGGGCATTCATAACAATGTCGGAGCTTTGGGACTGGCGGAATATCTCTTTGAGCTTGACCACGGAAAGGGCGCCGCTGTCGATAATATCCTTCAGAACGTTGCCTGCGCCCACCGAGGGGAGCTGGTCACTGTCTCCTACCAGCACCAGCTTACAGGTGACGCTGACGGCACGAAGCACCGCCTCAAACAACAAAGAATCCACCATAGACATCTCGTCGATTATCAATGCGTCGCAGTCAAGGGGGTCATTCTCGTCGTGCTTGAAACGCAGGGTATCCCCTGCTGTAAACTCCACTTCCAGCAGTCTGTGGATAGTTTTTGCCTCAAATCCTGTCAGGTCGGAGATACGCTTGGCAGCTCTGCCTGTGGGGGCACATATCATAACGTTCATTCCCTGCTGCTGATAAAGGGATATTATTGCATTGAGCGTGGTGGTCTTACCGGTCCCGGGACCGCCTGTGAGCACGAGAAATCCCTTTGACAGGGCAAGGTTTATGGCTTTGCGCTGTATCGACTCGTACTTGATATTGTTATTCTCCTCCTCAAGGTCTATCACGGCAGAGAAGTCTATTTTATTATCATATGTAAGCTGACGCATAACGCACAGTCTTCTGGCGATATAGTCCTCCGCCTTATAATACTCACGGAGCATTATAAACGGGCGGTCTTTTTTATAATACTTAAAAAGATTTTCGTCCTCAAGCTCATGCTCGATCACCTCGCTGAGCTGTTGGTCGGTCACGCCAAGAAAGCCTGCGGCAAGCTTGGTAAGTCTGTCAAGGGGCAGGCAGGTATGCCCCGAGGCAGCATTTTCCCCAAGTACAAACTCTATACCTGCTTTTATCCTATGCTTGCTGTCGTGGGGCATCTGCATATCAGCTGCCATTTCATCAGCTTTGGAAAAAGGCAGATCCACCCCATAGGAACACAGCAGATACGGATTTTTCTTTATCATATCAAGCACAGGGTCTCCCCAGCGTTTCCATGCTTTCACGCCGTAGGAAACTGCCACACCCATCTGACTCAGGTAACTCATAAGGGAACGCACCGCAAAAGTGGAACGAAAATCATCGGATATCTTTTTTGCCTTGCGCTTAGTTATACCCTCAATAGCGGTAAGCTTTTCCGGCTCGTTCTCGATAACATCCAAGGTCTGTTCTCCGAAGGCTTTGACAAGTTTTTTGGCTATAACAGGACCTATCCCCGATATTGCTCCGCTGGAGAGATATTTTAGTATTGAATCGGAGCTTTGGGGCAAAGTCCGTTCAAACATCACCGTTTTGAACTGCTCGCCGTATTTTGCATGGTCGGTAAACTCCCCTGTAAGGGTAAGCTCCTCCCCCTCCTCAACGTCTCCAAGCTCGCCTACCACGGTAACAAGGTTATTGTTGCTGTTGAGCATGAAAACGCAGAAGCCCGTATCTTCACTTTTGAAAACTATGCTGTCTACCTCGCCGGTTATTGTCTCATAATCATGCCGGATCTCACGGGTCATGGCTTTTCACGCTCCTTTCTTTACTGTTTCAGATATTCCTCAAAATGTTCCATATAAACACAATGTACTATGCTGTACTTCTCAGCCAGCTGCAGCGCACGCCTTTCCCCCTTGCTCCCCCGGCGGGTAAGTATAATTATGTCCCTTGCTCTGTCGGGGTTTGAGAAGACTTCCTCCCAATAGGCGCTTTTAACCGTCATTTCCAAGTCGTTTGTTTCATCAAAGCATGGCACGAGCACATAGCTTCGCACTTTTGCTCTGCGCTTTTCTACCCTTAACGCTCTCAGGCAGAAGGAAACGATTAACCCTGCTGCAATGGTGACTGTAATTATGACGCTTAAAAACATATACCCACCCCCATTTTCGGCAAACAGACAGAAAGTCTGTTTTTTGCATTATATGCTGCCACAGCAATAAGGGTGAACAAACAAGCGGACAGCATAAACTGTCCGCCTTTGGTTTATTGAAGATTACTCTGCGTTTTTCTTTGCCTCTATGTCTGCAAGAGCGTCTTTTCTTGAAAGATTGATCCTGCCCTGGTCATCTATCTCCATGACCTTGACAACAACCTCATCGCCTACGGAAACTACATCTTCGACCTTGCCGACTCTCTGCTTGTCCAGCTTGGAGATATGAACAAGTCCTTCCTTGCCCGGAGCGATCTCAACAAAAGCTCCGAAGTTCATCAGTCTTGTTACCTTACCTCTGTATATAGCTCCTATCTCAGGGTCATTTCCTATTGTATTGATAATAGAAATAGCCTGCTCTGCCTTTGCAAGGTCAAGACCGGAAACAAATACATTTCCGTCCTCGCTGATGTCGATCTTAACGTCACACTCTGCACTGATCTTCTGGATAACCTTTCCGCCGGAGCCGATGACCTCACGGATCTTGTCAACGGGAACCTTTGTGGTAAGCATCTTGGGTGCCCACTTGCTTACCGTAGGTCTTACCTCAGGGATAGCCTTGAGCATTATCTCGTCAAGGATATAGTTTCTTGCCTTATGTGTCTTTTCAAATGCGCTTGCGATGATGTCATAGGTAAGTCCGTCTACCTTGATGTCTACCTGGATAGCAGTGATACCGTTCTTTGTACCGCCTACCTTAAAGTCCATATCGCCGTAGAAGTCCTCAAGGCCCTGGATATCCACCATTGTCATCCAGCTTCCGTCTTCCTTGGTGATAAGTCCACATGAGATACCTGCAACGGGAGCCTTGATCGGAACACCAGCGTCCATAAGAGCAAGTGTCGAGCCGCAGATAGAGCCCTGTGATGTGGAGCCGTTGGAGGAAAGGACCTCTGATACGCAGCGTATAGCATACGGGAAATCCTCAACTGAAGGGATAACAGGAACGAGTGCTCTCTCGGCAAGTGCTCCGTGACCGATCTCACGTCTTCCGGGTCCTCTTGAAGGCTTTGTCTCGCCTACGGAATAGGACGGGAAGTTGTACTGGTGCATATATCTCTTGCTGGTCTCCTCGTCAAGACCGTCAAGCTTCTGTGCGTCGGAAACAGGACCGAGTGTAGCGATAGTCATTACCTGAGTCTGACCTCTTGTGAAGATACCTGAACCGTGAACTCTCGGCAGAACGCCAACCTCAGCAGCAAGAGGTCTGATCTCGTCGATGCCTCTGCCGTCAACACGTTTGCCGTTATACAGCCACTCTCTTACGATAGTCTTTTGTGCTTTATACATTACCTCACCGATGATATCGGGGAGATTCTCATACTCCTCGGAGAACTCTTCAAGGATAGCGTCCTGGATAGGAAGAAGTCTTGCATCTCTTACGTTCTTATCATCTGTATCAAGTGCCTCTTTAAGCTTATCGCCAAACTGATCCATGATCTTGTCCATCATATCGTGGTCAAGCTCCATAGACTCAAATTCAAACTTAGGCTTACCGATCTGCTTCTGGATATCTGCGATAAAGGCAACCATATTCTTTATCTCGGCATGACCGAACTTGATAGCCTCAAGCATAAGGTCATCGGGGATCTCGTTTGCGCCTGCCTCGATCATTACAACCTTTTCAGCTGAGCCTGCAACCGTAAGGTTAAGGTCGTTGTGTGCTCTCTGCTCCAGTGTAGGATTGAGTACCAGCTGACCGTCAACGTAGCCCACATTGATAGATGCAACAGGTCCGTTCCATGGGATATCGGAAATGGAGATAGCGATAGAAGCAGCTATCATACCAGCGATCTCGGGAGAGTTATCCGGGTCAACGGAAAGAACGGTGATTACAACGGTCACGTCGTTTCTCATATCCTTGGGGAAAAGGGGTCTGATAGGTCTGTCAACGCATCTTGATGCAAGGATAGCCTTATCGGAAGCCTTGCCCTCTCTCTTTGTGAAAGAGCCGGGGATCTTACCGACGGAATACATTTTCTCCTCAAAGTCAACAGAAAGCGGGAAAAAGTCAACGCCCTCCCTTGGCTTTGCAGAAGCAGTCACGTTAGCCATTACAACGGTTTCGCCGTATCTTACCCAGCACGAGCCGTTTGCCAGTCCGCAGGTCTTTCCTGTTTCTACTTTAACAGGTCTGCCGGCATAGGTAGTTTCAAAAGTTCTGAAATTCTCAAACATTTTTCTTCCTCCAAATTTAATTATTTATTTGGTGAAAGCATTAGCAATAAACACAGCTCACACCCTGTATAAGCTCTGTTTAATGCTAATACGCCTGCACCAAACATTGTTCGTTTTTTGTGTATGATACACCAAAAGGCAGTGACAATAAATTGCCTCTGCCTTAATGGATGATCACAAAAATTACTTACGGATACCCAGCTTCTCGATGGTAGCTCTGTATCTGTTTATGTCCTTCTTCTTCAGGTAGTTGAGAAGATTTCTTCTCTTACCGATCATCTTGAACAGACCGCTTCTGGAGTGGTTGTCCTTCTTATGTGTTTTCAGATGCTCGGTCAGGTCGGAGATCCTTCTTGTAAGGATAGCGATCTGTACCTCAGGAGATCCTGTGTCGTTGTCGTGAGTCTTGTTAGCCTCGATAACGGCTGTCTTTTCGTCTTTTCTCAGCATTTTTTTGTACCTCTTTCAAATAATATTTCCGCTGTCGAAGGATATGGCAGGTAGCTTTCCCCGTTGGGGCTTTACCCATACTCTGCGGCAGGGATACGCTGTCAACACAGCACTGTTAATTATACATTATTAACAGGGCTTTGTAAAGGGCGTTCACAAAAAATTTACACTTGGCGACCCGCTGTATTACTTAACTCCGTGGTGTTCTTTTCCTGCGGTAAGGGTGTTTTTCATAAGCATAGCGATAGTCATAGGTCCTACGCCGCCGGGAACGGGAGTTATGAAGCTTGCCTTATCCTTCACGCTTTCAAAGTCAACATCGCCGCAAAGCTTACCGTTTTCGTCCCTGTTCATTCCCACATCGATGACTACTGCGCCTTGCTTGACATAGTCGGCGGTTATCATTTTAGCTCTGCCCACGGCTGCAACCAGTATATCCGCTCTGCTTGCCACCTTAGCCAGATCCTTTGTCTTTGAATGGCAGATAGTAACTGTACCGCTCTGGTGGAGCAAAAGCATAGCCTGGGGCTTGCCCACGATATTGCTTCTTCCGATCACGACGCACTCCTTGCCTGCTATCTCGGTACCTGTGGATTTGATAAGCTCCATAACGCCTGCGGGTGTACACGGCAGGAAGCTGTAATCGCCTATCATGATCTTGCCCACGTTTACCGGGTGGAAAGCATCCACGTCCTTATCGGGGCGGATATTATTGATGATGATCTTATCGTCAAGGTGCTTGGGCAGCGGAAGCTGTACCAGTATACCGTCTACCTTATCTTCCTTATTGAGCTTATCCACAAGCTCAAGCAGCTCCTGTTCAGTAGTCTCCTCGGGCAGCGCATACTTATAGGAATTGAAGCCCACAGTTTCGCAAGCCTTTTCCTTATTTCTCACATAGACCTGGGATGCGGGGTCGTTTCCCACGATCACCACTGCAAGACCAATCTCTATACCCTGCTGTTTAAGCTTCTCGGTCTCAAGTCTTATCTCCTCCTTGACCTGTGCAGAAACAGCTTTTCCGTCAATTATCTGTGACATTTCAAACACTCCTTATCCTTAATACTGTTAACGCTTTTTCTTGTTGCGGTTTCTTGAACGGTTATTCTTACGCTTAGCATTCTGATTATTCGGTGTACCGCTCTTTGCGGAAGGCGCAGAGTTTTCCGTGCTCTCCTTTTTCTCGTTCACCTCGGAGATAATATCCTCCACCTTTATATTGCTGTCAGAAGGTATCTCATCGGACTTTTCACTTGCCTGAGCGATTATCTCCTGGATCTCCTTGTCCTTTTCAGCCTTTTCCTCTTTCATCTTTTGAGTGACCTCAGCCACAATGTCCTCAGCCCTTATATCCTCCGGGTCTTTGACCTGTGGTGTTTCGGTTTCAGCATTTTCTTCTGTCTCAGGTGCTTCTTCCTGCTGTGGTTCAGGCTCCTTGTCCGCCGATTGCTCCTGCTCCTGCGGCTCCGGTTGCTTTTCGTCCTTGCTTACATCGGCAGGCTCTTTCTCGCTTTCCTGCTCTTTATCGGCAGCCTTTTGCTCAGTTTCCTGCTTTTGCGGCTGTACAGGCTTTTTCTTCTTTTTCTTTTTCTTCGGCTTAGGCTCAGTTTCTTCCTGTACCTCCGTGGCAGGCTCACTCGGGGCTTCCTCAGGTGCCTGAGCATTATCAGTCGGCTTATCCGTTATCTCGTCCTTGATTACGGGGACTACGTCATCCTCGGCTGCTTCGGCAGGAGCCTTCGCTTTATCATCAAGCTGAGTTTCGGTGTTCTCCTGTGCCTTTTCGCTTTTCTGGGATACAGCTTCAGCGTTATCCTCACTTTGCTCGTCGCCGCTTTGTGCATCATCCTTAACAGCTTCGCCGTTTTCCTCAGCTATAAGCTTTGCCCTGGCGGCAAGCTTTTCTTCCAGAGCTTTCTTATCTGCCTTTTCAGCCTCATCAAGTGCTTCACGGAGCTTATGGCGTGCATCTGCACCGTACTTCTCCTCGAGCTCGGCTTTCATTGCTTCTGTATTTTCGCCCTTATCCTCAGCCTCGGATATTTTCGCTGCAAGCTCTTTCTTTTGCTTGTCAAAATTTTTCAGGTTTTCATAATAGGCTATCTGTGCCTTTGAAAGCTGGGTATCCTTAAAGAACACATAATCCTTGAATTTAGCGATACGCACTCTTACAACGATGAGAATTACAAGGCTGACAACCACGCAGACTGCGGCAAGAAGTTGGGAAACTCTCATTCCGCCGATGTACAGCGAGTCGGTCCTCAATCCTTCGATAAAGAATCTGCCCAGTCCGTACCATGCAGTATAGCAAAGAAATACCTCGCCGTCAAACTTTCTGTGTTTGAAATAAAAATGGAGCAGCAGGAATCCTGCAAGACACCAGAGAGACTCATACAAAAAGCATGGATGTATTGGGAGCGTCGGGTCAACGCTGCCGTCGGTTATATGTGTGCTGACATAGTTGGCTGTGGTCTTGCTGAGCATACCCCAGGGCAGTGTGGTATTTGTACCGAAGGCTTCCTGGTTAAAGAAATTGCCCCAGCGTCCAAGGCACTGTCCGATAAAAAAGCACGGTGCCACAACATCAAGCATTGCTGTCAGCCGCAGCTTTCTCACTCTGACAATAATTCCGCCCACGACTATTGCGCCGATAAGTCCGCCGTAGATCGCAAGTCCGCCCTCACGGAAGTCGAAGAATTTGCTCAGGGGTGTGGAATCGCTGAACACTATATAATACAGTCTTGCACCGATAATTGCACCGAAAAAGCCTCCGATAACTGCATCTGTTGCTCTGTCGGGGTCTATGCCCACCTTTTTCATCTTCCTGAAGCCGTAGATCATGGCAAGTATTATGCCCACCGCAATGGTAAGTCCGTACCAGTAGATCTCGAACTTGGTTCCGGGGACCTTGAAAGCCACCCTGTCAATGTCGATACCCGTTTTGAGCACATTGTCCCCGCTTCCGAAATTGGGGAAATACACCCTGTTGGGGTGATCGTTGAGCTTTTCCCATACTTCCCCGGTCTGTTCAGCCAGGGTCTGAATGAGCTGCATCATTTTACATACATCCTTTCTGCGGAAAGATTCCTTACTGTTTATTTTTAACTATGCTTATGGTGTTTTTCTCAACGTCAAACAGCTGCGGTATAGCCTGCTGACATTCCTCTGCCGTAAGAGAGGCTATCATATCAACATCCTCAAACAGCGTCACATCGTCACAGTCCATATGGTAATAAAGCATAGCATCTGCACAAGCTTTTACGTCGTTTATACTGCTTATCTTCTCGCCATATCTCACACGCTTGTCTATCTCAAAGCGTTTGGTATCGATCCCCTCTTTTTCAAGGCGTTTGATCTCCTGACAGATCCTTTGGTTTACCAGGTCGGGATCCTTGGATTCGCCCTCGATGATACAGCAGAAATATCTGTCTGCACTGGTATAAACGAAAGTAGAGGTGCCCGAGCTTATAAGCCCCTGCTCAAGAAGCTCGTTATACAGCGGTGAGGTCTGACCGAGTATCTGCTCCAGCAGCATTGCTGCGATAAACGAGCGCTTGACATACTCCTTGCCCGACAGAGGCTCAGACTTAAAGCCTATTGCAAAAACCGGGAGCCCTACGGCTGCATTGGTGCATATACGCTTTTGGCACACCTCATCCGGTTCGTCGGGAAAACGGCTTTCAAGGTGAACATCGCTGCTTGGCTTCAACATTTTGTCGCATATCTCAATGACCTTATCCTCGTCTATATTTCCTGCTATGGAGAGGGTCATATTATGCAGATTATAAAATGAGTTGTAGCATTTATAGAGCAGCTCGGGAGTTATCTGCTGTATGGACTCCACCGTTCCGGCAACGTCTATTCTTATGGGGTTATTCACATACAGTCCCCGCAAAAGCTCCTTAAAGCATTTTCTTGTCGGGGAGTCGTCACCCATTTTTATTTCCTGGGCAATTATCCCTCTTTCCTTTTCCACATTCTCCTCGGTAAAGTAAGGCGACTGTACAAAGCCCAGAAGTATCTCCAATGCCTTTTCATAATTATCTGTACAGCTGAAAACATAGGCGGTTATATCGGTGGAAGTAAAGGCGTTTGCGGCTGCTCCTGTCCTTGCATACTGTTCAAAGACATTGCTGTTGTCGTCGGACTCGAAAAGCTTATGCTCAAGGTAATGAGCGATGCCGTCGGGGACACGGATAAAATCCCCTGTATCGTCGGTCCGGAAGTAATTATTCATTGAACCGTATTTGGTGCCGAACAATGCCTCCACCGTGGAAAAACCGTCTTTTTTCCACATCATTATATCAAGCCCCGAGGGGTGGTGAACTATGGTATAGCTTTCGTCAAGCTCTTTGCTGGAAATTATCTCTTTATTCATCCCCCGTTACCTCCTCAGGCTCCATAACATAAAAGGTATCATATACAAATGACTTTGCACAGTCTATTACCTGCTGCCGGGTCACTCCCATGAATATATCACACACCTGCTCGGGAGAATAGGATGTGTTCCTTGTGTTCTGGGCGATATAATACTCTGCCATGCGATAGATAGAATCGTTGTTGGATTTAAAGCCTGTACACAGATATATTTTTGTATGTTCAAGCTCCTGACCGGTAAACTCTCCGTTCTTTACAGCTTCAAGCTGCATAAGGATAGCTTCCTCTGCCTTTTCAATATCCTTTTTTGCCACGCCGCTTGACACCATAAGTGTACCCTTGATATCCGAATACGCAGCCGAGCAGTAATAACACAGGGACATTTTCTCCCTTACGTTTGAAAACAGCTTTGAAAAGGGTGTTCCTCCAAGCAGAGCCGCAAATACCTTTGTAACATAGATATCCTCATAGTCGCTTTTAAACGCCATTATCATCTTGCTCTGGTTAACGTCCTGTGTCTGGCGCTCATATGCAGTATCCTGTTTTATTGGCGACAATGCCTTATAGTCCACAGCCACATAGCCGTTTCGTTCAAGCTCCGAGAAAGCCTGTGTTATAACAGGTTTTACCCTTTCAAAGTCTCTGCCGCACATAACTATCTCTATCTGTGATGTTTCCAGAAGCTGATAATATCTGTCTGTAAGCTGCTGCGAGGTTATGGTCCTTGCGTTTTCCACAGTTCCCAGCAGCGAGACACAGGCAGGCTCATCTTTATAGATTATCTCCTTTGCCTTGCGCATGGAGTAACCGAACTTGTCGTTAAGCTCTGCATTGATGTTGTCCTCAAGCTCCTTTTTGCGCATACTTACATATCTTTCGCTGAACACTCCGTCCTCGAGCAGTGGCTTGAAAATACAGTCCAGCAGCAGCTCAACCGCCCTTGTGGATATAACCTCGTGACCGATAGTATAATCATCGCATATATACTCAATACACAAGCCGTTCTCCTGGCAATCGCCTATGCGCCTTGACTTTGAGGACAAGGTCGCACCGTAAAGGTAGGCAAGCTCCCCTGTGAGCTCGGCAAGTGTTTTAAGTTTAGCATTTGACGATGCAAGAAGCTCCATGACCAGTGTGTTCATCGGGGCGTTGTGTGCATCTGTGGGGGTAACGAAGGAGACACTTATCAGGTTTGACTTGAACTTAGGGTCGGTGATCTCCGTAAGTGCTATCCCCTCTCCCACCTCGGTTCTTTTATATGAAATAGGCATTTCATTCCTCCTATTTTACAGATCTTTTCAATAACGGACATAAGTCGTGATTATATTTTACCACATTTGCCCGGGTATTTCCATAGCTTTGCGGATATTTTTTATTTGCGCTGCATAAAGGCAACATTTTCCTCTCCCAGAAGCCCGGAAAGCTTTTCAAGAAGCTGCTTATCCATGCGTACCGTGGGAGTATCCTTCAGCATTATCTTTTTGCGCACATCGGAAAAATACAGTATCAGCCTGCTGTCGTTTTCGCCGCCCTCAAATCCCTGTATTATCCTTTTTACCTCATCCTGCTTATCCTTATCCGCTAAGCTGAGACGAAGGCAAAGGTCACGGTGAAGACAGCTTTTCTCAAAGCTTTCTGCGCTTACTATTTTTTCGGCAAGTATTTTCGGATTTTCATCCTCCCTGCCTGATACTTTTCCGCTTACATGGACTATCATTCCCTTTTGCAGCAGAGCTGAGCTTGAAGCATAAAGCTCGGGGAAGACCACTATCTCAACACAAGAGAACCTGTCCTCCAGCTGCACAAAACACATCATATCCCCTTTTCGTGTTTTAAGCTCCTTTTTGGAGATCACCATTGCCACCAGCTTTACCTGCTGTCCCTCATCGGCACCCTCGGTCTGTTCGTGGTGAGAGATCATCTCAAGGGTAGTAACGCACTTGTCCGCCTTTGCAAAGGCAGCAAAGTCATCGCACGGGTGACCCGAGAGATACATTCCAAGTGCCTCATGCTCATATTCAAGCAGCTGTGCTCGGGAAAACTCCTCCAGCGGCGGTATTGTCATTTCAAAGCCGGAGGAGCCGTTTTGCTCGGTCATTCCGAAAAAGTCCAGCTGTCCTTCAAGATTTGTTTCACGGCTATGGGCTGCCTCGGACATCATATCACCACAGAAATCAAGCATCTCACGGCGGTTATTGGGGAAACAGTCAAATGCGCCGCTTTTTATCAGAGCCTCAACGGTTCGGGTGTTTATATCTCTGCCGCTTACACGGCTGCAAAAATCCCACAGAGATCTGAACTCGCCGTTTTTTTCACGTTCTGAGATAATGCCGGCTATTGCGTTTTCGCCCAGGCTTTTCACTGCAAGCAGTGCAAAACGTATGCCATCGGGCTGTGCCACAAAGCCTCTTTCGCTTTTGTTGATATCTATATTAAGCACTCTGACACCGTTTCTGCTCACGCTTGTAATATACCCAAAGAGCTTTTCGGTGGAATCAAGCAGAGCATTTGTCATAAGCGCAGCCATATACTCCTTGTAAAAATGACATTTAAGATATGCTGTCTGGTATGAGATCGTAGCATACGCCGCAGCATGGGATTTGTTAAATGCGTAGCTGGCAAAAGAGGTCATTTCGTCAAATATCTCGTTTGCGGTCTTTTCGTCAACGCCGTTTGCCACCGCACCAACACACTGACCTTCCTCGCCGTAGATAAACGCTTTTCTTTCAGCCTCCAGCACCGCAGCTTTTTTCTTTGCCATAGCTCTGCGGACAATATCCGCTCTGCCGTAGGAATAACCTGCAAGCACACGGAATATCTGCATTACCTGCTCCTGATAGACTATACAGCCGTAGGTCACATCAAGAATGTTCTTCAAAAGCGGGTGCTTATAGCTTACAAGCTCAGGGTCGTGGCGGTTGCGTATATATGTGGGTATGGAATCCATAGGACCGGGGCGGTAAAGGGAGATCACCGCAATCAGATCCTCTATCCCTGTGGGTCGAAGTTTTGTTATCGTGGCAGTCATGCCTGCGCTTTCAAACTGGAAAACGCCTTCTGTTCTGCCCTGGGAAAGCATTTCGTACACCGCCTTGTCATCAAGGGGGATATTGTTGATATCAAAATCAGGGATCTGCTTTCTGACCTGCCGGACACAATGGTTTATTATAGTAAGGTTGCGAAGCCCCAGAAAGTCTATCTTTAATAGTCCCAGGCGTTCCAGAATGGTCATAGTGTACTGTGTTGACACCTGACCGTCACGGGCATAGACGGGAACATAATAGTCCACAGGTTCTTTTGTTATGACAACGCCTGCTGCATGGGTAGAAACGTTCCTTGGCATACCCTCGACTTTAATGGCTGTGTCGATAAGCTCCTTTATCTTAGGGTCGCCGTTATACATTTTCGCAAGCTCGGGCACTCTTTTTACAGACTCCGAGAGCAAAAGTCCTCTTGGCACGGCTTTTGAAACCATATCCCCGGTCTGGTAGGAAAGTCCCATAACCCTTGCCACATCTCTCACCGCCTGCTTTGCCGCAAGGGTACCGAAGGTAGCTATCTGTGCAACGTGGTCCTCACCATACTTGCTTATAACATAGTCGATTACCCTTTGTCTGCCCTCCATGCAAAAGTCAACGTCAAAGTCGGGCATAGATACCCTTTCGGGGTTAAGAAATCTCTCAAACAGAAGATTGTATCTCAGCGGGTCGATGCCTGTAATACCTATACAGTAGGCGCACAGGCTGCCTGCTCCTGAGCCTCTGCCGCAGCCTACGGGTATGCCGTGGGTCTTGGCATAGTTTATAAAATCCCAGACTATGAGGTAGTAGTCGGTGTAGCCCATTTTTGTGATAACGTCAAGCTCATATTCCAGCCGCTCCCGAGCCTCCTGTGTGGGATTCTCGTAACGCTTTTCAAGCCCCTTGCGGCACATATCACGCAGGAATTTTTCGTTATCCTCCACTCCGTCGATATGGAAATAGGGCAGCTTGGTTTTTCCAAACTCAAATTCCACATTGCACATTTGTGCGATCTTAACGGTATTCTCTATTGCCTCGGGGTATTTTGCAAAAAGCTGCATCATTTCATCGCCGCTTTTGACATAAAACTCCTCTGTGGGAAACTCAAGCTTATTGGGGTCGTCAAGAGTGGTACCTGTGGAAATGCACACCAGCACCTTTTGCGCCTTGGCATCCTCTCTTTTAAGATAGTGACAGTCGTTGGTGGCAACAAGAGGGATCCCTGTTTCACGGGAAAGTCTTGCCAGAATTGGGATCAAACTTTTCTGGTCCTCTATGCCGTGATCCTGCAGCTCAAGGAAATAGTTTCCCTGACCAAAGATACCGTTATATCTCAAAGCAGTCTGCTTTGCGCCTTCAAAGTCACCATTCAGCAGCTTTCTTGGTATCTCCCCTGCCAGGCAGGCAGAAAGGCAGACAAGCCCCTTGCTGTATTTTTCGAGCAGCTGTTCATCAACTCTTGGCTTATTGTAAAAGCCCTCGGTATACGAAAGGGAAACAAGCTTTATAAGGTTGCGGTAGCCCTGCCGGTCTTTGCACAAAAGCACAAGATGGTAAGGCGAGGAATCTATCCGGTTCACCTTGTCAAAGCGTGTGCGTGGTGCAACATACATTTCGCAGCCTATGATCGGCTTTACGCCCTTTGCCTTGCAGGCGTTGTAAAACTCCACCGCAGCAAACATATTACCGTGGTCTGTGACCGCACAGCTTGTCTGCCCCAGCTGTCTGACTGTGTCAACAAGCTCTCCCAGACGGCAGGCACCGTCAAGGAGCGAATACTCGCTGTGCAGGTGCAAATGAACGAAATCAATCACCTTTTTGCCTTTTCCTTTCGTATATTTTCAGCTATCTCGGCTATTTTCTGCATACGGTGGTTCGCCCCTGAACGGGATATGGGGGGCTCCATGGCGGCTCCAAGCTCTTTCAGCGTAAAATCAATATTATCGTATCTTATCCTTGCAATATCCCTGAGGGTGTCCGGCAGGCTGTCAAGCCCCATGGTAGAGTCGATAAGCTCAATATCATTTATCTGTCTTTCCGCCGCACCCAAAGCCTTGTCGATATTTGCATTATCGCAGTTCATGGAACGGTTTATCTTGTTCTTAACGTCTTTCATCATCTTCACGTTCATTATCTCCAGCGATGCCATCTGAGCACCCATCATTGTGAGAATATCGATGATGTTTTCTGAGTCTTTTATATAAACTATCTGATAGTGTTTTCTTTCAACGTGTTTGGGGACAATGCCATAGTTGTCTATAAGCAGCAGCCCCAGAGAATTACAAAGCTCCAGACTTGGCATCACGAACTCCATATGGTACTTCTTTTCAGGGTTGTTCACGCTTCCGCAGGCAAGAAATATCCCCCCCACAACATACGGGTAATACTTTGCCTTTGGCAGGTCATCCCTGCTCATTCCACGGCTCTCGTCAAGCTGGAAATAGTCAAGGATAAAAAGCCTGTCCTGCGCTCTGGGTATGCAAAGGTCATACAGCACCGCAGAATGTTTGCGCTGTATCTCGTTTACCTCCACGCCGTCGTCGCATTCCAGTATCCTGTTCACGTTGAGCACAAAAAAGTCCCTGAGCAGCTTATTCTCTGTGAGCACCGTTATCTCCCCGTCGTTGAGAGAATTGGCGCACAAAAGCACACCCATAAGACAGGCATCTGCCTTGTCCCGTGAGTTAATGCGCTGTATTATCTCATTTTTCGCTCTGTATGAAAAGGAATGTTCTTCCAAGCTATCTCAATCCTATCGTTTATCTATATCTCTGTGCTGTATCCTTATTTTCAGGTTCTTATCACGCAGATGCTGTGCAAGTGCCTCTGCCAGGGTAACGCTCCTGTGCTTGCCGCCTGTACAGCCGAAAGCTATGACCAACTGCGCCTTGCCCTCTTTTTCATACAGAGGGATAAGAAAATCTATAAGATTACACAGCTTATCCAGCAGCCTTTTTGACTGCTCAAACTTCATAACATAGGTAAAAACCTCAGGGTTCAGACCCGTGAGATTTTTAAGCTCCGGGATATAGAATGGGTTAGGCAGGCACCTTACGTCAAACACCAGGTCCGCCTCGGGCATATGTCCGAATTTAAAACCGAAGGAGCGCACATCAATGTGCATATAATCGCTGTTTTCATCGAAAAAGCCCCTCATTCTCTCACGGAACTCCCCTGCGGAGGTATTGGTGGTATCTATGTAGTAATCCGCCATGGCTTTTATGGGCACAAGTATCTCACGCTCTGTTTGGATAGCCTTGCGGATATTACCAAAGGACACCTCGTCCAGAGGATGCTTTCTTCTGGTTTCCTTATATCTTGTTATTATCACATCGTCCGAGCAGTCAAGGAAAACTATTTTCAACCCCACGTCCTCTTCCTTCAAAAGTGTAAGGGTGTCCTTGAGCTTTAAAAACAGCTCTCCGCTTCGGATGTCGATAACAAAAGCCACCTTGTCTATCTTTCCGTCCGACTGGTTGCAGATGTCAACAAACTTTCCTATAAGCTCCGGTGGCATATTGTCTATACAGTAATATCCCATATCCTCAAGCACGTCGACACAGCTTGACTTTCCCGAACCGGACATACCTGTTATTATTACGAACTGCATTTTTTACCTCTTTTCTACCTTGTACGGAACGATCCTTACCTCACATTCAAGGAACTGACCAGTTTCTTTCTGTACAATTTTTTGTACTTGTTCTATAAGTGAAACAACATCGGATGACGTTGCATTATTTTCGTTTATCACAAATCCGCAGTGCTTATCCGACACCTTTGCCCCTCCCACGGTAAAGCCTCTCAGACCACAGTCCTGAATAAGCTTGCCGGCAAAAAATCCCTCGGGGCGTTTAAAGGTCGAGCCTGCATTAGGGTAGTCAAGGGGCTGTTTCTCCTTTCGCCTGCCCATAAGCTCGTTCATTTTGTTCTCTATATCGTTCTTGTCACCCTTTTCAAGCTCGAACACAGCCTCACAAACCACATCTCCGCTTTGCATAAGCGCACTGTGCCTGTACGAAAGCTCAAGCTGTGAAGCCTCCAGCTCCTTTATCTCACCTTCCGCAGTGACCACAGTGCAGCTTTTCAGCACGTCCTTTATCTCTCCTCCGTAGGCTCCTGCGTTCATAAAAACGCCGCCTCCCACCGTGCCGGGTATACCGTAGGCAAACTCCAGACCAGTAAGTGAATTGTCAAGGGCAAATCTGCACAGCTTCATAAGACTGCACCCTGCCTGCACTCTGACAGTACGCTCTCCCACAAGCTCAAGCTCATCAAACCCTGTCCCTATATGAAATATCACCCCGTCAAAGCCCTTGTCGTCAAAAAGCACATTTGACCCCTTGCCAAGGACGAAATAACGCAGCGACTGCTGCCTTGCAATGTCAATAAGATTTTTTAGGCTCTGTGCGGAATTTATATTTATCATAGCCGTACAGCAGCCGCCTATCTTAAAGGTGGTGTGTGCACTCAGCGGTTCGTTTAGCGCAACGTCACATCCGCACTCCTTTGCGGTGTTCAGCAAAGCATTCACATTGTTGGAATTGTCCATTTTTTTGGACTCCCCTTTCTCAAAGTATACCTGACTCCGGGTGATGACGGCATATGTATTCTTTAAGTCTGTCAAGGTCTGCATTGACCACAAGCTCCTGAGGGAAACCGACCTCGCTGACTATTTCCAGGGCGTTTGGCACAACGCCGATAAGCTCGCAGAAATGACCGTCCGAATCCAGCACCACAGGCACTTCATATTTCCTGCACAGCCTAAGCACCTCATAGGTATTCTTCCTTGAGCCTTTCTTATAAAGAATGGAGCTTTCGTTTATCTCCACCAGCTTGTCATACTCTTTAAATGCCTTTATGCATTTTTCAAAATCTATTGGGAAAAAGTCTGTGGTACAATGCCCGATAACGTCGACTTTCGGGTCTTTTGCAACATTAAGATAAGCCCTTGTATGGTTTCCCTGCGTCGTCGGTTTATACACCTGCCTGTGCATGGACGCCACCACCCACTCCAGGCTGTCCAGAGTTTGTCTTGGCATATCAAGCTCGCCCTCATCGTTTATTATATTCGCCTCAACGCCTTTCAATACCGTAACGCCGCATATTGTCCGGGGTAGTATCTTCATATTTACAAAGTGCCACAAATGCGGTGAATCCGGCATATCCCCATAGTGATCCGTCATGGCAACTATTTTTATGCCCTTTTCCGCTGCGCAGCGGCAGTTCTCGGTTATGGTGGAATATGCATGAGTCGATGCAATGGTGTGGGTGTGCATATCACCGATTATGTTCAAAGACTTCATCTCCATTTGTACAATAAAACGTACACTAAAAAATTAATTACAAAATATCGGGCTGTTAGAAATTATCCCAGCTCTTTACCTTGTCCTTCTTGTCCATTTGCAGACCAAGGTTTTCAAGCAGCTCGGCAGCAGCATTATAACCCATTTTCTTCTGTCTGTTGTTCATAGCTGCGACCTCGAGAATTACCGCAAGGTTACGCCCGGGCTTGATAGGAATTGTAAGACTGGGCACCTTGACCCCAAGGATAGACGTGTACTCGTTGTCAACGCCCATTCTGTCGTAGATCTTTGTGCTGTCCCATGGCTCAAGCTCAACAATTAGGTCAATTTTCTCGCTGACCTTGATGGCACCCATACCAAACAGCCTTCTGGTGTTGATTATGCCTATACCACGAAGCTCCAGAAAGTGCCTTATATTATCGGGAGATGTTCCCACCAGAGTCTTGCTGGAGGTTTTTCTTATCTCCACCGCATCGTCAGCCACCAGTCTGTGACCACGCTTTACAAGCTCAATGGCAGTTTCGCTCTTACCGACGCCGCTTTCGCCCACGATAAGCAGTCCCTCACCGTAAACCTCGATAAGCACGCCGTGACGGGTTATTCTCGGGGCAAGCTCAACGTTCAGATATCCTATAAGTGCGGCGATGAACGCAGTTGTGCTGGCAGGCGTCCTTGCGATGGGGACCTGATAATTTTTTGCTATCTCCATCATCTCGGGATAAAGCTCGTGACCTCTTGCCACAACGAAAAGTGGTATCTTAGTGGCAAAAAGCGCATCAATGCGCTGGTATCTTGTGTGCTCGTCAAGGGATGCAAGGTAGGCAAATTCCATATTTCCGCAGATCTGCACACGTTCTGCGTTGAAATACTCGTAAAATCCCATAAGCTGCAAGCCCGGTCTGTTGCAGTCGTTCTCCGTAACAGTAATATCGTCCAGATTTTCGGGGGAATAAAGCATTTCGCAGTTGAGCTGGTCAACAATATCCTTTACCTTTACGCTGAATAATTCTGCCATAGTTTTCATTCCTTTCGGTATTTTAAAATCTTAAAAGTCCTTTTTTACACATCTCATTTGCGGCAACAAGGATCCCCATTCTGCCGCTTGGGTAGGTTATCCCACCTTGCAGCCATGCGGCAAAAGGCTCTCTTATAGGTGCGTCTGCTGAAAGCTCTATTGAAGCTCCCATGGTGAACGCTCCGGCAGCCATTATCACCTTGCTTTCATATCCCGGCATATCCCACGCTTCGGGAGTTACAAAGCTGTCAACAGGTGAGCCTTTCTGTATGCCTTTGCAGAAAGCTGTAAGATTTTCCTCGTTTTCAAGGAGTATAGATGCGATAATATCTGTTCTTGTTTCGCTGCTTTCGGGAAGAGTCTTAAAGCCAAGCTTTTCAAACAGCCGGCAGGCAAAAACCGAAGTCTTTACTGCACTTGCCACCGTCTGCGGCGACATGAAAAATCCAAGCAGCATTTCCCTGTTCTGGGAAAGGGTGCAGCCCACCTCTTTGCCCATACCCACGCAGGTAAGCCTGTCGGCGCATTTTTCCACAAGGTCTGCCCTTCCGCAGATATACCCGCCTGTACTTGCGATACCGCCGCCGGGGTTTTTGATAAGCGAGCCGATAATAAGATCCGCACCCACCGAAAGGGGTTCCTGCTTTTCAACGAACTCGCCGTAGCAGTTATCGACCATAACGATTATATCGGGATTGGCTTGTTTCGCCGTTTCAGCGATCTTTCCGATCACTTCAACGCTCAGCGAGGGTCTCAGTGAGTATCCCCTTGAACGCTGGATATATGCCACTTTTGCAGTTTTTGCCTTTTGAGCGATACTTTCAAAGTCGGGAGTTTTTTCATCTACAAGGTCCACCTGCTCGTACTTAACGCCAAAGTCCATAAGCGAGCCGGAACCCTTTTCGCCTGTAAGACCTATCACGCCTTCAAGAGTGTCGTACGGTCTGCCAACACATGAAAGCAGCGTATCCCCCATTCGCAGAACGCCGAACAGCGCTGTTGAAAGTGCGTGAGTGCCATTGACAAAGGTGTGGCGAACGATAGCGTCCTCACCGCCGAAAGCCTGGGCAAAGACCTTATCAAGGGTATCTCTGCCACAGTCGCCGTAGCCGTAGCCTGTTGTACCTTTGAGGCAACTTTCGCTCACACGATTGTCGATAAAGGCTTTGAGCACCTTTTCGCCGTTATACTGCGCGATTTTGTCCGTCTGCACAAACATCTGCGTGCACTCTTTTTCAGCCTCCTGTGCAAGGGTGAGGATACGTTCATCTATTCCAAACAAGTTTTCAGTCATTCTCTATTAAGTCCTTTCGGGATTTTGTAAATCAGCAGGCATTGTCAGCCTGAGATTAAAAATCCGTATCTTTTCTCTCTAAAACTATATCAAGTCCGCATTTTTTAAAGCCTATCTCCTCGTAGTAGCTGACCCTGTGCGGACGGGCAAACAGCCTTACATCAAAACCGTCTGCTGTCAGCTTTTCTCCTATCCAGTAAAGCAGCTTTCTTGCGTGGTGCTTGCCTCTTTCCTCGGGCAGCGTTCCCACATGACCGATAAGTGCCACCCTGTCGATTATGTACTGCACTGTGGCAGTGGAGCAGCTGTCAAGGATAAAGCTCTGTGCAAGCCCTCTGCGCACCCTGTGAGAAGTATCTGTGAGCCACAGTCCGTGGTTATTCTTTATTGCGGGAAAGCACTGTGCGAGGATAGCATAGACATCGTCAAGGCGAGGAAGCTCCTGCACGTTAAGTTCGGGCAGCTCACCCTGCGCAGAAAACGCAAACTCCGTGCGCTTATCGCCGATATATTCAATGCTGCACATTCTTTCAAGGTCCTGGGAATATTCCACGGGAAACTCCACCGAAAGAGGCTTGTTTATCACCGCAAAGGAAGCTATCTCCGAAAGTATATCACGGCTGAATGCTGTGCCATCAAAGCCGCTGACTATCATTGACGAATTGAACATACATATTATCCCGCAGTGCTTATCGTAATCGTCCACGGCAAAAAAACGGCAGAACTCATACTTTGTGGAATAAGCAAGAAAATGGGATTTTATCCGCCTTGTATAGTTGTTTGAAGACAGCTTTTCCAGCGTCTTCAGGTCAAGCTGTGTAAGCTGGTAAATCATCTGTTGTAAGTCCTGTCCAAAATTAGTTTTGTAAGCCTGTAAGCATCCTGCATATCACTGAGCTTTATCACGCAACTTGGAGAATGGAGATATCTGCACGGCAGAGATATTGCCGTGGTTCTCACTCCGCACCGTGAAACGTGTATGGCACCTGCGTCATTTCCCCCTGCGATCATAGTTTTGGTCTGGCAGGGTATATGGTTCTCCTTTGCCGTTTCAAAGGCAAGGTCAAACATCTCTTTATCATAAATGGTGTGCCTGTCCATAAAGCTTACCACCGGTCCATCGCCCACGCAGCACACCTTTTTATCAGCCTGCGCAGAGGGTATATCCGCAGCCGTGGTGGCTTCAAGCACAAAGGCATAGTCTGCATCCACAGTATAGCTTGCAGCGGTCGCTCCCCTCAGACCCACCTCTTCCTGCACAACAAAGGTGAAGTATGTGTCATACTCGGGGGTGTCCTGTATAAGCTTTATCATAATTGCGCAGCCTGCCCTGTCGTCGATAGCCTTGCATTTCACAAAGCCGTCTCCGAAGGTAAGAAACCGGGAGTCAAAGCACACGCTGTCTCCAAGGCTCACAAGCTTTTGCGCCTGTTCTCTGCTCTCACAGCCGATATCCACCGTAAGCTTGTCAAAGCCGGGCGTCTTTCCCTTTTCTTCTTTGCTGAGATTGTGTACCGCCGTGGAAGCGATAACGCCCGTCACCTTGTTTTTGCCCACCCTGACTCTCTTTGCGTACACCACCGCAGGGTCAACTCCGCCTACGCACTCAACTTTAAGAGTTCCGTCGCTGTTTATATAGGTGACTATCATTCCCACCTCGTCCATGTGAGCGGAAACAAGCACCTTGTTCTTCGGTGTCTTTTTACCCTTACAGAAAGCGATCACATTTCCCAGCGGGTCAACTGTTATCTGAGAATGATCCTTTATCTGTGAGATAATAAAATCTCTCACCGCACCCTCATCGCCCGAAATGCCGTCAAGCAGGCAAAGCTTTTCAAGAAGTTCCTTCATAGCCCTCACCTTCCCTGTGCAAATTCGGCAATCAGCTGTGCCGTTTTCTCAACATCCCCAAGGTCTATGACCTCAACGGGGGTATGCATATATTTCAGCGGCACAGACACTATCACAGTCCTGACTCCGCCTGCTGTGATACTTATCTTGTCCGCATCAGTTCCTGTTGTACCGCTCATGATCTCAAGCTGATAGGGCAAGCCACATCTTTCTGCGGTTTGGATAAGCCCTTGTGAAAACTCCGAAGACAGCACAGGCGCAATGCCTATCATAGCACCCTGTCCCATTTTTGCACAGTCCTCCTCACTTTCAAAGTGGGTCTTGGCAAAGCTTACATCCACTGCTATGGCAAGGTCAGGTGCAAGTCTGAAAGCACCTGTTTTGGCACCACGCTCGCCTGTTTCCTCCTGTGCGGCGAAAAGCACACATATATCGTACACAGTCTGTTTGTCCTTGAGCATATCCAGAGCTAAAAGCACCGCAGCCACGCCGCTTCTGTCGTCAAGTGCCTTTGATGTCACAAGGCTGCCTCCAAGGCTTACAAGCTCATTTTCAACAAGCACCCTGTCCCCCGGAGAAACCAGCTTTTCAGCCTGCTGCTTGCTCAATCCTATATCCACAAACACATCGTTTATACTGTAAGAGTTGTTTTTCTCCGACAGGTGCGGGGGTATCGAGGTGATAACTCCTTTTATTGTTTCTTTTCCGTAGACGGTTACCTGCTGGGCGGCAAGGGCACGTTCGTCTATGCCGCCGCAGCCGGATATCTTCAGAAATCCCTCGTCGGTGATGTAGGTAACAATATAGCCTATCTCGTCTATATGCGCTTCAAGCATAAGCTTCTGCCTGCCGTGTGTCTGCTCACCCACATAGCCGTAAACGTTCCCGAAGGAGTCCGTTTCGGTCTTTGCAAATTGTGAAAGCAGCTGCTGAGCCGTCTGCTGAGCAGTTTTTTCAGCACCGGACACTCCCGGTGCGGCGCAAAGCTCGCTCAAAGCCTGTTTCAAGTCAAAACCCATTTTCAAAAACTCCGTTTCCCCGACGGGATACTGTTTTTATCAGTGCTCCCGTGAAAAGCATATATTAAAGCTGATTTACCAGCTGTTTGAAGTGTTTTCCTCTGTCCTCGAACATTCTGTACATATCAAAGCTTGCGCAGGCAGGGGAAAGTGAAACTATATCCCCTTCAACAGCGTAATGGTGAGCTATCTCCACCGCCTCTGCCATGTCGGCGACCCTTACTATCCTTATATTTGCAGGGTCATATTCCGATGAAGCCTTCACCGCATCCTCTATCTTCTGTGCAGTCTCGCCCATAAGAATAAGAACCTTGACCTTTTTGCAAAGCGCATCTGCCATTGGTTCAAAGGAGATACCCTTGTCGCTTCCGCCCTGTATCATTATCTGCTTCTGGTCAAAGGCATCAAGGCAGGCAAGAACTCTTGTAGGGCTTGAGGCAATAGAGTTATTATAGTATTTTACCCCGTCAAGCTCACGGACAAACTCAATGCGGTGCTCAACGCCTGCAAAGGTCTTTGCCACGTTGACAACGCTCTGTACGCTCACATCGCCGTAGGTCATTGCAATGGCGGTAAGGTAGTCCTCAACGTTGTGCATTCCCGGTATCTTTATATCGTTCATGTGAACATACTCTGTCACCTTTCCGTGGTCGCTGTAACAAAGCATACCGTCCTCACGCAGGAAGCTTCCGTTGTCCACCTGCTTTTGACGGCTGAAGTATTTAAGCTCGCCACGGACATAGCCGCTGAGATTTCTTGTTGTCTCGTCATCAAGGCTGAGAATGGTTTTGGAATAAGCATTCTGGTGAAGAATAAGATTAAGCTTGGAATCTATATACTCCTGCATATCCTTGTGGACATTCAGGTGGTTTGGTCTGATATTTGTTATGCCTGCTATATCCGGAGATTCCCTCATGGAAATAAGCTGGAAGCTTGAAAGCTCCACCACGGCAACATCTGAATCGGATATTGTTTCGACTATAGGCAAAAGTGCCTTACCGATATTTCCGCCAAGGTGTACACGCCTGCCCTCAGCCTTTAAAAACTCGCTTACAAGGGTGGTTGTAGTGGTCTTTCCGTCAGAACCTGTTATACCGTATGTACGGCAGGGGCAAAGGTCAAAGAATGTCTCCATTTCGCTGGTGACAACGATACCCATCTGTCTTGCCTTTTCAAGCTCGGGTCTGTTATAGTAAAATCCCGGTGTTCTGAACACCACGTCGCATTTGTATATCTCGTCGATATAGTTTTCACCAAGGGAAAAGTCCACGCCTCTGGCATTGAACTCCTCGTATATGCCCTCGTCAAATTCTTCCTTGCTTTTCTTGTCGCATATCACGACCTTTATCCCCTTTGAGAGGAAAAGCTTTATAAGTTCAAGATGGCTTACACCCACGCCGATAAAAGCCACCCTTTTGGACTTCATTTCGCTGAAATACTTTTGGGCTCTTGTCATAAAAACCTACTCCTAACCTGTCAAATTCGCAAAAAGGGGTGCACAAAGGTAAAAAAACATAAAACTTAAAAATGCACACACCTAATCCATTTTATTATACACCATATGGGAATAAAATGCAAGCATTTATATTGAATTATCAGCAAATGCCCAAGTCACGGCGAAATGGACAGCAAAGGCAGAAAAATCACTGACAAAGCTGTTGTGATTTAGATATAAATGCCCCGTTAAGTGACACCTGTTTTTGTGAAAAAGGTTGAAATATCTAAAAAATTTATAAACGCTATTGTAAATTGACGAAAAATGAAGTATAATTGGTTTGTTAATAATGACCGTGGGGATGTTGCGCTGTTATGATGCAATGACCACATAGATGGAGGATTCTTTAAATGGGTAGCAAGGCTGAGAAAATACTTTTTGACAACAATTCAAGAGTTGCGCCGCTGGGACTTCTTGCAATGGACAATGCAAAGGAGCTTGGCGAAAAGGTAAACTGGTACCTTACCAACTGGGCTAATGAGAATGAATATGCGGTGGACACATTCCTGGTAGAGGCTGACTGCCCCCGTTTCTCTTCAGGCGACGGAAAAGGTCTTATCAAGCAGACTGTAAGAGGAAACGACCTGTTTATTCTTTGCGATGTGGGAAACTACAATATAAAGTACAATCTGTTTGGTCAGCTCAACTGTATGTCCCCCGACGACCATTTCCAGGACCTTAAAAGACTTATCCAGGCTGCCAGCGGAAAGACCCACAGAATAAATGTTATCATGCCTACCCTTTACGGCGGCAGACAGCACAGAAGGAATTACCGTGAATCTCTTGACTGTGCAGTGGCACTTCAGGAGCTTCAGGCTATGGGCGTTTCAAACATTCTGACCTTTGACGCTCACGACCCCAGAGT
Source organism: Ruminococcus sp. FC2018 (assembly GCF_000621805.1). GTDB lineage: Bacteria > Bacillota > Clostridia > Oscillospirales > Ruminococcaceae > Hominimerdicola. Next base: position 34,683 of record NZ_JHXH01000001.1, on the reverse strand, counting down.
ACAGAATGCTATCCCCCTTATGGGATTTGACAATATCATTCCTTCCTATCAGGTTCTCAAGGCTATGTTCAGAAACATAGACAACTTCAAACCAAACAAGGACCACTACATGATAGTTTCCCCTGATGAAGGTGCGATCAACAGAAATATGTACTATGCTTCCATACTGGGCGTTGACCTGGGAATGTTCTACAAGAGACGTGACTACTCTACCGTTGTAAACGGCAGAAACCCCATAGTTGCTCATGAGTACATGGGCAACGACGTTGCAGGCAAGGATATCTTCGTTGCCGACGACATCATCTCCTCGGGCGAGAGTATGCTTGACATCGCTATCGAGCTTAAAAAGCGCAAGGCAGGAAGAATATTCTGCTACGCTACATATCCGATATTCACAAACGGCCTTGAGCAGTTCAACAAGGCTTATGCAGACGGCATTATCGACGGAGTTTTCGGCACCAACCTTACTTACAGGACACCGGAGCTGCTGGCAAGCCCATGGTTCCATGAGGTGGATTGTGCCAAGTATATCGCTTACTATATCGCATCGCTCAACCACGATCTTTCTATCTCCAATGTTATCGACCCTCATTCAAAGATCCAGGCGCTGCTTAAAAAGTACGAAATAAAGTAAGAACAAAAAGCTCTCCGTTACCGGGGAGCTTTATTTTTTATCAAGGAGAAAGGCTATGATATTTGCAGGTATAGTTGCAGGCGGCAGCGGAACAAGAATGAAAAATGCCGCCATGCCAAAACAGTTTATAAGAGTGCTTGACAAACCGATAATAATATACACGGTGGAAAAGTTCGTCAAGCAAAAACATATCGACAGGATATACATAGGAATCAAGCCGGACTGGCACGGTGTAATGGATCAGCTGCTGGAGGAGTACGGGATAGACACACAGCGTGTCAGAGTTATCGACGGAGGCAGCGACCGCAACGACACGGTCATGAAGATAGTTGCGGCTGTCAAGACTGAGTTTGACATCAAAAAGGGTGACATAATAATCACCCACGACGCAGTCCGCCCGTTTCTCACCGACACGATGATAGAGGAAAACATAATAGGTGCGCTGAAATATTCTGCCTGCGGAACATATCTTAAATGTGTTGACACGGTGGTTAGCTCGCATGACGGAGAGACGGTAGACGGTTCTCTTGACAGGAGCAAACTGTACAGGGCTCAGACACCACAGAGCTTTGACATAACGCTGCTGGACGAATACTATAACCGCCTTGACGAAAGCCGGAAAAGCCGTCTGACAGACACCTGCAGCATTTTCACCGAGGCGGGGCACAAAATACATATTATCCCAGGCGATACGGTAAACATCAAGATAACCACCGATAGCGACCTTATTATCGCAAAGCTTCTTGCCACAAGAGTATAATAAAATGGGCTGTTGCACAAACAACAGCCCCTGTTTTTTAATGATTTAAACTCTCCGATCAGAGATGATAAGAGCATCCGGGTTTGCACAGCCTTTTCACCGATGACTGCGTCTATGCCGGCGGTCTATTCCTCAAAAATAAACACTTCCTCGACCGTGCAGCCAAACACCCTTGCTATGTCTATCGCCAGCTTGAGCGACGGATTATACTGACCCTTTTCCAGCCTGATGATAGTTTCCCGCCGCACTCCGACAAGGTCGGCAAGCTCGCCCTGCTTCATATTTTTCGCAGCCCGAAGCTCCTTTAACCTCGTTGTAAACTCTGCCATTATTCGTCCTCCTCTGCCTCTGCGGTGTCCTTGCCTTCGATGATAACGAAAAACAGCTTGTCAAGGAAGGAGTAAAGGAACACGACTGTGCAGAACAGCCCCAGCCAGTTGTCGCTGTTCAGAGTAAAGCTTTTTTCCAATATGGTGAATACCAGCATACCCACCGCAGCCGCTATTATGATCATAGTAAACCCCGCAAGCTCAGAGGCGCGCTTCTTACTGTTTAAGGAAAGCTCATCGTCAGGTTCTTTTTTATACTTGCGCTCCGCTGCGACTACGAACAGTACAGTGATCATCATTGCGGAAAACAGCACTATTGAAAAAGCATTTCCCAAGCCTTCGTTCATTTCCTTTTTGGCAAAGGTGATGCATCCGAAAACCAGAGCATCAAGGAACCATATCGCTGCATTGTATATTGCCTGCTTCCGCACCGAGATCGAGGGGCGGGGGTCGGCGAAGTATCTGACTCTTGCCAGCTCTCTGAAGGCTTCCTGCCTCTGTGAACGGCTGCGGCTCTTGTCAGTGTACTCCGCTGTCAGTTTGTCTATTTTTGCCTGTGTTTTCTCGTCAAAGGTCTGTGTGTTGTTTTTCACAATAAATTCCTCCGTTTTATTACTTGTGTGATTTATTTCTCACCTTATGTGATAATAATATCACATTTACTTTTGGTTGTCAATAAGAAAAGTGACAAATCTATCACTTTTGTAGGAATGTACAAACAAAAGTCCCGTGTGACAAATATGTCACTACAAACTGCACAAACAGCTGCACGAAAGAATAAGCAGTGATAAAATTGACCCGGCAGATCCGTTCTTTGAAAAACAGCTGACAGATCAGCGGAAACTAACGGGAAGGACAAAGATAACATCCCATCTTTATGCAGATTTTAAGACAAAAAACGCTTGTCTGCACAAAAAGTGCAAACAAGCGGTCTTTCAAAGATATGAGCTATTGGGGATTCGAACCCCAGACCCTTTGATTAAAAGTCAAATGCTCTGCCAACTGAGCTAATAGCTCATCACACAAAAAAAGCTTTAACACGGGGGTTTTGACCCCAAGCCTTTACAAGTGCTTATATATTATACCAAAACAAAACGTAATTGTCAAGTCTTTTTGCCAAATTAGTTTTACAAGGCTTGACGGTATATAAATAATGTGATACAATCTAATCCGCAGGGGGGGGAGTAAAAGGTGTTTAAACTGCTAAAAAGAATAAACCTGGGAGTTTTGATCGCAATTTTCCTTGTGTTGGCAACGATAGGATATATAGGTATCACCAGCCTTATGTTTGAAATGAGCAGGGACGATATCCAAAAGTTTGTAAAGGATTTTATAAGCGAAAGTGCAAGTACCAACCAAGGCACTTTTGAGGATATACTTGCGGCGCAGAACGATCTGATCGAAAAGTATTTTGCCGCCGATCCTGCCGCAGCGGGAAACGGTATGCGTTATGCAAGCGGTTTCATAAATGCTTCAAATCTCAAAAGCAACTTTGAAAGTATGCACGAAAATATGACAAAGAATAAAACCGCTGCGGACAGATCTGTTTACCGGGGCACTATCCGAAGCTGTCAGGCTTATGTCTCTTCGGTACAGGTCAGAAAGCTTGGGCTGCACAGTGCGGCGGTACTTGTAAATTACAGTATGGCTTTGCAGGACAGCGGCGGAACAATAATATATTCAGCAGCCGGGTCCGCCCAGTCCCGCATCGGCGAGACCGAGCGTATCGGCGAAGATACCATAGAAAAGCCGTATTATTGCTACATTTATCTAAGCAAATACAGCGGCAGCTGGAAGATCGACCGTGTCACCCCGTCTTACAGAGGAACACAGGAAGTCTTCCGAACAGACGGCGGAAGAGAATATCAGATCTCTCTGGCGGGACTTTTTTCCGAACGCACCGACCCCATGTTCAAAAGAACGGAGGTGCTTGGGAAATGACCAACGAGATCGTTCTTGATATCAAGTACCTTGACAAATCCTACGGAAACAGAACTGTGCTGAAAAACATAAATATGCAGTGCTATGCCGGAGAGGTGTTCGGTTTTCTGGGACCCAACGGCGCAGGCAAGACAACTACCATAAAGATAGTTGCAGGGCTTATTAAAAAGGACTGCGGAGTGGTAACGATCTGCGGTAAAGACCTGAAACAGGACTTTGAGGGAGCTTTGAGCTGCATCGGTGCTATCGTTGAGAACCCTGAGATGTACAAGTACCTTTCAGGGCTTGACAATATGAAACAGTACGCCCGTATGAGGGGAATAGATGATCCCCGGAGGCTGGACGAGGTCATAAGCATGGTGGGTATGACCAACAGGATAAACGAAAAGGTCAGCAGGTACTCCCTCGGCATGCGCCAGAGGCTTGGTGTCGCACAGGCTCTTTTGCACCAGCCAAAGCTGCTTATACTGGACGAGCCTATGAACGGACTTGACCCTGAAGGCATACACGAGCTGAGGATAATACTCAAAAAGCTTGCACACGAATATGGCATCTGCGTTGTGGTATCATCTCACATAATGAGCGAAATGGAGCAGCTTTGCGACAGAGTCGGAATAATCTCCGCCGGAAGAATGATAGGTACATATTCTGTTGATGAGCTTATCAACCAGAGCAAGGATACATTCTGCGTATATGAGTTCAGGGTAAGCGATGCCGGCAAGGCGGCGGAGCTTTGCGGGCTTGACGAAAAACACATTGACGTAAGCGCAGACAACCATGTGCTTTTATGCAGCATCAGAAGCGAGACAGAGCAGGACACTGTTGCGGACATAAACAGCAGGATATGCGCAGGCGGAGTAAAGCTTTATACCGTAACGCCAAAGAGCACAAAGAGTCTTGAAGACGTGTTCATATCCCTTACACACGATGCACAGGGAGGTGGACAGATTGCATAAGTTTATGGCTCTTATGAAAAACGAGTATATAAAGATACTCAAAAAGACCAGCAGCAAAGTTTTTCTGATACTTATGTTTCTGGGTGTTCTCTTTATTGCGCTGGAAGCAATGCCCTCACGTTCCTATGAAATTGCACCTGTGAAGAACAGCACAAGTACAACTGTCAATCGCCACCTGGATCTGAGAAATAAGCTTGAGAACGAAAAGCCACCGTATTATCAGGAGAAGATTGACCTTTTAAAGGATATTTCCCTTTATAATCTCTATGAGGGTACCTGGCAGGAACAGGCTATACTTAATATAGTCAACACAGACTTCAGTGCTGATGATGACTTCCCTGTGGATATGGTGAAAAAGATAAAGGAATTCATTACCACAGACGACTGGCAAGGCTATTTCCAGCTGGCTCTCAAAGAGCAAAAGCTCAGTGCCGGGATAAAGTGGAAATACAAGTTCTGTATTGACAAAAGCATTCCTCCCGATGACACCTCATGGCGTGTGAACATCATAAACAACGTACAGCGGGTGCTTGATTCCTCGGAAAAGAACAACGAGCTGCCATCTGTACAAAAGGACAACCTTGCCCTTTGGACTTACCAGCTTGAAAACGATATTGCCATAAACCTATCGGACTACCGTACAGGCAATTATTTAACAAGCTTTTACAGAGGCAACAGATGGTCCATGTGGATAGGATACAGCTTCCTTATCCACGCAGTCACAATACTTCTCATAATATTTGCCGGCAGCAGCGTGGCAAACGAATACTCACAGGGAACGATCAAATTTCTTCTTGTGAACCCGGTCAAACGCTGGAAAATACTCCTGTCAAAATACTGCACCATAATATCAATAGGCGTGTTTCTCACGGCGATAGTATTCTTTATCTGCGGGATCATTGCCTCCATATGCGACTCCAACGGAGCACTTAAAGCCGCCAGCCTTACCGTTAAAGATGCACAGGTGCACCAGTCATCAGCCTTCTTCTTTGTTTTAAAGACCTGGGCGTTAAACAGTCTGACTATGCTTGTGGTGGTCACGTTCACTTTCACCCTTTCATCCTTTACACGAAGAAGTGCCGCTGCGATAACCCTTTCGCTGGTGTTCCTGCTTCTGGGAGCTTCCCTGTCAGCTTTCCTTGCGGCAACAGGTTCAGACTGGGGAAGATTTCTTCTGTTTTCCAATCTGGATATTCAGAGCATTGCCGACGGGAATCCGCTTTTCTACGGACAGACCGTGGGATTTGCAGTTTTTGTTATTATCGAGCATATGGCGGTATTTCTCATCACCGCATTTGATGCTTTCAACAAAAAAGAGGTCTGAACACACAAACAGCCCTTGTGCGCTATTTTGCACAAAGGCTGTTTTCTTATTTGCAGATAATAAAGGACATTACCATAAAAGGCTCGTTTTCCCCATCGGAAGTAATGCTCAGCTGCACTTTGTGAGCTGCGCTTTCATCATATTCCCCCACAAGAGTTACACAGCTCAGGTCACCCCAGTCCTCCTCAAACGCTGCATCAAGTACCACATGCTCATCGCACTTGCCGTCGATATCGACCTGTGCGCAGGGGGCAGGTCTGCGGGGTGTCCTGCGCCACTGGACAAGCAGCTTTGAGAAACTTGCCTCAAAGGTGATGCTGTCGCCCTTTTTAAACCCTGTCCAGCCGTTTTTGAACGGGTCGTGAAAGGGGTGGGCAGTACTAATATCGGGGGCAAAACCCGACAAAGCAGGAGCAAAGCATTTATTGTCAAGCATTTCACAGTTTTCGTATCCGCAGTCTGTCAAAGGCTCAGGCAGCGGCGGCTTTTCAAAACCTGCAGCGGTACCCTTTTCATACCGCCGGAAAGCCTGCTTTATAAGCTCCTCCAGCATTTGTGCTATCATACAGTGACCTATATCCGTAGGGTGAAGATCGTCGGTGGACAGTTCAAGAGGCTTGTATCTTCCCTGTTCCATAAGGGGCAAAAACACCTTTGCGCAGTCAACTATGGGCAGGGCGTAGTGAGCGGCGATTTTCTGATGCGCTGCCGCTGCCCCGACTCTGCCGTCAAAAAACGTGTTGTTCAGAGTTATGACGCACCTGACATTGCTGTCCGAAAGCAGCACCCTCAGAAGACTCTCGTAGGTGCTTTTAAACACAGCTTCTGCGCTGTCGTTCACCGAAAAATCCACAACAACAAGCTGTGGCTTATGTGAAAGGACATGGGAACTCACCCTTGCACAGCCAAACTGTGAAGTAGTGGCTCCAATGCCTGCATTGAACATTTTTATTTTCGCTTTTGGAAACATCTTTTCAAGACAGGCGGCAAAAAGATTTACAAAGCGCTTGTCCTCCCCCGTGGCATGGCAGCCCTGGGTTATTGAGCCGCCAAGAAAGACTATCTCCAGCTCACCGCTTTTTTGTATATGCTCAAACAAACCGCCCATATACCTTTCGTCCCCAAGACTGACTACAGAGTTTTCTATGAACATTTTTTTATCACCGCCCTTTTGTAATAATTTTAACACACAGCCGAAGATTTGTAAATAGTTTTGCAGTCTCACTGTTGACGAAAGAGCAAAAAAGTTATATAATAGTGTAAATAATAAGAATTTTTGCAGGAACGTACATTTACTCCTGCAAATAAGGAGCTGAAAACAATGGACTATCTGAAACAACTGCTTTTGCGTTCAAAGACACTTGTTATCTTTAAGGGGCTGCATAAAAATAAAGTTTTCACAAGCTTTATACGTGCGGCAGGCGCCTGCATCAACGGCGGAAAGCAGGAAGCTGCAGAGGAATACTGCAATTTTATAAGCCTGCTTTACCAACACACAGACGACCTGACCGAGCTTATGATGAAGCTTGTGCTTGAGGACGAAAATCTGTTTATTCTGAAAAAAGGCGAGGGTCTGCCCACCGCAGGTGTCCTTGAGGACTGCCTTGCAAACGAGCTTCAGACCCTCCAGGAGCTTTCTCAGATACCCTGCGCCGAGCTGACTGCAAGACTTGACCTTGATGTTTTTCTGCCTGCGTACAAAACTCACAAGGTGGATTTCTCACAGGTCTATGCACAAAGGGTCCACCGTATCAACGAGTTTGGTTACGGCATTTATTCACGCTACCACGTTTTTGTCATGGCAGACGGAAGCATCAGACCTGTGGAGTATCCTGACCCGATAAAGCTTTCCCAGCTTTCAAATTACCAAGCTGAGCGTGAACAGGTGATAAAAAACACTCTTGCTCTGCTCAGCGGAAAGCCTGCAAACAACGTGCTTTTGTACGGTGACTGCGGAACGGGAAAATCCTCCACTGTCAAGGCTATTGCAAACGAGTATGCCGGCAAGGGTCTGAGGCTGATAGAGCTTAAAAAGAAACAGCTCCATGAGATACCCTCAATAGTGGAAACGGTAAGCAAAAATCCGCTGAAATTCATCATCTTCATAGACGATCTGTCTTTCACAGAAGACGACAACGACTTTGCTGCCCTTAAAGCCATTCTTGAAGGCAGCGTTTCCTCTACGGCTTCAAATCTGGCTATCTATGCCACCTCAAACCGCAGACACCTTGTCAGGGAAACATTTTCCGCAAGGCAGGGTGACGAGATACATTTCAAGGACACCGTACAGGAGCTATTGTCACTTTCAGACCGCTTCGGTCTTACTGTCATTTTCCAGCGTCCCGACAAACAGACGTTTTTAAATGTAGTCAGTGATATTGCAAAGCAGTATGAACTTGAAATGCCCCGGGAGGAGCTTTTCCAACAGGCAGAGGCTTATGCACTTTCACGAGGCGGACGTTCTCCAAGAGTGGCAAAGCAGTTTGTTGAATACCTGAAAGGATGTGGGGATAATGCTTGAATTTATAAAATGCGAGACCGACCATAAGCTGCGCCGCACCGCAGAAATGGCGAGCGACATATGGCACGAGTGTTTTGACGGAGTTATTTCCGACGAGCAGATAGATTACATGGTCGACAACTTCCAGTCTTTTGCCGCTATAAAAAAACAGGTGGCTGCCCAGGGGTATGAATACTACAACTTTGTACTTGACGGCACAAGGATAGGCTATTTTGCCATTGCGCCCCAGAAGGATAATACGCTATTTTTATCAAAACTTTATATGTACAAGGAATACCGAGGCAACGGTTATGCTTCGGCAGCGTTTGAATACATTAAAGGAATTGCCCGTGAAAGAGGCTTGAAAAGCGTCTGGCTCACCGTGAACAGATACAACACCGGTGCCATAAAGGTTTACCAAGCCTTTGGAATGAAGGCCATTAGAGACCAGGTCACAGACATAGGCAACGGTTTTGTTATGGATGACCACGTTTTCAGCATAGATGTATAACTGTCCAAAAATATGTACAAGAGAGCTCCCAACAGACCGGGAGTTCTTTTTTTACAAAAAAACCGCAGGGGCAAATAACCTCTGCGGCTGAAATATTTTACTTGATAAGGTCAAGCTTTTTCTGGGTGTTTATCATATGCTTTCTCACAGCATCGATCTCACCGGTATACTTGTTGAACCACTCAACGTCTGCTTCCGACGGTTCCTCCTGAAGGAGGATCGCCTGTACCAATGCCGACTGTGAACGTGAACGCTTACGCTCTATCTCCTCTATGGTCTTGCGGCATTTAAGAATCTCTTTTTTATATTTCCTTTTTTCACTCATCGTACTTTTCCTCCTATTCGCCTTTTTTCTCTATGGAATCCACAACTTCTCTGATCTCGTCATAGCCCTTATCAAGGTTATCAACAATATCTTTAAGACCTTGATTTACAGCTTCAAGCCTTGTCTTCATCTGCTTTGGATATTTAACAAAACAGTAGTGAAGCTCATTTATCGCCTTTTGCCTTTCCGAATAATCATCTATCAGAAAAACGAAAGACCTTGCAGATCCCAGATCTGATATGACCATATTATAGTGAAGATCGTAATCTATTTTTCTGCTGAAATAGGTGTCAAGCTCCTCGGAAGCATCTGCCAGACTTTGCTTGTATTTCTCTTTATAGGTTTTCTGTGCCTCTGCGGATTTATCCACATAAAGCCCGATAAAGACCAGCAAAGCTATAAGCAGGATGATCGCCCAGATTATGGCTGAGATCATCTTACGCTTCATTATCTTTTCCTGATTCACTATCCACCACTTCACTTTCGTTGAGCTTATCGGCATCAGCCTGTCGAAGCTTCTCTTTTTCCTTTTCGATAGCCTCTCTTATAAGCCTTTCTTTTTTCTCCTGCGCCGTTTCGGTCTTTGGTTTCTTCTCATCGGTGTTGTCGGTCTGTTCATCATCGTCATCCTCATCGGTACCTCTGATTATCTTTATAAGTGACCTTGCTTCATATATACATATTCCCACCGTGGGAAGTATAAACAGTATCATCAGCAGCTTTCTGCTTGACGCAAACGAGCCGATAAACCGAAACAGCCATATCTTTCCCGAATACTTGCCCACCACTCTGTCAGGCTTTACAGTATAGTCATCAGCCTTTGGATTGGCGTCGCCCTTGACGGTAAAGCTGCCGTCGGGGTTAATGGCGATTATCCTGTGTGAATTGGGCATATCCTTTATTTCCGGATCATCGGAGTAAAATGTGATAACGTCTCCGACTTTCAGCGTATCGGTATCCACCTCTTTTACCAGTACGTAGTCTCCCACGTGAATGGACGGCTCCATACTTCCGGTTATAACCTTCATTACGCTGTATCCGCCGATCTTTGCCACCTTGCCTCGGATATTGCACACAAACACATACACCACGATACAGAACATAGCTGCGATCAATGCGATAAGAAAGATCTTTACCGCAAGTTTCAGCCTATTTTTTATCATCTGTTTCATTGACCCTTTCGTTCTTCAGTTTCTTGTTTTCACGCCAATGCTTGAACTTTCGTTTTATCTTGGTGAAAATGCCCACATGGTATTCCTTGAACAAAGCTTTGATCCTTGCGTTCTCTGCCTTCTCCTCCTCGGGAGTCATGACAACAATGGACTTTCTGATCTTATCCTTCTGAGCATCGGTAAGCGGCGTTTTCTTCTTCATCTTCCACTTTATGTTCTTGATCGTCCTCTTCAGGTCATACGGGAACATTGCCGCATACTTGTTGTAGTACACCTTCATCTGCATACGCTCGTCACGCTCTGCAGCGGTCTCCATAGGTCTTTCAAACCACCGTTTCTTGGGATATTCCGCACGGTAATACTTAGGATCCACATCAGGCACATAAGGTCTGCGGAATATTACGCTGAACAGGGTAATGAAAAATCTTCGTATCACGCACCAAGGACTTCTGGAATACTCCAGGTAAATTGTGCGGAAATCTCTGCTGCGATAGATCTCTCTTTCCGCACGCAGCCGCTCTGCACGAGCTTTCTCCCGCTTTTCCTGAGCAGCCTTCTCCGCTTTGATGCGTTCTCTTTCCGCAAGCTCCTCGGGAGTAAGGTTTGCCTCCTCCTCGGCAAGCTTTCTTGCTTCTTCCTCGGCGGCAAGTCTCTCCTGCTCAAGTCTTTCGGCTGTAAGCTGAGCTCTGCGGAAGTTATCATATTCACGCTGCCGCCTTTCCTCTGCCTCCTGTCGTTCTCTCTCGGCACGCTCGGCAGCCTCTTTTGCAAGTCGTTCTCTCTCCTCGGCTTCGGCTTTCTGTCTTTCTTCCCACTCACGCTTGAGACGCTCGGTCTCCTCACGCTGGATCCTTTCTCTCTCGGCACGTTCTTCTTCGGCTTTCTTGATAGCCTCACGCCGCAAAGCTTCCAGCCTGCGTTCTTCTGCCTCTGCCTTTTTCTTTTCCGCCTTTTCTCTCTCGATACGGGCGACCTCGGTGCGTATCTGTTCAACACGGATATACTCCTTCTCAAGGGCAAAGACCTGGTCTATCTCGTTAAGAAGGGCAATATTAAGCTCTCCTGCCTCTCCCTGGTGGTCATAGACACTCTCGCCCAGGGATTGGGGCTGAGCCATAACGTCGTACTTGGACATATCGTCCTTATTGAACCTTTTGAGAAACTTGGGCAGAAACGCCTTTGGCTTGGCTGTTTTAAGCTCATTCTTCTTATCGGCAGGTTTATGGGTGTAGGATCGGAACAGCAGGAAATTAAGTGCGATAAGGTTATAGAAATCCATCATATAATCCTCATCAAGCTTTTGTGCTGTGTCCACCACGTTTATCTCGTAGCCGACTTTATCGTACCCCTCAATGAACTGCCACAATGTAAGGCAGGCTTTAAGGTCAACATTTTTCATTATTGCGTTGGTACGCATTACAGGGGGTCTGATGAAGACATTACCCATTGTCTGGCAGAAGGTCGAGCCTTTGTAGCCCTCAATGGCTTTTTTGATATGCTCCACTCTTTCCCAGACTGTCAAACCGCTTTCGTTGACAGTCTCAAGGCTGTCTGTGGTCTCCAGTTTCAAACTGACGCTCATCTGCTTGCCGTTTTTATCGTCAAGGTCTGTGTTATAGGAAAGTGAGAACACCTCCTCATCCTTTGCGACCTCCTGGAGCTTTTCATAACGTTTTATTATAAACACATACAGTCTGTCCACAAGGGTATTGATGAACTTGTTTTCATAGGTCATCATACTTTCCTCTTTATGGACATTAAGCACCTTGGATGGTGTAATGGTATTTGTCACAGGGTCGTAATCCTGTATAAGGTCGGTGTGCTGAGCAAGGTGCTTTACCGACTCAACAGTTATTTTTCTGGAAAGGGCAATAGGAACTACCTCACCCACGTCCTCGATGGTGACTCTTGGGTTTCTGAGCACCGTATCAAGGTGCTTCATGCCCTGTTCTATTGCGTCCACCCAGGAAACGTCCACAGATTTTTCCATTATCTTGCGGTTTACCGCAAAGGTATTTCTGCTGGACATAATAAGGGAATGCATGGACTCAAACAGGCTGTCATCTTCAAGCTCGCCCATTGTGGCAGTAAAACTCTTATACCACTTATCGTAAAAATCGCTCACACATTCCCCTCCTTTTTATTGGATTTTAAAAATGACCTGACTTACCGTTGAAGCTAAGCAGGTCATTTTGTTGCAGCAATATCAACGCATCAATACAGCTTCTGCAAACGCTCAAGGTATGCGATAGATTCCTTCATACTGTTGCTGCCGAAGGTTTTTCTCAGATATGTACAAAGGTCTCTCAGCTCGTCACGGAGCATTGAAAGGTTCAGAGATTCAAATTTTCTGAATATCTTTGTTGCCATTACATAGTCGATACCGTCAAGCTCTTCGCCGCCGCAGGCAACATATACCGGAACGAACAGACCCATCTGCTTGATAATACGGTTACCGAAAGCAACTCTCAGCTTTTCGATTACCCACAGATCCAGGTGCTGGATCTTCTTCAGGTTCTCATCACTGATAGGATATTTCTTGAAAGCGTCCTCAAACAGCTCGTTGAGGTGCTCAAATCCCAGTGTAAGAGGCGGTGTATCCGGTGCATCAAAAGCGATACCCTTTGCATCAAGGTTGATAGGCTGAGCACGGTCATAAACCTTATCGGAAATAGCAAATGTAGAGTCGTCGTTATTTGCCGTACCGATATACCACACATTCTGCGGTATCTTTATCATACCCTTATCCAGATTCTCCGGGTCGGTGCTCCAAACATTGGGAACAAGGTCCAGCTTCCACTCGTCTGCGTTAGGCATTTCGAGGATGGACAGCATTTCAGCGAAGTAATACTCGACACGGGCGATGTTCATCTCGTCCAGCAGGATAAGGTTAACGTCATTGTTAAAGCTGGATGAATATATCCTTTTGAGCACTTCTGTCTCGTTGAAGTTCTTGGTGAATTCGTTAAAGAATCCGAAAAGCTCTGTTCTGTCACGCCATGAAGGCTGTACAGAGGCGATAGTAGTATCAACGCCCAGGAACTTACCGAATGAGTACGGCAAAGATGTTTTACCTGTACCGGAAATACCCTGGAGGATGATAAGCTTGGTTGAAGCCATACCTGCTATAAACAGCCGTATAGTCTTAATGTCGTAGAAAAGGTGCATTCTGGAGCAGGCGAAGTTTCTGTAATCCTCACAGATCTGCTCAAGGGAAACGGTGTTATCATACTCCGGCGGAGTATATGTCTTATAGAAATTATCCACCTCAAGCAATTTGGAGAAACGCTTGACAGTTGTGATGACCACGCCGTCCTGTGTCTGCTCCTCGCCCTGAGCTTCTCCTTCCTGACCGTCGCCAAGAGAGAGCGTACCGCCTGCTGTGCCGCCGCCCAGTGCCAGAGAGCCGCCGCCCATCTGTGCCACTTTCATAGCCATGATCTCGTCTTTTTCCTTGGTCATTTTCAGGACCTGACGCTGAAGCACGCCTATCTCCTCAAGCAGATCCTCATCACTGACAAGTGAATGTCTGAATCGGATATACTTTCTGACAGCAAGGATTATCATAAATATGATAAGTGCAAAGATAGCAACAACAAGGATTATGGACAAGATAGCAAGTATCCACTCCAGAACGCCGAAGCTTTCGGAGTGAGCCTTGAATATGGTGATATAATTCTTGATATTGAATATCTGTTTTATTCCTTCCCAAAATCCTTTAAAAATACTTGCAAAACCTTTAAGAATTTCAGAAATAAAAACAAAGAACCATTCCAAAAAGTTACTCATGTTTTCCTTGTTTTCCTTTCTATAAGATTTGGACAGCCTTATTATTCAGCGCTGTTTTCTGTTTCTGCCTCAGCTTCAGCTGCCTGCTGCTGTGTCTGCTCGGAGCTTTCCTCACCGTCAGGATGTTCACTTTCCGCCTCAGCCTGTTTCTCCCCGGCATTTTCCTGCTGAGCCTTCTTCTGCTCTGCAAGATACTCCTCGATCGCTCTTTTCTTGATCTCTTCCTCATCAAGCTCAGGAGTTTTATTTCCCTGGCGCATCTGAATAACTACCATTATAAGCTTGAACAGCTCAAACAGGAAGAATATCGCCATTGGTATGAGGATACATACCAAAAATCCTGTCTTGGTCTTAAGGAACTTCATAAGTCTTCCCAGCACCGGCATCCTGCTGCCTGTCCACTTACCGATTATCTTGCTGGGATATACGATATATGTATCGTTCTGGTCGTTGTTATCACCCTTGGTGATAAAGCCCTTTGTGCCGTTATCGTCCTTTATATCCACAATTCGGTGGGTATTGATAACGTTCTGTCCCTCAACTATCTCGTTGGTCCAGAAGGAGATGACATCGTCAACTTTCAGCTCGTTTATGTCGTCTATCTCCTTGGCGATGATAAGATCGCCTTTTTTGAAGGTAGGCTCCATTGAGTCCGACTCAACAGTCATCGGCATACGTCCGAACAGACTTGGCACTCCGTTGTTCTTGTCCGAAGTGAACACCATTACGGTGATGAGCAGGGCAAAGATCAGAAGTATCCACGCCAGAACGCTCAGAACGATTTTCATTGCTTTTTTCATGATAAATTTTACCCCTTACAATTTATGTATTCTCCACGATCCTGAAGTCCATCTGCATCTTGATAACTCCCCCGATGATCTCATCAACACAATCAGGGTCATTTCCCTCCAGCCAGATAACGACCGTATATTTATTTGTAGCACCCGGCTCAAAATCCGAGACCTTGGTGTGCATTACCTGTGCGGAGGTCAGGAATTCCTTGTCGCAATCGTTTTCCTTGCCGCTTCCGGTGGATTTGGTCTTTCCGTACACCTCTTTTTTGCCGTTGGTGTAAAGTGCAACACGGATCGCCTCGTCGACATTCTTTGTAACATTTTGTATCGTAAGGTCCCCCTCGTAGGTTACGGTGTCCTTACCGGAATTGTGCACATAGAATGTATAGGCAATGTAGTTTCGTCCGTTGTGGTTGCCGTTTATCTTGTCGATATTGTCCGGCAGGTCATTTCCGCTTATGTTGGTCATATCGTAGACAATGTCAGCGGTGAGGACCGAAACGGTCTTATCAAACTCAGGTGTTTCCGAGAGGGAAAGTCCCTGGTTGACCATGTCGTACTTGTTCACCTTTATGGTGAAGCTTCCATACTTATTGTAAAAATAGGATATTGCGTAGCCGATAGCGATAAATCCGATGAGCGCAACGGTCATAAGCCCGGTAACACGCATCAGAACGGTATACTTTTTGACTTCCTTTGCTGTACGTCTTATGTGCAGGGCATCACGAAGAGCAGTTTCCTTGTCCTTGTCCTTTGCCTTTGCGCTTTCCTTAACGGCAGCCTCTGTAGATTCGTCAAGTTCCTTGTTCTCTGCCTCAGTCTGAGCAGCCTTTTCCTTATCCTTTTTGCTCATAAGCAAGTATACCTCCTTTCAGCATAATTTGTATTATATATAGTGTAATCAGTTTTTATATATACGTCACGTAGACTGCTGCATGGTTTCCTCGTAAGTCCTTGGTCTTATGTACTTACGCAGCATCCAGTCTCCCGTATAGCCGCCAACGCACATATTGCAGCCAAGGGAGGCGATCTTGTCGCCCTGTGCGGCATTTTCCACCTCTGTAGCTATGGGAGTACAGTCAATAGAAATAACGTAGTCTATCGCCGAGCGCACCCATTTTTCATGGTTATCGCCCACCATTGCCTCGGTGGTGTAAACTCCGTTGAGCATAACGTAGTCCACCGGATAGTCCGAAAGCAGCATTGTAGGGCTGTCGTCGCCGCCAAAGGAGTTGAGCATGAATGCATAGCCCTCCCTTTGCAGCATGGTCATAGTCTTGACCGCAGTTCCGTCCTTTTCGCCGTAAAGAGCCGAGTTAAGCTCAAAGCAGACCTGATCGGGGTGGATATGGAATGCGCTTGAAAGCTCCTGGAGCCCCTTAACGCAGTCGTCACGCTTTAAAAAGCTTACGGGTATAGGAATTGAAATAAAGCGGTAGCTTATATCACGGGTCTTGAAATTCTCGATAGTGTCGCTCAGATGGAAAAACTCCAGCGGCAAAAACTCAGCGGCACGGTCGGGATAAGCCTCAAGCACCGGCAGATATTCGCCGGGGAAGATCACACCTTTTGAGGGGCTGTTCATACGGAAGGTGGACTGGTAAGCCAGGGACTCTCCCGAAAGGGCGTTGCCGATAGGGCGGAAATACTGTTCAAGCGCACGAAGGCCGCCCACAGTCGCAGTATTTTTTACCTTCAAGCCACTCACCCCGCTTATTATAAATGTGCATAAGTTAAAAGAGTATAATTTATTCGTAAATATTATACTTGATTTTGTGCTATTTGTCAAGCAAAATGGCATTATTTATCATCAAAAAGCATGGTTTTTAAAAATAATAAGACAAGTTTTTTAAACAAATCAAACATATGCAACAATGACCGAAATCGTTTTATATACGTTTTGCACAAAACGAGGGAAATGCTGGGGATATATTTTACAAATTTGTTTTCTGAAAGAAACAAAATACCAAAATCCTATTGACAAAACGGCACAAAGAATGTATACTTTAAGACAAGGAAACGGAAATTATTATTTTTATTAGGGTTTCCTGAAAGAAGTTAACCGGTACCCCGCTCGGCTATGGCGGAAGGTACAAAAACAAAATTCTTTTGAAAGGGGAATTTATTATGACAAATACAAAGAAGAAAAACGGCAACAAGAGAAAACTGTTAGGCGCAGTTGGAATGCTCACAGTTTCCGCAGCAATGCTGGTTTCCTCCACATTCGCTTGGTTCTCAATGAATAAGGACGTAACAGCTACATCAATGAGTGTAACTGCAAAGTCTGATGCTACATTCCTTATGATTAAGCAAGGTATTGCAGACGCTGATACAGTTCAGGCAGGTAAAAAGATTAGTGATAATGCTGTGACAGCTTCGGCTGAGCTTTATCCGACAGCTCACGAATTTACTCCTAGTGGTTCCGTTGGTATTACTGCAATTGAAGCGGAAGATACAGCTGTAGCAACAGATTATAAGGATTGGTATTACAGATATAGTAGCAGCCCTGATTCTGCAACAGATACTATGACTGACAAAACCAAGGTTCCGATTGCTAACAACGGAGAGTACATCCTTATCAATGAGTTTAGTTTGGCAGTAGCTGATGGTTCCAACGAGCTTTCAAGCCTCAGAGTAAAATCTTGCACAATCAATGTACCAACAGGTGCAGAAGATGCAGTTAGAGTTCTTGTTGCAGGTGCTAACGGTTCACAGGAATTTGCAGCAACAACAGCTGCTGACATTTCGGCATCATCTACAGTTCTCCAGACAGCAAATGTAACATCGACTGATTCAAGCACAGTTAAGATTTATGTATACTGGGACGGAAATGATGAAGGCGTTTACACAAACAACATTGCTAAACTTCAGGGCACATCTGTTGAAGTAACATTCACAGGCAATGTAGTTCCTACAACCTAATCTAATCAATCGCTTGAAACGCTAATTCAGCGAAACCTAATATAGCCGAAGCTCACCCGGTACTTTGTACCGGGTGAGTCATTTTTATGCCCTTTTCCCCGTCGGTGCTCCCCTTTGTCCCCTGCCCTTGACATATTAAGGCGCTTTAATGTATAATTACTATATAATCTATTCACAGGAGCAGGAATATGAATTACAGCCAGACTCTCAAATACCTGTCCCATGCGGAAAAATACGGGATCATCCCCGGGCTTGACAGCATCAAAAGACTGTGTGCCCGACTTGGCGACCCGCAAAAAGGACTTAATATAATACATATCGCCGGTACAAACGGCAAAGGCTCGGTGGGCTGCTTTTTGGAAAGTGTACTGCGCACCGCAGGCTATAAAACAGGGCGGTTTGTGTCCCCTGCGGTCATGGACGGGCTTGAAATAATACAGCTTTGCGGCGAAAACATCTCCCCCGAGGACTTCTCGCTGATTTTAACCCGTGTCCGCTCCGCCGCAGAGGATATTGTAAAAAGCGGCTTTCCTCACCCCACGGTGTTTGAGCTGCAAACCGCCGCAGCTTTCTGCTTTTTTGCCCAAAAAGGCTGCGACATCGCCATTGTGGAGGTGGGCATGGGCGGCAAAGAGGACTCCACCAACGTTATAGACACCTCCCTGCTGTCGATCATTACTCCCATAAGCCTTGAACACACGAAATTCCTCGGCAGTACCCTTGAGGAGATAGCCTGCCACAAGGGAGGAATAATCAAAAAAGGCGGCTGCGTCCTGACTGCTTTACAAAGCGAGGACGCAATGAGCGTGCTGAAAAAGATCTGTGCCGAGCAGTCTGCGGAGCTTACCGTAAGCAGCCCACAGCTTATCACAGACCAAAGCTTTTCCCCCACAGCCCAGAGTTTCTCCTATAAAGGGCTTGAAAACATACAGCTTTCCCTGCTGGGCACATTCCAAACGGAAAATGCTGCCCTGGCAATAGATGCCTGCATGATATTGCGAAAAAAAGGCTATAACATACCCGACAGTGATATTATCAAAGGTCTGAGGTCTGCAAAGTGGCAGGGGCGTTTTGAGGTCATAAGGGAATGCTCCCCAACTTTTATTATCGACGGTGCACACAACCCAAGCGGAGCTGCAAAGCTGCGTGAGACTCTGGACAAATGCTTTGCCAACAGGCGTATAACCTTTATAATGGGCACTTTCAAGGACAAAGACTATGACCGTATCGCTGCCCTTACCGCAAAGTGCGCCGAAAGGATATATACCATTCCCACAAAGGGCAAGCGTGGGCTGAGCGCACAGGAGCTGGCAAAGGCTGTGGCAAAGTATAACCCCAACGTCAAAGCTATGCCCTCACCGCAGCAGGCTGTGACTCAATGCATGAACAGCAGCTGCGATCTGGTGCTGGCATTCGGCTCGCTGTCCTTTCTCAAAGACATAAAAGATACTGTAAACAGGGAGTATAATAATGAAACTGAGATACCACAAGATACTGAAGCATAAGCTTTTTATAACAGCGGTGAGAGATATCGAAAACAAGGAATCCGACCGTATTTTCTGCCGCCACGGTATGGAACACCTTTTTGACGTGGCAAGAATAGCCTACATAATGGCGCTTGAAGAGGGATGCAGCCTGAGCAAGGATATTATCTACGCCACCTGCCTGCTCCACGACATCGGCAGGGGCGAGGAGTATGAAAACGGCGTATCCCACAATCAGGCAGGGGCAAAAACCGCTGCGGTAATACTTAAAGACTGCGGTTACGATGAAACCGAAATAGCTGAAATGACCAAAGCCATAAGGACACACGGACATGACGGCTACCCCAAGGGCGCAACTGACCTTCAGAGGCTGCTCTGCACCGCCGATAAGCTTTCAAGGCTGTGTTTCAACTGCGCCGCCTATGACCGGTGCAACTGGGCAGCGGACAAAAGAAACGAGACCCTTGAATACTAAGGAGACGGACAAATGATAATCGGAAACAAAGACTTTAAGGACCACACCTATATTATGGGTATACTCAATGTCACCCCCGATTCTTTTTCCGACGGCGGAAGATACTCCGATCTTGACAGCGCATTGAAACACGCCGAGGAAATGATACAGCAGGGTGCGGACGTTATCGACATCGGAGGCGAATCCACCCGACCGGGCTATACCCACATCTGCACAGATGAGGAGATACAGCGTGTGTGCCCTGTTATCGAAATGATAAAGCAGAACTTTGATGTGCCGATCTCAATAGATACCTACCACCACGACACAGCGGAGGCGGCAATAAAAAGCGGTGCAGACATGATCAACGACATCTGGGGCTTGCGGTATGACAGCGGTGAAATGGCTGCCACGGCAGCAAGGTACGGCGTTCCCGTCTGCCTTACCCACAACAGAAAAGAGCCGGTGTATACGGATTTTCTGAGCGATGTGGTCAAGGATCTTTCCAAAAGCACTGACATTGCCATCAAAGCGGGAATAAGCAGGGATAAACTGATGATCGACCCGGGAATAGGCTTTGCCAAAAGCTATGAACAAAATCTTATGCTCACAGGCAGCCTTGAAGTGCTGGATAAACTGAAAATGCCTGTGCTGCTTGGCACATCGAGAAAATCAATGATCGGACTTGCTCTTGACCTGCCCTCTGACCAGCGAATCGAAGGAACGATAGTGACCACCGTTTTTGCCGTGCAAAAGGGCTGTTTGTTTGTAAGGGTACACGATATAAAGGAAAACAAGCGAGCAATAATAATGACAGAAAAACTAATGGGGAAGGTTTAATATGGACGTTATAATAATAAATGACCTTGAAATTTTTTCAAACCACGGAGTGCTGAAGGAGGAAAATGTCCTTGGGCAAAAATTTCTCATCTCCGCCCACATCTACCTTGATACAAGAAAGGCAGGATCCACCGACGATATAAACGACTCGGTGGACTATTCTCAGATCTGCCACCTGATAAAAACAATTATGGAAAACAATACCTTCAAGCTTATCGAGACCGCTGCGGAAAAGCTGTCCCACGATATTCTCATGCAGTACAGCCGCATAAGCAGAGTTGTCCTTGAGGTCAAAAAGCCCTGGGCGCCCATACTGCTGCCCCTTGAATATGTAAGCGTTACTGTGGACAGAAAGTGGAGCAAGGTGTATCTTTCCCTTGGGTCAAATATGGGGGACAGAGAAAAATACATCAGGGATGCAATAGAATTTATCCGAAACGATGAAAACTGCCGTGGAGTCAAAAGCTCCTCGCTTATAGAAACCGAACCTTACGGCAACACAGACCAGGATAAATTCCTGAACTGCTGCGTAGAGCTTGAAACTCTGTATACTCCCCACCGGCTGCACAAGCTCACCTCCCAAGCCGAGGAAAATGCCGGAAGAGAGCGCACCGTACACTGGGGTCCCCGCACACTTGACGTTGACATAATCCTGTTTGACGATATAATGTTCCACGACGAAACTCTGACTATCCCACATATAGACATGGCAAACAGGGAATTTGTACTGGCTCCCCTTTGCGAGCTTGACCCGTATGCATTTGATCCTGCCACAGGAAAGACTGCATCGGCTATGCTTGCAGAGCTTAAAAAGTCATGATACTAATAGCCTGTGCCGACCGAGGCTGGGGGATCGGGTACAAAAACCGCCTGCTTTTCAGCATACCGGAGGACATGAGCTTTTTCAGACAGATCACCGCAGGAAAAACCGTTGTCATGGGGCGAAAGACCTTTGAGTCCCTTAAAGTCAAGCCTCTGAGCGGCAGAAGAAATATCCTGCTCACAAGAAACAGAAGCTTTGTCTTTGAAGGAGTGGAGATCGTCCACAGCACCAAGGAGCTTGCGGAGCTTACACAGAACACTAAAAGTGAAGATATTGTAGTGATCGGCGGTTCACAGGTTTATAAACAGCTTATGGAATACTGCGATACTGCGTATATTACAAAAGTCTTTGCCGAATCCCCTGCGGACAGCTTTCTGCCGGATTTTGACTCACTTGAGGACTGGAAAGTCGCTGAGATGTCGGATATAAAAGAGCATAACGGTCTTAAATACCGGTTTGTGACCTACAAACGCACACCGCAGCAAAGTCGGGTCTGTCCGGGCACAGACAGTATTTAGCACCATTATAATTGACAGTTTACGATCAATATGATATAATTATCCTGCAAGCAGAACGCTTGAATAATATTTACAGGAGAGTGTCTTTTTGAAAAGAACCAACACATCGGAGATAGCAGGCTGACCGGGAGGTTTGCTTACTGTCAAAGCCTCCCGCTGCAAAGCATTTGATGTCAACAAATTTCAGGAGGTAAAAACAATGAATATAAATGACTTCATCATTCGTTTGGAAGAAAACAAGGACTACCCACTGGTTGAAAATCTGGTGAGAGAATCTTTCTGGAACGTTTATCGTCCCGGGTGCAGCGAGCATTATGTGATCCATGTTCTGCGAGACGACCCGGCGTTTGTCAGAGAGCTTGACTTTGTCATGGTCCGTCAAGGACAGATCATCGGACAGAATATGTTTATGAAAACAGTTATTAACTCCGATGACGGAACAGATATTCCCGTTCTGACAATGGGTCCAATATGTATTGCTTCGGAGTTAAAAAGACAAGGCTTGGGCAAAATGCTGCTTGACTATTCTCTGGAAAAAGCGGTGGAGCTTGGGTTTGGTGCTGTTTTGTTTGAAGGCAATATTGACTTTTACGGCAAAAGCGGATTTGACTATGCCAGAAGGTTTGGTATATTCTACCACGATATGCCAAAAGACGCAGACCAGTCTTTCTTTCTGTGCAAAGAGCTGAAAGCAGGGTATCTTGACGGTGTCAAGGGTGTATACCAAACACCTAAGGGATACTATGTGAGCGACGAGGAAGTTGAAGCGTTTGATAAGTGCTTTGCGCCTAAGGAAAAGCTGAAGCTGCCCGGACAGATCTTCGGATGAATGAAAATAAGCGGGGGTAATTCCCCGCTTTTTTATGTACAAAAACACCCGCAGGCAAAAAATGCTTGCGGGCTTTTTATCAAGTATCGGCAACGATCTCAGGTAAGCGGCTATTTATTAAAATGCTTTTTCTCGTCCAGATATTTTTTAGCATCCTTATAGAAACTCCATATCATAATTATCATGATTATTCCAATAGGGAACGCTGAAATTATGCTGACAGACTGAATATTGTTCATTGAGCTTTCCGAGAAAACAAGAGCTATCGGAAGCACAATAAGAAGAATACACCAAAGCAATTCTACCGGTTTGCTGGGATGCTCGTCCTCGCCAAGTTTCTTATAGCTGTAGCAGGCAGCAGTGTATGCGATAGAGTCAAATGATGTTGCATAAAAGAGTATCATTGTTACAAGGACAAGAACAAGAATAAACGTAGATGCAGGCATGGTATCAATGATATTGAGTATCAATCCGTAAAGATCGCCGCTTTCATTGTACTGCTCAATAAAGTTGTGTGCGCTGGAGGTTTGCAGACCGAGCGAATAATTCCCCAGTATCACAAAGCTTACGATAGTTGAGCCAACACCGAAAATATACCCACCGAGAATAGTCTGACGGATAGTTCTGCCCCTTGAGATATTGCCTATGAAGAACGGAGCCGCTATGCACCATACCATCCAATATGCCCAGTAGTATATTGTCCAGTCCTGGGGGAAGTTGCTTGTTCTTGTGGGATCTGTAAACGTAGACAGACCAATAAAGTTCTGAACCATTTTGCCCAGAGACTGGAAACCGTTTTCAATAATATACCGTCCCTGACCGCCGATAAGCAGCACAAGAATAAGCATACCAAAGAATAGGAAAATACACGCCTTTGCAAGAATACTTATGCCCTTGAAACCGTGAAGGACCGCATATGTATATACAGCACAGGTTACAAGCAGGATAATGATCGTTATAGTAGTTCTGCTGAGTGATATGCCAAAAAGCTTACCGATAATACTTGCCATAAGCGGGGTGGCTACACTGAATGTAGTTGCCGTACCTGCAAGCAATGCAAACAGTGCAAAAAGGTCGATCACCCTGCCAATAATGCCATCTGAGTGCTTTCCGAGAACAGGGCGGCAAGCTTCCGAATAGCGCTGGCGGTTTCTTTTCCTTACGTGCAGCATAAATCCGAAAGCAACAGCAAGCACAAGATAGAATGCCCAAGGGATAAAGCTCCAATGGAACAGCGGGAATACACCAGCCCATTCGTCCACCGAGCCAAGCTCTTCAATGTGGGGATTTGTAGCGTACATTACCCATTCTGCAAAAGAATAGAACAGAATATCCGCTGCAAGTCCGCAGGTGAACATCATACTTCCCCAGGCAAAGAAAGAGTATTTTGGCTTTTCGTCAGGCTCTCCCAGTACGATATTACCATATTTTGAAAACGCCAGCAAAACCGAAACTATCAACACTCCCAGACCAATAACCAGGTAGTATATACCCATTGTATCCCCAAAGAAAAATCTGACTTTTCCGATCACTTTGTTTGAACCGTCCGGAAATGCAAAAAGCAATCCCGCAAGCCCCATTATGATAATAAATGGCGCAAGGGTCACAAGCCAGTCAATGCGACCTTTTGTTTTCTGTTCTTTTGCTTTCTCACTCAATTTTACTCTTCCTCCGTATCAACCTTTATAGCTTTTATCCAGTTTCTGCAGTTCTTCAAAACTGTCCAGCTCGATAACATCTTCCCTTTTCATTTCATATATACCAAGATCAAACTTATCACAATGGCAGAACATCGCAATATCATCCCAATATATCTGTCGGTTTCCGCTTTCAAATTCAGATTCGATATACCCTCTCAGTCTGAGCCCGTCATCAAAAGTCCACCTTGAGATGCTGTACAGCTGCCACCCCTTCTCTCCTCCGGTTCGTGAACAGCCCACAACCTTATTTTCGCGAACAGTCATCAGCCATTCATCCGTATGTTCATCTGTCCACACGGCATTATATCCGGACTTGTCGAAGTACGGTGACAATATCTTATCATTGTAGATTATCTGGTCCCCGTCAAGAATAATAGTATCACCTAAATACTCCCTTGCCACATACAATGATGAGATATTATTACAGCTGTCGTAGTATGGATTTTCGATCAGCACCACGCCGGGATACTCTTTGCAAAGCACTTCAAACTTTTCTTTAAGATACCCAACTACAACGTATATCTCCGTTATACCATTGTTATGCAGCCCTTGAATAACAGTATCTATCATTCTTATACCGTTCACCCTGACCAGAGGTTTGGGAGTATCGATAGTGACCGGGTGCATTCTTTCACCCTTGCCTGCTGCCAGAATGATCGCTCTTTTTACAGTATGTTTTTCACTCATTTTTGTTGTCCTCCGCACGCTGCATCTCTTTAAGAGCGTAACGATAATAATCCTTGGCAAACCTGTACTGGCACAGGCTGTACTCGCCAAATTCAACTCCCAGATTTCGCTTGAATTCACACCAGTTTGACCAAAGCAATCCGCACATAGATATGTATGCATATATCTTTGTTCTTGTCTTTTTGTCGCATTTGTTTTCAAAATAAATATCGATAAGCCTGTCGACCTGATTTTTATTGTACATACTGTAAATACAGAACATTGCTATATCAACGTGAGGATCCTGCATTCCTGAATACTCCCAGTCTGTGAGCTGGAGCTTTTCGTCGCTTCCGTCCTGATAGAATAGAAAGTTGTCCGGCACAGCATCTATATGTGCCAGGCACCGTTCTTTCTCTGTTTTATCAATGAACTCTCTCAGACTCAGAACATTGGCTTTTGTTTGTTTGTAGTCCTTGAATACCGATGGATTGCCTTTCCACAGGCTCTCATAAAACTCGATCTGAGCAAAAATATCAAAGCTGTGACCGACCTTGAGTTTCATATTGTGAAAATCTCTTAGTTTTTTCATACAGCGTTTCAAATCTGCCACATTGTCAGTATCACACACTCTCACCCCATTTAGGTATTTTGTGATCTTATATCCATTATCAGGGTTGATATATACCGGGTCATCGCACAGTCCTGAACCGCTTATTGTTCTGAATACCTCCGTCTCCTGAGCACGGTTTATAAGCAGGGCTGTTCCCTCTCCGGGAATTCGCATAATGTACTTATCCCCATTGACTGAAAAGAGAAAAGAGCGGTTAGTCATACCTTTTTTCAACACCATTATATCTACGATATCTTCAAGTGCCACCTTGAATACATCCGCTATTACATCAAGCGCATCAGACTTCAGGTGATTGGATTCTCCGTCAAGCTCCCGCAGCTGCTCATATGTGTTGATCTCAACAGCATCTGAAGAATGTACGACCTTGGCTGGAACAGTCATCTTATCGTTCTCATACAGTACGATCTCCCAGAAATCTCCGTCATGTTCACCACTTTGCGAAGCACTTTTGATTTTCTCCCGAATTACTTTAGCATCCTCTTCAAGCATATAGGCAATACCTAACATTGAATTTCCGCCTGCATTCCTGTTTATCTTAATAAGTTCCATTTTTCTGTTGACCCGAACATCAGATTCATTATCCACCATATCGCTCACCATGTACCAGGAATACATTTCCCGGGACCGGAACGGATTTATGTCACACCAGATATCTGAGGGAATTATGTAGGTATTAGATATACGGTCAACAACCAGTGCAAGGGAGCTGAGATTGTTTTTTGATGCATATTCGGGATTAACAACAAGCTTGACCCCGTACTCATCAATCAGGTAGTCAAATTTTTCTTTCATGAATCCCACAACTATTGTAATGTCCCTGATCCCGGCTTCGTGCAGTTGCTTTATGGTGCGTTCTATCAGCGGCTCACCATTGACCTCAAGCATTGCTTTGGGCGAGGTCAGATTTATCGGCACCATTCTCATACCAAAGCCTGCTGCAAGTATAATTGCATTTTTAGGAGCTTTCGAATTACACTCATTTAATGCTTTTGTTGTAAGACAAATACTATCGTCAATATAGCCCTGATTTTTCAAGCTTTTGAGTGATCGATTGACTACACCAAGGCTATGCCCCGATGTCTCAGATAGTATTCGCTGGTTAATGAACGGCTCTGAGAGGAGCGCCATCAGAACATCAGATTCTTGTTTGTTCATGAACTGTATATCTCCTTTATTACGTGAACGCTGAAATAAAAAAATAATAATCTTGCTATTAAAAAATTATAGCACATTTGAGTCATAGGGTCAAGACTTGTTTAAACAAAAAGGATACATCTGAACTTGCATACTTACCCTTGCGATCATGTTATTTCTCTCAAAATTACAATATACTGTTCTTGCAAAAATGCTATTTCAGTTTGTTACATGCCGATTTTGCATCCTTTCGTAAATACAATTTTTAAAAGTTTTGTTGACACGGCTATAGCTTGTATTGTATACTAAAGGAAAGACATGGAGGGGTAGCGTATGAAAATCACAAAACAGATCTTAGCATTTGTGCTTATGCTTTCACTTTCGGCTATGAACGGCTGCGGTGATTCAAGTGCGAGTGAAAAAGCTGATCCGGCTGTTGACTCTTTTGTTTCATCATCGGCGGCTGACTCATCGTCCGAGGCTACACCGAAATATGACTATGTTTACGGCGCTGATGGATATTATAACCTCGCCGACGAACTCAAATTATTCAAAACGCCTGTGCAGCAGACAGGCACCTGCTGGCTGTATGCTGCCCGTGCAAGTATGCAGACAAGCTGCGAAAAAGCGACAGGCAAAGAGCTTAAAATGGAGATATATGATATGCTCGAAGATATTTACGGCGAAGGCAAGCAGGAAGGCTTTTTCGTAAATAGCGCAATAAACAAATCAGACTTGGGCGGATATCAGCAGTTCGTTACCGCCAGGCTGTCGGGAGAATGCAAGGACGGCATTACGCTGGACAGCTCAATGATGATCGACCCCACCGACCGTGAGGCGATAAAAAGTGCTGTCAGAACAAGAGGCGGCGTTACCGTCGGCATCGACTCCCGGAACTGTGAAGTGGGTATGTTCGGAACTTACCCGACACTGATATACAAGCAGGCTAAAATATATGACCACGCTGTTACTGTCATCGGCTGGGACGACCACTTCCCGAAAGAGTATTTCAAAACTCCGACAGAACAAGACGGCGCATGGATAGTTTACAATTCAAACCTCGGCGGAAAGTATCAGTATATCTCCTACAGCTCGCCGCTTGAATACGCGATAAGCCATACCGTCAGCGATAAATATTCCCAGGTGCAAAGCTATGATGCAGGTAATGTGATGAGCAGCTACATCAAAACAGGTGACTCCACCAAGGTCGCAAATATTTTCCACAAGGCTGGCAAGCTCGCAGCTGTGGGCACGTTCAACAATTTTGATAAGCAGGACATAAAGCTTGAAATCATGTCAGCCGATTTCAGCACAGTACTGTACACGCAGGACGCAAAGCTCGACTATCAAGGATATCAAACTATCGAGCTGACAAAGCCTGTTGATGTCCGGGATTTCGCAGTAGTTATCACCTACTCAAAGGGTGCGCCTGTCGAGGGCGAAACTATCGGATTCGCTGTAGCCAGCTATAAAACATCCATTGAGAAAGGTCAGTCGTTTGTGTTCGCAGACGGCAAGTGGAAGGATATGACCGACAGCGACATAAATAGGGCTATAAAGACGGATAAAGTCCAGTCATTTGTAGACAGCGACAGCGGTGCGTGGAAGGACTACCTGACGAGCAGCGACATAGAGGCGATGAAAAAGACCGATTTTGCACCCGGCAACTGCTGCATAAAGGCGTTGTTTGCAAAATAATTCTAAACAAAGATCTCCTTGTGCAAATAAATGCACAGGGAGATTTCTTGTTATAGTAATCAGTTTATTGGTGTATCTTTGCAGATAAAGGAGCTTTTCAAACGCTATCGCCAAGGCGCTTGGGGCGTAGAACGCATCATATTTCAAAACAAAGACCAAATAAAGACCAAGTGCCGTTTTTGGCATGAGAAAAAGCCCGCAAACAACGTGTTTACAGGCTTTGTTTTTAAGCAGATAACGGGAGTCGAACCCGCATCACCAGTTTGGGAAACTGGAGTAATGACCGCTATACTATATCTGCATTACAGGCATTATTATACCACATTTCAAGATACATTGCAAGTGTTTTTTAGCGAAAAAAAGACCGCAGCATGATAACTGCGGTCAATCGGTTCATTCTTCGTGATCCCACGCTTTGAACTGTTCAAATGGCAGGGGTTTTGAATAGAAATACCCTTGCAGGCTCTGCACCGGATAATTTCGGAGTATCTCTATCATTTCCTTTGTCTCAACGCCCTCGACGCACACGCTTGCTCCGAAGAGAGAAGCAAGATTTGTAAATTTCTCGATAAGCCTGCGCCCCATATCTTCCTTATCTATATTCTGTATAAAGCTCCTGTCGATCTTTATAATATCAAAGCTCAGCTCTTTCAAGAGGCTTACCGAAGAGAATCCCGTTCCGAAGTCGTCAAGAGCTATCTTTACTCCCATACCACGCAGATTTACGATAACGTTTTTCAAAAGCTCGATATCAAGCAGTCTGCATCTTTCCGTTACTTCAAGGCATAGGTTCTGCGCAGGATAATCTGCCTCCTGCAATGTTCGGATGACCATATCCACAAAGTCCGGTTTTTCCAGCTGTGAATAGGAAAGATTGACATGGACCACAAAGTCCGGGTCTTGCTCACGCATCTTCTTTGCGTCAATAAGCGAAGTTTTAAGTATCCATTCGCCCAGAACACAAAACAGCGGGTCCCTTTCAAGCACGGGTATAAAGCTGTCCGGGGGGACTACTCCGTATTTGTCGCTTTTCCACCTTAACAAAGCTTCTCCGCCGATCAGCTTGTTTGTAAACGCATCCACTACAGGCTGATAGACTATATAGAAGCCTTTATAGTCCTGAGTGATAGAGGCACGGATAGTATGGAGCTGTTCTATGCGGTGTCTGTTCTCATTCGTCTGACCGCCTGTAAATTCTACAGCATCACCGTGATATATTATCTTGGATTCGCTGTAAGCGAAATTAAGACAGGCGTAGATAGTCTGGTTATCAATATCAAAGCTGTCAACATTTATCATTCCCGCATTCAGCTCAAGCACCAGTTTTTTGCCATCGATCTTGAATTTCTCACGATAGTATTGTCGCAGATCTTCATAACGCTGCTTCATATCGTTTATGCTCTGAGATGTGCTGAGCACAACGAATTTTGTTCCGTCAAGACGATATGCACTGCCCTGGTTTCCCACGTGCTCAAAAAGATATCTTCCGAATTTCTGAAGCACCATATTTCCGAAATGGTAGCCGTATACCTCGTTTATTTCCGAGAACTTGCTGATTCCCACAAGGCATATACACATATTGCGGTTGTTTGCCATATTTGCCTGGAGATCCTCAAAGAATCCGTACTGATTGCGCAATCCTGTAAGGGAATCCACGTGTCCGTGAAGTCCGTGGTTTCTGATAGCTCCGCCAAAATAATTCGGCTCGCCGTTTTCATCTCTGAGAACGACACCCTTACAGGTACACACATCATACTCACCTGTGAGTTTTCTTGCTCTGTACTGCATATCGTGACCTGATGAGTTTCCTGTGAAAATGTCGTTGATACCCATGCGGTATGTTTCACGGTCCTCCGGATGTATGTGCTCTTCCCAGATACTGCCTGCGCCGTACATATATTGTGAAGGAAGCCCAAATGTTTCAACAGCGGTCTTTGACCATATGGAAAAATCATATTTCATATCACAAAGATACACGTACGAACCCTCTGCCACAGTGGAAAATGCCTGGAACAACGCCTCCAGTTTCTGCCTTCGTTCAGCAGTTATGGCAATATTCATACGGCGCTTTTCAGGTGCCTTCCCCCCCGATGCTTCAAGCTGTTTCAGCCTGTTTTTTTCCTCATACATATCATTGTCTGCACGCTCGAAAACATCACTCAGGCTTTTGTCCTTGCCTGCTATGTAATCAGACTTGCCCACAGCAACGATGGGTCCTTCTCCGCTTACGGCATTTGACCGGACGGTCTCACGAATAGTGTCAAAAAGCTCATGTCTGCGATCGTAATCTCCGCTTCCCAGAAAAGCGACAAACTCATCGCCGCCCACACGGAACACCTTGCTGTGGGTAAATGTATCGCACACAAGACGGCAGGCAGCGCAGATATACTCATCCCCTGCCCTATGCCCATGGGTATCGTTGATCAGTTTCAGATTATTTATATCGCATACCACGACCGCAAAAGACAGATCCTCATCAGCACTGTCGATACGCTTTTGCACCATGCTTTCCAGCTCGCTGTAAGCCATTTTGTTCTTAACGCCTGTAAGCTCATCACGCCTTGCCATGGCATTTGCAATGCCCAGTGCCTTGACCTGCTCCTTTTCCTTTCTGACCTCTTCATCACTATTCTCAACACCGATAATAAAATTCAGCCTGTCGCTTGACCACATTACGGTAAGCTTCATAAAGTGTGTCACGTTATCCGTCACAATGCGGTATTTGGTGCTGTAATGCTTTTTGTCCTCAAGAACGGATATAAGGTAATCCCTTTTAAGTACATTCTGTATCCTTTCCTTATCATCAGGGTGAACTATCTGCGCAGCATTGCGCTTTGCGTCCTCAAAAAAGTCTATGCCTTCCTCCTGCACAGCAAGGTTACCATATTTGGAATTTGTTTTTAACTCTGCGTATTTTCCGTCTGAAGAATCGACATAGTAAATAACATCATAGTTTGAAGCAAGACTCTCAGCGATCTTCTCGTATGTTACAGTCTTTTTATGCGTCTCTCTGAGATGCTGTTCCTTTTTTATCTCATGGTCAATGTTTTCCACACAAACGATAACGTGCTTCCTGTCACTTGCCCAGATCTGTGAAAATCGGAAATACACAGCTTCCCCGTTTATCATTATTCGGTATGTCAATAATACCGAGCTTTTATTGCTGAGATTTTTCAGCATCGCATCCTTATAGAAAAACTTTGTTACACGATCAATATCGTCCTGATGTGCAAGTCTTCTGATATTCTTTCTGCTCTGGGCAAAGAAATCATCGCCTCTTGTGGGTATGTTCAGACTCTTGTAAAGCTCCGAAGAGGAATACTCAAAATATTCTCCCGTATCCATATCTACGTAATACAAGGTGTCGTAGTGATCTGCAAGGCTTGCGGCTATATGGTCGATCCTTTCTATTTCAGCCTCGTTCTTTTCACGCTCCTGACATCCATGCATCTGCTTGTCGATATTCTGCACTCCAAGGATAAAATGATCCTCATCCGCCATGCTTTTTATAAGGCGCAGAGAATGATACACCGGCTTACCATCAATCATTATGCGGTAAGTGATGTTGTGTATGGTGCCATTTCTGATCTGCTCAAACAGCCTGTCCTTTTGCAGATCCTGAGTAAAGATATGTCTATCCTCCTGGTATACCACCTGCTGGGCATCTTTTATCACGTCATTGAAAAAGTCGCTTCCGGTCTGCTCAAACTGCAAAGAATGGGACACCGCATCGGCAGAGTACCACCGATACTCCCCTGTTACGGCATTTACATAATACACCCTTGTGTAATCCGTCATCAGAGCATTTACTATATTATTGAAGATCGTGTCAGTATTCATAATAACAATCCTCCGATCACCGCTGTATACTTAATTTATTATAGCATATATTACAAAAAAATTCAACATTTTTTAAAAAATTTTTAGTATTGCCTAAAAATCATTACAGACCATGTTTTATCATTTTTCAAAAAAGCTTTATTTATGATTGATTTTCCGTTAAAAATGTGCTATAATAATAATTTGAAAACAGATATCAAGAAAAGAAGGGAAAAAAAGAGGCTTTAAAGCTCTTAAAACAAACAAGGAGGCGCATTGGTTTCAATGGATAACAAAGATGAGAACATAAACATGGAACACAATACAACTGACAGCAATTCCGGAACACAAGATCAGCAGCCACGCCCTGTCCGCCCCGGCAGTGAAGGTGAGCGTCCTGTGCGCAGAAGGCCTCGTCCTCAGGGTGAAAGACACCGGGGGGCTGATGATGAGCGTCCAAGGCGCAGACCTGACGACGAAAGCGTGAGAGAACGCCCAAGGCGCAGAGCCGACGATGAAAGCGTGAGAGAACGCCCAAGGCGCAGACCCGACGATGAAAGCGTGAGAGAGCGTCCAAGACGCAGACCTGACGACGAAAGCGTGAGAGAGCGTCCAAGGCGCAGACCCGACGATGAAAGCGTGAGAGAACGCCCAAGGCGCAGACCCGACAATGACCGCAGCGGAGAAAATGTCAGAAGGCGACCCGAAGCTGCCGCAGGTGCAAAGGCAAAGAAAAAGGGCTGGTCCAAGAAAAAGAAGGGCATTGTTATTGCAGCGATCATAATTGCTGTGCTTCTGCTGGTTATCGGTATCCTTGTAGCGATAATTTACAGATATATCAACATGATGGATTTCAAAAACGATTCCGAGTATGAGGTTTACGATTCGATTCCTGCTGAGATCGGCGACGGAACCATGTCGGAATCTCCGGAGGACAAGAAAAAATCCCTTGATGATGCCCTGAGAGCTAACCTTGAAAAGAACGCCAAGGAAATAAAGAGCGACAAGGACGTTATCAACGTACTGCTTATTGGCTCAGACTCCCGTGGAGAAAACGACCGTGGTCGTTCCGATACCATGATCCTTATGTCGCTTAACAAGAAGACCAAAAAGGTCATTATGACCTCATTCCTGCGTGACACATGGGTAAATATCCCCGATATCGGACCACAAAGGCTCAACGCTGCATATGCCTTTGGCGGACCGCCGCTTCTTATGAAGACCATACAGGCTAACTTTGGTGTAGAGGTAGACAAATATGCAATGATCAACTTCGGCTCATTCCGTGAGATCATAGACACTCTCGGCGGAGTTGAGGTTAACGTTAAGGAAGCGGAAATACCGTCTATCAACGCAGGCGCAAAGGATAGCGGAAAAGAAGCTATCACCAAACCCGGCAAGTACAATCTTGACGGTGCACAGGCACTTGCATACGCACGTATCAGAAAGATAGACAGCGACTTCCAGCGTACCCAGAGACAGCGTAATGTAATGGAGCAGGTATTCAAAAAGGCAAAGGCTCTGAGTCTTTCCGAGCTTAACGATTTCCTTGAAAAAGTACTGCCAAGCATAACCACCAACCTTGAAAAGAGCGAGGTATTCTGGATGGTACTCAAGGCGTCGGATTATCTCGGATACGAGCGTGTACAGCAGTCCATTCCAAACACAGGATCATTTGAAAACATGGTCATCGACGGAATGATGGTACTTGGTATAGATTACGAAAAGTACACCAAAGAACTCCAGGAAAGCATTTACGGATGATAAAAACACAGACCGCTGAGGCAGATGTGAAATGCTCCCCTTTTGTTAGACAATGTGGTATAATAAAAATATACCAATTAGAAATCTAACGAAAGGGGGCATTTTTATGCCTAAAGGAAAACCAAATAAGCGATACACACCGGAATTCAAAATCAAGGTTGTTGAAACGATGCACAAAGAAAAGTTGAGCCACAGGGAAGCAGCACGGGAATTCGATGTGAGTAATCATAATAGAGTCTCAGACTGGGAGCGCATCTATCTTGAAGAAGGCAAAGAAGGTTTTTATGTTGAGCGCCGAGGACGCAAGTCGACAGGCCGTCCTACAAAGCTAAAAAAGGAAGTCCAAGAAGATCTCATAGCCGA